>NZ_LNNH01000059.1:169204-241592 GCF_001542915.1 Peribacillus simplex | reverse complement strand
GCGGAAAGCGAGTGCCTGGAGTGGAAATCAACGTCTAAATTGTACAGGCCATAAAAATAGACAAACTCGATTTTCATCGAGTTTGTCTACAGTCTGAGCGATGGAGTGCTCTTCTTCCATCGTTTTTATTTTCCTATCAATTTTTGTACGATTATATAACGCCGTTTCTTATACAATTTTTTCAGCCTGACATTTGTGTTTTTTCTTTTTCAAGGCGAAATATTCATATTGTTAGGACAGGATCGTTCCGTCAAGGTAAACGTTTCGCTGTTTCTGATTCTCGACTGCGACCTCATGTATTTATCATCATCCATAATTGGCTCCGGCAGTATCATTTTCCTATGAAAGCAAGGGAAGATTGCTTATACAGCTGGATAGCAATAGTTTTATAACAGTTCAGAAAAAAGGCCATATCCTTGAAGTAGTTAAGGGTATAATGGAAAATAATAAAGAAGATCTGCATGAATTATCATTCATGTTAGAAAGCTCTTGCTACAGATCCCCAAGCTATGGCGTTTCTTATGGCAAGAGTCAATTAGATTGTAATTTTCAATGGGAGTGGGAATGAATGAAACGTCTATCAATTTTAATAGCGGATGATGAAAAAGAAATTGCCGATCTAATTTCCATCCTTTTGGAAAAAGAGGGGTACCATGTCATTACAGCCTCTGATGGTCAAGAAGCCCTTGATGTTACCGAGACCCAAAATGTTGATTTGCTGATTCTGGATATCATGATGCCGAAAATGGATGGATATGAAGTAATCCGTCACATTCGCGAACGGCATAATATGCCTGTCATATTTTTGAGCGCAAAAACCTCTGACTTCGATAAGGTCCATGGACTTGTGATTGGAGCAGATGATTATATGACCAAACCATTTATCCCCATGGAATTGGTTGCCCGTGTCAACGCTCAGCTGAGGCGCTTTACGAAGCTTAATCAACCAAAAACAGATCATAAAACGAACTTGGAATTTGGCGGGCTGGTTATTTCTCCTGATCAGCGCACCGTAAATTTATATGGTGAAAACATTGAACTTACCCCAAAGGAGTTTGATATTTTACATTTATTGGCCAGTCATCCAAAGAAGGTTTATAGTGTGGAAAACATATTTCAGCACGTTTGGGACCAAGCTTATTTTGAAAGTGGAAATACCGTTATGGTACATATTCGCACGTTACGAAAAAAGCTGGAAAAAGATACACGGAAGAATACATGGATTAAAACCGTATGGGGTGTCGGATATGCATTCAATGGCTAAAGCTGTACGCGGTTTTCGTTCGAAGATGGTGCTATTATTCGGTTTAAGTATGCTATTTGCTGGTATCATCACCTATTCCATCTTTAAGGGACTTCAAATTTATTATCATACCTATGTCCAGTTTGGCGACAGGCTGACTTTTTATCGTCGATTGATGAATGAAATTGGTGACATTAACTTCTTTTTACTACTGTTCATCCCGCTTTCGATCTTGTTTTTTTATGTACTGACCCAGCCCTATTCGACCTACTTCAATAAGATTTCAACAGGGATCCACCATCTAGCTCGAGGAGATTTCTCATATAAGGTTCAAATAAATACCTATGATGAATTCAGGGATATTGCCCAAGATATCAACTTGGCAAGCGAGAAGTTGAAAGAAGCTATTGAAAGAGGAGATTTTTCGGAAAGCAGCAAGAATCAGTTGGTCGTAAATTTAGCACATGATTTGCGTACGCCTCTTACGTCTGTTTTAGGTTATATCGATTTAATTCTTAAAGATGAAAAATTGACTAAGGAGCAGATCACACATTTTTTAACGATTGCGTTTACTAAATCACAGCGTTTAGAACGGCTTATAGATGAATTATTCGAGATAACGAGAATGAACTATGGGATGCTGCCAGTTTATAAAAAGCAAATTAACTTAGCCGATTTGCTCAACCAACTAACGGAAGAATTGTACCCTGTTTTTGAAAAAAATCATTTAACCGCGCGAATGAATATTCCTTCCCCATTACCAATTGTTGCAGACGGAGCCCTTTTAGCCCGCGTGTTTGAAAACCTTCTAATCAATGCAAATCGTTATGGAAGCGACGGTCAGTTTGTAGACATTCGCGGCTTTATACATTCTGGGGAATTGGTTGTTCAAGTTGTGAATTATGGAGATCCCATCCCTCAAAATGAACTGCCGCATCTTTTTGATATGTTTTATACTGGGGACAAAGCTCGAGCTCACCAAGAAGACAGCACTGGGCTGGGCTTATTCATTGCAAAAAACATCGTGGAGCAGCATAACGGGACAATCAGTGCCGAAAGTAGTTTTATGCATACCGTTTTTGAAGTTCGATTACCTCAAGAAAGTGGATAAAATGATGAAGCTCACATCCCAAAGAATGATTTAAGAAAAATTTAAGAATTACCCCACTCTTTTTTTAAAAAGTTTGTCCTATCTTATAAGAAGATAAGATCAAGGAGGAAGCTTACATTGAAAAAGTTGGGGTATTTATTTTTTTTTGGATTGAGTATCGGTTTTGGTTTCATTTATATAGCACCGACTTTTCATGGGAAAGTCGAGATTCAAACATATGATCGATATGAAAAAGTTAAATTAGCCGATATAGGCATTCCTAAAAACATTCAGCGGAAAGAGATTTCCAAAGAACAGGTATACCAAGGAAATCTGCTCTTGGTCAACAGTGAATTTCCTGTTCATTCAGAAAGTGAAAAGTCGGATATCGTAAATTTATTTACGAACAAGGAATTGACAGAGGGCTACGGATTGCTTGATGGCAATATTGAGTTATCAAGGGATGTCGCACTTGCATTTTCGAAGATGATAACGGCTGCCAAAAAAGAAGGGGTTCATCATTTCTTGATTAATAGTGGATACCGGGGTATGAATAAGCAACGTGAACTTTACCGGGAAATGGGACCTGACTATGCCTTGCCTGCCGGCTATAGTGAACACAATTTGGGTATATCCCTTGATGTAGGTTCTTCACAGATGAAAATGAGTGAAGCGGCGGAAGGAAAATGGATAGAAAGAAATGCTTGGAAATACGGTTTTATTTTACGCTATCCAAAGGATAAAATCGATGTTACAGGCATTCAATATGAACCGTGGCATATCCGTTTTGTAGGTTTGCCACACAGCGCGATCATGCATAAAAAAAATTTCGTCTTGGAGGAATATTTAGATTTCCTCAAAAAAGAAAAGTCCACTGCTGCAAATGTTAACGGGGTACAATATACAATTTCTTATTACCTTGTTTCTGAAAGCATGACAATTAAAGTACCACATAATAACCATTACGAGATTTCGGGCAACAATATCGATGGAGTAATAGTAACCGGGTATGAATGATCAGCAGTATGGAGAAAGAACTGATAAGAGCCTTTTCCATGTTCATAGCTGAAGGTTAGAGGATATGAGGTGATGTTTTACGTTATATAAACGATAGTGCGGATTATCCCGATATGGAATGATCCGCCTTTAAAAAATTATGTAAATACCCGTTTTCAAGGTGTTTTTCTCTTCCTTCATCAGCGGATGCCCATAAAATACTAACCTGATCGCAGCCGCGAGCATAGTCATTGGATTATAAAACCATCGTGATTCATATTAATGCCTTCATAGCACCTTTTTTGATAAGAACAACTACTGCAAACCGTTGCGCAATCCGTTTTCAAGTAATTTTTAGGTTGTTGCAAAAGATTCTTGATGATGTTAAGGTACTCCAATCCGTTCGAAACGTCTTCCATGATTGGAATGTATGGTTTCAGTTTACCGTCCATAAGCGAGATGATTTCAATTCTCTCAGGTAATTGACCAAATGCCTTTTGACAAAATACCGAAATCATATGAATAAACAAAATGTTCATATCTTCAGTAGTATCGACTAAATATTTTTTGATGATGAATGAGTTGCTTGACCATTCTGCCACTTCGAGAGTTAAGGAAAGGTCGGTCCCAAGCTCATCAATCGTCATGTTGAGCTTTTCATATAAAAACAAAGGAGGGTATTCATTTTTCCCAGAAGTTAAAAATTGGTTCAAATGGTCTGATATTTTGGCTAAAGCCAAATAATACTGAATCTTTGACTCGAACTGTCGTACATCAATGACTCTCCAATGTTCATCTATGAGCTCCATAACCGTCTTGGTCGTCTGGCTTTCAAGAGGAAGTTTATAATATCGACTTACAACTTGATTAATGACAAATTGAACCATCTTTCGCCAATTATGTTGAGCTGCGCTTTTTCCTTCAATATGATGAAAGTAAAATTGATAAGGACATCTTATGAAATCTTGTAAATGATAATCAGTCAAAGTGGCAATCGAAACCCGATATTCCTTCCCCATCAATTCCCTTCACTCCTCTTTACCCTATGCTGTCTAAAATTATATGGAAGAAACCAAACTTTTTTTCATGAACTCCCTCCCGAAATCCTGGCACCTTTTGATTTCCTCATCTTCTGGGGTTAATTCGACTTTTAACCCTTCCATGACGATATCAGCGCCCCGTTCCCTTAATTTTTCGCTCAAAATATCTACAGCTGCACAATAGTGTGTATAGTATGAATCGCCTGAACCAAACACCGCAGCTTTCTTTCCGGTTAAATCAACATCATCCATTTCATCATAAAAGTCTAAAAAATCATCCGGCAGATCTCCATCCCCCCACGTGTATGCACCTAATAAGATACCATCGTACCCTTCAAGTATGGATGCTTCTGGACTATCCATTATATCTATCATTTCAATATCCACATCGTTCTCCTTGATTCCTGCTGCAATGGAGTCCGCCATTTCTTCTGTATTGCCACTCATACTGGCAAAAATAATAATGATTTTAGACATGCAATTTTCCCCTTCCAACCATGCTTTTTATTATTTGAATGCTTATCCTTTCATTCTTATCTTCAGGAGAAAGAACGTCATCACCGCATACACCTTAACAAGTGCACCCTGTTTGCTTAATACGCATGCACATCTTCCGTGTTCATTTTATTCTTTATTTCCTGGACGCAGCTCAGTTCATCAGCAAACGAAAGAAACGACTCCCTATCATGTGCATCGAGTGCTTCGTTGATTTTAAAGCCCAAATGATTAATTCTCAGATCCAAATCCAATATGGAGCAAATGGTGCCAGTGGAATACAGCTCCTCGATGTCTGCCACTTGCATAAAAAACTGATACTCTTCGTTGACCACGATCAAAAAGTGCCATCCTAGACAATCTACATATTTCCGCTCATCGGTAATTGTCCATACATCTCCTGGAAAGAAGTCGATCATATGCAGGTGCTTCTGCCCCGGGCAGCAACAGCTTACTTGATGTTGAAAAGGTTCTAAAATTACATGATTTTTATCCATTGGTTTATTCCCCCGCTTACATTGATTTTTTCGTCAATCGATTTTTATAATTTATTTATCCTGATCCATATCTGTTTATCCACTTTGTCATTCTTATGACTGACATATAAAGAAAAAACAACGAATGAAAATGATTATCAATTTCATTTACTATTTTATATGATAATGATTCTCATTGTCAATCTAGTTTTGGTAACTTTTCTCGTGTTTGTTTGCATTTGAGGAAATATGACCATTTTCTCCAGCAGGGGGAACGAATATCGTTAAGAGTGTATAGGATGATTTATTAATGAAGGAATATGTTAGATACTCGTCGATGATTTATCACAGGGTTCCTTAGCCTAAATAGGTTAGTTGAAGAACTGAAGGATGACAAAAAGCACCTATCTAGGTATGATAGATGCTTTTAAATAAGAAATTGATGAGAAAGCCCGCCAAATCGCAAGTTAAACGGCTTAAATTGGCGAGTAAACTTCTCGAATTCGCCAGGAGATTGCCCAAATTAAACGAGTAAACTGGCCTGTTCACAAGAATAAGTACAAAATTCGCTAGTAGTCGCTCAAATTATTAGATTATCTCTTAAAGATCGCGGCAGGTTATTCCGAAGAAATTGACCTAGTCTATAAAACTAGTACATTTACATGCAAATGAAATGTATATACAATTGGGTTGCGCAAGCCTTGTATATGAATTATTAGCCGTATTTAAAAATTTTACTGAAGCACATAGTGAGGAATATGGTGGGATTAAAGAATTATTCCTTTGAAATTCCCTTTTAGGACTTCTTTTTCATTCTGGTTTTTACATAAGAAGGCTGCATGGATAGCACTCCTATCATTTTCTTGCTTTTCGAATTCCTCGATTTTAACTACACAATTGATTGTATCTCCTGTAAATACAGGTCTCAAAAAATCAAAATTCATGGTTCGAGCCAATACGTTATGCTCCCCGCCAATTTTTGTTGGCAGAGTCGCCGTTAATAATCCTTGTACGACAAGTCTTCCTTGTTCGTCCGGGGAAACATGGTGAATCCCTTCATCACCCGAAATAGCTGTAAATACTTCAACATCCCTTAGAGTAAATGTCCGTGCAAACGTAATGATATCCCCTGCTTTTAAGGGCATGGTTGATTACTCCCTCCCTGAAGGTTCCAACGAACGGTATCCAACGATCCAGATGGGTTGGTCTTCTTTTGGCTTTGTTTCATCCAGCAAGGTTGGCATGCATTCTTGGAATTCCAATTAAGTGGATTGGTCCATCTTTTTCAATTCATATATGACATATATTCATAGGCGGTTGTTCCGTAAACGCTTTTAAAGTGTCTGTTTAAATGGGTTAAATCAACAAAACCACACTCCGCTACTGCTGAATAAATATCTCGTTTTTTTTCTATTAACTGCTTTGCGTGCTCTAACCTGCAGTTAAGGAAGTATTGATACGGTGTGATTCCAGTATGGGCCTTGAATAATCTAATGAACTGAAATTTGGATAAATCAAGCTCTTTACACATCTGATCAAGTTTAAGTACGCTTTGTAAGTTGGCGTGAAGCATGTCTTTTGCTGTTTTAATTAGCTTATGGTCTTTCTTATACGTGTTAGAAAGATTCGTTTCAATTAGGCTATCGGTAAGGGCAACAAGTAATTCACTGCACAATGTCTCATCTTTTTCATTTAATATTGCATGGGAAAGCCGTAATATTCCTTGTTTAAGCTTATCATCATACACATTGGGTTTCGGAAAGAGGATGATATCCTTTTTATCCATTACCTGCAGAAGCATTTGTGGATCTATATACAGCATCACATAATCGAGACCTGTCTCATCATGGGCCATTCCATCATGTGCCTGTTCCGGATTAAAAAACATGATGCCATTTTCGTAGGACAAGTGTAAATGGCCATCCAGGTTATAGTGCTGAATACCGCGCAAGGTGACTCCTATGGCATATTCTTTATGAGCGTGCCTTTTATACGAAAAATCAGTGATGCTTGCTGACAAGGCCGTTATGCCTGCCGATTTTTTATAGATGAACTTTTCCATATATCTCACCTCTTAAGTAGCCTGCCTATATCCAGATCATGATTGCAGCGTAAACTAAAAACAAAGCCATCAATATATTTACGATCTTTTTATACTTCTGTAAAAACCCCTTGAAAATCGCTCCGAAAAGTACCCACGCAATGAATGCCAGGAACCCAATTATCGTAATGGCGACAACACTTATTGTAACCGCAGCCATTGATACATAATAGGGCATAATATAGGTGGGAATTACAGTCATTGTAAAAAGCAGTACCTTTGGGTTTAAAAACTGTGTAAGAAATCCAGACATAAAGCTGCCTGTTTCGTTTACAGACGGTTTGGATGTATCCATATTATATACCTGATAAGCAAGATACAACATATAAACGCTTCCGATTATCTGCATGACGAGTAAAATTCTTGGTATGACCGTTACAAGTAAGGTGTTCAGTATAGCAGAAATGGCGAGCAAGACACCAAAAGCAATCGTCGCTCCATACGTATAATCCATGGCCTTTTTAGTGCCGGAGTTATGCACGGTGGTCAATATGACGATATTGGTCGGTCCTGGTGTAAACGTAACGATAAAACAGTAAAAAATAAAAGATGTCATATTCATGAGGTATGCTCCTTTCAAGCTATCCTCATCCATTGTATCTTCTTACGGTAAAAGCCTATAGTATGTTATTGCGGAAAGTAGAAAATCCAGGGATAAAATCCGAGTACATCATAGAACCCCGTTTTTAAGTGAGAAATTTTATAGAGATCATGTAGCCAAGAATTTTATTTTTAATATTTGATTATCATTTTTTGTGGGGCAGATTCCATTTAAAGTGCACTGATATCATTCTAAAAATAACGATTACGATTAAAAGAAAAAGGGTTGCATATGGCCCGCGCATTAAATCCAGACCAATCATAAAACCTGCAAATGCGGCCCACAAGGCATATATCTCCGAATGAAAGATCATTGGTTTTCGCCCTGCAAATACATCGCGTATCAGCCCGCCACCTGCTCCCGTCATGACAGCTGCTACAATAACGGCTATTAATGGTGCCTGAATCGATACGGCATAGTCTGCACCTTGAATGGCGAATGCCGCTAAACCGATAGCATCGAAAAATATCACCCACTTTTTCAAATGGCCAATCCAATTATCCGGCATGAAAAATGCGATGGTAATGCCTAAAAAGGCAATTCCAAATAAATAATCTTGCGACCAAATAAGTTCAATCGGTATTTCAATTAATAGATTGCGAACAAGGCCGCCCCCGAAGGCTGTCGTAAAGCCTAAAACGTACCCTCCTAATAAATCGTAATTCACTTCCCTTGCGATGAAAGCACCGCTTATTGCAAAAGCTATCGTACCAATGATATTAAGAATGTCCCATGTCAATGTTCCTCCCCCTCTCCCCATGCCCATGGTCCTTCTTGACGAGCAAAAACCACAGTGAATGCTTTGGAATCAAATGAATGGATAAACTTTTTTAACGGTGAAGGGGCCGGACTAATCCCATTCAGCCCCGCCTCCGCTTTGCTTCATTCATTTTGCCGAGTGCTACTAATCCAACTCATAATAACCGCATACCACATATCCTACTGCTTTTGCTGCCACAAGAAGGGCATCTTCATCCATATCAAACTTAGGATGATGATTGAAATAAGGTTTCGTAACTCCTTTAGGCGTACAACCTATGTAAAAGAAGCAGGAAGGGAATTTTTCCGCATAATAAGCGAAGTCTTCAGATGGAGGAAGCACGGGAAATTCCTTCACTTCTTTTATATCTTTATCATTTGCAGATGTAAGTAACTCAGCAACCTTTTGCGTAATTGCGGCATCATTATATAGGGGCGGATAATCATTCGTATACGTCAGCTCACATGTTACACCGAATTCTTCTTCCAGCCCCTTTACAAGACGCTTCACTTCTTTTTCAATGGTTGCTTTTGTTTCTACAGTCATATAACGGATATCGCCTTCAAGCTCTACGCTGTCTTTAATGACATTGAATGTCCCTTTTCCATCAAAAGAGCCGATCGTAATCACACCGATATCAAAAGGACTCAATCGGCGGCTAATGATCGTTTGGGCAGCTGAGACGAAATGAGCACCAGCGACAATGGCATCATTTGCCAGATGTGGAGACGAACCATGTCCGCCTCTGCCTTGAACTTTCAATTTCATATAAGCTCTTCCGTTAAAAGAATATCCCGAGTGGTAACCAACGACGCCTGCTGCATCCATTGGCAGCAGATGGATTCCAAATATATTATCGAGATCATCAAGCATGCCCGATTCTACCATACTCTTAGCACCTCCTGGCGGAACTTCTTCCGCATGTTGATGAATGATTTTTATCGTACCTGGGATTTCAGCTTTTAATTGTATGAGGCAATCCGCCAAAATTAACAAATAGGCAGTATGTCCATCATGGCCGCACGCATGCATAACGCCCTCATTTTTTGATTTAAAGGGTACATCCGTTTCCTCGACAATCGGAAGTGCATCAAAATCGGCTCTGAGCCCGATGTTTTTTCCAGGCTTTCTCCCTTTAATCGTGACGATTATTCCATATCCATTTCCTACATTCGATTGAATATCAACATCTTTTCCTTTATAAAAATCAATAATATATTGAGCTGTCTTTTCTTCTTTAAAAGAAAGCTCAGGATTTTCATGCAGGTGCCTACGGATTTCAATCATTTCTTCCTTACGGGATTCCAGCATTTCCATTAACGTATTTCTCATCATCATTTCATCTTCCCTTCATTCGGTTTCGAAACGCCACTAATGTGGCAAATCATTCTGTAATTGGCTGCCGCTTGGGGACATCCGGGGATTTGGTAGAGGCATTAGATGTTTTACCAGTATCTTTAGGCACCATAAAGATAATAGATAGTATGGAAAGTATACCGAATATTACGTTTACGATAATACCGAGCGATGCCGCTGTTTCAAGATTCCCATTCGCTGATATTGCTCCATCTTTGAATCGAAGATTTTACAAACCACCATTACGGAATACACTTCCTTGTCCTCTTTTTACCTTCACTTCCCTCCCTTGTGAATCTCCCAAAAGTTAATGGCAGGATTTCCACCTATTTAATTAGCGAAGGTGATACCTAATAATCACAGCATAAGAGCAGAAATGGCCCAGGCATGATTCATAAAACTTGAAATGCTGAACCTATAATTGTGTGGGGAAGGCAATCAGATGGAAACCATGCAAAAAAAACCCGGCTTCAATTGGTCGAGCACTTTATTAAAACTATGTATTATCAATTACCCCCTAGCAAAATAAGGGTACAATTGCTGCCATTATGTATGGAGGTCCTCCATCGGCAGCTTTTAATATCAAGTAGTAATTGTTTCCGGTATTTCGCATCCGTCCGCAGGCAGCTAGTTGTATTTAACATCTATTCTTTTGCACTGCCCGAAACGAGAATGGAACCTATCAGTACTATTGCTGCGCCTATAACGAATTGCAAGCTGACAGGGGTGCCTATAAATATGATTTCAGTTACGATTGCCCAAAAAACATAAGTATTGTTGAGCGATTGACCTCTTGCAGCACCTATTAAGTTGATCGACATGTAGTATAAAGAATAATTAGCAGTTCCCAATAAACCTGCCATCGCTATTAACCATACGATCTTAGAGGACACCGCTTCAAGAACTAGAGGATAGCCATGCATAAAAGACACAATAAATAGCCCATAACATAAAGCAGAGGTCATCTGCCTTATGTTAATCGCATATAACGGAACGACATCGTCTCCCTTCATTCCCCAAGCACCTATCACCCCTTCGAGTCCCCAAAATATAGCGGCTCCTAATGAAAATAATATTCCAATGAAAAAGTGACTATCCACGTCCAATTTTGATGGCATATAGGCCAATATGATTACTCCTGTGATGCTTATCATTATCCCAAGCCAAGCTCTCCTGTTCATTTTTTCCTTCAAAAAAGTAAAAGCAAGCACGGCGCCTATTCCAGGAAATATAGAAGAAATGCTTGCGGCATAAGTTACTCCCACATATTGAATGCCAAAAAAATAAAAGGTCATTGCCAAAGGTCCACCAGATAAAGCTCCTAAAACTAAAATCGCACCGTTTTTTGTTTTAAGTAACTTCAATACATTAATAAATTCACCTTTTATAATCATAAGTAAGGTAACCCATAACGCCGAGAAAAAGTCATGCATGAATGCTGCTATAATTGGTGCAAGCATTATCGATTGTTTAAAAGGGGTACTTGCGATTATAATGCCGATCACTACCGTATCTACACCCCAAGCAACAGCAGAAGTTGCTCCTAGGCCCATACCAATTTTAGCTTGTTTATTGCTTTTCACATTCATTAGCACAACCTCTTTTTTAGATAATCATTTCAACTGAATCCACCGAAATGCGCAAGTAGCTTTGTTTTGATTCTTTGAATGATTCACTCGATTATCGGCCGAATTACATTTACTTCTAAATATATCTTTGTTGGTTTTACTATTGCTTAGGCAGACCACTTGATTATGTTCTTGTTAATTAGCACTTAATCGCCCTCCAATACTCGGCTATTCATGTATAGTTAATGTGACCATCAGGAATAGAGTTTATTCGTCTTCATGCAGCGCAAATAGAACTCGAACACTGCTGATAAGATTCATAAAGTTAACGGGAGAAATGATGGAACTGTGCATATCAAGGTCCCCCATTGAACGAACTGCATGGGAGTTCTGTGAAAATGAACTTCATCAGCAAAATTATAGCCCCTTTACAAATGATTTTTTAACCTTTCAAGTCCTTTGCTTTTAAAAAACGAAAAAGGCGACAGCTTATTCCATAATGAAACAAACCATCACCTTTTTATCTATTCTCGATTATTATTCGAATAATTATCCTTATGAAAATGAAGTAACTATCTAGTATGCTTCCAATAAAACAGAAGAATATAGATATCATTCAGATAATCGCTGTTATCAGAAGCAGCGCATTACCAACACGGATTTGTTCCTCATTAATAATACTGCCAAATTCCATTTTCCATTTCTTTATGAATTTCCCCTAGTAATTCCAGATAATCAAGGTAACCAATAACTTCAGAGATGATATTGAAAAACCGCTTTTCGTACCTATCATTAAAACGGAATCGGGCAATGTCATGTCCAGTTGAAATCCCTGATTTGATAATGTTCAAGTATATGTTGGCTTTTTTATCCAACTCTATTATTCTTTCTTTTATTATATCTACAGGATTTTCCAAGATATCACCGTGACCTGAAAAGATGACCTCCACATTCAATGATAAGCACTTTTCCAATGAACGCTTTTGCTGAATCAAGGAATTTGTACGCGCCCCATCTAGATTTGGTTCAATGAAGGCATTGCTGGCCATATGTGCAATTAATAAATCTCCTGAAAATAACCATTTACACTTCCTATTATAGAAGGCGATCTGGTCGGGAGCATGTCCAGGGATATCCAAAATATCAAAGTCAAAAAACAGGTCTTGAGCCACTTTAATATCACATTCGATTTTTTTATCTTCTGTTAGAAGAATTGGATTATGCAAATCGACCACTTGTCGATCACCGAATTTACCGCACCCCATTTGTCGGTACAGATTTCTGAAAAATTCTTTCCTCCGTTTCATGTATTCGCTGTCTCTTTTCAGTATAGGGATGGCACGAGGATGTGCATATACGGGAATGGGATTGGCACACACAATTCTGTTAACCAGGCCAATATGGTCTGTGTGATGATGGGTTAGTAATATCGCTGAAATATCAATCAATTTATAATGATTTTCCTCTAGAATTTCTTGCAGGGAACGCCAGCAGTCTTCGGTGTCCATCCCAGCATCAATCAATATCAAGGAATCCTGATATCTTACTAAGTAAAAGTTGATGCTCTTCAGCTTATTGCAAAATGGAACAATTATTGGAAATACTTCCATAGTGGTTTTTTTATACAATACTTCTCCCTCCAGGATACCGTTATGCTTAAAGCGCTTCCAAAAACCAGCCTTCATAATCAAACGCAAGCTGTGCAGAAATCCCAATCACAAATCATACGTAAGGAAGGCAAGAAGAATGTCTTAGCTGGATCTTCCGCCTCCGATGTTCAACACGTTCACTTGATACAAATTATTAGGAATTTTCCACTCGGATGAGATCTTGAAACGAAAATCAAAGTTCACGATGGGTTTTATAAGGCACTTTCCATCTCCTTGTTGACCCTAACCTTTACTGGTGCCGATTCTTTAAGGAATAGTGAGAAAACAAAAGCAAGAAGCCCGCCTCCAGCACTAATCCAAAGCGGTGCTGTAAGACCCCAAGCGTCGGCGGCCATGCCACTATACAAAGGGCTAAGGACGCCTCCGACAATTTCCGTTGCTGCAAGAATAAAGCCAATCGTAGCAGCGGCATATTGGATCGGAACCGTTTCCGCCGGAATTGTAGTCGTAAACATGGTTAGATTTCCAATCCCTGAAACAAAAACGAAAATCAGCACGGATATTGCTACTACGTTGTCAACGTACATTAGCGTAAGCGGTACGAATAAGGTTAGGACCCCAAATATAAGAGATGTCGGTTTTCGTCCAATACGATCTGAAATGGCTGGAACGATAAACCCCCAGATTGCATTTCCGGCCCCAAAGGCTGCCATTACCATACTCATAGTACTTAGGGACAATTGCTTTACTTGTATCAGGTAAAGAGGTGCATAAATGGAGAAAGGTAGAAGGAATACCCAAAAACTACAAGAAACGATGACACATAGCCAAATATTCCGATCTTTCATTATTTGTTTAGCGCTTACTTTTTCTTTCGCAATTGCGGGAGAATTGGATATATCAGAATTTTTCTTAGGATTTTTCACGACCTTCCCAATGAAAAGGGCGATAACCAGACCCGGTATGATCGTCAAATAAAATGCAGTCCGCCAATCAGTTGCATTTGCCAATGCAACAATGACCAGAGGTGCCAAGAATCCCCCAAAAACACCATATGAAGTCCCAGCCGTAAACCCTAGGTTGAACCCTCTGCGCTTAGGGGTAGATTCAACTGATAATATAGATGAAGAAATTGGGATTATTGGTCCTTCAGCGATTCCCATAAACAAACGCAAAACAATCAAGATGCCAAAAGACGCCGCTAATCCATGTGCCAATGATAAAAAGGAAAAGAACAGGACCATTGAAACCAAGACAGCTACTTTACTTTTGACCCTGTCAGAAATATACCCCAAGATGGGACCCGAAAGTGCCCATGTAATCGCTAATGCTGAAGAAAGCATCCCGATTTGAGTATTTGTCAGGCTAAAATCTTTTTGCATGAATGGAATAAGATAATTGATAGCCAGCCGATCAAAGAATACAAACCCGATAGAGAAGAAAAAGATTGCGGTTAATTTATTCTCATAGCTCCAAAACTTTCTTTTTTCCATTAATAAACACACCCTTCCTGACAAACATCTAATATTAAAGCTATAGGTTATTAGCGAATTGAGCCGAATTATAAGGCTGTTAAGGTGCACAACCGTCTTTTGTATTTTCCCCTATAAAGCTCCAGAGAATATTTCTGTAGAGTCAATAAAAAAGGAAAGGCTTTCACAACAGTGCAAGTTTATGTTGCGAAAGCACTTCTTTTGTAAAAGCCTTTTAAACGATCTTAGGTACCTGCCATTTCAAGTTGCGATATTTTCAAAATTCTTACTTGGAATTTAAAAATTGAGCTGTCCGTTTATACACATCTTTATATTCATCTAAGTGCGTGAATTTGCCTAAGAAACCATGAGTGGCACCTTCATACCTTTTCGTTTCTACATGTACACCACATTTTTTTAATTTCTCGGCAAATAATTCCCCTTCATCGCGGAATGGATCATATTCTGCAGTGATGACCAATGCTTTCGGAAGATCATCTAAATTTTTTGCTCGTATGGGTGATACATACGGATGATTAACATCTGCATTCCCCATCAGATAAAAGGAATTAAGTTCTGCTAATCGCTCACTTTCCACGAAATATCCCTTACCATTTTCAACTAGGGATGGATACCGGAATTCACTGAAGTCAAGATCTAAAGATGGATAATACAACACTTGCTTCGTAACGGTGAAATCCTTATTGTCACGGGCCATCAGAGAAACGGCAGCAACCAAATTTCCGCCAGAACTATCCCCTGCAAGAGCAAGGTTCTGACAGTCCCACTTCAGTTCATCCATATGTTCCATTGCCCATTTTGTGACATGATAACAATCCTCTAAAGCAGCAGGAAATGGATATTCCGGGGCCAGTCGGTAATCCACGGATATGACTTTATAGCCGGACTCCATACATATCGATCGAACGATTTCATCATGGCTTTCTAAATTCCCTGAGAAAAATGCGCCTCCATGAAAGTAGATTAACAATGAATACGATTCGCTTTTATACGGCGTGTAAATTCTTATCGGAATAGTGGTTACCGAAGTAGGAATCGACACCTCTTCAACAGAATAGACTTGCTCACGTTTTTCAACAGGTAAAATGGGTGTATTGAACGCTTTTCTATGTTCTTCCGGATTGATCTTGTAGTTGGCATCGGATTCCGGAATCATATCCAATATTTTTTTTATTTCGGGATGTACAGGCAAATCTGAGACCCCCTTAATTAATGTTTGAATATTCAGTTAATTTATTTTATCATCAGTATTTATTCTGGCTGTTCATCAAGGACATTCGCTTCGAATTCGGATGAACAATACCCTTGACTTTTAGAAATGCGCTTTTTCCGGGAATGCTGTCTCCGCTTCATCAGTTGGAAACAGTCTGGATAAATTCTGGTATAGCTTCGTAATTGGTTTACGTTGCTTTTCGTAATTTTGTAATGCTTCTTCAGCTGTTTCAGCTTTAGCAATCGCTTCTGCTAATGCATCTGCGTCTTGGATGGCCATGTTCGCCCCTTGCCCCTGATTGTGAAGCATTGCGTGAGCAGCATCACCTATCAATGTTACACATTTGGTGCTCCACTTATCCATTGGTTCAATGTCACATAACGGACGAGTTACGATATCTTCCAAATTAATATTTTCAATGATTTTTTGAATGGTAGGGCCAAAGCCTTTAACACTCTCCATGATTAGTTCCTTCGTCATTTCCGGACGCCATGCGAACTTACCCGGAACTGTAATATCAACAGATACTTGCTTTCGGCACTCTAGTGGCAATAAATAAACTGAATTCTTACCATCAACATAAATACGCAAGATGTTTTCTTCCGAAGACATGCCAAGTACTGCATCATTAGAAATCAAGGCACGGTGTGCTAGATATCCAGAAAATATTGGATCATGTTGACCCAATACTTGTGCACGAATGGGGGAACGGATCCCATCAGCCGCGACGACGATATCCGCTTCAATTATTTTGCCATTGGCAAATTTTACTTCCGCATGGTCGCCGTTATCAATCACTTCCGTTAACCGGTGGTTTAAATGAAGTTGATCTGCTGGAATATGAGCTATTAAGGTATCCAATAAATCTGCACGATGAATCAACCGGGCATATGCCTCTGATTTATCATCCGTTAAAACCGGCCATGCTTCTTTAATGAATACTTGGTCATCTCCGGCTATGATTTCCATGAAGTCACTTCGTGAGGTTAATCGCTCTATATCCTCATATAAACCCCATTTTTTGAAGCAATTCACGCTCGGCGGACGAATACCGATCCCCGCACCAACCTCTCCCAAAGCTGGTGCCTGCTCATATACATCGGCCCGGATTCCCTTTGCTTTTAATGCTACCGCAGCTGATGAACCACCAATGCCGCCTCCGATAATGGCAATCCTTAATTCCGATTTAGATTTCATAAATATTCCCCTCCCAAGCCATTTCTTTTATTCTTCTTTTTATTGTAAGATGCAAATTTTAAAGGAACAAATGAAAATGCAATAGCCGCAACAATGCCTGGAATCGCAAACGAAATGAAATTCATTTGAACCGATAAATCAAGAGATAAAAGTATACCGCCAAATGTTGGGCCAATGATTCCTCCGATCCTGCCAATTCCAGAAGCAAGGCCCACAGCTGTTGATCGCATTAATGGAGGATAATAATGAGAAACAAAGGAGTAAGATATGTTTTGAGCCCCCATTGTACAGGCGCCAGTAATCGCCACCAGCACATATAATATAAACATGTTATTTTTAAAACCGAGAAGCATCAAGCAAATGGAAGCAATTATAAACATCGGAACGATTATTTTTCTAACACCATATTTATCTGCAAGACTACCAAGGATTAGCGTTCCGATGATGGCCCCGATATTCAATACAATCACAAAGCTTAAAGAGGAAGCTAGAGCATAACCGGCACTGAACATCAAATTAGGTAGCCAAATAGTTAATCCATTAATCATTAACAAACACATGAAGAAGGCAATCCAGATCATCACCGTCCCTAATGCCCGACCATCTTTGAATAACCCAATGACCGGGGAGCCGGAACCTTTTCGATTGCTTATGGCTTCAAATTCGAAGTCCGAGGTAAGTAAGGACTTGTTATTCACCTTTGAAAGAACTGAACGAAGCTCGTCCACTCTCCCTTTCATCAGGAGTATTGCTGGTGAATCATGAAAATGCTTGACCATGAACGGAATAAGTATAAGGGGAATTGCCGCTACCAAAAATACACTCTTCCATCCTATTAGAGGCATAACGTATATTCCAATCAGGGCGGCAAAAATACCGCCTACGGAAAAGCAGCACATCACGATCGAGACCAACATGTTATGCTTGTTTTTCGGTGCATACTCCGTCAATAAGGCGATCACATTCGGCAAGACACCGCCTATGCCCACTCCGGCAACAAACCTGAAAACAGAAAACACAGTTGGGCCGTTTGCAAATGCACAGAAAACCGTAAAGATGCTAAATAGGAACACACATAAGATAAGGATATTTTTCCTTCCAAAATTATCAGCCAAAATGCCGAAGATGATAGCTCCCAGCATCATCCCAAGGAATCCGTAACTGCCAATGGCTCCTGCTTGTACAGGCGATAGCTTCCATTCCTCCATCAGGACAGGCAAGACGGAGCTATATATAACTAGATCGAACATATCAAAAGTAATGATCAAGCAGCAGCCTATCAATATCCTAAAATGAAAGCGGTTAAATTCCGCTTCATTCACAATGTCGGTAATGTTCATTCGAG
Organism: Peribacillus simplex; assembly: GCF_001542915.1. Taxonomy (GTDB): domain Bacteria; phylum Bacillota; class Bacilli; order Bacillales; family DSM-1321; genus Peribacillus; species Peribacillus simplex_B. Next base: position 223,008 of record NZ_LNNH01000059.1, on the reverse strand, counting down.
ACACCCCAGATCCCCCTGTCGTATAAAGTACAGGCTAATGATTTGACATCACGTTTATCCTATTATGAAACAGTGACAAACTCCAAAACTCCCCATTGAATCATGGAGCTTGTCCGCAACTTTGATGGCAAATTGCCTTTAAAGATGTTTTCCAACATCACGGGCCGTATGAATATGGATACCTTCCTGAATTTCCAGCAAAATATTGTGTCGCTTAACGGTTTACGGTGAAAGAAAACTTATAATCGTCCGCTATATGAACTGCCCTTCTCCACCCGATGAGGCGATCATTTCTGGAATACAGCTTCGTCTCTATAATGAGAGCTGGGTCGCCGCTGTTGATGCCGAGAATCTCCGCCTCCATAGCATTCGCACCTGACGCGCAGATCAGGTGGTCACCACGGGAAATGAAAATCCCCTGTTCTCTCTCAAGAAGCACGAAAACACTTTCAGCTTCCTCAAGTTCCTGTGCATTTGGCAGGAAGTCCTCCGAGACGGCAAGGTAGGTTTGAGTCCATACTAGCGGCTTCCCTTTAAGCAAGATTAATCGAGATGTTCTCAAAACAGTATCACTCGGCTCGAGTCCAAGGATTGCGCACAGTTTCTCAGTAGGCAACACACGATCCACACTTAATATTTTTGAAGTGCATTCCAATCCTTGATCGCGAAGGAAACCAACCAATCCCCCTAACTCCAGTCCTTGAGGACGAACAGGAAGTGCCTGAACAGGGAAGGTGCCTTTCGCCCGCTCCCGGTACACGTAACCCTCATTGGCCAATTCCTTCAGTGCTTGGCGTACAGGAGCCCGGCTCACATGAAAACGTTGGACAAGCTCTTGCTCGGTGCTGAACGGACGCCCTGTCACCCCTTCTGCAGCCTGAAGCTCTTTAATGAGGATTTCCTTGATTTGTTTATAAATGGGCACAGATGAACTACGATCAATCGTATATTTTTTTATCATTTCTTTACCTCCAAAAACTCTGCTTTTACATGACTTGATGCACGGATCTTGAGGGGAGCGGCCGTACAGTCCTGGACATGTTCGAACGTAACGCCTGGGGCGAGTTCATGAACGAAAAGACCATCCTCCGTCACGTCGATCACCGCCAGGTTTGTATAAATGCGGTTTACACAGCGCGGAGCCGTCAGTGGATACGAACATTCCTCAACGATTTTCGGCACGCCCTTACTCATATGCTGCATACAAAGGAAGACACGCTTACTGCCAACAGTCAAATCCATCGCACCACCAACACGCCCCAAGGGTGCGTCAGGTAATTTCCAACTGGCAAGATCACCATGCATCGACACTTGGAATGCCCCAAGCACGGCTGCATCAAGGTGTCCTCCGCGTATCATGGCAAAAGATTCTGATTGTGAGAAAAAGCTGCCGCCAGGTTTTAATGTAATTGGTTCCTTGCCGGCATTCACTAAATCCATGTCCTCTTCACCTGGTTCTGGCTTTGGACCCAGCCCCAGAAGTCCATTCTCGCTATGGAGGATGATTTCACGACCTTCCGGGATCACATCAGCCACAAGGGTCGGCAGCCCGATGCCAAGGTTTACGAACCATCCATCTTCCAAGTCCAATGCTACTCGGGATGCCAGTTCCAGCTTGGTCCAACCTATCTCCCGCTTGTCTTCACTCATGCAATAAAACCCTCCCATCGCTTTTTGCTTCCAGTTTAACTAATCGATGCACGTATACGCTTGGAGTTACGATTGTCTCTGGATCGATTTCCCCAACTTCCACGATTTCATCTACCTCAGCGATTGTAGTTTTTGCAGCCGTCGCCATTACCGGATTGAAGTTGCGCTGTGTTTTATGGTAAACAAGATTGCCCCAGCGATCTGCCCGGTGTGCCTTTATAAAAGCGTAGTCACCTTTTATTGCATGTTCCAAGAGATGTAGCCCCTCATTGAAAATACGCGTTTCCTTGCCTTCCCCTAGTTCGGTGTGCGCTGCCGTCGGGGTATAAAAAGCCGGGACGCCTGCTCCGCCAGCACGGATACGCTCCGCCAATGTTCCTTGAGGAACTATTTCCAGTTCGATGCTCCCATCCTTGATTCGCTGAATCAATTCGTTGGCGTGGGGGCCGACAGGGAAAGAGCAAATGATCTTGCGGACTTGGTCATTGCTGATAAGGGCCGCAACGCCATCACGAACTGCGCCAATATTATTGGATACGACAGTCAAATCCTTTGCCCCTTGCTTTGTAAGGGCTCCAACAAGGTGTGATGGCAGCCCGCTTCCGCCAAATCCGCCCACAAGCAGGGTTGCACCATCTTGCAAATCAGCAATAGCTTTTGCTGCGCTTTCATATTTCTTTTGGATCATCCCGGTTTTCCTCCTTTCATGTATTATGGGTACCAATCAATTCTTCTTCATATCCATTCAGTGTAACAAAGAAAGCACAAGGCAGGTGACTTGGATTGCCTGTATAATTCAATTCAGCTGCAATTGATCGAAAGGGCCCATACATCCCAATATTGTCATTGGTTGGGGCATTTCCGTTCACATGCCGACGGACAGCATGAGCTAACTTCGCGTCCATCTCAAGACTCTCTTTAAGAACCGCGGTAACCTCGTCTCCGACAAATTGCTGACTGAGCACCTTTCCCTTACCGTCAAGGAAGTGATGACCTAAGTAAAGGCGCTTCGGGCGGACCTCCTCAAGAAGATGCCGTATGCTTTGTCGATATAAAGCGGGGTGTTCAATCGTAGGAATCCCACTCTGTGCCCCTCCGTATATTTGCACAGCATCAGCTGCAAATGCCCATCCCAAGCCATCAAGCACGTAAGTCACAGATCCGATTGAGTGTCCTGGTGTTTCCACTACCGTGATCGATACGTCTCCGCCAAGTGAAATCATATCGGCATCTACTACCTCTACCGTTGGTTCCAAATTCCCGCCGATATCATTCATTAGAATCGCCGCATGCTTCTCCTGGATTTCAGGGTCCAGGTATTTTCCTTGAAGACGATTATAATCAGTGATATGTTTTGTCCGATCTCGCAGTAAATAGGCTTCCTTTTTTGGAATAACAACTTTTGCACGGCCACCGGTTTTCTCCCATACCTTGCTGGCACCTCCTAAATGGTCAACATGGCCGTGGGTTAGGAGAATCCAGCGGATATCGTCGATTCTAAAGCCATGCTCAGCAAGGACTGTTTCGATTTCACAGGAAGCCGAAGAGGCAATGCCGGTATCGATAAGTGCTGGCTCGGGTGCGTCGAGAAAATAGACATAAGCAGAGGTCGGTCCAAATTTACATTCGATCGGAATGATGCGTACCGAATCCATGTTGATCACTCCTCTATTGAATTTATAATCACGTCCCTTTTATGCTAAGAACGGGTCGCAGCCGAAGGATTCACTTTTTTGCTTTCCCATATACAACATCAGTAGGTTTGTTCAAAACATTGAACTCCTTTGGAATGACTGGCAACACTAAACGGGATTGATGATCTTTATCTCGATAGATTTTATGCATTGTTGCACGGCCACTAGGTAAATGATAGCTATCAGGGGGCAACATCTTGGCATCCTCCCCATCCAGCGGTTCGTTACATGCAAGCTCCAATTCAATTCGATGACCAGGTTTAATTAAGAAGGAGAATGGATATAAACGAATCGCGTACTCGATGATTTCACCGGGCGTTACTGGTACTCCCCGGTCATGCGGGTGCCATGGCTCGCCAAATTTCGATTTTTCCACATCCAATTCCCGATGGGATGCTTTTAAATAGCCAGAAGTCATCAAGGTACGTGTTCCGCTTGGGTTTACATCATAAAGCTTTGCGATAAGGTTCGTATCGTCCGTATCGATTTCAACATGTACATATAAGGCACCTGTTCCTGTCATTTCAACAGGTTCGAGGAATCTATCACTTGTCCATTTAATTTTCTCAGATGTTGTCGTTACCGTTAATGGCGCTTGATAGAACCCATCCGGATGGGCATATTCAGAAGCCAATGGCTCAGGATTATCACTAATTTTGTGCCGTGGACGTAAGAAGAACTCTTTCTTCTCTTCAAATGGCAATGGCCAGTGGTCTTCACCGCGCCATTTATTAGAGCCTTCTACTGAAAACTGAACTGCCGGCTCCTCCATAATACCTGTATCGATTCCTTTTAACCAGTAATCATACCACCGGAACATTTCGTCGTGGCATTCGTGGAAGGGACGCTCCAGCATTGGGGGCAGTGCCTGGATATCGAGCTTTTTTATGCCAGATACTTGTTCGAAGCATTCGATTGTACCTTCGACGTTCCAGCCCCGGCCCCATTTCGCTTGAAAGTAAGTGGGAATCGTTATTTTATGGGCGACTTCTATAGCAGAATCCGCTTTCCAGAACTCGCCATCAAGTGGATTTAATAAATAATCCATCCATAGTTCATGACGATCTTGATAATGAAGCAGGTGGACGAAATCCGACCAATGTGCGATATCAGGATCACGTAAACGATCTTGCGTTTTTTGTTTAAGCTCTTCCTTAGTGAATATTTTTGAGCTCTTGCTCGCTACATTGGTGAATGCATTACCGCTATCACCACCGCGCCCTTCACGAGAGGCACGCGGCATTAACCACATAATCCCTCCGTGATAGCAAAGTTCATAAAGGTCGAAGTGCCCCCCATTTGCAAAGATTGCCTTTAAGTGTGGAGGGTGTTCGGCTGCTCCTAATATTTGCACTGATGCAAAGTACGAAATGCCGATTATACCGATGTTGCCGTCGCACCAGTCTTGCTCTGCCAACCATTCAACGAGGTCGTAAATGTCTTTGCCATCGCCATGACCGCCAGAGTTATAATTCCCGCACATCTGACCTTCCGAGGCACCTGTACCACGCACGTCGGCAATGATATGGGCATACCCTCGTGATACCACTTCACGAATATCACCAGCTTCAATCGCTCCGTTCCAAAGATGACTTGGGCGAGCTTGTGGAGGTAAAGTTAAAGCTTGTGCTTGCAATTCCTTGCCGTATGGACTAAGCGCAAGCAATGCTGGTACTTTACCAGTTCCTTCGGGACGGTATATATCTGCGGCGATATGCAAGCCGTCACGCATAAGAATGCGAGCATCCTTAGTGATGATCATCTTAATTCACTCCTCTCCTGAATCCTTTCGAATATGTTATGAATCTTGATATGAAAATCATTGCTGAATAACCTAAGTATGAAAGTCTACTAGCTATTTTCAGTCATAGAGGGAGTGAAGCACGGTACACACGGACCAGGGTTATTTTGATTGCCACTTTGCATGAATGCCACTTTCACTCGTTGATCAATGTGAAGTTCGTCCAAATCACAGTCGATAATATTCGTCATCATCCTGGGACCTTCATCTAGCGTGACGAAGGCGATCACATATGGGCTCCCTTTTCGCATAACACTATATGTGTATATTGTCCCCGTTCCTTTCGCTTCTTTCCATGTCGTTTTTTCACTTTTGCAAAACGGGCATAGCACACGTGGATAATGATGATATTCACCACAAGATTCACAGTGTTTAATGATTAATTTACCTTCTGCAGCTGCCCTCCAATATTCTTCATGTTCTGGATGGGTTTCCGGTATTGCCATTATTCTGGATTCATTGGCTGCCATAAGCTACACCCTTTCCAAGATCAATGTTGCACTGCCATGTCGACTTGCGAGGCCGCCACCAGTACCATGAACCAGTGCAAGATCACAATTGTTCACCTGGACCTTTGGATGTGACTCTCCACGGAGTTGCCGCACAGCCTCTATCAGTTTAATCATGCCGCCTCGACCCGAAGGATGGTTGTTATTCAACCCGCCGCCATCTGTATTGATGGGAAGTTTGCCAACACCAGAAATCAGGTTTCCATCGGCAACGAATTTACCGCCTTCGCCCTTTTTGCAGAAACCTAAATCCTCAAGCTGCATCAACACCGTGATCGTAAAGCTATCATAGATTGATGCATACTTAATATCTTGTGAATTTACCCCGGCTTCGGCAAAAGCTGATGCCCCCGACCGTACTGCACCACTATAAGTAAGATCAGCCTTGCCTCCCAAAAGCCCCTTGGATGATTCTCCTGCACCCAACACCCTGATAAGGGGACGATTGAGGCTTTTGGCAATTTCAGGGCTTACGACAATAATAGCACCGCCGCCATCACTGACCACACAGCAATCCAATCGATGCAATGGATCGGCAATCATGGGGGAAGAAAGCACATCTTCTACGGTTACTACATCACGCAGCATCGCATTTGGGTTATGCTTGGCATGATGGGAAGCTGCAACTTTTACCCATGCAAGCTGTTCACTTGTTGTACCATATTCGTGCATATGACGCATGGTAGCCATTGCATACTCATTTACAGCTGTCGGACCATAAGTTAGTTCAAAAGGTGCTTCAGGGACATTTACTCCGACAATCTTTTGTTTTACACCGCTTCTTCCTTCTGAGCGGGGACGGCCCCCCATCGTGATCAAGGCAACATTGCATTTTCCAGATATTATCGCCTGGGCGGCATGTGAAACGTGCGCAATATATGAAGACCCCCCTGTATCTGTCCCATCTGCATGCCGGACATCAAGGCCTAGGTAATCGACCATGGAGTGGACGCCTCCAGGTGCGTCACCCGCACAGAAATAGCCATCGACATCTGCAAATGAGAGTCCAGCATCAGCCAATGCACCTTTGGCACATTCAGCATGTATGGCTGAAACCGACTTATCAGGGGCTTTACGCATTGGATGTTCGAATGCTCCCGCGATATAGGCCCTTCCTTTTATAGTCATCTTTGCTCCCCCCTGTTAGTCTAGTTAAATCAGATGTTCAGCTCTCAATAATAATTGCGTCAGCTTTTGATAATAGGAACACATCCAATATCGTTATTTGATAACGGATTTGCTTTCAAACTAGGTTCTTGCATGGTAAGGAAATTTGCAGGAGTACGTACTAATAATTGGTCAAATACATCTTCAGCGACACCAGCTTTCCGAAGGTCGGGGATGAATTCTTCAAACAAGTAGTTTACAGAGTGTCCCTTTAACCCTGGCCAGCCTAGTGCACAGCAGTTAGCATCGGCTGAAATCACAGCCCGTTCAAGAAAGCCTTTTTCGAGGAAAGAAAGAAAATGCTTAACACGGTCTTGACGGGGACGTGACCAATATGGCGCATTTTCCATCTCCTTGTCGTAACCAATCGTGTCGAAACCTACATATCCGCCTCGGCTTGCGATCATTTTATCACGCTCTTCATCGGCATCTTGACCAACATCTGCATGGCCCATTAGTACACGATTTAGAGGCAACCCTTCGGATTCAAAAATGTCAATCGCCAGTTCCGGTTCTGTTGATAAGTGTGTAATGATTGGGACACCTGTTTTCACTGCAGCACGTGCAGCTGCCCGATAGATGCGTTGATCCAGTTCACTTAAGCCTTCTCGGCTGACGCCTACTTTAACAGCGCCAGCTTTTGCGCTTGTACCATCGATCCCCACCGTGATTTCATGTATGAATAAGTTTGTCAAATACTCAACTGTTTTGTTACGGAAATAGGGCAACGCTGAATCCCCTGCTACAAAACCTGTAACGGCCACGATATTGACGCCAGTTCTGCGAGAAAGCACCTGGAAATATTCGATGTCACGCCCATTTCCGATGCCTGTACAATCAACGAATGTTTTACCGCCATGTTCACGAAAGCGCCGCAACTTTTGAATGGTAACGTCAAATGCTTCTTCAGGCTTTTTCCACCACTGAGTATCCAAGTCACATCCAGGAAGACCAAAACCAATATGTTCATGCATTGCAGTGATTCCTAGATCTTCTGACGCGATCGGACCTAAAACCGTATTTACCTTCCCCATAACAGATTCCCTCCTCGCATTTATTTTTGCTTTGATCCCGCGGCAGTTTCCCTTTTGACAGTTGCAGGGGCATCAACAGCCAGTACACGCTGCGGATTTTCTTCTAACAATATACGGATTTCTTCATTCAATACTCCTGCTTGACGCAGGATCGGAACGAATTGTACTAGTAGGTAATTGAAGTCCATATCCTTTGTTTCATGACCTTTTGCACAGCCAACGGCATTCGTTGAAATCAAGACACGTTCACCTAGGCCTTTTTCGAATAGTTCTGCAATTAACCGAGCACGCTCCCTATCATCTATATAGCCTTCTCGTGTAGACCAGCCAACATGGTCTAAAGCAACATACGCACCACGTTCCGCCACAGCAAACGCTTCTTTACGTTTAACTGCATCCAAACGGTCAAGTCCCCCGATGATGACGCGGTGCGGTTCAATGCCTTCGCTTAATACCATTTCCAAATCTTTCAGGGCATTTGCACCATATTGCAAGGATACCGGCACTCCTGTTGCCATTCCAGTTTGTGCACAGCCGCGGAAAAGATTCTCTTCAATTTGGACAATCCCACTTTGAGTTGCAATGGATGTCACAATCCCTGCAGGACCTGATCGTTCCACACGCGGAACGACAATTCCTTCCATCACCTCTTTTATAAACAAACCAGCAAATTGTTCAGCTGGCCAAGGTGTTGGTGGATGAGTTTGCGGGGTAGTGAAATACCCACTTAGCATCCGTTCTGGTCCTAAGCCTGTTGAAGCTACGATATGTACCCCTGTCGTCTTGGAAAGCGTTTCATAAAGCTTGACGTCACGGCCATGGAACATCCCGCGATGATCTACAATCGTTTTTCCGCCACTGCGACGGAATTCCGTTAATTTACGATGTAAGATATCAAAAATCTTACTCTTGTCCATATCAATTTCCGGAGCATATTCCGCTCCAGGCATAACAGAAAGAAGTGATTCATGAATAAGCACAACGCCTAGTTCTTGAGCTGGCACCAATCCCAGTACCGTCCGAACAGAGCCCGAACGATGTTCTACATGTTCTACCATTGTTAAACCTCCTTTATTTCATAAAAGGTGCTGTGTAACTGGAGAAGACCATTTTGTAAAAAATCCAGATTCTTTCCGTTCTGTAGATTCATAGAAACAAAGACTTTCATTTACAACAATAAAGGAAATCAATGCTTCCTTTTCTCTGGAAACCCAAATGGAACCGCTCTCTTTCCCATAAAATAAAACATCTCTCAACTTCTTAATATCATATTATAATATTGTTATACCAAAGTCAAACAACATTCTTATTTTTCTGAATAAAAAGAATAAAACTATAAAATGGCGGTTATAGGTGATTAAAATAAATACTATTAAATTCTTTTACGGAGAATGAGCTCTACATCAAACGGGGCGAATGCCTTTGTCCATTTTATTTCATGTGTATATTAGTCAGCGCAGTATTTTAATTCTTTCTACTTTCAAGAAAAGGTCGGCTTATATCCCTTTTTCAGTCGTACCATTTAGAAAGTATGGTTCGATAACCAGCAAAAAAGCCTTTTTTCCAAAAGGAAAAAAGGCAAAATTCTTTGTAAAATATCTAACTTCCCGATTTCCAAAGAAACAAATCAACTGATGCTTTCACGGGCCTTTTTATTATATCCATGGAATTCATCAATGAATTTGAAATCCTTACCCGTGCGACTTGATAGGATGGTATCCCGGAGGAGAATGCCGGCGTCAGTCGTATTGTGGATGATTTCCCCCCACATTCTTGCACTGCTCTGAACATTTGCCGTTCGAGGAATGCGTTCTTCTTGATACTCCATGAAAGCTTGTTCAATGTCCTGATCATGCTTGTGCAGCATATCCGTCAAATAAGCTGCATCCTCTAAAGCCTGGCAGGCTCCTTGCGCCAAGTATTGAAGCATCGGATGAGCAGCATCCCCCATAAGCGTAATCCTGCCTTTAGTCCAATTATCAATTGGCAGGCGGTCATACATCGGCCAGCGACGTTGACGTTGAATGAATGAAATTGCATTTTGGACAAGCTCGCAAGTCCCTGCAAAAACACGATCCATTTCATCCGGTGTTCCCCAGTGATTGGTTTGTTCATTTTCTTTTGTGTATTGAGAGCTCTTGAAGACCACTACTTGATTGTACAGTTCTCCCCTTCTAACCGGATATTGAACAAGATGAAGATTTGGCCCGATCCACATATACACATCATCCAAATCTCCATGGCTTGTTACCTCATCCATCGGAATCGCTCCCCGATAAGCCACATATTGCGAGCAGACCGGTTGATCTTCCACTAGCAGTTTACGCGCATTTGACCATAATCCATCTGCACCGATTACGGCCGTTCCGATATGTTGGGCTCCGTCCGCAGCAGTAACGGAAACTTCACCGCCATGTTCCTCCGCTTCAATGATGGTCTGGTTGGTCACCAGCTCGATGAACGGGTTGCTTTCACAGGCTTCTGCCAGTACTTTATGCAGATCGGAACGGTGCAAAACAACGTACGGCGCCCCATATCTTTCTTTATAAACATTACCTAAATCCAAGGCGGAAAGCTCCTTGCCCGAGAAAGCATCCATCAGTACCAACCTTTTCGGAAAGACTGCAATTTCGTTAATTTTATCCATCACACCCAAGCGCTGTAACACATTGGTTGCGTTCGCAGCCAGTTGAATTCCTGCACCAATTTCCCCAAATTCAGGCGCTTGTTCCAACACTTTGACATATTGTTTCGTTTCTGCAATGCCAAGAGCCGTTGCCAATCCGCCTATTCCACCGCCGATAACAATGAATGGCTTATTTTCTCTGTTCATCATTCATTCCCCCCTAAATCAGTTAAGATGCTGCACCGCTTAATGGTAAACGCTTTCAATCGACCTCTTGGCCATGGGCTGAATACCCTCATTCCTCTGGAACGGTTTTATACCAGCACAGGTTTAAATTCACGTTCAACCTTTTGGTACCCATTATTTGCGTCAAATGCCTGTTGCTGTTCCAAGTCGAATCTCTCCATGATTGGAAGATCATTGACCGAGAATAGGTAGGAATCCACTTCTGCAACGTGCTCATGCCAAGCCCAATTCGGAACGACGAAATAATCTCCCTTAGACCAATCAAAACGAACGCCATTAATGACCGTATACCCTGTACCTTGATGTACTTGATAGATGGTAGAATGGGTATGGCGATGAGCTTTGGTATGAAAACCTTGCGGCAGCTTTTGCATCCAAGCTCCCATTGTAGGGTTGGCGGTTTGCCCGTTTGAAGGGTTGATATATTCTACGGCAAAACCTTCATATGGATCTGGATCGAAATTCATCAATCCTTCAATCGCAGATTGGGTGCCTTCCCATTTGTAATTGGCAAGTGGAGCCACTTGTGAATAACGATCGGATACAGGACGCACCATTCCGCCATGATAACGCAGTTCTGAAAAATTATCCGGACGTTTAGGCGTTTCGATTCGATCAGGATACGGTTCAAAAAAAGTGCCGCCTATGGAATAAATGGTCGGGATATCTAGGGCATCCATCCAAATCATCGGTTTATCTCCAATATGGCCATGACCATGCCATAAATTTTTAGGTGTAATCAAGAAATCTCCCTCTTCCATGAAGATCCTTTCCCCCTGGACGATGGTGTAGGCCCCCTCCCCGTTCGTTATGAATCGCAGGGCACTTTGGGAATGACGGTGGGAAGGAGCCACTTCACCTGGCAGCAATAATTGAACCGCTGCATAAAGCGTTTGTGTGGTAGAAGCCCATCCCCATGGCTTGCGATAAGTTAAGCCTGGGTTTTGAAAATAGATGGCCCTTCGCTCCCCTCCACGGTCGGGCGTAAAAATTTCAGCGGCTTCCAACAACTTTTTTGTCAATAGCTCCTCTTTCCATAAATAAGCCTCCGCATGAGGTTTGGGCTCATGGTCCATCAGAGCTGGAATGGCTTCCCACAGAGGGCCTAAATTGTACTGCTGGATATCCTTTGTAAAATCTTTTACGATTGCACTATTCATGTATTCTAGTTTTTCAGACACAATTATCCCTACCTTCTTTTTTAACTATCGTCATTACATTTTTGAAAGATTTCGCTTGATCTGTCCATAGTGTCCTGATATGTGTTCATCGATGAAGTGATCAACAATATAAGAAATGGGTTTATTTCCGAATTTAATAAAGTTCCGATGTGGTGACTCTATAGATAGCGTTTCTTCATCTAAATTCCCGAGCACGCTCTCCACTTCATCTTTGAGCTCCTCCACATGTTTTTTGACATCATCGACAGAAAGCCGTTCCGTATCGGTAACTGCTGCCAATCGGGCCGGATCCTGCAATCCGCGGCCCCATTTGGAGCCAGGCATAGCCACTACCGTTTGCACTTCACCTAACCAATAAGGAATGGCTTCCGCTATATGGGAAAGTATTTGCAAGATTGACCATTCATCTTCTGTAGGGTTACAGCGGATCGTTTCTTCAGGAAGGTTTTTGGTCGTTTCCAGAATATGGTCTATCGATTGCTGAATTGATGCAATCGATTTTGCGATGTTCTGAGAAGCCATCATCATTTCCCCTCCCCGGCACGACTCACACGATTTTCAAGATAACCTATTTTGTCGATTTCGATCTTGACTACATCACCATCTTTTAAGAATGCTTGTGGATCGCGGGCCACTCCTACCCCACCCGGTGTTCCAGTGAGGACAATGTCACCAGGTTCCAGAGTCATTAAGTTCGATAGGAATTCGACTAAATATTTCACGTCGAATACGAAGTTGGCTGTATTCGTTTTTTGGCGTTCTTCTCCATTAACAGTCAACCGAACATTTAAACCAGATGGATCGGGCAGCTCATCGGAAGTGACTAACCAAGGTCCCATCGGAGCACTTCCTTCAACGGTTTTTCCTTGAAGCCATTCAAGGGTGCGGCGTTGGATATCACGATACGTAACATCATTGGCAATCGTATAACCTGCTACATAATCAAGTGCTTCCTCTTGAGAAACATTTCGTGCCCTTTGACCGACGACAAAAGCGAATTCCGCTTCATAATCAAGCTGTTCAGAAATGGGGAAGAACGGAATGTCATCCTGGGGACCGATCACCGTATTGGCGAACTTTGCAAAAACCACTGGGAATGGCGGTAATTCGCGGCCCATTTCAGCGATGTGTTCACGGTAGTTGTGCCCGACACAAATGATTTTCCCCGGCTTTTGGACAGGTGCCTCAAGTTTGATGTTTTCAACATGATGGATCAGCTTATGTCTGAAAGAGTTTCGATTATGGAATGCATGATCTGCAGCCTTTTCGGCGATGGAAAGGCTTTCTCTCCCTCCCTGTAAAAACGCTTCCATTGCGGCTGGAACATACGCCTCGGCAATTTGTTCACTGCGCAGTTTCCCCTCGCTCTCGAGCAACGCTTGATATGCATAGTTCAAGTCAACTATTTCATTATTCGGATAAAGTGCTCCAATACGTGTAAATCCTTCATTGCTGAAAGTTACTAATTTCATTTTCCCTTCTCCTTTTCGCCTTTGTTTTTAATAATTATATAAATAGATAACTTAGTTCACTATTTATATAAATAATAACTTAATTTTCAGAAAAATGTCAAGAATAATCGCCATCATTTTAATAAAAATGGCAGGTTCACCCCCATCATGTGACTTTGATCTGGAGAATGAACGGTTCGGCTCATTTATCTGGCTTCATTCATTAAATTTTTAAAGATTCTGATATACTAGACTTAAAATTAAAACGGGTAGGGAGATTAACACATGGAAATCGTAAAATCTGGATCGACGATTCAATCATTGCAAATAGGAATGAGCATTTTAGATTTGCTTGCTTCCCAAAGAAAACCTTTAAGATTCTCGGATATTCAAGAGTTGACGGAAATAACGAAAAGTAATCTCTATAAGTATTTGAATACGTTAACGCAGCTCGAACTGCTATATCGTGATAAGACCACTGGTATGTATCACCTTGGCAGCAAGCTGATTCAATATGGCATGGCAGCCATAGGGAATGAGGACATCACAAGCCGAATCACTCCATACTTGCAGGAAATCAGTCACCATACCTCCTGCACAGTCCTTTTTTCCGTTTGGACTTACGATGGACCTACAACGGCAAAAATATGGAACTCCAATCAAAACCTGAATATCGGTGCCCAGCTAGGTACGCGTTTACCTCCTTCCTCTTCTTCCGGAAAAGTATTCACTGTATTCCAGGATCCTTCCTTGACAGCGGATTGGATTGAAAAGGATCGTAATGTTACGGGGGATTTTCTTAGAGAATCTGAGGAGTATCATGAAATTCACAAAAACAAAATCGCGTTTGCCAAGGAGCCTCTTGTCCCTTCCGTTTCCTCCATATCCATTCCGGTTTTCAATTACAATGCGGAATTATTGGGCGCAATCACTGCCGTTGGATTCACGGAAAGCATTCCGGATCATTACGAAGATCCTTTAAGTCAATATCTAAGAAAGAGCTGTTTGGAAATCTCGAAAGTCTTCGGATATACCGAAGCTTAAAAAAAGCTGGAAAAGGAAAAACACTCTTTCTTTTTTCCTGTCGTTAGTTATTAAGAAAATAAAAGGATGTCCATTAGTAATGTCGGACATCCTTTTTTCAGTTTTATAAACATACAATCAAAAGATATTTTAACCATTTACCGCCTTTGCATTTGCTGGCATCATTTTTTCCCTTACTTCATCTGGAATTGGATAAGACTTTGGCTTTTCTTTAAACGATGTCCATGCACGAATCTCAAATCCTTCCGCTACTAATTTTTCATCCTTGAAAAATTCATGATTTATTTTAAATACTTTTTGGTGTAATTCCACGACTGCACTGCGAACAGTCACACGATCTTCAAAAAATAGCGGACTCTTAAACTGACAGTTCGCTTCTAGCAGGGGAACATTGACTTGTTGTTCAGCGTACAAAGTAGACGTTGGATATCCTATGGCGGATAGAAACTCATGTGTTGCATCATCCATCCATTTATAAAAATTGGGATAAAATACGATTCCGGCAGCATCCGTATCTCCCCACCTTACTCCAAACCGGAACTCTGCGATCATTTTCCACTAACCTCCCATGTTTTCTTGTGTAACTTCTCTTTTAAGCGTGTGCAGCATTATTTACTTTTAATCCTATCATCGCTCTCGCTTCATCTGGTGTTGCCACTTCCCTGCCTAATGTTTTTGCTAATTCCACTATTCTTGCCACGAATTGAGCATTGGTTTTGGCAAGTTCTCCCTTGCGAAAATAAACTGCGTCTTCCATGCCGACGCGAACATGCCCGCCAAGCAGGATGGTCATTGTATTGATCATTAATTGATCTTTACTTGCCCCAATGGCTGACCATATTGCACCTTCGGGAATGCTGTTTCTCATGAACATCAAATTCTCTGGCGAAGCTGGTATCCCTCCCTGGGCACCCAATACAAATTGAAAAAAGAATGGCGGTTTAATTAGCCCTTTTTGGGCAACCCGTAAGGCATTATGAATCATTCCTACATCGAATACTTCAAGTTCCGGTTTGACGTTGTTTTCCAGCATCTTTTGCGCCAATTGCTCCAACATTGCTGGCGTATGAATGAATACATTAGGTCCTATATTAAAAGAGCCTGCGTCAAAAGAGGCAACTTCAGGCTTCAATTCAACAATCGGAAAACGTTTTGTAACATCTTTCAATTCTCCCCCAGCGGTGGTGAAATTGATGATGATATCACAATTTCTCTCCTCAAGAAGTTTCACTACTTGAAGATATTTTGCTGAGTCTAGGGTCGGCTTTCCTTCATCATCCCTAACATGAACATGAGCAATGGCTGCGCCCGCTTGCCACGATTCATAAATTGAATCAGCTATTTCCTGTGGTGTAGTCGGTAAGTATGGCGTATGATCCTTAGTTGCGAAATCCCCTGTTGTAGCTACCGTAATAATCAATTTTTCCATCTTGTCTCCACCTTTTCATTGGTTAATAACTTCCTGATATCAATATGGGCAATGAATTCAACTAGTTAACATCACACTCTTAAAGATATAGGTGAGTATGATCGCTTTGAATATCCTCCAGTGCTGCTATTTAACATGGAAGGAAGGTCGATGTCTTTCGATCGCTTTTATTTCCGGATATTTTAATTAAGAAGTAAAGCTTACAACGCTTAAATTGGTGCACATAAATATCCTTTAAATAAGTTCTAGGTTATTCGCCATGATTTTTTCCAACAAACGCGTATTTACATCCCCATTTATAAAATCTTCATCCTGCAGAACTTGATTTAAAAAAGGAATGGTCGTACTGATTCCCTCAACTGAAAACTCATCCAAGGCAACTAACATCCTTCGAATGGCATGCGTCCTATCACGACCATGAACAATGACCTTTGCAATCATCGAATCATAAAAAACTGGTACGACATACCCCTGATAACAATGGGTATCCACTCGTACACCCGGTCCTTGAGGCATTTGCCATTTTGTAATGAGTCCCGGAGTTGGACGGAACCCTTCCATTGGAGCTTCAGCATTTATCCGACATTCAATCGCATGTCCGGAGAAGTCAATGTCTGATTGGACATATCGTAATGTTTCACCGTTTGCCACATTTATTTGCTCTTGGATTAAATCCACTCCGGTGATAACTTCGGTAACTGGGTGTTCCACTTGAATACGAGTGTTCATTTCAAGAAAATAAAACTTAGCTTCGTCTTGATCGACGATAAACTCAACCGTACCAGCATTTTGATAGGAAATACTTTCAGCAAGTTGGACTGCGGCAGTGCGAATATCCTGACGGAGCTTTTCCGGTATGATTGGTGCCATTGCCTCTTCTACCAATTTTTGATGACGGCGCTGCGTCGAACAATCCCGCTCACCTAGATGGATGACATTTCCATACTTATCTCCAAGTACTTGTACCTCAATGTGCCGTGCATTGGCAATATATTTTTCGATATACATCGTGCTATCTCCAAAAGCAGCCTTTGCTTCTGCGGATGCTGATTCAAAAGTCGTTTTCACTTCTTCTTTATCGGTAACAATCTTCATTCCGCGGCCACCGCCTCCCGCAGCCGCTTTTAACATGACCGGCAATCCTATTTTTTCTATCATCCGAATCACTTCTTCATAATCAGACACTTTCTCTGACCCCGGGAGTACTGGGACATCACATTCTTGAGCAATAGATCGAGCCACTAATTTATTCCCCATCTTAAAGATATGGTCTGGCTTTGGCCCCACGTATACAAGATCATTTTCAGCACAAGCTTCAGCTAATTCCGGTACTTCAGACAGAAATCCGTATCCTGGATGAATCGCATCCGCTTCAACTGCTAATGCTGATGTTATAATAACCGGAATGTTCAAATAACTTTTTGCAGCATGAGCTGGTCCAATCACGACTGTTTTATCCGCCAATTTAGCCCCTAAGCTTTCCTGATCTGCCTCTGAAACAGCAAGGACCGTTTCAATTCCCATGACCTTGCATGTCCGTATTATCCGGACTGCGATTTCGCCGCGATTAATAATTAATATTCTTGAAATGCTCATTTTGATTTCTTCCTCCTCAGTTACACTCTGCTCTTAACGGTTGAAGATCATTGGCGGGAGATAATGTTTTTCCAACAAGTAATCAATTTTTTCTTATTTCACTTTAACCGAGTATAAAGGCTGACCATATTCAACAAGTTGAGCATCTTTAACATGTATTTTGACGATCTCCCCCGCTACACCTGCAGATATAGCACTGTACACTTTCATGATCTCGATTAAGCCAACCGTATAGTCTTCTTCTACACGATCGCCTACCTTTACATATGGTGCTGCAGCGGGTTCAGGTTGGGCATAGAATATACCTGCAGTCGTTGCCTTAATGGCAACAACTCCCGCTTCTTGTTCTTCTTTTACTGAATTCAGTTGTACAGGCACCGGTTTTTGAGTCAATTGTTCAAATGCTGCCGCTGCTTCATTCTTAGTCGATTGTAATGATTCAGGCTTTTCGGGATTTATTACTGCATCTTTTTCATTATCGTTACTAGCTTCAGCCGTTTCTGTTATACCATTTTTTCCGATCACAATTTTAAAATCTTGTTTCTCCAGCTTTAAATAATTGAAGGGAGATTCCTCTAATTTTTCAATAAGAATTATTAAATTTTCCACATCTTCATGATTCATTACATTTAATGCATTTTTGCTCATCCTTCTTCCTCCTCAAGTTATCACCGAATGCAAATATTCTAATTATTTGTTAAAAGAAGCGATCCTTGTAACCCTTGTACTTGGACATGTGTAATATCAGATTGCTTGCTGAAACGATCTAATAGTTCGACTAAAGGGGTTGAAGCCGAGAAATATTTTTTATGCGCTCCTGCTTTCCGCATCTCTTCAATATCATTCGTACCTTTCATGATATATCGAAGCATGAACTCTTCATCTGAAAGGCTTGGCCCGCCAAATTGCTCTTTTAATTTCTTAATCGGAACATCTTCAACTGGCTCATAGCGCAATTCTTTTGCACGTGGAAGGCTTAGGAATTTATCTCTTAAATTTTGATCCATCATTAGATAACCCGAATCTTCGCTATATACACCTGCTGCTAATTGAATCAATTCATCAATTACGACTTTGTAACGTTCACCCGTTGCAATATTGATGGCTGCTTGTGTCACCATGAATTGTGAGTATGGTGTAATCATTACTGGATAACCTAGTTCTTTACGAACCCGTATCGATTCTTCAATTACCTCATCGACCCTATTTTGAAGATTCAAAGATTGCAGCTGATGGCGTAAATTGGAAATAACCCCGCCAGGTACTTGATGGATATATTGAGAGTAATCATATTCTAGAGGTTCACCAATTGGTAAATTTTCTTGCTTAGCAATATTCATTAGACGGTCTGAAATTCTTTTAATCCGCTCTAAATCCAAGTCATGCTCCAAATTAAAATAGTGTGCATTGGCAACAGTCGTAAACACCGATGGTTGACCTGAACCATTTGCCAATGGCGGAATCCCGGTATGCAGTGTTCGAACCCCCATCTTCATGGCTTCAACATAAAGCTCATCTGCAAGTCCTGTCGTACAATGAGTATGGAATTCTACAGGGATTCCATTTGCATTTTCCATAATAATGGGTAATAGGGTTCGAAGACGTTCAACCGTTAACAAACCAGCTGCGTCCTTAAAATAAATGATATCCGGCTCATTTTTTACCACTTCTTTCGTTTTCTTCACAAAGTATTCATCTGTATGTCTAGGAGAAATACTATAAGCAATGGCATGGGCAATTTCCATTCCTTTACTACGTAAATAAGGCATGAACCATGGAAAATCCGTTTTTAAATCCCCAAAAATATTTGCCATTGTTTGTACTCGATTGATTGCTCCCCGTTCAATTAATAAATCGTAGAACAACTTAGAAACAGATGGAGGTGTTTCCAATAGCTCAAAAAGAACAAGTCCCGGTTCACCCATAAATGCTTTTTTCGCATGCTGCATCTTTTCCCCAACTATTTCTGCCAACAACCATGGATCTTCTTTTAATTCACGGATAATTTTTTTGAAATTATAAGGCATTAATGGAACCTCTACCACTTGAAACCCCGATCGATCAAGATCTTCCGCAACGGCTTCCACCATGCCAGTTCGTGATTCAGCTGCCCAAAGACTTTGGGTTCCATCCCTTAGAGTTGTATCTACAAAATGCAATTCCTTAGCCATTGATTTTCCCCCTTGCTTCCCTAATTCAAGCGTTTTCATCCAAACACTTTCAAGAACTTGTTTCACGATGCCTTACTTTCCGGGTCATATAAGTGGAGATTAATGGTCTAACAATTAAAAATAATCTGAATATTAAATGCGGATAACCCTGTCAAATGCCTCCTTGATTTAGATTATTTGTTTTCATTCGAAGATATCTAACCTTTTTCACACAACTTAATAGGCATAGTGATTTTTTAATGAATAGCCTTTGTTGGATCATTGTGATGTAAGCGTTCTCTTTTTTTGATAAAAAAGTATTATGCGTTTCGGTAACTGCCTCCTTATCCTTTGTAAAGTTACTGCTCTTGCACGAAATTCTAATAGATTCTGAAAAAACCTAAAACGGAATATTTATTCCGTTTTAATTAATTACAGTTTATTAATTTTCTGGAAAATAGTCAATCACTATTTTTCATCGTCGATACATTTCCCCCTAAAATACTTTATAATAAATCGTAAGGTCTACATACTATTCATTGAAGAAAGGAATTAAATCAATAATATGGATATGGAATTCGTCATTACTTCCAAGAGAAAAGATGCCAATAAAAATGCAGTTAAAATCCTTGAAGCAGCTAAAATTGTATTTGCCCAAAAGGGTCACGAAACAACGATCGAAGAAGTAGCTGTAGAAGCAAAGGTGGGGGTAGGAACAATATATAGACGGTTTAATAATAAGCACCAATTAGCAAATGCAGTTGCCTACGAGGTTATTGCAGAAATATATGAAGAACAAGTACGGATTTTAAAATCCAATTTAACAACGATCGAGAAAGTTAAGCATGTGTTTGCTTGCTATGCAAAAATCACTATAAAATATGGAGAAATCCATCAGATGATTGTTGATTTATTAGTCTCTGAAAAAGGGGAAGAAGATCTTAAAGAATCCTTTTTATTAGGATTAAAGAAACTTTATGCTGAGGTTATAACAAATGGGCAAAAAGAAAACATTTTTAGGGAAGGCGATCCAAGGTTATATGAAATTATTCTCCAAAATATGATAAACCCTCAAATGGTTAAACAAATAGCTGAAATTATGCCGTTAGAAGAAACCCCAAGTTTCTTAGCAGATGTGGCTCTCAATGGCTTATTGTTAAAAAAATAAGAGCCCTATGCATGATGCAAACAGATGCCAACCTACGGTAATATCGCAAAAACTCCAGCCGAAATTCCCCTTTAGAATGGATGGTTAATCCAAGAGTGAATATCTGTATTGAAGGAAATCTATGCCTTCTTTAATCAGTTCAGGTTTAGGCAGTTAATTACACCAACTTTTTGATGGATTACCATATATTTATAAAATGGTTATGCATGATAAAACCTTTGGCATCTCTCCCCAAAGGTTTTACGATGTTTCATCATCTTGTCATTCATAAAATGCCAATCACTTATCAAGGGAGTTTTTTTGTTTTTGCCATTTAAAGCCCCTTTTCAAGCATTTTTATTTACCTTCCTATCCATTATTAATAAATAATGATAGCTGCTAAAATTACTGCGAGTAATGCAAGTAAATTCGCACAGGTCATTCCTATGAATTGATACTTAAAGCCGTTTTTGTGATTAAGCCCCGTTAATGCGAATAATGTTAACACGACCCCGGTGTGAGGCATGATTGTTAATACTGAGGATGCAATCACTGAGACCCTATGGATAACATCGGCGTTGATTCCCATATCCAAATAACTTTGGCCAAATGCCTGCATGACTATCCCTAATGCGCCTGACGATGAACCTGTTATGGCACCAAAAACGGCAGAAGCGACCGATAAACTGATTAGCGGATTACCGGGAATCCCCAAGATTGTATCGGAAATAAATTTAAATCCAGGTGCCAGTGTTATGATAACACCAAAAGCTACAGCTGATGAAGTTAAGAAAACGGGCATGATGGAACCGCTCGCTCCTTCATTTATCAACGCTTTTTGATTTGGAATGTATTTGTTAAAGACGAATGCTGAAACGATGATCGCAACGACCAATCCAATAATAAGAATATTGCCCACTTTGAACGTACTGCCAACCAAAATAATGACAATCAATAATAATATTGGAAGTATACTGATGAAGACGGTGGGAAGCTCTTTTTTCACATCTCCTTCCGAACCGGAAACATCAAAATCAGTAAACGTCTCTCCCTTGGCCATACTTTTCTTTAACATGGAATTCATATACCATAGTGTAAAAGCAATGGCCACTACCGTTCCTATCATTCCCAAAAGTGGTGCTGCTGTAAGTGATGTACCCAGATAGGCTGTAGGAACAACATTTTGTATAGAGGGAGTACCAGGCAGCATCGTCATCGTAAACGAGCCAAAACCGAGTGTAACAGGAATCAAAACTAGGTTCCATGCAATATTTAATTGTTTAAATAATGGTTTTGCAAGTGGAATGAGTACAAAGATTACTACAAATAAACTAATGCCGCCATAGGTCAGCAGGGCGCTTATAAAGAAAATGGCTACCAGTACTGGAAACGGTTTTTCCGTGCCTGTTTTTTCTAAAACCTTTTCGGCGATTGATTGCGCTGCCCCGCTCACATCGATATATTTCGCTAAAATGGACCCTAAGATGAATATAGCAAAAAAATTAACGACGAAACCTGTAAGACCCGTCATATAAGAATTCTCTTTCCCTATCAAGGCAGGAAAAAAATCCATTTGATTCGTTAAAATGACGATAACGGCTGCAATCGGAGCAACAATC
Organism: Peribacillus simplex; assembly: GCF_001542915.1. Lineage (GTDB taxonomy): Bacteria > Bacillota > Bacilli > Bacillales > DSM-1321 > Peribacillus > Peribacillus simplex_B. The sequence continues at coordinate 200,664 of NZ_LNNH01000059.1, read as the reverse complement.
AATATACTAAACCCTTTCATTGCAGCATATATAATAAATGCAATCGCTAGTAATATACCTACCACTTGAATAATTTCCATAATAATTTTCTCCCCTCAACAGTAAACCTTCAAACAGGCTGGCCTTTATATATCAACGCACACTAACCACCTGCATTGATTCAAAAAGCGATACCTGGATAAATGTAATGTTAAAATAAGCGGAATCATACCCCTATCATTCCCCTTATTCTTTTTTGATTTATAAGTTAAACGATTGGATCTCTGCCACCTTAAATGATTAGCTGTAAACCGTTTTCAAATCATTCTGCTTTTTTTACCATCTAAAAAAAGATTAACTTTTCTCCTGATGGTGTCATTTCCGCCTTAGTCCTGATACGTCATTCAGCCTTTTGGATCGTACCTTCATAGTCTTCCCCACTTGTCGTTTTTTACCTTTCCATCTTCACTTTCCTAAGACATTGCAGAATCACGGAAACCGTTTCCATTATTTTTCTCTCATTTAAAGCGTTGATTATTTTTATAATTTGTTACGTGCTTTATTATATGGACAGAACAAATATAATAAAAATATATATTTTTTATAGAATATATTCATAAAATTTATAAATAGAGTACTATGAAGATTCATAAAAGATTACACAGCAAATATTCCTTTATGGATTAGAAAAGGAGGGAGAATAATATCTTGTTACAGTTACTTAGGGGTGAAAATAGGGGCTTATTTACAGAGACCTTCAAGTTACGGAGGTTTCCAAACATGTAGAAGCAATGAGGAAATTCGTTAGTAAGACAGCTAGAAAACTTGAGCAATCGACACAGGGGTGCCCATCAAAAATGCACCGTTGGTTTCCTGAATTATCAACATATTTATCATCAGTGTCATATCGTACATGCGGAGGAAATAATCCACAAAAGGACCATAATGATCTTTCCAATAATTAAATGTAATTCCTAACCAATCACAAAAGGCTAACCTCCTCCCTGGAGAAAAGTTACCGCACCATTCCTCCATATTTATCACTTAGCTTCCTTGCATCCATAATGGGGCCAAACCATACGGGAAAATTTATACAAGTGCACTACCCTACTATCGTGCCATGGATCCGTTTTAAGAACTCTCTTATAATTCTTGAAAGTCCATTGTTCGTGTTATAAATGTATCCGAAGGAATACGTTTTATAATGTGGAGCAGCAAAGTTAATGACCACATACTCGTCACTTTTGGATAAACCGGCGTCCGTTTTGAAGGCATAATCAAATCCAATATTGATTGCCGTGTTGTTTTCCAGCGTGTTACGAATCGTATCTACATTGTTGGTGGTAAACAGAATATCAAACGGGAATGAAGTAAAGCCCTTCATAAAATCGTGTATGTAAATATCATTGTATAAAACGATTGGTTCATTCATTAACATTTCTTCTGTAATCAGATCATTTTGGGCCAATGGTGAGTTCTTGTTTACCGCAGCAACCATATGACCTTCCAACAATTTTTTAAACACAAGATTCCGATACTTTTTTTCCTCTTTTTCCGTGTATGTTATGAATCCAACATCTACTTCACCTTCGAGTACTTTCGTGATAATCGACTCGGTACTGTTTTCATAGATGGATGCTTTAATTTTCGGATACTCACGTTTTATATCTGAAATAACCCCCACCAGCATTTCCATTGGCCCTGGGTATGTGGCAATTTTTATTTCTCCATTCATTGTCTGTGTATAAGCTTCTGCTTCATCAACGAATTCTTGAAGCTTCAATAATACGTTATTTGCTTTCTCAATCAGCCTATATCCTTCTTCTGTTGGAACAGATCCTCTTCGAGAACGGTGAAAAAGGATAATATTTAATTCCTTTTCTAAATTCTTTATCGATTGGCTCAGAGCTGGTAAGGTAAGATGCAGATTATCGGCAGCTTCTTTAAGTGAACCCGATTTCGCTATTTCCACCATATATTTTAATTGTTCGATATTCATATTTACCTCTTATTCGTTTTTCTATAATTAAGCAGCACTTAACTATAGTTAATAATAACTAAATTTATCATAAGCAAAGTTCATAGTACAATTATATTGAAAAAGAAATTAACATAAGGGGATGGAATGAATGAAAGCGCTAAGATGGCATAATCGAAAAGACATTCGTCTAGAAGAGATAGATGAACCGGTTGTACAAGCAGGTCAAGTAAAAATGAAAGTAAAATGGTGCGGCATTTGCGGAAGCGATTTGCACGAATACTTAGGGGGTCCGATCTTCATTCCAGTGGATAAACCGCATCCTTTAACTAACGAGGTTGCTCCAATAACATTGGGACACGAATTTTCAGGTGAAGTAGTGGAGGTTGGCGAAGGAGTTATTAACTATAAAGTGGGCGATCGTGTAGTGGTTGAGCCGATCTTTGCTACACATGGCCACCAAGGTGCCTATAACCTTGATGAACAAATGGGATTCCTGGGCTTAGCCGGCGGGGGCGGAGGTCTTAGTGAATATGTTGCTGTCGACGAAGAATTATTGTTTAAACTTCCAGAAGATTTGTCTTATGAGCAAGGCGCATTGGTTGAACCAGCAGCAGTTGCTCTTTATGCCGTACGTTCAAGTAAAGTGAAAGCTGGGGACAAGGTGGCCGTGTTTGGCTGCGGACCAATTGGACTGCTCGTAATCGAAGCATTGAAGGCAGCAGGTGCCACTGATATTTATGCAGTCGAAATCTCCCCTGAAAGACAGGCAAAAGCAAAAGAATTAGAAGCCATCATCATTAATCCAGCTGATGTTGAGGATACAGTAGCTGAAATTGCTAGATTAACAGATGGCGGTGTCGATGTCTCATTTGAAGTGACAGGAGTACCTGCTGTATTGCGTCAAGCCATTCAATCCACTGGGATTGGCGGCGAAACGATTATCGTCAGTATATGGGAAAAAGGAGCAGAAATCCTGCCAAATGATATCGTAACGAAAGAACGCACGGTCAAAGGCATCATTGGCTACCGCAATGTATTCCCGGCCGTATTATCCTTAATGCAAAAAGGATACTTTTCTGCCGATAAATTAGTAACGAAAAAAATCGCATTAGACAATGTTATTGAAGAAGGATTTGAAAGCTTGATCAAGGAAAAAAACCAGGTAAAAATCCTAGTAAAATCTGAACGGTCTTAATGAAAGGCTTGACGGACGACAAAATCAGCTGCAACCTAGCGGCTGGTTTTGTCTGCCTAACGCAAAAAAAAACAGTTTTACTCACCTTCTGAAACCGCCCTCTGAATGAATAACCTGGCCTGTTACCCAATCTGCTTCCTCGCTTACGAGAAATTTGATCGTTTTTGCAATATCTTTCGGTTTTCCGATTCTACCGAAGGGAAACATCGGTTTAAGTTCATTTTTTATCTCCTCCGTCATCCACCCCGTATCAGTTGGACCAGGGTTTACTGCATTAACCGTAATTCCTAAGGGGGCCAATTCAGCCGACAATGTTAGGGTTAGCGCATCTACAGCCCCTTTTGTTGTGGCATAGGCCAATTCGCCTGGCATCGGCCCTTGAAATTGGCCTGAAGTGAGGTTGACTATCCTTCCGCCTGATTTCTTTTCGAACCTTTGGGCAAATTTACTGCTTAACAGGGTTGTTGCACGGACATTCACCAGATAATGTTGATCCAATTCTTCGGCCGTTATATTGGAAAAATCGTTGTTGGTCGAGTATGCTGCGTTATTAATCAAGATATCCGGATGACCTAGCTGTTCGGAAACTTGGTTCATAAGCTGTTCCGGGGCATCATTTTGAGTTAAATCCAACTCCATACACGATACCTTTATACCTTTTTTCCATAACTCTTCTTGTAATTTCATGGGCTCATCGGATTCAATGCCCCAGGGCATTTCTTTATCATATTCGGTCCAATAAGTGAAAAATATATGATACCCGGATTCAGCTAACTCCTGACAAATGGCAGCCCCAATCCCTTTCAGCCGGCTTACTCCCGTTATGATCGCAATTTTTCCTTTTAACTGATCCATTGATATCCCTCCATGATAAAAGTGAATTTACCCTTTAATAATCATTCATATTGCGGTATTTCTTTTTAAATAAATAATCGAGTTGAGTATGCATACCCCTAAAATTACTAGAAACGGATTTGAAGGAATAATGTCTCCTGCTTCTCTACCTGCCACCCCCCTCTGCTTAGCAGCTATTCAACCATCATTTCTATCATTTCTCACCAACAATCACATCTAATAGATACTCAGAGTATTCAGTGCTCTCGAAGCTTTCTTGTGAGATATTCCCTCGATCATTCCTTTTTTCTTCCGTTTTCTTCATGGCAAATGTGGAAATGATATACCCCTCAACTGGTACCTGGTCATTTTCCACTAATTTTATTTCTCCATCTGATAGGATATGGGTTGGATTTCCTTCAGAATAATGAATTCGTTCCCCAGTACTTTTGATAACATAGGAAGGAAAGTCACCCTTAGCATGTGTAAGATCTTTTATATCAAGCACACTAAGATTTTTAAAAAAACGCTCAGCGTCAAGAAATTGGTTGGAATGGGGACCCGGTTCGAGTTGACTTTTCATGACTTGGTATCTATTCTTATCCATATCATATTCGATTTGATAGAGGGTATAGCCATCATCATTTTGCCCACCCAGTTTCCAGCTTAAATCCGTAATACTGCCATCTTCCGTATAGTCGACCTCGAAGTTATCAAGCCTCAAACTGCTGCTCTTTACATTCAATTCCTGCATAACCCGTTCATTTTCTTCTTGAAAATCGACTGTATATACTGAACCAAGCTCATGCTCCATCGATATTGGCCGATTTTTCCATCCATCAATGACATACGGTGTCATCCATTGGACGATTATAAAGGCCAAAAAACCAAAGACTGCAGCTATTCGTTTACCCTGCACATTCAATTTTGGCCGAAAAAATATCAAGTAGACGATAAACCCAAGTGGAAGGGAAATTTGATTGAGATTAAAGGTAAAAGAACCTAATATAAAATATCCCAATATTTTTAACGGAAAATAAGTTTCTTTATCGACATTTTTCCTCGCTAAAAATATTATGCTACTAATCAATATGGCTGTGTAAACAATGGATGCCATTTTCAGTCCTCCTTCCTGCTAGAACATTGTCTTGATTGATTATCCGTTACAAGCTAATCAATATGAATATTTTACCATTATTATGATTGGCCGAAAAGACAATAAGACTACCTAGCCAAAATGAAAATGCTTTATCGTGACCAACTATCTTGATTCCACGCAATTTTCTTTTACATATTTTTTGGATTCAAACCTTGCAGCAGAACAAAGCGAGATTAACATTTGGAACGAACTTGCCAATGTTTTTTTGTCCGTTCTTACAAATCTATCGAGCAGTCACGTGAAGCAGCGGAAAAACGGTGTGAGCGCATCACGCTTGCTTTCAGCTGTAGCAATACCGAAGACCAACTAATAATTGTCCACGGAAAGGGTGTTTTGATCAGACCAAGTCTTTGATTGGAAAATAACACCACTTTCCATCTGTGGATTCTCTATTGTTTGAAACAAGCAAGCGTCCTAATGGGGCGATTACAAAAGAAAGAAGGCAGCCAATCAGCTGCCTTCTTTACCCATATTTGCAGGTTCCCCCTATTTTTCAGTCCCTTCGTTCAGATATGCCCATGCATATTGAGCATAAAGCTCTGCTCCTGTAGCCAGCGCATCCTCGTCGATATTGAATTTTCCGTGATGATGGGCCCATTGCGTATCTTTTTCTCGGTTTCCAGCTCCAACCAAAGCGAAGCTTCCAGGTACTTCATCTAAATAAAAGCTAAAGTCTTCCCCGCCCATTGTGGGCTTTTCATTATATATGGCCTCTTCGCCAAATGCATGGGCAGCCACGTTTTGCACTAACTTGGCACTGGATTCATCATTGATGACAGCTTGCGTGCCGCGATAGTACTCAACCTCCGCCATCGCCCCATATATATTAGCGACATTTTCAGCATAAATCTGAAGCTGTTTTTCAATATGATCACGGGTCTTCGGATCAAAGCAACGGACAGTCCCTTCAATCACGGCATTTTCAGCAATGACATTAAATCGGGTGCCTACTTCCATTTTTCCAACTGTCAAAACAGCGGGATGTTGGGGATCGACCGTTCTTGATACGACCGATTGAACATTCATGACGAAGGAAGAGGCAACGATGGTTGCATCGATGCAATCCTGCGGCATTGCGCCATGCCCCCCTCTGCCTTTAAACTTTACAGTAAAGATATCTGCTGAAGCGAATGAAGGGCCTGGAGTGCAAGCGACCTTGCTTGTTGGCATTTGCGACCAAATATGAATGCCAAACACATTATCGACACCTTCGACTGCCCCTTGTTTAACCATTTCCTTTGCACCTGTTGCCACTTCTTCAGCTGGTTGGAAGATTAATCGAACATTTCCTGATAATTCTTCTTTACCAGCATTCAGGGCCTTCGCTGCAATCAATAGCATGGCTGTGTGTGCATCATGACCGCAAGCATGCATTTTACCTGCTTCTTTTGAAGCATACGGCAAATCCTTATTTAACTGTTCAACAGAAAGTGCATCCATATCCGCCCTTAATGCTACCGTTTTTCCTGGTGTGCCTCCTTTAATTTCCGCAATAACGCCAGTTGGTTCCGCTTTTCTATAAGTGATGCCTAATTTTTCAAGATATTCACAAACAAAGGCAGTCGTTCTTACTTCCTCCCAGGATACCTCAGGTTCGCTATGTAGTTTTCTGCGTATTTCCGTTAATTCAGCACCATGATTTTGAATGACTGCTTTTATCATTTGATTGATCATCCCATATCTACCTCCGTTAAACGTTTAGCCAATTCGTAAAATATTTGCACACCATTCGCCAAATGACGTGCATCAGACCATTCCTCTGGACAATGACTTAGTCCTGCTTTACTAGGAACGAAGAGCATGCCGACATCAGTGACATCGGAAAAAACCATCGCATCGTGACCTGCACCGCTGTTAATCGAGCAGTATGGGATACCTAAATCGGCACTGATTTCTTTCATCAAAGCGCTGATCTCCTCATTCAAGATTTTAGGGGGCATATATAATAACTGTTCAGCCGTTGTCTGAAAACCTTGATTTTGATAGGAATCGATTAATTCCCGTACCTTGCTGATGACATGGTTCATATTTTCTTCCTTGCCAGATCGTATATCCACTGAAAATACCACTTTATCGGGAATGACGTTTGCTCCATTTGGAAAAACATGAAGGCGGCCCGTCGTGATGACCGTTCCTTCTCCCTCCTCGATCGCTAAGCCCGGTAATCGGGAAATGATTTGGGCGGCCGTAACCAATGCATCCGTTCTGCGATCCATCGGAGTTGTGCCTGCATGTCCTGCCTTTCCTTCTATCGTTACTTCCAGTTGCGTTAAACCAACGATAGCTTCTACAACCCCAATGGGGATATCCTTTTCTTCAAGAATGGGCCCTTGTTCTATATGCAATTCAAGAAATGACTTAATGGTCATCGGCTCTCTCTTCTTTGGAAGGAAACCATCCAGTCCGATCTCCGCCATCGCTTCTACGGTTGTGATGCCATCTTTGTCCTTCAATCTTTTAAAATCGTCCTCACTAAGGGAGCCAACCATGCCTCTCGACCCCATTAGCCCCCCGCCAAAACGAGACCCTTCTTCTTCAATGAGCGCAACGATTTCCAACGGATATTTAGGTATCAATTGATTCTTGGCAAAAAGGGCTGCCACTTCAAGAGCGACAATTACGCCCGCTGGCCCATCATATGCACCGCCATTTGGGACGGAATCAAAATGTGAACCGATCAGAACGCTCGGAGCATCTTTTACGGTACCCTCAAGCTTTCCAAAAATATTCCCCAAGCCATCTTCCCGAACCGTTAGTCCATACTCCTGCATTTTATCTTTCATATAATTTCGGGTAAGTAAGTCTTCCTTGCTATAAGTAAGCCGGGTAGTCCCTTTTCCTGGTGTTGCTGTGAATTTGCTCAACTCATTTATTTGCTTTTCTATACGTTCATCAAGACTCACCTTGAATTCCTCCTCTGCTTACAAAAATTGCACGAATATTCCTGCTAGAATGACCGATACAATAGTAACCGATATGAATCCACCGACTAGCATCGGCGGCAGCATATGGCTTAGCAATGCTTCTTTTTCTTTTTCATCTTTTGTCAATGAATTGACCACTTCATTGGTGATAATGTAATCAGCTGGAAATCCATATAAGGCCGTTAAAGATACAGCAAAGGCCATTTCTTTACTGACTTTTAGTAACGTACCTGCAATGAATGAGAATATATACATTCCAATCACCGCTAAGATAATGCAAACAACCAGTGGATAAAGGATCTCCATCATCATGCTTGGCGTTGCACTTTTCAATCCGTCAAAAACGAAAAGCATAAGGGCCATGATGGCAAAACCAAACCCATTCGCTTTTTGCAAAGCCTGTCTTTCCAGGAAACCGATACTTTTTGCAATGACTCCAAAAAGCAAGCAAAGAACAAAGGCATTGATGGATATGATCGGTGCCAAACCAGTTGAAACAAGGTAAGCTAGAAAAGCAACAACCGCGAGCCTGAAAAATTTAAAATATTCCGTATTATATTTATCGGGAAGTTTTTTAAACAGCTTAAGTTCCGCCATGCCTCCAGCTTCAGATGCCGAATCACTCTTTTTTACCGTTAATTGTCCAGTTCGATATTGCCCAAGAAGCTTCTTGCCTTCTTTCTTTAAAAAAATGGATGTCAAAGGATAGCCAGCGAAACCTTGCATCACATAAATAACGATGGCAAAGACGGACAAACTCGTCAGACCTGCATCTGCAGCTCCTTCCGACATGATTATTGAAGATACCATGCCGCCGACTAAAGGAGGTATCGCGACAAGCACCGTTTGCAAATCAAAGATTAATACGCCGATTCCGAATAGTAGCGCTACAATACCAAGAATGCCAGATAGGGAGATGACAATCGTTTTCCATTGATTCATCAATTCCCGTATCGAAAGCAATGTTCCCATATTCGTGATCAAAAGGTACATCATCATGGTTGCCACTACAGGCGGAATACCTGCGATTGAAACGATGTCTTTCGGGAAGAATGTCCAATAGCCAGCCAGAAATAGGATCGCGGAAATAAAAACGGAAGGTACCCAGGCTTTGGTTCGAACAGCCACTATGTCTCCTGCAAATAAAATCAAAATAACAATAACTAAAGCCAACATCTGTGACATTTGATTGCCTCACCTCCGAATTAATAGTTTGAATATTCTAATAAAATAATATCACTGAATTATATTAATTTAAAGTGAATTCAATATATTCAGGTAATTATACATAGATAAAAGGAAATGTAAGTGTTTTATCACAGAGATGCAATCCAATACATTAACATAAATTGAAACAAACGGAATATTAAAATAGTTTTATTCTTTTATAATTTTGGGACTGATTTAAAATGTGTATCTAAACAAATAAAAAAAGACCCATTTTATCTGGCCTCCTTGATTGCGGTCTATAAACATAACATATCCGGTACTCAGAGCTCACGCCTCCATCGATAAATTCGATAGCAATGACATGTGGGTAGTTAACAAAACATTCAATCGCCTTAACCTTATAACGCAACACAGTTTTTAATTTTGCAGGTTCAACTTTCCTGAAATCAGAAAGATATATTTCTCTATGTTGTAATGAAATTCGTTCCAGATTATTATTTTCGGTGAATTCTTTCATGAGTTGGAAACTTTGGGGTTCGTCATCATATGGACCGACATGAAGCATCTGGACAGTTAAACCATCTTCATATGTACCGATCTTCGCTTCATTTAGAAAGGGATGAGGTTTCTTTTTTTCTACATGTTCAAACGCTCTCTCTGCTACTTCTTTTGTTACAAAGTCCGGCTGTCTAATCATGATCGTATATAATAATTCTTCCTTATCCAATGTATTTAATTTCCTGCCCGCTTCTGTTAGATCCCATACACCTTCTAATGGATATACAATATATTCGAAATACCCATCGGGAGTTTCCCCCTGCTTCGGCATCATTCTCACCGCATAAGCTAATGAATAAAGAACACCTATCTTTTCAGCAAATTCCTGCTCATTTGGATTTCCTTTTCCCCCTATCGAGAAAAAATATTGCTCCGGAATTGTGACAAGTTCAGGCTTTCTCTTTGGTATATATAATTCCTTCTCTTTTTTTCTCCACTCGTATTTCATTAATTTCTTTCCCTTCCACTGTTTGATATTTTTGTTATCTCCTACTATTATACCCTCCCCCGGCAGTGTACGTAGATAATGCTTTTTAATTACTTTTTGACGTAACATTCGTCATGAAAGCAACCCAAATGTAGCTGACGAAGCTGGTAAAATACAAGTTGGTTTTTGCTTTTTTTGGACAGCATAAGCCTTATCTGTCACAGGGTTGAATAATATAGGATTGAATATGCTTAGGATAAACCAACCTCCAATCGGGATTTGAAAAAAACCATAAAAAGCTGCCAAATGGCAGCTAGAACTTCTTTAAATATACTTTTTCAATTTCATGATCGTGATTTTTTCTAAGTATTAAATCAGCCCTTCTCATCGTAGGCAGTATATTTTCTTTTAAATTTTTAGCATTAATGTCTGCCCAAATTTCAGTAGCTTTTTCCATTGCTTCTTTCTGAGAAAAATCTTTATACCGATGAAAATAGGATTGTTTATCCTCGAATGCTGTCTTTTGAAGGAGAAAGAACCTTTCGATATACCATTGCTTTATATCACTTTCTTCGGCGTCAAGATAGATTGAAAAGTCAAAAAAGTCACTTACAAATAAAGGATTGGAATTTTTAACTTGAAGAACATTAATTCCCTCTACAATAAGGATATCTGGATTTCTTATAATTTCAGCTTTGTCGGGCACTATGTCATATGTTAGATGAGAGTATACTGGTGCTTCCACTTTATCTACTCCGGATTTCACTCTAACCATGAAATCAATTAATTTTTGGGTGTCATAGCTTTCTGGAAAACCTTTTCTACTCATCAGTCCCTTTTTTTCTAAAGTATCCGTAGAGTATAAGAAACCGTCTGTTGTAACCAGATCCACTTTTTTATGGCTTTCCCACCTTGATAAAAGGGTTCTCAACACTCTAGCAGTGGTGCTTTTCCCAACTGCAACACTTCCTGCAACACCAATAACAAAAGGGACTTTTTTAGGTTTTTTATCTAAAAATGAGCAGGTTACCCCCTTCCATTGTCTAGATGCTTCCACTTTTAGATTAATTAAACGTGATAAGGGTAGGTAAATCTCCTCCACTTCTTGAAGAGAAATTATATCATTTGTTCCTTTAACATTCTCCAATTCATTTTTTGATAACAACAACGGTGTTTTGTTACGTAATTTAGCCCATTCTTCTCTATTTAATGCTGTATGGGATTGTAATATATTCATATCTAAATTTACCTCATTGGTTTTTCCTGATTTCTTGTAATATAAATTTACCATGTCCATATCCAAACAACACGACTTTTTTTAAAAATGATTTCTCCTTTACTATTATATTTTTGCTTGCCTTACATAAATATACCCATGAAAAAGTAGTGGTATAAGTGAAAGGATATCCAGTTTGATCCAAATACTTCACTTATTGAAATCATCCTCATGCTGATTTCTCAAAGGTCGCTTGATGAAACTATTCAATCTTATTATGAGCGGAGAACAGTAATGAGAAACACTTTTCATATCACACTCCGAGATAAAATCCTAATAAGCCATTCTGGTGTAAAAAAGATAAATCGCAAAAGATAAAAGCACCATTTACTATTGTTTCAAATGAACCAAATGAAACTGGAGAGATTCTAAAAAAAACGTATAATGTCATAGTTGAAAAAGCTACAGATAAAGAATTCATAGCAACATTTATTGATGCAGAGACTGGAGAGGCTTATAATGTTAACTCAAATGAATTTAAAGCCTCACTTGTGTGGTTTATTCCTCTATGTGTAGTATTAGGGGAAGCCTTAATTGCTCACCTGATTTCTGCTGGATTGGCTGTTGTTATTGCTGGTGTAACTTATACCGCTGTAAAAGAGGTATCAAGTAAACTTAAAAAGAATAAACATAAACACTATATGGCTATGCTGACTAAGGGCGATTTATATATTGGAAATTCATTATCAAAAACACAAGCAGTTTCTCGACTAAAATCTTCAGATAAAAAAATAACAATGTTTGGTCTGTTTCGTATACTGAGACAAAGGTAAATCTTCTGCAGAAGGTTATTATCACCACTTCCACCTATATAATCGTAATGGTGGGCATTCATTTTATTATTAAAAGATTAAAAGGATGATATAATTCATGGATGTAAGAATTGAAGAACTATACAAAAAATATCTTAAACGTTCGATACCTAATAAATTTTTATTATCTGATGTAGAAGATGTTCTAATAAATGAATATCTTTCTAAATCACTAGATAAAAAACAGATGCGTTTTCTAGTTGATCCAAAGGAATTTGATTTATATAATAAGTGTTATATCATTGATAGTGTTGAAATTCTACACAACTTATTTACAGTTCAAGAAAAAAATGAATTTATAAGTTTAAAAGAGTTAAACAAACAATATACTCTTGATTCTTCTGAAACTACAAAAGAAGAAATCGAATATACTCTTATTCAAGAAGGAGAATATTTAGTGATATTTTTAGGAATAGACAGTGATGGTTACATTAAAGATTTCAAAACAGTTGGGAATAGTGAGAGATTATTCCATAGATTAGTCGTATTAATGGGAATCGAAAAAGAAGATTGCAACCTAGAAAATAGAGATTTTCATGATTATTTAGAAGCCCTTTCAAATTTAGGCTACTTAGATTAATCGCCCATCACCATAAAAATCCAGAATGAATTTTAAAATCTATAAAGTCGATTCCTAAATCTTTAGGGGTCGACTTTTTTTGGGCTGAAGTAATTAAAAGAGTGTTTAATAGGGATGATTCAAAACATAATCTTACAAGAGATAATTGTGAGTCATAAACAGTATCTTTTTAAAAATATAAATTAGGTTTTTTCCATTACCTATAATCTTCGTATCCAGTACCTCCGCCCGCATTAGGAATATATCGGCCCCCCAAAACTGTTAGTGGCCTTGGCATGGACCTATGAATGTGGTCATTTAACGAAAAAAAGCAATGGAAAACCCCATTACATAACGGTTTTCCATTGCTTTTACTTACATGACCCGTTTGAACATTTTCTCCATTTCGTAAATGGAATAGGAGATGATGATGGGCCTTCCGTGCGGGCATGTGAAGGGGTCGGTCGTCCTTCTTAGTTCATCGAGCAGTGCTTGTATTTCGTCATTGCGCAGATGGCGGTTTGCCTTGATGGAGGCTTTGCAGCTCATCATGATGGCTGCTTCTTCGCGCAGTTTCTTGATGTCCACCTTTTTCATCGACAGTAATTGTTCGATCATTTCTTCCAGGATTTCCTGTTCAATCCCTTTTGGGAACCATTGCGGATGTGACCGGACAATATAGGCGTTGTAGCCAAACTCCTCTAAGTAGACGCCGACTTTTTCCAGCTCATGCTGATATTCATTTATCCTGATGCATTGGTCTGTCGAAAATTCAAGCGTGATCGGGACAAGCATATCTTGTAGCTCATTTTCGACCTGTCCGACTTTTTCTTTAAAATATTCGTATTTGATCCGTTCCTGGGCGGCATGTTGATCGATGATATATAAGCCATTTTCATTTTGGGCGAAAATATATGTTCCATGCATCTGCCCGATTGGATACATCGGCGGGACCCGGCTTGCCGATTCATCCTCTTCGACTTCTTCCTCTTGCTCGACTGTGTAGGTGGTATACTTTTCAGCCGATTCGTAATATGGTTTGCTTTCTCCCTCTGGCAATACCGGGATATAGACGTCGGCCATTTGCTGCTGTTCCTCATTGCTGTAGATCAATTCCTTGATTGGTTCTAGATTGAAATCCGATATGAAAGCCTCATGATTCTTTTGTTCCTGCTTTTCACGGATCAATGTATCCTTCAAAAGTGACGCTTCTTTCTTCGCTTCTTCAAGGACACGCTTGCCGCTCTCCACGACATGGTCCAAATCCAGCGTTGTTTGCTCACTCTTTGCCTGTTCCGGCTTAGGGGCAGGCGGTGCATACCCGCTTGGAATGAGGGATAGCTTCTTAAACGCAGATTTGATCGTTTCCGATACTAAACTGTACAGTTCCTGTTCCTTGCTCAGCCTTACCTCCATTTTTGATGGATGGACGTTGACGTCGACAAGGATCGGATCCATTTCAATATTCAGCAAGGCAATCGGAAAGCGGCCAATCGGCAGAAGCGTATGATATCCATCGAGGATGGCCTTCACAAGTGCATAGTTTTTGATGAAACGGCCGTTGATCATGGTTGAAATATAATTCCTTGAAGCCCGGGTGATCTCAGGCATCACGATATAGCCAGATATCGTGAAATCCAGGGAGCTTGCTTGAACAGGGATCATCTTTTTGGCAATATTCGTACCATAGATGGCCGCCAGCACCTGCCTGACATCACCGTTACCATTCGTATGCAGGATACGCTTTTCATTGTGTGATAGCCGTATCGAAACATCCGGGTGCGAAAGGGCGAGCCTATTGGCGACATCGGTGATATTTCCAAGCTCTGTATGAATGGTTTTCATATATTTCAATCTTGCAGGTGTATTGTAAAATAGATCGGAAACGAGGATATCCGTTCCTTTACGGCTCGACGAAGCTTCCAGTTCACTGACCAAGCCGCCTTCGAGAAGGATGCGCGTACCTGCCCCATCGCCTGTGCTCGTTTTCATTTCGAAGCGGGAAACGGAAGCGATACTTGGCATCGCTTCACCGCGGAAACCTAGCGTTCGAATTCGGAACAAGTCATTTTCATCCTTTATTTTACTTGTGGCGTGACGTTTGAATGCTGCCTCTACATCATCAGCCAAGATCCCATCGCCGTTATCCACAATCCGAATCGAGCCAAGTCCCGCCTCGACCAATTCAATTTCAATGATGGTACTGTTTGCATCTATGGCGTTTTCAACCAGTTCCTTTACGACTGAGGCAGGGCGTTCTACAACTTCGCCGGCTGCGATTTTATTCGATAAAGACTCGTCCAGCTGTATGATTTTTCCCATTTCTATCGCCTCGCTTTATTTCATTTAAGTTTCTTCTGCAATTTATAAAGGATATTCATCGCCTCCAGCGGCGTCATTTCAAGAATATCAAGAGATTTGATATCATCCAGCACCTTTTTTTCCTTAGGTGAGGAGGTCGCTTTTCCTCTAGGAGCCTCTTCACCGAAGAAGGAAAGCTGTGCCTCATCGGCAGATTCCGGAACCACTTCGGCAATAGGAGCTTTTACCCGTTCAACCGGCTGTTCAGGCATGGCCTTTACTTGTCCATTTTCCTTCTCCAAATGTGCTAATATGGCTGCCGCCCGCTCAATTAACGGCTTCGGTAAATCAGCAAGCTTGGCAACATGGATTCCGTAGCTTTTATCCGCTGGCCCTTCTTTGATTTTATGAAGGAAAACGACGTTTCCGTTCTGCTCAATAGCACTGACATGGATATTACTTAACTTAGGCAATTCCGATGCCAGGATCGTCAATTCGTGATAATGCGTTGAAAAAAGGGTCTTTGCCCCGATTTCTTCATGTATATATTCAATGATGGCCTGAGCAAGTGCCATTCCATCATAAGTGGATGTACCCCGCCCGATTTCATCAAATAATATCAAGCTATTTTCGGTTGCATTCATGATCGCATTTCTCGCTTCAAGCATCTCGACCATGAATGTACTCTGACCTGAAATCAAATCATCTGCCGCGCCGATCCGGGTAAACACTTTATCAAAAATAGGCAATTCGGCTATGCTTGCCGACACGAAGCAGCCGATCTGCGCCAAAATCGATGTCAGCGCAACCTGACGCATATATGTGCTTTTCCCCGACATATTCGGCCCTGTTATCAGAAGCAGCTCCCGCTCACCATCCATCATGCAATCATTGGGGACATACTCCTGTGATTGGAGCACTTTCTCCACTACCGGATGACGTCCTTCCTTCAAAACGATTCTCCGGCTATCCGAAAAGACAGGCTTCACGTAATGACGTTCTTCACTGATCGTCGCAAAGCATTGAAGGACATCCAGTTCACTGACGCCTTTGGCTAACTCCTGTAAACGGGGGATATAGCTTTTGACCTCTTCACGCAGATTGAGGAATAAGTCATATTCCAAACCAATGCTCTTTTCTTCTGCTTGTAAAATCAAAGCTTCCTTTTCTTTTAATTCAGGGGTAATATAGCGTTCAGCATTCGTTAACGTTTGCTTCCGTTCATAGCGCCCTTCTTCAAGCAAATGCAAATTGGCCCGTGTGACTTCAATATAATAGCCAAACACACGATTATAACCGATCTTCAATGATTTGATTCCAGTGCGTTCGCGCTCTTGGCGTTCCAGCTGGGCAATCCACGTTTTTCCGTTTCGGCTGGCATCCCTGTATGTATCCAGCTCCTCATGGAAACCGTCCTGGATGATATTCCCTTCCTTGACGGACAACGGGGGATTTTCAACCAACGCAGTTTCCAGCAGATCCGTCACTTCTTCACACGGATCCAATTTCCCGGCAAGAATCGATATGTCCTGATTGGTGGCCATCGACTTGACAATTTCACGGATGATTGGAACCTGCTGCAAAGAGCGTTTCAACTGAATCAGGTCCCTTGCATTTACATTACCAAAGGCGACCCTTCCGGCAAGCCGCTCCAGGTCGTAGACTTCCTTCAGTCGTTCACGTAAATCCTGCCGTTCGAAGTATTGATTTTTCAAGGTTTCAACAAGGCTCTGCCTCCGCTCGATCTGTTTTTTATTAATGAGCGGCCTGTCAATCCATTGTTTCAGCAGCCTTCCGCCCATCGCCGTTTTCGTCTCATCAAGCAGCCATAATAATGAACCTTTCTTTCCTTTGGAACGGATGGTTTCAGTCAATTCCAAATTCCGTTTACTATAATAATCGATTTTCATATATTGTGACGTCTCATAAGCCAGCACTGGCTGTAAATGATCCAGGCTGCGCTTTTGTGTACGGTACAAGTAATTCAACAAACGGGAGGTGGTTGCAGCTTGTTTTGGGTCTTTCAATTGCTGCAACAAGGAAAGGAATGACTCGCTTTCGATCAGGTTATTCTCGATCGATAGGGCCGCGGCTCCCCGTTCTTGCAGCTTTTTTTTCCATTCTTCATTGAAATCATCTGCAATGACCACTTCGCTCGCACCAAGTATCGCGAATTCATTGAGAACTTCGTCGAAACTCTCAATCAAAGTGACCTTATTTTCCCCTGTCGAAAGATCATTGTATCCAAATCCGAAGAGACCATCAGGAAAAGATGTGATGGTGGCAATATAGTTATTTTCCTTTTCACGAAGGCCTTTACTATCCATTTTCGTTCCCGGTGTAATCAGCTGGACCACTTCCCTGCGGACTACACCTTTTGCTTGTTTTGGATCTTCCGTCTGTTCACATATCGCTACTTTGAATCCTTTTTCTATCAAGATATCAATATAGTTAGCAGCCGAGTGATAGGGAATGCCGCACATCGGAATTCGGTCTTCACTTCCGCCTTCCCGGCTCGTCAATGTGATTTCAAGCTCCTGGGAGGCATTCAATGCATCATCAAAAAACATCTCATAAAAATCGCCTAAACGAAAAAATAAAAAGGCATCTTGATACTCTGCCTTAATTTTTAAATATTGCTGTATCATCGGAGTATATCCAGCCATTCCTTCAAAACCTTTCCAAACTATAATCTATTTTCTCAGTCATATCCTTCATTATAACATACGAGGAAGCAATCTTGCCTGTATTCAAAATTGCATGGAAACTCGATCAGCAGTGAAAATAACGGGGCATGTCGGCCAACTCTGGGATGGACTCGTCCCGATCCACAATAAATAAAACCGGATGAAAATGTGTCATCCGGTAGTTACTTTCTATATTTTATTCGTCTTCGAATTCATCTAGGAAATCCGGATCTAAATCTTCGAATTCCTCATCATCGAAATCACAGCCCCAGTCATCTTCACAGCGGCCATCTGGACTAACGGCGACACAAATTTTCGTTTCGCCGACGACCTCCACAAAGAATTCCCTTTCCACGTGGACAATGATTTTTTGTCCGCATGGCGAGATGCAAGCTTCTAAGCAATTCGGCTGTTGGACAGCTTTTGCAACGATTTCATGGTCATCAAGACAATCGGGATCACGGTATTTCAGCGAAATCACGTCGGTATATTGCACCTTTTCAGTGACAACTTCCGTTTTTGAATTATGGTTATAGGAATACCAAACGTTGATTTCGTAGCTGCCGTGAATTTCTACCTTTTTGCCGACTTTCTTGGCATCGTATTTATGGTTGATGATCCAACAACCTAGAATGCTAGAAGGATGATGAGCCGGGCAAATGGTGTGAGAGGACTTTGTGAATTTACGTCCCTTTGCCACCACCGCTTTAGTAATTATCTCTCTATATTGTGACATGCTAGCGAACCCTCCTCATACAGTTTCCATTCATCCTATGCGTGGTAAAAGTCTAGTGTGCGTAGAATTTTTTTTGTTTGAAAACTGCTGTAATGTTTTAAACCTAGGTTATTTTATGCGCATGTTTTGGGATATGTGTCACGAATGGGCGCTGTATAAGGATTTCCGGGTGTTAAAAAAGCCCTTCTATTTATCAGAAGGGCTTTTTATATTCATGAACAGCTTCCGCCGCCAGCTTGTACGTGTGAACCTGTTTCGCCGCGAAGGATGTCGCCTTCAGTAGCTTCAATGATCAGGTCCGTTACCTTATTCGATACTTGTGACGAAACCATTTGCAGGAGATCATTCACGTCAACTTGAGATTGTTTGAATTGCTGGACGATAGGAAGCTCATCCAATTGTTTTTCCAGTGCATCAATTTTGGCCTGAACTTGGTTATACGCCTTATCCTTGCCATAATGCTGGAAATTGACCGCCTGTTTTTGCAAACTTTTAATACTGGCAATCATCTCGCGGATTTTTTGATTTTCATTGATGTGAGCTTCTGCCCGTTTAAAGAAATCGACTTCTTCCGTGCTGGCAATCATTTCTGCAAGCTCGGCCGCTTTTGTCAGAATGTCATCTTTAGTATATTTCGTCATCTTACTCCACCTCGATTGCCGCTGCTTCTTCAACCATATCTCCGTTTAGTGACCATGTTTTCGTTCCAGTGATTTTCACTTTCACGATTTGACCGATGGCAGATTTTGGTCCTTTGAAGTTCACGAGCTTATTTTTCGTTGTATAACCTGCTAATACTTCCGCATTCTTCTTGCTTTCACCCTCTACTAGCACTTCAACAACTTGCCCGTCATACTCTTTCATTTTCAAGGCGCACGTGTCATTAACGAGGGCATTCAAGCGCTGCAGACGCTCCTTTTTCACTTCCATAGGCACGTTATCCTGCATCTTAGCAGCCGGTGTCCCTTCACGTGGCGAATAAATGTACGTATATGCTGCATCAAACCCGACTTCACGGTATAAAGACATCGTTTCTTCAAAGTGCTCTTCCGTTTCATTCGGATAGCCTACAATGATATCAGTCGTTAATGATGCACTCGGAATGGCTTCCTTAATCTTCTTTACTAGCTCCAAATACTGTTCCCGTGTATATTTGCGCGCCATGATTTTTAGTGTGTCGGTACTTCCCGATTGAACAGGAAGGTGAATATGATCGACAAGATTGCCGCCTTTAGCGAGAACTTCAATCAAGTGATCATCAAAGTCACGGGGATGACTCGTCGTGAAACGAATTCGCGGAATGTCGATTTTGCGGATCTCATCCATCAAATCACCAAAACGATATTCAATATCGGTAAAATCTTTCCCATATGCATTGACATTCTGTCCGAGTAACGTAATTTCTTTGTAGCCCTGAGCGGCAAGATGACGTACTTCCTGGATGATATCTTCCGGTCTGCGGCTTCTTTCTTTCCCTCTTGTATAAGGCACGATGCAATATGTACAAAACTTGTCACAGCCATACATGATATTGACCCATGCCTTCGTTTTACCTTTTCGTATCTTTGGAAGGTTTTCAATTACATCGCCTTCTTTGGACCAAACCTCAATGACCATTTCCTTGGAAAGATAAGCTTCATTAAGGATTTGCGGCAGACGGTGGATATTATGCGTTCCGAAAATCATATCCACAAAGTGGTGCTTCTCCAGAATCCGCTTGACGACTGATTCTTCCTGGGACATACAGCCGCATACACCAAGCAATAAGTCCGGCTTTTCCAACTTCAATGATTTCAGATGTCCCAATTCACCAAATACTTTATTCTCTGCGCCTTCCCTGATCGCACATGTGTTAAGTAAAATGACATTAGCATCATCGACCGTGTTTGTCGACTGATAGCCAAGTGCCGCAAAAATGCCCGCCATAACTTCCGTATCATGTTCGTTCATTTGGCAGCCATATGTACGAATATAGAATTTTTTGCCTTCTCCCATTCCGCGGAATGCTTCTGGAATGGCAAAATCATCATGATATTCTACTTCTTCTTTCCCGCGCTTTTTCGCATCTTTTAAAGAAGGCGGAATATAAACCGCTTGAAAGTATTTGCTATAATCCTTATCGGATTTTTTGTCCGCTGGATTTTCAGCATTCACTTGCTGTGATTCTAATCGTTGTTTCTCGTTCATGGTTATTCTCCTTTCAAAATAGTTAGTTTATTTCTATCACCAACTATTACAACACCTATCTTGCTACAAACGCTTTTATGCAGCTTTCATTTTTGAAATTACCAGTCATGGTACGTTTTTTAAGTGTGATATACCCACATTAACTTAGTATAAAGCTTTTAAGAACAAGAAACAATCATTCTGTCATGTCATCCGCAATTGTAAGTAATATGTAACATTTAAGGTAATTTAAGAACACAAAGGAGGAAGCCTTAACATTTTGAAAATAGCGGAAAACGCCATTCCTCGAATTTATCCCTTTTACTCTCGCTTCTGAAGCTTTTCTCGTGAGTTTGGGCTTTAACTCACCAATTTGGGCCTTTTACTCGCGAGTATGGCCGCTTTACTCGCCAATTTAGGCCTTTTACTCGCGAGCTTGTGCCGTTTATATATGAATTCTTTTATCTCTTTAGGGAATCAGGAGTACCTTGCCACATTGACCTTTTATCATCAAATCAAAGCCCTTTTCAAAGTCGCTTAATGAGAAGCGGTGCGTAATCATCGGTTTTACATCCACTTTCCCGCTTCCTAGCAAACTTGACACCTGCTGCCAGGTTGAGAACATTTTCCTGCCGGTGATTCCTTGGACAGTAAGGCCCTTGAAGACAATATCCTCGGTTATATTGAGCATGACAGGCTGCGCTGGCAAACTTAGGATGGATACCCTTCCACCATTTGTCACCATCTTAAACCCTTGATCGATTGCTGCTGGATTGCCGCTCATTTCACAAACCACATCCACCCCGTCCGTATTTGTAAGCTGTTGGATGATCTCCAAAGGGTCATCCTTGTTCGATTGAATGAGGTGTGTAGCTCCCATCTTTTTTGCAAGCTGAAGGCGATATTCATTTATATCAAGAGCGATCACTTTGTCAGCTCCCGCGGCCTTTGCCACGGCCACTGCCATCAGCCCAATCGGTCCACAACCAATGATGGCTACCGTTTTGCCAAGTACATCGCCAGCAAGCACGGAATGGACCGCATTCCCCATCGGTTCTTGGATGGTAGCAATATCGGTGGGCATATCGATTGGATTTTTCCATAGGTTCTTGGCCGGCAGCGCCACATACTCCGAAAAGCATCCGTGTGTATCGACACCGATTATGCTTGTATGTTTACATATATGAAACTGCCCCGTTAAACATTGCCGGCATCTACCGCAAACAATATGTGTTTCTGCAGAAACAGAATCACCAACTGAGACATTGGCCACATTTGCTCCTACTGCCACTACTTCCCCAGAAAATTCATGTCCGAATACATATGGCGGTTTCACTCTTCCCTGTGACCATTTATCCCAAGTGTATATATGGATGTCCGTTCCGCAGATTGAAGCCATGTTTACCCGAATCAAAACCTCGTCCTCACGAAATACCGGAATATCGACAACCTGCAGTTGTGCTCCATAACCTCGGTGATGTTTGACAACTGCATTCATTTTACCTCTCAACATGTACATTCCCCCTGAAATAGGGCTGTTTCTTTCATCATCCTTAATATGTAAATGTATGAAATACTACTCTAAAAAATACCATAATCGCTTGTGTACCAACCTCATTGGATTTTGGGGGCATACGTACATTTTTATTAAATGGGTCATGTTTCTATAGCATCTTGTCCGCTCTTGAATAAGATATCTTGTACAACAAAAAAACAAACCAAGGAGTGACTTATATGTCATGTAACAATAATCACCACCATAATAACAACAACAACAATAACGATAACGATCGGATTGCAGACGATTTTTGTCGTGCGGTGAAAGGTTGTCAAAAACGCGACAACGATCGTGATCGGGACCGCGATAATGACCGTGATTGTAATCGCGTGCAGCACCATCATCACCATCACAATAACAATAACAACAATAACAACAACAATAATAACTGTTGTTGTAGAAGAAATCGTTGCAATTTCTTCTCATTCGGCTGCGGATGTAATCGTAACTTTTGGTAAGCTAAACCTGAGAGGGTGAGGAATCCCCTCTTGTAACAGCTTTTCAATAGAACACAAAAAGGGTTCACCCCATCTTGAGGGGTGAACCCTTTTCATTTTTCACATGAATTCTGCAACAAGCTTATCAAAATGAGCTTGATCCAGAGTCAGGTCTGATTTATTCAGAGCTTCTTCAGCATATCCAGGGACCAATTCCTGGTAAGAAGGTCGGGAAGAATCTTGATAGATAATCCCCGTCACAAGGCTGTCATGCTTCATCAGCGTCTGCATGGCCTGTTCTTTATTTGTAGAATCGTAACCTTCAATCGTATTCAATTTCGTTAAGTTTTGTTTAAACCAATCATACGTATTGATTTTGTTATATGTTACACAAGGCGAGAACACATTGATGAAGGAGAAACCTTTATGATTGATTCCCGCTTCAATGATTGCCGTCAAGTCCTTCAGGTCAGTGGAAAAGCTTTGGGCAACAAAGGTTGCGCCGGCGGATAATGCCAATTCCATTGGTGAAACAGCCTGCTCAATCGATCCTTCCGGCGTGGACTTCGTTTTGAACCCTGCCGCTGATCGAGGGGAAGTCTGCCCTTTTGTCAATCCATAGATTTGGTTATCCATGACGATATACGTAATGTCGATATTACGGCGGATCGCATGGATGGTATGACCCATCCCGATTGCAAAGCCATCTCCGTCACCGCCAGAGGCTATAACGGTCAATTCACGGTTGGCCATTTTCACTCCTTGTGCGATTGGAAGTGAGCGGCCATGGATGCCGTGGAAACCATATGACTTGATGTAACCAGATATCCGGCCTGAACAGCCAATACCGGAAACGACAGCCAAATTCTCTGGTTCCAACCCTACATTAGCCGCCGCGCGCTGCATGGCAGCCTGAACGGAGAAATCCCCGCAACCAGGACACCAGTTAGGTTTTACATCATTACGGAACTCTTTAAACGTTGCCATATTCGAACATCTCCTTGCATTGTGTGTGAATTTCATGCGGGAGGAATGGATTGCCATCATATTTTAGGATGCTTTTGATTTTATTAACATGCCCGACATTCATCTTGATGATATTAGCCAATTGTCCGGTCGCATTATTTTCGATAACCACTACCTTCTTCGCCGCTTGCACTAAAGAAAGGACTTCATCAGCAGGGAATGGGTGTATCAAACGGATTTGCGCATGGTTCACTTTCATGCCATCCGTTTCTAATCGGCCGATCGCTTCGTCGATCGTCCCGCGTGTGGAATTAAAACCAAGTATTAATAAATCCGCCTCTTCATGCGGAGTTTTTTTGTATACCGGTGTATTGAATGTATTCGTTAAGTTATCCAGCTTACGCATCCGTTTATCCATTTGCGCCTTACGATTCAAAGCCGTCTCCGAAGGTCTTCCGGTTTCATCATGCTCAACTCCCGTAACATGGTGGATACCGTTTTTCATACCAGGTACGACTCGAGGTGAAACACCGTCTTGCGTGACTTCATAGCGCTTGAAGTATGACTTGTTTTCAGACTCTTCAATTTCATGGTCCACCAATTTCCCGCGCCTTATTTCCACTTTACTGTAATCAAGCGGCTGTACCGTCTGTTTACCTAAAGAAAGCTGCAAGTCCGATAATACGATGACTGGGCATTGATATTCTTCTGCGAGGTTGAATGCTTCTGCCGTATCATAAAAAGCTTCCTCAACAGTACTTGGAGCCATGACGATTTTAGGGATTTCACCGTGTGTGCCGTAAATCATGGCCATCAAATCCGATTGCTCCTGCTTCGTAGGAAGCCCAGTGGATGGACCGCCACGTTGCGTATCGACAATGACGATCGGCGTTTCGGTAATGCCCGCCAAACCAATCGCTTCCATCTTCAAGGATAGTCCAGGACCAGCTGAAGCCGTGATGGCACGAACACCGCCATAGTTTGCCCCTATCGCCATTGTAGCTGCCGCAATTTCATCTTCAGTCTGGATGACCGTCCCGCCCAATTGCGGAAGTTTTTTTATCAGGTATTCCATGATTTCCGAAGCGGGGGTAATTGGATAGGCCGCCATGAAGCGGCAACCGCCTGCAACTGCGCCCAATGCGATGGCATCGTTACCGATCATGAACAATCGTTTTTGCCCATCTGCCTTTTCCAGCTCCATTGCACCCAGTTTTTCTCCAAGCAAGACTTCCATTGCCTTGTAGCCAGCGGTAATGGCATCCATGTTCTTCTTGACGATTTCTTCGCCTTTACGGCCGAAGATTTCATCAACAACATCGTTGAAAACGGAAATTTCCATTCCAAGGACTGCACAAGTCGCACCGATGGCAACCATGTTTTTCATTAATGATGTTCCTAGCTCTGCTGCAATTTCAGTAAATGGAACAATATATAATTCTGCCTTCGTATCTTCTGGGCAGACAGGTTTGAATTTTGCATCCGCGATTATGATGCCACCCTCATGTAATTCTTTATAATTGACGTCAATCGTTTCTTGGTCAAAAGCGACTAAGATGTCTAAATCATCAGAGATAGCACGAGTTTCGGTAGTACTTACACGAATTTTATTATTCGTGTGTCCACCCTTGATTCGGGATGAGAAATGACGGTAGCCATACAAGTAATATCCTAAGCGATTGAGGGCAATACAGAAAATCTCTCCTGTACTTTCAATACCTTCACCTTGTTGTCCGCCAACTTTCCATGAAAGTTGATTGATCATGTCTTACACTCCTTTAGAACGTTCGTATATAAATGCATTTAAATGCACCTCTCTTCAGAACATTCGTTTATGTATATTAAATCGTTCTAATTTAGGAAAGGTGTACTAAACGCTTTCAATTCTATCGGTTAAATCATTAAATTGCAACCTTTTTGATTCTATTTTTTATATTTTCAGAATATTTATTCATATCTATATAGTATGAATTAAACATCTTCTAAAATCTTTCCGTTTTTCCAGGAAAGTGACGCGCGAAATTCCCAAAAAGAAGCCCATTGACAAACTCACTGGAATAAAGCCTGTTCAATTCATTGATCAAATTATGATAATCCTTATATGAGGTTAGATTTTCCACCATATGATCGATGCCATCAAAGTCCGATCCCAATCCAATTTGATGCTCTCCCCCTAAACTGCATATATGATCTATATGCCCCACAATATCCTTTATCGAAGCAGAGTCACCATCGGATAAAAATTGCGGGACAAAGGTTACCCCAATCACTCCGTTTTTTTGTAAAAGGGCTCTTATTTGGCTGTCTTTTAAATTTCGCGGATGGGAACAAAGAGAATGTGCATTGGAATGGGAGGCAATGGGAAATTCCGCTCTCTTTATGGTGTCCCAAAATCCAGCTTCTGATAAATGAGATACGTCGCACCAAATTGCCTTCTCATTTAACAAGGTCACCACCTCTGCCCCAAAATCCGTTAAACCCGCTCCCCTCGTTTCCAATGCCCCATCAGCTACCAGGTTCGCGTGATTCCATGTTAGCCCCACAGAGGTAACGCCAAGGTGAAGGAGCGTTTTCAATTTCAATAAATCATTCCCGATGCAATCGCATCCTTCCAGCGTCAGCACTGCACCGATTTCAGTTTCTTTAAGAGATTCAATGTCAGACTTCGTCTTAACGAATTTCATTTCTGGCTCAGATACTACCTTTTCATGAAAAATATCAACCATGGCCAATGCTGCCTGGAATCTCATATCCGGATGGACTTTTTCAGGGATGTATATCGCAAAACATTGGACTTTTCCCCCTTCATCCAATAATCCCCGCTTGGTTATATGTAAAGTGTCACTATCCAAAAAAGATAGTTCCGGATCGATGAACATCTTCATTAACACATCACAATGTGCATCAAAAATCGCCAACGTGATCCCCCCTTCCTGTCCGCATTCATTTAATGTATACATGTTCCATTATAATCCGTACCGTCATTTTAAGACAAAAAAGAGCCTGCTCGCCAATGGACAAACAGGACACCCCTTCATGAAGTTATCTTGGTTCAATGATTAACTTTATAGCCGTTCTCTCTTCACCATCAATAAGTATATCTGTAAAGGCAGGAATACAAATCAAGTCAACTCCACTAGGTGCGACGAATCCTCTTGCGATTGCTACTGCCTTGACGGCTTGATTTAACGCACCTGCACCGATAGCTTGAATTTCGGCTGCCCCTCTTTCCCTGAGCACTCCCGCTAGTGCGCCTGCTACAGAATTAGGATTAGATTTTGCTGAAACCTTTAATATTTCCATTCCTAGTCCTCCTTGTCTTCCCTGCCGATTATGATCATAGGCTCAATAGTTATAACACTTTCCACTGCTACTATATTCATCAAGTAAAACTTGTATGACAAAGAAAACCGGGATTGTCCAACAAGATTTATATGGAATGAAAAAATGGATGGACAGCATTTGACTGTCCATCCACCTCATTTAATCAATCAATGATAAAAGGGATGATCCTCATTAATGAGGATCCTATCTATTTTTTTTGCCTTACCAGTTTTGTCATCGATTTCCAAAAGGATCGCACTTAATAGGGTCCTGCCCTCCTTAGGCACCTCGAAACGGACAGGAAGGCTTGTCAGGAACCGTTGGAGCACCGCGCCTCTTTCCATGCCAAGGACACCATCATACGGCCCTGTCATGCCCACATCCGATATGTAAGCAGTTCCCGCAGGCAATATGCGGTTATCGGCAGTCTGAACGTGTGTATGCGTTCCGGCAACGGCTGTAACTTTGCCATCAAGGAACCACCCCATAGCCTGCTTTTCGCTTGTTGCTTCACCATGAAAATCAACAAAGATGATGGGTGTCCTTTTTTGCGCCATCGCCACAAGCTCCTCCGCTTTTTTGAATGGACAATCTAAATCCGGCATGAATGTCCTGGCTTGTAAATTGATGACCGCAATTTCCTGCTGGTTCCATTTTAAAAATTTCATTCCTTCTCCCGGTGCACCGTCAGGAAAGTTTGCTGGACGGACGAGATATTTCGCATCATCAATGAAATTGAATATATCGCGATTATCCCATGTATGGTTTCCCATTGTCACCGCCTGTGCGCCCCACTCTAAAAAGTTTCGGTAAATCTTTTCCGTGATTCCACGGCCACTTGCCGCATTTTCCCCATTGATGACCGTAATATGCGGCCGATGCTTTTCCTTTAATTTCGGAAGGTATTCTTGAACCATTTCACGGCCTAGAGACCCTACGACATCTCCAATAAATAGCAGTTTCATTGTAAAACCCTTTCTAGATTCACATTTCTCGTGATAAGAATATCAAGTATGTATTGTAACATAATATCGGATGAATATCGGAGCCGTTACCTGTTAAAAACAAGAAAAAGCGAAGAGGTTTCCCCCTCTTCGCTTTTTCTTTAACGGCTTTTATTTAGCGTATTCGACCGCTCTTGTTTCACGGATGACCGTGACTTTTATATGACCTGGGTAATCGAGCTCTTCTTCAATCCGTTTGCGGATATCACGTGCGAGTCGATGGGCCGAAAGATCATCTATTTGCTCTGGTTTCACTAGAATCCGCACTTCGCGCCCGGCTTGAATCGCAAATGATTTTTCCACTCCATCGTAGGATTCGGAAATCTCCTCAAGCTTTTCAAGTCTTCTAATGTAATTTTCAAGTGTTTCACTTCTAGCGCCCGGCCTTGCAGCTGATAAAGCATCAGCGGCTGCAACAAGCACTGAAATAATGGAAGTTGGCTCCGTATCGCCATGATGTGAAGCGATGCTGTTAATGACAGTAGGATGCTCTTTATACTTGGTTGCCAATTCCACGCCAATTTCAACGTGGCTGCCTTCCACTTCATGATCGATCGCTTTCCCGATATCATGCAATAAACCGGCACGACGGGCAAGGACTTCATCCTCTCCAAGCTCAGCAGCCAGCAACCCTGAAAGCTGGGCCACTTCAATGGAATGCTTAAGCACGTTTTGTCCGTAACTTGTACGGAACTTCAAACGTCCCAGTATTTTGATAAGGTCTGGATGGAGACCGTGAACGCCAACCTCGAAAGTTGTTTGTTCACCAATTTCACGAATATGTTCATCTACCTCACGTCTTGCTTTGTCAACCATTTCTTCAATTCGAGCCGGATGGATCCGTCCGTCCTGAACAAGTTTTTCAAGAGCCAAGCGTGCCGTTTCACGTCTAATTGGATCAAATCCAGATAAAATGACAGCTTCAGGAGTATCATCAATAATAAGGTCAATACCTGTTAGCGTTTCTAGCGTCCGGATATTTCGTCCTTCACGTCCGATTATCCGTCCTTTCATTTCATCATTTGGAAGATTCACTACAGAAACGGTGGTTTCTGCAACATGATCAGCCGCACAACGCTGAATGGCAAGAGAAAGAACTTCTTTTGCTTTTTTATCAGCTTCTTCTTTGGCACGGGTATCACTTTCTTTAATCATAAGCGCTACATCGTGAGCCAGCTCGTTTTCCATTCGGTCTATAATGATTGCTTTAGCTTCTTCACGAGTTAAACCTGAAACACGTTCAAGCTCTGTTTGCTGCTTACGAACCGTCTCGTCCACTTTGCTTTCCATCTCTTCAATATGCTGTTGTCTTTGGTTTAGAGAATCTTCTTTTTTCTCCAAAAGGTTTTCACGTTTGTCTAACGTATCATCCTTACGGTCCAGATTCTCTTCTCTTTGCAATAACCGATTTTCTTGTTTTTGTAATTCATTCCTTCTTTCACGGGATTCCCGATCAGAATCTGAACGAATTTTATGAATTTCATCTTTTGCTTCCAACAAGGCTTCTTTCTTAAGTGCGTCCGCTTCACGTTTTGCATCCTCAAGGATGTGTTCTGCAGAGCCCTTTGCCCCTGCTATTTTACTCTCAAATTTTGATTTGTGAATAAAATAACCAACAACTGCACCGACGATTAGGCCAAGCAAAGTGAAGATGATTGTCATGGGTTCCATCGTTTCACCTCCCCTTGCTATGAACTTTTTACATAAAATGTTGAACTGTCGGCAAGTACATTGCACATAAATTCAATATACAGCACTTAATTTTCAAAATTTTAGTTTGAAAAATTGTAAAATATACATATTAATTGTATAGTTGAGAATTTTCATTGTCAAGCGTTTGTCCCTTATGTATCAATGATTATTCAAGTTTTCTTAAATATTCACCACCGGAAAGTGCTACATTCTTCATGGAAGGAGGCGGCAATTCTGTTTTCCAGCTACTGAATTCGCTGAAAATTTCGCACTTTTCATTTCATAATATTTATAGAAAAGGCCCAAGCAAATAAGCTTAGGCCTTTTCCTACCATTAATCAAGTAATTCAAAATGTTCATCTTCCGCTTCCTCTGGCGGCAGCTCATGCTCTCCATCAAGATTATAATGATCCCTGATTTTCTGAGAAATCTCCAGAGCGATATCTTGATTTTCTTTCAAGAACATCTTCGCGTTTTCCCGTCCTTGTCCAACACGCTCTTCGTTGTATGAATACCACGAACCGCTTTTAAGGACGATATCAAGCTCTGCACCCATATCAATGATTTCACCTTCCTGCGAAATACCTTGACCATACATGATATCAACTTCCGCTTGGCGGAATGGCGGCGCAACTTTGTTTTTCACCACTTTGATTTTGGTTTTATTACCGACGATTTCATTGCCTTGTTTTAACTGTTCCGCACGACGCACTTCCAGACGTACAGTCGAGTAGAACTTCAATGCCCGGCCTCCTGGAGTGGTTTCCGGATTCCCGAACATTACCCCGATTTTTTCACGGACTTGGTTAATGAAAATGGCAATGGTATTTGATTTATTAATGGCACCAGATAGTTTCCTTAACGCCTGGGACATCATCCGGGCTTGCAGACCCATATGGGAATCTCCCATTTCACCTTCGATTTCAGCTTTAGGAACAAGGGCTGCAACCGAGTCAATGACAATGATGTCCACCGCTCCACTGCGAACTAGCGCTTCAGCGATTTCCAAGGCTTGTTCACCTGTATCGGGCTGTGACAGCAGTAACTCATCGATATTCACACCTAGTTTTTCTGAATAGGCTGGATCCAAAGCATGCTCGGCATCAATGAATGCTGCAGTACCGCCAGTTTTTTGCACTTCTGCAATCGCATGTAATGCAACAGTCGTTTTACCTGAGCTTTCAGGTCCGTATATCTCAATGACCCGTCCCCTTGGATATCCGCCCACTCCCAATGCTACATCCAATGCCAATGAACCACTTGAAATCGTTGAAATCCTTCGATCAGACTGTTCTCCAAGTTTCATAATGGAACCTTTACCAAATTGCTTTTCAATTTGTTTTAAAGCCATATCTAAAGCCGCTTGACGATCACTCACTCAATTTCCTCCTCTATATTCAAATAATCGGCTGTCCGATTAATGATGCTCTTACGTTAGCAAATATCTGCGGGACAAATGTTTGTATCTTGTCTCAAAACCTATCTTTACTATATACTCTTTTTTCTATTTTGCCAAGCAAAAAGTCGAACATTCATTCGTTTTTTTCTTTTCGGATATTCTTCTAAAAAAAGCGTTTTACCTTAACTAAAACTTCATTTTCATTCCACTTCATCCGCAGTAATTGAAAATCATGGAATTAACTGTTTTCTTTTTCCCCTTTTTACAGGAAACAAACTCATCAAACTAAATAAAAGCAGAGCTATAAAAGCCCTGC
>NZ_LNNH01000059.1:166353-169194 GCF_001542915.1 Peribacillus simplex | reverse complement strand
CAAATGGTTCGGTGGCACCAGTTGATCTAAAGTAATCATTTCAAGTTGATCTCGCTGAATAGAATCATGTTTAGAAAGCATCCTCATCACCTCAAGTTTTTATATTTCAATTTTAAAACAAAAATGACTCCAGTCAAAAGTGTTCTATCTAAAAGGTAAGACAAAGTTGATTGGAGCGGGTGTTCGAGACTCCTGCGGGAAAAGCGCGTCTAGGGGAGACCCCGCAGGCAAAGCCGAGGAGGCTCCCCGACCGCCCGCGGAAAGCGAGTGCCTGGAGTGGAAATCAACGTCTAAATTGTACAGGCCATAAAAATAGACAAACTCGATTTTCATCGAGTTTGTCTACAGTCTGAGAGCCCGTATCTTAGGATAGGGGCTCTTTTTTATCCTTTTCCATAAGAAATGAATGGAATTTGTAAAATGAAGGAAGTTGTATGCGAATTAACCAGCTTTCCGAGAGAAAATCCTTTTCATTATCTAATTTTTCTTATAAAATGAGTGAATAGCCATTCATTTTCGAAAGGGAGTGCACAAGTTGGGCAGAATATCATATATCGATAATATAACGGAGTGGATCAGTGATTTTTCTTTTAAACATGAGATTAAGGTCCGCTTTTCGGAAACGGATATGTTCGGGCATTTAAATAACACGATACCTTTTACTTATTTTGAGGAAGCACGGATAGAATATTTTAATAGCTTGGGATTCATGAAGGATTGGACGGCATTCACAAGTGATCAAATTCCGGTAGTCGCCGATCTGCAGTGTGATTATCTGCAGCAGGTGTTTTTCAATGATCGATTGACGATCCATGTGAAAGCCGACCATATCGGGACCTCCTCGGTAGATATTCATTACATGGGCACTAAGCAAGATGGTTCCCTATGTTTAACGGGCAGGGGAACGATCGTCCAAGTCTCCAAGGACACAGGGAAGCCGACGCCTTGGACGGAAGAGATGAGGCAAGGGATGTGGCATGCGGAGGTCGAACATTCCTGAAAAAATTTCATCCCATGAAGTAAAATAGTCACTCCCTTGCACTAGCCGACATACTATATCTTGACTAAATAGACACCCACTCCGGGTTTTATGCTGGTGAAGGCAAGGAGGGTAACATTACTTGAAGGAGAACGAATTCACTCATAAGCCACTACTCACCAAAAGAGAAAAAGAAGTATTTGAGTTACTAGTACAAGACAAAACAACAAAAGAAATCGCAGGTGAATTGTTTATTAGCGAAAAAACAGTTCGAAACCATATCTCGAATGCGATGCAGAAGCTTGGAGTCAAAGGACGTTCGCAGGCAGTCATAGAACTCCTTCGTATGGGAGAACTTAAGCTTTAATGTGTTAGCGTTTAATACGTAAGCCTTATAAATATTTTCTCTCCCGTTCTATTTGGCAGCATATAAGGAAGTCCAAAACAATTCCATTGTTTTGACTTCTTTGGATGCTGCTTATTTTTTTGTCGGGGTGTCGCAGGTTCCGAACAATCAATCTTGAAAATCATTTCACTTTCATCCAAAATGGTAGTATGATAAGTTTCATGAAGTGGGGAGCTGGGTGTATGGATGAAGAGAAGCAGGTTGCTTATGTAGCCGAGATCGAGAAGGAATTGCGCTATGTATCGTCCTGGATTAAGCAAAGGGGACGGGAAATCCTAAATGATTATAAAATAACCATTCCTCAATTCCTGGCTTTGCAATGGCTGTTTGAATCGGGCGACATGACGATCGGAGAATTGTCGACGAAAATGTTTCTTGCCTTCAGCACAACCACGGATCTGATTGACCGGATGGAGAAGCATCAGCTTGTCCAGCGTGTTAAAGATGAAAAGGACCGGCGGGTGGTTCGCATTCACCTTCTTGGTGAAGGGGAACGGATTATCGAAGAAGTGATCAATAAACGGCAGCAGTATTTGAGTGGCGTGTTAGCACAATTCAATGATGCCGACATCGTTTCCCTTCAAGGGATTTTAGCTAAACTACATCAAGAAATGAAAGAAAAATGAGGCGAGTTTTTTGAAACAACCAATAGGAATCATTGATTCAGGGGTAGGCGGCTTGACTGTAGCGAAAGAAGTCATGCGTCAGCTGCCGAATGAAAATATCATTTATTTAGGCGATACAGCAAGATGTCCTTACGGGCCCAGATCCAAAAAAGATGTTCAAGCCTTCACATGGCAAATGACGAGATTTTTGTTGAAGAAGGATATTAAAATGCTGATTATAGCTTGCAACACAGCAACAGCGGCGGTACTTGATGAAATCAGGGCGACACTTTCGATCCCTGTTCTGGGTGTCATCCATCCTGGTGCAAGAGCGGCATTGAAAGTGTCGAACTCCTTACATATTGGCATCATAGGCACGGAAGGTACGGTGAAAAGCAAAGCTTATGATGACGCATTGGCCTCCATCAATACCGATGTGAAAGTGGACAGTTTAGCCTGTCCGAAATTTGTCCCAATCGTAGAAAGTGGGGAGTTCGAAGGGGAAATCGTCAATAGGGTCGTGGCACAAACCTTAAGCCCGTTGAAGAAAACGAAAATTGACACGTTAATTCTTGGCTGTACCCATTATCCACTCTTGGGACCTGTCATCTCATCCTATATGGGAAATGGAGTGCAGGTCATTTCATCGGGGGAAGAGACGGCCCGTGAGGCAAGCGTCATCTTGGATTATTATAGATTGATCAATAGAAGCAAGCTCCGCCCGGCACATCGCTTTTATACAACCGGCTCCAGGGATATGTTTGGATCGATCGCATCGAGCTGGCTTGGCATTCATACAAGCATGGTTGAAACCGTTAAAATCGATCACTTATAAGACTTCCATTTTGGAA
>NZ_LNNH01000059.1:165023-166017 GCF_001542915.1 Peribacillus simplex | reverse complement strand
TCAGCGAGATCAACTTGAAATGATTACTTTAGATCAACTGGTGCCACCGAACCATTTGGTTCGTAAAATGGAGGCTGCCATTGACTTCACTTTCATTTATAACTTGGTGAAAGATATGTACTCAGAGGTAGGACGCCCAAGTATTGATCCAGTTATTTTAGTTAAACTGACTTTCATTCAATATACCTTCGGTATTCGTTCCATGCGTAAAACGATTGAAGAAGTTGAAACCAATATGGCTTATCGTTGGTTCTTAGGCTATGGTTTCCAGGATAAAGTGCCTCATTTCTCTACGTTCGGAAAAAATTATGAGCGACGCTTTAAAGATACAGACCTGTTTGAACAGATTTTCTGTCGCATTTTAATGACCGCTGCTAATAAAAAGGTAATAAGTGTAGAACACGTTTTCGTGGATTCCACACATGTGAAAGCCAGTGCGAATAAACGGAAATTTGAAAAGAAAATCGTTCGTAAAGAAACACGAGCGTATCAAGGACGTCTTCAAGAAGAAATCAATCAAGATCGTGAAAACCATGGTAAGAAGCCTTTTCCACCAGATAAATTTGATAAGGAAGAAACCAAAGCAATTAAAGAAAGTACTACGGATCCTGAGAGTGGCTACTATGTGAAAGATGAACGAACAAAACAGTTTGCCTATTCATTCCATGCGGCCGCAGACGGCAACGGTTTTGTATTGGGAACGATTGTAACACCTGGTAATACACATGACAGTCATAATTTTGGAGCCACTTGTTGACCAAGTGAATTGAGAAAGTTGGAAAACCAGAAGCAGTTGCCGCAGATGCAGCTTATAAAACACCAGCGATTACAAGCTACCTATTTAACAAAGAAATCACACCTGCTTTACCCTATACACGTCCTCGTACAAAAGAAGGATTCTTTCGCAAACATGACTATGTTTACGATGAACACTTTGATTGTTCCCTTTGCCCTTCGGGAGAAACTTTAAAGTACTCAACAACAAATAAAGAGG
>NZ_LNNH01000059.1:0-164659 GCF_001542915.1 Peribacillus simplex | reverse complement strand
AGAGCCCAAATCTCGTAACCTTTGATCAAAATTTCAAAGGAATTTCAAAAGGGGTTCGGAATTTTTTAATTCCGAACCCCTTTTGTCTACAAACTGAGCAGAGCTATAAAAGCTCTGCCCACTCATTCACAAATCATTAAGCAAGTAATGGCAGCCATACTTGACGCTTCTGATGCGGTTCTGCTCCCTGCTGCCTGATAGATTCAACTCTTTAAAGTGCGTGTTTCCATCACGATACGAAATGCCAATGAATACGGTACCTACAGGCTTGCCTTCTTGTTCATCGGGCCCTGCAACACCCGTGAAGCTTATGCCTACATCCGCATCGTGCATTTTCCGGACATTGGAAGCCATTTCCTTGGCACACTCACCGCTGACCACACCATGCTCGGAAATGATTCCGCCGCTGACGCCGAGGACACTCGACTTCGCATCATTCGTATAACTCACAATGCCGCCCTTGAAGACCTTACCGGCACCCGGGATGGTTGTCAACTGTTCCTGAAACATCCCCCCGGTCAAGCTTTCCGCCGCCGCAATCGAAAGCTTGCGGACCGTCAATTCTTTTACAAGTTCCTTTATAAGCGAAGTATTATCAGTTCCGTAGTAAAACTTCCCAACCCTGTCCATAATTTCTTTTTCTGCGGATAAAATGAGCTCTTCGCATTTTTGTTTGGACGAGTCCTTCGCTGTGATCCTTAATGTCACTTCGCCTTCGGATGCCAACGGTGCAATCGTCGGATTCGTTTGATTGACAAGTAGATCATCTATCACCGTTTCCAATTCCGCTTCACCGATGCCAAAGAAACGAAGTACTTTCGAATCGATTCGATCATGCTTATCCAATTTATTCATGATCGATTCATAGCCATAACTTAAAAACATCGGTTCCATTTCACTAGGTGGCCCAGGCAGGAGCATATATGTAATCCCGGATTTGGACAAAACCATTCCCGGTGCCATGCCATGATCGTTTGCCAGCACTTCACTGCCTTCTAAAACAAGAGCCTGCTTTTTATTATTTTCCGTCATCGGCCGTTCCCGTTTTTGAAAGTAAGCTTCGATGGATTGCAGGGCTTCATCGTTAAAAACGAGTTTCTTGCCAATATGGCGAGCAATCGTCTCCTTCGTTAAATCATCCTTGGTGGGACCTAGTCCACCAGTAAAGACAATCAAGTTCGCCCTTGATTCTGCAATCTCTATTGCTTGCTGCAAACGACGATCGTTATCCCCAACCACAGTATGGTAAAAAACATTGATTCCCATTTGGGCAAACTGCTGTGATAAGAATCTCCCATTAGTATTATTGATTTGTCCTAAAAGAAGCTCGGAGCCAACTGCAATGATTTCTGCATCCATGTTTTCATGACCACCATTCGTTTTACTTGGAATTAACAAATACTTGTTTGTTTTTTACAAAATAATCCAACCCTGACCATATCGTGAAGATTAAGGCAATCCATAAGGCGAGATTGGCAAAGGGAAGTGAAATGAGGGCAAAGGGAAGGTTATGCAGCAACAATGCCGAAATCGCAACAATTTGCGCCCACGTTTTAATTTTACCAAGCTGGTTCGCTGCTACGACTTCCCCAGTGCCGGCAAGCACAAGACGCAATCCCGTCACGGCGAACTCACGGCTTATGATGACAATGGCAATCCAGGATTGACCGTACATCAAATCCAAATCGACCAATACAATCAGGGCAGCCGAAACCAGAAGCTTATCCGCCAAAGGATCTAGAAATTTCCCTAAGTCAGTGATCATATTATATTTCCTTGCAAAATGTCCATCGATCCAATCCGTAGTGGAAGCGATTATGAAGAGGAGGGCACCAGCCAAGTGTGCAACTGGCAAGCTGTATTCCCCCCATGTCAGCGTACCCCATGAAAAAGGGACGAGCATGATGATTAAAAAAACTGGTATTAAGCAAATTCTTGCTACTGTAATCTTATTAGGCAGATTCAAAACATTTACCTCCAAAATTTACGCCAGCCCTTTGGGCCGGGCAATGCGTTATAGATCTTAAAATGATATGGCGAAGGGCCATCCGGTGCATTTATGTATAATTTAACTCAAAACCCAATCTTATATGCCGAAACCCGGCTTAATAGTATGTAGAGAAAAAATAGTCATCTATAAGATGACTATTCGGCTTTCGTAAATTGTATCGTGACCAATTGCGTATTCACTTCTGTCGGTGAAATGGAATACTCCAGCTTCTCATCATTCACAAAAATTTCAGTTTCATATGCCCTGCCTATATTGATGACGGCTTCTTTTTCATTGGTGAAATCAATTTCCTCGCTCTTGTCCTTATCGATGGTACCCTGGTAAAGCAACTTGCCTTCACCATTTTTAATGCCAACCCATGGTGAACCCTTGGATGTCACTTTTAATTTGAAGGTATCCGTACCTTTCAATTCATACGTGCTATTTTTACCGCTGGCACTGATAACGGCGAGTTTTTGCTCTTTCTTTTCTTCATCTTTTTTAGCATCAAGGTCATCTTCATTCTTCTTATCGGAAGAAGCGGGTTGTTTTTCTTCGTTCTGTTTCTTGCTTGCATTCTTTTCTTCCTTGTCGAACTCTTCACTCTTGCCGTAGCCCACGGATTCACTCTGTTTGTCGTCCTTTTTATCGGCATCATCCGGTTTACTCATATAGCTCGATACCAGTACATATATCAAGATGGCCGCACCAATGACCAAAACGACTGCCAATATCTTCGGTAACATTTCAACAACCTTGGAATCTCCTGCGGGTAGGGTTTTCCGGGATTGGACCCTTGAAAGCTGTTCCGGTATTTCCTCGCTATAGACGGAAGGAACCTCACTCTTGTATTGTTCAAAAATCTCTTCTGAATCAAGGCCGACCGCTTCACAGTATTGCTTGATGAATGCCCGTACATAGAACTTTCCAGGCATCATGCTGTAATTTCCTTCTTCAATGCCAACAAGGTAACGCTTTTGGATCTTCGTTAAATCCTGTAAATCTTCTAAGCTAAGGCCTTTGGCTTCCCTAGCTTCCTTTAATCGATTACCTAACTCAGTCAAATCAAACACCTGCCATCTTAAAAGTCAAAGGAACCAAAATCGGACCCCGAAAACTGGTCTTTTTGGTCGACAACTTCATATGTTATTTCCTCGTCTGGATTGTTTCGCAACTCAATAATATAATCAAAGTCTTCGAGAGTATATTCCGTATTTTGGACAAATACATCCGGATGTTCAATGACCTTGACCGCATCAAGTCTCATGATTTCACGAATCAATTGCCAATGCCGCTCATTGGCACGGCGAGTGGAAACAATCCCGTCTAAAATGAACAAATTATCATTATTATATTCATCCTCGATAAGCTGACTGCGAATGGTCTGCTTTAAAAGGGTTGACGACACGAACAACCATCTTTTGTTTGCACATACACTCGAGGCTACGATCGATTCGGTTTTACCGACACGCGGCATGCCTCGTATCCCGATTAATTTATGGCCTTCCTGTTTAAACAGCTCGGCCAGAAAATCGACAAGCAAGCCCAGCTCATCACGAACGAACCTAAAGGTGTTCTTCTCATCCGCATCGCGCTGGATATAACGGCCATGCCTGACAGCCAGTCGATCACGTAATTTAGGCTCCCTAAGCTTAATGACCTTTATCGTATCCATCGTATGGAGGATTGATTCGAATCTTTCTATATTACGGCTATCTTCCGCTTTTAAAAGTAAACCGCGTCTGCCTTCATCCACACCGTTTATCGTAATGATGTTGATGGACAGCATTCCCAGGAGGGATGATATATCCCCTAATAAACCCGGACGGTTGACTTGGATTTCATATTCAAAATACCATTCTTTTTTCTCCACGATAACACTCCTTAAGCCTAGAAGCTTTTACCCCAAACATCCGAGCAAAACTTATCCATCGTAAATTTCAAGGTCTGTACGCATAATTATTGTCTAGCTTCTATAATATAGCATTTCATGAGAAGTTAAAAGGAAAAACCCTATAAAAGTATCCATTTTTATATTCGAGGATAATTACCGGTCATCCTCAAGCCAAAGGCCCTGTTAATTAATAACAGGGCCTTTGGCTTAAAATGTTTACTTTGTTCCGTTGTTCTCGACTAACTTGACCATAACGCTTGCCATGGCATGTTTTTCTTCTTCGTTAGCGACTGACCAAAGATCAGCAAGGACTTTTTCTTGATCATTCTGGGGCTCAACCTGCTTAGCTAGATAATCACCGATTTCAAAAGCCAAATTGTTCACAGCGCCTCCTGATAATCCTTGTTGCTCACCTTGATTTAATCTGTCGCCTAAGAAATTTTTCCATTGATCCCAATTGTCTAGTACAGACATGAATGGTCACCCTTTCCTTCAAAATAGTACATAGATATTTTGTGAAGGAACAGAGGAAATTATACATAGCATAAAAAAAATCACGTGTACCATCCACCATTGACGCCTAAGATTTGTCCAGTGATATAAGATGCCTTGTCGGAAAGTAAATAGAAAACAGCCTCGGCGACTTCTTTAGCGCTTCCCATCCTTCCCATCGGGATATCACCTTTGATGATTTCCAAATCGTCAGCACTGAAAGATTCAAGCATGGATGTCGAAATCGCACCAGGGGCAATTGCATTCACCCGGATTCCATTAAGTGAGACTTCCTTGCTTAACGCTTTGATAAAAGCATTTTGACCGCCTTTGACCATCGAATATAATACCTCACAAGATGCCCCCGTCTGCCCCCATATGGATGTGACGGCAACAATGGCAGCCCGATCTTGATACATCAACTTTGGAAGCAGTTCCTTCGTTAATTGGAAAGGACTGGTTACATGCAATTGGACCATTTCACTAACAACCTTGTCATCCATATCAGATATGAGCCCATAATAGCTATTCCCGCTATTGAGGACGATCGCATGAAGGGCGAAGATATTTTCCGCCAATACCTTGTATCCGTCCGGTTTAGATAAATCCGCTTGTATCGGAATGAGTTCCACCTGATGAGGCTTAAGCTCTTCTATTAACTCCATGATTGCTTCTTCATTGCTGTTATAATGTAAATAAAGTGAATAATTCTCTTCGGCAAGCTTAATGGCGATTTCCCTGCCGATTCCTCCACTGGCACCAGTTATAAGGGCAAAACGTTTCCCCACATTCCAGCCCCCTTTACTATTATTTAGGAAGTACCTGACACACTGTCATCCGTTCATCTGCAATTAAATCTACGGCGACCTTCCTGATATCTTCAATCGTTAGTTTTTCCAGTACCGAAACCACATCAAACAAGTTCATATCATTGAATGCATATCGGGTAAACTGATTAGCGATATACTCCGGTGAATTCAGCGAACG
This sequence comes from Peribacillus simplex, assembly GCF_001542915.1. Classification (GTDB taxonomy): domain Bacteria; phylum Bacillota; class Bacilli; order Bacillales; family DSM-1321; genus Peribacillus; species Peribacillus simplex_B. The sequence goes on along the minus strand of NZ_LNNH01000059.1, from coordinate 159,296 downwards.
AAGGAAAGAACCGATTTTTTTCTTAATCGTCCTTTGCAGACTTTCTTCATTCAAACCGGTCCCGGCTTTGGAATTTTGCAGGATCGTAAATATCGACTCGGTCAATTCTTCAGGCTTGGAACTGTCCCCGCCAACCAATGCAAATCCAAAGCCCTGCTCCTGTGTATAGTCATAAGAGAAGCTTTGATCGATCAGTCCTTCCTCATACAATTCTTCATGCAATGGCGAGCTTTTGCCAAACAGCATTTCCAAATAAATATTGGTCGCCAATTCCCTTTTCAAAAGCTGTATACCTGATTGATGAACATTGATGGCCTTGATTCCAAGCATGACCTTCGGAGTCTGGACATTCATCTTTAAGATTTCCTTCTTCTTGGCAACGGTGTTTGGCTCATCCTCGAATTTGCGCTCCACCTCAGGCTGTTCCCTATAGCCTTTGTTCGTTTGATTATCGCGGATTAACTTCATAGTACTCTCGACATCGACAGGCCCTACAACGAACAAAAGCATGTTGCTCGGATGATAAAACGTGTTATAGCATTCATAAAGCATATCTTTCGTAATATCGGCAATCGATGCCACAGTACCAGCAATATCAATTTTCACTGGATGATGATGATACATGTTGGCAATCGTCCCGAAATAAAGCCGCCAGTCAGAGTTATCGTCATACATATTGATTTCCTGTCCTATGATTCCTTTTTCCTTCTCTACCGTCTTCTCCGAAAAATAGGGATCTTGGACAAAATCGATTAAGGTCGTCAAATTCTTATTGAAATCGGACGTGCTGGAAAACAGATAGGCCGTACGGGTGAAAGAAGTGAAGGCATTAGCTGATGCCCCCTGCTTTGAGAATTGCTGAAAAACATCGCCATCCTCCTTTTCAAAAAGCTTATGTTCAAGGAAATGGGCAATTCCATCTGGCACCTTAGAAAATTCGGTTTCATTCAAAGGCTTGAAATGATTGTCCACTGAACCGTAGTTCGTCGTGAACGTCGCAAATGATTTATTGAATCCTTCTTTCGGAAGGATATATACCTCAAGCCCATTGGCCATTTTTTCATGGAAAAGTTCTTCCTTCAATTGAGTGAATTCTATTTTTTCCATTACTCTTGCACCCCCGCTTCTGTTAGGAAATAAATTGTATCAAGCTGAATCTTCTGACCGACGGCAACGATTTCTTCCTTCGTCGTCCGTTCCGTCTTAGCAAACCAATCGTCCAATGATATATTCTGTCCGGAAATCACATTATGGTATAAAATTTCAACAAGCCCTCTAGAAACGTCAATCGTTTCAAGAAGCTGATTCTTTACGACCGCCTTCGTCTGTTCCAGTTCGGCATCGGAGAAATTCCCTTGCTTCATTTCATTCATTTGGGCATGAATGATTTCGAGTGCTTGCTTGTAGTTCGCATTTTCAATGCCCGCCATCACCATCAATAGCCCTTTATGACTCTCGAGCCTTGAAGCTGCATAATACGCTAAACTGGCTTTCTCCCTAACATTGATGAATAGTTTTGAATGTGAAAAACCACCGAAGATCCCATTGAAAAGCTGCAGTGCATAATAATCCGGATCACCATAGGCAACATGGGTCCGGTAGCCTATATTCAGTTTTCCTTGTTTGACATCCGAGTTTTCGATGACTTCCTTTTCCTTCTCCACTTCCTTGCCCGTGTTCCTTGGCAAACGTACCGGTGCTCGATCCTTCAATGAAACATACTTGTCAGCTAAAGCCTCCACCTCTGATTCATCAATGTCACCGATCACATATAAGTCGATTTCATCCTCAGCCAGCATTTTTTGATAATAAGAGAAAAGGGACTCTGGCGTAATCGTTTCCAAGTCCTCCAGGTTTCCGCTTGCTTCGAGGGCATATGGTTCAGTTTTGCACATTTCCTCCACAAGCCTTGTAGCTGAATAGCGCATCTTATCATCGGAAATGGATTGAAGCCGTTGTTTCAATGAACGGATTTCGTTGGAAACCGTTTTAGGATCAAAGGCTTCGCCATTCTTTTTCGGGTGAAAGATCACCTCAGATAATAAGGTAAAAGCTTTTTCAAGAAGCGGTGTGGAATCACTAAGGAATTTTTCATTGACGATATCGATAGTGAAACTAACGATTTGATATTCTCCTTTTTTAGCAACATCCACATAAAAGCCTGCGCCGTATAACTCATCAAGATAGGATCGAAGCTCAGGCGTCGTAGGATATTTACTCGTATTGCTCTGTAATACATATGGCACCAATGCACGATATGTAACTTTCTCTTTCGTCAATGGAGCCTTCATCTTCAGGACGAGCGTATTCGTTTTATATTTATCCGTACGGACCACATGAAGTTTGTAGCCGCTTTTTTCCATTATTTTATCGGAAGCGATAGACATGAATAATCCTCCTCAATATATAAATCACCTTTAGTAGCTTATTGTTTGTATATAGCAACCCTTTTAAACATCTACTTAAAATATACATGTGAAAGGAAAAATCATGCAAGTAACAGCTACTTTTTTTAGGTTATCACTATGCCCTCTGCAATTATGATCTGATCTTTTGCACGTATCCTACGGAAAAACCGGCCAGCAATGTTGACTGACCGGTTGGAAATAATTTATCTTTTACCCTTGATATATGGCTGTCCAGATGCTTTTGGAGCATCTGCACGTCCAATGAATCCTGTTAAGGCAATGATTGTCAAGATATATGGCATAATCAATAAGAACACGGACGGTATGTCTTTTATGAACGGAAGGCTGGAACCGACGATGCTTAAACTTTGTGCCAGACCAAAGAATAGTGCAGCCCCCATTGCCCCAAGCGGATTCCATTTACCGAATATCATCGCAGCAATGGCCATGAAGCCTTGTCCATTGATGGTAGTATGGCTAAAGTCATTCGCAAACAAAGTCGCATGAATGGCTCCCCCGATACCCGCGAAGGCTCCTGATAGAAGGACAGCTTGATAGCGGATCTTGGTCACATTTACACCCATCGTATCAGCAGCCATCGGATGCTCCCCTACCGAACGGAGTCGGAGTCCAAATGGTGTTTTAAAAATGATATACCAAACGAAAATTGCCACGATGATGGCCAGATAAGCAATATAGTAGCCGTTGGAGAACAAAATTGGACCAATGAAAGGGATATCACTTAACAGAGGAATATCGATCCTCGGGAAAGTTTCGGTGATGATATCCGTTTGTCCTTTATCATAAATCTTCTTTACGAGAAATAACGTAAGCCCGACTGCCAATAAGTTAATAGCCACCCCGCTTACGGTTTGATCCGCCCGGAATGTTATGGACGCGACTGCATGAAGTGCTGAAAATACCAACGCAGCAATCATGGCCACTAAAACGGAAAGCCATGGTGTCCAGGCTCCCAAAACATCTGCATACATTAAGTTAAAAACGATTCCTGTGAAGGCCCCAATCACCATAAGCCCTTCCAGCCCTATATTGATAACACCAGATCGTTCAGAAAACACACCACCAAGCGCAGTGAAAATCAGCGGGGCAGCGTAAGCAATCATGGACGGAATGATGATTTGTAGCACCTGATAAAAGTCCACTTATTTCGCCCCCTTCTTAAAGCGTTGCACAATCCAGCGGATAAAATAGCTTGATGCAACAAAGAATATAATCAATGCAATGACAATATCAACAATTTCACTTGGGATGCCGGTCTGTAATGGCATATTGATTGCCCCTGCTTTAAGTCCACCGAACAAGAAAGCTGCCAGGACAACCCCTATTGCGGAGTTGGCTCCTAATAAGGCAACGGCAATTCCATCAAACCCGATTCCCGTAAATCCGCCCTTGATCGCTGCATAGCCAAATGTCCCCAGACCTTCCATCGCTCCAGCCAAGCCTGCGAATGCACCTGAAATGACCATGGATAGAATGATATTTTTGTTTACGCTCATCCCGGAATATTCGGAAGCCTGCTGATTAAAACCAACAGCTTTCAACTCGAAACCGGTTTTCGTCTTTTCCAAGATGAACCACATGATGAACACACAGATGATCGCTATGAAGATTCCCCAATGAAGTCGGGAGAAATCTGTTAAACTCTCAAAAAACGGCGAGCGGAGGGATGCTGTTTCAGCAATCCTTTCCGTTTTATCCTGGTTATCGGAAATAACGTTTTGTATTAAGTAATTCGTTACATACAAAGCTGTGTAATTCAGCATGATGGACACAATTACTTCATGCACGCGGAATTTAGCCTTCAAATACCCTGGAATAAAGGCCCAAAGCGATCCAGCTACAGCTCCTGCAAGTATGGCTAATGGCAAGTGGATGATTTTCGGGAGATCAAAAGCGACCCCAACCCAAACCGCTGCCAGCCAGCCAACGATCAATTGCCCTTCAACACCAATATTGAACAATCCTGTTCTGAATGCGAAGGCAACAGCTAAACCAGCAAGGATATACGGTATGATCGTCCGTAATGTTTCACCAGTATAATAGGAATCGCCAGCGATACCGGCCAACATTGCCCCATACCCTTCAACTGGATTATATCCACTCACCAACATGATGACTGCCCCAGCCAGCAAGCCTAGGATTACAGCAAACAACGGACTCGTTAATTTATAGAAATATTTAGACATGTTCTTTTTCACCTGCTTCCGGACGCTTACTTCCAGCCATTAATAATCCCAATTCTTGTTCTGTCGTTTCTTTAGGATCGACGATCGCAACGATTTCCCCTTCATAAATGACTGCGATTCGATCACTGACATTCATGATTTCATCTAGTTCAAAAGAGATGAGAAGAACCGCTTTACCAGCGTCACGCTGTTCAATCAATCGACGGTGGATGAACTCGATGGCACCGACATCCAACCCACGTGTTGGCTGAGCCGCAATCAATAAATCCGGGTTTCTATCCACTTCTCGGCCGATGATCGCTTTTTGCTGATTCCCTCCCGATAGTGCACGGGCAGGCGTATACTCATCAGGTGTCCTAACATCATATTCTTTAATGATCGTACGAGCCTTATCGAAGATTTTCTTGGAATGCAAAATGCCGCCTGTCGAAAAAGGCTCCTGATAATATGTTTGCAGAACGATGTTTTCCCCAATGCTAAAGTCCAGGACAAGTCCATGTTTATGACGATCTTCAGGAATGTGCCCTACCCCAGCCTCGGTGATTTTACGGGGTTTCATATTCTGTACCTGTTTCCCGTTCAATGATATAGTTCCATTAGTCACTTTCTTCAGACCTGTCAGTGCCTCGATAAGTTCAGACTGTCCATTGCCATCCACTCCCGCAATTCCGATGATTTCGCCAGCACGTACTGAAAGGTCAAGGTTATGGACCGCCGATACGCCACGAGAATCTTTCACTTCCAAGTTTTTCACTTCCAGCACCACTTCTTGAGGATTTGCTGCAGATTTATCCGTTTTAAAAACGACATCCCGTCCAACCATTAAACTGGCCAGTTCATCAGGATTTGTTTCTTTAACATTCACGGTCCCGATGCCCTTTCCTTTTCGAATAACCGTGACTCGATCGCAAACTTCCATAATTTCCTTTAACTTATGGGTGATCAGGATTATGGACTTCCCTTCCTTGATAAGGGCTTTCATGATTGTGATCAATTCTTTTATTTCCTGGGGTGTCAATACAGCAGTAGGTTCATCGAAAATGAGAATTTCCGCACCTCTGTACAGGGTTTTCAAGATTTCCACCCTTTGCTGCATCCCTACGGAAATATCGGCAATTTTAGCATCTGGATCCACACTTAAATGGTATCGTTCCGAAAGTTTCCTTACCTCTTCGCTCGCTTCCTTTACATTAACCTTTCCATATTTCGATGGTTCTTTTCCAAGAATGATATTTTCGGTAACAGTAAATGGATCTACTAGCATAAAATGCTGATGCACCATTCCAATTCCGAGGTCATTGGCAACATTCGGACTTGTAATCTGAACTACCTGCTCATTCACACGAATTTCTCCCTGCTCTGGCTGATATAAACCGAACAGTACGTTCATTAGCGTGGATTTCCCAGCTCCATTTTCGCCTAACAATGCGTGAATTTCCCCTTTTTTCACCTGAAGGGTTATATCATCATTTGCAACAATACCTGGAAATTCTTTACGGATATTAAGCATCTCAATTACATGTTCCACGTATAATCAACTCCTATAGAAATGAGGATTCTGATACCTAACTAGGAGATATTGATAGATTCCTAATAGTTCTCATTTGGTTTTTTTCATAAAAAACCAAATGAAAAACTACAAAATCTGTCATAGTCTTTCATTCGGTTTTTCATTCATATGAAATAGGATTAGAAGGCCTTCAACAGGCCTTCTCATTCCTTATCATTTCTGAGTGAATTATTTGAATCCCAATTCCTTTAATTCTTTTTCAGTACCAGGAGTTTTTTGTTCGCCAGATTTAATTTTTTCGACGTATTCATTAACCGCTTTCAATGATTCTTCAGAAACATTTTCTTGAGATTCCGATATCATGATCCCGTTTTCTTCAAGACCGTATTCAATCGTTTCTCCACCAGGGAATTTACCCTCTTTTGTCTTTTTCGCTAAATCTTGAACTGCAACATCCACACGTTTTACCATTGAAGTCAACGTAACATTATAATCCTTGCCATCAACTTTCAATGCTCCTTCTTCTTTTTGGTCACGGTCTACCCCGATAACCCAAATGTCTTTTTTAGGATCTTTTTTCTTCAACTCTTTAGCAGAAGTGAATACACCGTTTCCTGTACCGCCAGCTGCTTGGTAAATGATATCGATTCCAGAAGAATACATGTTATTTGCCATTTGCTGACCTTTTGCTGCGTCCCCAAACGACCCTGCATATTGTGCTGTAATTTTCGCATCCGGATTCACTGATAGGACACCAGCTTTGAAGCCTACTTCAAACTTCTTGATCAGCTCGGAATCGACACCGCCGATGAAGCCCACTTTATTCGATTTCGTCTGTAAACCGGCAATAACGCCCACTAGGAATGATCCTTGTTGTTCTTTAAAAACGATGCTCGCCACATTGTCTTGTTTAACCACGCTGTCAACGATTGCAAATTGAGAGTTAGGACGCTGTGTAGCCACCTCATCAACCGATTCAGCCAATGCATACCCAATCGCATAAATAATATTGTAATTTTCTTTAACTAGTGTATTTAGGTTTGTCGTATACTCTGAATCCGATTTTGACTGGATGTAATTATAGCCGTCTTTTCCTTTTTCCAATCCATTATCTTTACCAAAAGCTTGCAGACCTTCCCAAGCAGATTGGTTGAAGGATTTGTCGTCGATACCGCCAATATCGGTAACCATCGATACTGTGAAGTTATCTTTCTTGTCTTTTCCATTTGAAGAATCTTTATCATCATTCTCTGAATTACCACATGCCCCCAATAGCGTACCCGCTGCAAGAACAAGTGATAGAGCTAGACCTAATTTGCGCTTTTTCAATTTTTATCCCCCTAATATGCATAGTTTGTAGAGCAGGAATGTTCTGAAAAGTCATTCATGTTTGCGTTTTCACTTCTCGTTAATTTTTTTTACATGCTTTTGATTTTAGTACAAGCGCTTGCATTCATCCGCATTTAATGGGTAAAGGTTATACTCGTTTACGGAGAACATGAAAACTGAACATATTGGCTTTAAAGTAGTTAACGGAATACAGTATCGGCTGGTCCCAATCATCGAGATGCATCTGCTTCAAAACGAGTAGCGCTGCTTCTGGAGAGCATTTAAGGATAGGAGAAACTTTCTCGTGATATCCTATAGGCTCGATTTCTGCCACGGCATACGTAATTTTACGATTTGCATCCCTTTCCAATATATCAAAAAGAGACTCATCGTTGCGGTCGAAATTTTCTGATAGTATTGACTCAGGAATTTTATCGACACAATAGATTACTGGCTCTCCATTCGCTGTCCTTACACGTTCGATGATCACGATGCGCTCATCTGGTGAGCAAGAAAACCTGCGGATATCCTCTTCCGTCGGTTCTTGAGCCGTCAAGCTTAAGAAAATCGTACCAGGTTTCATCCCTGCCTCTTCAATCATGGAAGTGACACTTTTTAATTGCTCGATACCTGAAGTGAAACGAGGTTTTGGATTGACAAAAGTACCAACTCCATGGCGGCGAATGATAATGTTTTCTTCTTCTAAAATCCGCAGCGCTTCTCGAAGTGTCGCCCTACTCACGCCCAGTTTTTTGGCAAGATCGAATTCGGAAGGGAATTTTTCATTTTCCTGATAGACTCCTGCTTCGATGTCCTGCTTCAGGTAATCAATGACCTGCAAGTATAAATGTCGACTATCTGATTTTATTGACATACAGTTTCCCCCAGCTAATTTCTTAAGACATCAGACCTCTGATGTTGAATCATTCCTACTAATCGAAAATAATATAACATTTTTTTTCATATAAATAAATAGTGTTTTCCTAATTCGCAGAAAAGAATTTAGGAGGAATTACCCTCCTCTGTGTCTTTCAATCTAGTAAACACAACGAAAATTGTACGATTATTCTCCTAAATCAGATTAAAAAAAATTTTTGGAATGCCTTCTGAACGCCGCCAGCTTTCTTCTCAAGTTGCGGTTTTCCTGTATAATAAGGTTATCTTCTTTGAAGGGATGTACACATCATGTTAACTATAACAGAATACAGTATCGAAAAATTAAATGATCCATTCGGCATTTTATCCGGGGAGCGTTACGAATTATTCCTGGATATCGAAGTGCCGGAAGAGGACGAGCTCTTTTCAGAAAATGGATTATATATCCGAGTTCTTTTTGCAGTGGAAGAACAAGCAGGCAAACTGATTAAATATGATATTTTTGAAAAAGGGAATGAAGGCGCGCTCGAATTCGATTTGGATGACGATGAAGAAGCGATGATTGCCGACTTCTGCCTTACACATTTGGACGAAGCGATGAATAATTAAAAAACCGGGCAGCTGAGCTGCCCGGTTTTTTTAGGATAAATGCGCTTCATCCTGTTCATCTTTTGACACCAAAACATTCCGCGGCTTACTGCCTTCATAAGGGCCGACGATTCCCCTTGCTTCCATTTCATCGATCAGCCTCGCTGCCCGCGCGTAGCCGATTCGGAATCGGCGCTGCAGCATGGAGACCGATGCGGTTTGCATTTCCATGATCAATGCTACGGCATCGTCGTATAAATTGTCGTCCACTTCGCCGCTTGAGGTTTCAGTAATTTCATCCGGTATCATTTCTTCGTTATACTGGGCCTTCTGCTGTGAAATGACATATGTGACAACTTCCTCGACTTCATGATCGGACAGGAACGCTCCCTGCACCCGTACAGGTTTTGAAGCTCCCGCTGGCAGGAATAACATATCGCCCCTGCCTAACAGCTTTTCGGCACCTCCCATGTCCAGGATCGTTCTTGAATCCGTCATCGACGAGACACTAAACGCAATCCTAGATGGGATGTTCGCTTTTATGACCCCCGTTATGACATCAACGGAAGGGCGCTGCGTTGCAATGATCAAATGGATGCCAGCAGCCCTTGCCATTTGTGCAAGCCGTGTGATGGCATCCTCTACATCGTTAGAGGCCACCATCATTAAATCAGCCAACTCATCGACAATGACCACGATATAAGGCAGCAGCGGCTGCTTGGCATCTTCCTCTATGTTATACCGATTAACATAATCATTATAGCCTTCAATATTACGCGTACCTGAATGTGAAAACAGCTCATAGCGGCGTTCCATTTCACTGACGACCTTTTGTAAGGCCTGCGCCGCTTTCTTTGGATTCGTCACAACTGGCGCAAGTAAGTGGGGAATGCCATTATAGACATTAAGCTCCACCATTTTGGGATCGATCATCATCATTTTCACTTCATGGGGTTTAGCCCGCATCAGGATACTCGTGATAATGCCGTTGATGCAAACGGATTTACCGCTCCCTGTCGCTCCGGCAACCAGTAAATGGGGCATTTTATTGAGCTCTGCCTTCACTGCTTCACCCGAAATATTCCGCCCCAAGCCTATTTGCAATTTAGCATCGGGCTTGTCAACTTCTTTCGCCTCCAAGACTTCCCTTAAGGATACCATTGCCACTTCGGAATTAGGAACCTCTATCCCAATAGCAGATTTTCCTGGTATCGGAGCCTCGATCCGGATGTCCTTCGCAGCCAGTGCTAAGGCCAAGTCATCAGATAGGCTGACGATTTTGCTTACCTTCACCCCAACATCGGGATGAACCTCATATTTGGTCACCGCTGGTCCCAAATGGACTTGCGTGACCCTTGCTTTCACCCCAAAGCTATTGAAGGTCCGTTCAAGTTTTGCTGCATTATCATGAATCAATTGGTATTCTCCGCTCTGATCCGTTTTTTTAGGCTGCAATAATAAGGAAAGCGGCGGCAACAGATATTCTTTATTTTCCACTTCAGTGAAATTCATCGGTAATACGGCATCATCCTGCTCCTCGGCAGCTTCAGGTACAGCTTCTGCAGCAACTGGAGGTTCAGTTTCGTTGTCGCTATAGGCTTTATCAGCAAAGCTGGAGATGATCCGTTCCGTTGCCATCTGTGGTGTTTCCTCTTCTTGATGAAGGGGCTGATCGGTTTCTGCCACCGGATCCTTTTCGCGTTTCTTCCTTTTTTGCGGATTTTTTTTCTTTTCTTTTTTCTCCTCATTCCAAGTTTTCATGTCATCCCTGAAAGCCGACCATTGATTCGCGATGAAGTTCCCAAGGCCGAGGAAAAACCTTCCAAGGGTCTCACCCAAGGTTTTCCCAGTCAACAGAACAATGCCCGTGATGATAAAAAGGAAGGATATGATTTTGGAGCCCGCTTCATCAAATAAAAAGTAGGAAGCCGCAAATAGTATCGCTCCAATCATGCCGCCTCCCAGATCCCTCGAACTGGCCTTCCCGGTCACTTCCATCCAGAATAATTCCCATGTATTCGAAATGACGCTTGGCTTCGTGAACGGGCCGCCATCTGCCAGCATGTTGAACAGCGTCACATGACTGAGCAGGAGCATGCTCGCAGCAAGGAAGTATAATCCGATGAACTGCCGTTTTAACAGGTAAGGAACCTCCCTTTTAATCATCAAATAAAAGCCTGCTGCAATGGCAGCCAACAACAAAAGGATGTACCATTCCCCCATAAAGAAGCGAATTAAAAGAACCGTCCCATTTCCCACCGCTCCAAGCTTGGCAATCGCAATGACGGCCAGCCCTATTAAAGTCAAGCCACTCAATTCATATTTAAGTGTTAGTTTTAATTTATCGGTACTTTTGTTTTTTCGTTTTTTCTTCTTTGCCATCATATCACCTGATTCTTCATGAAACTATTCTAACTTTCCTATTCAACATAACATCTTGATTTCCCTTCACAAAACAAATGTTCGTTCATAAATTATACCAAAAAAAGATGACACTGTCCTTGTTATATGTACATTTTCAACTAAAGGATCCAATTGGCCCAGATACTGAATAAAGCAGCCAAATGGCTGCCGATTTCAATCCAGTATATCATAATTGGTTTCATTAGTCGTTTTCAGTGGCCGTTGGGCTGTTCGAACACGTTGATGACTGCCCCCGGATGGATGTTTGCGTTCATATAATCCGCGGGATCGGTGCTCACAATTCGATCAATTCGAAATGACCGTTGACCATCATGTTCAACCATTACATGCACACCATTATAGATCATTTCGATTAAATTCGCCGTTTTTTCATGGTGATGGGGAAAGATGATTACTTCAGGGACGATTGTATAGAGTGTCATTGCAGGAGCCCCTCCTCTTCACCGGCTGTTTTTGGTTTTCTTTCTTCCATGAAGCTATTCAGCTTCCTCATGGCCTGGCCCACACCCCCGACATCATCGATCATCCCGATTTCGACGGCCTCAGCCCCGACTACATTCGTACCGATATCACGGGTTAGATTACCTTTGGCAAACATTAATTCCTTGAAACTTTCCTCCGTTACGTTGGAGTGCCTCGTTACAAACTTGATGACTCTTTCCTGCATCTTATCCAAGTATTCAAAGGTTTGCGGAACACCTATGACAAGGCCTGTCAGACGAATCGGATGAATCGTCATCGTCGCCGTTTCAGCGATATAGGAATGGTCACATGATACGGCAATCGGAACTCCGATGGAATGCCCTCCGCCGAGTACGATCGAAACGGATGGCTTGGACAGGGAAGCAAGCATCTCTGCAATCGCCAGTCCCGCTTCAACATCCCCACCCACAGTATTTAAAATGACAAGCAGTCCCTCGATATTCGGGTTTTGCTCAATCGCCACGATTTGTGGGATAACATGCTCATATTTAGTCGTTTTATTTTGAGGCGGCAGCTGCATATGTCCTTCAATTTGACCAATGATCGTCAAACAATGGATTTTCGAGTCCTTTGATAGTTGTGGGACATTCGTTGCCCCCAGCTGCTGGATCTTTTCGATTAAAGTGGAATTCTTCCCTTCCTGCCGGCCTTCATTTTCATTTGGTAATGGTGCATTATCCACGATGCCAACCCCTTTCTCTTTTAACCTATAGCTTTATTATGTCTCGAGTCTTCGACTTCATTCTTGAAGATATTAGAGGTTGGGCAAACGGAAAAAACCCCTGACTTGATTATCAGGGGAGGATTGCTTAATATTCCATGATGATCGGCAAGATCATTGGACGACGTTTCGTTTTTTCGTAGAAGAACTGATTCAAGGCATCACGCATTTCCTGTTTCAGTGTAGACCAATCGAATGGTTGGCGCGATCCATTTTTTTTGACGATTTCACTTACGATTTCGGTCGCTTCCGCGATCATTTTTTCGGATTCACGAACATAAACGAATCCCCTTGAAATGATTTCAGGACCAGCGGCAATGCTTTTATCTTGACGGTTCAAGGTTACGACGACGATCAAAATGCCATCCTGGGATAACAAGCGGCGATCACGAAGAACGATATTGCCGACATCCCCTACACCGCTGCCATCTATCAGGATATTTCCTGAAGGGACTTTGCCGGCTAGGCCGATTTTATTTCCTTTAAGCTCGATGACATCACCTTTTTCGGCAATCACGATATTTTCCCGTTTAATTCCAGCGGCGATTCCGACTTTTTGGTGAGCATATAATTGGCGATATTCACCATGCACCGGGATAAAGAATTTAGGATTCATCAGATTGATCATCATTTTCAGTTCTTCCTGGCTTCCATGTCCCGTTACGTGAACTTTATATTTATTGGACGATACCACTTCAGCGCCAACCCTATAAAGCAAATCCACGGTCTTGGATAAAATCAGTTCGCCTCCCTGGAGCGGTGAAGCACTGATCAGTACGGTATCACCTTTTTTGATCGTCACCTGTTTATGAGTTTGTTTAGCCATTTTTTGAAGCGCCGCAATCGGTTCTCCTTGATGGCCTGTAGATAATACGACGATTTCACGATCGTCATATTGGCTAATTTCATTGATAGGGATGATCAGCTCTTCTTCTGCCTTTAAATAACCAAGATTCAATGCTGTTTCATAAACACGCTGCAGGCTTTTCCCTACAACGGCCACTTTCCTGCGACTTGCCGCAGCTGCATTGAAAACATGTTGAATCCGGTTGATGTTCGAAGCGAAGCACGCAACGACGATCCTGCCTGAAGCGGCAAGGAAAGCTTCAGTAATGTCTTTGGCCACAATGGCTTCTGACGGCGTGTACCCCGGCCTCTCGGCACCCGTACTATCCGATAGCAAGCATAGAACGCCTTCTTCGCCAATACTGGCCATTTTTCCGATCTCTGGTTTATACAGATCGCTTGCCGCTTGGTCGAATTTGAAATCCCCCGTATAAACGATGGCACCATCGCGGGTGTGGATTACCACTCCGACAGAATCGGGGATGCTATGGTTAGTCCGGAAAAATGATACGGCTGCCTGAGGGAAACTTAACAGAGAATCGGAATCGATCTCGGTAAATGTCGCCCTTCCGTTAAAGCCATCTTCCTTCAATTTCGTTTTAATTAGCGCAAGGGTAAGCTTCGTTCCATAAACGGGAACGGGTAAAAATTTCAAAACATATGCAAGCGCTCCCATATGGTCTTCATGACCATGGGTAATGAATATTCCCTGAATACGTTCTTTATTATCGATCAAGTAAGAAATATCAGGGATAACCGCATCGATTCCCAGCATTTCTTCTTCCGGAAGCATCAAACCTGCATCTAGCAGATAGATATCCTCATTCACCTCAACAACGTACATGTTTTTACCAAGTTCCCCTTGTCCTCCAAGAGAAATGACCTTTATGCCATTATGTTTATCTTTACCCAATCGAATATCCTCCTTAAAAAATCCCGTTCATAATTTCCAATGCTTTCATTATAACCGAAGTTTAAAAAACATGACAACACTTACCATTTTTCGTGGTTTTTTTTCATTCGTCCCTTTAAAAATGAGCGGTACCGATATGTATCATTTATTCATCACCTATACTAATGTGGTTTCGATTGACCGGGCTTAAAGACCATTCTTAAACCTGCTTTAGTAAGGAATTGTCATTTCAATGCATGTTTATGTAAAAACAAGCCAATCTTTAACGATCAGCTTGTTCCATGGCTATTTATTTTTTTAATACAGAGGCTAAAGAAAGTCGTTCCTGTTCCGTCAAAGGCACGATCGGCAGCCTGACGGACCCCACATCAATTCCATTTAACTGAAGCGCTGTTTTGACAGGTGCCGGGCTTGGGGCGGCAAATAAGCCTTTGATCAGCGGTAATAGTTCCTGATGCAGCCTGGCTGCCTCTTTCAAATTCCCGCTGATGAATGCCTCGACTATTTTCTGTAACTCATTGCCCGCAACATGGGATGCAACTGAAACTACCCCAACGCCCCCTATTGCAAGGACTGGGAGAGTTAAAGCGTCATCACCGCTGTACAACGCGAAATCCTCATCCGTTCCGGCTATGATCTCGGTCATTGCATTCAAATCTCCGCTAGCTTCTTTCACCGCTAAGATATTAGCAATTTTTGAAAGGCGGATGATCGTTTCCGGCTCGATGTTAACCGAAGCACGGCCAGGGATATTATAAATCATTACAGGCAGTGTCGTGCTCGCTGCGATTGCTTTGAAATGTTGATAAAGGCCTTCTTGATTCGTCCTGCTATAATAAGGGGCCACCAGCATGATCGCATCGGCACCATTTTGTTCTGCTTTTTTGGTCAGCTCAATGGAAGCATACGTATTGTTGCTACCTGTACCCATGATGATGGGCACTCTTTTTTCCACAATCTTGGAGACATGCCGCAATAAGGCGATCTTCTCCTCCGAAGATAAAGTTGGAGATTCCCCCGTCGTCCCCGAAAGTACAAGGGAGTCCGTTCCATTCTTTATTAAGTAATTGACCAATTTGGTCGTTTTCTGCAAATCGATATTTCCCTTGCTATCGAAAGGGGAGACCATTGCGGTTGATACTCTACCAAATATCATCATCTAACACCTCTTCATAAAACTTTTATTGAAATCCGGATTATTTAATTTCACTTTCATGCAGCTGAAATGCGTAGTGAAGTGAATTAACAGCTTCTATCAAATCTTCTTCCTTGACCAAGACCCATATCGTCGTATGGCTGTCAGCGGATTGAAGAATGGCTATTTCCTTCTCCGAAAGTGCCGTTACGATCTTCGCAGCAACACCAGGCACCCCGTTGATGCCTGCACCGACGACAGAGACTTTGGCGCAATTCCGTTCAATGACCGGTTCGTGACCAAGCTCGGCCAAAATTGAAAGAGCGAGATCCGTCATTTCCTCGGAAACGGTATATACGACACCGCTCGGATATATATTGATGAAGTCGACCGAAATGGAGGCGTTGGCCATTGCCTTGAAAACCTCGGCTTGTAAATTATATTGATCCTTTTTCGCACGCACCTTGATTTGTGTGATTTTCGGAACATGGGCAATTCCTGTGACGAGCCTCTCACGGATATCACTGCCCTGGCTTCCTTTATTCACACTTGTAACAAGTGTCCCCAAACCTTCGCTGTATGTGGATCTGATCCGGATCGGCACTTTTGCCTGCATGGCAATTTCAACAGCGCGTGGATGTATCACCTTCGCACCTTGATAGGCCATGTTGCAAACTTCGGTATAGGAAACGATCGATAACGGACGCGCAAGATCTGCAATTCGTGGATCGGCCGTCATGATGCCTTCCACATCCGTAAATATATCTACCCTCTCCGCTTGCAAAGCTGCGCCTAACGCTGCAGCTGATGTATCACTTCCACCACGTCCGATGGTGGTGATATCCCCATTTTTTGCCGCACCCTGGAATCCTGCTACGACGACTACATCCTTCAATTCCAATTCCTTCATGAGACGGTCGCATTTCATTTCCATGATTTTCGCACTTGAATAGTCGGTATTCGTCAAGAATCCCGCCTGTGCCCCTGTATATGCTACGGCTTCAATACCGTGTTCCAACAGCATGTTGGTAAATACTACCGAGGAGATCGTTTCACCAACTGACATAAGGAGATCCTGTTCACGTTTCGAAAGTATCGCTTTCGAGCCATTCACTAAAGAAAGCAAAGTGTCCGTTGCATAGGGATCGCCCTTCCTCCCCATCGCTGAAACCACGACCACCACCTTAAAGCCTTCTTGAATTGCCTTTTCTATATGCCCTCGGGCAAATGACCGGCTTTCCTCATCACGAACGGATGTCCCACCGTATTTCTGGACAATGATTTTCATAATATGCACCTCAAATATAAGCCAGCTTCCCGCTCCGGGAAGCTGACAAAAACTCTCTATTCTGTTGGATATCACTTTTTTCGAATGTTTAAGAATGAATTATTACTTGACGGTCACTAAACCTAATTTTAAAAGGCTTTCTGCAATCTGGACGGAGTTCCAGGCTGCTCCCTTTAATAGATTATCGGAAACCACCCATAAATGGAAGCCTTTATCCTCATCCAAGTCCTTGCGAATCCGACCGACGAATACGTCATTTTTGCCAACGGAAGAAGCAGGCGTTGGATAGATTTGTTGTTCCGGTTCATCCTCCAGCACTACTCCAGGAGCCGTTTTCATCAAATCCTTGATTTGAGAAGCTGTCACTCCTTCTTTTTCCACTTCAATATAAACAGATTCCGAATGACCCGTAACAACAGGAAGCCTTACACATGTTGCAGCTACCGGAAGATCATTCATATGCATGATTTTCTTAGTTTCATTAATCATTTTCATCTCTTCGAACGTATACCCATTATCTTGGAATTTATCGATTTGAGGAATGACGTTGAATGCGATTTGATAATGCTTTTCGTCGCCCTTGACCGGTAAAATCCTTGGTTCTATTTCTTTATCATCAAGCAAGTCGCGTGCTTGTTCTTTTAATTCATTTATTGCAGCAGCCCCAGCACCTGAAACGGCCTGATAGGTGGAAACCACGATTTTTGATAATCCATAGGTCTCGCGGATAGGTTCTAATGCCACGACCATTTGAATGGTTGAACAATTTGGGTTGGCAATGATTCCATTATGCTGTCTTAAGTCAGCTTCGTTTACTTCAGGGACGACAAGCGGCACATTTTCATCCATACGGAATGCGCTCGTATTATCCACTACTATCGCTCCGCGCTTCACTGCTTCTGGAGCCAATTCCTTAGACACGCTTCCTCCAGCACTGAATAAAGCGATATCGATGCCTTCAAAGCTTTCAGGTCTTGCTTCCTGCACTTCGATTTCTTCGCCCTTAAACGTAAGTTTGGTTCCCGCGGAACGAGCCGATGATAAAAAGATGATTTTCTTGATCGGTAAATTCCGTTGTTCGAGTGTTGAAATCATTTGTTGTCCCACTGCTCCAGTTGCTCCCACAACTGCAATATGCAATCCCTGTGTCTCAGTCATTTGTCCATACTCCTTTTCTATCTCTAAAAATTATTTTATTTATTGGATATATTTCTACTTGCTCAGAATATCATTAATTTTAACACATTAACATTCCAAAGGGTCGGACTTTAACAAAATATTCTGGTAGTGTAGTGTTTTTTTATGACTTTCCACACGGAAAAGCCCTGCATATAAATCAGTCATTATCACATGGGAGCGTATCCGAACACTAAAATCAGTCTAAACTATCCTTGAACTTTTCGACGATGACTGGCTGAATTTGCTCCCTTTCGAGTGCCGATATGATTGTGTCCCTTATCATGCTCATCCTCGCAACCATCGAGCTCGGCTTACCTATAGGATTATCCTGGCCATACGGAACGAAATAAATATCCTTTGCTGCCATCAACCTCATGAGATTGACACCATTTAACCCGAGTGCATCGTTCGTGGATATTGCCACCACAACCGGACGGTGGTTTCTCATCGTCGCTTTTGCAGCCATAAGTACGGGCGAATCGGTAAGGGCATTTGCCATTTTGCTCATTGAGTTACCTGTCAAAGGGGCGATCACCATACAATCAAGTGGCAATTTCGGCCCTAATGGCTCCGCTTTGACGATTGTATCAACGACTCGATTCCCCGTCAATTTTTCAATTCTTTCAACCCAATCATCGCCCTTCCCAAAACGCGTTTCCGTATTCTGCACGGTCGATGTTACGATTGGGATGACCTCCGCCCCTTCATTCACAAGCTTTTCAATTTCAGGAAATACTTCATCATATGTGCAATGTGATCCTGTCAATCCAAAACCAATCCTTTTCCCTTGGAGACTCATATCTTATTCCCCTTCCTTTCCCTGAACTCATCCTGAATCAATACTCCCAGCGCGTTCGCCAATATCTGACCAGCTGTTTTCGGGGCTACTATACCCGGTAAGCTCGGTGCCAACAGCGCCTTTATTCCCCTTTTTTCAGCATAACGAAAATCCGTCCCCCCTGGTTTTGAAGCAAGGTCGATGATTAATGTGTGAACGGGCATATTTGCCAGCACGTTTGCCGTAATGATCTGAAAAGGGATCGTATTGATACAAATATCAACATTTTTCATTTCAGCAGCTAGATTTTTTAACTGAAAAGGGGTTAGTGCCATTTCGCTTATCCTCGCGATATCTTCACTTTTTCTGGCCCCTACCTTAACTTTTGCTCCAAGAGCATGGAATGATCTGGCTACACTCATGCCGACCCTTCCTAAACCAAGAACAGCTACATTCGAACCATGGATTGTAAAGTCGGTATGCTGGATGGCCATCATGATTGCACCCTCCACGGTAGGAATTGAATTATAAATGGCCACATCATCGCGCTCGAACAAGAGAACAAGTTTGCGGTCCGCATTCTGAAAAATTTCATTGAGGTAGTTATTACTGATCCCTGCATAAAAAATGCAGTGTGCCGGGGTATCTTTTATCATTTCTTCCGTCAAGACAACCTCTTCGCTGGAAAAAATCGTTTCCACTTTTCCATCAGGATCCGTCCCCCGGACAGGCAGGATTACTGAATCAATTTCCTTGAAATTTATATCTTCCATTTTTTCCTTAACCGCTCCGGTAAAAGCATGGTCGAGCTGTTCAAAACCAACTAATAATAGCTTCGCATCAAGCTCCGTCAGTTTACGGACAACTTCGAGCTGACGCGCATCTCCACCAATTACAGCGATTTGCATACCTGTGAGCATTAAAACCGTCACCTTCTTCATATAAAAGATCCTAAACATCCTCGCTTCAAGGTACATGCCCTTCAAGAAGCAATTTAAGTTTTTCCGACAATCTCTAGTTACCCTGCCATCTTATGTTTTCAGTTAAAAAACGGTGATAAGAAAAGAAAAAACGCCTTAGCTATCCGCAGCTGAGGCGTTTTTTGACTATTCATGGGAAGCATGCCAAAGAGGACACCGATCTGTAATCATGCTCTATCCGTCCATATGCTCCCCATCTTTCGAAAGCCCTTCCTGGAAATCAATGATCACCATATCCGTCCCGATTTTTTTTATATGGTTCCAAGGTACCCGGATTTCACTTCCATTCTTCATAAGGCCGAACCATTTGACCGAAGGGATGATCAATGTGGTAATTTGTCCAGTTTCGTCTATTTCCAGATCCGTCTGTCCGAGAACCCCCAATCGTTCCGCCCTGTTTACATCAACTATCTCCTTACCGCTCATTTCACTCAATCTCACTTATAGCTCCTCCTTTTTCACCTTATAATCCATCTATATCCGAAAAAGAAAAACTTAGAAGGCTTTTCCGCAAATATTGTCCACATCTCATGCCCCTTCCATTTTCATGATTTTTTGCAAAAAAAATCCGACCTTCCATTTGCAGAGGAAGATCAGACGTTTTGATTATTATTTGTCCCAGTTTTCCAGGGGGCTCACCAATGACAGGGAGTGTTCCGTAAAGATTTGGTTTGCCAGTTCATTTACGGTACCTTCCGTCACCTCGTCAATCTTGATGATGATATCATCGAGGGAACGGTGCTCACCCAACATGAGCTCATTCTTGCCATTTCGGCTCATGCGGCTATTCGTGCTTTCAAGACTAAGCATCAAGCTGCCTTTAAGCTGCTCTTTACTATTGCGCAATTCCTTTTCAGTGATGCCGTCCCTTTTTAAAGTATCCAATGTTTCCTGAATCGTTTCATACAGGCTATCCAATTGGCTTGTGCCTGTCCCGCCATAGACTGTCACCAAACCGCTATCTTGGTAGCTGGAGTGATAAGAATATACGGAATAGGCAAGGCCGCGTTGCTCCCTGACGTCCTGGAATAAACGGCTGCTCATGCTTCCCCCAAGAATATTGTTCAAGGTAATCAAGCTGTATGTTTTATCATTGCCGATTTCCAATCCTTTGTACCCAAGGCATAAGTGGGCTTGCTCCGTTTCTTTTTTACGAGTGATCCTATTTTCATGAAAAGCTGGCTTGATCAATTCAGGACGGTGCTCCCCTCCTTGATACGAGCCAAAGTAGCTTTCGACTTCTTGAATCAACTTTTCATCGACATTCCCAGCTATGGAGATTACCACTTTATCTGGTGTATACATATCATGGACGTATTTCTTCAATGTTTCACTATTGAATGTTTCAAGCGTTTCCTCCGTACCCAGGATTGGATAGCCCAGCGGATGCTTTTCATATACCGCCTGGCTTAAGAGGTCGTGAACAATATCATCCGGTGTGTCTTCATACATTTTAATCTCTTCATAGACGACATTTTTTTCTTTTTTAAGCTCTTCTTCATCGAAGGTTGAATTAAAGAACATATCTGCAAGGATTTCAAGTGCATAGCTAGCATGGTTATCCATTACTTTTGCATAATAGCATGTATATTCCTTTGAGGTGAATGCATTCACTTGGCCGCCGACGCTATCGAACGACTCGGCAATTTCACGTGCATTCCTTGTTGTTGTCCCTTTGAAAAACATGTGCTCCAGAAAATGCGAAACTCCATTCAATTCAGGGGTTTCATTTCGGGAACCGGTTTTAATCCATACTCCGATGGCTGCCGAGCGTACTGTTGGAATATTTTCCAATACGATTCTTACTCCATTTTGACACGTGTATTTCTTAATCAACTAACATTCCTCCCAAGCATTCTATGCTGCTAATGTAACCCAAATATTATGGGGTCAATCGTTTCTCATCTACTGCTTCTGAAACGGTAACGACATCCAGGTCTTTCTTTTTTATTTCTATAATCAGGGCTTCCAACGATTTTGCGGTAGATTCCGTAGGATGCATCAAGATGAACGCCCCCGGGTGAACCTTGGAAAGCACTCGTTGTTGAAGGACTTCGGGACTTGGCTTTTGCCAGTCAATCGTATCGACACTCCACATGACGGTCTCCATGCCCAAAGAATCAGCGATTTGAACCGTCTCGTCCCGGTAGCTGCCGCTTGGCGGGGCGAACCATTTCATTTTTGAGCCTGTCACCGCTTCAATGACTTCGTTCGTCTTTCGAAGTTCTTCACGTGTAGCCTGTGCCGATATATTCTGCATATTGGGATGTGAATAGGAGTGATTGCCAATTTCATGGCCCCCATCCCTGATCATTTTGGCCAATTCCGGATTTTTCTTGGTCCAATTACCCTCCAGGAAGAAGGTGGCCTTGACGTTATTCTTTTTTAATACACCCAGCATATCCTGTAAGTATTCATTCCCCCAAGCCACATTGATTAAAAATGAAACCACCGGCTTTTCAGGATGGGCACGGTAAATCGGAGCGGGGTCGAGATCCTTTAAATGTACTGTCGCAGGGACCTGCTCGAGTACCAGTTTATCCTCATCGAACTCGCCCGCCTTCTTCATGGCTTTATATGAATCATCAATGTTGACCTTAAGGCCATTATAGGCAGGAACGGTTTTCCAGACCGAATCTATTCGGGCATCCTGTGGCGCAACCTCATATTTTTTTGCTGAATCTTTGATTTGTAAAAGAATATCATCTTCTTGCTTCATCGTAGCAACTGAATCATCCGTCAATTGGGCCAGATAAAGCTGTGTATATGGATTTTGCACTAATAACCATGATATACCTGCAATGGCACTTATCGCAACTATCTGCTTCCATTTATTATTCATTTTTTCCGCCCCCTTCATACCAAAATGTATGAAGAAAACGGACAAGGTAGAACATGTCATCTTTTTAATGCCATTTCCCTTGAACCGCCATTTGCTCATTCAATAGAAAAAGCATGCAGATTCACAAGGAATCGCATGCCGGGAACATTTATTTCTATTACGATTGAGAAGGGTTGGCTGCCTCTTTTTGCTCTTTCAGGACGGCTTTACGGGAAAGGTTCACCCTGCCTTGCTTGTCAATCTCGGTTACTTTCACCAATAGCTCATCTCCAAGTGAAACGACATCTTCCACTTTTCCGACTCTTTCTTCAGCCAGTTCAGAAATATGTACCAAACCGTCTTTACCATTGAAGATTTCAACGAATGCACCGAATTTTTCAATGCGTTTCACTTTACCTAAATAAAGTTCACCCACCACGACTTCACGGACGATATCCTCAATGATTTTCTTCGCTTTTTGAATCATTGGCTCATCTGTTGATGAGATGAACACCGTTCCATCTTGTTCGATGTCGATTTTCACGCCAGTTTCTTCAATGATCTTATTGATATGTTTTCCGCTCGGTCCAATGACATCACGGATTTTATCCGGGTTGATGGACATTGTAACGATTTTAGGAGCATATTTGGATAATTGTTCACGCGGTTGATTGATGGTTGACATCATGGATTCCAAAATATGCATCCGTCCATGTTTCGCTTGAAGCAATGCTTCTTCAAGTATTTCCTTTGAAAGACCTTCAATTTTGATATCCATTTGCAGTGCAGTGACACCTTTTGAAGTTCCAGCGACTTTAAAGTCCATGTCACCCAGATGATCTTCCATGCCTTGAATGTCAGTTAGGATCGTATAGTGCTCGCCAGTTTTGACAAGTCCCATTGCTATTCCGGCAACTGGAGCTTTCAATGGTACCCCAGCATCCATCATTGCCAAAGTGCTTGCACAAATACTTGCTTGTGAAGTTGAACCGTTCGATTCAAGGACTTCAGACACAAGCCTGATCGTATAAGGAAAATCTTTGTCATTAGGGATGACCGGTTCCAAGGCTCTTTCACCAAGTGCACCATGACCGATTTCCCGGCGGCCTGCTCCACGGATCGGGCCCGTTTCACCTACACTGAAATGCGGGAAGTTGTAGTGATGCATAAAGCGTTTTGACTCTTCGGTTCCAAGGCCGTCCAAAATCTGGACATCACCCAATGCACCTAATGTACAAATCGAAAGCGCTTGGGTTTGTCCACGTGTGAACAATCCAGAGCCATGTGTACGCGGCAAAATGGTGACTTCTGAAGATAGTGGTCTGATTTCATCAGGATTTCGGCCATCCGGACGCACTTTTTCTTCCGTGATCAAACGGCGGACTTCGGATTTAACCAATTTATTCAGGATTTCTTTGATTTGTTTTAGCTTAGCTTCATCTGTCTCTTCTTCATAATTGGCCAATACACGATCTTTTACCACTTTAATCGCATCTTCGCGAGCATGTTTTTCCTGAACTTGCACTGCTTTGTTCAAGTCCGCTTCACAATGGCCCTTCACTTCCGCTTCAAGGTCCGCATCCACTTTATATAAAGCGATCTGCATTTTCTCTTTGCCGATCTCCGCAACGATTTTCTCCTGGAATGCAATGACCTTCTTGATTTCGTCATGGCCAAACATGATGGCTTCGAGCATCGTTTCTTCAGGTACTTCATTCGCTCCTGCCTCAACCATGTTGATGGCATCTTTAGTACCGGCAACCGTCAGATTGATGTCACTTTGAGCAAGTTGGTCGACAGTAGGGTTAATAATGAATTCATTATTGATTCTTCCCACAACCACTCCAGCAATTGGACCTTCGAACGGAATATCGGAAACTGAAAGCGCTAGGGATGAACCTAGCATCGCTGCCATTTCCGTGGAGCAATCCTGGTCCACACTCATGACCATGCTGATGATCTGAACATCATTCCTGAAGCCGTCAGCGAATAACGGACGGATCGGACGGTCTATTAAACGGCTAGCAAGGATCGCCCTTTCACTTGGCCGGCCTTCACGCTTGATGAAGCCTCCCGGAATTTTACCGACTGCATAAAGTCTTTCTTCATAGTTGACTGTCAAAGGGAAGAAGTCGACATTTCTCGGTTCCTTCGAAGCCGTTGCCGTACTTAATACAGCAGTCTCTCCATAACGGACCATTACTGCTCCGTTGGCTTGTTTGGCCAATTGCCCTATTTCCACCGTAACATTACGGCCGGCCCAATCAAATGAATACGTATGTTTTTCCTGTCCCATTCATTAAACCCCTCTCTGAATCTTCACTTAGAGGCTTAGTTTACCTAAACCTGTATTGGATTAAATCATTTATATGTGAAAGTAACTGAACTCAAGTAAAAACCAAACTATTCCTATTATGCACGAAAAAAACAAGCATTAACAGCAAAATGAATAAAAATTTCATTCATTCGAATATGTATATCCTGATCATCTATAAACGGAAAAAGACCCGGCTCACGCCGAGTCCCAAGGACGAAGGCTCAGCCTTAAAGTAGAACACGTCCAAATCATTTGATTAACATCAAAAAAGCGGGAAATTTCCCGCCTTCCTGAAAAAAATTATCTACGTAGACCTAATTTGTTAATTAGTGTACGGTAACGAGTAACGTCTTTGTTACGTAGGTAAGTTAAAAGGTTACGACGTTTACCTACCATTTTAAGAAGACCGCGACGTGAATGGTGGTCTTTTTTGTGAGTGCGTAAGTGACCGTTCAAGTTGTTGATTTCTTCTGTTAAAACTGCGATTTGCACTTCTGGAGATCCAGTGTCAGTATCGTGAGTTCTGAACTCAGCGATTAGTTCGTTTTTGCGTACTTGTGTAATTGCCATAATATTATTCCTCCTAAAATTCTGTAAAATCACCTATTACCGAGCCAGCGTCGGAGTCTCGACTAGCCAAGCAATGGTTATTTTCATACATATAATAGAATACATGCATTTCACTAAAATTGCAAGTCCTGTCTTCTGTTATTCTATTTATGTTCGAGCTCCGCGAAATAAGCGATCGCATTCTCCTTGTCCGCTTCAATCTGGGCAACCAATGATTCAAGCCCGGAAAACTTCTGTTCGCTCCGAAGTCTAACATGCCATTCGACAGAAACCTGGCTGCCATAAATATCCCCCGAGAATTCCAATGCATGGACCTCCACCGTAGGATATTTAGGTTTTTCCTCATGGAACGTGGGTTTATAACCGACATTGCAGACTCCATGATACCATTTGCCGCCTATGTTGATCCTGACAGCATATACGCCAGAAGCAGGGAAAATGTAATCATCGCTCACCTCTATATTAGCGGTGGGGAATCCTAGCTTCCTGCCCCTTTTTTCACCGTGAACGACATGCCCCTTCGTTATGAAGCGGCGGCCTGCCAAATGATAAAAATCGATGAAATCACCATTGCCAAGGGTCTCCCTGATTCTTGTCGAGCTAACTTTTTCATCTTCGAGTGTCTGCTTGGCGACTACCGTCTGTGAAAACCTTCCCTGTGCGTAAACAGGCAGATCTTCCATCGAACCTTGACCATAACGGCCATATGAATAATCAAAGCCTGCGACTACGTGGCGGACATTTAACCCTACAATGTATTCGTCAACGAACCGTTCCGGCAATACCGAAGCGAACTCCTTGCTGAAATGGACAATGAATAAATAATCTATCTCCATCGACTCGATGATAGCCACCTTATCTTCAAGCGGGGTAATATAGCGGATATTTTCCGTTTTCCTTCCCAAGACTGCAGAAGGATGCGGATCAAATGTCATGACGGCTGACTTCAGGTTCATTTCATCGGCTTTTTGCTTGGCGGTTTGTATAACGATCTGATGGCCTTTATGTATCCCATCAAAAAACCCAAGCGCCATAACAAGCTCAGGAAAATCATCCGAATTAAATTGATGAGGATGCTCTATTGCAATCACTTTCACCTTTCAATCTCCTCTTTCCGACGGCAAAACGGTCTATGATTCTTGTGCCAATACTTTTACAGGTTTAATTAATCCTTCTTTTGTCGGATGTACTTGATAAATGGCAATTGCCTTATCGGATGGGTCCACCATCACAAAGGGCACCCCTTTTTCGGCAGCAACATCCCCTGTTTGTTCCAATACCGCACCGTTGAGTACTTTCTTTGCTACTTTATCACTAATCTTACATTTCGGCAAATGAAATAATCCACGCTCTAAAGGCAATAGAAAATCATCCGATTGTCCAGTTTCCATGTATGCTTCGACCTCCGCAAACGTCAAACAGTCATCAAGCTTGAAGCCGGCTGATTCAATCCGGGTCAAATCTGACATATGGGCAGGTATACCAAGTTTTTCACCCATCATGACGGCAAGAGTCCTGATATACGTTCCTTTGCTGCACTTGACGCTAAAGCGAAAAGAAATCGTTTCTCCGGAGAATTCCGTACGATCATCGAGAAGGGTAATATCGTAGATGGTGACCTCCCTTGTCGGCCTCTCCACTTCAATACCTGCACGGGCATATTCATACAATTTCTTCCCGTTCACCTTCACAGCTGAAAACATCGGCGGTGTCTGTTCGATTTTCCCTGTCAATGATTCCAGCACTTCCAGGACCCGGTCCCGCGTAATTACTTCATCGATGGTTTTCTCCTCGACTTTTTCACCGCTTGCATCCTCGGTTGTCGTGGAAAAGCCGAGGGTCACTTCCCCTTCGTATGCCTTGCCGGCTTCTGTCAAATACTCGGCGATTTTCGTTGCCCTGCCGATACAAATCGGCAAAACCCCTGTTACATCAGGATCAAGTGTTCCCGTATGCCCAACCTTTTTTGTTTTCAATATCTTTCTTAATTTAAAAACACAATCATGGGATGTCATTCCCTTTGGTTTCCATAATGGAAGAATGCCGTTCATGGCTGTCACCTCATCATTCATTTTCAAAAAAAAAGGGGCCGACTTCAAGAAGTGCAAAGCACTTTTTGAGTCGGCCTCCTTTTTACTGCTTGCTTATTCTTCGTCTTTTTCAGCCGGTTTATCCTCTGAATTGATTTGGGAAATCAATGACTCGATGCGATTGCCATAATCGACCGATTCATCAAATTCAAAAAACAGCTCAGGAGTTTTACGAAGACGGATTCTTTGCCCGATTTCTGAACGCATGAATCCTTTGGCCTTTGCTAGCCCTTGCAGTGTTTTTTCCCGTTGCTCCTGGTCACCCAGAACGGAAATGTAAACAGTTGCCTGTTGTAGATCTCCTGTAACCGCAACGTCCGTTACGGTTACAAATCCGATCCTTGGGTCTTTTATTTTGCGGCCGATAATTTCACTCAGCTCTTTTTTCATTTGTTCGCCAACACGATTTGAACGAAGGCTCATAATATCACCTCAATAGCCCTAAAGCCAGTCTATATCTGTTATTGTTCGCTCTAGTTCCGGAAAAGAATCTAGAAATTTAAGGGCATTTTGAAGTTCCCTCTCAGTAGCCTTCCTTGAGGATGTTACGGTTACGATCGTGATCTTTGTCCGCTGCCATAAATCCTGAAAATCGGTTTCGGCTACCGATATATTGAACTTTTGCTTAAGCCGTGTCATGACACGCTGCAACACGGCTCGTTTTTCTTTCAATGAATGGGTGTCATGGATGATGCATTCACATTGGACAGAGCCAACGATCATTTACGCTCGATCTCTTCCATCACATATGCTTCGATTACATCGCCTTCTTTAAGGTCATTGTAATTTTTAATGGTGATCCCGCACTCATAGTTCGTTGCCACTTCTTTAACGTCATCTTTAAAACGTTTCAATGCATCAATTTCACCTTCGAAAATGACGACACCTTGACGAATTAAGCGGATTCCGCTATCGCGTGTGATTTTTCCTTCAGTAACATATGAACCGGCAATCGTGCCGACCTTAGATACTTTGAACGTTGTACGAACTTCAGCTTGACCGATGATTTTTTCTTCGAATTCTGGGTCAAGCATCCCTTTCATGGCCGACTCGATCTCTTCAATCGCTTTATAGATGATGCGGTGAAGGCGGACATCGACATTTTCCGATTCAGCTGCACGCTTCGCATTCACGTCAGGACGGACGTTAAATCCGATGACGATCGCGTTGGAAGCTGTGGCAAGGATGATATCAGACTCCGTGATGGCTCCGACGCCAGTGTGGATGATCTTCACTTTAGCGCCTTCCACTTCTATTTTATTCAGGGAGGCTGCAACTGCTTCCGCAGAACCTTGAACATCCGCTTTCAAGATGATGTTCAATTCCTTAATTTCCCCTTCTTTCATTTGCTCGAACAATGTATCTAAAGTTACACGGGATTTTTCATTACGTTGTGAAGCCAACTGCCTTTGCGCACGAACTTCCCCAACTTGACGGGCCGTTTTCTCATCTTCAAAGACGATGAAACGATCGCCAGCTTGTGGAACTTCGTTCAATCCAGTGATTTCAACCGGTGTGGACGGACCTGCATCCTTCACACGGCGGCCAAGATCATTGACCATTGCACGCACACGTCCGAACGTATTACCGATAACGATTGGATCTCCGATTTTCAACGTACCGTTTTGAACAAGCAATGTCGCAACAGATCCGCGTCCTTTATCCAAGCGAGCTTCGATGACCGTTCCGTTTGCTTTACGAGTTGGATTCGCTTTATACTCCTCCACTTCACTTACAAGCAGGATCATTTCAAGCAAGCTGTCGATGCCCTCACCGTTTTTAGCCGAAATAGGTACGAAAATGGTATCTCCGCCCCATGCTTCCGAAACTAGACCGTGCTCAGTCAATTCTTGCATAACGCGGTCTGGGTTCGCCGCTTCTTTATCCATTTTGTTTACAGCTACGATAATTGGAACTTCAGCCGCTTTGGCATGGTTGATGGCTTCAACCGTTTGAGGCATAACGCCATCATCCGCTGCAACGACCAGGATCGTGATATCCGTAACCTGAGCACCACGGGCACGCATTGTTGTAAACGCGGCATGTCCTGGCGTATCAAGGAATGTAATTTTCTTATCGTTTACTTTGACTTGATAGGCACCGATGTGCTGCGTGATTCCGCCAGCTTCGCCTTCCGTCACTTTAGTGTGGCGAATTGAATCAAGCAATGTCGTTTTACCATGGTCGACGTGTCCCATAATCGTTACGACGGCCGGACGTTCAATCAAATCTTCAGAAGCATCTTCAGTCACCAATGATTCAAGATCGGTTAGGTCGACACGGATTTCCTCTTCAGCCACTACACCGTACTCAGCACAAATCAATTCAATCGCGTCTTTATCCAAGGTTTGGTTAATTGTAGCCATGACACCAAGCATAAAGAGCTTTTTGATGATTTCTGAAGGTTCACGGTGAAGTTTTTTTCCAAGTTCCATGACGGTCAAAGACTCATAGAACGTAATTTTCTCTGGCAATTCCCGTTCTTTACGCTTTGTAACAGGCGCTGCTGGCGCTTGTTGTCTTTGTTTGTTATTTTTATTTTTGTTATTTCTGTTCCGGTTAAACTGGCCTGCCGGTTTTTTCGTGCCTACAGGTTTAACTGGTGGTTTTTTCTTAAGCTTTTCTTTATTTACCGTGCTTTTCTCATCTGCTTCCGCTTCGTATTTTGCAACGGTGGCGTTAGCTTTCGGTTCAGCAGCTTGGTTTTTATCTTCGTTTTTAGGTTTAATTGAATCGTTTAATTTATTTACAGTTGAATCGTCTAATGCTGTCATATGGTTTGTTACCTCTATATTCATTTCTTTAAGTTTATTTATTACATCCTTGCTTGAAACGTTCTTTTGTTTTGCATATTCATATACACGCAATTTTGTCATACGTTCACCCCCGTAAAATTTAATCGAGCAGCGTTCGGAGTTTTTGTGCAAAACCTTCATCCAGAACTGCGACGGCAACTCTAGCATCCTTGCCTATCGCATGGCCGAGCATGGACCTGCTTTCGACTCTTTTTAAAGGAACCTGATAAAATGCGCACTTATCAGATATTTTTTTTTCAGTGTTTTTTGAAGCGTCCGCGGATAAAATAACAACTTTGGCATTACCGCTTCTAATCTCTTTAACCACTAATTCTTCACCCGAAATTAGCTTGCGTGCTCGATTGGCCAATCCTAATAGAGACATCCATTGTTGTTGTTGGGTCATGATGTTTAGTTTTTCTCCTTATTCACTAATTCAAGCAATTGTTCATAAAGGGAAGAATCGATTTGGGTACTAAGGTGATTAGCCAGCACGTTTTTCTTTTTGGCCAGCTCGATAATATCCCGATCAAGAGTCAAATAAGCTCCCCTTCCCGATTTCTTTCCGGTCGGATCAAGGCTGACTTCCCCTTCTTTAGATCGAACGATGCGGATGAGTTCCTTCTTCGGCTTCATTTCGCCTGTCGCCACACATTTGCGCATCGGGATTTTTTTTCGGCTATTCATCTTTTTTCACCTCTGGATTACTCGTTATCCTCTTCGAAATCTGTATCCTCTTCATTAACATAACTATCTCTGCTTAAAAGGAATTCTTGTTCTTCCACTGGATAGATCCCAGCTTCACGTGCTTCCGTTTCACTCTTGATATCAATTTTCCAGCCAGTAAGCTTGGCAGCCAAACGGGCATTTTGTCCACGCTTACCAATTGCCAGGGATAATTGATAATCAGGAACGATGACGGTCGTCGCTTTTTCTTCTTCTTTTACGATGACTTCAAGGACCTTGGAAGGACTTAAAGCATTCGCTACGAAAATGACCGGGTTCTCCGACCATTTGACAATATCGATTTTTTCGCCTTTCAGTTCATTGACGATGGCCTGAACACGTTGGCCTTTTTGCCCTACACAGGAACCGACAGGATCGACTTCTTCGTTATCGGAGTGAACGGAGATCTTCGAACGGTCGCCTGCTTCGCGGGCAACTGATTTAATTTCCACCGTTCCATCGAAAATTTCAGGCACTTCGATTTCGAATAAACGTTTTAAAAGTCCAGGATGTGAGCGGGATACAAAAATTTGCGGGCCCTTCGACGTCTTTTCGACTTTCGTGATGAAAACTTTGATGCGATCATGGGGTTTATATTGTTCATTCGGCATTTGCTCATTCACTGGAAGCAAAGCTTCGATTTTTCCTAGGCTTACATAGATGAAACGGGAATCCTGGCGTTGAACGATGCCAGTCATGATATCTTCCTCGCGGTCGATGAATTCGGCATAAATGATGCCTCGCTCTGCTTCACGCACCCTTTGAGTGACGACTTGTTTCGCAGTTTGAGCAGCGATACGGCCGAAATCCTTAGGCGTAACTTCCATCTCGACAACGTCCTCTAACTGATAGTTGGGATCAATTGCTCTTGCTTCTTCAACAGAAATTTCCAGACGCGAATCGAATACTTCGTCAACAACGTCTTTTCTAGCGAATACACGCATCGTTCCTTTACCAAGATTCAAGTCGATACGTACATTTTGCGCTTGGTTAAAGTTACGGCGATATGCCGATATAAGAGCAGCTTCAATCGCGTCGATCAAAACTTCCCTGGAAATTCCTTTTTCGTTTTCTAAAATATAGAGAGCATCCAATAACTCATTGCCCATGGTGATCCCCCTTACGGATATTTAATGAATGATTTACTTGACTTAAGAGAAGGTAATGGCCAATCTTGCTTTGGCTACCTTTTCGAATGGTATGACGATCGTTTTCTTTCGTGTCTTGATCCTGACTTCCAGCGTCACTTCTTTACCATCGAAACTGGTTAGGGTTCCTTCGAATTCTTTTTCATCTAAAATGGGCTCGTATGTTTTTATGTAAACATTTTTACCGATAGCATTAAGGAAATCCTTCTCTTTTTTCAGAGGCCTTTCTGCTCCGGGAGATGAAACTTCGAGAAAATAATTTTGTGGAATCGGATCAACCTCATCAAGCTTTTCACTGAGTTTTTCACTCACATTTCCGCAATCTTCAATATCTACGCCTGTTTCTTTATCAATGTATACTCGAAGGAACCAGCTTTTACCTTCCTTCACATACTCCACTTCAACTAATTCAAGCTGCAATTCCTCAAGAATTGGTAATGCTAATTCCTCTACAACTTCCGTTACCTTTTTACTCATTTGTTTCCTCCATACGTGCGTTGTATGCGCTTGGTTTCGGATTCAAAATTAAATGGTCAATACAACACGAAAGAGTGGGTTTCCCCACTCTTGCCATTGGTTCCTCTTAGTATTTCCAATAAAAATATACCATAATCAAGATATTTATGCAAATATCATGTCTGTTTCTTCCTTTTTGGAACTCGTTCCCACATTAAAATAAGGATAATTGATTTTGTTCAGGCAATGACTCCAGGCATCCTTGCTTATCAAGATATTCAAGGATGGTCTTGGAAACTTTCCCCCGTTGCTGCAGATCTTCCTTCGAAAGGAATTCACCATTCTTGCGTGCGTTGACGATATTGATGGCAGCATTCGTACCAAGGCCTGGGATCGAATTGAAAGGCGGTATCAAAGTGTTTCCTTCAATTATGAACTGGTCCGCACTGGATTTGTACAAATCGACCTTAGCGAAAGCATAGCCGCGTTCACACATTTCCAAAGCCAATTCAAGAACGGTCAATGTATTCTTTTCCTTTGTGGAAGCATCCAATCCCTTAACCATGATTTCTTCCATTTTCGCTTTGATCGCTTGCGATCCTCTAGTCATGGCGTCGATTTCAAAGTCATCGGCACGCACCGTGAAGTAAGCTGCATAATATAATAAGGGCAGATGCACCTTGAAATAAGCAATCCGGACAGCCATCAACACATAGGCTGCAGCATGGGCTTTCGGGAACATGTATTTTATTTTCTTGCATGAATCGATATACCATTCCGGCACTTCATTTTTGCGCATTTCCTCTTCGAATTCCTCAGATAGACCTTTCCCTTTCCGCACCGATTCCATGATCTTGAATGCCAAGGAAGGTTCTAGTCCTTGATAAATGAGATAAACCATAATATCATCCCGGCACCCAATAACCTCACTCAGTGTACATATCCGGTTGTGAATCAGCTCCTGTGCATTGCTCAGCCATACATCCGTACCGTGTGACAGTCCCGAAATCTGGACAAGCTCGGAGAATGTGGTAGGTTTCGTATCCTCAAGCATTTGCCGTACGAACCGCGTCCCGAATTCGGGAATGCCGAGTGTACCCGTTTTACACATGATCTGGTCTTCGGTCACTCCCAATGATTCCGTGCTGCTGAAAATTTTCATCACTTCAGGATCATCCGTTGGAACGGTCTTTGGATCGATGCCGCTCAAATCTTGGAGCATACGGATGACAGTTGGATCATCATGTCCGAGTATATCGAGTTTCAAAATATTATCATGGATGGAATGGAAATCGAAGTGCGTCGTTTTCCACTCGGAATTCCGGTCATCCGCCGGGAATTGAATTGGGGTGAAATCATAAATATCCATATAATCCGGCACGACGATGATTCCGCCCGGATGCTGTCCCGTTGTCCGTTTCACACCCGTGCACCCAGCGACAAGCCGGTCCGTTTCAGCCCCGCGCATGTGGATGTTGTTATCAGCGGAATATCCCTTCACATACCCATAAGCCGTTTTTTCAGCTACCGTACCAATCGTACCTGCACGATATACATACTCCTCACCGAATAGGACCTTCGTATAATTATGGGCCTTCGGTTGATATTCACCGGAGAAGTTCAAATCGATATCGGGAACCTTATCCCCTTTGAATCCAAGGAAGGTTTCAAACGGAATGTCATGGCCGTCTTTAGTATATGGGATCCCGCAATCCGGACAGTCTTTATCTGGCAGGTCAAAACCGGAACCTACGGATCCGTCATTGAAGAATTCGGATTTCTTGCACTCCGGACATACATAATGAGGCGGAAGCGGGTTTACCTCTGTGATTTCGGTCATCGTTGCTACGAAGGATGATCCGACAGAGCCCCTGGAACCAACGAGATACCCGTCATTCAGCGATTTTTTAACTAATTTATGGGAGATTAAGTAAATGACGGCAAACCCATGGCCAATGATGCTTTTCAATTCTTTCTCAAGACGGGCTTCCACGATTTCCGGCAGGTTGTCCCCATATATCTTCCTTGCCATGCCATAACTCATCTCGCGCATTTCTTCTTCTGCACCTTCAATTTTAGGTGTATATAGTTCATCCTTAATAGGCTTGATATCCTCGATCATATCAGCGATTTTATTCGTGTTCGCCACCACGACCTCCTTAGCCTTATCGGCGCCAAGGAAGGAAAACTCCCGCAGCATCTCATCCGTAGTCCGGAAATGCACGTCGGGCAGCTTGTGACGATTGAGCGGATTTGCTCCCCCCTGTGAATTCACGAGGATCTTACGGTAAATTTTATCATTGGGATCCAAATAATGAACATTCCCTGTGGCTACCACTGGTTTGTCCAGTTTTTCACCAAGCTTGACGATATTGGAGATGATTGTTTCCAACGATTTATCATCGCGAACATACTCCAGCTCAATCAAGTGCTGATAAACTTCCTTCGGGTGGATTTCAAGATAATCGTAAAATTCGGCAATATCGACGACTTCCTCGAAGCCCTTTTGCATCATTCCTTCAAATACTTCCCCTTTATCACAGCCCGAACCGACCAGGATTCCTTCACGATATTTCTTGAGCTGTGAACGGGGCAACCGTGGCACACGATAATAATAATCAATATGTGATATCGATATTAATTTGAAAAGATTTTTTAGTCCTGCCTGCGTTTGCGCAATCAATGTGCAATGGGATGGGCGGGAACGTTGATAAGCATTTCCTTTACCCATATTGTCATTAAGCTGATCGTGATGGGTAATTTCTTTTGCCATTGCATCCTTCAGCATCTTCAGCATAAGGTATCCTGTGGCTTCGGCATCATAAATGGCCCTGTGATGCTGGGTCAAATCGATATCGAACTTTTTGCACAATGTGTTTAATCGGTGATTTTTAAACTCCGGGTATAGGAATCGGGCAAGCTCCAATGTATCCAGGACAGGGTTGGAAGCCTTAGGATATCCGATGTTTTTATAGCCAATATTCAAAAACCCCATATCGAAAGCAGCATTGTGGGCAACCAGGATTGCATCCCCGGCCCATGCCTTGAACTTCTCCAATACTTCTGCGACTTCAGGGGCGTTTTCGACAAGGTCATCGGTGATTCCCGTCAACTCTATCGTCGTGTTCGATAACGGATGATGCGGATTAGCAAATGACTCGAAGCGGTCGATGATATCGCCGTCATGAATTTTCACTGCAGCAAATTCGATGATCGTATCATAAACGGCTGAAAGTCCTGTCGTCTCGACGTCAAACACGACATAGGTGGCATCTGCCAAAGATATATGCGCCTCGTTATAGACGATAGGCACTCCGTCATTCACAAGATTCACTTCGACGCCATAAAGGATTTTGATACCATTCTTTTTGCCTGCACTATAAGCTTCAGGGAATGATTGTGCACCTGCATGATCCGTGATGGCAACCGCTCTATGCCCCCATTTTGCAGCCTGCGCAACAAGTGCGGACGTAGGTGTCACTGCATCCATCTGGCTCATCGGCGTGTGCATGTGCAGTTCCACACGTTTTTCCCCTTCAGGAGCCTTATCCTGGCGGCCTTGCTTGGAAATTTCATTGATATCATTTGCGATCATCACCAGGTCACGTACGAATGTATCGTTTTGGATGCTTCCTTGTGCACGTACCCACATCCCTTTTTTCACACGGGCAAGAATGGCAGCATCCTCTTTGTCACGCGAAAACATTTTCACTAATATCGAACTTGTATAATCGGTAACTTTAAATGTCAAAAGACTGCGCCCGCTACGAAGCTCACGCACCTCTGCATCAAAGACGAAGCCTTCAATCGCAATCCTGCGCTCTTCATCGATAATTTGTTCGATCCTGCGGAAATCCGCATCTTCTTTAATCGTATAGCCAATTTTAACGGGACCATCGTATACGCCATCATCACTGCCTTTTTCCGATTCCTTCTTCTGCATTTCCACTAATGCAGCAAGGCCCTTTTCCGCGTCTTCTTTTTGTTTCTCTTCCAAGAATTTCTGGTAATCAGGATTCGATACCGTTTCCTTCACTTCCGCCTCCAAGGTCAGCGGAGGAAAGCCAAAGGTTTGGTATATATTCGAAATGATGCCGGAGTATTTCCGTTTCAACTGGCCTGCCTCTGTATCATTTCGGGCACTTACGATCAGCTTATATCCATTGACTGCGGGCTCTTGTTCATTCAGAAGCGACAAAAGGGCAGGCGACATGCCTTCGAGCTCCCCAATACAATTCTTCCAATATTCTTTAATCAGTTGTTCCGTCACTTGCGGATTGGCCACATTCAAGCTGAAGGTCACCTTGGCAATATGGGAAAAAGTACTCGCTAGTTGCGTGGCAAATCTTGTATGAACGCTGCAAGGTATTAATGCAGGTATATTGAAGGCAAAATGCCATGTTTTGGACTCCCTCTCAATCGAGAGCTTATCAATTTCGGCACCGATGAAAAAATTCACAAAGGCATCCTCAACCAAGCCCATTTGCTGGAGCAAGAGTTGAAATCTCTCTCTACCGCTATTTGGATTTTGATCCATTTCCTCTCTCCCCTATCTATTATCTCTTAAGATATTATCCATCTTCACTTTGATATCAGAGGCTATTATATCATACTGCAAAGCATTCACTCCTATCTTTATGCACGAAAAGGAAAGGCATCATCCAAATGAATGATGCCCGAACCCCCTCTTAAATTCATCCCATTATTTCTAGAAGCTTTTGCGCCAGTTCAGTTTTTTCAATTTCAAGCACTTCACCCGTTTGACGGATTTTCACTTCGACGATTCCTTCGGAAGCCTTTTTACCGACCGTCACCCTCACCGGAAGACCGATCAAGTCAGAATCTGCAAATTTGACCCCTGCACGCTCTTGACGATCATCCATCAGAACATCCATGCCTTTTGCCTTAAGATCCGTATACAAATCCTCTGCAAGGGCAGTCTGTGCTTCATCTTTTACATTGATTGGAATCAAATGGACTTGATATGGCGCTAAATTCGTTGGCCATACCAACCCTTTTTCATCGTTGAATTGCTCCGCTACGGCAGCAAGTGTGCGTGAAACGCCAATACCGTAACAGCCCATGATCATTGGCTGTGACCGCCCGTTCTCATCCAGGAATGTCGCATTCATCGCTTCGGAATATTTCGTTCCAAGTTTGAACACGTGACCTACCTCGATCCCTTTGGCGAATTTAATCGTCCCTTCTCCGTCCGGTGATGGGTCACCCTCTTGAATGAAGCGAAGATCGATGTAATGGGACACGTTAAAATCACGATCCGGATTTACGTTCACATAATGATGATCCTCATCATTCGCTCCGCAGATGCCATTCACGATTGCTTCAATGGCAACATCCGCGATTACTTCCACTTCAGATGCGGCATTGATTGGTCCCAAAGATCCCACTGCACATCCCAAGACTTCTTTCGTCTCATCAGGGTCAGCCAATTCAACGGCTGAAGCGTTAAAGAAATTCTTCAATTTGATATCATTCACTTCATGGTCGCCACGCACCAATACCAGCACATGCTTTTCATCCACTTTGAACAATAATGATTTGATTAATTTATCAGTAGCAGCATTCAAGAATGAAGTTACTTCTTCAATCGTTTTTTGACCAGGGGTGTGAATTTTCTCCAGTTGACTTTGTTCCTCTGAGCTTTTTTCATATTTTACGCTTACCGGTGCCATTTCAATGTTAGCTGCATAATCGGAAGTATTCGAATACGCGATGGTATCCTCGCCGATTTCCGATAAGACCATGAATTCATGGGTATCCTTACCGCCCATCGCCCCAGAATCGGCAATGACGGCACGGAAGTCAAGACCGCAGCGGCAAAATATATTCGAATAGGCTTGATATATTTTTGTATAAACTGCATCAAGGCTCTCTTGATTTGCATGGAAAGAATAGGCATCCTTCATGATGAACTCACGTCCGCGCAACAACCCGAAACGAGGTCTTTTCTCATCACGGAATTTCGTTTGGATTTGGTAAACCGTTAACGGCAGGCGTTTGTAAGATTTAATCTCATCACGGACCAAGCTCGTTATCACTTCTTCATGTGTTGCACCAAGCGCAAATTCACGGTTGTTACGGTCCTTTAGGCGCATCAATTCCTGGCCATACGTATACCAGCGTCCTGATTCCTGCCAGAATTCGGCTTGTTGTAAAGCAGGCATCAATAGTTCGACAGCGCCAGCATTCTCCATCTCTTCCCGAACGATCGCTTCAACCTTTTGGAGCACTTTTTTCCCAAGCGGCATGAAACTATACACCCCGCTGGAGTTCTGTCGCATAAATCCTGCACGCAATAACAGCTGATGGCTCTTGATTTCAGCATCTGCAGGCACTTCTCTCAATGTAGGGATTAACGTCATACTTTGTTTCATATCTGCACCTCTTCAATAATTCCTTAATAATTAATCCATAACCATAGTCATTCATACCATGGCATCATCGGTTCCAATCACAAAAAAAAATCTAAGTTCTTTTTTTAAAGCTTGTTTACTATACTCATTCTCGATTATACTGACGATTTCGCTAGAAAACAAACTATTTCCCTAAAACAGCTAAAAAACTATGAGATAAGAAACAGCCAACAGAAAAACCTGCTGGCTGTTTCACTTTATCGATTAATGGCTTACAAAAAGAAACGCTGGATGTCATTCCATGTAACGACGATCATCAACAGCATCAGCAGTGCAAAGCCGATGAAGTGAACCATTCCTTCTTTTTGACGGTCGATCGGCTTTCCTCTTAAGAATTCTACGACAAAGAATAACAATCTGCCTCCATCCAATGCCGGGAGCGGCAACAGGTTCATGATCCCAAGGTTAATGCTGAGCAAGCCTGCCCATTTCATCAACGTGAAGATACCTTGCTTTGCGACTTCTTCCGTTGATTTGTAGATTCCTACGGGACCGGAAAGGCTGTCAATCGTAAACCCACCCGTTATGAGGTCACCTAGGATGATGAAAATTTGTTTTGTCCAGAAATAGGTCTCCGTAAAACCGTATTGGATTGCTTTGATAGGCGCTTTTTCAACCGGAGGGTATACACCGATAATCCCTATTTTCTTGCCTTCTCGCTCAACTTCTTGAGGAACGACAGGTACTTCAAATGTTTTTCCGTCCCTATCAACAACAAATTCAATTTCCTGCCCAGGATTTTTTTGGATACTTTCCTGAACATCTTCCCACGAAGAGACTTCCGACCCTTCGATGGATTGAATGATATCTCCAGACTTAAGCCCGGCATTTACAGCCGAACCTTCCGGTGTCAGTTCACCAAGCTTCGCTTCATCAACTACGACTCCCTGAAATAAGCCGATCAAGACAAAAATGACAAAGGCCAAAACAAAGTTCATCGCCGGACCAGCTAAAATCGTAAGGAAGCGATGGCCGAGCGATTTCGAGGCAAACTGCCGGTCGTATGGGGCAATCTGGTTTTCCATACCATTTTCGACGATTACCGCTTCTTTATGAATGGGAAACGTCTTTAATTCATCTTCTTCGCCCTCTTCATAACCAGTCAGGATTAGTTTATGATCAAGGTCGATCAATTCGACTTCCACAAGACGAATATCAGGATACTTATCTTTGTTGTTCATAATGATTTTTGTAACATTCTCTTCCTGATCAAACATTAATCCAACGCGATATCCGGGCTTCAGTTCAATATTTTCTGCATCTTCCCCAGCCATGCGTACATAACCGCCAAGAGGGAGCAATCGAATCGTATACACGGTTTCCTGCTTTTTGTACGTGAATACTTTTGGCCCGAAGCCAATTGCGAACTCACGGCATAAGATGCCTGCCCGCTTTGCAAACACTAAATGTCCAAGCTCATGGAAAAATACAAGAGCGCCAAATATGATGATGAACGCTATAATCGTTTCTAAAGTCTGCATGTTCCAATCACCTATCTTTCACTATGGATTCTATATACTGCCTTGTCATGATATCCACTTCAGAAATCGTTTCTAAATCCGGAAGGGCAATGACGGAATGCTGATTCAGCGCTTTTTCGATCAGTGTCTCAATCTCGAGGAAAGATATCTTTCCAGATAAAAATGCGGCAACTGCCGCTTCATTGGCTGCATTCAGCACGGTTGTCATCGTTCCGCCCATTTTACCCGCTTTATAGGCGAATTGCAAACAAGGATATCTAGTGAAATCCATATCACTAAAATGCAGTTTCCCCGCTTCGGCCAAGTTCAGGCGTTTGCGCCCTCCAAGAGGCATCCTGTCTGGGTAAGTAAGGGCATATTGAATCGGTACGCGCATATCTGGTGTTCCCAATTGCGCAATCACGCTGGAGTCATGAAATTCAACCATGGAATGGATGATGCTCTCCTTATGTAACAGTACATCAATTTTATCGTAAGGAAGCTCGAATAGCCAGTGTGCCTCAATTACTTCCAATCCCTTATTCATCATGGAGGCCGAATCAATCGTGATTTTCGCGCCCATCGACCAATTCGGATGGTTCAACGCCTCTTCCACCGTTACCCCTTTCAATTCTTCCCTGGTTCTATCGCGAAAACTGCCGCCTGAAGCAGTAATGACTAAACGTTCAATATTTTTATCGTTTTCACCCTGCAGGGCCTGAAAGATTGCGGAATGCTCACTATCGACAGGAAGCAATCTCACCCCTGCTTTTTTCGCTTCACTCATGACCAAATGCCCCGCCGTCACTAAAGTCTCCTTGTTGGCGATGGCTATATCCTTTTTAGCCTTGATTGCCTGGAGCGTCGGGTAAAGACCCACACTTCCGATGACGGCATTGACCAATATCGTCGCTTGATCGTATACAGCAACTGCCGTCAATCCCTCATCCCCAAACATGAATTCGATATCCTTCCGGCTGGTAAATTCATTTTTCAATACTCGATAATCTTCTTCCGCCTGGACTGAAACCAGTTTCGGTTCAAACTCTTCTATATAAGCCCTCACCAAATCTAAATTCTTTCCAGCAGAAAGCGCCACGATTTTGAATTGCTCAGGATGTGACCTCACCACATCCGCTGTTTGCTGACCAATCGAACCTGTTGCGCCCAAAAGGCTGATATTTTTCAATTTATTCATCTCCTAATTCCTGACGCTTGCCTATATTTATATTATAAAACGTGCAATAAATGCAAAATCGGTAAAATGAATATCAAACTATCAAGCCTGTCCAATATCCCGCCATGCCCCGGAAGGATCTTTCCCGAGTCCTTAACCCCATAATGACGTTTATAGGCGGATTGGACAAGGTCCCCCAATTGGCCGAAAACCCCAATCACCAACGATATCAATAATAGCTGAAATAACGTGTAATCCAGGCTTGAGAAGGCATAAAAGAGCACACCGACGATCATCGCTGAAAATACCCCGCCGATAAAACCTTCCACCGTCTTATTTGGACTTATTTCCGGCCATAGCTTTCTTTTGCCTATAGCCTTGCCAATGAAGTAGGCTCCGGAATCCGTTGCCCAGATCGTAAATAGGGTCAGCAAGATATAAATCAGTCCCAGTCCTGCGGAATCACGTGTTTCGAATAGATAGTAGAAGCCCACTCCCAGGTAAAGGATGGAAATCACTAAAAATCCAGCATCATCAAAAGTGAATCGATTTTTGGAAACGACAGTGTACAATAAGAACAGCAAAACCCCGATTAAAAAGATTTGCACCTTATCATAATCAATGTCCGCCAAAAAAGCGGAATATTGTTCAGGCAATAAAAGCACCCATAATAAAAGGTGTGAGAGAATGGCCTCAAATGAGAATACACGCAAATTTTTCATCTTCATCAGTTCATATAAACCGATGGAAGCCAATAGATAAACCGTCAATAAAAACGGGATCTCCCCTAAAATAACCAGTGGAATGAAGATAGCGGCAACTACGACCGCAGTAATTATTCGTTGTTTCATTATTCCAATTTCCTCGCCTTCTGCATTAAACGCCACCGAATCTACGTGAACGCTTTTGATACTCCTCAATCGCCTGTAATAAATGCTCCTCACTAAAATCAGGCCATAGCACCTCAGTAAACCATAATTCAGTGTAAGCGGCCTGCCATAGCATGAAATTGCTTAAACGGATTTCGCCGCTTGTGCGAATCAGTAAATCAGGATCGGACAAATGCTCGGTCATCAAGTAACCGGAGAGCATTTGCTCAGATACATCTTCCTTTATTATACCATTCTTAGCATCTTGAATAATGCTATTCACCGCGGATACAATCTCTCCCCTGCTCCCATAGTTCAAAGCGAAATTCAGGATCATCCCGTCATTATCCTTCGTATCTTCCATTGCCCTTATTACGGCATTTTGAGTGTGAGATGGAAGTAGTGACAATTCCCCAATGGTTTCCACCCTTACATTTTCGGAAATGAGCTCAGGCAAAAAGGTCCCAAGAAATTCCTGGGGAAGCTTCATCAAAAAGTCGACTTCACTTTTTGGACGTTTCCAGTTTTCCGTCGAAAACGCATAGACGGTCAATGTCTTGACACCTAATTTATTGGCAACTTTCGTAATTTTACGAACAGTTTTCATTCCTTCATGATGTCCCGCCACGCGCGGCAATGCCCTTTTTTTCGCCCAACGGCCATTTCCATCCATTATGATGGCAATATGCTGAGGAACATCAAACTGCTGAATATGCTGAATCCTATTTGTTACATCGGAAGAAGCATCTTTTTTAACGAAACGCTTCCATAGTGAATACATATGTTAGTCCCCCATCAGGTTGTACTTATCTCTCTACAAAGGCAATATTTTCGTGCGCTATGTATATCAAGCATTTTTGCAAAAAAGAATCTATATTATAATATCAAAAAAAAGTTGGTTCTCATATTATTATTATGAAAATTATTTCTTCATTAGAAGCTTGAAAGCGGGTAATCACATTAAGTTTTTTTTCGGTCACCGGGTCAAAGTCCGGTGAAAAATGCAAAAAAGGGCCACCTCCAACGTCCCATGCAACATCCTAACTTAAAGAGTACACATTATCGGAGAAACCTTATTATAACAGTTTTCTCTTTTAAGCACACCTATATGTTAGAACCAAGACATGATCAGTATGGATTAGGCCCTCTTTACTTAATCAATTCCATTAGTGGGAATTATACTTCCAAAATTTCTTTTTCTTTATCTTTGGTAATCTCATCGATTTTCGTGATATTGCCATCCGTCATCTTTTGAATGTCATCAGCATAGCCGCGTAAATCATCTTCCGTGATTTCACCATTTTTTTCAAGCTTCTTCAAGTCATCGTTAGCATCACGACGTACGTTGCGGATTGCGATTTTCGCTTCTTCCGCTTCTTTCTTGACCACTTTTACAAGCTCTTTTCTGCGTTCTTCCGTTAAAGCTGGAATCGCTATCCTGATGATCGATCCGTCATTTGAAGGATTTAAGCCTAGGTCTGATTTTAATATGGCTTTTTCAATTTCCCCTAAAACCGTTTTATCATAGGGTTGGATCACTAATAGTCGAGCTTCCGGTACGGAAATGCCTGCCACCTGGTTAACCGGTGTTTGAGAACCATAATAATCAATCGAGATTCTATCAAGCAATGAGGCATTTGCCCTTCCGGCACGGATGCTGGCTAATTCACGTGTGTACGCTCCAATGGCTTTTTCCATTTTCGTTTTCGCATTTGAAATAACTTGCTTCGGCATCTTTTATTTCCCCCTAACTATTGTTCCAAGCGTTTCGCCTAAAACGGCCCGTTTTATATTGCCTTTTTCCATGATCGAGAAGACGATCAATGGAATATCATTGTCCATGCATAATGAGGACGCAGTCGAGTCCATTACTTCCAAGCCTTCTTTAATCACATCAAGATAGGAAAGTTGATCATATTTCACTGCATTTTTATCCTTAACAGGGTCGGCATTGTAGACGCCATCCACATTATTCTTCGCCATCAGGATGACATCAGCTTCGATTTCAGCAGCACGCAGAGCGGCAGTGGTATCCGTTGAAAAATAAGGATTACCTGTACCAGCAGCAAAGATCACGACTCTCTTTTTCTCCAAATGCCTGATTGCACGGCGTCTAATGTAAGGTTCCGCAACCTGCCTCATCTCAATCGAAGTCTGCACGCGCGTTTCGATTCCTAGTTGATCGAGGCTGTCTTGTAGAGCCAAAGAGTTCATGACAGTCGCCAGCATCCCCATATAATCGGCATTGGCACGATCCATGCCCATTTCGCTGCCAATCTTCCCGCGCCATATGTTTCCGCCGCCTACAACTACAGCCACTTCCACA
Organism: Peribacillus simplex; assembly: GCF_001542915.1. Lineage (GTDB taxonomy): Bacteria > Bacillota > Bacilli > Bacillales > DSM-1321 > Peribacillus > Peribacillus simplex_B. The sequence continues at coordinate 114,442 of NZ_LNNH01000059.1, read as the reverse complement.
TCAAGCTCTGCCACTTCCTTGACTTGTTCAGCGATAGATTTAATTACAGCGGGATTGATTCCAAATCCCTCTTCTCCGGCTAATGCTTCGCCGCTGAGTTTTAATACTACACGTTTATATTTAGCGTTACTCATGACACCCTCCAACTATGTAATCTTATTCAATTGTTCTTCATGCTTCCAATGGCAATAATGCCAAAAAGTTTCAAAAAATAGGGAACACCAGAGTGTTCCCTATTTTTATTTAGCAGTTAGTCTTTTTTAACTTGGTTCATTACTTCTTCAGCAAAGTTTTCTTGACGTTTCTCAAGACCTTCCCCTACTTCATAACGAACGAATGAAAGAAGTTTTCCGCCTTTTGATTCAACGAATTCTCCCACTTTTTGATCTGGGTTTTTAACGAAAGCTTGCTCATTCACACAAATTTCTTCGTAGAATTTGTTGATGCGCCCTTCAACCATTTTTGCAACGATTTTTTCTGGTTTGCCTTCATTAAGTGCTTGTTGTGTAAGAACTTCGCGCTCGCGATCTAATTCACTAGCATCGACTTGGTCACGAGAGATATATTTTGGGTTAAGAGCAGCGATATGCATGGAAACGCCTTTAGCTGCTTCTTCGTCAGTTGTGCCTTCAACAACGGATAGTACGCTGATGCGGCCGCCCATGTGAAGGTAAGCACCAAATGCATCACTATCAGTTTTTGTAACAACTTGGAAACGGCGAAGCGTTAATTTTTCCCCGATTTTAGCAACAGCAGCATTGATATGATCTGCAACTTTTGCTCCATTTTCCATAGTTTGCTCTAGAGCTGCTTCAACGCTTTCAGGTTTGTTAGCAAGAAGGAATGCAGCCAATTCTTTAACAAGAGTTTGGAAGCCTTCGTTTTTAGCAACGAAGTCAGTTTCTGAGTTCACTTCAAGAATGACCGCTTGGCTTCCGTCAACCACGATAGAAGTCAATCCTTCAGCAGCGATACGGTCGCCTTTATTGGCAGCTTTTGCAATTCCTTTTTCACGTAGGAAATCGATCGCTTTTTCCATATCGCCTTCCGTTTGTACAAGCGCCTTTTTACAATCCATCATGCCGGCACCAGTTTTTTCACGCAATTCTTTAACTAATTGTGCAGTGATTGCCATAATATATATCCTCCTCAAATTAAATGCAGTTTATTCAATCTTTACCCATTTTTGCCAGAAAATACGGTTATTATCAAAGAAAATAACGAAACTCGGCAGAATGCCAGAACTATCTGCCAGAAAAGCCAGTCTTATCGACAAAACCAAACGGCCGAAAGTCCTTTTCCCTTAAAAATCAGCCTGCCTTTTCAACATTGGCGTGGTGATTTATGTATGCTTATTTAGTGCAAAAAAAAGGGATAAAAGGCATTATCCTCTTATCACCTTTTTCTTACTGAATAAGCAACCTTTTTTTGCTTATTAAGCAGTTGTTGTTTCAGTTGCTGTTTCTTCACCTTGTTTAGCTTCTAAGATAGCATCTGCCATTTTACCTGTTAATAATTTAACAGCACGGATTGCATCGTCATTCGCAGGAATAACTACATCGATTTCATCCGGATCACAGTTTGTATCAACGATACCTACAAGTGGAATGTGTAATTTGTGTGCTTCCGCAACAGCGATACGCTCTTTGCGAGGGTCGATAACGAAGATCGCATCAGGAAGAGTCTTCATATCTTTAATACCGCCTAAGAATTTCTCTAAGCGATCCCATTCTTTTTTAAGTTGGATAACTTCTTTTTTAGGAAGCACTTCGAAAGTTCCGTTTGCTTCCATTTTTTCGATATCTTTAAGACGAGCAATACGTTTTTGGATTGTTTCAAAGTTTGTTAAAGTTCCACCTAACCAGCGTTGGTTTACATAGTACATACCTGAACGGATAGCTTCTTCTTTAACAGATTCTTGAGCTTGTTTTTTAGTACCAACGAAAAGAACAGTACCGCCGTTAGCAGCTAATTCTTTCACGAAGTTATAAGCTTCTTCAACCTTTTTAACTGTTTTTTGAAGGTCGATGATGTAGATGCCGTTACGCTCAGTGAAGATATATTTCTTCATTTTAGGGTTCCAGCGACGTGTTTGGTGTCCGAAATGCACACCAGCTTCAAGCAATTGTTTCATAGAAATGACTGACATTTTAGTTCCTCCTAAATGGTTTTGTTTTTCCTCCGCACCCGATCATTTTCATACAGAAACTGTCGAAACAGCACCAGCTGCAAGAATCACGGGGCGTGTGTATTAACACCATTTCATAATATATCATAATGACCCTTCACAATCAAGATATTTCTATCTATTCTTGCGAAACTTCAGTAGTAGTTCTATTTCCGTTTGACCTCGGGCCATTTTTTTGGCAATCTCTTCTAACGAATGTCCTTGATCCGCCAATGCATACACTTGTTCATTCAGTGAGGGTTCCTGCAACGAGGACTTTAATAAATCGGCAAATTCCTTTCCGGCCAGCTCCCCTTCATTCGTTGGGGGATGGGCTGCCGGGGAAAGCTCCATCTTGTCCTCGGCCATTAGCGGCAAAGGCTTGTCCTCATCCTCTGCAGCCGAGTTTTTGTAAGCGTCGATAGCCTGCCTTTTGGTGGCGGCACGACTTTTAACCTTTTGTCCCTTAGGCGTATTTTGGTCATGGTTAATTTCTTTCTCTCCGATGGGTTCTTTCCCTTGCCCGAACCGTTCTTTCGGTAAAGGCTGGCCATTCATGGCAGCCGGCTCGGTGAACGCCTTGATCAATGCTTCATTATCTTCCTTCATTTCCATTAAGTAACCGGTCAAAAGCTGCTCCATTTCACGAATGATGGCTTTTTGATCTTTTTCCAGCTTGGCTAGACGGTTTTGGCGCAAATATAAAATGATGATGGCAAAAATGGAGCATATATTCAATACAAACAAGAGAAACATAAAAAATACTGACATATTGCCTCCTAAATAACCAGGAATCGCCCTCTGGCTTGCTTAAATGAAAGCCTTCATTGAATCTTCACTTGAATCCCCGCTCCATTTTGGTTGCACGGGCACTTGTCCATCCTTTTTACCGGACAAGACAAGCTAAAAGGTTTTTCATTACGTGTCTGTCCAGTTCGAACATTCTGTGATTTTGGAACAATCATTGATAAGGGTGCCGCATCCAATCCCACTTACCAATCGCAGATGAAGAATGATATTATTGCTCTTTCATTGCGTTTCTTAATTTGTAAATCGCTTTTGAGTGGATCTGGGAAATTCGCGAAGTGGACAGGCTCATGACCTGCCCGATTTCGGTTAACGTCAATTCCTCTTTATAAAAGAGCTGTAAGACAAGCTGTTCCTTTTCATTGAGCGTCTCTATGACTTTTGCCAATTCCATATACAACTCTTCCCGTAATACATGTTCCTCTGGCAAATCCGCTTTTTCATCCTTGATATGAAAAGTCTTACTATCCTTATCATCATGCTCCTGGTCATCCATGGACAGAACATTTGCAAAGAAATTCCCTTGTATCGCAGCGTACACATCTTCTTCCGGTATGTTCAATTCGGTTGCAATTTCATTTGGAGTGAGGTTCCTCATGTATTTTTGCTCAAGCTTTTCTATGGCTGACTCAATTTTCTTGGCTTTATCCCTTGCACTCCGTGGAAGCCAATCCTCTTTTCTTAATCCATCTAAAATCGCTCCTCGAATTCTAAATGAAGCATATGTATCGAACTTCAGGTCGCGCTTCGTATCAAATCGTTCCAGGGCATCGAATAACCCCATCATCCCTAGACTCCTGATATCATCACGGCTCACATTTTTAGGAAGGCTAACCGAAATGCGTTGAACATGATAGGAAACAAGAGGGATATATTTCTTGACCAAAATGTCCCCAGCTCGCGGATCTCTGCAATCAATCCAATTTTTCCAACATACTTGTTCTTCTTCGATGGTCAGATGAGACATTGGACATCCTCCTTACATTGTATACGTTTTGTACTCCAAACAGCATTTTTTACACACGCCCAGTCGGCTTGCTATATGTTTTTTGTTCCTTTATTGACGGTACGGATATTCAATAAACAATCGTGCAAATTGAATTCGATCGTCCTTCCGCTATTACCGCCGACATCTTCAGCAACGATTGGGATATGCAAGTCAGATAACTCTTTCCGGACAGCCTCTACATTCCTGGGCCCTATTCTCATTAAATCCCCTCCGGAGGCAAACTGAAACATTTGCGCCCCGCCAGCCAGCTTCGCTTTTAAGAAAGGCATTCTCGCACCCGCTTTTACCAAGCGCTGCACTAATTCCCTTACCCCCGTATCTGCAAATTTAGCTACGTTGATTTGCCCCGTCTTTGTGAGTGAAGAGTCCGGCAGCATCACGTGGACCAGACCGGCAACCGCTTTTTTCTCGTCATAAACGACAACTCCGACGCAGGATCCCAAGCCAGACGTACGGATCGAACAGGGAGGTTTTACAATTTTCATATCCGCTATCCCAACTTTAACAACCTCTGCCTTTAACAACTCAGTCATCAGCCGTCAACTCTAAAGCGCCAAAAATGATTTCAAAAAACTCCGGGTCTGGCAATAAAAAGAAATGACCGGCAATGGAATCGGCCAATAGTTGATCTTTAACAAGGACCGTATCAATGACTATCGCTGCATCACTCTCCTGTGACAGTTCCAACAACCCATAGCTGATCGTCGCTCCTACCATATCAATGCTCAATGACGGTACGGAAGGGATAATATTCAACTGTGTGAAATCAGCCAAAGAAGAAAGATACGATCCGGATAAAATATTCCCAATTTCCTGCAGGCAGGAAAGAGCGAGTTCGGCATGCGGTGTCTTATCTATTGAAAAGGTGTCATCACCGGCCATCTCCCGTATCAAATATTGGGCTAATGGAAGTGAAAGGATAAAGAACATACTCCCGGAGGCATCCCCTTCTATTCTTAGGAAAATGCTGGCGACGACGTGATCGGCACCGCCAGCCATCTCGATCATTTCACCGAAGGAAACGATTCGGACATGCGGGACATTCATATCGATTTTCCGATTAAGGATGGCCGAAAGCGAAGTTGCTGCGTTCCCTGCGCCTATATTGCCAATTTCCTTCAAAATATCAAGTTGAAGAGGACTGATTTTCTCAATGTATGACATCTCATTATCCTTCTTTTAACATATTTTCAGTCACTTCCAAGCTTAAAGCCTTTTCCAAATTTATTAACACGAGCAGGCGCTTTTCAATTTTTGCGACTCCGCTTATGTATTCAGAAGCCGAATGGCCAACAACTTCAGGTTGCGGCTCAATACTACTCACTGGAATATCCAAAACATCATTGGCAGAGTCCACGATCAGCCCCACTTCCATATCATCGAGCATGACGATGATGATCCTTGTTGAATCATCGTACTCCACCTTTTCGAACCCAAAGCGCACCCGCAAATCAATAATTGGCGTGATGACGCCCCTTAAATTGATTACACCCTTAACGAATTGGACCGCCTTCGGAACTCTCGTAATGTGCAGAAGCTTTTCAATCCCACTGACCTTATCTACTGGAATGGCATACTCTTTATCTTTAATTTTGAATACGATCACTTTCATTTCCTGCGACATCTATTCCCCTCCTCTTTTAAAAAAACTCAAGTGTGCGGTTGGAAGCTTGCCGATATCCTGGATGCGGCATGCCCCAGCCAGCATCACATCACCTGTCTTTCATCAATCAATGAATCAGTGTATTGCAATCGATGATTAAAGCTACTTGACCATCACCAAGAATCGTCGCTCCCGATATTGCAAAGGCGCTTGTTAAATAATTGCCTAGTGATTTCAAGACCACCTCAAGCTGCCCAATGAATGAATCAACGACCAATCCTGCTAATTTGTCACCCTTTCTTACGATGACCACAGAGAGGAACTCTTCCTCTGCCTGACTGATCGGCACTTCAAAAATATCTTTAAGGAAAAGAAGCGGAAGCACTTTGCCCCTGAAGTCTATAACCTGTTGATTATGGGCGTTCATGATATCTTCTTTTTTTATGATCGCTGTTTCTATGATGGAAGAAAGCGGTATGGCATATTTTTCATCCTGGATGGCAACCAGCATCACTGAAATAATCGACAATGTAAGTGGCAGCTGAATAAGGAATATCGATCCTTCGTCCTCTTTTGAATCGATTGTGACAGAGCCGCCCAGAGACTCGATTGTATTTTTCACTACATCCAGACCGACACCCCTTCCTGATACATCCGAAATGGTTTCAGCTGTCGAGAAGCCCGAGGCGAATATCAATTCATAGATTTGCTTATCTGTCAGAGTGGCGGCCGTTTCCCTCGTTATAATTCCATTGGTAAGCGCCTTGTTCAAAACTCGCTCTTTTTTAATGCCTGCCCCATCATCATCAATTTCAATGAATACATGGTTTCCGCTGTGATAGGCTTTCAGATGGATTTTGCCCTCTTCGTTCTTTCCTTTCGCCAGACGTTCTTCAGGTGTCTCGATTCCATGATCCATGGCGTTCCTCAATAAATGGACGAGTGGATCGCCAATTTCATCGATGACTGTGCGATCAAGCTCGGTTTCTGCTCCCGTGATTTCCAATTCAACTTTCTTGTTTAAATCCCTCGCTAATTGGCGGACCATTTTAGGAAAGCGGTTGAATACCGTTTCCACTGGCACCATCCGCATATTCAATACGATTGTTTGTAAATCGCTTGTAATACGGGACATTCTTTCTACTGTTTCATGCAGCTCCTGATTACCCAAATCATTGGAAATTTGATCAAGTCTTCCTCGATCGATTACAAGCTCCTCGAATAAATTCATTAATATATCAAGACGTTCAATGTTTACCCGGATCGTTTTGCTTGATGCAGGTTTAACAGACGGCTGTTTTTTCTTTTCTTTAACATCGCTTGGAAGCATATCATTATTCTTCTCTTGTCCCTTGTTATCCAGTTCAGCAATTTTATCCTCTTCAACGTTGGCATGTCGCGCCACTTCCAGATCAAGGCTATGTATCACCACAGTATCCACTTCAGAAACCTTCATGATTTTTTTCTGTAACTCTTCACTCGATTCCTTGGTTATCATCGTGACGCTGAATTGCTGATCGAACTGCTCTTCTTCCAACAGTTCGACAGGCGGATGGGATTTGATGACTTCACCCGCTTTTTCAAGCACTTCAAATACCATGAATACCCGGGCAGCTTTTAACAGACAATCTGCACGCAATTCTATTGCGATTTCAAAGCTGTTGAACCCTTGCTCTTTGGACTGCTGAAGCACGGTCCATTCGAATTCATCATACTCCCCCTCATTCATTTCCTCCTTATCAAGAACGGCTGAAGCTGCTGCAACCTCTGCGGCCGAGGATGTGACTGGTGACTCCCCTTTTTCAATCAAATCCAGTTGATGGACAACCTTGGAGACGTCTCTTTTTCCATCTCCGCCTTCTGCAATGGACATGACCATCGCTTCTAAATCATCAACGGCTAAAAATATCACATCAAACACTTCAGGCGTAAGAATGATTTGACTGTTACGGATCGCATCCAATACATTCTCCATTTTATGGGTTAAGTTCGCCAAATCCTCATACCCCATCGTTGCGGACATCCCTTTTAACGTATGAGCGGAACGAAAGATTTCGTTGACAATCGAGAGGTCTTCCGGGTTCTTCTCAAGCACCAGCAATTGTTCGCTTGCTGTTTGAAGATGTTCCTTACTTTCTTCAATAAATACCTCTAAATACTGATTCATATCCATATAATCTCCACCTCCACGAGTTAACAATAGCCCATTATCGATTTAGCTATTTTTTCTACATCCTCTATGTTATCTATTAAATTGGTATTGATTGCCGCTTTCGGCATACCAAAAACGATCGATGTCCCCTCTGATTCCGCTATCGCTTTTGAAAGGCCCTTTTGTTTCAGCTTCTTAAGGCCGTTCGCCCCGTCCATTCCCATCCCGGTCATGATAACCGCTATCTTGGCAAAATCATTCATTTCACTGACGGATTCAAAGAGCACATCCACGGAAGGGCGGTGTCCATTGCGCAAATCCGATTGATCTAAATGAACCACCCAATTCATTCCGACTTTTCTCACTTTCAAGTGAAAACCTCCGGGAGCGATGTAGGCTATGCCCTTTTGGATCAGTTCCCCCTCTTCAGCTTCCTTCACTTGAATCTTGCATAATGAATTCAGGCGGGAAGCCAAGGAATTCGTGAAGCCGGGAGGCATATGCTGGACTACAAGGATTGACGCATCGATATCGCCCGGCAGACCTGTCAAAACAGTCTGCAAGGCTCTTGGGCCTCCAGTGGATGTACCGATGACAATGACCTTATCATTTCCATCGGACCAGTTTCGTTCATTTTTTTGTTTTTTAACCAATTTAACTAATTCTATTTTACTATTATTTTTCCATACGGATGGGCTTTTTTCAATATTCAGAGCATTCTTTTGCAGTTTGTGAACATTTGCCCGGCTTGCTGCCATAACTTTTTCATGAAGTTCCTTCTTGATTTTATGCAAATCAAGTGAAATGGCACCGGAAGGCTTTGCCACAAAATCAAAGGCCCCGCTGCTCATCGCAGCAAATGTATTTTCGGTACCTACCTTCGTTGTGCTTGATAACATGACCACGGGGGTTGGACATTCATTCATGATCAAGTTCAAAGCTTGCAGACCGTCCATAACCGGCATTTCCACATCCAAAGTCACGACATCGGGTTTCAATGCCTTGATTTTTTCTAAAGCATCTTTTCCATTTCTCGCAGTTCCAATGACCTCAATCCTGCTTTCTTCCGATAAAAACTCTGAAATTAGCTTTCTCATGAACGCAGAATCATCCACTATCAATACTCTTACTTTATCCATGTAAGGAGACCTACCTTCCAAGAAAATATCTTTTCATGTTTCGGAGGAAATGACCTTTAGGCAAAGTCATATCCCCCCCAAATGAATGGTTTGCATATCTCGTCCCAATGTCCATGATGGCTCGGGATACATCGGCTTCAGGGTCGAAAAGGATAAATGGCATTTGTTTAGTAACGGCTTTTGAAACGGTCCTATCGTCTGGTACATAACCTAATGCAACCGTTTCAAGATCTAAAAATTTCATGAAGGCATTTTGCAGACGCTTAATCGTTTCCTTCCCCTCCTTGCTTGAACATATCCTATTGCACACAAGGAAACATGGAATCTCTTTATTGATCGAATGAATATATTTCATTGCAGAATAGGCATCCGTGATGGAAGTCGGCTCCGGGGTCGTAATCACGAATAATTCATCGACACATAATAGGAATTTCAGCGAATCATGCGTAATGCCCGCGCCCATATCAAATAATATATAATCGTAATTCGCCATCAATGAACTGAATTCTTCATTGAAACGCGCAAACTTCACTTCATCAAGTGAAAAGAGATTCAACAGGCCCGTTCCGCCAGTGATGATTGAAATATTACCTGGACCAGCGGTGATGATTTCCTGCAAACTGCGACCATTTTCAAAGAAATCGATAATACTGAAGGGGGAATGCCCCCCGATTAAAATATCTATGTTCCCCATGCCGATGTCCATGTCAAACAGCAATACTTTTTTTCCCCTTTTGGATAAGGCAATTGAAAAATTCAAGGAGAAATTGGATTTACCGACACCGCCCTTGCCACTTAAAACGGCAATGGTTCTTGCCATTGTTTGTTTTTGCAGGGCTTCCAGTCTCCTTCGCAGGCTCTCAGCTTGGTCTTTCATATTTTTTTGCCTCAAGAGCCATTTTCAATAGCTGTGATGATGTCGCAATTTCAATATCATCCGGAACATTCTGGCCAGTTGTTATATAAGCGGCTCCTACTTTATGCGTGTGTATGAAATTAAAGATGCTACCGAAAGTCGAGGTTTCGTCCGCTTTTGTAAATATGACCTGTTTTATCGGAATGGCTGCAAATTGGCGGTAAATATCTTCCATATCTTTTTGCTTGGAGGTTAATGACAGCACCAAATAGGTTTCGATCTCATCTGTAAAGTGAATGATCTCATTCAGATCTTTGACATATTGCGGATTGCGGAAATTCCTCCCGGCTGTATCTATAAAAACATAATCATAATGGGAGAAACGTTCAGTAGCCCGTTTGAAGTCTTCCAAGTTATAAGCCACTTCGATCGGAACGTTCAAAATCTTCGCATACGTCTTAAGCTGATCTATGGCTGCAATTCTGTAAGTATCCGTCGTTATGAATGCCACCCTTTTATCATGCTTCAACATGGTTTCTGCCGCTACCTTTGCAAGAGTCGTTGTCTTGCCCACCCCTGTTGGCCCGACAATATTGATATACTTTTTCTGCATTCCCGGTTGTCCGTTCTCGACCTGATCCAAAATCGCCAGCAGCGATTCTTCCAACCAGGCTTGTACCTCTTCAACGGTCGCTCTTTGCTTGAAAGCGAACCATTTTTCAAGTAATTCATCCATGATTTGTGACCGAAGTGCCGGGTCCACTTCCTGCTCCGTTAAGGAATCATAGGCTTTCTGCAATCTCTCGGGGAATTTTCGATCAGATGAATGGATCTGTATCCGATTAATCATGTCTTTCAAGCCTTCGATTTCTTTCATTAACTCGGAATTCCCCCTGGATTCATAAACAGCGGGTGCTTGATCTTCCAGTTGCGGATTGGAAGGCAGCTTCTTCTTTTTTTGCTTGGTTACCGTTTGGAGAGGCGCGGAAACAGGATCGATCGCCGCAATGACTTCAATGTTCCTCTTTTTGAACAAACCTAGGAAACCACCTTTATAGACAGCTTTTGAGCTTAAGATGACCGCCTCACTGCCTAGCTCCCCCCTAATTCGCTTCATCGCCTCGGTCATTGACGGGGCCAAATATTTCTTTACCTTCAATCGATATTCACCACCCCTATACTTTGTACTTCTACATTGGATTCTAGTTCGTTATATGAAAGGACCGGCACATTGGGAAAATAACGTTCCGTCAATTGGCGGACATACATCCGTACTGCCGGCGAACAGAGCAAGATCGGTTGGTGATCCATTAATGTCAGTTCCTCCAGCTTGGCTGAAATGGCCTCCAATATGGATTGCGATATGACTGGATCAAGTGATAAATAGTTACCATGTTCGGTTTGCTGTACCCCATCAGCGATCGTTTTCTCCACTTTCCCCGATAAGGTTATCACTTTGATTTTATTTTCATCGGTCATAAATGAACCGGTTATTTGCCGTGCTAAATTCTGCCTTACATATTCAGTAAGCAAATCCGTGTCAGTTGATAGCTTTCCATAATCAGCAAGCGTTTCGAAAATGATCGGTAAATTCCTTATTGACACCTTTTCCTTCAATAACTTTGCCAACACTTTTTGGACATCGCCAATCGACAAGGGATTAGGTGTCACTTCCTCTACAAGGATTGGTGAAGATTCCCGGAGGTGATCGATCAATTGCTTCGTTTCCTGCCTGCCCAACAATTCCTGTGCATTGGCCTTTATGACTTCCGTCAAGTGTGTGGAAACTACACTCGGAGGGTCCACAACGGTATATCCCATCATCTCGGCATGTTCCTTCATATCATCCGTGATCCATTTGGCCGGTAAGCCAAAGGAGGGTTCAATCGTATCGATCCCTTCGATCGAATCATCCTCGATTCCCGGACTCATCGCCAAGAAATGATTAAGAAGCAATTCCCCTTTTGCCATGACACTCCCCTTAATTTTCAAACGGTACTCATTGGGATTCAACTGAATGTTATCCCTGATCCTGACGACGGGAATCACGAGCCCCAATTCGATGGCAAGCTGTCTGCGGATCATGACGACGCGATCCAGCAGGTCCCCTCCTTGATTGGCATCCGCAAGAGGTATCAGTCCATATCCAAACTCAAATTCGATCGGGTCGACACTTAACAGATTCACGACACTTTCCGGACTTTTCATTTCATCCGTTTCAAGTACTTCTTCCATCTCCTGAATTTCGCTTTCGTCCTGCTTCGGTATCCTGGAAATGGTATACCCGCCTACGACTAGCAAAGCTGCAATCGGCAAAGTGAACAAGTCGGAAATCGGGGTGAATAACCCAAGCAGGAAGATGGTGGCTGCTGTCAGGTAGAGCATTTTGGGAAATTGAAACAGTTGTTCAACAATATCCGCTCCGAGGTTGCCGTTCGAGGCAGCTCTTGTCACGACTATTCCTGTAGCCGTTGAAATCAATAAGGCCGGCACCTGACTGACGATTCCATCACCAACGGATAGCATCGAAAAATGGGTGGCGGATTCAGCAAATCCCATATCCAATTGCATGACCCCAATGATCATCCCAAAAATCAAGTTAATGATGACTATGATGATGCCAGCAATTGCATCTCCTTTAACAAATTTGCTCGCACCATCCATGGAACCATAAAAGTCTGCTTCGTTACTGATTTTGTCCCTTCTGGCACGTGCTTCCGTTTCGGAAATCATCCCAGCATTCAGATCCGCATCAATGGCCATCTGTTTCCCTGGCATCGCATCCAGTGTAAACCTGGCGGCAACCTCCGAGACCCGTTCCGATCCTTTCGTGATGACAATGAAATTGATGATGACCAATATGATGAACACAACTAATCCTACAAGCACATTACCTCCGACTACAAACGACCCGAAGGTTTCTACGACACCGCCAGCATCACCATAGGTCAAAATGGCACGAGTCGTCGAAACATTCAACCCCAACCTGAACAATGTCAGTAAAAGGAGCAACGAAGGGAAGATCGAGAATTCGAGAGGTTCTTTCATATTCATCGTTGTCAATAGAACCAGCAGCGCAAGAGAGATATTCAAAAGGAGTAAAATACTTAACAACCATGTCGGCAATGGAATGACCAACATGGCAACGATCATGATGACGCTCGATATAACAACTAAATCTCTTGCTCGCATGTTTTTCTCTCCTAACTAACGGGTTACCTTTACTTCTTTACAGCTTACCTTTGGTTTTATAAACAAAGGCGAGTATTTCAGCGACCGCCTTAAAGAACTCCTCGGGAATCGCCTGGCCCAATTCCGCCTGATCGTATAAGGATCTTGCCAAAGGGCGATTTTCCACCATGATTACATCGTTTTCTTTAGCGATGAATTTAATTTTCTGAGCGACAAAGTCAACGCCCTTTGCCACTACAAATGGAGCCTCCGCTTTTTCTTCATCATATTTTAAAGCAATGGCAAAATGTGTCGGATTAGTAATGACGACGTCGGCATTGGGAATCTCCTGCATCATTCTTTGAGCAGCCATCTGCCTTTGCTTTTGCTTGATTTTTGACTTGATGAGCGGATCGCCTTCGGAATTTTTATATTCATCCTTAATATCCTGCTTGGACATTCGGATGTTTTTTTCAAAGTCATATTTCTGATACAAATAGTCCAATAGAGCAATGAACAATAAAGCCACGGCAGCATAAAATCCTACTTTGATCGTAATATCCGCCAGCGTTGCCATCGCTTCTTCCACAGAAATCTGTGATAAAATCATAATTTCGTCCATTCGCTGCCAAAGTACATAAAAGGCAACAAAACCAACAAAGGATATTTTAAGAATCGATTTCAATAATTCAACAATCGCCCTCATCGAAAAGATACGTTTGAAACCTTTAATGGGATCCAATTTTTCAAGCTTGAACTGTATGGATTCTGTTGAAAACATGAACCCGATCTGCATGACATTAGCCAAAATGCCAGCCACTACCGCCGCTGCAAAAACAGGTCCAAGGACTAGGCCCATTTCCTTCAGTACTTCGATCATGATAATCTGGACAGTACCCTCCGTGAAGCCAGCCACGGAAAAATGCTGCAGATAATCTTTCATGAGAGCGACGAGATGGTTGTACATATATGGCCCCATAATCAATAGCACCGCGAATACAGCAATTAAATTAACGGATGTATTAACATCCTGACTCTTTGCCACCTGTCCTTTTTTCTTTGAATCCTGGCGTTTTTTCGGTGTCGCCTTTTCAGTCTTCTCACCTGCGAAGAACTGTAAATCCAGCTGAAATTTGTCCAAATCATATGCCTCCGATCAGCTGCATGAGATGACGCATCGTCACAAGCAAGAAATTGAAGAGTTGGGTGACAACCGTCATCATCATTCCCATTACCAAAACAATAACCGCCAAGCCCGCTATGATTTTGACTGGGATCCCAACAACGAATACATTCAATTGGGGAACCGTCCTTGCAAGGATGCCTAGCGTGACATCCACCAGAAAAATGCTTCCCACCACTGGTATCGACATTTGAAAGGCAATCATGAACGCTTTTCCGAATGCCTTGGCCAAGTATTCTATCAATCTATGATCCCCAAATGGCACAAACAATTGATCGATCGGGATGAATTGGTAGCTATAAAATATCCCATCCAAAAGCAAATGATGGCCATTCGTGCTCAGTAGGAATAATAAAGCGATGGTATATAGATATTGTCCCATCAACGGGCTTTGGGCCCCGGTTTGGGGATCGATGACATTGGCTATCGAAAAACCCAACTGAAAATCAATCAATCCCCCTGCTACCTGAACGGCTGATAAAATCATATAGGAAGCAAATCCGATGAAAAGCCCCACAAGTGCCTCCTTAATGATCAACAAATAAAATGTGGCATCCAGGTCAAGGATGGGGGCATCAATGGTATAGTACATGATCCAGGCAAGAAAGATTCCAAGCCCTAGACGATGCTGCACCGGTATTGAGCGGTACGAGAAAATCGGCATTGCCACAAAGAATGTGGTGACCCTGACCACGATTAATAAAAAAGCAGGAAAATGCGGAAATAGTTCTTCCATGCCCTACCCTACAAATCGATTCAGGTTACCGAAAATTTCATTTGCGTATGATAATAAATGGCTTAGCATCCACGGAGCCAGAAGTATGAGTCCCAACAAAACGGCCACGATTTTCGGAACGAATGCCAAGGTCTGTTCCTGAATCTGTGTAGTCGCCTGAAAAATGCTTACTAAAAGCCCTACAACCAGAGCTATCACCATCAATGGGCCAGCAATGATCAATACCATATATATTCCTTTTTCTGCTATATCAATAACAAACTCTGCATTCATTTTTTCACCCGCTTAAAAACTCTGTAATAAAGACTTCACGACCAAATACCATCCATCGACAAGAATGAAAAGAAGGATTTTAAAGGGCAGGGAAATCATGACCGGCGGCAGCATCATCATCCCCATTGACATCAGGACGCTAGCTACGACCATATCGATAACCAAAAATGGAATGAATATCATAAAGCCAATTTGAAAGGCCGTTTTGATTTCACTGATTGCAAACGCCGGTACAAACGCAGTCAAAGGAATATCCTGTATCGTTTCAGGCTTTTCCACCTTAGCATAGTCCAAAAACAACGCCAGATCCTTCTGCCTTGTATGGGCGCTCATGAATTCCTTAAAAGGTATCGAGGCCTCCACATATGCTTCTTCCAAATCTATTTGTTCATTAAATAATGGAGTCAGTGCTTTCTCATTCACTTCCTGAAATGTCGGTGCCATGATGAAAAATGTCATGAAAAGAGCCAGTCCGACCAGCACCTGATTCGGAGGCATCTGCTGTGTACCTAATGATGTTCTCACAAAGCTCAGTACTATTATTATTCTTGTGAAACACGTCATCAGGATCAAAATGCTGGGAGCCAGCGTTAAAACGGTCATGAGCAGGACAAGCTTGACGGAAGTGGAGACATTGGCGGGATCGCTAGTTTTGAAAAACTCCATGAACTCATTCATTCATCGTCTCTCCCTTTCCTATCAAGCTCCTTTAACAGCTTCTTCCTGCTGGCGGACATTTGATCGAGCTGATTTTTGAATTCGGTTGAGAAACCGGCCGATTTTGATTCATTTTTCTTCAACCACTTATTTTTCAGCTTCATTGCCATGGCACCGGGCTGCAACATTTGATCGATCTTATCGTTATGGTCTTGCAAAAGCTGTTCGCATTCCGAAGGATCATCGATTTCTTTAAGGAGTTGGATATTTTCGCCCACCCCGATCACCAATATTCGGCCCCCCACTTTAACAAGCTGAACGGAACGATTTGCACCAAGGCTGGTACCGCCTATATTTTCGACTGAATTTGCCTTTTGGTATGATTTATTTTTTTTATTGATGAATTTTAATAATATATAAAGAAGACCTACCACAAAGATGGTTGCAAATATCATCCTGAGAAATTCCCAAACGGTTATCCCGACTTTATCGGGACTAGAAGCTTGATTGTTAGATTGTAAGTCTTTGGAGTCAGCTTTATCCACGTTAGCATTCGGCTGTCGATAGACATCCTTCACCGTTTCATCAAGATTTTCCGCATGAGCCTGCAAGGCCCCAGTGAAGAATATTGCTATCATCAATGAGACCTGTAGCCATTTTTTAATAAAAGACAATATGAAGACACCCTCTTAACTTAATGCTTTATTTATGGCTTCCAACACCCGGTCTGCTTGGAAAGGCTTCACGATAAAGTCTTTCGCCCCAGCTTGGATCGCATCGATGACCATCGCTTGTTGCCCCATTGCTGAACACATAATGACCTTAGCTTGAGGATTGATCTTTTTAATTTCCTTTAATGCTGTGATTCCATCCATCTCTGGCATCGTGATATCCATCGTTACAAGATCGGGATGTGTTTCTTTATATTTGTCCACCGCTTGTGCACCGTCTGCTGCTTCGCCGACGATCTCAAATCCATTTTTAGACAAGATATCCTTAATCATCATTCTCATAAATGCTGCATCGTCCACTATTAAAATTCTATTCGCCATTTTTTTCTTCCCCCAAATTTATCTGATTTTATTTAATCGTTCACTTTGGCTCATGATATCCGTAACCCGGACCCCAAAGTTTTCATCGATCACTACCACTTCACCTTTTGCTATTAAACGGCTGTTAACCAGGATATCGACTGGCTCTCCTGCCAATTTATCCAATTCGATGATCGAACCGGAGGAAAGCTCCAAAATATCCTTGACAGAACGCTTCGTTCTCCCCAGCTCCACCGTTACTTGCAGCGGAATATCCATCAGCATGCTTAGATTTTTCGATTCAGACTCTTGAAGCTGATGGGGCTGAAAACTAGTGAAGCTCGCAGGCTGCACATTCACCGGTGGGCCTGATGGGGCCGATGGGGCTCCAAAGTGCTGCGGCACATTCGGGCTTTGACTTGCCGGATGCGTTTGATAGCCGCCTTGCCCATAAGCGTCATTTGCCGGTGATGGTTTCAATCCCGTACTCTGGACACGTTCAGGCTCAGGTGAGGGGCTGTGTGTTGGCTGGCTCACTGGTTTTTCCAACTTCATATCGGCCTCTTCGTTTGTTCCATTCAATAGTTCAGAGACTAACCCTTTGGCGAATTCCAAAGGCAGCAGCTGCATGATGCTGGAATCGATTAACGTACCGACCCGAAGACGGAATGAGATTTTTGCAAATAAATCTTCATTTGGTATCGCGTTTTCCCCTTCACCATTCAAAAAGTTAAGCAGGTCTATGCTTGGCGGGGAAATATCGACCTTTTTACTGAAAATGGTCGACATGGATGTCGCGGCCGAGCCCATCATTTGGTTCATCGCTTCCTGAACGGCACTCAACTGGATTTCCCCCAGCATATCTGAGGGATTCAGCCCATCGCCGCCAAGCATTAAATCGGCAATGATGGCCGCATCGCTTTGTTTGATGACGAGCATATTGATGCCTGAAAACCCTTCCGTATATTGCACCTGTATCGCTACATATGGATGCGGAAATTCGCTAGCGATCTGGCCCCTCTCAATCAAGGTTACCGTCGGTGTCGTGATGTCCACTTTCTGGTTCAATAATGTGGATAAGGCCGTGGCCGAGCTTCCGAAAGAAATATTACCAATTTCACCGAGAGCGTCCAGTTCCATCATCGATAAATACTCGTCAATCGCAAGAGGGCTCACCTCATCTTCTATGTCACTTGTACCTTTTAAAAGGGCATCTATCTCGTCTTGCGAGAGCATTTCATCACTTATCATCTTCGTCTCCCCCTTTCAAAATATCAAGAATCTGGATGGCGTGCTTTTTGCCTACTTTTCCTGGCTGCCCCCTATATTTAGGGATTCCTCCAACCTTAATCATCAAAGGTTCCTCGATCGCCTTATTTAAGTCAATCACATCACCAACATCCAGTAACAAAAAATCCTGGATGGTGATATCGGTAGAACCGAGCTCGGACACAATCGGAAGGTCAGCATTCCTGATCCGTTTTTCTAAAATCATGATTTCCTCAGGAATTCTCTCCTTCTGGGCAGTTTCCATCCAATAATGTGCTGATAGCTTTGGTATGATCGGCTCCAAAACCACATGTGGAATGCACACGTTGATCATCCCGCTCGTTTCACCAATTTGTGTATTCAAGGAAATGACCACTACCGTATCATTGGGCGAGACTAATTGAAGGAATTGCGGGTTCACCTCGAACTCGGTCATCACCGGCTCGATTTCAACAATCGTCCCCCAAGCCTCCTGCAAATTCTCAAAAGCCTTCTCGAATAAATTGGACATGATTTTCGTTTCTATTTCCGTTAAACTGTCCACTTTGTTCACGCTTATGCCCCGTCCCCCCAACACTCGATCCATCATCGAATAGGCGATATTCGGGTTGACCTCAAGAATGATCCGGCCATCCAGAGGTGGCACCTCAAACACATTCAGGATCGTCATTTTAGGGATGGAACGGATAAACTCTTCATACGGGATTTGGTCTGCAGAAGCAACGGATATTTGTACATACGTCCTTAGCTGGGCTGAAAAGTAAGTGGTCAGCAACCTTGCAAAGTTCTCATGTATCCTGGTCAGACTCCTGATTTGATCCTTTGAAAAACGGAGTGCCCTTTTGAAGTCATACACTTTCACTCTTTTTTCCAGTTCTTCTTTCTTTAAATCATCTGCATCCATTTCACCCGTTGAAATGGCCGATAGCAAAGCATCGATTTCGTTTTGTGATAATATTTCCCCGGACATTAACATTCACCTCCAAAGCTTCCCCTTCTTATTTAATGAAGCAAGGTTGTTCTTATTGAAGAATCGAGGAGGTTATATAAACCTTTTCAACTTTTCCTTCTTCCATTAATTCATTCATTCTATCCTTTAATACATTTTGTAATTTTTCTTTACCTTTTTTACCGGTTAACTCTTCCGCTTTCATTTCGGACAGTTCAGTAATGATGATATTTTTCATCTGGAAATTTCTTTTTTCCAATTCTTCTTTTGCCTTTTTATTTTCGGTTTGGACCATAAATGAGATTTTGATATAATCATTTCCGTCAAGGTTCGTTGTTATTTCGGGAATTTCAACAGATGATTTGACGATTTCGTCGATGCTCGGTTTAGCTTCGGCAGATGTGGGCTCAGATAACTTTGTCACAACCACTACCGCTATGACACCAACCAGCGTGATGGCCACAAGTATGATCAATATTATGGTCATTAATTTTTTTTTCATGTTCCTTCCTCCACACCCTTCCTGAATCCAAGAATATTCACGGTACGATAAAATTGAATAATAGCTTCGACCATTTCCTCTTCCTTTTCAAGTACCACGATCTTTTTGCCATTTGTAAAAGAGATGGTCGTATCAGGCAATGATTCGATTGTGTCTATGTACAACGCATTGACGTGAAAGCATTTTCCATTGAGTCTTGTCACTTTGATAATGATATTTAGGAGCCAGAGCAAAAAGCACCGGGCTCCTCCCTCCTTTAACCTATCTTTTTAAATTAACCAATTCTTGTAATATCTCATCCGAAGTCGTGATGATCCTGGAATTCGATTGAAAACCCCGTTGGGCAACAATCATTTCCGTGAACTCTTCTGACAGATCGACATTGGACATTTCCAATGAACCTGAAGCGATCACACCGCGCCCCTCACCAGGGATATTGATGTTTGCCGTACCTGAGTTGATCGATTCCTGGAAAGTATTGCCCCCCGTTTTCGTCAAGCCTGATGAATTGGAAAACTTGGCAACTGCCAACTGACCTAAAGTAGTGATCAGACCGTTGGAATAAACGCCATTCACTTCCCCTGCCGAACCAATATTGAAGCTTTCCAGTTTTCCTTCTTTATTGCCATTCGGGTTGACTAATGCAGTTGTAGAGCCTTTGACTTGAGTGAGCTTTGAGAAATCAAAATCCAATTGAGCCCTTTGGACGCTTTCATCAGCCGCTGTATTCGTGTCATCCTCTTTGCCGCTTGTTATGTTAATCGTTTTATTTGGCTGATTTTTGTCAGCGGCCACGAGCTGACCATTCGCGTCGAAATTCAACGAAGTGAACGGTTTTGGTTTTGTAGCTGAAGTATCTCCAAGTGCAGCAGGCTCTTCATCAAAAACGTTCCATTTATTATCACTCGTCTTTTGGAAATAAATCGTGGCCGTCTGTTCCTTACCCTTTCCATCCACCACTTTTATTTGCTGGCTGAATACGGAACCATCAATGGCATCAGCAGCAAGATTTTCACTTACCGATATTTTCGTCGTGGTTACTGCAGGTAAGATGGCATTGACGTTAACGGCGACATCGCCGATGGTTTTCGACCGTTTCCCGTTTTCATCGACCTTGTAAGCTTGTACTTTCAAACCATTCGCATTTACTAGGGTACCGTTATCATCCAAATAAAAGTTTCCTGCCCGCGTATAGGAAAGTGCATCGCCTTGCTTGACTACAAAATAGCCATCGCCAGATATCCCCAAGTCAAGATCCCGTCCGGTCGTTTGTAAGCTTGATTGAGTATGGATGGTATCAATCGTAGCAATCGTGGAGCCCAATCCGATTTGTTTCGAGTTAGTCCCACCCTTATTGGCTGTAGCTGCGCTTGCACCCGATATCGTTTGGTTCATCGCATCGCTGAATGTCACACGGCTTTTTTTGAAACCGTAAGTATTGACATTGGCGACGTTATTGCCGATAACATCCAATTTTGTTTGTAAGTTTTTTAATCCGCTTATTCCCGAATACATTGAACGAAGCATATTAAAGCTCCCCTTTCTTTTTGCGACCGCTTCCGTCATTCCACAGTCGAGACTTCCTATATTAGGTCCAGCCTACTATTCCATCAATCCAAAATGATGGTTCCCTTAATGTTCGTGAAAATTTACGATGATGCTTCATCCCTATCCATGACCGTAATGACTTTGTTATTTTTCGTACTTATTATGGGCGCAGCATTATCCGTAATGACAAGAGATTCGGTCACACCCTTCTTTTTGGCCCCATCTGCTTTTACTTCTATTTCCCCTCACATTTGCGGCGCTATTTGGATATTTCTTTCATTCATCCTCATTTGCGCATGTTTACTGATGGTCAATTTTTCAATAGGGGACACGGCGGCTTGAAAATGGTGCTGAAATCCTTGAGGGATGATCTGCCTTTGGCGCAAAGGTAACTTTGGCTGTGACAACATCTGAGCGGGATTTGCTTGGAAACCAAGTTTATTCATTTTCCCGCCCCTTTATGGTTTGGCAATTTCCGTCAGTTGCTCATAGGACAGCTTGGTTTTGCTTTCATCATCCACTTCTATTTGCAGCTTGCCTTTATTCATGGACACAGAGACAACGATTGCTGACGAATCTCCATTTTTTTCATCCTTCCAGCTTACCCGTTTCCCGATTAACTCGCTTGCTGCAGTTAGGCCAATCGAAGTCGTACTTGTTTGTTCCATAGCGGAAATATTGGCCGGTGTAAGTTTTGTGCCATCTTCTAAAAGGAAATACACATTCTCGCCCTTATATTGAATGGATTTCACGATTCCTTTTCCTTCTTCTATCGCAAGGTTATCATCGCCCTCATCCAATTTATGCCACGTGACTTCTTTCCCGACAAAGGAGTTATAATTCATTAAACTATTTTGTTGATTGATCCCGATGATTTCATCCATTTTCGTCCCCAGATTCATCATCTGTTCGAGTGATGAAAATGTCGCCATTTGGGCAATGAATTCGGTATTGTCCATTGGACTTGAAGGATCTTGGTTTTGCAGCTGGGTGAGCAGCAATTTCAAAAAGTCATCTTTTCCTAATGCATCGCCCGTGTTTCTTTTGTCCTGTTGATTATTCGATAATAAAAGTGATGTATCGATGGTCGTCATTTTTTCACCTCTACACTTCCATATTTAGCAGAGCTTCAGCAAGGGAGCCTGTAAATTCGCCTTCTCCCTCATCGTTGCTTTCTTCCTTACGCTGCTGTCGCTCGTGCCGTTCATCCGCATCCTTCTGTAAGAATTTCTCGGAACCGAAAGCGGTGAAGGCCTGGGAAATTTCAATTTTTTCGATTTGAATGCTTTGCCCGCTAAAGGCTTGCTTCAATCCATGAATCTGCTTCTCGAGCATATCCTTTGCCTGTGCAGTAGTGGCCAATATCCTTGCTGACATCAGCCCGTCCTTTTGGATCAATTCGATTCTCAAGGTTCCTAGATGTTCCGGATTCAACCGGATCAACAGCTTATTTACACCGTTATGCGCATTGAAATTTGCCTTGCCCAAAATATTTTCGAATTGCTTAACGAATTCTTCTTGGCTGACTGTTTGCTCCCCTTTGGAAACGGTCAGTACGAATTGTTCCAGCTTCGTCATGGTCAAAGGTATGCCTGTGCCTTGAAAGAGGCCCCCATCCACGGTTTTCACAGCTAAACCGCTGCCGCTTTTAGTTTCCTTGCTTCCCTTCTCGCTTGTTGAGAATGTCAAGAATGCGCTTTTCAGGATTTCATTTTGGTTAGTTCGTGCCGTACCCAAAATATTGGTTTGATCAGGTTCAGGATTTGCTTTTTGCTGATGGGATAGCCATTTTTCCAGCTTGCCGGTCATCCCTTCAAGCAGGTTTTTCAGTTGCTTCTGGATGACCGCTTCATCTTGCGTCATCTCTTTATTCTCTGATAGCAAATTTTGGATTTTTACCAATTTCAACAAATTCGCCCCACCAGGGATTGGCAGCTTATGCCATTCTTCTTCACTAAACACCGAGACTTTTTTTAGGAGGGTATATAGTTCCATGACATTGCCCGATACCAGGCTTTGAGATTTCAGGTCCAAATCATCTTGTTCTTGCTCTAAATCCAGCTCTTCTATGCTGGAAAGGAATTCAGAAAGGCTATCTTCATCGTTTCCAGTTATTTTTTTTAGAACCCGCAAAAGTTGGTTGCTGATATCTTCTTGGGTATTAGCTGCACCCCCTTCAACAACTGCCTCTTCCTCACCGTCCATCAACGTGCCGCTTTTCAAAAAATCAAGCAATTCCCCTAATGCGGACAATCTTCCCTCAAGAACGTCAAGGCTTTCAGATGGAGGGGATGCTTCTGCCCCCGCAACAGATTGAAGGACTGAGCCAAAACCGGAATGGATTGGTTGGTTTTGCTTTGACGTAACCTTTTGACCTGCCGATACAGACGGGAGAAAGGCATTAATGGCTGAATTCATCTATCCTCACCTCCCTCAACTTTCCTCTTGCGTGCTTTGTTCCGTAAGCCTCTTCGTTAACCTTGCGGCATCCGCAGTTGACATGTTCTCCAATACCTTGGCTAATGTGGCCGCCTTCATGCTTGAGAGAATTTTCAATGCGTCTTGCTCATTCATTTCAGTAATGATTGGTGCAGACTTCTTAGGGGCCATCGTTTCATAGGTGCGGATGATATCTTTGAAAGCCTTGGCATTGCCGCTCTGACTAACCTTGAGTTGATTCATTTCCAATTGAAGCTGCTGCTTTTCTGCTTCAGCCTTTTCAATGGTCTTGTCACGTGTATCGATGATGCCTTCAAGCTTGTCTATCTCTTTTTGCTTGGTTTCAATTTCCGTTTCCAATTTTTCCAGTTTGATTGAAACTTTCTCATCATTCCGGTCTGCATTTCCTTTTTCCTCATCCTTTTTCCCCGATTCAATGAAGGGAATTTTTGCGGACATTTCCTTGGCCTTATCCGCCACATTGACTCCTGCAACTGTTAAAACGATCAATGCTACAGTTACAGCAAAGATTAACGGTATGAAAATGACAAGAAACCATTGAAACTTACTTATCTTGCTTTCTTCCAATTCTTCCATTCCATTAGATTCGATTTTTTTACGCATTCTATCACCTAACGCCTTTGCTTAAGAATTGGCGGATTGATATTTCATCCATTTGTTTATTCTCAGCTTCCTTTATGACATCGAGGAATTTAAGAAAATCATTTTCTTTCATTTTTTCGTACTTTTTCACTTCAATATTTCTTTCCATAAGAGCATCCCGTTGAAAATTCATTTTGTAACGCGATTCAATGACTTCCTGTTGGCAATGGCTCACCAGTATCTCCAGATTATCCATGAATAACTGATGATGACGAATCTCCTGGATCGATAAACCATTTCGCAGCTTTTCCTGCTGAAAGTCAAGCAACTCTTCTTTTTTCTTCAAGAGACGATACAATTTTTCTGCCACTTCTTCAAATCGTTTTACAGCAGCATTATATTTAGCCAATGCGTCGTTTTTTTCCTTTTCTTTAATGGTCAGGATCTTCTCGAATTTATATTGATAAATCATGACTGATCACCTTTCTCCATCAATCCGACCAGGGCATTGATACTATCATCCTTGGCCGCCTTTTCATGAGTCCCCTGCTTTAAGAAAGAGATGATTTCCGGATAGCGCGTAATCGAGTCATCAATTTGTTTTGATGATCCTCTTTTATAAGCACCTATATTGATCAAATCTTCCGACTCCATATAAGTTGATAAGTTTGCCCGCAGTTTTTCTGCGGATTTCTTATGCCTATCTTGGGCAATGTTATTCATGACCCGACTGATGCTCTTTAAGATGTTGATCGCGGGAAACTGTCCTTTATTGGCCAAATCTCGGTCAAGTATGAAGTGACCATCCAATATTCCCCTCACTGCATCGGCAATCGGCTCATTCATGTCATCACCATCGACTAGAACCGTATAAAAAGCTGTAATCGTTCCTAACTGATTTGTCCCAGTCCTTTCCAAAAGCCTAGGCAAAATGGCGAAAACGGATGGGGTATACCCCTTGGTCGTTGGTGGTTCGCCAATGGCCAGCCCGATTTCCCTCTGGGCCATTGCAACCCTTGTGACCGAGTCCATCATCAGCATTACGTTCAATCCTTTATCACGGAAATATTCGGCTATTGCCGTTGCCGTCAATGCTCCTTTTATCCTCATCAGCGCCGGCTGATCGGAAGTCGCAACAACAACGATCGATCGCGCCAGTCCTTCTGGACCGAGATCCTTTTCAATGAATTCACGAACTTCACGGCCACGTTCACCCACAAGGCCGATTACGTTTATATCAGCGGTCGTATTCCTTGCCACCATGCCAAGCAGTGTACTCTTCCCGACACCGCTCCCTGCGAAGATGCCAACTCGCTGACCTTTTCCGACGGTCAATAAACTATCAATCACCCGGACACCTACATCTATCTGCTCATGAATCGGGGGACGTTTCATCGGATTGGGCGGATCTTGATCAACAGGAACGGTAGCGAGGCCTTTCGGGAGCAGGGAATCATCAATTGGCTGCCCCAATGGATCAACCACCTTGCCAATCAAGCCGCTGCCAACCTTAATCTCCAGGCTCCGCCCGCTCCCTTCAACCATGCACCCCGGGGCTATATCACTAACTGCCGTAAATGGCATTAAGATGACCATCTCATCACGAAACCCGACGACTTCCGCCAATATTCGATTTTTCTTTTTTTGCATGCCCGTATAGATATAGCAAACATCACCTACAGAGCTTTCAGGGCCTTGAGATTCTATCATTAACCCTACGACCCGTTTGACCCGTCCATAATGTTTGTATGGATCGACATCTTCGACCAAGGGCAATAGATCCAAAGCTTTCATTTTTGCTCCCCTTCCAGCAATTCAGTTAGTTTCGTTTTGATTACCTCCAGCTGACTATCGACGCTTGCATCTATCCTTCCCTTTTCGGATTCGATAATACAGCTGCTTTCTTCCAGCTCATCATCGGGAAAGATATACAACTCCGTATCCCTCGGAAAGATCGCGATCAATTCTTCCTTGTGGGAAAGAATCGATTGGTAGTGAACAGGATGGATGTGCAATTGCACTTCCCGGTAATCCCGCACCTCTTTGATCGCGTTCTTGACGATCGATAGAAAGGACGCATCATCTTTTTCGATCTCGCTTCCAATGATTTTCGCCGCCACCTTCATGGCAAGGTCCAAAATTACGGTTTCCGAGGATTCGATATGCTGGCGATAATCTTTTTTTGAAGATTCCACCACGTCTTTCGCATAGGCGACTTCACCTGCGATTTCGTTATAGCCCTTTTGGATGCCATCTTCGACTCCTTGCTGATAGCCTTCTTTTTGGGCTTGTTCGATATACATCAGCTTTTCTTCGTTTTCCCAATTCTCACGTTCCTTCTGAATACCGGCAGCAATCGCTTGCGCTTGTTGCTGAGCCTCCAGTATTAACATTTCAGCTTCCTGTTTGGCATGATTCAGGAATTCACCAGATTGAAAATGGTGAAGGCCTTGCTCCTCATCCTCATTGCCCGCTTGAAAAAAGTCGAAAGGACGCACCTTTATCGTGACCTTTCTACTGTCCTCTCGTTGTGCCTGCCGGGATTTTATGATCCTAGACAATGATATCATCCCCTCCACCGCGGGCAATCACAATTTCTCCAGTTTCTTCCAATCGGCGGATGACCGCAACGATTCTTGATTGGGCTTCTTCAACATCTCGCAAACGTACAGGTCCCATATACTCCATTTCTTCCTGGAACGTTTCGACCATCCGTTTTGACATATTTCGGAAAACAATTTCCTTTACTTCATCACTTGCCACTTTAAGGGAAAGTTTAAGGTCCTCGTTTTCAGATTCCCTGACCACACGCTGAATCGCTCTGCCATCAAGGGTCACGATATCTTCGAAAACAAACATCCGTTTCTTGATTTCTTCAGCAAGCTCGGGATCCTGGATTTCGAGGGCATCCAAGATCGTTCGTTCGGTTGAGCGATCCACACCGTTCAACACATCGACAACCGCCTCTACTCCACCGGTCTGCGTATAATCTTGAGTCACGGTCGCAGACAGCTTCCTTTCGAGTATTTGCTCCACTTCATTGATGATTTCCGGCGAGGTGCTATCCATTAACGCGATCCTTCTCGCAATATCAGCCTGTACCTCTTGCGGGAGCTCAGACAATATTTGTCCAGCTTGTGCCGGGTCTAGGTACGACAGGATCAATGCAATGGTCTGCGGATGTTCATTCTGGATGAAATTCAATATTTGGCCTGGATCTGCCTTTCTTGCAAAGTCGAACGGCCGTACCTGTAAGGAAGATGTCAACCGGTTAATGATGGCCGCTGCCTGATCGGATCCCAACGCCTTTTCAAGCACTTGCTTTGCATACCCTATCCCGCCTTGGGAAATATAATCCTGAGCCAAAGCAATGTTGTGGAACTCCTCAAGAATCTCTTCTTTATCATGCGATTCCACTTTTCTCACTCCCGAGATTTCAAGGGTCAACCTCTCAATTTCCTCTTCGGATAGATGCTTATATACGGATGCAGAAACA
The DNA here is from genome assembly GCF_001542915.1 of Peribacillus simplex. Lineage (GTDB taxonomy): Bacteria > Bacillota > Bacilli > Bacillales > DSM-1321 > Peribacillus > Peribacillus simplex_B. The sequence continues at coordinate 86,852 of NZ_LNNH01000059.1, read as the reverse complement.
TCCGGGCCTAATGAAATAAGGAGGATGGCGGCTTTCTGCTTACCAGTCAATCCGGCCTTTTTCTTTCTGTCTGTCACTTGCCCAGCCTCCTAATCTTCCGCTATCCAGCTTCTTAATAATTTTGCGAATTCATCTGGTTTTTCTTTTGCAAGTTTCTCCAGTTGTTTTCTCTTTAAAGATGCTTCCGTTTCTTTTTCCTTGTTCAAATCCGGTACATCGAATACGACCTCTTCCTCTTCCACCACATATTCCTCTTCCATTTCGGATTGCCTGCGGGAACGGAAGAATAAGATTAAGAGAATGATAATGGCAAGTATCAGCACTCCTCCGACTATGTAAGCCCACATTGGCAACGAAGAATTGGCTTCCTCTTTCGGCAGTTTCATTTTCCCGTTGAACGGTTGAACAGAAATCGCTATTTTATTCGTCAGCTCTTCGTCCGTCAGCTCTTCCCCTTCAGCCTTTTTCTCGATTGTCGTGCGGATAATCGTCCCGAGAATCTGGGTGATATCATCCACACTCTGTTGAGATAGAGAATTGGGGTCGTTTGCCTTCGGCGGCTCGACCATGACCTGTATGCCCAAGTCCTTCACTTTATAAGGGCTACCCACTATTTCCTTCTTGATCCGGTTCACTTCACTATTTATCTTTTCATCCACTTTTTCATAATCACCGGATCCGTTACTCCCTGATGAGTAAGATCCCAATGAATCTGAGGAGTCCTCACTTTGCGGAACGCCCCCGGCAGCCGCTTGATCCCCGCTATACGATTCATTGATCCTTTGCGCGGAAATCTCGATTCCGGCCATATTTTCTTTGTCGACCGGTTCCACTAAATTCTCTTCCCGGTTTTCTTGTGTGAAATCGATGTCCGTCGTGACGGAAACGACCACTTTATCCCGACCCATTATCGTTCCGAGCATATTTTGAACTTGCCTTTGGATATCACGTTCTATTTCTTTTTTTATCTCGTTTTGAGAAGCAAATGCCGACGCGAAAGAAGAATTTTCATTTTCTAGGTCATAATACTCAAAGTCTTGATTCATGATGACGATATTATCGGTAGGGAGATTCGGAACGCTTTTCGAAACAAGATGATAAAGCGAATTGATTTGGCTTTCTTCAAATTTATATCCCGGTTTCGTATTCAGTACAATGGATGCCGAAGCTTCCCCCGCTGCATCACTTACAAATACGCCTTTATCAGGAAGCGTGATCATCACGCTTGCATCCTGTACTCCATCTATTTTCTTAATTAAACTGGCCAGCTCCGTTTGCATCGAGTCCAATTTAATGACATTGAATTCATTTTCGGTCATCCCGATTCCAGCACTTTGACTAAAAAATGAATAGTCGATATTGCCCGAATCAGGAATTCCTTCAGCGGCCAATTCCACTTTAAGCGTATCCACGCTTTCTTCAGGAACTTTTATCGTCGTACCATTTTCCGTAATTTCATTTTTGATTCCTTGACTGTCTAAGTTCTCTTTGATGCTCCCCGTTTCCGAAGGTGTTAGATTGGAATATAAGGGTACCAGCGTCGTGCGCGTGGTCAGGATCGAAACGGCCGAAATGATGATGATCATTAAAGCGGCGGAACCAATCATCAGCATTTTTTGCTTTTTACTCCGGCTCGACCAGTATGCAGTTATTTTATTTTTCATATTCATTAGTGCATCATTCATTTAAATCCCCCGGTCAGTCTATGAATTTATGATGGGGGATGCATATCCCCCTGGTCATTTTTTCTCTATATAAATGAGGTTTAAAAAAATGAATGCTAGATACTCATTCTCATCATTTCCTGGTAGGCTTCAACCACCTTATTCCGAACCTCTAATGTAGCCTGCATCGTAATGCTGGCTTTTTGTGAAGCTATCATCACCGAATGAAGCTCAACATCTTCTCCATTCACCAGTTTAGTCGTCAGGTCATCTGATGCCACCTGTGTTTCATTAACTTTATTCATTGATTCTTTTAAGACGGACGCAAAATTTTGCTGTGCTTCGTATGGTGTATTAATCTTGCTCTGTTCTTTTTTCAGTACATTCCCGGCATTGCTGACAGGCGATAGCGAAATCCCCTCCACATCAACACTCTCCATTCATTTTTTTATTTGCCTATTTCCAATGCCTTCATCATCATTCCCTTTGAGGCATTCAACACGGTCACATTAGCCTCGTATGAGCGCGTGACACTCATTAAATCCACCATTTCCCTTAGTGGATCGACATTTGGCATTTCAACGTATCCATCTTCATTGGCATCTGGATGATCGGGATTATAATCCAGTTTATAGGGGGTTTGATCTTTTACGATTTCCGTCACCTTGACACCATTTCCAACCCCGCTCGTTTTTTTGGATGCGGCGTTTAGGAAACTGGAAAAACCCTCTTCCTTGCTTTGCAGCACGACCGCTTTTCTTGTGTACGGCTTCCATGATTTCGTTTCCGCATCATATTCGCCTCTGGTGGTTTCCGCATTAGCCATATTTGCAGAGATTACATCCATCCTTAACCGCTGACTGGTCAGGCTGGAGCCGGTCATATTTATACTTTGGAAAATCCCCATCACTTACCTCCCTTAATTACATTCTCCAATGATTTGAATTTACCTGATAGCCTGTCGGATACAGCATTGTAATAAATTTGATTGGCCGCAAGATCCGTCATTTCCTTATCTACGTCCACGCTATTGCCATTATTGTTGTATTGGACATTTTTCTTTGTCACGATTGTTGATCCCTGACTGTCTTCAGGGGTGAAGGCAAGATGCCTGACATCTGTTCGATATGATTCTAGTGAAGATTCGAGCTCCGCTTTAAAAGATTGTGTTTTATCGACCTCTTTAGCTTTATAGTTAGGCGTATCCGAATTCGCTATGTTCTGTGAAATGACTTTTTGTTTTGTATTAGAATAATCAAGAGCATTTTCAAGTGATCGAAAAGTATTTGAAAATAGTTCCATACCATTCACCTCTTTCTATTTATAACAAATAATTACTTTTTCATTAAATTAAACCATTGCTTTCATGGTTTAATTTTAAAGAAACAAAATAACTATGTCTATAAACTAAACACAGACTTTAGTCCTATTATAGTCGAAAAATGTCACAAAATGCTCAAATTTGACGATTTTCATAGGATTATTCAAGGTATAATATTACGGTTTATTACATTTTGTTAGGGTATTCTACATTTTACCCAAATTTTACTTCTATTAGCTTATTTATCATATCGAAAAACGTATCCATATACCTGATACTTTAGAACTAATTTTCAAATAAATTTAAAGTAATTTTTTCCATATTACTTGCCTCACCCTTTTAACAGCAAGGAATTCATCAAAAAATACAAGTTATCCATTTATTCAGTTTTTTAAAAAAAGAGAGAGTTAAACATCGGCCAGCATTTCGACAAATTCGGCAAATGGCTAAAAACCGAATCTGCTTTGGAGGGAAGTTCAAAAAACCAACTCTTCAATCAAAAGTATCGATTGTCCGTTAGTTGAGTAGTTATAATAATATAATTACCCTTTTCAAGAAGAATTTAACTGGCCTATTGGGAAAACACTCCTATTTTCACATTATCGTCAAGGTTCGGTAATCCGAAATACCTCTTTTCTTTAAAAAAATTCAGTCTAATGGTATACTCCCTAAAAGTAAAATCCAAGCGAAGTGTTGCGAGAGGCAAATCAAATCAAAAAAAAATGCAGGCGAACCCGGTCTTCATCGAGTTCGTCTACATTTTGAAGCAGCCTTATTGCAAGGATTGCCTTTTTGGTATTAATTATTTTTAAGTTTTTCTAATTCTAGCAGGAATTTATCGTTCAATACTTTGATATAAGTACCTTTCATTCCAAGGGAACGTGATTCAATGACTCCTGCACTTTCCAATTTCCTTAGTGCGTTAACGATTACTGAACGGGTGATACCTACGCGATCTGCAATTTTAGATGCTACAAGCAGACCTTCATTTCCTTTTAGCTCTTCGAAAATGTGCTCGATAGCTTCCAATTCACTATACGATAACGAGGAAATCGCCATTTGAACGACAGCCTTACTGCGGGCTTCCTCTTCAATCTCTTCTGATTTCTCACGAAGAATTTCCATACCGACTACAGTCGCACCATACTCGGCTAAAATTAAATCGTCATCGTGGAATTTTTCTTGTAAACGGGCAAGAACCAAAGTTCCTAAACGCTCTCCTCCACCCATGATTGGTACGATTGTTGTTAATCCCGTTTTGAAAAGCTCTTTGTTTTCCACTGGAAACGCAGTATATTCGCTCTCAATATCAAGATTGGAAGATGTTTCAGGAATATTAAACAAGTTGTTTGTGTACACTTCAGGGAATTGTTTATCTTCCAACATCTTGTACATGCGCTCATTTTCGATTTGCTGACTTACAGCTATTCCTAATAATTTCCCGCGGCGGCTAACGACGAATACATTTGCTTCAATAACTTCACTCAAGCTTTCTGCCATTTCTTTAAAGTTAACGGCTTTACCGGCTGCCTTTTGGAGCATTGCATTGATTTTTCTTGTTTTTGCTAATAAGTTCATTTGATTTGTTCCTCCTAAAAATACCATGGTTCACATAACTATGAAGTTGTATTTCCGTAATTGTATGTTCATTACATCGGCAAATGTTTGCCATTGTTTCGTTCTTAAAGGATAAACTGACTTAAATCTTTATTCCGTGCGATAGAACCCAGCTTCCCTTCGACATATTGTGGTGTAATCGTAATCTTCTCCATTGTGATTTCGGGAGCTTCAAACGACAGGTCCTCAAGCAACCGTTCCAAAATGGTATGAAGCCGTCTTGCACCAATATTATCTGTATTTTGATTTACTTCGAAGGCCACTTCAGCTATCTTACGAACAGCATCGTCAGAAAATTCAATTTCTATACCTTCAGTTTCCAATAAAGCAACATATTGTTTTAACAATGCATTATCAGGTTCATGGAGAATCCGCACAAAGTCATCAACGGTCAGTTTGTTCAATTCCACCCGGATTGGAAATCTCCCCTGCAGTTCCGGGATAAGATCGGATGGCTTCGCTATATGGAAGGCACCTGCCGCAATGAACAGGACATGATCCGTCTTTACGGAACCATACTTCGTCACGACCGTCGAGCCTTCTACAATAGGTAATATATCCCTTTGAACACCTTCCCTGGAAACATCGGCTGAAGAGCTTCCAGACTGCTTGCTGGCGATTTTGTCGATTTCATCGATAAAGATGATCCCGTTTTGCTCAGCACCGTAAACGGCTTCTGAGGTGACATCATCCATATCAATCAATTTGCCCGCTTCTTCATTTGTTAGAACGATTCTTGCTTCACTTACTTTCAATTTGCGCTTTTTGCTTTTTTTCGGCATCAAGCTGCCTAAAGCGTCTTGCATATTCATCCCCATTTGTTCCATTCCCGAACCCTGGAGCATATCAAACATTGAAGCAGCCTGTTCTTCCACTTCAACCGTGATCATTTCACTTTCGAGCTCACCATTAGCAAGCTTTGCAGCGACGATTTTTCTTTTTTCCTGCAAACTTAAATCTTCGGAATTTTCTTCCGGGTCCTGTTCATCTTGATTGCTATTGCCGCCAAAAAAGACTTCAAGAGGATTTTTGAAATTACTTTGTTTTTTCGCAGATGGCACCAATAGCTCAATTAAACGGCGGTTGGCATTTTCTTCAGCACGTTCTTTTACGCTGGCCATCTTTTCTTCCTTCACGAGGCGGACGGAAGTCTCCACCAAATCACGGACCATGGATTCTACATCCCTTCCGACATATCCGACTTCCGTAAATTTCGTTGCTTCAACTTTTACAAAAGGAGCACCTACCAATTTAGCCATTCTCCGAGCTATTTCTGTTTTCCCGACTCCTGTCGGTCCAATCATTAATATGTTTTTCGGAACGACTTCATCACGAAGTTGATCCGAGAGAAGGGAACGTCGGTAGCGATTGCGAAGAGCCACTGCCACTGCCCGTTTTGCATCACGCTGCCCCACGATATACTGATCCAGTTTTTCGACGATTTGCCTCGGTGTTAAATTAGCTTTATTTGACATTTGCGCTCCTCCTTACAACTCTTCCACGATTATGTTCGTATTCGTAAATACACAAATTTCCGCTGCAATTTGTAAAGATGATTGGGCAATTTCCTTCGCAGATAAATGCTCACTGGAGAATCGCATCAATGCCCTGCCGGCAGCAAGTGCATAGTTGCCGCCTGATCCGATGGCAAGAATCCCGTCATCAGGTTCTATGACTTCCCCGGTACCGGAAACGAGCAGCAAATGGTCCTTATCCATGACGACTAGCATGGCTTCGAGCTTTCTCAATACATTGTCACTTCTCCATTGTTTTGCCATTTCGACGGCAGCACGCTGAAGATTGCCATTATACTCCTCAAGCTTTGCTTCGAACATCTCAAATAAGGTGAATGCATCTGCAACAGAGCCTGCGAAACCTGCAAGGACATTACCATTGAAGATTTTCCTGACTTTTCTTGCTGTATGCTTCATCACTACTGAATTTCCTAACGTAACCTGCCCATCACCGGACATGGCGCATTCACCTTTATGATGCACTGCAAATATCGTTGTCATAAAGTGTCCCCTTTCAACATTTAAGCCCGTGGATGTGTTGCATTATAGACTTTTTTTAATTGGTCTTTTGTAACATGCGTATACACTTGCGTTGATGAAATTTTGGAATGACCAAGCAATTCCTGAACGGTACGAATATCCGCCCCATTATTCAATAGATGGGTTGCAAATGAATGCCTTAGCATGTGGGGATGAAGACTTCCCTCCGCGGCTGACTTTTTGATCAATTCATTTAATATATAGCGAACTCCCCTAGGTGTCAGAGGGTCTCCACGAAAATTTACGAATAAATAAACATGCGCCTTGGCGTCAGACGAAGTCATTTCCATCCTGGCTGTACGTATGTATAACTCTATCGCTTCTTGAGCATATTTACCAACCGGAACGTAGCGATCTTTTTTCCCTTTCCCATGCACCAGTACTGTACCAAGGGACAGATCGATATCGTGCAGCTTAATCTCACAACATTCACTTACGCGAATGCCAGTGGCATACAGTAATTCCAGTAAAGCATTGTTCCTTTTTCCTATCGGTGAATCTTTATTTAAAGAAGAAAACAACTGTTCCATTTCCTTCTCATAAAGAAACCGTGGCAGTTTTTGATCCTTTTTAGGCAAAGAAACAAGGGAAAAAGGATTATCCTTCACATCGCCTTCACGTAATAAGAATTTATAAAAGCTCCGCAGACAAGAAGTTTTCCTTGCTACAGTGCGCTTAGAAAGGTTTTTCTCATATAAACTCGTTAAAAACAACCGGACATCAAAATATTCAACAGAGGTGATATCCGTCATTCCCTGTTCATCAAGAAACAGGAAAAATTCGAGAATATCACGTTTGTAATTTTCAATGGTGTAATGTGAACTGTTTTTTTCAATTTGTAAATATTCGATGAAGGATGATAATGCCTTTTTTTGATTCATCATGGAAACACCTCGCAAAGGCTAATAAATAGTATCATACTTTAAAACGGCAGGCAAATATTTTACAAATTTTTCACAAAGTTCTGAATTGTGTCCAAAGCGCGCTTAGCATGCGTTTCGTTCCGTTCTTTTTTCGATTTGATCCTCACTTCAAGGTCTGGAAGCAGTCCAAAGTTCGCATTCATCGGCTGGAAGCTTTTTCCGTTTGTCGATGTTATGTACCTTGCCATGCTCCCCATAGTCGTCTCGGCAGGGAAAACGGCAGGGTCCTGGCCTTGGACGATTCTTGCTGCATTTATACCTGCAATCAGCCCTGATGCTGCGGATTCAACATACCCTTCGACACCAGTCATCTGACCGGCAAAGAACAAATCATCCCTATTTTTGAATTGGTACGTAGGTTTCAGGACGTTAGGAGAATTTATGAACGTATTACGGTGCATAACTCCATAACGAACAATTTCCGCATTTTCCAATCCAGGGATGAGCCTTAACACTTCTTTTTGCGGGCCCCATTTTAAATGTGTCTGAAAACCAACAATATTATATAGTGTGCCTGCTGCATCGTCTTGACGCAATTGGACGACAGCGAAAGGGCGTTTTCCTGTTTTGGGATCTTCCAAGCCAACTGGCTTTAATGGACCGAATAACATGGTTTTCTTCCCGCGCGATGCCATCACTTCAATCGGCATACATCCCTCAAAAAAGATTTCTTTTTCAAATTCCTTTAGCGGAACCGTTTCAGCAGAAATCAACGCTTCATAAAAGCGATCAAATTCCTCCTCTGTCATCGGACAGTTCAAGTAAGCAGCTTCGCCTTTATCATAACGGGATTTTAGATATACCTTATCCATGTCGATGCTGTCCTTTTCAAGAATAGGAGCGGCTGCATCATAGAAGTATAAGTATTCTTCGTCCATGATTTGCTTTAAGCTGTCGGATAGGGACTGACTTGTAAGCGGACCGGTTGCAATGATGGTGGGCCCATCGGGGATCTCTGTTACCTCTTCATTAATGACCGTTACATTGGGATGATTCTTCACCCTTTCCGTTACAAGGCCGGCAAATTCATGACGATCGACTGCCAGTGCGCCGCCTGCAGGTACAGCACAAGCATCTGCTGCGGACATGATGACCGAATCAAGCATGCGCATTTCTTCTTTTAATACTCCGACTGCATTTGTTAGCGTATTTGCCCGAAGTGAGTTGGAACAAACAAGTTCAGCGAATTTATCGGTATGATGGGCTGGCGTTTGTTTTACCGGACGCATTTCGTATAGATCCACTTTAATTCCTCTTTTAGCTAACTGCCAAGCCGCTTCACTTCCAGCAAGCCCCGCACCGATAACACTTACTTTTGTTTCTTTCATTTTTTCGAACCTCCATGTATAGATATGATAAGACAGGATCATTTATCATTAAAATTGCATTCATAAGCGTTTCATTTTTAACGATATTTATGTATTTATTCTAAGAAATACCTACTCCTGCTAACGATAATTATAAAGCATATGCCTTGGATACGGCATTTCTCTTGCCAACCTTTTTTCCTAAGTGGATAATTTGGCGCAAAGAGGAATTATATCTTTAAAGGAATACACTTGTCCACTGAATTTTACATCACATCACCCAAATAAAAAAGTTTCATGTTCCATCCATTTTCTTCTTGGGAAGTAATTGTGCTCGTTACCATGATACCATACTTCCAGGAACATAAAGAAACTCGGCGAATGCCGAGTCGGTCTATATTGAGTTTTCTTCCGGATGCAGGCACAAAGCACCGTTCCATCCCATTTAACTCTACGCTTGAGGCGTTTCTTTGAAATCACAGTCCATACACTGGACCTGCACACCTTTTTTGAGCTTTTTCTCAACAAGTGTGCCCTCACATTTAGGACAACTACGAGGAAGGGGCTTATCCCAAGAGATGAAGTCGCATCCAGGGTAAGTATCACAACCGTAAAATATGCGGCGTTTTTTACTCTTCCTTTCAATGATGTTCCCTTCTTTACATTTCGGGCATTTCACACCAATCTCTTTCACGATCGGTTTGGTGTTACGGCAATCCGGGAAATTACTGCATGCCATGAACTTCCCGTAGCGCCCCATTTTAAAGACCATTTCATGGCCGCATTCCGTACAATCTTCTCCAGCAGGCTCATCTTTGATCTCGATTTTCTCCATTTCGACCTCGGCTTTAGCCAAATGAACCGCAAACTCTTTATAAAATTCATCAATGACCTTAATCCATTCGATGCTGCCTTCTTCGACGCTATCGAATTCCTGCTCCATCTTGGCCGTGAACTCGGCATCAAGAATATCCGGGAAGAATTCACGTATCAATTCAAGGACAATTTCACCAAGCTCTGTCGGGATGAATCGTTTATTGTCCAAGGTAACATAGCCCCGTTTTTGAATCGTATCCAAGGTAGGTGCATATGTAGAAGGTCGGCCTATACCAAGTTCTTCTAAGGTTTTGACAAGCCTCGCTTCTGTATAGCGGGGCGGCGGCTGTGTGAAATGCTGTTTCGGCTCGACATCTTTCGAAAAGAGTTGATCGCCTTTCTTTACATCCGGAAGGGAATTTTCCTTTTCTTCCACAGAGTCATCGGAACCTTCCACATATACCTTCATGAAACCTGGAAACTTGATTTTGGACCCATTGGCCCTGAAGATTACATCGCCATTATGAAGGTCAATGCTCATTGTGTCCATGACCGCCGATGACATTTGGCTCGAAACGAACCGTTCCCAGATCAATTTATATAGACGGAATTGATCTCTGGATAAATACTCCTTGACGATATTAGGTTCACGTAATGTGCTGGTTGGCCGAACTGCTTCATGCGCATCCTGTGCATTGGTCTGCTTTTTCTCTTTGCGCTGTTCAACCTGTACATAATCCTTCCCATAACTATTTTGGATGAAGGTATGGGCTTCCTGTTTAGCAATATCGGAAATCCGGGTCGAGTCCGTCCTCATATAAGTGATTAATCCGACTGTCCCTTCCTTTCCAAGCTCGATTCCTTCGTAAAGCTGCTGGGCAAGCATCATCGTTTTCTTTGCACGGAAATTCAATTTTCGTGCCGCTTCTTGTTGCAGGGAAGACGTCGTAAAAGGTGCTGCCGGATTACGTTTTCTTTCCTTTTTAGCCACGGCGCCGATAGTGAATTCACTGCCTTTTAAAGAAGCGAGTACTTTTTTGACGTCCTCTTCGTTGTTTAATTCTTTACGCTCTCCCCCGATACTGAAAAAGGAACCTTCAAACTGTTCTTTTCCTTTCACGAAATCCGCCTTGATTGTCCAATACTCTTCCGGGTTAAAATCTTTGATTTCTTTCTCCCGGTCGATGATCATCCTTACAGCGACCGATTGGACCCGTCCAGCACTTAGGCCTTTTTTTACTTTTTTCCATAACAGCGGGCTAATATTGTAGCCGACCAAGCGATCCAAGATCCTTCTTGCCTGTTGTGCATCAACCAATTTCATGTTGATCGGCCTCGGCGATTTAAATGATTCTTTGATCGCTTCTTTCGTGATTTCATTGAAAACCACGCGGCAATCGGAGTTGATATCCACATCGAGACTGTGAGCCAAATGCCAGGCAATGGCTTCACCTTCTCTGTCGGGGTCAGCTGCGAGATATATTTTTTTCGCTTTTTTTGCAGCGGTTTTCAATTCTTTTAAAACCGGGCCTTTGCCGCGGATCGTTATATATTTAGGTTCATATTCATGTTCAACATCGACACCCATTTGACTTTTAGGCAAATCACGCACATGCCCCATGGAAGCCTTTACTTTATATTTTTTTCCCAAGTAGCGTTCTATCGTTTTCGCCTTCGCAGGCGATTCCACAATCACTAAGTATTCTGACATCCAATAAATCCTCCTCAAAGAGGTAATATAAATCTTCACTATTATTAATCATACAAAAATCATTTGTCAACACCCCATTACTTTTCAAAGCATGTTGACTTACATATTCCTAACCATTTTAGCTAAAAGATTCCATTTGCAAAACTTATAACAGTTTTACAATATTTTCAACCCTTTTGTCTAATATTTCAACCCATTCAGGTAAAAATCGCCTTTTTTTACTAATTCCCTGGCTGATTTTCCGTCTATCTTCTATATTATATTGCGAAAAAACTCTTCCTCGATCTGCTTGGAATTCAAAACAAGTTTGGCTCCATCGGAAATCAATTGATTGGTCCCGATTGATTCTGGACTCGTTACATTTCCTGGAAGTGCAAACACCTCACGCCCCTGCTCCAAAGCCGTTTGTGCCGTTATTAAGGAACCGCTTTTTTCTTTTGCCTCCACAACGAACACTCCTTGTGATAATCCGCTGATGATACGGTTCCTTAGCGGGAACATCCATGGTTCCGCTCTCATTTCCGGTGGAGTCTCAGAAATGAGCACCCCTTTAGCCATGATTCTCTCTGCAAGGGGAATGTTGGACTTTGGGTATATTTGCATAAGCCCTCCTCCCAAGATTCCAATCGTATCCCCGTCCGCATCTAACGTGATTTCATGCGCCCTTGAATCGATTCCCGCCGCAACACCACTGATGATGACGTATTTTTTCTTAACGAGCGGTAATAAAATCGTTTTTAAGGCCTCCAGTCCGTACGAGGTCGGCTTACGCGTTCCAACGACACCTAGCGTATCACTCCTACTTAGGAGCTTCTTATCGCCTTTATAATAAAGAACCCAAGGGGGATCGAATATTTGCTTCAATAAAAAAGGATAATCATCATCAAGGATCGTTAGCCAATGAATTTGGCTATCTTCATATCTCTTGAGCTTTTCAAGGGTATTGAGAGAATGTAAATCTTTGAGAAAGAGGTTAAGTTTATTGGAAGGGATAGGGAGCAATTTTACCCATTCATTGCGTTTGGTAGTAAAGAGGGAAGAAAGGGATGGATCATTGGACATGATTGTTTGGATCGTTTTCCATCCTGCACCGCGGCAATGATGGAGGTGGATTAACTTTTCTATACGATTCAACGGAAGCACCCCTAGTCATTTATTTTTAAGAGGTTGATCGTGGCGGAAGCCGGATTGCCGAAAAAAGGAGAGGGAAATAAAGGCCGACCCAAAAAACAGGTCGGCCAGCATGGATCAATGTGTTTTACAAGGTTCGTAAATGCCTTTTTCTTTCAGGACGGAAATCAATGTTTCGCCCATTACGGATGGAGTCTCGGCAACTTTAATTCCACATTCGTTCATAACGCGGATTTTCTCGTCAGCAGTGCCTTTTCCTCCAGAAATGATCGCACCTGCGTGTCCCATACGTTTACCGGCAGGAGCCGTACGGCCGCCAATGAAGCCAACAACAGGCTTTGTCATATTCTCTTTCACCCAGAGAGCTGCCTCTTCCTCTGCCGTGCCTCCGATCTCTCCGATCATGATCACTGCATGGGTTTCCGGATCCTCGTTGAATGCTTTCAACACATCAATGAAGTCCGTTCCGTTAACGGGATCTCCACCGATTCCGACAGCTGTCGATTGCCCGATGCCTTCTTGAGATAATTGATGAACGGCTTCATAGGTCAAAGTTCCGGAACGGGAAACTACACCTACATGGCCTTTTTTATGGATGTAGCCTGGCATGATACCGATTTTGCATTCTTCAGGGGTGATGACACCCGGGCAGTTCGGCCCGATCAAACGGGTCTTTTTGCCTTCCATATAACGCTTCACCTTGACCATATCCAGAACGGGAATATGTTCCGTAATGCAAATGACAAGATCAAGCTCTGCGTCAACTGCTTCCAAAATTGCATCCGCTGCAAATGGAGCAGGAACGTAGATTACCGATGCATTCGCTCCGGTTTCAGTGACAGCTTCGGAAACTGTATTGAATACAGGTACTCCTTCCGCTTCCGTTCCACCTTTACCCGGAGTGACTCCGCCAACGATCTTCGTGCCGTATTCCAACATTTGTTTAGTATGAAATAATGCTGTTGAACCAGTGATTCCCTGAACGATCACTTTCGTATCTTTATTAATAAAAACGCTCATTATGTTCCCCCCTGCCTATTATCCTACAAGTGATACTATTTTTTGTGCTCCATCTGCCATTGATTCAGCAGCCGTGATATTCAAACCTGACTCTTTTAGGATCTGTTTGCCAAGATCCACATTCGTTCCTTCAAGACGAACAACCAAAGGTACGTCCAGGCCAAGCTCTTTAGCAGCAGCTACGACGCCTGCCGCAATGATGTCACATTTCATGATTCCGCCGAAGATGTTAACGAAAATGCCTTTAACATTTTGATCGGACAGGATGATTTTGAAAGCCTCTTTTACTTTTTCCTCTGTGGCGCCGCCGCCAACATCAAGGAAGTTAGCCGGATCTCCCATATAATGTTTAATGATGTCCATCGTTGCCATAGCAAGCCCAGCACCATTAACCATGCATCCGATATTACCGTCAAGCGATATGTAACTAAGGCCATGTTTTGATGCTTCGATCTCTTTCGCATCCTCTTCATCCAAATCACGGAATTCCGCGATGTCCTTATGGCGGTAAATCGCATTATCATCGAAGTTCAATTTAGCATCAAGTGCCATGACATTTCCATCACCCGTAACGACTAATGGATTGATTTCAGCAATTGAACAATCTTTGTCAACGAAAGCTGTATATAAGTTCACCATAAGCTTGGAAGCTTTGTTTATAAGTTTAGCCGGGATATTGATATTGAAAGCGATCCTGCGCGCCTGGAAGCCCGTCAGGCCGACAACCGGATCGATCACTTCTTTGAAAATTTTCTCCGGTGTCTTTTCAGCCACTTCTTCAATTTCCGTTCCGCCTTCTTCAGAAGCCATCAAAACGACACTATTGGTAGCACGGTCCAAAACCAGACCGATGTAATATTCTTTCGAGATGTCGCAGCCTTCTTCAATAAGTAAACGCTTAACTTCCTTGCCTGCAGGACCAGTTTGATGGGTCACCAGCGTTTTACCAAGAATTTCTTGTGCATATGTACGTGCTTCGTCAAGGTTTTTCGCTACCTTAACTCCACCGGCTTTTCCGCGGCCGCCCGCATGAATTTGAGCTTTGACGACAACAACTTCCGTACCTAATTCCTTCGCTGCTTCCACTGCTTCATCAACAGTAAAGGCAACCCGGCCATTCGGAACGGATACCCCGTATTGTCGCAAAATCTCTTTCCCCTGATACTCATGGATATTCATTTCCCATCCTCCTTATCTACTAAAAAACAACTTTGAGATTTAATGCGTGTTTTCTCTTACATAGTACAACAAAATTCTGCTTCGTGCATAATTTTCTTTCGTTTTTTTTGGAAATCATTATAATAATATACTAATATAAAAAGGGATAAACAGGGAATGGATCGATCTTGCTCTCTCTTTCCCTCTATTAAATTTTATTTAATCGGCATGCCTAAACCAATTCCAAAAAAGGTAATTTATAGAATGGGTTTTAGCAATAGAGCTTATTATGAAAGCCTTTTCCATGATATAAATCTAGTGAGTCATTTTTATAAATTATAGTTTTTTCTAAAAAAACAGTCTTTTCCAGCAATACCCTAATAAAAAAGCAAAAAGGAAAAGTTCTGGATTTTCCTTTTTGCTGCTTATTAATTATGTTTTTAGTATAATTAAATTCTTTTGGCAATTTCCCTAAATTTCTACATAAACCAACATGAATCACCTAAAAAGTCTAATGGCTCACCCATTGTCCTTCATCTGCATCTCCTTGTCCGCTTTATAAATGAAGGCAAATACCTCCGCTACCGCAGCATACAATTCTTCAGGAATCGTCTGATTTATATCCAATTGACCTAAAAGCGCTGCAAGCGACTCATCACTTTGAACGGGAATATTCAGTTTCATCGCCTTTTCCAGAATATTTTCCGCCGTTTTTCCTTTTCCCTTCGCCAAGATGACAGGGGCAATCGATTTCTCTTGATCATATTTTAAGGCAATCGCTTCTTTTCGTTTTACATTTTTCATATTCGAATATCCACTCCACTATAAGATCCCGTTTCTGAAAAAGGATTGAACTTCGGCCCTTTGCCGCCGATTCTTTCATGCTTCGGGTTAACGAACGACACACCGGACAATCTGTAATCCATCTTCTCCAAATTCCCTCTCAGCAGATTTACATATCGATTGGCTGCCCCTTCCATGTGTGCCACTTGCTCATTGATGACCGTCACGTTGATGACCCGTTTTTGAA
Source organism: Peribacillus simplex (assembly GCF_001542915.1). Taxonomy (GTDB): domain Bacteria; phylum Bacillota; class Bacilli; order Bacillales; family DSM-1321; genus Peribacillus; species Peribacillus simplex_B. The sequence goes on along the minus strand of NZ_LNNH01000059.1, from coordinate 71,100 downwards.
CATGCATATCGATGACCGTTTCTTTTATGCCTTCTAGCTCTAGATAAAACAGGACCCGACAGAAATCGGGATCTATATTGCCATCTTTCGTTTTCCGTCCGCTCCATTGCAATGTTAAATCTGTTTGGGCATGCCCCAGATTAAGAGGAAGTGTAAGGAGCAGATTCTGCAATGGCCCATTTTCCTGTGAAAGGATCTGCTGCGCCGTGATCCGATTCAGGATCTGTTCAGCCAACTCCTTGATACCTGCTGGCAATTGTTCATTCAGCAGTTTTAACAGCAGCGGCTTTAGTGTCTCCATATCCTGCGGGTTTTCCTCCAGATTGGCTGCGGATTGGTTAATGAGTGCATGCTCCAGCTGAAGGCCGAGTAACTTCGTCAATTCTTTGAGCTGAAATGCAACAGATGCACCATTTGTAAAATCGACGGCTTGGTATTCCGCTTCCATAACATGAGCCAGAACCAATTTCTCATTATTCCTTAAGGACAGGGCCTCAGGCTGCTGTGTATCCGACTGCAAGATCATCTCGGCTGCCTTGCCCTTCGCTGCAGCTACCAGCTGCTTATCCCCATTCAAATAAGCCAAGAGGTCATCCAATGCCGTATTGGCACCTACCGCTGTTCTTCCTGATGCCACTTCAGTAAAAGCATCCACAAGCATATGAAAAGAAAGCGAAGATATCTTTTCAGAAGAAACATTTTTCTTCTGAACCTGCTGGATTTCAGCTGGCATTTTTGCCCCTACCTGGTCAATATCGTTCATTAAGCGCTGTAATTTAATTTCGACCTTTTCAAGTTCCCCCAATGACCCATCCTTTGCCCTTGACAGCATTTGCAAGCCGTGGTGAAATTTATCGATCGCTGGATTGTCAGGAAATCCGGTCCTTGCCTGTGCTCCCTCCATTAAATTGTTCAAAAAGAAAGCTTCCGTCAAACCCTTTGGAATGAATCCTGTCTTTTGGAGCAGTGAGAAAGCACCGGATTTCATTTCGGCTGTAGAATCGGGATCGAGCCAGCTAGTCACAAGTTGCTGCAAACCGGTTTGTTGAATTTGGCTCCTTCCTGCAATTTGCAACCTGTCCAATACGGCCATTAACTTGACGGTTGTTATCGTTTTCTCCCCCACCGCCTGTAACTGCTGCTGGAGGGAAGTGAGCTGTTTGTGGAAGGGTGCTCCCTTGGCCTGTGCCAATAATGCATCAAAAACCTCTTTAACAATGGGAAATTGCTGAATAAACATCGTTTTAAAGATGGGAAGACCAGCTTCAGGTGAATCAGCAGCTTTTAACCATTGCAAAGCGGACTGAAAGGTTTCCTTGGTTATAGGAAGACGGTTTTTCAGAAAATATTCGGCAAGCTTGGCTGCAGCCGGGTCGGAATTCATGCCAAAGTGAGCGGTCAATTGTGCAGCCGCTCCCTTTAAATTGGCATAATTCACATCCGGAAACTCCAGAGCCCTCAATACAAGCTTCCCTTCAATCGGCTGCTCTACTTGAAACCAATATCTTTCCCCTGTGCGAAGCGGGATATCGAGCGTCGCAATCATCTTTTGATCGCCAATCTGCACCTCGGCCATCCGGTTAGGAAATACCTTATTCACCTTCCCGAAAAGAATTTGCCCATTTTTCAGACTTGCAGCTCCTAGCGTTTCAACTGGTGAAGCTGCAGGTTGACCGCTTGTTATGGATTGCATCACTCATCCTCCCTTAATCATTCATTCGTGCAGCAATTTCCTTAACAGGCGCAAAACTCCTCCTGTGCCATGGGGTTAGCCCGTGCTTGTCCAGTGCGTCCAAATGCTGGCTTGTCCCGTAGCCCATGTGCTTTTCGAAACCGTATTCCGGATATTTCTCCCCATACTCCTTCATCATCCGATCACGGGTCACTTTCGCTATAATGGAGGCGGCGGAGATGCTAATGCTTCTTGCATCTCCTTTTATGAGCGAAAGCTGCGGAATCGGGACATCCAGTTCCATCGCATCGATCAGCAAGTGATCCGGGAGACCTGACAGGTCGTTGACAGCTGCAATCATGGCCTTTTTCGTAGCTTGATATATATTGATTTCATCGATTATATCGCTATGTACAACACCGACCCCAATGGACAGGGCTTCTTTATAAATCATTTCATAAAACAGTTCCCGCTTGGACTCCGGAATCTTTTTGGAATCATTCAGCCCTGGCAAATAGAAGGATTCAGGCAAGATGACCGCACTCGTCACAACCGGTCCTGCAAGCGGCCCCCTCCCCACTTCATCGATGCCAGCGAGAATGGAAAACCCCTGTGCTCGAAGTTGCCTTTCAAACTCCGTCATTTCCATGAATGCATTCTTCACCTGCTGCGCTTTTTCATACTTCCTTTGCCACTTGCTCACTAAGTCGGTGACTCCCTTTCTGCCGTCATCCAAGCATTCTTGCAAAAATAAATCTTCAGGATCGTTGATTGCCTTTAATTTTGCAGATATATCTTTTATACTCATTGAAGTTTTCATCATTCATCACCCATCATCTTCATTATCGGCAGTCTTGCTTCCCGCTTATAGCCCAAACAAAAATACGGAGCGGAAAAGAGACATCAAAAAACATCTTGATATCCAACTCCAGCTCCGTATCACCCATTTTTCACTTACTGTCTTCAAAACTCAGCCAGCATTTTCAATCTCCACGCCAGATTATTCCGTAATGGCATCCTCTTCATAGTCCATGGGTACCTCAAACGTAAGTGGCCCCATCTTTTCCGAACGGATTTCACGTACGACCAACTCCGCGGTTTTATCATAATCAATGAACCCACCAGAAGCTAAACATCCCCTGAACTTTCCGACGGCATCAAAGAGTTCGAGCGTTTCTTGAGGAATTTCATCAAGGTTATAGCGTGATTTCATCCTATCCGGATATTCCTTTTCCAAGAAACGGAGCCCGTATAAGGAGACTTCATGCAGGTTTAGAATCGTATCCTTGATCGCTCCGGTTAACGCAAGCTTCAAGCCCACTTCCTGATCCTCGAATTTAGGCCAGAGGATTCCCGGCGTGTCAAGCAGCTCCATTTCCTTGCCGACTTTTATCCACTGCTGCGCTTTGGTTACACCGGGTGTATTCCCTGTTTTAGCAATGTTCTTTTTGGCGAGTCGATTGATTAACGTTGATTTCCCAACGTTCGGAATTCCCACGATCATCGCACGGATCGCCCGCGGCTTGATTCCCCTTGACTCCATCCGGTCATACTTCTCTTTCAAAAGTTTTTTTGCGGCAGCCGTGATCTGGTTCAATCCATTCCCTGCCTGCGAGTTAATCGCAATGGCCGTTTTCCCTTGTGACTTATAATAATCCAGCCACATGTTCGTTTTTGCCGGATCAGCCATATCCGCTTTATTCAAAAGGATGACCCTCGGTTTATGCTGTATGATCTCATCTATCATTGGATTTCTTGATGATGCCGGAAGACGGGCATCCACTAGTTCAAAAATGATGTCGATCAGTTTTAATTTTTCCGTTACTTCCCGTCTCGCTTTGGCCATATGGCCAGGGAACCACTGTATTGTCAATGGAATCAACCTTCCTACTATTCCGCCAATCGAAAGTCTTCGATTGGCCAATAAACTAATTTAGTTTTTCCTAACACTTTATCGTAAGGAACGACGCCTACGCTATCATAACGGCTGTCCTTGCTTAGCCGGCGATTATCCCCCAAGACGAACAGATGGCCCTTAGGAACCGTTTCCCGGCCTATGACCTCGCTTAATGTAAATGGCTCCGTCAAAGCACCGCCATCAATCAATTTCTTTTTATTTTCATCCAAGTATGGCTCAGCGTAAGCTTTTCCATTCACATAAAGTGTATCGTTTTTATATTCTACCTTTTCGCCTGGCAATCCGATGACCCGCTTTATGTAATCCTTGCCCTCTGGAGCATGAAAAACGATAATATCGAATCTTTTCGGTTCACCGATCGAATAGGAGATTTTGTTAATGATCATGCGGTCCGTGTCCTTCAATGTCGGCATCATGGAATTACCGTCCACAACAATAGGTGCCAGGAGGAAATACCGAATCAGTGTCGCAGCTATGACCGCGATTATGACCGCCTTTGTCCATTCCCACAATTCATTTTTCTTTTTCGCCATCCTTACCCACCCTTTTAGAATGCATATCAACAACCATTTTAACATGTCGCGGAAGCTATAGCGAGCAGGATTCCATATGGATTTTCACCCACTTGGAGCATTCATGAGTTTCATCAAGTGCAAAAAGGGAGCCTGATGAACAAGCTCCCTTTTCGCATGATACTGTTTGGTTATTCACCTTATGTGGATCATGGTAAACCCGTATGGAGATATTCGAAGGATTAACGACGAATTTCTTTAATACGTGCTTTTTTACCACGAAGTTCGCGTAGGTAATAAAGTTTCGCACGACGTACTTTACCGTGACGGATAACTTCTAGTTTTGCAATTTTTGGTGTGTGAACAGGGAAAGCACGTTCAACTCCAACGCCGTAAGAGATCTTACGAACTGTGAAAGTTTCACTGACTCCGCCGCCACGACGTTTGATTACAACGCCTTCAAACAACTGGATACGTTCGCGAGTTCCTTCAATAACCTTTACGTGTACACGTACTGTGTCACCAGGTCTGAATGATGGAAGATCTGAGCGAAGTTGTTCTTTTGTAATTTCGTTAATAATGTTTTGCATCGTTTCCAACTCCTCCTGGACGCTCTTGCAAATACTGAATGTTTGCAGCGGAACATCGTTATAAGACTGAGCATTTTGCCCAAGTCACAAGGTATATCCTATCATATTCCAAACGTCGATGCAATAGGGATCAGTCTTCTTTTTGAATCTCGGACAATAATTTTTTCTCAAGATCCGAAAGTTCATAACTCTCGAGCAAATCGGGACGCCGCGTCCACGTTCTGCGCAGTGATTCCTTCATCCGCCATTCATCGATTTTTTTGTGATTTCCGGATATGAGCGGATCGGGCACTTTCATTCCCCGGAAATCTGCAGGTCTAGTATAATGGGGATGCTCTAACAAACCAGAAGAGTAGGAATCAAGGATCGGGGAGTCTACATTTCCTAAAACACCAGGCAGCAGGCGGACCACGCTGTCAATAATGACCATCGCGCCCAGTTCCCCACCTGTAAGCACAAAGTCACCGATTGATATTTCATCCGTTACGACATGCTCACGAATGCGCTCATCATATCCTTCATAATGTCCACATATGAAAATGAGATGTTCTTCTTTAGCGAGCTCTTCAGCTTTTTTCTGCGAATAACGCTCTCCCTGGGGACAAAGCAGGACCACCCGGGGGTTTTGTTCAGCTTGTCCTTTAAGAGCTTCCACGGCATCAAAAATCGGTTGTGCCTTCAACACCATCCCGGCACCTCCGCCATAAGGATAATCATCCACCGTCGAATGCTTATTATCGGCATAATCCCGGAAATTGGTCACCTTATAACTGACAGCCTGCTTTTCGGAAGCCTTTTTTAGAATCGACGAGCCGAACACGCCTTCGAACATTTCCGGAAAAAGCGAAAGTACATCGATTTTCATCAATCTAAAAGTCCTTCCATCGGCGTAATGATGACCTTTTTGGCGGATATATCCACTTCTTTGACGATTTGATCAATATACGGTATCAAAATATCCTTGCTTCCGGCTTTCTTTATGACCCATACGTCATTGGCACCTGGCGTCAGCACCTCAACGATTTCCCCTATTTCACTGCCCTCATCCGTAAATACCGCACAGCCGATGATTTCATGGAAGTAGAACTCGCCTTCGTCCAATGGACCAAGCTGTGCTTCCTTGACTTTCAGGACCCCGTTTTTAAAAGCCTCGACTTGACCCACGTTATAATAGTTCTCGAACGTCAATAGATTAAAGTTTTTATGGGTGCGGTGGGACCTGATGACAAGCGGCATAGGCTTTTTCTCCGTATCCCTGAACAAATACAGGGTATTCCCCACTTTGTAGCGTTTTTCCGGAAAGTCTGTTGAAGAAATGACCCGGACCTCTCCTAATAAACCATGGGTGTTGACAATTTTACCTACATTAAACCAGTTTTCCATTCTTTCACCTCTAACGAATTTCCGAGACGATTCCATCTTTAATGACAATGGTCTTCGTTGCCATTATTTCGTCCCAATCTGCCCCGATTTCCACATCAATGATACTTTGAACTTCCCGTTCCTTCAATTCGCTTCCGGCGGGAAGGATCTCCAGCTGCTCCATCTGAAATTCAAGCAGTTTAATTTTTTCCTGCCTCTGATTTATCTCTTTTTCGAAATGGGCACGGAGACTGGCAGGCTGGAGATTTCTTGTTTTTTCAAGCTTTTTCAGCTCAAATCGGAGTTGTTCACTCTCTTTTTGAAGCTGAAGGCGTTTTGATTTGTAATTCTCGAGGAGCTGACTCTTGCTGGATTCCGTTAATACTTGGTTAACGATTACATTTTGGAGAATTTTCATTCCAGCACCTCCTATTATCTATGATTTCTTATTTCCTTCAAAAAATATGTATGATGGGGTAATCTTTTTGAATAATGGGGGTCATTCCCTTAAGTATAACGTATATCGATAAAAGATGCGTCTTAAAAAGGCGTAAAGTTTATCTCCGGACCATTTTCAGAAGTGCGGGGAGCCGGGATTTCACTTTCTTGAAGTGCAAAAAAAGGAGGGGTATTAGCCCTCCTTATTCGGAAATCTCCAAATAGATTTTCTTCTGCTGTGAAGATCCTGCTGCATATACTACAGTCCGAATCGCCTTAGCAACACGCCCTTGCTTCCCGATGATCTTGCCCATGTCCTCTTTATGAACGGAGAGGATATAGACAATCCGGTCGGACTCTTCCTTTGAGGTCACAGTGACTTCTTCGGGAAAATCCACAAGCGCTGAAACAATCGTTTCAATTAATGCTTTCATCAACTACCGTCGATTACTTGCTGTTTTTTGCAACATGGAATTTTTCCATGATGCCTTGTGTTGAGAATAAGTTACGAACTGTATCAGATGGTTTAGCTCCATCTTGTAACCATTTAAGAGCAAGCTCTTCGTTGATGTCAACTTTAGCTGGTTGAGTCACCGGGTTATAAGTTCCTACCACTTCAATGTAACGTCCGTCACGTGGTGAACGGGAATCTGCAACTACAATACGATAGAAAGGAGATTTTTTAGCTCCCATACGTTTTAAGCGAATTTTTACTGCCATTTTAAATAAGCACCTCCGAATAGTTTCACACAAGATAGTATGATATCAAATGTCTTGTATGTTTGTAAAGGTTTTTTTCTTAACAGGCGAAAAAAGTGTTGAACTACATGGCTTCAGCCTGTATTTCCGCTTCGTTTCGACTTGAAATAACCCTTACATGAACGGGAATTTGAATCCCTTTTTCTTTCCTTTTTGCATGTTCGTGACCTGTTTCATCATTTTTTTCATTTCTTCGAATTGCTTCAATAAACGGTTCACCTCTTGAATCGATCTGCCGCTGCCTTTGGCAATCCGTTTCTTGCGGGATGCATTCATGGTTTCTGGATGTTCCTTTTCATGGGTCGTCATGGAACGGATGATGGCTTCAACATGACCGATCTGCTTGTCATCAATTTGAAGATTGTCCATCCCTTTCATTTTGTTCGCACCAGGAATCATTTTCAGAATATCATCAAGCGGTCCCATATTCCGCACCTGACCAAGCTGTTCAAGGAAATCATCAAAGGTGAAAGTCGCTGTACGCATCTTTTTCTCTAATTCTTTCGCTTTGTCTTCATCGACATTGGCCTGTGCCTTTTCGATAAGGGTCAATACATCGCCCATGCCGAGGATCCTTGACGCCATCCGTTCTGGATGAAATGCCTCAAGTGCATCCAGTTTTTCCCCCATACCGACGAATTTGATCGGCGTGTTCGTGACTGAACGAATCGAAAGTGCCGCACCACCGCGTGTATCCCCATCGAGTTTCGTCAAGACGACTCCAGTCAGGCCGAGCTGATCATTGAAGCTTTGGGCTACATTGACCGCATCCTGCCCCGTCATCGCATCGACCACAAGGAAGATTTCATCCGGTTTTGTCAGTTCTTTAATATCCTTCAGTTCGCCCATCAAGTTTTCATCAACATGAAGACGGCCTGCGGTATCGATCAAAACATAATCATGATGTTCTTCCTTCGCTTTTTCAATCGCCTGTTTCGCTATTTCAACAGGACTGATTTGGTCACCAAGGGAAAAAACAGGCATGCTTAATTGTTTGCCAAGTGTTTCAAGCTGCTTAATCGCCGCCGGACGGTAAATATCAGCCGCAACGAGCAATGGCTTGCGGTTGTATTTCTTTCTAAGAAGATTGGCAAGCTTTCCGGTGGTCGTCGTTTTACCCGCCCCTTGAAGCCCAACCATCATAATGACGGTCGGCGGCTTCGAGGCTACGGCAATCTTGCTCTGTTCGCCGCCCATCAGCTCCGTCAATTCTTCCTTAACTACTTTAATTACCTGTTGACCGGGGGTTAAGCTTTTCAGCACTTCCTGACCTACCGAACGTTCACTTACACGCTTTACAAAATCCTTCACGACTTTAAAGTTAACGTCCGCTTCAAGCAGGGCTAATCGAACTTCACGCATCATTTCTTTTACGTCTGCTTCGTTGACCTTCCCTTTTCCGCGGATCTTTTGCATCGTGCTCTGCAGTCGGTCGGCCAATCCTTCAAATGCCATATTGCCGCCTCCTAATCCAACTTCTCAAGCGTCGTGATTGCATCAAGCAGCTTCTCCTTCGAAAAGGAATCCTTTTCAATGAGTGCCTTCATATTCGCAATCCACTGGTTACGCTCTTGAAATTTTTGAAATAACAATAGCTTTGCTTCATATTCCTCAAGCATCGCTTCTGTTCTTTTTATATTATCATAGACTGCCTGCCTACTCACTTCGTATTCATCGGCAATCTCCCCAAGAGAGTAATCATCCAGATAGTAGAGGGACATATAGCTCTGCTGCTTCTCTGTTAACAACGATTGATAAAAGTCATACAAATAGTTAATCCGCGTTGTCTTTTCAAGCATCTTAGCAAGCCTCCCTGCTGTTAAGTGAAAACCCTTTACAAGTTTATATTGTATCGTCTTGTTTATTTGATGTCAAGCTAAACTCCTTACCACTGGCTTGGAGCCGATCCTTTTTTTTCTTTTTCTCGCTTTTAAACGCCGCTTCAGCCTGATTTTAAGTTTAACTTGCCATCTTTTCATCTGCAAATAATGCCTGTGTAAGCCAAATTTCAATTGCACAAATAAACAGGGAAAGGTCGGAAAGACGCCGAGGTTTCCCTGTGTTTTGAATCCGCGTGTGTCCGGCCGATTGCCTCCAAGGACAGCGGCGGCTACCCCTATCGTGACCATTCCTGCTCTTCTTTTAAAATTGACCGTCGAGAGGAAGTGCGTCCATTTCTTCATTATGGCGACGATAGGCTCCATAAAAGGAAATAAGTCTAAAGATCAGCCATTCCCCTCTGGAGCAGCTATATGGACGGTTAAAACGCTTGTCTTCGATATCCGATGCTTTGATCGACAGTCATGTCCGATTTTTAAAATATATCTATCTTGAAATTACAGTAAACATCCCCATCATATTAGGAGAATAATCTTTAAAACGATATTTTTCATAGAAAGAGTGTTTACCGTGCGAAGCAAACAAACCGATAAATGCCTTATCTGGCGCATGGGTATTCAAGTACCCCACCCAATGATCCATGATCTCCTTTCCAATACCTTTTTTCTGATAATCTGGATGAACCACGATATCTTGAACATAGAAATAGACGGCCCCATGCCCACAACATGACTTTGATCTCTGACTGTAAGGCAGTGGATGGAGTTCCTTAGTAATATTTCCTCCGCTTCAAAATTCATATAATCGGCCCATCCCACAGAAGCACACAAATATATGTATTCTTCCAACGTTGGCGTATTATTTTTCAATCTCATATTTGCTCAAAATGTTTCCTCGCCTACTTATAAAACGGTGAATGGTTTTTCCCTTAAATACTATAGTATCAACAAAAAACCGGAAGAGAATAATCTCTTCCGGCTTACTAAGTTATATTCAAAGCTCTTCTTTATCAATGATATCAGCAAATAGGCCGTAAACATATTTTTCGGCATCGAATTCCTGAAGGTCGTCCATTTTTTCACCAAGTCCGACGAATTTAACGGGAATGGCCAGCTCATTGCGAATCGCCAAAACAATTCCGCCTTTTGCCGTGCCGTCTAGCTTTGTTAAAACAATTCCCGAGACATTCGTCGCTTCTTTGAATGTCTTGGCCTGAATCAGGGCATTTTGTCCGGTTGTTGCATCAAGGGCAAGGAGCACCTCATGTGGGGCACCCGGTACTTCGCGTTCGATTACGCGTTTCACTTTTTCCAATTCCTTCATTAAGTTCACTTTGTTCTGTAAGCGTCCGGCCGTATCACATATCAGAATGTCCGCTTTTCTTGCCTTGGCAGCCTGAACGGCATCGAACATGACCGCAGCGGGATCGGACCCTTCACCTTGTTTGATTACACTGACACCGACGCGCTCCCCCCATACTTCAAGCTGTTCGATTGCGCCAGCACGGAATGTATCCCCCGCTGCCAGTACAACCGATTTACCCTCACTCTTGAACTTATGAGCAAGTTTACCGATTGTCGTCGTTTTACCTACCCCATTCACACCGACAAACAAAATGACCGTCAAACCTTCTTCTTGGATGTTCAGGCTTGAGGTATCACCGTCATCACCTTGGTAGATGTCCACAAGCTTTTCTGAAATGACAGACTGCACTTCCCGTGTGTCCGAGATATTGCGGAGTTTGACCTCCGTTTTTAATTGATCGATCAATTCCATGACGGTGTCGAAGCCCACGTCAGCTTGAATCAGGATTTCTTCAAGTTCTTCAAAAAAGTCCTCATCCACTTTCCGGTAACGGGCAACAAGCTCATTAACTCTTCCAGTAAAGGAATTCCTCGTCTTCGTCAAACCTTGCTTGAATTTCTCCCCTATGGAGATTTCTTGTACCTCTATTTCTTTTTCCTTCTCTTCCTGGGTCGTAAACTTCTCTTTTAGCTTCTTGAAAAAACTCATTGTCCCACTTCCTCTCATTCATGAATTTACACTTCGATAAAGTTTTCCGACTCTTCCATCCGGACAGAAACAAGCTTGGACACACCTGACTCCTGCATCGTAATCCCGTAGAGGACATCAGCCTCTTCCATCGTACCTTTCCGGTGGGTGATGACGATAAACTGCGTTTCCCTGCTGAACTTCCTTAAGAATTGGCTGAACCGGACGACATTCGCCTCATCGAGTGCTGCCTCGACCTCATCGAGGATACAGAAAGGCACCGGCCTCACTTTCAGGATGGAGAATAATAGGGCTATTGCCGTCAGTGCCCGTTCTCCCCCGGATAAAAGACTTAAGTTCTGCAGTTTTTTACCTGGTGGCTGTGCGATGATATCTACCCCTGTATGCAGCAGATCATCGGGATTCGTCAGCTTCAGCTCCGCTCTTCCCCCGCCAAATAAAGCTTTGAACACCTGTTCGAATTGCTCCCGTATCGAATAGAAGGTATCAGCAAAGCGACGTTTCATCTCATCATCCATCTCATCTATGACTTGGAATAATGTGTCTTTTGCCTGTTGGAGATCTTCCTTTTGACTCATCAGGAATTCATAGCGTTCAGCTACACGGGCGTATTCCTCGATCGCACCTAGATTGACCGTCCCCAATTCCTCGATCGCCAGCTTGATGAGCTTCACTTTTTTGCGTGCTTCTTCTACAGGGAGCATCAATGGATACCGTTCCTTGGCCCCTTCATAGGATAGCGTATACTCTTCCCTTAAATGGTCAAGGCGATTTTCAAGTTCCATGTCCAACCGAGTTAATTTGACCTCTTCATCTTTTATCACTTCGATAACGCCTTTATAAACCCTATTTTCTTCCTTCAAGGCCAATTCAAGCGTTTCAACTTGTGAAAGAAGCTCATTTTTCTCTTGTTTTTTACTGGCAATCCCTTCAATGGCCCCGTTTTTATCAAGCAATTTTTGCTGGGCCATATCCTCGAGTGTCTCTTCGCCGCTTGAACTGTCCGTCATTTCATTTGTCAGAAGCCCCAAGTCATCTTTATTTTCGGCAAGCTTGCTCGTTTCCTTTGCAAGATCAAATTCAATGCGTTCCAATTTTTCTTTTTGGTTTTGCAGCAGCCCACGCTTGGACGCCAGTGTTACCTTTAGCTCATTCGTTTCTTCAGCAAGACTTTCTTTTGAAGATTGTTGAGATTGTTTTTGTGCTGTCATGTCTGAAATCAACTTGTCAAGCGCTTCGATTTCCGTTTTGCATGACTTCAATAACTCTTCCAACTCTTCCAATCTGGCCATTTTTTGTTGTTGCTCTTCCAAATAAGAGTTTTTATCCAAATCATACAGGTGAAGCCGGTCATTAACGTTTCTTTCCTGCAATTCGACTTCACGCAGTTCGCCCTTCAGGGTTTGCTCCTGTAACCGGAGATCCTCCCCCGTTTTTCTCGTTTGTTCAAGCGTTTGCTCTTGAACACCGACATCCACTTTCAGCTGTTTGACCTGCTTTTCCAGCTGGTTCGTTTTTGCTTCCATTGCGGAAAGTTTTTGATGGAGTTCTTCCAATTCGGTCTTCCTTGAAAGCAGAGAGGTCGTTTTTTGCTTTAGCGCCCCACCAGTCATTGAACCGCCTGGATTGACGATATCGCCTTCGAGCGTTACGAAACGAAAGCGATGCTGCATCATTTTGGCCAGGTCGTTCGCACCCTTTAAATCGGTGGTGATGATGACCGTTCCTAGCAGGTTTTCGGCGATTGCGGCATGCCTGACATCATATTGGATCAAAGAGGAGCCTGTCCCGACAAATGCTGCATGGCTTTTCAGCATCGATAATTGACTTGATGAAATTTCCCTTGCCTTTATGACGGATAACGGCAAGAACGTAGCACGTCCATATCTATTCTTCTTCAAGAAGGAAATGGCTTCACGTGCATGCTCTTCGCGTTCGACGACAACATGCTGCATCGCTCCGCCCAGGGCCGTTTCGATGGCCGTTTCATACTCCTTTGGCACCTTTATCAACTCTGCGACTGCGCCTTCAATGCCTGAAAGCTTTTCTTTCGCTTTCAAAACTTCTTTAACACCTTGAAAGAAGCCTGCATAGTCTTCTTCCATTTCTTCAAGAAGCTCTTTGCGAGACTTGGCCTGTTGAAGGAATTGATAAGCTTTATAAAGAGTGGTTTCTTGCTTTTGATACACATCTTTAGCCGCATCCAGTTTATTCTGCTGATTCCTGAAAACCGAGACATGCTCTTCAAGCTGCTTGGTCACCTTGTCCATCCGCTGTGAATACTCCCGTTTTTTTGCGGTGATATCATTTCTTTCAATTAGGAACTTTTCATTTTCCGAATCCAGTTTAACGTTTTTATGCTCCTGCTGCGTGAGCTGCTGAAGCAGATACTGTTTTTCGTTCTTGGCCGTTGCCTGCTTGTTCAGCCACTCAATATAATCACTTTTTTTCGCTTCAATCACGGCTTCGATATCGCTATTGAAAAGCCCCAGGCTTTTTTGTTTTTCATATAAGGTTTCCTGGATGCCGTTCACTTCCGAATGCAGCGCATGGAGGATTTCCCTTTCACTTTGCTGTTGGAGAGAGAGGCGCTTGACCATAGTCTCGCCTTCCACGATCGCTCTTTCAAGCTGTGATTTGTTTTGGGCAGCATTTTTTTTCCGTTCCTTCAATACTTCTTTACGGCCTTCAAGCTTTTCAAGTTCCTCACTCGCGTTCAGGAGAATCTCCTGAAGCTCATTGATTGATGTTTCGAGCGTAGCCAGATTATCCCGGAGCTTTTTGAGATGCGCTTCCCGTTCATGAAGCTGCCCTGCCATTTGCTGCTCCATTTCATTATGCTTTTCTAGATCATGGGACAGCTTTTCCCATTTTTCATAAAGTTCTTCAATTTCAAACACGGTTAAAGCAACTTCAATTTGTTCAAGCTCGTCTTTTTTCTCCAAAAATTCCTTGGCAAGGGAGGATTGGATTTTTAAGGGTTCAACCTGCCCCTCCAATTCATGGAGGATATCATGGACACGGTTCAAATTATCCTGTGTTTCAGTCAGCTTCGATTCCGCTTTTCGTTTTCTTGTTTTATATTTGAGGACACCTGCTGCTTCTTCAAAGATCACACGTCTTTCTTCTGCTTTGCTGCTTAGGATTTCTTCGACTTTCCCCTGACTGATTATCGAAAACGCTTCACGGCCAAGGCCTGAATCCATGAACAAATCTATGATGTCTTTCAAGCGGCATCCTTGATTATTAATGAAAAATTCACTTTCTCCCGATCGGTATACCCTTCTCGTCACGCTTACTTCATGAAAGTCTATCGGCAGGGAATTGGTCTCGTTATCAAGGGTCAAGGATACTTCTGCAAAATTCAACGCTTTCCTCGTGTCACTCCCCGAAAAAATGATATCTTCCATTTTTGCGCCACGAAGCGATTTCGCAGACTGCTCTCCAAGTACCCATCGGACTGCATCGGTCACATTGCTTTTACCGCTTCCGTTCGGTCCAACCACTGCCGTGACACCAGGTACAAAATCAATCGATATCTTCTCTGCGAAAGATTTAAATCCTACAACGTCCAAGCGTTTGAGGAACATGACCTTTCCTCCTCTACTGTTCAACTATCTTGTTGATTTTTTTCTTTTAAGACGATCAATGCATGCTCGGCTGCATGCTGCTCCGCTTCTTTTTTGGACTTTCCTAAACCAGTGCCGAGCTCTACCCCGTTCAAAGAGACGGTGGAAACGAACTCCCGGTTATGGGCCGGCCCTTTCTCCTGCAGGATTTTATATTGCAGGACACCGATAGCATCACGCTGGATCAGCTCTTGAAGCTGGCTTTTATAATCCATCACATGAGAAAAAGCACCCTCGTCTATCTTCGGAAACACAACATTATTCAAAAACTGCACAACCGACTCCAACCCTTGGTCAAGGTACAACGCCCCGATATATGCTTCGAATACATCCGCTAACATCGCAGGCCGTTCCCTTCCGCCTGTCATTTCTTCCCCTTTTCCGAGTAATACATATTCCCCGTAGGAAAGACTATTGGCAAAAGCAACAAGCGAGGGTTCGCACACGATGGCTGCCCTTAATTTGGTCAGTTCGCCCTCGCTCATCATCGGGTATTTTTGATACAAGTATTTAGAGATGGTCAGTTCCAGTACAGCGTCTCCCAAGAATTCAAGCCTTTCGTTATCTTCATAAGGCTTACGGCGATGCTCATTCACATAAGATGAATGTGTAAAAGCTTGTTTCAATAAATTTTCATCCTGAAAATGAAAACCAAGACTTTCTTGCAACTGTTTAAATTTATTATCCTTGATTGATGGTTTACGATTATTTCCGTTCCTACGTATCACTTAAAACCCTCCACAACGGTTCAAAAAAGCATATTTTTCCAATATATAAAAAGAAACCTGGCAGGAATTCCTGTCAAGCTTTCCTATGTACCATCATACATGATAATTCGCTTAAAGAAAACTAACCGTCAACCACTGTCAGGCAGCAAGAAGCTTGCTTTAGCCAATCATCATTCCCTTATATCAAGCAGCTTTCCTTAAACTTCTTTCATTACAAGAGAAAGCCCCGTTAAAAACGGAGCTTTTAGTCAAAAGACCATACATTACATAGTGCTTTGTATGTAATTCACAGCATCACCTACTGTGGCGATTTTTTCAGCGTCGTCGTCCGAAATTTCCATATCGAACTCGTCTTCGAATTCCATGACTAGTTCAACTACATCTAGGGAATCGGCACCAAGATCTTCTTTGAAAGAAGCTTCAAGTTTCACTTCTGATTCTTCTACGTTCAAACGATCCACAACGATTTTCGTTACTCTTTCTAATACATCTGCCAATTTGTTCACCTCCCCTCAAGACATTATAAATTAAATTCGAAAAAAATCAAAGAAAACTTACATAACCATGCCGCCATCTACATGAAGTGTTTGTCCAGTCATATATTTGCTGGAGTCTGAAGCAAGGAAAGATGCGACAGATGCGACTTCTTTAGGGTCACCGAAACGCGCCAGTGGAATTTGGTCCAGCATCGCTTTTTGGACATCTTCAGGCAATTCCCCAGTCATATCAGTCGAGATGAAGCCGGGAGCAATCGCATTGACCGTTATCCCTCTTGAAGCAAGTTCCTTCGCAGTGGTTTTGGTCAGGCCGATTACGCCCGCCTTCGCCGCCACATAATTGGCCTGACCTGCATTTCCGCTTACGCCGACGATCGATGCCATATTTATGATCCTGCCGCTGCGCTGCTTCATCATTTGCCTGGTGACCGCTTTTGTGCAAAGGAAAACGCCTTTAAGGTTCGTATTGATCACTGCATCCCACTCATCTTCTTTCATGCGCATCAATAAGTTATCGCGTGTGATTCCGGCATTGTTTACCAGGATATCCACGCGGCCGAACCGTTCGACGACTTCTTTGACCATGTTAGTCACTGATTCACCATTGGCAACATCGCATTGAATGGCGAATGCTTCACGGCCCAAAGCCTTGATTTCATCGACCACTTCATTCGCTTTCGCTTCACTGCCGGAATAATTGATGGCAACATCCGCTCCCTGAAGGGCAAGCTCTAACGCCACTTCCCTGCCAATGCCCCTTGACGCTCCCGTTACGAGTGCCTTTTTGCCTTTGAGGATCATGCTTGTGCCTCCTTTAATGTTTCAACCGTTTTAGTAAGGGTTTCTAGATCGGATACGGAATGGATTTGCACGGAACGGTCAATCTTCTTGATCAATCCGCCCAAAACTTTCCCCGGTCCTACCTCGATGAACGTATCGACACCCAAATCAAGCAATGTTCTGACGCTGTCCTCCCAAAGTACTGGGGAATACAGCTGCTCAATTAATTTCCCTTTAATTTCTACAGGTTCAGTAATCGGCTTGGCCGTTACATTCGAAATGACGGGAATAGCCGCTTGCTGGAAGGTCACTTCCTCCAGGACACCTTGTAGTTTTTCTGCCGCTGGTTTCATCAATTCAGAATGGAAGGGGCCGCTCACTTCAAGGGGAAGTGCCCTTTTGGCTCCATTTCCCTTCGCTTTTGCACTGGCCAGTTTAACCCCTTCAGCCGTACCGGAAATGACGATTTGCCCCGGACAATTTATATTGGCCAATTGGACGGATTCGCCTGCGGCAGATATTTCAGAAGTCACTTCAGCCAGAGCTTCACGATCCATGCCAAGCACCGCTGCCATTGAACCTTGACCATTCGGCACAGCCGCTTCCATGAACTCCCCACGTTTACGAACGGTATATACGGCATCTTCAAAAGAGATGGCACCAGCTGCCACTAAAGCCGTATATTCACCCAAGCTATGGCCCGCTGTATAATCCGCTTTGATTCCCGCTTCTTCCAAAGCGCTGACCAGCGCATAACTTGTAGTCAATAAAGCTGGCTGTGCATTGTAGGTTACCGTCAATTCCTGCTGTGTACCATTAAAGATAAGTTCAGATAGCGGTAAATCAAGTTTTTCATCCGCTGTTCGAAAAATCTGCTGAGCACGCTCGTTTTCCTGATATAAGCTTAGCCCCATTCCTATTGATTGTGAACCTTGTCCTGGAAAGACAAAAGCAATTTTACCCATCTGTTACTCCCCTGCCTCTATGATTTATTATTGTTTTTCTATCGTCTTCGCAATGGTCGGGATGACGTCATGACCAACCATGTCGCGAGTCTGGCGTATCGCATTATAGATGGCATTCGCATCCGAAGATCCATGCGCCTTGATGACAGGAGCCTTCAGGCCGAACAATCCTGCACCGCCATACTCCGAATAGTCCATTTGATTTTTAATGACCTTTAATTCCGGCTTCACCATGGCAGCAGCCAACTTGCTCTTCAAGTTGCTCATCAAAGCCGATTTCAACATGGTGAACACGCTCATAGCCGTACCCTCCAGTGTCTTCAACACCATATTTCCCGTGAATCCATCCGTAACGACCACATCGGCCGGTCCATTTAGAAGGTCTCGTGCTTCAACATTACCAATAAAGGAGATTTCCGATGACTGCTGCAGCAATGAAAAAGCATGCTTGGTCAATTCATTCCCCTTTTTTTCTTCTGTCCCGATATTCAATAGCCCGACACGCGGCTTATCTATTCCGCGTACTTTTTGGGCATACACGGAACCCATTATCGCGAATTGCAGCAGATGCTCGGGTTTCGCATCGGAGTTAGCGCCCACATCAAGCAGGACAAATCCTTTTCCGTCAATTGTCGGCAGTGTCGGTGCCAATGCCGGACGTTCGATGCCATCGATTCTTCCGACAACAAACAAACCTGCAGCCATAAGCGCTCCTGTATTGCCTGATGAAATGCATGCGTCGGCATCCCCATCTGCCACTTGTTGTGCAGCCAATACCATCGAGGCACTTTTCTTGCGGCGAACCGCCCGAACAGGCTCATCGGTACTCAATATTTTATCTTCAGTATGTACGACCTTTATCCGGCCATGTTTGATCAAGTCTTGGTTGATCTCGGCTTCATTCCCGACCAAGGTGATTTCCACATCGGAAAAAGCCTCGACAGCTTTCATCGCACCTAAAACCTGTGCTTTAGGCGCGTGATCTCCGCCCATTGCATCTATCGTGATTTTCATGTTCATTCATCCTTTACTAGAAAGTTAAGAGCGATACATTTCGAACTCGCCTTTAAAAACCAGCTCATTACCTACGTAGCTTCTGACCTCCACCACTGATCGATCATTGGTATGGTCCACGCTTTTAACCTTCGCTTTGGCTACCACTCTTTCATTTTCCTTTACGGAACGAGTAAATAAAATCGATGCCTTTGCTGTCAGTGCCAATTCATCATTCATGACTGCCACTGCTAATGAATTCGCTTGGGCAAAAAGGTGATGCCCCCTGGCAATTCCGTTCCGCTTGAAGACATGTTCTTTTTTTATATCCAAAATCGAAATGGCATTGTCATCTAAATTGAGATCTATTACTTCCCCGATGATTTCATCCAAAGGCAAAGCCCTGATTTCGTCACTGAATTTTTTCTCGGCTACGTTCTTAATGCGTTCACGCAGTTCAGGTATCGATAATTCAAGACGATCAAGCCTAATTGTCTGGACGCTCACCGAATATTTTTCAGCCAGCTCCTCATCCGTTACAAAAGGATTCTGTTTAATCGTATCGATTAATAATTGCTGGCGTTCCTTCTTGTTTCTTCGCATTTGAAGGTCACCATCCGTAGTATTATGACTAGGTACTAATAGTAGTATATATATTTTAAAAACAGATTGCAAGATAATGTGGAAATTCTCGCAATCTGCTAATGATTTTCATTATTTCAGTCCAGCTTTTCTCCCGTAAATACCCCTGTCCCCTCTAAATAGGTACGTAACGGTGCATACTCCCGGGAATGCCAAAAGCTTTGGGAGGCAATCAGTTTTGCGGCATCCTCGCGCGCCACTTCCAACGTCCTGTAATCGTGGACCATGTCAGCCACTTTGAACTCCGGCAGGCCGCTTTGCTTTTTGCCAAAGAAATCACCTGGGCCACGAAGTTCCAAATCTTTCTCGGAGAGGACAAAGCCATCATTTGTTTCTGTCATGATTTTCATCCGTTCTTTTCCGACCTCCGTTTTCGGATCTGCCAGGAGGATGCAAAAGGACTGATCACTTCCCCGTCCAACCCTTCCCCGCAGCTGATGCAGCTGTGAAAGTCCAAAACGTTCTGCATCATAGATGACCATTACCGTTGCATTTGGAACATTGACTCCTACCTCGACAACGGTCGTAGAGACGAGGATTTGCGCAGCATTTACGCTGAACTGCTGCATGACCTCGTCTTTTTCATCCGCGGGAAGGCGTCCATGCATGAGCCCCACTTTATAGCGATTGGCAAAGTATTGTGTCAGCATGGCATGGACATCCAGAACATTTTGCAAAGAATCAAGCTTTTCCGATTCCTCGATCAATGGACAGATGACGTAGGCCTGCCGTCCTTTTTTAAGTTCCTTTTCAACAAAAGTCAATATCCGGTCAAGCATTTGATGTTTTGCCCAATACGTTTCAATCGCCTTGCGCCCAGCCGGCATTTCATCTATCGTCGAGACATCCATTTCGCCAAAAACGGTAATCGCGAGCGTACGCGGAATCGGTGTTGCCGTCATGAATAGAACATCTGGATTCGCACCTTTTTCACGGAGGATCCGACGCTGCTCCACCCCAAAACGATGTTGTTCATCTGTTATGACAAGACCGAGGTTTTGAAAATTCACCTCATCCTGAATCAAAGCATGAGTTCCGATCAAAAGGTCGATCTCCCCGGATTCCAGCATTTGTAATAGCTCCCGGCGTTTTTTGCCCTTCACCGAACTGGTCAATAACGCTACTTTCACTCCGGTCGGTTCAAGCATCGCTTTCAATGATTGCGTATGCTGCTCAGCCAGGATTTCGGTCGGGACCATAAGGGCGCCTTGGAAACCCGCTGTAATCGCCGCCTTCAGGCAGATCGCAGCCACAACCGTTTTTCCTGATCCAACATCGCCTTGAAGAAGGCGATTCATCCGATAAGGGGATTTCATGTCATTCAAGATTTCATCGACAACACGGTTTTGAGCATGTGTTAATGGAAAAGGAAGCGTTTCTATGAAGGCTTCCACCGACTTGATGTCAAATTCCTGACCGATTCCTTTTGATTGCTCCCGCTGCACTTTACGCAATGCCTGCATTTTCAATTGAAACAATAAAAATTCCTCATACACAAATCGGCGCCGCGCTTTCTTGATATCATCAGCGGATATAGGAAAATGCATCATGCGAAGAGCATCCTTACGCGGCATCAATTTGTATGTCGCCAACAATTGCGGAGGCAAATTCTCTTCAATCATGGACCCATACTGGGTAAAAGCATTGGAGATAAAGCGGCGCAAACCTTTAACCGTAATGCTGCCCTTCACGGAATAAACCGGTTCAAATTCTTTCTCCCGACTGTGATTGCCAATAAGGCACTCTGAGCCTGTAATGGTTTGGCGATGACGATCCCATTTTCCAGTTACCGTTATG
Organism: Peribacillus simplex; assembly: GCF_001542915.1. Taxonomy (GTDB): domain Bacteria; phylum Bacillota; class Bacilli; order Bacillales; family DSM-1321; genus Peribacillus; species Peribacillus simplex_B. The sequence goes on along the minus strand of NZ_LNNH01000059.1, from coordinate 49,966 downwards.
GTTTCCCCTATCGCAAGTTTCGGTTTCAAATATGGCTGGTTGAAAAATATGACATTTATTAAATATCTCCCGGTCAATAATTTAATCGTCAGCCTCGATTTTTTCTTTCCAAAGTACCCTAATGTGGGCACGGTATGAATCTTTCCTTCTACGGTGACGCGCTCGTCATGTTCTACCGTTTCCAAGTCCCTCAAACGGTAATCTTCATAACGATATGGAAGATGTTCAAGGAGATTCTTGACGGTATGGATCTCCATTTCCTCCAGGGCTGCCGCCGTTTCGCTCCCGATCCCTTTCACTGCCGTTATCGGCTCAAAAATGGCGGAGGTCACTTTTTGTTAAGCGGCAAGCCAAAAATCTTCGCTTCCAACTCCCGTCCAGTCGGTGTAGCCGCTAATCCTCCTTGTGCAGTTTCCCTAAGAGCCGATGGCATCGTCTGCCCGATCTTGTACATCGCATCAATCACTTCATCACATGGTATACGGCTTGTAATCCCCGCCAACGCCATATCAGCGGCAACCATTGCATTGGCCGCCCCCATCGCATTCCGTTTCACACAAGGTACCTCCACAAGCCCGGCAACCGGGTCACATACAAGACCAAGCATGTTCTTTAGCGTAATCGCCATAGCTTCAGCGCTTTGCGCAGGTGTTCCCCCTGCCATTTCAACAATTGCAGCCGCTGCCATTCCCGAAGCGGAACCAACCTCTGCCTGACAGCCACCCGCTGCCCCGGAAATTGAAGCATTGTTCGCAACAACAAAGCCAAAGGCACCTGCCGTGAATAAGAACTCGATTTTTTGTTCCCGATTCGGTTTTAGTTTGTTTTGCAACGCAAAAAGGGTTCCTGGCACCACCCCGGCCGATCCGGCAGTGGGGGTCGCACAAATGGTTCCCATGGCCGCGTTCACTTCGTTTGTGGCCACGGCCTTGCTGACCGCATCCAACAACAATTCACCGGATAGGGAATTCCCGGAATTAATATAATCCTGAAGCAGGACTGCATCACCGCCTGTAAGGCCGGAAACGGACCGGACACCTTGGAGGCCCTTTTCAACAGCCTGTTCCATCACATCCAGATTGACCCCCATCTGGTGGATGATTTGTTCACGTGTCCTGCCCGTCACTTCCATTTCCTGTTCTATCATCAAATTTGATATTTTTTTCTGTTTTGATTCAGCTAATTCTATCAATTCCGCAACATTTCGAAACATGGTATCTTCTCCTTCCTATGTGGGAACGAATCGATTTCCTTATCAATCAACAATCCTCGCTACCTGAGTGATGTTGGGGAGTGCCGTAATTTCAGCAATGACTTGATCCTCAAGGTTTTGGTCCACTTCAATCGTCATCAGCGCCATTTTGCCTTTTTCTTTACGGGAAACTTCCATCTGGCCAATATTGATTCGATGCTTAGCCAAAATGTTAGAAACACTGGCAATGGCCCCGAATCTGTCATCATGCACGACCAGTATGGCAGGGTTGTGGCCCGAAAGCCTCAACTTAAACCCATTCAATTCGACAATTTCAATTTTCCCTCCGCCAATCGATATTCCGACGAGTTCAAGTTCCCCATCCTCATCTCCCACCGTTATTTTTGCTGTATTGGGATGTTCAGGGACTGCTTCTTCTTCCCGGAAAGCAATTTTAATTTTCTTTTTACGTGCTATTTCCAACGATTCCTTAATTCTCTCGTCAAATGTATCAAAATCAAGTAAACCTCCTACGATGGCTACATCCGTTCCATGTCCTTTGTAGGTTTTAGCGAACGATCCATAAAAAGAAATATGTGCCCATTTCGGTTCACGGTTGAATAAGTTCCTGGCCACCCTCCCAATTCTTGCCGCTCCGGCAGTATGGGAACTAGAGGGGCCAATCATAACAGGACCTATTATATCGAATACACTTCTGAATTTCATGCATTGCTCCTCCTTCAGCTATTGAAATCAAGGGAAAGGCTGGGTGTTAGATTAATAATAACGTCAAATTCGCCGTAATTCCATTCAGGCCGTTCATATCGTTCATCAAAAAATTGGCTCTTTTCGTTAAGAGTGCTGTTTTTAAATCGACACTAGTTAAGGTTGATTGTGAGACTCCTGTGCGGGCAGGGGACTGTTGAGACTGAACAAGCGTTCACGTCGATAAGGCTCAGCCCGCCCTCTGGATAAGCGAATAGCAGCAAAAAAAAATAAAACTGCATAGCCTAATGACTTATGCAGTTTCTTGCCTTTTATTCGTTCATGATCCTAAGAAAGAAACGGAACATGCTTTAGCTTCATGAAAGGTTACTTATTCAATTGAAAAAATGAAAGAATATAAAGGTTGTTTGCCATTATGGACTTCAACTTCAACGTCTTCGAAATTCTCCTTACAGAATGCAACAAGATTTTCGACTTCTTCTGCATTGGCATCTTCTCCATATAATATCGTCAGGATCTCGGCATCCTCGTCAATCATTTCAGTAAGAAGCTCTTTTGCCGCTTGCGTCTTGTCTTTATCCTTCACTTTGATGGTTCCTTCAGCTATTCCCATGAAATCCCCCGTCTCAATGGCTAGACCATCAATATTGGTATCACGTACGGCAAAAGTGACCTGGCCGGTTTTCACATGCGAAAGGGCTTCGCTCATCGCTTGTGTATTCTCGGCAGCATCAAGTGTTGGATTGAATGCCAACAAGGCAGCCATTCCCTGTGGTACCGTCTTCGTCGGGACGACCGTCACATGATCTCCAAGGACATCTGCTGCTTGGTTGGCAGCCATAATGATATTTTTATTGTTAGGCAAGATGATGACATGCTCGGCATTTGCCTCTTCGACCGCTTTAACGATATCTTCCGTGCTAGGATTCATCGTCTGACCGCCCTCGATGACGGACTTGGCGCCGATGCTTTTGAACAATTCACTGATTCCTGCACCCATCGCAACGGACACGACTCCGTATTTATCTTTCGTTGCCGGTTTCGTTTGAAGCGGAGTCTGCGTTTCACCCACGATCGCAGTATGCTGTTCGCGCATATTATCGATTTTCATTTTGATTAAGCTACCGTATCGCTGTCCATAATTGAGACATTCTCCAGGCTGTTCAGAATGAATATGTACTTTGACAACTTCATCATCTGAAATGACTAATAATGAATCTCCGTATTCACTTAAATCATTTCGGAATTGTTCCTCATCAAATGATTTATTAGCCAGCTTGTCACTTTCTAACCGGACCATGAATTCCGTGCAGTAACCAAACACGATATCTTCCGTGTTCATATGCCCTTGGACGTTCATGTGATGCTCGGCACTGACCATGTCATCCATGCTAGGGCCATGTTCGGAACGGGCTGGAAGGGCTTCACCTTTGAGTTCGGCCAGGAAGCCTTCATATACGAACACCAAGCCCTGTCCGCCGCTGTCGACGACTCCCACCTCTTTCAAGACCGGAAGCAGATCCGGTGTGCGTTTCAGCGAGGCATTGGCCTCGATTACGATCTCTTCCATAACCTGAATGAGGTCTTGGTGCCTGGCAGCTGATGTAACCGCTTGCTTGGCTGCATCTTTGGCAACCGTTAAAATGGTTCCTTCGACAGGTTTCATTACAGCCTTATAAGCTGTTTGCACGCCTGCTTCGAAAGCTTGTGCGAATTCTTCACTATTGATTTCCGATTTATGTTCAATCGCTTTTGCAAAGCCGCGGAACAACTGTGAAAGGATAACACCAGAATTGCCGCGAGCGCCCATCAGCAGTCCTCTCGAAAGGGATGTGCCCACTTTTCCGATGTGTTCCTGGACGTTATTTTGCACTTCCTTCGCTCCGGAAGTCATCGATAAATTCATATTCGTCCCGGTATCTCCATCTGGGACAGGGAAAACATTCAACGCATCAACCATTTGGGCATTGGCCGCTAAATGATTGGCACCTTGAATGATCATTTCTGCAAAGCGCTTTCCATTTAAACTTGTAATTGACACTAAACTTTCCTCCTATACTTAAGGGTTCGTCACACGAACTCCCTGGACAAAAATGTTTACGGAATCAACCGCTAATCCTACAGTTTTGTTCAGAGTGTACTTTACCTTCGATTGCACATTATGCGCAACTTCCGAGATTTTCGTTCCATAGCTTACGATGATATACATATCGATATGAACTTCTTCCTCTTCTTGACGGACAATTACACCCTTAGTAAAGTTTTCTTTTCTTAAAATTTCAGCAATGCCATCTTTAAATTGTTTTTTGGAAGCCATTCCTATAATTCCGTAGCAATCCACTGCTGCTCCGCCTGCTACGGTTGCGATAACATCATTAGAGATATCAATTTGTCCATATTTCGTTTGTAATTCAATAGACATTTCTCTTTTCCCTCCCAAAAATCAAGTCAACTAAAGACATTTTACTATAATGTCTGAGGTTTTAAAAGTAATTGTCTTACGGTACTTAATATAATTCAATTTTCCAGTTTGTATGTCAAGGTATTTTTCTTGAAAGTAATTAACTGAAGTATTGCATTCTCACGGTAGGTATGATAAATTATTAAAGTATTTTACAAAGACTTAAGATGACTGTGAAAACTTAAGCTTGGTGTAGTTAGGAGGGAATTGAACATGGCACGTAAATGTGTAATCACTGGAAGAAGAACTCGTTCTGGTAACAGCCGCTCTCACGCAATGAACGCTAGCAAGCGTACATGGGGCGCTAACCTTCAAAAAGTGCGTATTTTAGTTGACGGTAAACCTAAACGTGTATACGTTTCTGCAAGAGCTCTTAAATCGGGCAAAGTAGAACGCGTATAATGTTACGGCATCCTCTAAGGATGCCTTTTTACTTGAAATGGCTGACAATTTAATGGGGATGGTTGATAGCTTCGTAGACTTTTTTATATCCGCATCTAGAAAATCATCTCCCATTAATGGATGGCCACACATTCGGTAACCCTGGATTCACGAAAAATAACACCTCCGGAAATCCGAGAGGTGTCATGTAGAATAAGTATCAGCCCTTTTTAAACGCTCCGAGCATAGCCCTTACCAAACTACCCAGAACTTTTGGCAATTTTATTGTATAAAATTTCATCATGCCCCTCCTCTTTGCATCCCACGAATTAAGATGAAGTGGAATTTTTCTATTACAACATAAGCTTTTAAGCGGATATAGGATTTGTAATTATATCCGAATCTGCTTTAAGCATGAATTTTAATCTCTGCTTCTTACCATCATTAATATGCCCTCCTTAAATGAAACATTCCCAGATTCGGAAATTAGTTCATTGCTGATGCAGAGTGTCGAACCTATCTCCAAGCTGCGATCGCTCAGCGGGTATTTGAAGCCTGTCAGGGTGATGCCAGTGACTGCCGTTGTGACTGGCAGGAATGATACGTACTTCTTATCCTTCAAAGCAGTTACCTCATAAGAGCCTGCTGTCTTGACGGTGAAAATGTTTTGTCGATCGACTATGTATATATCAATATCGGCATGAATGGGAAGGATGCTTTCCTTTTGGAGCAGCTGGATATTGCCAAGAAAATGATCCATTCTCCCCCCAGTGGCCCCAAGGATGTGAATTTCACTCGGTTTTTGATCTATCGCCCAATGAAAAGCGATTTCCAGATCCGTTTCATCCTTTTCCGAAGAATATAAATTCACTTGCTGAAGCCTTTGTGCAATTACCTTGTATTCGTCTTGCGAAACCGAGTCAAAATCCCCGAAGGCGCATTTAGGGTCGATCCCATTTTCAAGCAAGGCCCACACTCCTCTATCAACCCCGATCCAAAGATCCGTCATTTCCTTATACCTTGCCAAATCAGGCCATAGCGATTCTGGACCGCCCGCCATTATACTAATGATCATGATCATCATCCTTTTTACACGTATATGCATATACGAGATTTCTTTGTGACACTGTTAAAAAAAGCCGATCATTATCCTATGTATACGATAATGTCGGCTTTATATCAATTTCCCCGAATTCTTTGAATCGCTGCACGGCGATCTGCCTGATTATATATTGCTGACCCGGCCACAAGGACCGTCGCCCCTTGTTCAATACATAGTTTCGCCGTTTCTTCATTGACTCCGCCATCAATCTCTATCTCCAGATCCTGATTATGGTTGTCCGCCATCGCCTTAACTTCAGCGATTTTTGGCAATACGGATGTGATGAACTTTTGCCCGCCGAAGCCTGGGTTAACCGTCATCAACAGCACCATATCAATATCTTCGATTATAGGTTGGAGCAAGGACGCTGGCGTGGCTGGATTAAGCACCACCCCTGCCTTGAGGCCGAATGATTTAATTAACTGGATCGTTCGGTGCAGATGCGTGCAGGCCTCTGCATGCACCGTTATATAGTCGGCTCCAGCTTTTGCGAACGCCTCGATATAACGGTCCGGTTGTTCGATCATAAGATGAACGTCTAGCGGCAGTTTAGTCACAGGCCGAATGGCTTCCACTATTAACGGTCCGATGGTAATATTCGGAACGAACTGCCCATCCATGACATCCACATGAATAAAATCCGCCCCGCCTCTTTCCACATCAAGGATTTCTTCTCCCAATTTTGCAAAGTCTGCTGATAAAATCGAAGGTGCAATTTTAACCATTTCAATACCTCGGCTTTCTATCTCTGATTTCTTCCAGGAATTGCATATAATGCTCATAGCGATATTGCGGGATTTCCCCGGAAGCGACCGCTTCCTTCACGGCACACCTCGGTTCTTTATCGTGCAAACAAGCCCTGAACTTACAGTCCTCTCCATGCTTATGCATTTCGGGGAAGCAATAGGATAGCCGTTCAGCTTCCATTTCCATGAATTCGAGTGAACTGAAACCAGGCGTATCCGCGACAAGGCCGGAGCCGATATGAATCAATTCTACATGACGCGTAGTATGTTTCCCCCGTCCAAGATGTGACGAAATGTCATCCGTCTTTAAAGCCAGTTCAGGGTTGATTGCGTTTAGCAAAGACGATTTTCCAACTCCTGACTGACCGGCAAATACACTCGTTTTCCCTTCTAAATAAGGAACAAGTTCTTCAATTCCTCCTGTGGTAACCGAGGATGTTTCCAATACCGTATACCCAAGTTTGCGATAATCATTGATGTACTGTGTCAATTTCGTCCGGGTTTCAGAAGTGACCAAGTCCAGTTTCGTCACGACGATAATGGGCTCGATTTCGTTATCTTCGATCAATACGAGGAAACGATCGAGCAGCGCCGGACTGAAGTCAGGTTCCACTGCCGAAAAGACGAGGATGGCTTGATCTACATTTGAAATTTGCGGACGGATCAATTCATTCTTTCGCGGTTTTATTTCGGTAACGGTCCCATCGGTTTTATTTTCCGCCTGGAACACCACATAATCACCAACGAGCGGAGTTACCTTATTTTTCCTGAATACACCCCGTCCGCGACATTGAAAAACTTCTTCCCCATCAAGCACATAATAAAATCCGCTAAGTGCTTTAATAATTTTTCCTTCGGGCATAGCCACACTCCTAATTTATATATTTAGTCGGGATAAGAGACAGCTTTGTCGATGATGACCTGATTGTCCCTCATGACTTTATAGCCTGCTTTCTTATCCTGGGAAACCGTCAATTCGATCGTTCGCTTGGCATCTTCCACGATAAAGAATGATTCCTTAGGCTCCGTCATGCTATTATTGATATCCTCAATGAAAATTTGCACTTTTTGCGCTTTGCCAGGTTCAACTGGATCATATTCAATCTTGATTTTCTCCGTTACGGTCTTGGGGGGGATCTCTTCTTTCCCTTTTGAGACGATGACTTTCACCGTACTGCCTTTTTCCACCTTAGTACCCGGTTCAGGAGACTGGGAAATGACCAGCCCTTTCTCGACGGAATCATCGTATACCTCTTCTTCCACATCGATCTTTATTCCGCTTTCATTGGAATAATCATTTAGGCCGGCTTCATTGAACCCCTTGAGATTTTTCAGGCTCAATAAATCTTCCCCTTTGCTTACAGTTAACTCAAGTTCCGTTTCGGATGGGACGATTTCAGTTGCGCCCGATGGCGTCTGATCTATGATGGTACCGGCAGCACTTTGATCGAATTTGTAGGTAACGATCGTGTTTTTGAATCCCATATTATCAAGCAAGGATTTAATATCCGAGTAATTCCGGCCTTCATAGTTGGAAAGCGATATCGTTTCTTTACCTACACTTTGATAAATATCGACCTTTGCACCTGCCTTGACGGTTTTCCCTTCCTTCGGGTTGGTTTTGATCACCAGTCCCGCTTCAACCTCTTCATCCTCGATCTCAATGGTTTCTCCGACGACCAAATCCAGATTAAGCAAATCAGTAATTGCATCATCCAATTCCTTCCCTTTAAGGTCAGGGATCGTCACTTCCTTCGGGCCCAAAAGGGATGGTCCTAACGTGACAGATAAGACAGCAAGCAGTGCGAGGACTAAAAAGATGGTTACCAAAATAGCTGGCATTCTCTTCCGTTTTTTGTCCTTTTGTTTCGTCTTCATTTTTTGTTTTTTCTGTTTCTTTTGTTTTTTGTTCACTTTCATGGCTTCGACCGAGTCATCTTCAGCATCGTCTGCATAGACTGCCGTATTTTTCTCCGGCCCTCTTATAATCGTCTCATCAATGCTCGAGAGCTGATCATCCGTGATGACAGGTATCGCTTTCGTTGCATCATGGTCTTCCGGTATCGTAAAGGGCTGCTCATTTGAACGCTCAGGATTCAACGACGTACGAATGTCATCTTCCATTGAATCTACGCTTTCATATCGGTAATATGAATCCTTCGCTGTCGCCCTCAAAATAATATTTTCTACACTCTGGGGTATTTCAGGGTTCCACCGTTTGGGCGAAGGGGTTTCCGATTGTAAATGTTTAAGCGCTATCGACACGGCTGATTCACCGGAAAAAGGCAATCTACCCGTCAGCAATTCAAACATGACGATGCCAAGGGAGTATATATCCGATTTCTTATTGGCCATGCCGCCCCTTGCCTGTTCCGGAGATAAGTAATGGACGGAACCCAAGACGGCGTTCGTCTGAGTAATGTTGGTTGCACTCAAGGCCAAGGCAATTCCAAAGTCCGTTATCTTGACGGTTCCTTCTTTATCGATCAATATGTTCTGTGGCTTGATGTCACGATGGATGATCCCATTATGGTGGGCATGGGAAATCGCTGCCGTGATCTGCTTCATGATATCCAAGGCTTCATCAACTGGAATCGGATAATATTTTTGTATGTATTGCTTAAGTGTAAAGCCGTCCACATATTCCATGACGATATAATAGATGGCATCTTCTTCTCCAACATCATAAATACTTACGATATTGGGATGGGCCAAACTGGTTGCCGATTGAGCTTCCCGGTTGAAGCGCTTGATGAATTCTTCGTCATTGTTGAAGTCCATGCGAAGGATTTTCAACGCAACATCCCTATCCAAAATCATATCCCTTGCAAGGTAAACATTCGCCATGCCACCGCCGCCGACCATCTCGATCAGTTTATAACGGCCGTTGATTCTTCTGCCAATCAACATTCAATTCACCTGCTTTCGCTTTCATCAGTAAATTGAACAAGCACAAGGGTGATATTATCTTCCCCACCGTAGTGATTGGCCTTGTCTATTAATGATTTTGCCTTTTCTTCAAGAGGCTGCCCATTTGTAACCGTTTCTTCAAGCTCCTGTTCATTCACTTTATTCGTTAGTCCATCCGAACAAAGCAACAATAAATCACTTTCTTCGAAAATGACCGTCGTGATGTCCATTTCAACTTGCTTTTCCGTTCCCAAGGCTCGTAATAAAACATTTTTTCGTGGATGGTTCTCGGCATCTTCCTTCGAAATCTGCCCGGAACGGACCAATTCGTTAACGAGTGAATGATCTTCCGTAACCTGTTTAAAGCCACTCTCATTGTACAAATAACATCGACTGTCCCCGATATTGGCGATGGTCGCAAATGTATCAGTACATATTGCAGCAACAACGGTGGTCCCCATACCCTTACACTCTGTATGTGACTCGGCATATTCAAAAAGCGAATGATTGACCAAGAAGATTTGCTGTTTTAGCCACTCCTCGGCATCATTTGCCGTTTCGATCCCGCCGGATTCCTCCCATCCCTTTTTCAAAAGGTCAATCGTCATCGCACTTGCCACATCCCCGGCACGGTGGCCGCCCATGCCATCTGCAACGATGGCAAGGCGAACGCCTTCCGAGTTTTTAAAGATTCCGCCATTATCTTCATTATGCTGCCGGACTTTTCCACGGTCTGTTTTAAATATCGCCCTCAATAGGGTCACCTCGTCTCTTCTTTGCGCTCCTTGGCCCGAAGCTGGCCGCAGGCTGCGTCGATATCACTGCCTTGTTCCCTTCGGATCGTCACATTGATACCGCGCTTTTTCAATGTTTTTTCAAACTCAAAAATCTGATCCCGAGGTGTACGTACATAGTTGCGTTCCGGTACATAGTTAACCGGAATTAAGTTGACATGGCATTTGATCCCGCTTATTAAATTGGCTAATTCTTCGGCGTGTTCGACTGTATCATTTTCCCCGCCGAATAGACCATATTCAAAACTTACACGGCGCCCTGTTTTTTCAGTATAGTATTTTATGGCTTCAATCAAGTCGGGAAGTTTGTAAGCCTTGTTGATTGGCATCAATTTACTTCTCAATTCCGTGTTTGGTGCATGCAGGGAAACCGCAAAGTTGATTTGCATGCTCTCTTCTGCAAATTTATAGATTTTAGGAATGATCCCGCTTGTAGAAACGGTAATATGACGGGCCCCGATATTCAAGCCTTTTTCATGATTTATATTCTTCAAGAATGACATCATATTATCGTAGTTATCGAACGGTTCCCCGATTCCCATGATGACGACTGAGCTGACACGTTCTTCCACTTCGTCAAGTGCTTGCTGCACTTTAACGACTTGGGCAACTATTTCGCCTGCTTCAAGGTTTCGCTTCAATCCACCCAGTGTCGATGCACAGAAGGTACAACCAATTCTACAACCAACCTGTGTTGTCACGCAAATGGAGTTTCCATATTCGTGGCGCATCAATACCGTTTCAATCGAATATCCATCATGGAGTTCAAATAAGAACTTCATCGTTCCATCATTTGACGTTTGCTGGATCAGCGTTTTCAAGGTAGTGAAGGTAAAATGTGATTCCAGCTTATCGCGTAAAGATTTCGATAGGTTGGACATATCTTCAAAGCTGGAGACGCGCTTTTTATAAAGCCAATCGTATACTTGCTCGGCCCGGAAAGCCTTCTCGCCATTTTGAATGATCCATTCTTTAATTTGGTGAAGCTCCAATGAATAGATGGATGGTTTTTCTGGTGTTGTGTCTTTTCTTACTCTGGATGATTTGGTTATTTCTGCCATTACAGCACCTTCTTTCTAAAACTCGCAATAAAGAATCCGTCACTGCTAAAATATTGCGGAAAAACTTGCAGCGTATTGCCCTCGATAAACGGCTGAACGCTCTCGGGCATTCTTTCTGACAGCGATGGATCGCTCTCGAAATCCGGGTGGTCTTGCAAAAACGACATGGCCACTTGGTCATTTTCTTCCCTATCCACCGTGCATGTGCTATATACTAAACGTCCGCCTTGCTTTACCAGCGGTGCGGCAGCTTCCAATAATTGCTTTTGTATACTTGAGAGTTTCATTATATCATCTTTTGTTTTTGTGTACTTTACATCAGGCTTCCGGCGCATGACTCCCAACCCTGAACACGGAGCATCGATCAAGACCCGGTCGAACCCTTCTTTATTGAAGTGTTCCTGCACTTTCCTGCTATCGAGTGCCATAGTCTTGATGTTGTTCCTCAGTTTTAGCCGCTCTGCCTGCTCCTTGATGAGCTTGACTTTATGCTCATGAAGATCCAGCGCATAGACTTGTCCAGTCGTCAGACCTTCTGCAATATGGGTCGTTTTCCCTCCAGGAGCAGCACAGCAATCGAGAACAGCATCATTATCATTTGCCCCCAAAGCATGAGCAACAAGCATCGAGCTTTCGTCCTGGATCGACAGGTAGCCTAGTTTATAACTTTCTGAATGGGCAAGATTGCCTCTATAGCTGACGATGGCTTCGGGGACGACTTCACTTGCTTCGACGTCATATCCCTCTTCCCTTAATATGCTCATTAATTCATTGCGGGAAATCTTCTTTAAATTGACCCGTCCCGTTTGCAATGGGGCCGTTAAGTTCACTTCGCACATTTCCTTGGTTTTTTCATAACCAAATTGCTCCACCCAGCGTTTGATCAACCAGACTGGATGACTCACTTCGATGGAGAGCCGTTCAAGATCATCTTTGATGGCATCAAGGGAAGGAACACCATTTCTCTGGATGTTGCGAAGCACGCCATTGACCATCGAAGATGTCCCTTTATGTCCGCGTTTTTTGGAAATTTCAACTGCCTCGAAGATGATCGCATGGTCCGGCACCTTATCTAAATAAACCATTTGATAAACAGACAGCCTAAGCAGATTGATGACCCAGCTTTGCGTCTTTTTCGGCTGTTTAATATAAGGGCTCAAAAAGTAATCCAATGTCATCTTACGCTGTATTGTCCCATAGCTTATTTCCGTAAGCAAACCGCTGTCAACAGGGGATAATTGATGCTTTTTGATCAAGTTGTTTAATAAGAGGTTACTGTAGGATTGGTTTTTCTCTACAGATTCCAAAATATCGAGAGCAATGTCACGTACTCCCTTTTTAGTTTGCTTCATTCTGTTCTCCTAACTTCATGCCTGCTTTAATGAACGACCCGGCGCCGCGCAAGTAATCTTTCGCCGGCATTTTTTTCTTTCCTGAAGGCTGCAGTTCTGTAACCAGTATCGCCGTTCCATTGCCTGTCGAAACGATGAAACCATCATTTTGCACTTCTAAAATTGTGCCGGGTGCTTCCTGGCTGCCGTATTCAAGCTTACCGGCCTTCCAAATTTTCAGGACCGATCCGTTTAAGGTTGTGTAGGCAACTGGCCATGGATTTAGTCCGCGTACATGGTTATAGATATTTCCCCCTGTTTTCGACCAGTCGATTTTTTCCTCCGAACGTTTAATGTTAGGAGCGAAGGTCGCTTTGCCCTCATCTTGCTTGGTTGCCTTCAGTTCGCCATTGATAAGCTTCGGCAATGTTTCCGCAAGCAAATCCGAACCTACCTTGCTTAACTTATCATGCAGGGTTCCCACATTATCTTCTTCCGCGATGGCCACTTCAGCTTGCGTCAATATATCTCCGGCATCCAATTTTTCCGCCATATACATGATGGTGATACCCGTTTTTTCTTTTCCCTGCAATATTGAATAATGGATCGGTGCGCCGCCGCGAAGTTCTGGAAGCAAGGAGGCATGTACGTTGATGCATCCGTATTTAGGGGCTTCCAACAATTCATTCGGGAGGATTTGCCCGAACGCCGCGGTCACCACAAGGTCAGCACCTAATGCGATGATCTTTTCCAATTCTGCTTTTTCACGGATCTTTTCAGGTTGATAAACGGGAATTCCCTGTTTTTCCGCTTCGACCTTGACCGGCGGGGGCGTCAGCACCTTTTTACGGCCAACGGGACGATCCGGCTGCGTGACGACTGCAATCACGTCAAACCCTTCATCAATGATCCTTTTCAATACCGGCACTGAAAAATCCGGTGTCCCCATAAAGATAATTTTTGTCATTCTTCTTCATACCCTTCTAACTCTTCTTCTGTAATATAGCGCGAAACCTTACTTGTAAATAAAACCCCTTGCAAATGATCGATCTCATGCAGAAGTGCCCTTGCGAGGAAATCCTCCGCCTCTATCTCGAAAAAGCTCCCTTTTCGGTCTTGTGCGCGCACTTTGATGCGGTAAGGACGGGACACTTCACCATATAGGCTAGGAAAGCTAAGGCAACCTTCCACACCCGTCTGCTCACCTTCCGTTTCCAGAACTTCTGGATTGATCAATTCAAGGTGACCCGAATCTTCATCTATTTCAACGACGGCCACTTGCTTTTTAATGCCGACTTGCGGCGCAGCCAGCCCTACGCCATCCGCTTCCACCATCGTTTCATACATATTATTTAACAGCTTTGCCAATTTTTTATCAAAACTTGTTACTTTATCACATTTTTGTTGTAAAATTTTTTCAGGAAACAAAACAATCGGTAAAATAGCCAAAATTCAAAGTACCCTCCTAGATATGAGAAACAACACTTCATTATATAAAAACGCAAGCCCGTAACAGCCCGCGGTGTAATCCTCTTACTCTTCAACCATCACATCATGATCTGCGGATTTAAATCAATCGAAATCTGCAGGTGATTTTGAGCCGTTTCTTTTTGGTAATGCTCCAAAAGCGTTCGTAAATGTTGATTAAGGTCCGGCTCTCGTTTGTATTTTATCAGACATTGGTAACGATATCTATTGTTGATTCGGCTGATCGGCGAAGCGACTGGGCCTAGAACGATTGAGTCCCGATTCAATCGCGAACCTAAATAATTGGTAATTTTTTCGGTGACACTCACTGCCTTCATCAAATCTTCATGAGAAACCGTGATAAGGACAACGTAATAATACGGGGGATAATGACTTTTCCTGCGGAGATCCATTTCCCTTTCATAAAAGGCATCATAATCCTGCAGGGCAGCAAGTTCGATGCTGTAGTGCTCTGGTGTATAAGTTTGGATGACCACTTCCCCCGGAAGTTGATGACGACCCGCCCTGCCGCTGACCTGTGTCAGCAGCTGAAAAGTCTTTTCCGACGAGCGGAAATCCGGCAGATGGAGCATCGTATCAGCTGAAAGGACACCTACCAGGGTGATATTAGGGAAATCCAGTCCCTTGGCAATCATTTGTGTGCCAAGCAATATATCAGCCTTTCCTTCTCCAAAGGCATTGAGCAGCCGTTCATGTGAGCCCTTTTTGCTCGTCGTATCTACGTCCATCCGAATGACCCGCGCCTCAGGGAGGATTTTCGCTAACTCTTCTTCAACCTTTTGCGTGCCCGTACCGAAGAATCGGATATGTTCGCTTTCACATTCCGGGCAAACGGAAGGCATCCCCTCTTCAAACCCGCAATAATGGCATTTCATTATATCATTAAAGCGATGATAGGTGAGTGAAATGTCACAATTAGGGCAATTGATGACCAATCCGCAGCTTCGGCACATCACAAAGGAGGAATGCCCCCGTTTGTTCAGCATCAAGACCGTTTGCTGCCCCTTTTCAAGCCGATCTTTCAGCTTGCTAAAGAGCAGTTCCGAGAACATCGAACGATTTCCCGTTCTTAGTTCTTCCCTCATATCAACAATATCGACTGCCGGCAATGCATTTTCATTCATCCTCCGGCTCAGTGTCAATAGTTTATAGACGTCCTTCTTGGCACGTGCAAACGATTCGAGTGTAGGGGTCGCACTGCCAAGGATAACTGGGCACTGATGGGATTTTGCCCGTTCAATGGCAACATCCCTGGCATGGTACCTTGGCGTTTCTTCTTGCTTATAGCTGGATTCATGCTCCTCATCAATGATCACCAGTCCCAGGTTTTCAAACGGGGCAAACACGGCTGAACGTGCGCCCACTACCACTTTCACTTCTTTGCGGTGGATTTTCCGCCATTCATCATATTTTTCTCCTACGGATAAACCGCTGTGCATGACAGCGACCTGCTCGCCAAAGCGTTCCTTAAATCTTTTAACCGTTTGCGGTGTCAAGGAGATCTCAGGTACCATCATGATGGCTTCCTCCCCCTTTTCAATAACGGTGGCGATCGCCTGCAAATACACTTCCGTCTTTCCGCTCCCGGTCACACCGTATAAAAGGAATACATCATGCTCATCATGATGTATTTTCTCTTGGATGGGCTTTAGGGCAGCCGCTTGTTCATCTGTTAGCGTAAAAGGATTGGATGGTTGGAACACACGGTTCTCATATGGATCACGGTATATTTCCTGATCCAGTTCCGCCAATGCCCCTTTTGATACAAGGGATTTGACGGTACTGCTGGATGTATGGGTCACTTCAAGCAGCTCTTTTAACGGGACAGGCTCTTGATGTTCCATAAAGTAAAGGAGCAGTTCCTGTTGTTTTTTTGCTTGACCGGATAGGCCCGACGCCATTTCTTTTAGTTCACTGGCCGGAAGCAGCGGTTGAATGACACGGACCGTTTTCTTATTAAGGCGGTTTTTCACATTATAAACGAGCTCCAGATTGCCATTTTGGAGTTCTTTTTGAAAAAGGGATGCATACTCTCCTTCGATCACCTCTTTCCAGGACAAAGAAGCGTTTCTTCCGAAAAGTGTTTCAATGATCGGCGGGAGTTGATCCTTTTTATCTTCAATGACATTGATCACTTTTTCATATTTCGCTTTCATTGCTGCCGGAAGCATGGCTTGGAGCGCTGAAATTCTAAAGCACATGGCCTCTTTGGTCAACCAGTTCCCCAGCCGAAGCAATTCATCATTAAGGATCGGCTCCAAATCCATCGGTTCTTTTATATGGCGTAATTTCGAAAAATCGCTTTCATCTTTTAAACCTGTGACGAATCCTTGGACCATTCTTGGACCGAATGGCACAATGACCCGCATGCCAGGCATGATGACTTGTTTCCACTTTTCCGGTATGCGGTAATCAAATTCACGATCGGTTTGTTTGGCGGGTACATCCACAATCACGGATGCAATATCCATAACACATCATTCCTTTTGGTTGCGGGATAGTTCTGCCAGGATGTTTTTAGCTATATCCGCTTTACTCATTTTAGGATACTCGATTGCACTTCCATCTTTCTTGTAAATGGTCACGATATTCGTATCCGTCCCAAAGCCTGCCCCTGCGACGGTCACATTATTGGCAACGATCATATCTGCATTCTTTTTCTCTAATTTCCCTCTTGCGTATTCTTCGACATTGTTCGTTTCAGCAGCAAAGCCTACCAAGATCTGGTGCGTTTTATTCTCACCGAGTTCCTTAAGGATATCCTTTGTCCGTTCAAATTCAATCACATTTTCTCCCGGCTGCTTTTTCATCTTCTGTACATGATAAAACTTCGGTTTATAGTCTGCGACGGCAGCGGTCATGATGACGACATCACTAGCATCGAACTGATTGAGAACGGCATCATGCATATCTGCTGCCGATTCCACGGGAATGACATGGGCCTTCAAGGGCGGCATCAAATTCACGGGCCCCGTCACCAATGTAACCTCAGCACCCATTTCGATTGCCTGCTCAGCTAAGGCATAGCCCATTTTTCCGCTGGAATGATTGGTGACATAACGTACCGGATCGATTGCTTCGCGAGTAGGACCTGCGGTTATCAGGACTTTCTTTCCTTTAAGAAGCTGCGGTTTCCTTTCGGCAAAGTGATTCCTCAGGTGTTCCATGATCGTTTGCGGTTCCTCCAACCGCCCTTTACCTACATACCCGCATGCCAAATACCCTTCCCCCGGTTCAATGAATTGATATCCGAACGTACGAAGTGTCTCCATGTTTTTCTGAACGGCAGGATGGGCATACATGTGAACATTCATGGCCGGCGCTATCCAAACAGGTGCTTCCGTTGCAAGCAGCGTGGTCGTGATCATATCATCGGCGATTCCATTTGCCACCTTGCCAATCACATTCGCCGTCGCCGGAGCCACAAGGATGATATCAGCCCAATCAGCCAAGTCGATGTGGGCAATTACAGAAGAATCCTTTTCATCAAATGTATCTGTGTACACATCATTCCTCGAAAGAGCTTGGAAAGTGAGCGGCGTCACGAATTGACGTGCAGATTCACTCATGATCACTTTTACGTGTGCACCTTCCTGTGTTAATTTACTGGTCAGGGCAGCAGCCTTATATACAGCAATACCGCCAGTGACGCAAAGAAGTACTTTTTTCTCGATAAGCATGCAAATTTCCCCTAACTATACATTCTAGATTTCTTAATTATGAAGGAAAACTGTAGAAAAATCATTTGATATGCGCAATTAATATAGGGTTTTCCCCATCTTGAAAATCAAAACAAACAGGCCTGACACCTTGGCCGCAGGAAGGAAGCAACTTTCAAAAATGTAACGCATCCTGTTTGCTTTAGGGTGTCAGACCCGATAGGTCAAGCTTATGTGTTCTCGCTTAGTTTTCCTCGTAAGAATTATCGTAGGTCAATTTGCCAGAATGAATTTCTTCAAGGGCACGGCCCACCGCTTTATGGGAGACCGGTTTGGTGATGAGGCAATTATCTTTAATTTGCATTTCCCGGGCACGTTTAGCTGCCACAGATACAAGCGAGTATTTAGAATCGATTTTCAATAATAGGGAATCAATTGATGGATATAACATAGTTTATTCCGCCTCCAACATTTTTTTATATAACTTAGCAACTCTTTCCCGACGGCAATGCTCGGCAATCACTATTGCATTAATTCTAGCACATGCTGCATCCACATGATCATTTTCCACGACATAATCATATAGATCCATAAGTTCTATCTCTTCCTTGGCCACTTTCATACGCCCTTTTATCGCTTCCTCCGTCTCGGTGCCGCGTGTAACGATCCGGCTTTCGAGTTCGGTCAAGCTTGGAGGGGCAAGGAAAATGAAAAGTCCTTCAGGGAATTTCTCGCGGACCTGTTTTGCTCCTTGAACTTCGATCTCCAGAAAAACATCTTTTCCGGAATCGATCGTTTCACGGACATAATCCACTGGCGTTCCATAATAATTACCGACAAACTCTGCATATTCAAGCAGTTTGCCTTCTTCAATCAACGCTTCGAATTCCTCGCGCTTTTTGAAGAAATAATCCACTCCATCCACTTCCCCATGGCGAGGCAGTCTAGTCGTCATCGAAATGGAATATTCAAAAGCTGTTCCAGGCTGAGAAAAAATTGCCTTCCTTACTGTACCTTTACCAACACCGGATGGTCCGGACAAAACGATTAATAAACCTTTTTCTCTCATATTGTTTCAGTTACCCCTCTTCCACGCTGTCATCTTTATCTTGCAGCCGTGCAGCAACCGTTTCCGGTTGAACGGCAGATAAGATGACATGGTCGCTGTCTGTAATTATAACGGCCCTGGTTCTTCTTCCGTATGTAGCATCTATTAAGGATCCGCGATCCCGGGCATCTTGGATGATCCTTTTAATCGGAGCCGATTCAGGACTCACGATGGATACGATCCGGTTTGCGGATACGATATTCCCAAATCCAATATTAATGAGCTTAATTGACATTTTTGTCCCCCATTCATATTCTATTGTCACCTTTTTACGTTCATCATAAACCGACTACTCGATATTTTGAACCTGTTCCTTTAATTTTTCAAGCAGGCTTTTCATTTCCACCACATCTTTGGTAATTAAGGAATCATTAGCCTTCGATCCGATTGTATTGACTTCCCTATTCATTTCCTGGACAAGGAAGTCCAATTTCCGGCCGATAGGCTCATTCTCTGAAAGCGTTGCTGAAAATTGCTGGACATGGCTTTCAAGCCTCGTAAGCTCTTCATTTATATCACATCTATCAGCGAAAATGGCCGCTTCTGTCACAATTCTGCTATCCTCAATCAGCCCATCCGTTAAATCGGCCAATTTGGTTTCCAAGCGGGCTTTGTATTTCTCGACGACTCTAGGCGCATGGTTTTTGACGCCTGCGATAATTTCTCGAAACCTATTAAGCTGGTTGACCATGTCCACGGCCAGCTCCTGCCCTTCGTGTGCCCGCATTGTTTTCAGGTTATCCAAGGCTCCCGAAACAGCCTTCAATAATGAAGCTTCCAAATCATGAGGGACCATAGGCACTTCTTCCGTCATGAAAATCGATTCAAGCTGAAGCATATCCTGTAATGTAATGGAGCTTTCCAGTTTGTATGTGTCCTTGACCTTGGCCATCAAATCTACATACTGATCGGCAAGATCCCAATCGACCTTCACTTTTTTGGAAACGAGGCTCTCACCTTCCACTGTAATGAAGATTTCCACCCGTCCCCTTCTTATGTATTGATTCGCCTTTTTCTTAACTTTTTCTTCCAAAATCAAAAGCTGGCGCGGCATTCTAATCGTATATTCACAAAAGCGATGATTCACCGTCTTTATCTCGGCAAAGACCTTGACCTGTCCGTTTCCCGATTCTTCTCTTCCATAGCCCGTCATGCTGGTAACCATGGTTCCACTTCCTATCAAGCATATTGTAGTAATTTCGCGATTAGTTTGATTATATATCAACTGCTGCATCATCAGTTTAGCTTATAAATAATAGACTACAAAAAATAAAAAGGCAATAGAGCAAGACTCTACCGCCTTAAAGATTATAACATATTTCACTGTGCTTTTCTTGCTAAAAAGGTTCCGGCCAATAAAAAAGTTGGGATGGAAGCCATTCCTATCACCAATAGCCAATCCCTTCCTGAAATAGGCACTGTGTGGAAGATCGTTTGCAATGGCTCTACATACATGACTGCAAGCATCAATAACAACGAAGACAGGACCGCCCCAACCAGGTACATGTTACCGAACGGGTTTCTAGAGAAGATCGACCGTTCACTCCTGCAATCAAAAACATGTATGAGCTGGGCAAGAACCAGGGTAGCGAACGCAATCGTTTGTGCATATGCCAGGTTTTCGGGGTTTGCCCGATATACGACATAAAAGGCGATCAGCGTTGATATCCCTATCAGGAAACCGCGCGAGATGATCTTCCAGCCAAGCCCTCTGCCAAAAACGCCCTCGTTGGCATTTCGCGGGTTTCGTTTCATGACATCTTCTTCAGCCGAATCGAGGCCCAATGCCATGGCAGGAAGCCCGTCGGTAACAAGATTCACGAACAAGATTTGGATCGGAATCAACGGAAGGGGCAAGGCACATAACATCGCAAAAAACATGACCAAAATTTCCCCGACATTGGAAGCAAGCAGATAGCGGATGAACTTCCTGATGTTTTCATATATGTTCCGGCCTTCATTGATTGCAGATTTAATCGTTGCAAAATTATCATCGACCAATATCAGGGAGGATGCCTCCTTGGCAACATCCGTCCCGGTAATGCCCATCGATATGCCAATATCCGCAGATTTTATCGCAGGGGCATCATTGACGCCATCACCAGTCATCGCTACGACATGTCCTTTATTTTGGAGGGCCTTTACGATTTTCAATTTATGTTCAGGGGAAACACGGGCAAATACCGAAACACTTTCAACTATTTCTTCAAGTTCCCCTACTTCCATGTCAGCCAATTGCCGCCCTTCAAGTACAAGGTCTTTTCCTTTTAAGATGCCAAGTTCTTTAGCTATTGCCTTTGCGGTGATGACATGATCGCCAGTAATCATGACGGTTTTTATTCCGGCATCCCGGCATTCCTTGACAGCCAGCTTCACTTCCGGACGCGGCGGATCGATCATGCCTTGAAGTCCCATGAAGGTCAAATTACGCTCAGCTTCCGTTTCGTGAAGAAGAATCGTTCCTTTCGGAAGGGGTTTATAACCGACAGCAATCATCCGAAGTGCCTGTGAAGCAAGCTCATTCATATCCTGCTGTACCCTTGCCTTACTTTCGCGATTCAATATTTCCGATCTGTCTTCCCACAGAATCGTATCACACTGGGCGATCAATACATCAGGGGCCCCTTTAACGATGACGAAATGATTATCTTTTTCATCCTTGACGATCACACTCATCATTTTGCGGCTTGAGTCGAAGGGAAACTCCTTCACGATCGTAAACCTTTTGGCAAGGTGCTCCCTCGTCAAGCCCGCTTTCATCGCCGCGACCAACATGGCCCCTTCTGTCGGATCTCCGTCCAGTACATGTTGTTTTCCCTTCTCATTTAACTCGGCCTTGTTACAGAGCATCCCGAACGTAATGATCTGAAGCAGGGCATTATGGTTTTTCGGTGCAACCGCAACCCCCCTCAAGGAAAACTCACCGACCGGATTATATCCAGTGCCTGTGACATCCCATGTTTTCCCCCCGCTCCAAACTTTCGTAACCGTCATCTTGTTTTGCGTAAGTGTACCCGTCTTATCTGAGCAAATCACGGTAGCGCATCCAAGCGTTTCAACAGCAGGAAGCTTGCGGACAATCGCTTTTTGTTTGATCATGCGCTGGACGCCCAAGGACAAGGCGACAGTCACGATGGCAGGCAAACCTTCCGGAATCGCGGCAACCGCAAGGGATACACCGGCTAAAAACATCGTATAAAGGTCATGCCCTTGAATGACGCCGGTCAGGACGACAATGACCGTCAATATCAAGGCGGTGATGATCAATATTTTCCCTAGCTGCTCCAGCCGCCGTTGCAGAGGTGTTTCTTTTGTTTCTGCAGTCTGCAGCAAGTCGGCAATCTTCCCCATTGCCGTGTTCATTCCCGTCGCGATGACGATTCCCACACCATTCCCTCTTGTGACCATCGTACCCATAAAAGCCATATTTTCCTGATCGCCGATCCCTTCGACCTCATTCATCAATGGATCGGAACATTTAACGGCTGGAAGCGATTCGCCTGTAAGTGCCGATTCTTCGATTTCAAGGCTTGAATGGTCGACGATCCGCAAATCGGCCCCTATCCTGTCACCGCTTGAAAATTTCAGGATATCCCCCACGACCACCTCTCGTGAAGGGACCTTCAACCACCGGCCATCCCTAAGTACATTCACTTGCGGAGCTGCCATTTCCTTCAGCGCATCGAGTGATTTTTCAGCCTTTCGTTCTTGAAAGAAACCAAGTAATCCATTTAAAAAAACAATCGCCATGATGGCAATCGCATCAATATATTCACCCAATATCCCGGATACTAAAGTCGCGGCTAGTAATACGATGACCATGAAATCCTTGAATTGAGCAAAAAATAAAAGTATGGCTGACTGCTTTTCACCTTCCTTCAATTCGTTGAACCCATGCTTCTGCAGCCTGTCCTTTACTTCATCATCGTCCAAACCGTGTGTAACGTTTGTTTGAAGCGCTTTTTCCATTTCTTGATTGTTCATTTCCTTAAACTCCATCAAGTATCACACATCCCTTTGAGTAGAATGAAATAGGCCCCTGTATACATCTTAAACAGGCGCTTTTGCTTTACTCACCCAACACCTGCCCGCTTATCGATACATAAAACAACCTGCTCTTCTTCCATGATTATTCAGACTCGTCCAAAATAATGCTATAATTAAACAGAATTGCGGAAAGAAGAACGCTCCCAAATTGAACATTGCTTATAGGACCCTGCCGGTTAACAGGTGATAGTAAATCGGCCAGCTCCAGTTTATGCGTCAATCAATCATCATGAATGAGAACATTCTCGAATCATGACTAACGTGTCTTCGAAGAATGGAGTATCATAGAAAATCTTATGTAAAGGAAGTAAAAATAGAATGTCATTCGATGGATTATTTACAAAAGCGATGACCGAAGAAATCGCTTCTATATTAAAAGGCGGTCGGATCAACAAGGTACATCAACCATACAAAAATGAAGTGATATTGGTGGTTCGTGCAGGAGGGAAGAACCATAAGCTCCTCTTATCAGCACATCCAAGCTATTCAAGAGTGCAATTGACGGAAGAAAGTTATGAAAATCCAAAAGAGGCACCCATGTTCTGCATGCTTCTTCGAAAACATCTCGAAGGTTATACAATAGAAGATATTTATCAATATGAACTCGATCGGATGATTATATTGGAGGTGAAGGGCCGCAATGAACTGGGGGATGTCTCCCAAAAGCAATTAATCATTGAAATCATGGGCCGGCACAGCAACATTGTGCTAGTCGATAAAGAACGGAACATGATATTGGACAGCATTAAGCATGTCTCATACGCCGTGAACAGTTACAGAGCCATATTGCCAGGCCAGGAATATAAGGTCCCTCCTGCCCAGGAGAAGGTTAATCCCTTCGAGGCCACCGAGGAAGATATCAGGAAAAACCTGGATTTCAATGCAGGAAGACTTGACCGACAGCTTGTCGCCAGCTTTTCAGGAATATCACCTTTAGTAGCCAAGGAAGCCGTCTACCGGGCTGGATTGGCAAACAGCACCACCCTTCCTGCCGCTTTTTCAAGCCTAATCAAAGAGATATCGGTACAAAAATATACTCCGACGATTAAACAAGACGGAAATAAAGAAGTTTTTTATATGCTTCCACTTGAACACCTGGGTGAAACACAACGGTCGTTCCCTTCATTAAGCGAAATGCTAGACAGATATTACTTCGGCAAGGCCGAACGAGATCGGGTTAAGCAGAAGAGCCAGGATGTGGAACGTTTCATTTCCAACGAAATAGAAAAGAATTCAAAAAAAATCGGGAAGCTCGAGCGTACGTTGAAAGATACGGAACGCGGGGAACAGTATCAATTATTCGGTGAGCTGCTTACAGCTAATCTTTATCAAATGAAAAAAGGCATGAAGGAGATTGAAGTCGTCAATTATTATGATGAGGGGCAAGGTACGATAACGATTCCGCTTGACCCGTTAAAAAATCCATCCGATAATGCGCAAAAGTACTTCTCCAAATACCAAAAGTCCAAAAATGCGGTCGGAGTGGTCCAAGAACAAATCGAAAAGACAAAATTGGAATTATCCTACTTCGAGGCCTTGCACCAGCAGCTTCAATCAGCTTCGCCCCGGGATATAGAGGAAATACGCGAAGAGCTTCAGGAAGAAGGCTACATCCGCCAAAAAAAGAAAAAAGGCATGAAAAAACCCGCCAATGCCAAACCGCAGCTTGAAACCTATTATGCTACCGATGGGGATCTCATTTTTGTCGGAAAGAATAATAAACAAAATGACTATTTAACGAATAAATTTGCACGCCGGGACGAAATCTGGCTTCATACGAAAGACATCCCTGGATCACATGTCGTGATCCGAAATGAATCACCGAGCGAAGAAACGATAAAAGAGGCAGCCGTGTTGGCAGCATTTTTCAGTAAAGCCAAGCAATCGAGCTCCGTTCCCGTTGACTTTACACAAGTCCGCCATGTAAAGAAACCGAACGGGTCCAAGCCAGGCTTCGTTATCTATGACCAGCAGCAGACCGTATATATTACACCGGATGCCGATACCGTCATTCGCTTAAAGGAAGCGGTAAAAGCCTAAAAAAAATAGAGGTGGCCCAATTGATATGTTTGGGCCATCTCTATTTTCATGCTGAAATCCAAGCTGTATCTGCCGGATTCTCGCGCCACTTTTTAAGCTTTTCCAATTCTTCCGCAGTGATGTATCCTTTTTCATTAGCGACCTTGATCAAGGTTGAATAGTCGCTCAAGGAATGATTTGTGATGCCTTCAGCACTGAACTTTTCTTTTCCCTTTTCCAATTCGTACGTAAAGATCGAAACGACTCCAAGAACATCACATCCAGCTTCTTTAAGCGCGTTAACAGCCGTAATTACACTGCCGCCGGTTGAAATTAAATCTTCCACAACCACCACTTTTTGTCCCGGAACGGCTCTGCCTTCAATTTGATTGCCCTTTCCATGCTCCTTCGCTTTAGAGCGAACATAGCACATCGGAGCGTTTAATTTGTCGCTCACCCAGGCTGCATGCGGGATGCCGGCAGTAGCGGTGCCTGCAATCAGCTCGGCTTCAGGGAAATGCTGCTCAATCAATTCCTTCAAGCCTTCCGCAATTACCGTGCGTACCTTCGGGTAAGAAAGGGTTAAGCGGTTGTCGCAATAAATCGGTGATTGAATACCTGATGCCCAAGTGAATGGATCATTTGGCTGCAGGTACACTGCTTTTATTTCCAATAGATGTTCGGCTATCGTTTCGTTTAACATGATATTCCCTCCCAAGCTGCTTTCATATCCAAATATGCCTTCAATGGATCCTTCGCCCCCGTTATCGCTCTCCCTACAACGATGGCATCCGCTCCAAAGCCCCTTGCCTGTTCAGGCGTAGCAATTCTCTTTTGATCATGCGTCTGTCCGCCTGCACTTCTGATTCCAGGTGTGACCGTTAAGAATTCTTGGCCGATGCGTTCATGTATGTTCTTTACCTCATGAGTGGAACAAACAACGCCATCCAATCCTGCCTGTTGCGTAAGCCTTGCATAACGGAGGACGGAATCCGTAAGAGAACCGCTGATGCTTTGTTCCTTGTTCATTTGTTGCTCGGAAGTACTTGTCAGTTGGGTAACGGCTATGCATAACGGGCGTTCTCTCCCTGCAGACGTCCCCTTATCGAGACCCTCCATGGCTGCTTCCATCATCCTTTGACCGCCAGCTGCATGTACATTGACCATATCAGCACCTAATGTTGCCAAACCTGTCATGGCCATTTTGACCGTATTTGGAATGTCATGCAGCTTCAAATCCAGAAACACATCGTGGCCCTGTTCCTTTATGGAGGAAATGACGGACGGTCCATTTTGGTAAAATAGTTCCATCCCTACTTTCAATGCCAGTTTTTCCGAGGGGAACTGATGCAGAAATTGTTCTGTTTGGATTAGATCAGGAAAATCAAGGGCGATAATTAGCGACTGCTTCATTCTGCTTCCAGCTCCTTCCGGTACATTCTGAAATGTGGTCAAAACCAAGCTCATCCAACAATTTCGGTAATTCCTCAATGATGGTCGGGCATACAAAGGGATCGACGAAGTTGGCAGTACCGACCGCTACAGCACTTGCACCTGCATAGAAAAATTCAATGACGTCTTCTGCTGTCGCAATTCCTCCCATGCCGATTATCGGAATGGAGACTTGCTGGCTTACCTCATAAATCATCCGGAGTGCGACTGGTTTAGTAGCAGGACCCGACAGCCCGCCCGTTCTATTTGAAAGGATCGGCTTGCCGGTTTTTAAATCCAAGCGCATGCCGATTAATGTATTGATCATTGTCAGCCCATCGGCACCGCCTTGTTCAACCGCTTTGGCCATTTCCACGATGTCACTGACATTCGGTGAGAGCTTCACATATACAGGCACCGAAGATACTTCCTTGACTGCCTTTGTAACCTCTTTGGCAACTTCCGGCACCGTCCCGAAAGCGATGCCTCCTTCTTTTACATTCGGACAGGAAATGTTCAATTCGAGTGCTTTGACATTTCCAATCTTGCTTATTTCACGGGCGACCTTTACATAGTCCGTTATTTGTGAACCGGCAACGTTAGCGATGATCGGGACATCGTATCTACCAAGCCAAGCCAGCTCTTCATCGATTACCTTTTTTAAGCCTGGGTTTTGCAGGCCGATAGCGTTCAGCATGCCCGAAGAGGTTTCGGCAACGCGCGGAGTCGGATTTCCGAACCTAGGTTCCGGTGTTGTCGCTTTAATCATGATGGCCCCTAGAACGTCCAAGTCGAAAAACTGGCTGTATTCGCGGCCAAAACCAAAGCAGCCGGAGGCTGGCATGATCGGATTTTTCAAATGCAAGCCTGGTAACTCAACTGAAAGTCTGCTCATAGTACCACCTCTCCTGCCCGGAATACCGGTCCATCACTGCATACCTTTTTATAACTAAATCCAGTTGGATCATCTCCTGTATGACACACACAGGCAAAGCAGGCGCCGATGCCGCAGCCCATCCTTTCCTCAAGGGACAGGTAAAGCTTTTTCTGACGATAGCCCGCTTCCAACGCTTTCAGCATTGGCGTCGGACCGCATGAAAAGATCGTAGAAAATTCCTGCTCCAAGTTGTCGATCACCGTCGTAACAAACCCTGCCGTCCCATATGAACCATCCACAGTGGCAATATACGTATCACCTAATTCACTAAACTCTTCTTCGTAAAATATGGCTGACTTCGTCTGAAAGCCCAATACATGGATGACCTTTACCCCTTTCGCGACCAACATCTGTGATAGTTGATACAGGGGAGGGACACCAATCCCCCCACCAACCAATAACGCCGTTTCTCCCTCTTTTGCTTCATGTACGGGAAACCCATTCCCTAGAGGTCCTAGGATATCGACCGCTTCAGCCTCTCTACGCTGTGATAGCAGCGTCGTTCCTTTTCCTTCAGCCCGGTATATCATCGTGAACCGTTTTTCATTGCTGTCATAAGAAGAAATGGAAATCGGGCGTCGTAACAATGGCTCAGCACCTTCTGTTGTCTTGACTTGAACAAACTGGCCTGGCTGGTTCATTTCTGAAACCAGTTCCCCTTGCAGGGTAAGTTCAAAGATGGATGGGGCCAGTTCTTTATGAGCTAACACCTTCATTCTTTCCTTCTTGATCATATATAGCTCACCTCACGACTTTTTTCCATTTTCCCCATAGCTTCGGCAGAGAAGGTCATCGATTCTATCACTCTTAAAATCGCTTCTGCCGTGTCGAGAGATGTTAGGCACGTCACTCCATTTTCAACCGATTCACGGCGGATCCGGAATCCATCACGTGCAGGCTGCTTTCCTTTTGTCAGTGTATTAATGACGAATTGCGCTTCTCCGTTCCTGATGACATCGAGCAGGTTTCTGCCTTCTTCGCCGATTTTACCGACAATCGCAGTCGGGATGCCCGATTGCTTCAATAGGGCCGCAGTTCCGCTTGTGGCGATTAGCTTGAACCCGATATTATGGAACCGTCTTGCCAACAGCAGTGCTTCTTGCTTATCCTTATCCGATATCGTCAATAAGACCGAACCATGCCCTTTTATTTTGAATCCGGAAGCGACCAGCCCTTTATATAAAGCCTTTTCAAGGGTGCTATCTTTCCCCATCACTTCACCGGTCGATTTCATTTCAGGTCCGAGTGAAATGTCCACACCTCTTAATTTAGCAAAGGAGAAGACCGGCACTTTCACATAAACCCCGGATTGTTCCGGCACTAATCCGGATTTGTAACCTTGGATTTCAAGCGAGTGGCCAAGGATCACTTTAGTGGCTAAGTTAGCCATCGGCACATTCGTAATTTTACTCAAGAATGGAACGGTCCTGCTTGAGCGCGGATTCACTTCAATGACATATACTTCCTCGTTGCTGATGACATATTGAATGTTCAAGAGACCAATTATATTCAAGCCTTTTGCCAGTCTTGTCGTGTAGTCGATGATCACTTGTTTCTGTTTCTCCGTTAAATTCTGGGGCGGATAGACGGCAATCGAATCACCTGAGTGGACGCCCGCACGCTCGATATGCTCCATGATTCCTGGGATGACGACCGTTTTGCCATCGGATATTCCGTCGACTTCAACTTCTTTACCCGTCAAGTATCGGTCTATAAGCACCGGATGATCCGGGTTGATCTTCACGGCATTTTTCATATAATGCAGCAATTCTTCTTGTTTATAGACGATTTCCATCGCTCTTCCGCCCAGTACATATGAAGGTCTGACCAAAACCGGATAACCGATATCTTCCGCAATGACGATCGCTTCGTCAACAGATGTAGCCGTTTTTCCCTTTGGCTGCGGGATGCCTAAATCCTGCAGGGCCCTCTCGAATTTATTGCGGTTTTCCGCCCTGTCGAGGTCTTCCAATGAAGTGCCAAGGATTTTCACGCCTCTTTCAACCAAGCCCTCCGCGAGGTTGATTGCCGTTTGTCCTCCGAACTGGACGATGACCCCTTCCGGTTTTTCCAAATCGATGACATGCATGACATCTTCCAGTGTCAAAGGTTCGAAATAAAGTTTATCGGAGATGCTGAAATCCGTTGAAACTGTTTCCGGATTATTGTTGATGATGATCGCTTCATAGCCCGCTTCTTTGATGGCCCAGACCGAATGTACAGTCGCATAATCAAATTCCACGCCTTGGCCGATCCGGATGGGACCTGACCCCAGGACAATGACGCTTTTCTTATCGGTCACGATGGATTCATTTTCATCTTCATATGTTCCATAGAAATAAGGTGTTTCCGATTCAAATTCCGCCGCACAAGTATCGACCATTTTGTAAACAGGGATGATTCCTTGTTGTTTCCGAAATTCATAGACTTCGATTTCGGGAACTTTCCATATTTCTGCAATCGTTTTGTCAGAAAAACCAAGTTCTTTAGCTTTTTGCAGAACTTCACATTCAAAGGAATGTTCCAGCAGTTCCTTTTCAAAGTCAATGATCTTTTTCAGCTTATGGAGGAAGAATAAATCGATTTGGCTCCATTCATGAATGGTTTCGATCGTTTTTCCCCTTCTTAAAGCTTCGCCGATATAGAATAACCGCTCATCTCCCGCTTTACGGATCCGTTTCTCTATTTTTTCATCCCCAAACTCGTCATTCAATTCAAGATGGTATATGCCGGCTTCAAGGGAACGAACAGCTTTCAGGATCGATTCTTCGAAGGTACGGCCGATTGCCATGACTTCCCCCGTCGCCTTCATTTGCGTACCGAGCCTCCGGTTGGCACTTTCGAACTTATCGAATGGCCAGCGCGGGATTTTCGTTACAACATAGTCCAGGGCCGGTTCAAAGCTCGCATAGGTTTTGCCTGTGACCGGGTTCATCATTTCATCAAGCGTCAAGCCAACCGCGATTTTTGCTGCAAGCTTGGCAATCGGATATCCAGTTGCCTTTGAAGCAAGTGCTGACGAACGGCTCACCCTCGGGTTCACTTCAATGACGTAATATTGGTAGCTATCCGGATCCAAGGCTAGTTGAACATTGCATCCTCCTTCAATTTTCAGGGCACGGATAATTTTCAAGGATGTATTTCTGAGCATTTGATACTCTCTGTCACTTAACGTTTGGCTTGGTGCCGCAACGATAGAATCTCCTGTATGGACGCCGACAGGGTCGAAGTTTTCCATATTACAAACGACAATGGCATTATCGTTCGAATCACGCATCACTTCATATTCCACCTCTTTGAAACCGGCAATGCTTTTTTCGAGCAGACATTGGTGGACGGGACTGCTTTTCAGGCCGCCCTCCACGATCTCGATCAGTTGCTCCTCGTCATCGCAAATTCCGCCGCCCGTTCCGCCAAGCGTGAAGGCCGGGCGGACGATGACCGGATATCCGACCCGCTCCACGAATGTGTAAGCCTCTTCCAGGTTATGAATGATATCACTGTCAGGAACGGGCTCCCCAAGATCGTTCATGAGGGTACGGAAAAGATCTCTATCTTCCGCTTGCTGAATCGCGGAAAGTTTCGTCCCAAGGATCTGCACATTACATTCTTCCAGAATTCCCGCTTCGGACAATTCAACGGCCATATTCAGCCCAGTCTGACCGCCAAGTGTAGGCAACAGTGCATCAGGACGCTCTTTACGAATGATTTTGCTGACAAATTCCAATGTGATCGGTTCGATATAAACCGCATCGGCCATTTCACTGTCTGTCATGATGGTAGCAGGGTTAGAGTTAATCAGGATTACTCGGTAGCCTTCCTCTTTCAAGGCCATGCATGCTTGGGTTCCGGCATAATCGAATTCGGCTGCCTGGCCGATGACGATCGGACCTGACCCGATCACTAGGATGCTTTTTATATCATTGCGTTTTGGCATGTTTCTTCCCCCTTGGTGGTTGCAGTCTCGATCATTTGTAAGAATTCATTGAATAAGTAGTTGGCGTCTTCCGGTCCAGGTGAAGCTTCAGGATGGTATTGTACCGTGAAGGCTGGATATTTTTTATGGCGCAGTCCTTCAATCGTATCGTCATTCAACGCCGTATGGGTCACAATAAGCTCCGTCTGTTCGATGGAAAGCGGTTCGACCGTATAACCATGATTTTGAGAAGTGATGGATACCTTCCCGGTGCGAAGTTCCTTTACAGGATGGTTTGATCCTCGATGGCCGAATTTTAACTTTTCCGTATCTGCTCCATTTGCAAGGGCGAAAAGTTGATGTCCCAAACAGATTCCGAATAATGGCACTTTTGTTTGGATGGTGCGTATCATTTCAAGCGCCTCATGAACGCTTTTCGGATCTCCAGGTCCGTTAGAAAGCATCACGCCGTCCGGATGATATTGCAACACTTGCTCAGCCGTGACGTTGTATGGTACGACCACTACATCACAGCCGCGCTTGGTCAGCTCACGCAAAATTCCATGCTTCATTCCATAGTCCACGAGGACGACCCGGGGACCCCTGCCTGGACTTGAATACGGTGCTTTCGTAGAAACCTGTTTCACCTGATTGGTTGGAATCACCGTTGCCTTCAGTTGTGAGATAACTTCTTCAGCATCTTTGCCGATGTTGCAGATCGCACCTTTCAGGGCACCAGATTTCCTGATGATCCTTGTCAGCTTCCTTGTATCGATACCGCTTATTCCGGGTATGTTCTTCATTTTCAAATATTCATCAAGAGATGATTGGCTGCGCCAGTTGGACGGATGATCTGCCGTTTCTTTAACGACAAACCCAGCGATAGCAGGGTTGATTGATTCAAAATCATCCCGATTAATTCCATAGTTTCCAATCAATGGATACGTAAGTGTGACGATTTGGCCACAATATGATGGATCGGAAAGGATTTCTTGATATCCTGTCATCCCTGTATTAAAAACGACCTCACCGATTTTTTCTACGTCCCCGCCGAATGCTTCCCCAAGGAAAATCGTTCCGTCTTCTAAGATTAACTGTCTTTTCATTGTTGAACACGTCCTTTTTCCCAAGCTATTTTACCTTCTGAAATCGTCATGACCGGCCAGCCATAGCATTTCTTTTCATTGAAAGGTGTATTTTTCCCTTTTGATGCAAACTCTTCTACATTAATTTCTTTTTCCGCTTCCAAGTCAATGAGCACGATATCGGCAATGGCGCCTTCCATCAGTTCCCCATATGGAAGGGAAAAGCTTTCAGATGGCTTGATTGTCAAGAAGTCGACCAATTGCTTTAATGTCAAAACTTCCTTTTTGACCAATTCGGTATATAGCAGCGGAAAGGCCGTTTCCAATCCTACTATTCCAAATGGAGCCAGCTGCATTCCTTCTGCTTTTTCCTCTGCTCCATGTGGAGCATGGTCCGTTGCAATGAAATCGATGGTCCCATCCAGCAGCCCTTCAATCAATGCATCCCGATCTTCACGACCTCTTAAAGGCGGATTCATTTTATAATTGGCATCAAGCCCCGGTATATCATCTTCACACAATAATAAGTGATGCGGAGTAACCTCGGCTGTCACCCGAATGCCTGCACGTTTGGCATCGCGTACTGTTCTGACCGATTCCTTCGTCGATATGTGGCAAACGTGGTAGTGGCAGTCCGCCGCTTCCGCAAGGAGGATATCCCTGGCGATATGTACAGCTTCGCATACAGACGGAATTCCATTGATTCCCTGCTCTTTAGAGAATCTCCCTTCATGGACGGAGCCTTTATTGATCAAGCTATTATCTTCACAATGAGCGACAATCGCCATATCTTGGGCGGCAGCCCGCTTCATCGCTTCAAGCATCATCCCCGCTTCTTGAATCCCTACTCCGTCGTCCGTAAAAGCGAAAGCGCCAGCTTGTTTCAATGAAGAAAAGTCTGTTAGTTCTTTGCCCGCTTCCCTTATCGTGATGGATGCATAAGGAAGGACCCGTACATGTGCCGTTTCTTCGATTTTCCGATTGAGAGCATCTAGGTGGTCCACTGTATCAGGAACGGGCCTTGTATTGGGCATCGCAGCAACCGTCGTGAAACCGCCCCTTGCTGCTGCAAGCGTTCCGCTTTCGATCGTTTCCTTATGTTCACCGCCCGGCTCGCGTAAATGGACGTGCAAATCAATGAAGCCTGCCGTTATAAGCAACCCTTTTGCATCAACTACCTTGCAATTTTCCGTAGCCAAGTCCTCGCCGATTTTCGTGATGACCCTTCCTTCCATTTCAATGTCCGCTTTTTTGAATGAGTTTTGATTATCTAGCAATACTCCATTTTTGATCACAGTTTTCATGGTTCATTCCCCCTTCGGTTTGTTCGAGCACATTTTTCAACACGGCCATTCTAATGAACACGCCATTTTCCATCTGTTTAAAAATTCTAGAGCGGCTGCATTCGACTAAGTCACTGTCAATTTCAACACCGCGGTTTATTGGTGCAGGATGCATGATGATCGCGTCCTGCTTCATATTTTTTTCACGTTTCTTCGTCAGGCCAAAACGTTCCAGATAGTCCCCATTCGCATGATTGTATTTTTCACTATGCCTTTCATGCTGGATTCTAAGCAGCATGACCACATCAGATGTCGCTATCGCTTCATCGATGTCCTGATACCTTCCCAAGCCTTTTTCTCCGTCAAACCACTCAGGCGGACCTGAGAATACGACCTCCGCTCCTAAGCGCGTTAATGCCTCAGCATTCGATTTGGCGACCCGACTATGTCTCACATCTCCGATTATCGCAATCTTCAGACCTTTGAAACTATCAAACTCTTGTTTTATCGTTAATAAGTCGAGCAATGACTGGGTCGGGTGATTTCCGCATCCATCCCCGGCATTGATTATCGGAATCCTGATTTTCTCTTTCAATTCGTCAAAATAATGATCTTGCTCATGCCGGATGATCAAAGCATTGACGCCTATTGCCTCAAGCGTTTTAACCGTGTCATACAAGGTTTCTCCTTTTAATATGGATGAAGTGCCGGCATCAAAAGGAATGACCTCCAAGCCAAGTTTCCTTTCCGCCATTTCAAAACTTGATTTGGTACGTGTGCTAGGTTCAAAGAAAAGGTTGGCAACCATGGTCTGCAGTTTAGGATGCCAGCTCGATCCATTGGCAAATCCCTCCGCTTCATGAAGGATTCCTTCAATTTCAGTAACGTTCAATTCATTCATCGTGAATAATTTTTTCATGGATCCTGCTCCTTTCACAATCGTGATGCGGGGCATAAAAAACACCCCGCCTTTTAAGGACAGGGTGTAGGTCATAAAGAGGCGTGAGCATAGAGACTGGTTATAAGAGCCTTGTCCCGTTCTCATTCATCTTTACAGCAACACCCTTTTAAGCCTCTCTGGACTTCTTTTAAAAGGTGATCTTTCATGATTCAGTTTTTCTTATTTTCCAAAGATATCCGCTGATATTTTTTCACGGTCAGGTAAGATCAGGTTAAGCAGGATGCCGACGATTGCCGAAAGTGCCATTCCGGAAAGCGAAACCGTTTCCGATAGTTGCACGAATGCTCCCCCGATCCCCAACACTAGTATGACTGAAGCGATCATCAGGTTTCTTTTTTTGTCGAAATCAACCTTATTATCAACCAGCATCCTCAGCCCGCTTGAAGCGATGATTCCGAAGAGCAGGATTGAAATCCCGCCCATTACCGCTGTTGGTATCGAGCTGATGACCGCTGAAATCTTACCGTTGAAGCCAAAGATGATTGCAGCCAATGCTGCGCCGCCGATGATGTATACACTGTATGCCTTTGTCATCGTCAGGACCCCGATATTTTCACCATAAGATGTCAGCGGCGGACCCCCAATGAAGGAGCCTATCATGATACCAGCTCCATCCCCAAGGATCGAGCGGTGCAAGCCGGGTTTTTCCAAAAAATTCCTTCCGACTACCTTACTCAAAACCATCTGGTGTCCGATGTGCTCGGATAATGTGACGATGGCCACGGGTACCATGATGGCAATGACTTCCCATGAGAAGGTCGGAGTATAGGTGACATATGGAAACATGAAATCCGGCATTTCAAACCAGTCGGCTTTCTTGATTGGTGAGTAATCTATTATTCCTGCTGCAGCCGAACAGCCATAGCCCACTATAATCCCCATTAATATCGGGATCAAGTTAAGGAAGCCTTTAAAGAATACGTTACAGATGATGGTTACCGCTAATGTAATCAGCGCTATTACTATATATGTCACACTATATTCATGCTTCGGATCATACATGGCCATATCCACGGCCGTTCCGGCAAGGCTTAGCCCGATTACGATAATGACCGGACCTACCACAACCGGAGGAAGTAAATTCATTAACCAGCGCAAGCCGACTTTTTGGATGACCAGGGCTACTATCCCATATATCAATCCGGCTGCAAAACAGCCAATCATGGCCGCCTCAGGCCCGCCTAACGCCTTTGCCGCGATGATGGGCGTGATGAAGGCGAAGGATGAGCCAAGGTAAGCGGGTATCTGCCCCTTGGTAATCAATAGGTAGGATAGTGTTCCCAACCCGCTTGAAACCAGGGCAACCGCTGGGCTTAACCCCACCAAGAATGGCACGAGCACCGTCGCGCCGAACATGGCGAACAAATGCTGGATGCTTAGTGTAATCCATTGACCAACCTTTGGCACGTCCTCAACATCAAGTACGATGTCCCTTTTTACTTCTTCCATTTCTGTATCCTCCTCTTGATGCGTTAAAGCGGCAAAAACCCTCTTTGTCTAAACAAAGAGGGTTTCACGGAAGGTGCATGCCCATAGATAGGCACACATCTCCCGATTGACTCCCCTTTGCCAGCCTCTCTGGACTGTCTTTAAAAGGGTTCTATCTAATTTTCAGCTTGTTTATTTTTCTAATATAGTGACTTGATCTGCTTCATCCACTTCTGTCAACGTAACGGTAATTTTCTCGGATTGTGATGTCGGAACGTTTTTCCCGACGAAATCTGCCCGTATCGGAAGTTCCCTATGCCCTCGGTCCACTAAAACTGCGAGTTGGATTTGCGAAGGCCTTCCCAAATCCACCAAGGCATCCATTGCCGCTCTGACGGTCCTGCCTGTGAAAAGAACATCATCAACCAAAATCACTTTCTTGTCGCTTATATTGACCGGAATATCTGAGCCTTTTACAATGGGATCTCCATCGTTGGTTTTTTTCGAAAGGTCATCGCGATATAGGGTAATGTCCAGTTCTCCTAGTTCGATTGCCTTACCCTCTATTTGATTGATGCGTCTGGCCAGTCGATCAGCGAGGAAAATCCCGCGTGTACGGATCCCGATCAATACACAATCTTCAATTCCCTTATTTTTCTCGATAATCTCATGGGCAATCCTGGTCAAGGCCCTGCCAATGGCCTGCTCATCAAGTACTATCGCTTTCTCATTCAACATCTCGGCCACCTCGGTTCCTTTTTCCTTCTTCCTTCAACAAAAAATCCTCATGCCAAGAAGGCATGAGGATTTTTGACGACGTGGGTATGGGTATCCCGACTTCGCGTATCCG
Organism: Peribacillus simplex; assembly: GCF_001542915.1. Lineage (GTDB taxonomy): Bacteria > Bacillota > Bacilli > Bacillales > DSM-1321 > Peribacillus > Peribacillus simplex_B. The sequence goes on along the minus strand of NZ_LNNH01000059.1, from coordinate 13,050 downwards.
TTTCCTTCTCAGTCTCTCTGAACTGTGTTAAAGGTTCTTGTTAAGTTGTTATCATGATATATCATAAAAACGAATTTGTCAATCCTTACTTCTGCGCAATTGATTAATTAGCTGTTCAAACTCTTCAGGTATCGGAGCTTCGAATTCCATATATTCATTGGTACGGGGATGGATGAATCCTAGAAGGCCAGCGTGCAACGCTTGTCCATCTATCTTCAAGGTCTTCTTCGGTCCGTATTTAGGATCGCCGGCAAGCGGGAAGCCAATGTATTTCATGTGGACACGGATTTGATGCGTCCTTCCGGTTTCAAGTTGGCATTCCACCAAAGTGAAAGCATTGAAACGTTCGATGACACGGAAATGTGTTACAGCATTTTTGGAATTCGAGTCCGTCACGGTCATGCTTTGACGATCTTTTTTATCCCTGCCGATCGGTGCATCGATCGTTCCGAAATCATGCGGGATTACACCATGGACTATTGCTTGATATTTACGGGTAACCGTCTTGTCAACAAGCTGCTGGACAAGTTTTTCGTGTGCCATGTCGTTTTTGGCAACCATCAATAGACCAGATGTATCTTTGTCGATTCGATGGACGATGCCGGGACGCATCACGCCGTTAATGCCCGACAGGTCTTTACAATGGGCCATCAACCCATTTACCAGCGTGCCTGATACATGTCCAGGTGCTGGGTGGACGACCATTCCGCTCGGTTTGTTGACCACGAGGACATCTGCATCTTCATAGTAGATATCCAAATCCATTTCTTCTGCCGCTGCATCCAATTCCTCAAGCTCGGGAATCGTCACTTCGATCGTATCGCCGGGAATCGATTTATAATTCGTTTTTATGGCCAAGCCATTGACTAATACATGATCATCTTTAATCCATTGCTGAACTTGTGTACGCGACCATTCCTCGTTCAAAGTCGAAAGTGCCTTATCTATCCTGACACCTTTTAGTGTTTCATCGATGCTGTATAACCTTTTATCCATTATTTTTCTCCTTAGCGTTTTTTTCTTCTAATAACATATGAATCACGAGCAGTCCGACTCCAATTGAAAGCGAAGCATCGGCAACATTAAATACCGGAAAACTGTAGCTAAAAATATAGGTATGAACGAAATCCACTACTTCCTGGCGAGCGATGCGATCGATGAAGTTACCGATTGCCCCGCCTAGCATGAGACCAAGGGCCACTCCAAGCAAACGGCTTTGCTTTGCCATTTTCTGAATATAATAGACAAGTCCAATAATGACAGCGATGGTGATGATGTAGAAAAACCACATTTGTCCTTGTAGAATTCCCCATGCTGCCCCACGATTACGATGCGAGGTAATATATAGAAGGTTTTCAATAATTTCAATGCTTTCTCCGTACTCCATTTTTTTCACAATCATCCATTTTGTCAGCTGATCGAGAGCAATGACCAAAAGGGCAATTAAATAATAAAACACATTTTTTCCCCCAAACTAATCAAATCTTCACTTTTGAATTGTAGCATAAACTAGAAATAATGACTAATCCGAAAAGTATAAAACCATGACAATATCGCTTTATGGGATGTGCCTTATTTGCATGATCATAATTGAATTGTTTTAAAAATCCAGACTTTGCAAATAGAGAACGACTAATTCGAAGATAAGGCATGGAGTTTGGCTACAGTTTTGAAGTTTATCCTTAGACTGTTCCAAGCCAATGCTGGCGCTCCCTTATCCAGAGGGCGGTTCGTGAGCTTCCTCGGCTTTTAGCCTGTGGGGTCTCACGCAGACGCGCATCTCCTTGGCGGCAGTCTCGCACATCCGCTCCAATTTTACCTTTATTTTTCCTTAGATAGATGCCCATTGCCTATTCATTCAGCTCGACTGAGACCGTAACACCTGGAAAGACACATGAAAATCCATCCTTGGCTCCATTTGTTGAACAGGAGATTAAACATGTCGGAATACCCAGGCCACAGATGCAACATATAAAACAGCCGCGATAGCAAGCTACCTATTAAATTAAACAAAGTGATTGTACCGGCTTTACCCTATACACGTTCTCGATCAAAAGAAGGGTTCTTTCGCACACATGACTATCTAAAATGGGCTTACCTGCTTCAAAACCTATCTAACATTAAAAAGGCTTCGAAATGTAATCATTTCGAAGCCTTTTTGTATACAAGCTGACCGGACCCTTCATAGGGGGTCCCGCCGCATGCCTTCTGGAATCATTGATTCACATAATGCTCTTTCACTACTGTTGCACAACGCGGGCATAGTGTCGGATGTTCCTCCACTTGACCCACTTGTTTGGAAACATTCCAGCAACGCTCACATGTTTCACCTTCGGCTTTTGTCACCGCGATCGCGATATCCTCTAGTTTAACCGCTTCTGATGGTGCACTTGACACATCTCCAGCAAGTTCGAATTCGGATACGATGAATAACTGTTCAAAGCTCTCCTTGATGCTATCAAGCAGATTTTTCGTTTCTTCATTCACGTAAACCTTCACTTTTGCGTTCAGCGATTTACCGATGATTTTCTGATTGCGAGCCTCTTCTAATGCTTTCAGTACGTTGTCACGCACGTTCATGAAAGCCGTCCATTTTTCTTCGATGGCTTGTGCATCATCAACGTGAATTTCTTCAGGCATCCATGTCAATTGGACACTTTCTTCCGTTACACCAGGAATGAACGCCCATACTTCATCAGCCGTATGCGAAAGGATTGGCGACACCAATTTCGTCAAGCTTACCAATGATTCGTATAGCACCGTTTGAATGGCCATACGCTCTTTACCATTTGGTGCTTCACAATATAAAATGTCTTTCGCATAATCAAGATAAAACGAACTCAAATCCTGTGTACAGAAATTATTGACCATATTATAAATGGTCGCAAACTCATAATTTTCATAACTTAATTTGGACTGAGTGATCAGCTTATTCAATTTGACCAGCATGTAACGGTCCACTTCAGGCAGTTCATCGATTGCCACTTTATCGGTTTCCGGATTGAATCCATCCAAATTCCCCAGTAGGAAGCGGAATGTATTGCGGATTTTACGATACACTTCCGAGACTTGTTTAAGGATAGGATCTGAAACCCTGACATCTGATTGGTAATCGACAGAAGCGACCCAAAGGCGTAATATATCTGCACCAAGCTGGTTCATGACCTTGGATGGCAGGACAACGTTCCCAATCGATTTACTCATTTTGCGGCCCTCTCCATCCAAAGCGAATCCGTGGCTCAGCACGCCTTTATAGGGTGCTTTTCCTGTTACGGCAACACTTGTTGAAAGTGAAGAGTTAAACCAGCCGCGATATTGATCCGAACCTTCTAAATAAAGATCGGCAGGACGCTGCAAGTCTTCCCTTTCTTCAAGAACAGCTTGATGAGATGAGCCGGAATCGAACCATACGTCCATGATATCCGTTTCTTTCGTGAAGATGCCATTTGGGCTGCCTTCATGAGTGAAGCCTTCCGGAAGTAACTCTTTCGCTTCCCGTTCGAACCAGATATTTGAACCGTGTTCACGGAAAAGGTTTGAAATATGATTGATCGTTTCATCGGTAATGATCGGCTCGCCATTTTCTGCATAAAGGACAGGAATCGGTACACCCCATGCACGTTGACGGGAAATACACCAATCTCCGCGGTCACGGACCATATTGAATAGCCGCGTTTCCCCCCAAGCCGGAACCCATTTCGTTTCTTCGATGGCCTCCAAAAGCTCACTGCGGAAGTCTTTGATTGATGCGAACCATTGTGCAGTTGCCCGGAAAATCGTCGGTTTCTTCGTCCGCCAATCATGTGGATAAGAGTGAGTGATGAACGTCAAGTTTAATAACGCGCCAGCTTCGGTTAATTTTTCTGTAATCGGTTTATTTGCTTGATCATAGAATAATCCAGCGAATTCACCGGCCTCTTCTGTCATGACCCCTTTCTCATCCACGGGGCAAAGGACATCCAAGCCGTATTTTTGTCCAACGATAAAATCATCTTCACCATGTCCTGGAGCCGTATGGACACAGCCCGTGCCAGCTTCCGTCGTAACATGTTCACCCAGCATCACTAAAGATTCGCGATCATAAAGAGGATGTTTGGCAACTGCCCGGTCCAATTCGCTCCCTTTTACCGTTTTCACAACGGTTGGGTTATCCCAGCCAAGCGTTTCGGTCACGGACTCAAGAAGAGCTTCAGCAATTAAGAACTTTTCATTTTCGACTGCCACTACGACGTAATTTAATTGCGGGTGTAACGAGATACCAAGGTTAGCAGGAATCGTCCAAGGAGTTGTCGTCCAAATGATGATTTTAACTCCTTCTTCGATTGCTCCTTTGCCATCCGTTACTTCAAAAGCAACATAGATTGACGCAGAACGTTTATCTTGGTATTCAATTTCAGCTTCCGCAAGTGCTGATTCACTGGAAGGTGACCAGTAAACAGGTTTTTTCCCTTTATAAATATAGCCTTTTTTCGCCATATCGCCGAAGACCTTGATTTGCTGGGCTTCATATTCAGGCTTTAATGTGATGTAAGGGTTATCCCAATCCCCGCGAACCCCAATTCTCTTAAACTGCTCACGTTGATTGTCGATCTGAACATAAGCGTACTCTTCACAAAGCTTCCTGAATTCAGCTACACTCATTTCTTTCCGCTTAACACCTTTTTTAGTCAAGGCCGTTTCGATCGGAAGGCCGTGCGTATCCCAACCAGGAACATACGGTGCTTGAAAACCGCTCATTGATTTAAAGCGGACAATGAAATCTTTTAAAACCTTGTTCATCGCGTGACCCATATGGATATCACCGTTAGCGTAAGGCGGTCCGTCATGTAAAATGAATAAAGGGCGTCCTGCCGTTTGTTCCTGCACCTTTTTATAAATATTCATTTCTTTCCATTTTTCTTGAATCTCCGGCTCTCGTTTTGGTAAATTTCCGCGCATTGGAAATTCTGTTTTTGGCATCAATAAGGTATCTTTGTATTCCATCGTTACATCCTCCATCCGTCTTTACACAATTTCATTGGCACCCAAAACTCCTCCAGGCAAAATAAAAAGCCTTCTCATCCCTAAAAAAGGGACGAGAAAGCTTTGCTTCCCGCGGTACCACCCTGGCTAGAAAGATTCACAAAGTGAATCCAACCTCTCGAGCATTCGTAACGTGAATGAAACGCTTCGTTTACTTGCTGCAAAAGCAGGTTCAACTCAGAACTCGAGGGTGATCTTCAATATCTTCGCTTATTCCAGGCTCTCACCATCCCCGGTCGCTATTAATAAGCATGTGAAGAATTTACTTTCCCTGTCATCGTCTAAAGTAATCATGAATTGTATTGTTAAAAAATTATATGCGAAAAAAGTGTTGAAAGTCAAGGAATCGTTTAAATTTCCTCTTCCACTCTCTCATTTAATTCTATTTCAGTCGCATCCACTTCGTAATCAAGAAGGTGGTCCCAATCATCATTGTCCAGCAAATCCAACTGTGCACCGACAAGCATTTTGAAACGGGTCCGGAATACTTTGGATTGTTTTTTCAAGTCTTCGATGTCCATCGCGATTTTCCTTGCCTTCACAAGTGACTCATTGACGATCCGATCGGCATTTTTCTCTGCTTCCTTAATGATCAGCTTCGCTTCTTTTTGGGCGTTGCGCCTTAATTCCTCAGCTGCTTCTTGTGCGACAATAATCGACTTATTAAGTGTACCCTCGATTGTCGTAAAATGTCCCAAACGATCATAAGTCTCGTTCAGTTTATCTTCAAGTTCTTTTTTCTCCCTCAAAATCAGTTCATAATCTTTAATGACCTGGTCGAGAAACTCATTAACTTCATCTTCATCATACCCTCGAAATACTTTATTAAATTCCTTATTATGTATATCTATCGGGGTTAAGGGCATTACGGCACCTCCAGAACGGTTTCTACTCTAGTATATTAAAACTCTATATTCGACAATAAATGTCCAAATCCTGCTTAATCTTGAATTATTTTTGCCTGCCTAACGAGATTCTCCACTTATCCTTCTTGGTTTTTCCATCTATCGACAGTATCTTGCACCTGCCAAACCCCCTGATGGATAACGTATCCCCCTCGCGGCATTCTTCAGAAACATTTTCCGTTTGCTTGAAATTGACCTTCACTTTACCTGACGTTACCAGGGCTTGCGTTTTTTGGCGGGAGATATTAAGCACGGCAGAAAGCACACTATCCAGCCTTAGGGAACTGACGGTGGTGACTTGTTCTTCCCATTTATCTTGGACTTGGATGATATTCCCTATAGGAAGCCGTTTTATGGCAACGGAAGCTTTACCGATTTTCTCCAGGTTCCCAGTGAGATAGGCATCCATCTCCTCGGCCGCAATAAATTGGATATGCTCCTCCGTCACGATTATATCGCCGAATTTTTCACGTTTTACCCCAAGTGACATCAAGGTTCCAAGTATTTGCCTATGTTCAAGCGTAACAAACTTTTTTGGATAGGAAATATCGTATAAGGAGATATTGAAATCCGATGGTTCAGGAGAGTAATAATCAGGGTAAATGAGCACACGTTTTCGCTCAACGAATTCGCTCCCGCCGTTGAATTGCAGTTTGGCATCCGGATCATTTCCCAATAAGGAAGTAAGGATTTCCTGCTGTCGCGGATCCAGAAAGTCAGATAATTTCGGAGCGTAAGAATCTTTTACCTGATCGATCCAATTCATTGCCTGGTCGATGAATTCTTTTTCCTCCGGCCTGAAATGCTGATAAATACTCATGATTGTATTATTGCTCCTTAATTATCAAGATAATGATTGATCTAAACATGCTTTCTTCCTTCGTTGCCACTACACAGCTGAGAATCTTCCGGCTGTGTAGTTTCGTTCTTTGCCGGTTGTGGTTAACCCACCAGCGTCTGAAGGTAATGAATGCCATACCCACTTGCGAAGTTAAGCACCAGAAGGGCCACAAGCGGTGAAAGATCGATCATGCCAAGTGGTGGTATGAACTTTCTGAAAGGCTCTAAATATGGTTCGCAAATCGTTTCCAAAAATTGACCGATGGATGTCTCCCTTGCATTTGGAAACCATGACATCAATATGTATACGATTAATGCCATTGAATAAATTTCAATTAAATAATATAAACCTTGAAGCACTAAACCCATTAATCATTACCACCTCGCTTCTTCATACTCCTCATCGACGGCAAAGCCGGTAATATTACCGGAAACATCGACGTTGTCAGGGGTACATAAGAATATATCTGTTCCGATTTTTTGGATATCCCCGCTGATTGCATAGACAGTCCCGCTAAGAAAATCAATGATCCGCTTTCCTTGATCATGCTGAATCCGTTGAAGGTTCACGACAACAGCCCGCCTATTCTTCAGATGGTCGGCTACCTCCTGGGCTTCTGCATAGGCACGAGGCTCCAATAATACTACTTTAGAAGATTTCTGGACGCTTTGCAAACTTACGATATTCTGATTGCCATTAGTCCCTCCAGAAACTGGCTGCTGCTGTTTAGCTGACTTCACGGTTTTTCGTTCAGCCTCCTCTTCTTCCATCACTTCATCCTTGTACTCATACTCATCATCCAGTGCGAAATAAGATTTAAATTTTGATACGAACGACATCTTTAGCGTACCTCCTTAAAATTATTCGCCTACAAGTGCTGTGCCAATCCTGATCATAGTAGCGCCTTCTTCGATGGCAATCATGAAATCATTGGACATCCCCATGGATAATTCCGTGCATGGTGCATGCGCGAGCGCAGCATTTTGGATTTCCACCTGCAGATTTTTCAGGTTCCGGAAGCACTGACGTAAAACTTGTGGATCATCCGTCAAAGGAGCCATCGTCATCAATCCTGCAACCTTCACCTTATCAAAACCGGCTAACCCCTTTATGAAGCTCATTGCTGCCTCTGGGTCCATGCCATGTTTGGATTCCTCACCCGAAACATTCACCTGCACTAAACAATTTATCGGCTCTTTTGCGCGTTTTTGAATTTCTTCCGCTAAAGAAATTCGGTCCAGTGAATGGATATAGGTGATTTTATCAATGACATTCTTCACTTTTCGCGTCTGCAAGGAGCCAATATAATGCCAGTTCGGCTTGTCCTGCAGTATTTCGTATTTATTCAGGAGCCCTTCGTCACGGTTTTCACCTAAGTCGCTGATTCCCGCTTCCAAGGCTTCCTTCGCCCTCTCGATCGAAACATATTTTGTCACGGCGATCAACTTTATATCTTCACGGCGCCTGCCGCTATTTTCACATGCTATATTTATCTTTTCTTCGATGTTTTTTAAATTGTCCAATACTTTCACAATTACCTTAAATCCTCCTTCCAACCGATAAAGCTCATTAACCTGCCTGTTTTCCCGTTATCACGGCGATGTGAAAAAAACAAATCGTGATCGCAGCTTGTGCAGTACGATGTAATCTCAATTTGACTGTTTGGAATTCCCGCTTTCTGAAGAACCAAAGAATTGAGTCGCTTAAGATCTAACTGATATTGTCCTTCACTGATTAAATTATATGGCTTTTCGTCATTATCTTCCAGCAAATTCTGCACCAAATCTATGACTTTGTCATCAACAACATAGCATTCCGAGCAAATGGACGGTCCTATTACAGCAAATATCTCCGCTTCCTTTATACCCTCTCTTAGCCATGCTTCAACCATTTTCCGGGCAATTCCGTTTACACTGCCCTTCCAGCCTGCGTGCGCCACCCCAATCATACCATGCGCCGGAGCAAGAAAGTATAGGGGCACGCAGTCTGCGTAGCACATTGTCAAAAGAACATTATGATCCTTCGCATAAAATCCGTCTGTGCCTTTAAAGGCTGAATGATAATCCGTTGCGCCTCTGCCGCCATCAAGCCTGTTCACTTGCAATATTTGCGTTTCATGCGTCTGTTCCGCCCCTACCCAGCCATCTAAGGAAAATGACAGCTTTTCTGCCAAGATCCTGCGATTCCCCTGGACATCTTCAAGGCGATCCCCGACATGGAAACCGGTATTCAATGTTTGAAAATCCCCTGAACTGACTCCCCCATTTTTCGTGGTGAAGCCCGCTACGAGCTGGAGATTTTGCTGTCTCCAGCTGTCAATGAGCATATATTGATCATCTATTAAAACAAATGGCTCTTTCATGCTTTTAACCTCTTCATTTTTAGTCTAGTGTATCATAGATTTGTGCACTTCACCCCTTAAAACCGTTCATCTTTCAGTTCTGCCTGAAATACCGTCTGATGTTCAACAAGAATGACATCTGCGCCGATTTTTTTTATCTTGCGCCATGGAATCACAATATCCTGTTCCCTGCCGAAGAACCCCATTAACCTGGTGCCATTTGAAACGACGATTGCCTCAATTTGCCCTGTAGACGTATTGATTTCAAGATCCGACATATTCCCAAGTTTCTTTCCATCTGCTATGTTGACGATATCCTTGATCTGAAATTCGGAAATTCTGGTCATCCCACTCAGCTCCTCACAATTTCATCATAGATGAAGGTCCTCTTCACATGTATATGACATGATTCACTCAAGGATGAAGAATACGATAAATAAACGTTTCGCCCTCCATCTCCTCCCTTATGCATTTTCGACAAAATAAAAAAGCCGCTACGGATAAGTGGCTTTGGGCGGGTAATGAACATTGCTGCACTACCCGCTTAAGCTACCTTTTCTCATGCTCAGCTTCTACTGTTGGATATTTTTATTCATTTGCTTTATTGCCGCCTTTTCCAACCGGGACACCTGCGCCTGTGAAATGCCGATTTCTTCGGCTACCTCCATTTGCGTCTTCCCTTGGAAAAACCGTTTCCGAAGGATCATTTTTTCCCGGTCATTCAACCGTCTCATGCCTTCGTTAATAGCTATTTCATCAATCCACGTACTGTCTTTATTTTTCTCATCACTCAGTTGGTCGAGTACATAAATCGGATCCCCGCCATCATTATAAATCGGTTCAAAAAGTGAAACTGGATCTTGTATCGCATCGAGTGCAAAAACGATTTCTTCATGAGGTACTTCCAACACCTTGGCGATTTCTTCAGCTGTCGGCTCACGAAGGGTCTGGCTTATGAGCTTTTCTTTAACCTGCAAAGCTTTGTAAGCGATGTCTCTTAAAGAACGGGAAACCCGAATCGGATTATTGTCACGAAGATATCTTCGGATTTCTCCAATAATCATCGGTACAGCATATGTTGAAAACTTAACATTTTGACCTAAGTCAAAGTTGTCTATCGACTTCATTAACCCTATACAGCCTACCTGAAATAGATCATCCACATACTCTCCCCGATTGTTAAAGCGCTGAATGACGCTTAGAACGAGTCGAAGATTCCCGTTTACCAGTTTTTCTCTTGCTGAAATATCGCCATCTTGCAGTTCTTTAAAGAGTTTTCTCATCTCTTCATTCTTTAAAACCGGTAATTTTGATGTATCCACACCGCAGATTTCAACCTTATTACGAGACAAAATTATTCCCTCCTCACAGGAGCGCTGTACAAAAAACAGTATTTCCGCGGGAGGGAAAAATATGCACTTGGCTAGAACAGAAAATCACCATAATTTTTCATATCGTTGCCAAAGTATTGATTTAATTGGCATTTAGGTGCTAATTTTTTTTACACCATTTTATTAAATTCCTTTCGAAGCCTCTTGATGATCCGTTTTTCCAAACGTGAAATGTATGATTGGGAAATTCCAAGCATATCGGCAACATCCTTTTGTGTTTTCTCTTCTCCGCCTGCCAGGCCAAACCTGAGTTCCATTATTTGTTTTTCGCGTTCAGATAGCTGCGTGAGTGCCTTCGTCAGCAGCTTGCGGTCCACATTCGCTTCAAGATCTTTCGTGATGATGTCATCGTCAGTGCCAAGGACATCCGATAGCAGAAGCTCATTCCCATCCCAATCGATATTCAATGGTTCATCAAAAGAAACTTCAGAACGGATTTTGTTATTCCTTCGTAAATACATCAAAATCTCATTCTCGATGCATCTCGAGGCATATGTAGCCAATTTTATTTTCTTCTCTGGATTGAATGTATTCACGGCCTTTATTAAACCGATGGTGCCTATGCTGATGAGGTCTTCGATATTGATGCCCGTATTTTCAAATTTCCTGGCGATATAGACGACCAACCTTAAATTACGTTCGATCAAGATCGATCGTGCAGCTTCATCGCCATTCGGCAATTTGTTGATCAGTATTGCCTCTTCTTCCTTCGAAAGGGGCGGCGGCAGCGCTTCACTCCCTCCAATGTAATGTATTTCGTCCGTCTTCAATCCAAGCTTGAACAATAGTTTGTACCAAAAATAAGTGAGCCGAAGAATGAGTTTCTTCAAAATAATTCTCCCTTCTAATAAACGGATTATGGATCGGATGTTAGAGTGAATCAATGGTTCAGGAGGCATTTTGCACCGGGATGCCGGTTAACATTTTCGGGTGAACGATAGATTGATAGCTGTTGTCGGGAGAGAGTTTCGAAAAGGTGAATGAAACGAGCCCTTGCTTAACGTGATATTCTTTTTCCCCTTGAACGATTTTGATGGAATCCGGCTTGATAGCGGTCAAAAGCTGATGTTCATGCCCCACCACCTTATAAGGGATGACCCGCATTCGTCCAGTCCATGAATAATCAGGTTGTTCTTCCTGCTTGATCAGATTATCAGGGTTTTTAAAGAGCTCTAGCATATCGTCAGGAATGCCCGATTCCCCTCCCGATAGAGAAATGATCATCACAGGGGAGCGTGAAATCGGATCATATAATTGATTCCCTGTATCCACCAGTCCGTGGAATGTCCCTTCGAAGTCAGATATCTTAACCGAAACCATAACCATTTGTTCATGTGTAAGCTTTGTCATTTCCATCCCTTCAAGTGTACGCTTGGAAAATTGCCAAGCAAGCGGGAATCCGATCATTACGAATATCCAGCTGACAGGATCGCCAAAACGATTGATTCCTGCATATTGACCGGGGTCTTTGGCTACGATTTGAAATTCGAATAAATAATGAAGGCCCAGAAGGATTCCCCCAGATAAAAACGTCACAAAGTATAAAGTGGCCACCGATTTCATGAAAAGCTTTAACCTATTAAATCCAAAGGTGGCCAGCACCATGACCAGGGATACAAAAATCTTCATGTACACTCGGTCCGCCATCGCATAAAAAGGAGTGAATGCCAATACGATAATGAAGGAACCGATCAACCCGCCGATGCATACCCGCCAAAGAGCGACCCTTCGTTTGAGAATGATTGCGGTCCCATATAAAAGGAGGCAGTCAAATAACCAATTCAACAACCAGATCACATCTAAATATAAGGTCAAACACCCTCCCCTCCCTTTAGGAACTAACCTTCCACTAGCAAAAAGTATAGCGTACCTGGCCTTGGAAAGTGTGTCACTTTTTGTACCGAAAACTTAAGAGTTTTTCAGTCATTTTTACCCTTTTTGTAGAAAAACAGCTCTTGAAATTTTCCAATACTTTCCGAGAGACTATCCTACCCCCTTTTACTTCTGTCGATTTATGTTTTAAAAGTTTAAGATCTTCAGAGATCCCTCCCTTTTTCCTTTATATTAATGAAGGTCCCAGCCCGGAAACGGCTCCCTTGCAGAAATCATTTAAAACATCATCCAAGAACCTATCCAGGTTTCAACCTGGAAGATATTTGCGATAGCCGCAAGAAGTTGAAAACGGGGCCATAAAAAAATCGAAAAAAAACCGTTCCCAGCGGGAACGGTTCAGACTGTAGACAAACTCGATGAAAATCGAGTTTGTCTATTTATATGGCCTGTACAATTTAGACGTTGATTTCCACTCCAGGCACTCGCTTTCCGCGGGCGGTCGGGGAGCCTCCTCGGCTTTGCCTGCGGGGTCTCCCCTAGACGCGCTTTTCCCGCAGGAGTCTCGTACCTTCCGTTCCAATCAACTTTGTCTTACCTTTTAGATAGAACACTTTTGGCTGGAGTCATTTTTGTTTTAAAATTGAAGGATTAAAACTTGAGGTGATGAGGATGCTTTCTAAACATGATTCTATTCAGCGAGATCAACTTGAAATGATT
>NZ_LNNH01000058.1 GCF_001542915.1 Peribacillus simplex | reverse complement strand
GTTACCTTTGCCCTTCGGGAGAAACTTTAAAGTACTCAACAACAAATAAAGAGGGCTATCGCGAGTACAAATCGCCCAAACAAATTTGTGCAACATGCTCGTTTTTATCACGGTGTACTGAAAGCAAAGACCATCAAAAAGTAGTGACACGGCATATCTGGCAAGCATATGTGGAAGAAGCAGATCATCTGCGTCATCATCAAGAGGTAAAACCTATATATGCGAAACGCAAAGAAACGATTGAGCGTGTATTCGCAGATGCAAAAGAAAAGCATGGTATGCGTTGGACTACTTTAAGGGGACTTAAAAAATTGTCGATGCAGGCGATGCTTACTTTCGCTGCCATAAATGTAAAGAAGATGGCCACTTGGACATGGCAAGGTCCTAAAACGGCTTAACTTAACATAGCGGCTCGAAGAGCCCAAATCTCGTAACCTTTGGTCAAAATTTCAAAGGAATTTCAAAAGGGGTTCGGAATTTTTTAATTCCGAACCCCTTTTGTCTACAAACTGAGGCTGCATCGGATTGGATGCAGCCCTTTTGCTGGTTTATTCACGACACTACAGCTAAATCATATCGATAAGCGCTTGAAATGCCCCTGAAATCGTGTCCCCTAGCGTTCTGCCGATTGAGGAGAAAAAATTGAAGGCCTTCATTTCTTCCAGCTTTTCTTTTTTTGTCTCCAAGTCATGGCTTGTCACCTTTTGTCCAAGGATATCAGCCTCCATCTCCCCTTGGCCTGATTGGTTGATCATGAATGCACTATTTAAAGAAGGATCTTCATACCCCTTCATTTTCTTCATTCCATCGTTCGCCTGCTGCATCCCAATCAGAACGCCTAAAAATAATACGAGTACAATCCCTGTACATTTCAACCAAAATCTAACCATGATGGAGGTCTCCTTTCCAAATTACTTCGCTTCCGATTCCCCGGCCGTCTTATCCACCGCTTTCGCATCCCAATAAAATTCGCTGAAAACGTCGGAAAAGGCATCCACGGTTAAAAACATTTCTTCGAAAGTATTGTCGACGCCGCCAACCTCGATGAGCATGGCGTTGCCTGATAAATCTTGATTATATATACCATTATGGGCAGATCCGCCCTGTTTCATAACCCCGCGGGAAATGCCCGGGTATTTTTTCTCCAACGATTTATGAAGTTTATTGGCAAGCGCGGCATTTTTTTCAAAGTTGGGATTATTACCGCCAATCACGAAGGCGATTTTGGCATATTGTTTACCATTGATCGTAATGGTCGTATGTTTTTTTCGTTTTGAATCCCGATGGATATCAATGAGATATTCGAGATCCTGGTTAGTGGCCATCGCCGTCTGAACAGACCTTCGAGATTCTTGATAGGATTTGTTGTAATTCAACCCTTTATTGTTCAAATTGCCCATGATATCCGTTTTATCGAGCGAGGAACCAATACCTTTATCAGCTAGGTCCTCAACCATTCGTTCCCCGAGTTTCGTAATATTGATTTTAGAATGGTAGGCTAGATCCGGATTGGTCACCCCTTTTAAATAGGGAAGATAAGATTCCCGGTTGTGACTATGGTAAATCTCGACCACTTTCCGCCCATTCGTCGTTTGATGAGGCTGGTTCGTATCCCCTTTTTCCGGTTCTTCAATCTCATCCAGGTTTTGCAGGGATGCATCCCGCTCTTCATTCAGGACATCTACTGGCGGCGAGGATTCATACGGCATATTCGTATAATTCGTCCCTTCACCTGCCACGAGAATCTCATTATCGAAAATCGAGAATCCAGGAAGTTCCCTGCCAAGTAAACTCCGCGGGTCCTCCAATGATATGTTGGTTGAGACTTTTATCAATTGATCCCTGATCACTGATTCTTGTTTCCCCTCCGGCAGTGCGTTAAAAAAATATTGGTTTTCATTGGCCATCATCGAGAACAGCATTTTCCCTGAAAATTGGTTGGCTACAGTATGCACCGAATCCGAAGATATCCGATACTCCGGTCTCAAGGAAGTCATGACCCCACTGATTGAAAAAACAAAAAGAAGCAAGGCGAGAATACCTAGAAAAGTTTTTATGATCGTAGATCCGTGAACAGCTGTTATGATCCCTGGGGAATTTCTTCTTTTCATCCTTCCACCCTCTCTATAGCTTGTCTATTAATACGTATGACTTTGCTAGAAAGGGTAGAACACCATTTTTGGGCACAAAAAATGGTGTTAGCGAGTGTAGTATCCCGCATTATCTTGGTTGATTGATTTATGCAAAGCAGCATTCAGCCCATTCGCGATCAAATTCGCCATATCTTCAATGAAAACATCGACTTCCTTCGGTGTAACCATTAAATTTTGACCGAGTGGTGACAGCACTTCATAGATCAATTTCCGTTTCTCTTCATCAGGAAGGACCCCTATCATCCCCATGAAGGTTTGGCGTTCCTTCTCCCCGGGCATATCCTCATCAGTCAGCTTCGTCCGCTTGCCAAAGCTGAATCCCGCAGGTGCCAATGAACGTGAAGGTCTGTCACCTTCATTCAATTCCTTGCCAAAATGCTTCAAGATATAATCGATCGTATCGCTGGCAATGGATACGGCATCGACGACCGTCGGAATCCCTATCGCTATGACAGGTACTCCCAATGTATCCTGGCTCAGTTCTTTTCGTTTATTCCCGACACCAGAACCCGGATGAATGCCGGTATCGGTGATTTGTATCGTTGAATTCACGCGGTCGATCGAACGGGCAGCCAAGGCATCCACCACAATGAGGAAATCCGGTTTACTTTTCTCGATGACCCCTTTTATGATGTCACTCGTCTCGATTCCCGTAATTCCCATGACCCCTGGGGAAATCGCACTGACCGGCCGATATCCTTCCTTCACTGACCCTGGCTGCAACTCGAACAAATGTCTCGTGACGACAAGATTCTCAATGACTGCAGGCCCCAAAGCATCGGGTGTAACATTCCAATTGCCAAGCCCAACGACCAAGCAGCTGCTTTCCTTGGTGATTTTATTCCGTTGCAGGAAGTAAGCCAGCTCATTGGCAAACACCTTTTCCACCCGATGCTGCGTATCGGTATCCTGTTGTCTGATCCCCTGGACCTCGATGGTCAAATAGCTGCCCTCTTTTTTGCCAATCTCCTTTTCTCCCGCAGCCGTGACCTCTACCAAGGATACCTTGAGGTCATCGACTTCTTTTTCCTTAATGATGACCCCTTCGATATGGGAGACATCCACTTCCTCAACGACACCTTTATGTTCAAGGGCAATTTCCTTCGCTTCAATTGCCAAATCTGTCCGAATTCCAAATTCCCTAAGATCCAAATGATTTTCCATAGCGCCCTCCTGCTGTTCGAATTGTAATCCAATCTAGTAATTTGCATAGTCTCTCTTAAACATTCTGTCGTTTTTGCTTTTTTATTATTCATTTTTTTGGTACAATGAAATATGACGAGATGAATTTATTATTGAAATTATAATTCCTTTTCGATTCTCAATCTGAAGTATTGCATATTTATGAGCAGTCTGATAGAATATCACTTGTGCTATTTGATATGGATTTGAAAAGTCGAGTTCATATAATCTCGATTTCTTTGTAGGAGGTGAACGGAATGCCAAACATTAAATCTGCTATTAAACGTGTGAAAATCAACGACAAAAAACGCGTACAAAACATTACAGTTCGATCTACTATGCGTACTACAGTGAAAAACGCTGAAGCTGCATTAGCTGGTGAAAACGTTGAAGCTGCTAAAGAAGCTCTTTTAACAGCTGCTGTGAAATTAGACAAAGCTGCATCTAAAGGATTAATCCATAAAAATGCGGCAGCCCGTAAAAAATCTCGTTTAGCGAAAAGACTTAACGCTCTTAACGCATAATGACAAAAAATTAAACGATCCAACCGGATCGTTTTTTTTGTGCCCATTTTTAGAACAAAAATAAGTCAGCGGGCCTTTGGCATCATTATTTTTCATCGGATTTGAAGCATTCCTCCCAGTCCAGCTGCCTTCAATTGAACGTCCTTACCTCCGCTTGTTTTTTCATTTACGAACAATTTTCTTTCCCCCTTCGTATATTCACCTCTCCCCCGCGCCTACAGGGAATGGAACGGATACAAACCTGCAAAACTGGGAGCAATGGAAAATCCATCTTTCTTTTCACTCAAAATGGCATGAAAAGAGAAGGTGCGAGACTCCGCTTTGGAAATGCAGGTACGCGAGTCCCTTAAGCCGAAGCTCCTCGACCGCCCGCGGAAAGCGAGCCTGCAGTGCATGAAACGGACAAAGTCCAAGCCCTCCCGGCAATCGAAAGGCCATCTTCGTTCTCGCACAAAGTGGAATGAAACAAGCAAATAAGGGCAAACCCATTCAACGCAGCAAAATAAAACATTCTAATACTACAACATAAAAAGGTGACAGCGCTTCTGTCACCTTTTTAATCACCTAATTTTCAAGAGCAGCAATTCAAGCGTTATCGCCTTGTCCGCTTGGCCCGTTTTCATTTTATAATCCGCCTCTGCCAAGTCGTTCATGATGCCCAGCAATTCGCGTTCCTGGAATTTCCCCGTCTTCTCAAGTGCCAGCTTTACCCTGAAAGGATGCACCTTTAATTGCCCCGCAATTTTTTGCTGGCTGTATCCTTGACGGGATAGCTCCTTCACTTGGTACATGAGCCTGACTTGTCCTGCCATCACACTCAATATCTTGATCGGCTCCTCATTCTGACGGAGGAGGTCGTGCAGAATCGTCATGGCACTCTCCATCTTCCGCTGTAACACATGATCTACAAGCGTGAAGATATTTTGTTCAAGTGATTTAGCGACCAGCTTTTCGACAATCTCGGCGGTGATAGGCTGATCTTCCTCCACATAAAGTGCCAATTTATCCAATTCATTCGTCAGCATCATCAAATTCGTTCCTGCAAGTTCAAGTAATAGTTCTGTCGCCTGATCATCTATGCGGCCAGAACCTACCCGTTCCCTCACCCATCCCTTCAACTCATGGTCACCAAGCTTCTTCGCTTCAACGAGGACCGCTTTTCGCTTCAGTTCCTTGGTGATTTTTTTTCGTTCATCTAACTTCTCATAGGGAGCAGTCAGAACGACGATCGAATAAGGGACGGGATCTGCTAAATACGCTTCAAGTCTCTTCACATTGTGTTCAACTCTCGACTTCGTTTTTTCAGCAGTCAGAAAAAAGGGGTTTTGCATGAAAACTAGACGCCGTTCCCCGATAAAGGGCAGAGTTTCAACATCTTCAAGTGCCGTCTCAACAGGTGTCTCTTCCAAGTCAAATTGAGAAAAGTTGAAATCCATCTCATCTTCATGAAGGACATTCTCGATCAGCAGCTGCTTCGTTTCATTAATAAGATAGGCTTCCGTTCCATACAACAAGTACACCGGCGCGAATTGCCCTTTTTTTATGCTCTTCCAAACGTCTAATACCAATAGAATCCGCCTCTTTTTTTATGTATTCTTCTCTAATGGTATAGGTGGATGGACCATTTGACAAGCTATAAAGGGAACTAGCCCCCTAAAGGACTAATTCCGGATCTATATGAACACTTTCAAGGAAGGCCCGGGTAATCTCCCTTGAAAGCGGGTGAGGTATTCATGCAGAACAAATATCGAGCTTTTCTTTTTCGCTTGCTTTGTTTGTACTTTTATTTTGACCCCATAACCGCAAACTATTTGTGACAACTCTTGTCAGTATAGGAAATGAAGAATGCGACCTGTAGATTTTTCACTGGTAATGTTTTATACTATTAGCAGAAATAGGAGGGGTAAATCATGAACGAATTCGAAAAGAATGTCCAGTCAAAGACAGATGACGTCGCTGATTCCGCAATCGGTTTCATCGGATCTTTTGTATTTTTCGCTGCCATGTTCACCATAGCTGTCGTCATTAAAGCTGTCGGATCCTGATTTCTGCACTTATTTTTTTCGGAAGGGGACTGCTTTTGCAGTCTCTTTCTTTTTTATTTCTACAACATACTATGGGATAGTCTTCCGAAAGGTTCCTTTCCTTTTGTAATACTTATAAATGATCGAACCATCTTCATCCGTCCTGAACACATGAATTTGATTTGTTTCCAAATTCCCTAAGACGCTTTTATGGGGATGACCGTATCGGTTATCTTTTCCGGCTGAAATCAATGCGGCTTTCGGCTGCAGCTGCAAAAGGAAGGGTGCCGAAGTAGATGTCTTGCTGCCATGGTGGCCGACCTTCAGGATATCCGCCCGCAACCGTGGAAAGGCGTTCATCAGCTTCCCTTCCCCCTCTTCCTCCAAATCTCCGGCAAAAATCCATGATAAGCCCCCTAGCTCCGAGTATAAAACGATCGACGAATCATTTTTATTTTCTTCTTCTTCATGAGGATGCAGCACGGAAAACAGAGCTCCGCCCGCTACCCAGCTGTCCCCCCTTTTACTGACTGACAGCTGCACTTTTTTATCCCTTGCAATCGAGACAAAGTCCATATCGCGATATTGCTCTTCACTGCCGCCTCCAATGATGATTTCTTCCACTTTGAAATGTTCGATCAATTCTTTTGCACTCCCTACATGATCGGCATCAGCATGAGTCAAAATCAGTTTATCCAATTGATGGATGCCCTTACTTTTCAATAACGGAATGATGATATCATCCGCTGTATTGAACTTCTTGCGCTTTTGCGCCCACGGCTCGATGGGGAATGTAATCTGCCCGCCCGTATCAATCAAATAATTACCGCGGTTGAAAGGCAGGATAATTAAAATGGAGTCACCTTGCCCAACATCGATGATCTGCACTTCGCCAAAAGGTGACAGCTTTTGTATATTATATTGAAAAAGCAATAGTACAATCAGCATCCCGCACCACCATTTACTTTTCTTAAAAGACTCCTCCCAGGTCAGGTATAGCCCGAGAAGGGACGTCACAAGTAACGCCATCACGAAAAAATGGGGCTTTCCAAATACAATGGAAGCTAAAGGCAAATTCGAGGCTGCATCGGCGGCCTTATTGCATAGGATGAAGGTGAAGTTCAATATCGATATTAGGGGCTCTCCTAGCGGCGGGAATAGCAGATGACAAGTGAGGGCAATTAAAGAAAAAGGCAGCAACAAGATCGAATAAAGCGGAACATACACGACATTCAGGAACACTCCTAGGAAAGAGGCTTCATAAAAATGAAAAAGCAAAATGGGAAGGGCTGTCAATTGGCAGATCAAGCTTATGATAAGCAACTGCAGCGTTTTTTGGGGATAGCGTAAGAAGATGCTCGAAGACATGAGAATGGAAAAAGTGACGGCGAACGAAAGTTGAAAGCCGATATCATATAGCATATTGGGCTGAAATAACAAAAGTGCGATGTAAACAAGTCCAATGGTGGAAGCTGCGGAGACACGATGCTTGAATAACAATAGGAAAAAAAAGAGCATCGCCATTAAACATGATCGCACGACTGATGGGCTGCCGCCGGAAAGTAACATATAAACGGGGAGGAAGATCAGGAGGACGATGGTCATCCTTTCCCGGGTAATCCCAATCCTGATACCCAAGTAAAATAACATCCCTGTCAAGAAGCTGACATGAAGGCCGGATATCGCCAATAAATGCACCAGGCCGAGCCTTTGATAATTAGTAAGGTCATCTTCATCAATATAGCCTTGGTCACCGAAAATGAGTGCAGTGACAAAGCCGCTTGATTCTTTTGGAAAGTTTCTCCCGATATACGCAATTCCCTTCATTCGCAAATTACGTATCGAATGGACAATCGAGTTTCCTCCTTCGATGCATTCTTGAAAAGTGATGGAATCAGCTTTCAATATCCAGTGCGTGCTTTTGCGCTTAAGATAGCGTTGATAGTCGAAACCGTTCTCATTTCTCTGTGTGTCGGGGATCGACAAGCTCCCCTCGGCAGGGCAAGATAAGCCGATTTGCAAAAGTCTGCCCAGATTTTCCTTTTCTTGCTCAGAATCGATTTTATAACGAAGCATAAGCCGTTCGCCCTTCTCGCTGGCGATGAAGCCTTTCAATGAATGCCCATCTATCTTCGGCTGGTCGGTGAATGTGATTGCAAACCGGCTTTCCGTCCCTTGATAAATGGTTTGGCTTCGATGATCGGAGTAGGAAGCCGCCCCAAAAAAAATCATCATCACCACTAGATGAAGGCTATAGGCCTTCACATCCAGCCCCAGCGTAAAATGGAGGAAGCAGAGAAAGATCGTGATGATGATTAATTGCGTTATACTGGGCGATGAATGGGCGGCAACTCCAAAAGTGGCAGATAGGGCCAATAAAAGAAGGTGTCTTTCCATGCCTGTCCTCCGTCATTTAATGATCAAATATTTGCTTTGCCCTCCTCTCCAGCTCCAATACCGCTTCTTTTTCCAACCCTGTTTGTTCCAGTTTGGCTAGCAAGGCAAGCACGAAGTCCTTCTTTTCCTTTCCGTTGACATCGATGGCCCCTTTTGCTTCAACCTTTTCTGTTTTGACACCAGCCTGCCTGAATAACTCAAGTGCATATGGATGATTTTTATAGTCCTCTGCATAAAAAACGGCTTTGATTCCAGCTTGGATGAGAGATTTACAGCATTGCAAGCATGGAAAATGGGTCACATAGATCTCAGCTCGATCCGTTGGCACCCCAAATTTCGCACATTGCAGCAGTGCATTCATTTCAGCATGTATCGTCCTGACACAATGGTTATCGATTACATAACAGCCATCATCGATACAGTGCGTCCCTCCGGCAATGGAGCCATTGTATCCTCCTGCAATGATCCGGTTATCCCTAACAATCGTCGCCCCTACTGTCAGGCGCGTACATGTGCTCCTTAACGCTAATAAATGGCTTTGCGCCATGAAGTATTGATCCCAGCTTATCCTGTTCATGTTGTTGTATCCCCTCATTCAGTAAATTGTTTTCCTCAATTTTACCCTCTTGCTGCCCATTTGTGTAGTCCATTCCAACAATCACCGCACAGAAATGGAGTCCTGTAGTTTTTCAAACGTTTTATCACCGATCCCCGTCACTTTCTTCAATTCATCAATTTGCTTGAATGGACCTACGGACTCCCTATATTCCAAAATGGCAGCCGCTTTGGATGGCCCTATTCCGGTAAGCGTCTCCAACTCTTGCTGTGTGGCTGTATTCAAATTCACCTGCCCCTCCGCCATCCCTCCTGAAGGAACGAGATGGTTATATTCCAAGTTTCCCTTGTCTTCTTCCCCTATTTCCGGAACATAAATGACCATTTGATCCTCCACTAGTTGGGCAAGATTCACTTTATCCTTATCGGCCTTGTCCGTAAAACTGCCTGCTGCCGAAATAAGATCATTGATCCTGTCACCTGCCTGAGCCGTAAAAACACCAGGATTTTGTACCGCTCCCTTCAAATCGACTATAATGACATGGTCTTCCAAGACATTCGTTTCACTTTCCATTCCACCCTCTTTTGCGGCCTCAGCAAAGATATCGTCCGGCTCAACGGGTTCGTGATCATGCCCAATTTGCCAAAATAAGAAAATGACCACGGACCCCATCGCCACTGCGAGGGCAATCATCGTCTTTTTATCCTTTAAAATCCTATCCATTCATTTGCCTCCTAGTTGGTTTTTGCAGCATACATAGTCATAGGACAGATCATAAATACATAGTGTTTCTAGAAGAATCAATCGTTTTTCAAGGGAGAGGAGTTGATCGGCTTTGAAGAAAATCGGTGTAATTGGAACAGGCAATATGGGCACCATTTTAATCGAGGCATGGCTGGAGGCAAAAGTTTTGAATCCGGCAGATCTAATGATTACAAACCGGACACTATCCAAAGCATTAACACTGAAAGAAAAACATCCGGGTATCAAGGTTGCGGAAAGCGCGGCCGAAATCGCCCAGCAAGCGGATTTTATTTTTCTTTGTGTAAAGCCATTACAAATCGACGGCTTGCTTTCAGACATCAAACATCATATAAACAAGGAACAATTGGTCATCTCCATCACGAGCCCGCTATCGGTGGCGCAGCTTGAGTCGGCCGTAAAGGCCCCTTGCGCGCGATTCATCCCCAGCATAACCAATCGGGTCGGCTCTGGGGTATCGCTGCTAAGCTTCGGTGAAGGATGCGGCAAGGAAGCGAGGTCCACCTTGCAGGAATTGGCCTCGGCGATATCGGCGCCCGTCGTCATTGAAAATGATATCACCCGGGTAGCCTCCGATATCGTCAGCTGCGGTCCCGCCTTCTTTAGCTACTTAGCACAAGCTTTTATTGACGCGGCCTGCCAGACGACGAAAATAGATAAAGAAACCGCTACGACTTTGACTGAAAACATGCTGATCGGATTGGGGGAATTACTTGGTAAGGGCGTTTATACATTGCCGGCCTTACAGGAAAAGGTGTGCGTGAAAGGTGGGATAACGGGAGAAGGGATCAAGGTATTGGAAGCGGAGACAGGGGAAATGTTCCACCATCTTTTTCAAGCGACGCATGAAAAATTTGCAGAAGATCTGCATGAGGTTGAAAAGCAGTTTGGCCATCCTTATTAATATTCGTAACGTCTTTCTCATTTCCTGCTAAAAATAAAAAAAAGAGGCCAGGGACCTCCCTCGCATATGCGAGGGGGGCCCTAACCTCTTGATTCATTTTCTGGCTACGAATAATACCCGTTCAGTTTCCGATGCAGGCGGGGCTTCTTCAAGATCCGCCATAAGTTCCGTCACGGTAAACCCTGCTTGCTGCAACCATTTTTTATATTGGTCAACCGGATAAGTCCGTTGATAATGCAACTCATCAAAGCGGTCATACAGACCACTTCGCTCGTCCTTCACGAAAAAACTCAACTCATGTTCCACACTGTAAGGTTCTTCACCAGGAAAACAATCCCATATATAGGAAACTTCTTCATCGCTGACGGCAAACGTATGGTTATGGAACACTTCTTCCATTTTATATAGGGAATGGACATCGAACAAGAACAACCCGCCATCCTCTAAATGCTCGTACACCCGGGTGAACGTTTTGGCAATATCCGCCTCATCTCGTAGGTAGTTCAACGAATCACAAAAAATCGTGACACAGTCAAAACGACCAAGCCCCTCAAGTTCTGCCATATTCTGTTGGAATAAGGGAATCGTTAATCCGAGCTTCACCGCTTTTTCATTGGCAACCAGAAGCATTTCATCTGAGAGGTCCACGCCTGTGACCTCAAATCCGTGCTGCGCCAATTCAACGGTCATTTCCCCGGTTCCACATGCCAAGTCGAGAACCTTCCTTCCGCCAATTCCGTACTGTTCCAGCTTCGCCGTAAGGATCATCAGCCATTTTTCATAGGGTGCATCCTTCATCAGTTCATCGTATACATAGGCAAAGCGTTCGTAGGTCATGGAGTCAGTTCACTCTCTAAATCTTCAAAAGGTGCATCTCCCCATAAACGTTCGAGGTTATAGTAGTTTCTTTCATCCTTATGGAAAATGTGCGCCACTACATCGCCAAGATCGACGAGCACCCACTTCGCTTCATCAAATCCTTCAAGACGCTTTACAGCGATACCTGATTCATCGGCTTTGCTCTTCATTTCACGAGCGATGGCTTGCACTTGTTTTTCGGAATTACCATGACAGATTAAAAAATAATCCGCAACAAGGGATATGCCTTGCATATTCAAAGCCACGATATCCTCCGCCCTTTTATCATCCGCCGCTTTTGCTGCAATTACAAGAAGTTCACGTTCAGTCATTACATCTTCTCCTTCAAATTCATGATCAAATCATTATATGTGTTAAATGTATCAGGGTAAATGGCCTGATTTCTTTTCATTAAAAAAGCAACGGTATTCCTTAAAGCCTGTATGACAGCATGATCCAAGTTTTGCTTGGCTGTCTGCCTGACTTCTTCGACACCTGGAAAGGAACGTCCCGGCTCAATATAATCAGCAAGATAAATGACCTTATCCAAAAGGCTCATGCCGACCCTGCCTGACGTGTGATAGGCAATTGCATCCAAAATTTCGGCGTCCGTGATGCCTGCTTCCTTTTTCACCAGGTAAGCCCCGACTGGAGCGTGCCACAGCTCCATATTGTAGCGGAGTAGATCCGGCGCCATCTTTTCGGCGATGATGATTTGCTCCATTTCTTCTTTTGGACGAAACTTTGCATAATCGTGGAATATGGCTGCCAGTTCGGCTTTTTTTGTATCAGCGCCATAGAGCTCGGCAAGTTCAATGGCCGACTCCATCACGCCTAGAGTATGGATGTACCTGCGCTCCGTGATTTGTTCTTTGACAAGCGCCAGCGCTCTTTCACGATTCATATAAACCATTCCCTTTAATATACTTCACCACAGGATCTGCAATTAAATATTTCACGGTTTTCCCCGTTCTTAACTTCCTTCGGATCATGGAAGAGGAAATGAACATCTGCGGGACTTTCACCATCGTGATCGGGTATAGGGTTTTCTCGTCATAGCCAGGACGCTTCACCCCGACGAAATGGACCAACTCCACCAATTCGTCGATTCGATGCCACTTTGGTAAATACTCAATCATATCTGCGCCAATTATGAAATAGAATTCATTGGTCGGCTCACGTTCTTTCAGGAGCTTTATCGTATCATACGTATAAGATGTGCCTTTTCTTTCTATTTCAATACCCTCAATATAAAAAGATGGGTTGGTGGCTATCGCGTTTTCCAACATAGCCAGCCTGTCCATATCGGTTACTTCCTCCGATTTTTCCTTATGGGGAGGAACATGGTTTGGCATGAATCTGATTTCATCAAGCTCTAGAGCGTCCAGCACTTCATTCGCAATAATTAAATGGCCGATGTGCGGTGGATTGAATGTACCGCCAAGAATTCCAATTTTTTTCATAGGTAGGTTCCCTTAAGGTAGTTTAAGTTGTTTGTTTTCTCTTGATTCTTTATACAGGACGATGGTATTGCCGATGATCTGAACCAATTCCGCCCGCGCACCTTTTGATAAAGAAAGACCCACATCATTGCGGTCTTCTTCACAGTTTTGCAGGATGCTGACCTTGATCAATTCACGTACTTCAAGAGCCTCACCAATTTGCTTGATGAGATTATCATTGACCCCGCCTTTCCCGACTTGAAAAATCGGGTTGAGGTGATGGGCCTTCGATCGTAAGAATCTTTTTTGTTTTCCTGTTAACATGTGTTACCTCCTAGTTTGTTCAAGACAATATCTGTCATTCTTGCTGTATCCGGCATAATGCCCGTCCATATCTCAAAAGCGAGCGCCCCCTGGTTGATGAACATTCCCAGGCCATTTTGCGTTTTCGCCCCTTTTTCGGAAGCTTCGCGCAGCAGCTTGGTCTGCAGGGGATTGTAGATGATGTCACTGACTATTGCGCCGGTTTTAAGCCGGTCGACATTCAACGGTGAATGATCATACTCAGGACTCATTCCCGATGATGTCGTTTGGATGATTAAATCATATTGTGATAAGCTTTGTTCCGCTTCGATAATCGAGAGTGCCTTCGATATTTTATCATATGGGCAATCAGAAACAAGCTCAGCCGCTCTTTCCTTCGTCCGATTTGCAATATCGACTTGCTTTACCCCTTCTTTCACAAGAGTAAAATAAATCGCACGCGCAGCACCGCCCGCTCCGATCACTAACGTTTTTTTAGCCTTCATGTCACCTGATATTTCATCGCATAAGGATTTGAAAAATCCTTTTCCGTCTGTATTATACCCTATAAAGCGACCATTTTTGTTAACAACCGTATTTACAGCCCCGATTGCCAGGGCCAGCTCATCCACTTCATCAAGGAAGGGGATGATGGATTCCTTATGCGGGATCGTGATGTTAAACCCTTCTATACCAAGGGCTTTCATGCCCTTAACAGCATCGTTCAATCCTTCTTTCGTCACATGAAAATGGTGATAAACCGCTTCTATATTTTCTTTTTCGAATGCATCATTATGAATGTCCGGTGACATCGAATGTGCGATTGGATCTCCCATTACCCCATAGATCTTTTTCATAGTCTTTGACGACCCCTATATTAGATTAATGATTTTCGAACGATGACATTGACCCCTTTTGGGACATGTGCAACGATTTTTGCTCCCGGCTCATTGACTGTCACCCAGCCAAGGCCAGAAAACACAATATCCATTTTACCATCTTTCAAAGAGAATTCATGCGGAATCAACTTCGGGAATTCCTCGATTTGTTCAGGCCGTGGCGGCGTCAATAATTCTCCGGCATGATTTTTGTACAGCTCATCAGCCTTTTCCAATTTCGTACGATGGATGTTCAATTCATTCGAAAGGTAGCAAGTGAGGGAACGCCTTCCGCCCGAGACGTAATCCAGCCTGGCCAGTCCTCCAAAAAATAACGTCTGCTCCTCATTCAACTGATACACTCTTGGCTTGATTTCCTTCTTCGGCATGATCACCTTGAAATCCCGCTTGTCCACATAATGGGCCATTTGGTGGTGATTGATGATTCCTGGCGTATCGATCAGTGCCTGTCCATCATCCAAAGGAATTTCGATCATGTCCAAAGTCGTGCCCGGGAAGTGGGAAGTCGTGATGATATCGCCTTCTCCGCTCACTTCTTTAATCAGGCGGTTAATGAAAGTAGATTTACCCACATTCGTACAGCCCACAACATAGACATCCTTTCCTTTGCGATACCGTTCGATCGCATCGGCCGCTTCAAGGATGTGCTTTCCCTTGTCTGCACTGACAAGTAAGACATCAACCGGATTCAATCCCAATTCCTTCGAAGATTGCTTCATCCAATTGATCAATTTATTCGGTTTCACGGACTTCGGCAATAAATCCACTTTATTCCCGATCAAAAGAACATCATTTCTTCCTACAAATCGATGAAGGCCCGGCAGCCAGCTTCCATTGAAATCAAAAATATCGACGACCTTGACGATCAAGGAATCTGTTTCGCCGACTTTATTCAAGATTTTCAAGAAGTCATCGTCTGTTAAGGATACATCCTGAACCTCGTTATAATGCTTCAATTTAAAGCAACGCTGACAAACGATCGTCTCTTTTTCCAGAGCTGATTTAGGGGCAAAGCCCAATTCCTTCGGATCTTCCGTCTGGACCTTCACGCCGCAGCCGATGCACACTAATTCTTGATGATTGTTCAATTGTGATCCTCCCATTCTATCATCCCTTTTCGTTTGAAAAAGGCCATGATCTTTCTTTCGAAATAACGATTGATTTTCGTCCTGAATTCATCAGTCTGGGCGACAGGAACCACTAAAATCGTATGGAACCCACCTCTGTTCCCTCCCAATACATCCGTCAATAACTGATCGCCGATCACAACCGTCTCCTCTAACTTCAATCCCATCGCCTTACGCGCTTTATGGAAAGCCCGCGACATCGGCTTCCTGGCCTGATGGATGAACGGAATGTGAAGCGGATCGGAAAAAGACCGAACCCGATTTTCATTATTATTGGACACAATCGTCACTAAAATGCCATGGGCCCGCATGTTATCGAACCATTTGATTAAATCTGGTGTCGCTGTAGGCCTGTCCCATTCAACA
The DNA here is from genome assembly GCF_001542915.1 of Peribacillus simplex. GTDB lineage: Bacteria > Bacillota > Bacilli > Bacillales > DSM-1321 > Peribacillus > Peribacillus simplex_B. Next base: position 2,351 of record NZ_LNNH01000058.1, on the reverse strand, counting down.
AGGGTATTATCCAAGTCGGTGATGACTCCCTTTATCCCTCTTTTTTTCAATTCTTGAGGATCTATATTAAAAATGCTTTTAACATGTTCACTCGGCAAAAATAATTTAAGCATATGGGCACCTCTATATTTTCATTAAAATTTACCGTCTCCATCATATCGAATTTTCGGCTTACTTTCAAAAAAATTTCGGAAAGCGTGCTTACGGTAAAAAATCATCATAATGTAAGTTTTCGGATATGGGAAGGCATTTTTAAGAAAGACAGGAAAATTAGGCGAACGAAAGACCTAATTATTCCGAAAAGATTTCGACAAAAATTTCATTCCCTCAGCCTGTGGATAACTTTACTAACATTTTCCATGCTGAGTGGCACCATTTCGTCCACTTTGTAAACATCTTAACCACAGGTTATCCACTTTTAACTGTGGATAACAGAACGATTGTTCTCCGTGTTTATTTCTGATACAGTAGGGGTACAGCAAGGAAGACTTATCAATATATGTAAGAAAACACAGAATTATTCCTCGCAATTCCTACTGGAGGTGAGCAGCCGTAAATGGCGACCTGATGCAAAAACTATCTGATGACCTGTTGCTGGAATCCTATTTTAAAGCACAGAATTTAAAGCTTAGTACCGAATTCATCCGCCTCATAGAAACGGAGATTCATCGAAGAGCCTTGACACATAAAATCCGAGCCTTAATTTAATATGGCATACATAGGCTGACATCATATGTCAGCCTTCTTATTTTAGTTTTAAACGGCTTTCATATAGCCAATGGCTTCACCGACACGGACATTAGCGGGAATGGACAAGCTTCCTTCCAGCTCGAACTTGTTCTTCTCAAAAAGAAGGACCACAGTCGAACCAAAGCTGAAATAAGAAAACTCCTGGCCTTGCTCCAATTGTTTCGATTGATCGGTAATGACGATTGAGTTGATATACATGGCACCGACCTTCACCATCGCCAAACTTCCCGCCTCATTTTGCAGTTCAGTTATTGTACGATAATTTTTTGACAAAGGCTCTTTTCCATATTTCATCCCCCATTTATTAACGGGGTACGATTTCCTCCCAAGCGTCCAACGTTTGATTACGGCCCCCTTGATCGGTGCATGAATCCTATGGTAATGACTTGGGCTTAAGTACAGCACGAGGTATTTGCCGCCTAAGTACTTTTCCAAAGCAAGCTCATCCTCGAGCATCTCATCCATTGAATATACCTTTCCCTTAACGACGATTTTTTTATCTGCCGTTATTTCACCCGAGTCCTCGAGAACGCCGTCCACGGGACACGCCACCGCAGATGCGGCAGCCGTAATCGGCCTGGCCCCCGCCTTCAGCTTCCTCGTGAATAGCTCGTGCAGATTGGAATATGCCTTTATTTCCTTTCCAAATTCTTGTTGATTGAGGTTAAATGTCTTTACATAAAGTAAAATCAAGGGCCTGCTCCAGCGAGATTGGCTAAAATGCTTTAATAAACCTGAAGAATGCCTTCCATTCGTCAGTTCGATCAATATGCGATACAAAGATTGATACAAATAAATCCACTCCAAATTGTAAAATTATTCAAAAATACCTTGCATAAATTGTGCTAAATAAAATATTATTATATAATAAACCCTTATGAATACTATATTTTTGTTTTATTTTGTTTCATTTGAAAGGAGTGAAAAGATGTTTTTACTACACGCCCTAGATCAAACCATTAAAAAAGTGAAAGCTCAAACAGCAAATATACTTACTTTAATGAATTTATCCCTCGGTGGATTCGCAATAATTGCCGTGATGCACGGCCAATTGAATTTGAGCCTGTTATTGATATTCCTGGCTGCCCTTGCAGATCGCTTTGACGGAATGGTTGCACGGAAGTTCAACATTGAATCGGAATTGGGTAAGCAACTTGATTCCATGTGTGACATCATTTCTTTCGGCGTCGCACCTGCTCTATTATTATACCAAGGAATTTTAATAGAATTCGGTGCTCCGGGCACCATTTTCACCGTTTTCTACATCGGCTGCGGCGCTTTCCGCCTCGCACGCTTCAATATCAGCGAAAGCAATGGTTACTTTACAGGGGTGCCCATTACGGTTGCCGGCTGCATCGCAACGGTAAGCTTTCTGGCCATCCCGTATTTCCATCCGGCCTTTTTCTTATCCCTCATGATTATATTATCATTGCTTATGGTCAGTCCATTTAAAATGAAGAAAGTTTAATGGCGAAAGCGGATGTCCTAAACCGGACATCCGCCCAGTTTGTAGACAAAAGGGGTTCGGAATTAAAAAATTCCGAACCCCTTTTGAAATTCCTTTGAAATTTTGACCAAAGGTTACGAGATTTGGGCTCTTC
>NZ_LNNH01000057.1 GCF_001542915.1 Peribacillus simplex | reverse complement strand
AAGAGCCCAAATCTCGTAACCTTTGGTCAAAATTTCAAAGGAATTTCAAAAGGGGTTCGGAATTTTTTAATTCCGAACCCCTTTTGTCTACAAACTGAAAACTGGAGGAGAGTCTCCAGTTTTTTTTCGTTTAAAGATATTTCGTTGTCACAAGCCTAATGAAAAAAATAGGCAATAGTGTATAAGGCGTGTCTGCTATACCCATATTAAAATTATTGAATTAACCGTTCCCCTAATGTGGCAATAACAAAGAGAGGTTGAATTTCGAATGCTGAAAACTGATTCAGCTTTTCAAAAAAGCGAGCTTGCCAAGCTTTTACAAGCGTGTGAAGAGTCGGCAGACTTTTTTACTTTTAGGCTTCATGACTCGCCCTTTTTCATTGCCTATTTTAAAACGTTGGTGAAACCTGAGATCATTCATCATGATGTCCTTGCTTGCTTTAAAGCAAAGAATCCTTCTGCTTTGGAGGAAATAAAAGCAATATTGCCAATCGATGATGTTTCTATAACGGACAATATTACCGATATACAAAATAAATTAATGACCGGAAGCTTGATTTTTTACATAAAAGAAGGGAAACCGGACTGCCTGGTGGTTCCGGTGCCTTCCGTTGAAAAGCGGCAAGTAACAACCCCGGAAACGGAATATACGGTTGCCGGACCGAAGGAAGCTTTTGTGGAATCACTTGATACGAATTTAAATCTTGTTCGTAAACGCTTGCCTATTCCCGAACTGCAGGTAAAGGAACTGGTGGTCGGAAAGCTATCGAAAACCCGGGTCGCAGTCGTCTATGTGAAAGGTATCGCCGACCCGGAAAATGTGAAAACGGTCATCCAGCGGATTAATGGAATCGACTATGATGAAATCGCCGATACTTCGTTTCTTAGCCAAATGATTGCTGATAATAAAAACTCGCCATTCCCGCAGTTAATTGATACAGAGAGGCCAGATCGGCTTGCGGCCGTACTCGCAGAAGGGAAGGTTGGCATTTTTTCGGATGGGTCGCCCACTGCGATATCGGGTCCCGTTTCACTAATAACTTATTTCACGGCATTTGAGGATTACCTCTCCATTTGGAATGTCGCTTCCGCTTTCCGGCTGCTTAGGATTTTTGCGGTTCTGTTCTCCATTTTAGCCACATCATCTTATGTAGCCATATTAACTTATCATTATGAAATGATCCCCCGTGATGTACTGAGCTTGCTGATAACATCACGGGGAACCATTCCTTTTCCGCCTTTTTTGGAAGCGATCCTTCTTGAATTGGCGATTGAGCTTTTGCGGGAAGCTGGTGCGCGGCTGCCGACAAAGATTGGCCAAACAATCGGTATTGTCGGCGGTATAGTGCTCGGAACAGCGGCTGTTCAAGCAGGCTTGACGAGCAATGTACTGCTTATTGTCGTGGCTACGGGTGCGCTTGCTTCCTTCACTACACCTATCTACCAGGTCAGTAGCGTGATCCGCCTCATTCGCTTTCCATTTATCTTGTTTGCTCATCTGCTGGGCCTTGTCGGAGTCGCCGTCTGCTTTGCTTTGCTTATTTCTCATTTATTAAAGCTAACTTCTCTCGGCCGCCCATTCCTTGAGCCCATCTATCCATTGCGCGTGGAGGACTTCAAGGACTCGATCATCCGGCTGCCATTCAGCAAGCAAGCACTCCGTCCTCTGCAAATAAGGGCGCAAGATCGTCAGAGATTTCAGCAGGAGGCTTCACAAAAAAAAGATTGGGATATTGACGACTAATTTACCTTTGGAGGTGCTGTATGCTGCCCTTACCATCCGAGAACCGGAAAGTCTCTCCTTTCTTTGTTTTTTATCTTATCGTCGCTGCGCAATTCGGTCTGGGGGTTTTCAGTTTTCAACGGGAAATTGTTAAAGTTGTGGGAAATGATGCATGGATCGCTGTTTTTATCGCCGGTATCTCGATACACGTTGTCTTGTGGATGATATATCAAATCTTAAATAAAGGAACGAACGATATTACTGTCATCCACAAGGAATTGTTTGGAAAATGGCTTGGCGGGATGCTTAGTTTGGCTTTGATCGTTTATTTGTTGACTTTGGCCATCTCCGTCGTTCGCAGTTATACCGAATTGATTCAAGTTTGGATTTTCCCGCAATTGGAAACATGGTATATGGCCTTGATTCTCTCAGTGCTCGTGTATGTCTATGTCATAGGGGGCTTTCGAATCATCGTTGGAATTTGTTTCCTTAGTTTCATATTTACTACGCCTATTTTTTTTATCATGTTAGGTTTCCCTTTACGGCATATGCAAATATCTCATCTTTTTCCTATTTTCGATCATTCCGCGGCAGAGTTGTTATCCGCCTCCAAAACAATGACATATAGCTTGACCGGATTTGAAACGATTTTTTTCTTTTATCCTTTTATAAAAGATGCACCACGATCGCAAAAATGGGGGCATTATGGAACGGCTTATAGTACAATCAGCTATTTAGTCATAATGATTGTTTCCCTTATGTACTTTTCCAAGAATCAATTACTTGAGTCGATTTGGCCTACATTAACCATTTGGCAAATCGCCGATTTTCCTTTCCTTGAAAGGTTTGAGTTCCTAGGGCTTTCTTTCTGGCTGTTTAGCGTCGTGAATAGTGTTTGTTTGTATATTTGGGCAGGCACTAGAGGTTTGAAGCAGCTGTTTAGCTTGAAGCAAAAACATAGTCTTATCGTCATTCTCTTCATGACAGCTGTGGCGGCTACTTTTTTGAAAACCCGCGAGCAAATCGATCAGCTAAATTCTGTAATGGGGTTGGTGAGTCTTTACGTCATGTATGCGTATATTCCGTTTATCTTTTTTTATCAAATGATTAAAGGGAAATCGAGGAGAACGTCATGAAAAAATACCTTTTTTGGTGCATTTTTATGCTTATCCTGCTGCTCTATAATTCAATTGAAACGAAGATACTTGAAGATATCCAGCATGTGTCTGCCATTGGTTATGACTATGTGGACGAGCACCGGATGAAGGGAACGGCCGCCGCTCCATTCTATCCTGCCGGCATAGATGTTCAGCCGCTCGATGCTTTTTTTACGGCGGTTGGCCATACCTTTCTGGACATCTTGCAAAAGCAGCAACTGGAGTCCCAACGAAAGCTCGTCACGGGGCGTTTGCAAAATTTTTTAATTAGTAAAGAACTGGCAAAACACGGAGTAGCTGAGCTTACCGATCCGCTCGGGCGATCAACTGATATAGGCAGAGATGTGTACATGGCGGTAGTCGACGGGAGTGTAGAGGACCTGTTGACCTTTAAGTATCCTAATGCACCGACATCTGCAGAATATCTTTCCGATTTCATGGAGAGAAATTTGAAAGACATGATCCCGAAACCGACGGTTCATGTCTTCCTGGATCAGTATAACGGCTTTGTACAAGATCCCTTTCTGCCCATTATTGAAAAAAAGCATGACCATATTCGATATAAGGGCCTTGCTCTTTTTAAAAATGATCACTACGTAGGGGAGTTGTCCAATAAGGAAAGTTATTTATTTAAACTTCTTTACGAAAAGACCAAAACAGGTACAGATCAATTCAGCCTGAAGAACAAAAAATACATAGCCATTCAAAATATCCGCTCGAAAGTGAAATATAAGGTGTCCGGCAGTCAAGATGATCCGCGGGTCGACGTTCATGTCTCGTTTTTAGGAGAGGTTAAAGATGCGCCAAGCATATCGGTAGGGAAGGGCACATTGAAGGAAATGGAGCAGGCATGGAGTAAAGGAGCGACGGTAAGGGCAACCAAGATGATGAATAAATTTCAAGAGCTGGAGGTTGATCCGCTTGGTATCACAGAAAAGGCGCGGAGCCATTTTCGGAACTTCGATAAAAAAGCCTGGGACCAACGATACCCGACGGTTCCGATTAAATTTCATATGAAGATCCGTATAACAAACACCGGCATTTCGAATAAATAGTGAAGTCAAAAGAAGATTCAATATCAAAGGTACAACCAGACTAAAACAAGCAAGGTATTTCCAACTTAATCGTTGATAGCGAGCTGTTCTTGAATGTCTAGAAGCCATGACTTTGAGACATGCCAAGCTCGTTGGCAACAATATTGAAGAAGCAGGTAAGTTGTATCACTGTACATCATGTGATCAAAAGAAAAAAGGTGTTAAACGCTTGTTTCTTCAAGCGTCTAACACCTTGGCCTATTTTCCTTTAATGTTTACCTCGGGCAGCGAGATCCCGCTTAGGGATCGGTAGGGAAGGGAGCGGCACCCGGCCGACATTCAATTTATAATGCTTCACCATTACTTTCTATCGTTTTTTGATACCAGTAGAAAGAATCTTTACGGCTTCTTTCCAAACTTCCATTGCCTTCGTCATCTTTATCGACATAAATGAAGCCGTACCGTTTCGACATCTCACTTGTTGACATGGAAACTAAGTCGATAGGTCCCCAGGCCAGGTACCCCATCAATTCAACTCCATCACCGACAGCTTCTTTCATTTGCTCGATATGTTTCCTTAAGTAATCAATCCGATAGTGATCATGGATCGAACCGTCTTCTTCGACCTGATCATAGGCACCCAATCCATTTTCAACCATGAAGATGGGCACTTGATAGCGATCATACATCTCATTCAATACGACACGCAGCCCGATCGGATCAATTTGCCATCCCCATTCAGACGCTTCTAAATAAGGGTTTTTTAATGAATTCATCAAGTTTCCTTCTGTTCGCTCTCCTTCTGGGGAAGCGGAGGATAACATGGACATGTAATAACTAATGGTGATGTAATCCACTGGATGCTGCTTAAGGATCTCGTCATCCCCAGTTCCTTTGATGATCTCAATATTATTTTCAATGAAGAAACGATCCATATATTTAGGATACTCACCACGAACATGCACATCTGTAAAGAAGAGATTTTCCTGATTATCCTTTTGCGCCTTTATGACATCTGCAGGATTGGGTGTGTTTGGATAATGGCTCATCCTTGCCAGCATGCACCCCATTTTTCCATCAGGGATGATTTCATGTAATTTTTTTGTGGCCAGTGCACTTGCGACAAATTGATGGTGCAAACCTTGATATCTTGCCTGCATGGAGTTTGCTTCCTTATCTGATATGACGCCTCCGCCGGTAAAAGGGCTTATGGTGATCATATTGATTTCGTTAAATGAAATCCAATATTTCACCATATTTTTATAACGTGTAAAAACCGTTTCTGCATAATGTACAAAATGATTGATTACCTCACGACCGACCCAGCCATTATATTTATCCGTCAAGCCATAAGGTGTTTCATAATGTGATAATGTAACGATTGGCTCAATATTATATTTCTTTAATTCCGCAAATACGTTGTCATAAAATTGTAAGCCTGCTTCATTTGGCACTTCATCGTAGCCATTAGGGAAAATCCTTGCCCAATGAATGGAAAGCCGGAATGCCGTAAAGCCCATCTCAGCAAGTAAAGCGATATCTTCTTTATAGCGGTGATAGAAATCAATGCCCTCACGTTTAGGATAACGTGCCGTCGATTCACCACTTAGTGCTTTTCGAATTTGTTCAGAGGTGATTTCCATTGCGTTATCTTTCGTTCTTTGATCTTTAGGAATATACTCAACAAAGTCAGCCGCGGATAATCCTTTACCACCTTCATCAAATCCGCCTTCAATTTGGTTGGCGGCAGTTGCGCCTCCCCAATAAAAATTTTTCGGGAATTTTGCTTCGAATTGTGTCATAGTGAACTCTCCTTTTAGTTTGATTATTTTACAATAGTTAATATTGTATCTTCTAAAGTAACGGGTCTTGATTTTGTTGGTACAACATCTAAATACTCTGCCGTGTTAGTGATGATCACGGGTGTTGTAGCTTGATAGCCAGCCTCTTTAATACCTTTCATATCGAAGGTTACCAGTTTGTCTCCTTTATTAACGACTGAACCAGCTTCAACATGTGCGTCAAAGTGTTTGCCGCCCAATTGAACTGTATCAAGTCCGATATGGATCAAGACTTCAACCCCATCATCACTGATTAAGCCAATTGCATGTTTTGTTGGGAATAGCGTCACTACCTTTCCATCGAATGGGGCTGAAACCATCCCCTCAGCTGGTTCGATTGCCACCCCCTTACCCATTGCCCCGCTTGAAAATACGGCATCATCCACGTTTTCCAAAGGTATCATCTCACCTTTTAATGGTGCAGATAATTCATAGGTTTTGTTCGAGCCAGCTTCTGATTGAGAGGCAGTGTCTTTTGGCGCTTTTCCAGCATTAACGTCAGCATTATTTTTCTTTCCTTCTGTACCAAAAAGGAACGCTAGAACGGCTGCAGATAGGAATGCGGCGCCGATTCCACTAATATAGCCGATTGTAGGTGAATAGGCCGGGATGGTCAGAAGACTATTGAAAGCAAATCCAAATAACCTTACATTGAATGTTGCGACGATGGCGCCGCCAATCGAACCGGCTATCAATAATAATGGTATTAACTTTTTATATCTTAATACTATCCCGTAAAGAATCGGTTCCGTTACCCCTGCGAACAATCCAGATAACGTACCCGCAAATGAAAGGGAACGTAATTCTTTATTTTTCCTGGCGCGTAAAAAGATACCAAAGGCGATCCCCATCTGCGCAAATGTAGAGGCAGCTGTAATGGGTCCAATTATATCTCCGCCACGTGAGAAATTATCGATCATGATCGGTACGACGCCCCAATGCACACCTAGGATGACCAGTATTGGCCAAATGCAGGCAATGATGATACCGGTCAAGATTGCTGATTTAGCTACCAAGTAAGTAACGGCAGCCCCGATCGCTAAACTAATGTATTGTGCAAACGGTCCGAACACTAAGGCCGTTAATGGAACCATGACCAAAATACCCACCATTGGAACAAAGAACAATTGAATCGTATCCGGTGTGCGTTTTTTTACGAAGCGTTCTAAAGGAGCATAAACAGCCATCGCAATTAACAAGGGAAAAACGGTTGATGAATAATCCGTCACGATCAGCGGAATATTCATGAAACTTACTTGCCCGTCGGCTTTTAGCATGGCCGTGAAATTGGGATCGAGTAAGCCTGCCCCGATGGCGCCGCCAACGAACGGGTTTGCTTTCAATTTCTTAGCGGCGGAAATGGCTACGAAGATTGGCAAGAAATAAAAGAGACCGCTTGATGCAGCATTCAATACGGAATAGGTTGTTCCATTTATATCAATTAGATTCAAAATATTAAGGATTGCAAGCAGCGCTTTGATCATGCCCGCTCCTGCCAGTGCGGGCACCAATGGAGAAAATGTCCCGGAAATATATTCAAAGATTTTTGAGATGATGCCCACTTTTTCATTGCTTTCATTTTCATTGGAAGGATCTTGATGATGAATAGGATGGTTATTCATGATCTCTGTATACACTTTCCCTACTTTATTGCCAATAACCACCTGGAATTGACCGCCTTTTTCGACAACGGTTAGAACATCAGGGATTGTGCTCAATGCTTCTTTGTCAGCTTTTTGGCGATCATTCAGCTTGAACCTTAATCGTGTGGCACAATGTACGAGGGAATTGATATTTTCTTCGCCGCCCACCAATTGGACGATTCGATTGCCTAACTGTTTATTATCCATGGTTTCCTCTCCTTTGATAAAATAAAAAACCTGAAAGAATACAAATAGATTAAGATCTACTTCGTATTCTTCCCAGGTTTTGCCTGCCGAGCAGTAACAATCCTATAGGAATGCTTTTTTTTTTTCCCGATTCGAAACCCGCTGGATATGAATGATAAAATAGGCTAACTCATCGGTGGTCATTTCCATTTCATATTGCTTTTTCAAATAAGCCTGCACTTTCTTCGTACATTGGTCGGCTTGAGGGTATTGCAGCTTCACTTGCTGATATAAACCATCATTATTGTCGTCATTTAACTCACCGCGCAGAATCCTATATGCGAAATAACGGAGATGGGTGATGAACCGGCTGTAATTCATCGATTCTTCATTAAAATCAAAACCATAATGATATTTAACGATATTGGTCACATCATTGACGATATTCGTCATCGCCATTGTCTCTTCCATACCAGAGCCATCTTGCCGTGCATTGAAAAGATGCAAGGCAATGGATGCTGCTTCATCCTCAGGCATGCTTACTCCTGTTTCCGCTTTTATCATATTCAATGCTTTAAAGGCAGCACGGTACTCGGCTTTATAGAACTTTTGCACTTCCCACATAAGCGCATTCTTTATAGGAACCCCGTTCTTTGTTCTTGTGACAGCAAAGTGAATATGATCGGATAAAGTTAAATAAAGTGAGTCATTCAACTCTGTCTGCAGGTCCCCATTTGCCATCTCGATAATATCTTTTGAGAGCTCCATCATTTCATATGGAATTTCATCGAGCAAATCAGATAATTTGTCAGCGAAGGCTTTAGAAGGGGTAATAAAGGTTTTCTCGATATTTACTGGATCGATTTCATCGCCATTTTTTTTCTGGAAGGCGAGACCTCTCCCCATGACGACCATCTCAGTTTGATTTGAATCTTCTGTTAAAGCGACATTATTATTAAATATTTTTTTAATTTTCATAAATTATCACATATCCTTCAATAATTTTGAAATGAAAAAACCTGGATCAAAACAAATTACAGACAGATTTCCCTGCCATAACTTGAATTGATCCAGGTTTTGCCTGCCGAACAGTAACAATCCTCTGAGAATTTTATTATATATGATAGCGGTTACTTTGGCAATAGAAGGTTGCTAAATTGCCAATTCAGATATATGGAATGTTGCTGATCAAGGTGAGGTATAAATATGAAAATTAATAAGAATGTAGGAAGTAAACAAAAAGTTGCTAAGAGAAGAAGTGTTAGCAATTGGACATGCCGTTGAAACAATACATTTGCCGGATGTTACACCGTTCGAATGGGATACCGTATATGACTTCACCCCATATACCCCGAAAGAAGAGATAAATGAAACGGTCGTTTATAAATGGGAGAACATCAACGAAACTGTAAATGAAGGCATGAATCAAATTGTATTTCTGAAAGATGGAAAAGTAGTCTCTTTTTATACGGCTTTCCTGAAAATAATGGATATGGGATATCTTTTGAGACTAAGAATATGCTTGATATTAAGGATGATTTGAATTTTTTAGTGGCAAGAAGTGACAGTATCATCTAGTTAAAAAACTAGGCTGTGTTATGAATACTACAGCCCAAAAAGGTGCATGACTACGTGAGTTTCGTGCTTATACTCGTGAAATTCGCGTTTTATTTACTAGTGAATCGGTGCTTTGCTCATGGAATTTAGATAAGGAATGTATAACGCGATATTGTTTTTTCTTTTTTTATTGTAGGCATAACGTATATGTGCGATTAATAAAAAAGCTAATTACAAAAGCTTATTCTTAAGGCGCTCCTGTAATAGCTTTTTTCATTTAATTCAGATAGCAATCAGCCAGTTTGAACAATCCCGGTCAGTTCCTGCAATGTAAACTTAAATTAGGATTTTGAGTTGCTTACTGAGACGTTGCATTTCCGAATTAATATAAGATTTGCTATAATCACATCCGACAATGGCAACGATATTGCCGTCATCATCAATAATGGGTGCTAGGCTTGTTTTCCACTCACCGTACTTGTCTTCGTATATGGGGGTAACACCTGCTTTACCATTAAACGCTTGGTAAGCAATGTTCATCATTTCTGGCGGACCGATATATTCTTCCATCGGCTCAATTACAAAGCCTTTGTCTGCAACGAGGTGAATCAGACGTCCATCATCCGTCATGCTAAATATAAAAACCCATTCAATTACGCCTTCTTTTTCTTGGATCAAGGTAAGCTTTTGTTTCAATTTTTGAGAGTAGGAATTTGAGAGGTTGGTGTTTTGTTGTAGGCGAATAACCTCCTCAGCGGGAATGATTGCTGCAGTCACAACGGCAATGGAGCGGAGCCGTTTATTTATTTGCTCTTCTAAGATGGTCCGTTTATTTACTGGTGATAGTCGTGCCTCTTCGATTTTATCACGAATTTTTTTATATTTTCTACTCATAGTGGGCTGGCTAACTTCCAATACCTTCGCCGCTAATTTCAATGACTTGTATTGTTCCATTGCCATGTTAATCAGTTGTTCCTCCACAAGGTCTACTGCTTCTTGCAATGGCATTAGAAAATCGATAACAGGTGTTGAAGTCCGTTTGGGCTCTTTAATAGGAAGGACCTCTTTAATCATCGTAACATCCACTTCAGGTGTCCTGCTCGTAATTGTAAGCCTTTCCACGATATTTTCAAGTTCACGTACGTTACCTGGCCATTGATGGATACATAGCATGTCGATTGCATCCGGGGTGAAAGCTATCATTCGATTGTACAGTGTATTGTACTTTTGTAAGAAAAATTGAACCAGATAGGGGATCTCATCTACACGATCTCTAAGCGGCGGAAGGTGGATCGGCACGACATGAAGGCGATAATATAAGTCTTCTCTGAATTCCCCTTTCTTCACCATTTTTTCAAGTGATTTATTGGTCGCTGCAATCACTTGAATGTCAACAGGGTGGGAGGTGGAACTGCCAATTGGTGTGACAATGCGTTCTTGAAGAACCCGAAGCAGTTTGACCTGTACGTTAAGTGGTAATTCTCCCACTTCATCCAAGAATAAGATCCCCTTATGAGCAAGTGTGAATTTTCCCATGGCTCCGCCTTTTCTTGCACTGGTAAAAGCCCCTTCTACGTAGCCAAACAGTTCGCTTTCAATCAAGTTTTCCGGGATAGCGCCGCAATTGACTGGTATGAACGGTCCTTCGCTTCTTTTACCCATGTTATGTATGGCCCTGGCAGCCATTTCCTTTCCTACACCGGATTCGCCTAATAAAAGGACTGTTGCGCTAACATCACAAACCATTTGCATTTTATGAAGAACTTCAAGCATGGAATTACTTCGGATCACAAATGGAAAAGATGGTTTTTTCGATTCTGCGACTGGCCCGGATTGATTTCCTGAATTATCTGGATAAGAGTCGTTAATTTCTTTGTAGGCCCAAACCCATTCTCCTGATTCAATCGGGTATGCCGTCACCAGCATCTCAAGCCCTTGCCATGAGGATTGCATGAACGTTTTTTTTTCATGTTTGGCCATAACCTCTTCTGCCAGGCTCGTAGAAAATAGATCTTGTTCGACATCCTTGATAGAACCGCCTGCACTAGCAGATTTAATGGTATGGAATAAGGAATTTCTCGTTCCGTTCGATTTCAATATGATGCCTTTTTTATCTGTCACGATAAGCTGATCATAAATAGACAAGAGTGCAGAGGTGAAGTAATCCATTAATGTCTACCTGCCTTTCATTAAACTCCTAGATTCAATATGACAGAAATTTCACAACTGTTCAATAGTTTCGAAAATGAATATTATTCCTATTGAAAACGCTTTAATAATGGCCCTTTCTAGTTGGCATGGTTATTGCATTTAAGAAAAGTGAGGGACTAAACAAGAGAAGGCAAAGGGGGGAGAAGCCATTTTGAATAAAGTGAATCTGTTTCAACAGAATATCCATTCAGAAAATCCCTTCATCAAAAGTCTATATTCAGATTTGAATGAACGGATCGATGCGTATGAGCAGGAAGATGCTGTGAAAGTCGACAAAATGAAATGGAGGGATGCGACCGGTTCTATTTTTTTCATGCTTTTAATCATTGTCTATTTAGTCTATGTACTTGTTTAAGGTAGTGTACTTTTACATTGTCTATTACATGAACAGCCGTAATTCCATTCCATTCAATCAATATATCTATAGTTGGGAGAGAAGCGTGTGAGTAAAGAGAATTCCTCCATTTCGAAGGATGTGGCCTTTGGGTTTTTACCGGCAAGTAAAAGTGACCGGATTTTTAACCTTAGGGATTTAATTTTAGTTCAGGTTGTTATTGGTCTCTCATCTTTTGGGCTGTTAACTGGGGGATATACAGGTACAATGCTTGATTTAAAGCACTCACTGGCAGCGATTTTATTCGGTAATGCCTTCCCGATGTTGTTGATCGTTCCCATTACCTTGTATTTTGCGCGCTACGGCATAGACACCTTTGTCGGGTTTCGAAGTTCACTAGGCTATCTAGGATCCAATATTTTTTTCTTTGTTTTTCTTATTTTAACTCTCGGCTATATTTCGATTGCGCTTTTTATGTCTGGCCAGGCTTTGGCAGAGGCTGCTAATTGGATAAGGATGCCTGGCTTTTTCTCAAGCCAAACAACGGGAGCGCCGTTTTTCGCGATAGTACTCTTTATCTGTGCATTTCTGGTAACGGTGAGGGGACCGATAGCTATTCAGAAATATACGACAGTAGCCGTTCCTGCTTTTTTGGTTCTCATGTTTGGCCTTCTCTCAATAGTCTTGTTCGGACAGGGATTCACGAATGTTGCTACTATACTTCCTTCCGAACCGTTTGAAACGACTTCACGTTCGTTCGCGACCGCCCTGGAATTAAACATCGGACTCGGCTTCTCATGGCTTCCATACCTTGGCCAATACAGCCGTTTATCCAAAACGGAAGGGGGGGCATTCAAAGCGGGCTTCTATAGCTATGGAATTATCGTCTGTATCGCTGCTTTAGTTGGGGCACTCGCTGCATTAGTTGCCGGGTCGCTTAATCCTTCCGACTGGATGTTTTCAATTGCTGGTAGCTGGGGAGGTTTCATTGGCTTGATTCTGCTTTCGGTAGGGAATGTTGGTGCAGCCATTTTCCTTATGTACTCACAAGCGGTCAGCTTTAAAACGGTATTCCCAAAAAAGTCATGGATGATTGCTATGGGAACAACGGTACCAGCTATTTTCTTGCTTTTAAGCTCTACGTTTTACGATGCATTTGGTTCATTCATTGCTGTCATTTCCTTTATTATGGCTGTTCTTGGCGGCATTGTCGTTTCAGATTACTTCTTCGTTAAGCGCCAACGCATTTCTTTAAGAGATCTGTATGACACACAAGGCTGTTACACCTATTGGAAAGGAATTAACCCCTCTTCCGTTTTTACGGTGGTTATTGGGACGATTGTTTACTGGGCACTTTATAATCCATTGACTTTTGAATCAAGTAACTTTTTCCTTTATACAGCAGCAGGCATTCCAACATACTTTGTCGCGTTAGGCACTTACTATGTTTCAGCTAAATACATTTTCCGTTATGAAGTTGATAGAGTTCGCTCATCTGTTGAATTAAAAGGAAACCAAATAGAAAAAAACGTACTATAAAGAATTTTGATAACGAGAGGAGATTGTTCAATGTTCACACAAAGATTGGATTTCAAGACCACTGATTTAGATACATTTCCGTTTCCATTCACTTCTGGTAACTATCGCTATTCAAACGATTTGAAAACACTCTCAAACATTAACTGTATTGAAGTTACACCAGAATACAGACTCCAAGTGGAAGCGAAGCGGCGTCTTCTTCAAGAGCAGCCGCATATAAGGTTTCAATCGTTTCCACACACATTAGAGATGCAATGGGAAGTACTTGAAATGCTTATCGACATGGCAACTGATCGCTACCCGGAGCATTTCGAGGTCATTAAAGATGAAGGCAGCTGGACGTTCAAGAACCACATCTTAGGAGAGTCAGAATCATTCGTGTTTGGTGATGCCAGTACGCTACCAAATGAGCCGCTTGATTATATTGGCCGTCATTTCCACAATGATTTTGTCTTAATGGTTCATCGCGATAGTAACTTCTATTTGGAAGTGGGGCAGGTCTCTTATGCAGCCCTTTTTTCAGCCAACTGGAATAAAGGGATGTCTTTCGATGAGATTCATGCACCTGTCCCATTTGTATCGCGAAAGGGCGATGAGCTAGCAGAGCGCGTTCGTAAGTTTTTATTATCCATTGAGCCAGGAAAGCCATGGACTCGGATTAACTGGAACCTGATGGCGGACCGTTGGGATGTCAATTATGAAACGATGGATGTGTGGGAACCGCAGCGTTCTGAGATAACGCCCGAAAGTGCAGGAAAGCTGGTTCGTTTACGAGTTGAAGAACAAAAATTTTATCGTATGCCACGAAGCAACGCGATTCTATTCGTATTGAACACCCAGTTCCTGCCACTTGAAGATTTGACATTGCGCCAGGAGTGGTTTGATCTGACATATAGCGTGCTCCAGGATATTCCGGAACCTATGGCTGAATACAAAGGGATAGCTCCATTTCTTCCACAATCGGTCGAATATTTGAGACGCATTGATGAAAAACGGTAAAGCGAACAAAGAAAATAAGGAGGATAGTGCCTTGTACAATAGTCCAGTATTATTTGATAAATCTGTTACGATCGTAAATCAATTCACTCCTCGGAAAGAACGGAGAAAATTTGTCGTCATAACGGATCAAGCCGGATACGAAAAGGCGAAGAATTTCACTTCTGAAATATTAGGTACAGTGCCTTTCGAGTGCCTTACTATTAACAGTGTGGAAGATAAAGAGAAGGTTAAGAGATTCTTCTTGTCACAGAAGATGGGGACGCAATGTTATATTGCGGCTGAGTGGAACAATGCTGTTATGGTCTTCTCGCTTGGGGTAGAGGCGGGTCTATCTGAAGATGAGATCCAGACAATGATTATCGGGCCCAAACGCCGCTACGTTTATTGCATGAAATGCTTCGAAGTGTCGGAAGTCTCAGTAGAAGCAGCGATTGCAGAATGTGACCATTGTAGAGCCAGTCTTGAAATCGGTCCTTTTTATTCAATCGTACGGGAAGGTTATATTGGTTACCCGTTCATCCCAGTCGACAAAGAAAAAGTAGCAGGGAGTTGATCATCATGCGATTAGTGGGAAATATTCAAATGAAAGTAAATAGGATCATTCAAGAAACTCCACTCGTGAAACAGTTCGAGTTGATTCCGGTTGATGGAAACCCATTGCCTGCTTTTACTGGAGGTTCGCATGTAACTACATTCATGCCGGCCGGAGAAACGATTTTCGAGAGGGAATACTCCATTATCAGCCATCCGAGAGACCGTAAGAAATATGCCATTTCGATCCGTCGTGACGAGGCGTCTCGCGGAGGCTCTGCATACTGGCATGATTATGTAAAGGAAGATACTAGGCTGGAAGTCAGCTTTCCTAAAAACAACTTCCCTCTCAGCTTTCGAGCGAAGCATCATGCGTTTTATGCAGCTGGAATAGGCATCACTCCATTTTTGGCGATGATGGAAGACATGGCTGCTGAAGGCCAAACCTTTGAACTCCATTATGCAGCACGCACACCGGAATTATGTGCTTTTTATGATCTGTTGAAAGCTAAATATCCGGATCAATGCACTTTTTATTTTTCGCAGGCAGAAGCGAAAAGCAGAATGACACCTGCGACGATGATGGATCATCGTATTGGCACACATGTTTATTTTTGCGGTCCGCTCGAGATGGTGCAACAGTATCGTGAGGCAGCCAGTTCATATGGGTATCCCGAACATGCGATTCACCTCGAATTATTCGCCGCAAAAAATGATGGGCCCAAAGATCCTTTCTTTGTTGACCTTACAGATAGCGATCGGTCCATCTCGGTTCATGAAGGAGAAACACTGCTTGAAGCCCTTTTAAGGGAAGGAATTGATGCACCGTATTCATGTAAAGTCGGCGGGTGCGGAAGCTGTGAGGTAGCTGTCGATGATGGGGAAGTGGACCACCGTGATTTCTTCCTTAGCGAAGAAAATCGCCAATCACGCAACTCAATCCTGACATGCTGCTCACGGGCGAAGGGAGACAGACTTGCTTTAAAACTTTAATACTTCAATACAAGGTAAAAAAATGAATCGGAGGCTAAAACATGACAATTATAGAAACGGCAGTTTTAGAACTGAAAAATTACATTAATGGTGAGTGGCAGTCTTCATCTTCAAATGAAGTAATTCCGGTCATTAATCCTGCGACACAGGAAATCATCGCTAGGGCACCGCGAGCGACCAAGGAAGAAACGGAACTAGCCATCTCAGCTGCGAAAGACACATTCAAAAGCGGAGTCTGGTCAGGACTTACAGCACAAGAGCGTGCTTCCTATTTATATAAAATCGCAGATAAAATTGATGAACGTGCGGAAGAGTTAACGATTCTTGAAACAATGGATAACGGGAAACTTAAAGCAGAGGCGGCTTTCGATATTGCCGATGCAGCTTCGTGTTTTCGTTACTACGCCGGCTTGGTTCAACATCCAGAAGGGGAAACATACCAAGTTCCCGCTCCCGTACAAGCGATGGTCGTTCGCGAGCCTGTAGGTGTAGCTGGTTTGATTGTACCTTGGAACTTCCCTCTTCTAATGAGTGTATGGAAAATCGCACCTGCCCTTGCGGCAGGTAATACGATAGTGTATAAACCGGCAGAAGTGACACCTGTTACAGCAACGAAGCTGTTTGAAATCTTAGAGGAAGCGGGCATCCCAAAAGGAGTCGCCAATATGGTGATGGGCCGCGGGACTGTCGTAGGCCAAACAATTGCCGAAAGCAAGGATGTTGACATGGTTTCATTTACAGGAAGTACAGACGTTGGCCGCTCGATCATGAAAGCGGCAGCAGGCAATTTAAAGAAAATTTCCCTTGAGCTTGGCGGTAAATCACCTAACATCGTTTTTGCGGATGCGGATTTAGAAACAGCGGTCGATTACGGATTGTTCGGTATCTTCTTCGGTGCAGGACAAGTATGTTCGTCAGGTAGCCGCATTCTTGTTGAAGAAAGCATGTATGCTGAATATGTAAAATGCTTTGTGGAACGCGCAAGTAAAATTAAAGTTGGACCTGGTCTTGCACAAGGAAGCCATATGGGAGCGATAGTAAGCGAAGCACAAATGAAGAGTATTTTAAATTATATTGAAATAGGCAAACAGGAAGGTGCGACACTTGCAACAGGAGGTTACCGGCTCGTTGATGACGGTCTTGACAAAGGATTCTTCCTTGCACCGACTGTCTTCACCAATGTAACAACTGACATGCGCATCGTTCAAGAGGAAATCTTTGGTCCAGTTGTTGTCATCCAAAAGTTTAAAGATGAAGAAGAGGCTATTAAACTGGCAAATGATACAGACTACGGGCTAGCAGGCGGCGTTTTCTCTAACGACGGGGCAAAAGCACTGCGTGTAATCAAGAAAATACGAGCGGGCATTACATGGGTAAATGATTATCATCCAACATTTGTCGAGGCCCCATGGGGCGGTTACAAACAGAGCGGGATTGGACGTAGTTTAGGAAAATACGGCTTAGACGAATACCAAGAAATTAAACAAATCAACATTAATCTCGATGTAAAACCGATTGGCTGGTTCTCCAATTAAGCTAGAGAAGAAGCAAACAACTTGTAAAAAACCTAATCCAATTACGGATTAGGTTTTTTGGATTGTCCAGCTGAAGATTCCTTTATTTGCTATTTTACGCAATATAGATATAAAAGTTAAACTAGGCCTCTAAGGTCATATAAAATTATTTATCACTATAATAGAATTTAGTCAGGAATTTTTTGATAGGGAGGTAATGTACTTGCATTCAAGGTTATACAAAATATTGAGATCCATGATGCAACGGGACGACGATGTAATCATTGGTCACCATCTTGCCAAATTAGCAAATGTCTCGGCAAGAACGATTCAGAAAGATATAAAGATGCTCAATGATATAGTGAAACAGTATGGAGCATGTATCCATTCTATTCGGAGCATCGGTTACAAGTTGGAGATTAATGATCCTGAAACGTTCTACCTGTTTATCAAAGAAGAGCAAAAGAGGCAAGGAGTGGAAAGGGAAGTCCCAGGTGATACCGAAGAAAGAGTTCTTTATTTATTAAGGAGATTACTTCTTGCCGAAGGTTATGTAAAGCAGGATGATTTAGCTGAGGAAATGTATGTCAGTAAATCAACCATTCAAAAACTAATGAAGGATGTAAGGGAAAAGCTGGCTGTGTACAAGTTGACCCTACCAAGCAAGTCAAGTTTTGGACTTAAGATTGAGGGAAATGAGTTTAATTATCGTTCCTGTATTTCTGAATATTGTTTCATTAGAGACATAAACCATTCTTTCATGGCAAAGCAGACATTACTTAAAGAATCTTTTACGGAGAAACAAATTAGGGACTTAAAAAATCTAGTGTTAAATGCCGCTCCTAATAGAAACATACATATTTCAGACAGAGATTTTGAAGATGTACTGATTCATTTTCTTGTTGCTATTAAGCGGATTAACGAGGGTCTTTATATTAGAAAAGATGAACTGAAGAGCAGGGAAATTCCCCTGGCCCTTGCAAGTTCCGTCGTGATTGATTTATTAAAAGAAATAGAATCGATTTTCAATGTGACAATACCTGAGCCGGAACGTATATATCTATGTCTTCTTTTACTAGGAAAGAAGATCATTCCTAATGAGTTAAAAAATGATACGTCCTCTATTAGGGAAATGAACAAAGTGATAGACGATATGCTTTGTGCAATTTTTTTGGAAATGAATATTGATTTTCGGGAAGATCCAGAATTAAGGACTAGTTTATTTAATCATATAAAAGTGATGTTAAACCGCTTAGAGTATGGATTGAATATACGAAACCCGATACTGAAAGAGATTAAAGAAAAATACCCTTTCTCCTTTGAGATGGCACTAATAGCAGCCCAATCTCTTGATAATAGTTTAAAAATTGAAATAAATGACGAAGAAATAGGGTTTCTGGCTATTCATTTAGAGGGTGCCTTACAGCGTATGGACGCCAATGTCACACGTATACGATGTTTAGTGGTTTGCTCTACAGGTACTGGAAGCGCCCAGTTGTTGAAGTATGGACTAAATAAACATTTAGGAGACCGATTAACGATTATAGGCGTTCAAAGTTATTATGCCCTATCACAAATGGATTTGAAAACGATCGATTTAATAGTTAGCACCATCCAAATTGATGCTGCGCTTCCGATCCCATTTATAAAGGTAAGTCCAATATTATCTGAACAAGATATAATTGCCATTAAAAATAAATTGAAAGCAATCCATACGAAAAATCATTGTGAAATAGCACAGTTTATTAAAGAAGATTTAATTTTTCTACAGATGGAGCTCAGCAGCCCAGAAGAAGTAATTGAGTCCATATGTCAAACAATTATTACTAAACAACTCGCTTCCCCGGATATTACGAAATTAGTTATCGAAAGGGAGATGGCTTCACCAACTTCGTATGGTAATTTAATTGCGATCCCCCACCCATTAAAACATATTAGTTATGAAACCTTTTTAGCTTTTTGTACACTAAAAAAACCGATCAAATGGGGAAATGAAATGGTTCAGTTAATCTGTTTTTTTAATATAAAGAAAAATAATGAAATGGATTTACAAGTCTTATATGAGTTTCTCTATACCATGATCAATGATAAAAATATTGTTGAAAAATTAACAAATTGCCGGACTGTGCCTGAATTTTCGGCACTTTTATACAGTCAGGACAAAAGTAACAAGATTCATATCATAAAATAATATACGGGAAGCTGGAAGAGGTGAAATTTGTCTATGCAACGAAACGATTGAGCGTGTGTTCGGAAGGTTCAAAAGTAAAGCATGGTATGCGTTGGACCGCTTGGAAATAAAATATTCGTTGCCTTGATTGTAAAGAAGATGGACTATTGGACAGGGCAAGGTCCAAAACACGGTACAACATAGTGGGCTCGTAAAGTTCTAATCTCTTAAATTCAGGCGTCCCCCTTTTGTCTACAAACTGAAACTTCCGTATTATAACGGAAGTTTCAGACTGTAGACAAACTCGATGAAAATCGAGTTTGTCTATTTTTATGGCCTGTACAATTTAGACGTTGATTTCCACTCCAGGCACTCGCTTTCCGC
>NZ_LNNH01000056.1 GCF_001542915.1 Peribacillus simplex | reverse complement strand
CCGCGGAAAGCGAGTGCCTGGAGTGGAAATCAACGTCTAAATTGTACAGGCCATAAAAATAGACAAACTCGATTTTCATCGAGTTTGTCTACAGTCTGAAGCTTTTTAAAAGAAAGCTGTTATGAATGCAGGTGAACTCGAGGATAATGAAGTTCACCTGCATTCTTTTGATACTCCCCTTTTCATTGCACACAATCCGGCACAAGCTTTTTAGCGGACGTTCCGGGCGCTTTCTCCCTAGCGCTTGGGAGATCCCCCCTATGTACGACATTCCCAAGTGGGAGTCTGACACCTTTCGTTTCAGTAATCTCGATAATAATGAAGCGGGCTTCCAACGTTCAGGTTGCGGAGTCCCTTTTCACTGATGGTTTATAAAATAATAATTCTGGTTATCCGTTTTTCAAATGGTGTAGGCTATGGTAGAATTACTCGTTAGTGTTTACTGTCTTAATTAGAACATGAAAGGAGACAGGCGTTTCTTCATGATGAATATAATCATTAGTACCCTTAACGCAAAATATATCCATACATCGCTCTCGATACGATATTTAAAGGCGTATGCCCAGCCGGATTATGAGGTGCAGCTGGCGGAATATACGATAAAAGACCCGATCATGAACATTGTAGGTGACCTTCATTCCAAAAAACCTGATGTCGTCGGATTCAGCTGTTATATCTGGAATATCGAGGAAACGATGAAAGTCATAGCCATGCTTAAAAAAATCAATCCAGAATTAATCATCATTCTCGGGGGGCCTGAAGTTACGTATGATGTTAACGAGTGGCTTGACCAAATTCCCGGAGCTGATTTTATCGTAATGGGAGAAGGTGAGGTCACCTTCAAGTCCCTTTTATCTGAAATAGAAGGATCACAAGACTATAAGAGGATTGGCGGCATCGCCTATCGGGAGGACGGAAAAAAAATCATCCAGCCGCAGAACGGCAAGGTTGATCTCAAATCGCTTCCTACCCCCTATCGTTTGGAAGAAGACCGCCGTGATCTATCCAAGCGGGTCACCTATATCGAAACCAGCCGCGGCTGTCCGTTCAGCTGCCAATTTTGCCTTTCCTCCATCGAAGTGGGTGTCAGGTATTTTGACCGTGAAAAGATTAAGGAAGATATCAGGTACTTGATGAATAATGGGGCAAAGACCATTAAATTCGTTGATCGGACCTTTAATATCAGCCGAAGCTATGCGATGGATATGTTCCAATTCTTGATTGATGAACATCAGCCGGGAGTGGTGTTCCAGTTTGAAATCACTGCAGACATCATGCGTCCGGAGGTTATCCAGTTTTTGAACGACAAGGCTCCCGCAGGGCTGTTCCGCTTTGAAATCGGTGTACAATCAACAAACGACCATACGAATGATCTCGTCATGCGAAGACAAAACTTCGAAAAACTGACCAGGACCGTTACGATGGTGAAAGAAGGCAAGAAAATAGATCAGCACTTAGATTTGATTGCCGGTTTACCTGAAGAAGATTATCTAACCTTCAAAAAGACCTTCAATGATGTTTTCGCACTCAGACCAGAAGAGATGCAACTTGGCTTTTTGAAAATGCTCCGCGGGACTGGGTTGAGGATACGTGCCGATGAACATCGGTATATTTACAGTGAACATGCACCCTATGAAATTCTCGGGAATAATGTTTTGTCCTTTGATGATATCGTGCGGATCAAGCAAGTGGAGGATGTTCTTGAAAAGTACTGGAATGATCATAGGATGGATCATGCGACTGAATACCTGGTCAACACGGTCTTTCAATCGCCCTTTGACTTTTTTCAGGCCTTCGGAACATTTTGGGATCAACAAGGGTGGTCCCGTATCGGACATCAATTGGAGGACTTATTCAAACGGCTGCTGCAGTTTCTGGCATTCCGTGAGCCGAGTCAGCTGGAAACTATTACAGGTCTCATGAAGTTGGATTATTTCAATAATCAAAAATTCAAGCCGCGTAAACCATGGTGGGAACCATCACTGGACAAACAAGGGCGGAAAGAGATTTATGATGCCATCTTATCCGAACCTGAGCTGCTTGGGGACAAATATTCAGCCTTGGGGCTTAATGAAAAGGAAATCCACAAACATACATTGCTTGAGGCCCTCCCTTTTGATTTGGGTATCTATTTAACTGAGGGAACCATCATCGAGAAGCCTTCGATCATGCTCACTTATTTCGATCCGGGCGGTAATGGCTCAAAGGTCTTCGCCATGCCCGATTCAAGAATTTCTGTATTGTAAGAACAAGGACGGATCCAAAATGGATCCGTCCCCTTTTTTTACTTATTATCCCGCTTTTTATTTTCTTTTGCCAATATTTCATAAATCTTGGTTGCGTTCATGTCACCGCTGAATTCCATTCCGAACTCTGTCCGTACATGTTCTCCGATCTGTTTTTCCGCTTGGGGCCGCTTGTCCTTATTCATTAACTTCTTCCTTTTCTGCCCTGCTTTGAATTGCGGTTGGCACCCTTCATTGGGTTTTCTTCTGCTGCAAACTCATTTGAGAAGTCATTTTCAGCTTGGTTTCTTTTTGGGGTTTTACTTGCTTTGACAGCTCCATCCACATTGGCTTTCCGTTTCATTTTCATCCATCCTTTTTCAATAAAGTTAACGGTTTATGATGGGGTAATTAGGACGGAAATTATTCAGGGATAATATAGGGACAGACGAGAAAAATAACCGTAAACAAAAAAGGGAGATAGGCTATGAAAAAGAACAAGAAAATGGATTCACCCATCATCGCGGATACACAGCCGCACCAAATCAATGCGCCAAGCTTTAAAGGAACGGGCATAAAACCACAAGCTCCATTTGTTAATGATTACGGCGTCGTGATCGGGGACAGTAAATATGCATCAGAAAACTCCCCCCTTGAAAATTGGAGTGAAGATACCGATCCCGAAATCATGGCTGGAGACGAATGGATCCATCCCACCAATGATATAGGCTGGAATACAGCGGAAAACCGTGAACTCTTAGAAGCAAAAAGAACGCCCCAGCCGCCCTTTTTGCATCCTGAAAAAGATGTCAGCGCCGAAACGGATTGAATTGCTCTTTGCTTTTAATCCTTTGGGAAAAAGGGGTGTACCGCTCCTTCGGTGCACCCCTTTCCTTCATTTAACCTGCAAGATCAATTTCCCGGTCGTTTGACGGGTATTCATTTCTTCATGAACATTGGCTGCCTTTTCAAACGGATAGATTCCGCCGATCGTCAGTTTAAGCTCTCCTGATGCAACGTATGAAAAAAGGTCGTCGATGCTGGGCAAAAGCAAATCAGGATTTTTCATGATTTGGGGCAGGAAAAAGCCTACGACGGATTGATTGCGTCTCATTAATTGCTGCGGGTTCATCGTATAGCCCTCACGGCTGGCATTGCCAAATACAACAAGACGGCCGAATGGTGCCAGGCACTTCAACGTTTTATTGAATATGTCACCCCCAGCCATCTCCAGCGCCACGTCAACTCCCTTCCCTCCTGTGGCCTCGCGAACCTTCAATTCCCAGCCTTCCTCCGTGTAATCGATTAGTACATCAGCCCCCAGTTTTTTAGCCAACTCCAACTTTTCCTTCGTGCTGGCAGTTGCGATCACTTTAGCTGCACCGAAGATTTTCGCAAGCTGGACGGCAATCGTTCCCACTCCCCCTGCTGCGGCATGTACTAATACCGTTTCTCCTTGCTGCAATCGTCCCATCGTCTTTAAAATATGATAAGCGCTTAGCCCTTGGAGAGGCAATGCTGCAGCTTGATGAAAGGAAATGGCATCTGGAAGCGGAATGACAGAGTATTCATCGGACAGGGCATATTCGGAATAGCCACCTGATTCAATTAAGCTTACCACCCTTGTACCTGGTTTGATTTTGGTCACTTTCCCGCCAACCTCCACCACAACTCCAGCCACTTCCGCACCTGGGATGAACGGGAGCGGCGTTGGTACGACATATTGCCCTTCCCTTCTGGCAGTATCCGCATAATTGACGCCGACACAATCAATTTCAATCAGCACCTCATGCCCAGTTGGGACAGGTCTTTCCGTATCCGTCATTTTCAGTACATCCGGCCCGCCATATTCTTTGAATTGAATCGCTCTCATCTTGGTACCTCCCCTCCTCAATTTCCGGTAAATTCCGGTTTTCTTTTCTCCTTGAAAGCAGCAATTCCCTCTAAATGATCTTCCGTTGACGCCATCAGCGTTTGAGTAATTCGCTCTTGCTCGAGCATTTCGTCAAGTGTCGCCGTAAATGAATGGCTAACGAGCTTTTTCATCATTCCATAGGCTTTTGTCGGTCCATTGGCCAGCTTTTTCGCAAGCGTGAATGTTTCTTCCTCAAGTTGATCGAGTGGACATAGATAATTTATGATGCCTAACTGATATAAACGCTCAGCTGAAATCGGTTCAGCCGAGAAAAAGAGCTGCTTTGCAAGATGTGGTCCTACCAGCTTCGGTAAAAAGTACGAACCCCCTCCATCCGAAATCAAGCCAACCTGGGAAAAACTCATGGCAAATTGACTGTCTTCGGAGGCAATGATCAAATCACAGGCAAGGGCCAAATTAAAGCCGGCTCCTGCCGCGAACCCATGGACGGCAGCAATTACGGGAACCTCGGCAGCATCAAGAGCCAATATACAATCATTCATCCTCCCGACATGGTCATATAATTGGCCGGCAGAGGCCTTCCCCATCGATTTCACGTCGCCGCCAGCGGTAAAAGACCGTCCCGACCCTTTGATGACGACTGCCCTTATATGGGGCTTTTCTTTAATCTCCTTGATTTCCTTCGTCAAGTTGGAAATCATCTCCGGACTGAAGGCATTCAAACTTTCAGGTCGATTCAAAGTCAATATCAATACATTGCCTGTTACCTCTGTCAATAAATGGTCTTTTATCATTTTCCCATCTCCTTATTATTTGATTAGCCAGCCGCCGTCGACAAGAATGTCGGTCCCCGTCATATAGGAGGCCTCACTTGATGCAGCAAACGCGATGACGTTGCTAATTTCCTGAGCCTTCCCCACCCGTTCCAATACCGTGTTCCGCTGGATGGACTTCACGAATTTTTCATTTTGCAGTCCATCCTCCGTTAATGGTGTTTCGATGAATCCTGGCGAAACGGAATTGACCCGGATACCCGCAGGGGCCAGTTCCAATGCCAGAGATTTCGTTAAGCTGATGACCCCTGCTTTAGCTGAGCTGTAGTGGGGAATGACTGCTCCCGCCTGATGTCCCGATAAAGAAGCGACATTCACGATTGCCCGATTTACACGGTCTCCCACTTCTCCGCTCGCTCCTTCCACCATCAATTTCCCCAAATGCTTGGACACAAGGAATACACTTTTCAAGTTGACATCCTGAACCATGTCCCAATCATCCTCTGAGGTGTCCAAAAGCTTCGAGGACCTTGATCCGCCCGCATTATTGATTAAAATGTGAAGATCGCGATAATGTTCCTTCACATACATCGCAAGCTCCATGACATCTTCCTCGTCCGTCACATCTGCCGGGAAAATATTGGCGACCGGCCTGGTATGCCTGGCATTTATTTCAGCTGCCGCCTCCTTCAGCTTCGCTTTGGTCCGCCCGACCAGCAATACGCTTGCCCCTTCATCCGATAAACGCTGGGCAGTAGCTTTCCCAATTCCGGAACCTGCTCCTGTCACCACCGCTATTGACTGTGAGAATTTCATCACTTTCACCTCTTATCCGGATTTTGATGCTGCAATTCGAGCCTGCTTGATTCAGCTTCGATTCTTCCATCCACCATTTCGGGAACAAGATCGATCGAGCCTTTATTCGCAGCCAATTTCAAATCGTCGATCAAGCTGTGCCTGTCGAACAGCTGTCCGACATATGATGATTGCAGGATATCGAAAGCATTTTCGATATTCGTGCGATAGAGCGCCTTTGCAGCCTTTGCGGCATCATTGAGGATGAATCTCTCCCGTGAGCCAAGCATCAGGCAATCGATCAAATGTCCTGCCCCGTAAAAATCCTCCAGGCTGAATTCACCTGAGTTTCCGGAACACACGATGATGATCGTTTCGGACTGATGCTGTCGTTTTATTTTTTCTGCAACAGACGGGTTATTCAACAAAGAAGCGATATACACCTTTTTGGCAGCGGCAGAATTTCTCAAAGCAACCGTTCCGTTGGTTGTGGACAGGATGAGCGTCTTATCGCGTACCATCTTCTTCAACAGCGTCGGACTTGGATAGATCAAATCATCAACAGGCGCCGCATTAACCTCTCCTGCCAATACATACTCACCCTGTTCCTCCTCCTTGCTGATTAACAAGCCCTCAGTAGGGTCCATGACAGGTATCACCCGGCGAGCTCCGCTATGAAGCGCCGAAATGATCGAGGTGGTCGCTAACAGCACATCGAGGACGACCGCCACTTTCTCTCCTTCGGAAAGCTTATTCTGCCGGATCTCTTCTTTTTTTAAAAGTAAATGAATGTTTTGTACATGCCCCATGCCTTTAAACTTCCTTCGCTGCAACATTGGCTGCATGGGTAACCAAGCTTTTTACCGTTTTTCCAAGTTGGGAAAAGCGGGGATCATTCGTCTGCCCTTTTTTATACCTGGAATAGATTTGCTGAAGGATGACGGCCAATTTAAAATAACCAAAGGTAACATAAAAATCGATATTGGATACATCCCTGCCGCTTCTGCTTGCATACGTCTCGATAAATTCCTCTCGCGTCAAAAAACCGTTTAAAGTGGTGATTGAAGCATGTCCAAGGCCAAGTTTGATCAATTCGGGGTCATCGCTTTCCATCCAATAGCTTAAGGCCACTCCTAGATCGGCGAGCGGATCGCCAACGGTCGCCATCTCCCAATCGAATAACCCCACCATTTCCGTAAGGTCTTGATTGAACCTGGCATTGTTGATCTTATAGTCATAATGGATGATCGAAGTCTGGCTATATTGTGGGATATTCTGCTGTAAATAAGTAAGGAGCGGCATCAATTCTTTGATTTCATCCGTCTTTGCCCTCTCATATCGCGAAATCCACCCGTGTACCTGCCTCTTGATGAATCCATCTGGTCTGGAGATTTCCACTAACCCCGTTTTCTCATATGGAATCGCGTGAAGATCGGCGAGCCGATTGACCATGACATGAGAAAGGCTGCGGCATCGCTCCACCGTAGGAACGATGCCTTCGGGAAATGCACCATCTATGACCAGTCCATGTTTCCTTTCCATTAAGAAAAAGGGGGCTCCCACAATCGATTCATCATCCGAAAACAAGATAGGCTCGGGGGCCGATTGGAAATAGGGATGGATGGAAGAAAGGATATGATGTTCACGCTTCATATCGTGTGCCTTGGGAGCGACAGGACCAAGCGGCGGTCTTCTCAGGACAGCCTCCCACTCCCCCATTTTCAATTGATAGGTCAAGTTTGAATAGCCGGTTGAAAATTGTTGAAGGTTTAACGGCTCAATGGGAAGATCCTTGACATTTTTCCTGAGAAAATTTTCTAAAACGTCAATATTTAGCTCCTCCCCGGGCCGAACTGGAATCGTATCGTCCACCATATATGCTTCAATCCTTTCTACTTATTTCAAGCTAATGAAGTACAATCTCCGAGATGAGCTTCTCTTTCATCTTTTCAGGTATCGGTTCACTTTTTTGAGTGGCAAAATTATAACAGACCAAAACCGCATGCCCCTCGGCAATGATCTCTCCCGTTTGGGAACAAAGGATTTCGTGGATCATATCACAGCTTTTTGTGCCTACCTTTGTCAATGAAGTCTTTATCGTCAACAGTTGATTGAAGTAACCTTGACCAATAAAATTACAGTTTGTCGAGGCTAATAAAAAATTCCATGGTTGAGCATCCATTGCAAGACCGAGAGCTTCAAAGAACTTCATGCGTGCTTCTTCGAGATAGATGAAATAACTGGTGTTATTGATAGGACCAAAGGCATCCGTTTCGGAAAAACGGACGTTCACTCTGAATTCATGCATAAGACCCCTCCTTGATTAACGGTGTACGAAAGACGGTTTACGCTTATTCAGGAAAGCGGAAACACCCTCTTTGACATCTTCGGTTTGAAAGATTTCCACGAATAAATTCGTTTCTAGCTCCAGTCCTTCTTCAAGTGTCGCTTCACTTCCATCATTGATCGCCTTCTTGATTCTCGAAAGCGCCTGCAGGGAGTGCCTGGTTATCCTTGAGGCCAGCATTTTCGCCTCGGCCAAACCGCTGCCCTTTCCGACGACTTTATTGACGAGCCCAATCTTTTCCGCTTCTTTGGCATCAAGAGGATCACCGGTAAAAATGATTTCCTTTGCTTTTGCATTTCCAACAAGCCGGGACAGGCGTTGTGTCCCGCCGCCCCCAGGAAATAAGCCTAATTTAACCTCGGGAAGGCCGATTTGGACTTGAGCCTCTGCAATGCGCAAGTCACAGGCCAAAGCGAGTTCGCATCCTCCTCCTAAAGTGAGGCCGTTCAATACAGCTATCGTCGGTTTAGGGAACTGGTCAACCATCGTCAATACAGCATGCCCTTCCTTTACCGTTTCCTTCATATTCGGATTTCCCATCAGGTTAGGGAATTCCTTTATATCGGCACCGGCTGCAAACGCCATATCCCCAGCGCCCGTTATGAGGACGGCTACCGTTTCATTGTCGCGGGAAAGTTCCGTGAAGGTCTCTCCCAATTCTTTGAATACGTGTTTGCTAATGACGTTTAACGGTGGATTATCAATGGTGATGATTGCAAGCTTGTTTTCCTTTTCCACTTTAATGAACCTTGTCATCAATGCTTCACCCCTTGATTTGGATATTCATACCAGCCCTTACCCGATTTCCTTCCTAAATGGCCCTGCTTCACCTTTTCTTCGATACTCGCATTCGGCTTGTCCTCAGGATTTCCCGTTTCATTGTATCGCTGCTGCATGACAAAATAGCCTACATCAATTCCCGATAAATCCATCAGTTCAAACGGTCCGATGGGATGGCTTAGCGCTTTTCGGCAAATTAAATCGATATCCTTATAGTCGACAATTCCTTCTTCATACAAATATAAAGCTTCACGCTGAAGGGCACCCAAAATCCGATTGGCTACGAATCCCGATATTTCTTTCCTTAATAACACGCCGGTCCTATTCATTCTCTGTGTGACTTTCATCGCTTGCTTTGCTGTTTCTTCAGATGTTTGATCGCTCATGACCACTTCAACACAATCCATTACTAGAGGTGGGAAAAAGAAATGCATATTGATGAACTTGTCCGGACGTGTTGTCACGCTTGCAAGCAAGCTATTGACAATCGTTGAACTATTGGTGGCGAAAATGGTTTCAGCAGGTGCCAACTTGTCCAGTTTTGCGAAAACATCCTGCTTCACATCAAGTTTTTCTACAACCGCTTCAATGATCAAATCAGCTCCTTCGGCCGCCTTCTCCAAGTCGGAAGTGTATTGAAGTCGGCTAAAAGCCGCCAATTTCCGATCTTCTGACAATTTACCTTTTTGGACCCATTTGGTCATGATCGCTTCCAATTTCCCCTTGGCTTCATTCAATGCTTGTTCCTGGACATCCTGAAGAATCGTCTCATATCCTCCCAAAGCGGCAAGCATCGCGATTTGATGCCCCATCTGGCCGGCTCCGATAACGGTTATCGATTGAATTTGCTCGTTTGTCATGTTTCAATCTCCCTTCTAACTAGTCAGTATGTAGCCCATATATCATGCTTCAATTCCATGTAGAATCATCCCCATGAAAATGTCTGCCACTTCCCGCTCATTTTTTTCACCCTCTGGGTCGAACCAATGATAGCTCCAATTAGCCACCCCCAAAATGGCAAAGGAGATGATGGAGGCATCGAGATTGGCACGCAATTCACCACTCTCGATGCCACAAATCAGCACCTGCTCGATTTTGCTGCGAAATTCATCTCGTTTTGGGAGGATTTGTGCCAATTTTTCATTACTTAGATTTTTCATTTCCCGAAAAAAGACCGTTGCGCTCGACTTTTTCGTTTTAATGCTTTTTAAAAGCATATGAACGATATCGAAAAGGATATCCTTGCAGGTTTTCCCTGGAGTCGAAATGATTTTTGCTTGCTCATTAAGCAATTCATCTATATACGCTAGATGAATATCCATCAGCAATTGCTCTTTGCTCGTGAAATAATAATAAAATGTACCTTTCGTAACGCCAATCGATTCGACGATATCCGTAATCGACGTTTCACTGAAGCCCTTTTTTTCGAATAAGCGTATGCTATGTTCAGTCATTTTTTCCTTCATGTATGCATCCTCGCAATCTGTTAAAATTTCAGTGAATCGATATCATACGCTGTCGTACTCTTGAACCCTATAATTTATTGGATAGTTCTTCCCTTAAAGCCCGCCTCAATATCTTTCCGACATTCGTTTTTGGCAACTCTTCACGAAATTCAACGAAATGCGGAACCTTATAGGCAGCCAGGTTTGCACGGCAGTAATCGATGATTTCCTGTTCACTTGCCATTTTCCCATCTTTCAGTACAAGCACTGCTTTTACCGACTCTCCTCTGTAGGCATCCGGAACTCCGATGACCACCGCTTCCCGCACAGCAGGATGTTCATAGAGTACTTCTTCCACATCACGCGGGTAAATGTTATAGCCGCTTGCAATGATCAAGTCCTTCTTCCTATCGACGATATAAAGGTATCCTTCTTCATCAACCTTGGCGATATCCCCGGTATATAGCCAGCCGTCCCTAAGGGTGACTGCCGTTTCCTCTGGCATATTCCAATACCCTTTCATCACTTGGGGACCTTTGACGACCAATTCACCCAATTCACCTGGTGCCACTTCTTTTGTTCCATCACCTAGATCCATGACTTTATATTCCGTCGAAGGGACGCCGATCCCGACACTTCCCGGCTTCCTTTCGGCAAATGCCGGGTTGCAATGCGTTGTTGGCGAAGCTTCCGTAAGCCCATAGCCTTCCAAGATCTTCGCACCCGATTTCCGTTCAAACTCTCGTAAAAGCTCTACCGGCATTGGTGCACTTCCGCTGTTACAGAGTTTAATCGAGTCCATCCCATACTCTTCGGCCTTTGGATGGTTCGTCAGTGCTACATACATGGTCGGAACTCCGGGAAAAGTCGTCGGCTGCTCACGTTTGATCGTTTCAAGCACTTCATCTATTTCGAATCGTGGCAGCATGATTGAATCACCGGCGATAAATACGGATAAATTCATGGCGGATGTCATTCCAAAAACATGGAAAAGCGGGATGATCGATAGCGTTCTTTGAGAACCGATATTTAATTCATGCTTGAAGAATTCGTAGCACTGAACGACGTTTGCAAGAATATTGCGGTGAGTCAGCATGGCCCCTTTCGAACGTCCCGTCGTCCCTCCTGTATATTGAAGAACGGCGATATCATGTTCCGGATCGATGGATACAGGATTGATGTTGCCGTCT
The DNA here is from genome assembly GCF_001542915.1 of Peribacillus simplex. GTDB lineage: Bacteria > Bacillota > Bacilli > Bacillales > DSM-1321 > Peribacillus > Peribacillus simplex_B. Next base: position 60,410 of record NZ_LNNH01000056.1, on the reverse strand, counting down.
CCTCCCTCCATGAATTCATCAAATGAAGTATCAGGCGAGAAAACGGCCTTCGATGGCTGCAGGCTCACTGCCATGATATTTTTCAGGTTCGTATGATGCTGCACACTCTTCACTTTCGGATATAATCCATCCAATACGACGATCGTTTCGGCTCCGGAGTCCTGCAAGATATGCCGCAATTCCCTTTCAACAAGCATGGGATTGATTTGGGTGATGATCGCACCAGCGGTCAAGGATCCATAATATGCAATCACATATTGCGGACAGTTAGGCAGCATGATAGCGACACGATCGCCCTTTTGAATCCCTTTTTTTTGAAGGGCTGAGGCAAAGGCCTGCGACGCAAGAAAAAGTTCCTGATATGTGATTTTTTGATTATAAAAAGTGATAGCTGTATTGGTTGGATAGGATTGACATGCATTTTGAAGAATTCTTTGCATCGGGAAATCAGGCACCTTTATTTCCTTTGAAATTGAATCGGGATACACGGATAGCCACTTTTTACCATTAGTCATTACATTCCCTCCAGCCATTTATTTACTAGTCCTTACATTGCATGTGAACCCCCATCGACAACCAGGATGTTTCCTGTTACATAATCTGAAGCCTTTGAAGCCAGGAAAACGGCAGCACCTTTTAAATCATCATCACTGCCTAATCTTTTGAGCGGGGTGGAATCCAAGATGGGATTCTCTCCTTGCGCCAGCACCCCTTTCGTCATTTTCGTCGGAAAGAATCCAGGTGCGATTGCATTGACATGAATATTGTGCTGGCCCCATTTTACGGCTAGATCCTTCGTTAATGTAATGACCGCCCCTTTGCTCGTATTGTATCCGACCGTATCGAGCACCCGTGGGTCCGTCCCCCCTAATCCAGCAACGGAAGCGATGTTGATGATTTTTCCATATCCCTGCTCAATCATGATCCTGGCTGCAGTCTGGCTCATGATGAAGGTTCCGGTAACATTGACATTCATTACTTTATGCCAGGCTTCAAGCGGCATATCGATTGCTGGCGCTCCCCAGGAGGCGCCGCTATTGTTGACGAGAATATCAATGGAGCCGAATTCACGAAACGTTTCATTAACCACTTCCTGTACATCTGAAGGATTGGTGATATCGCACTTGAAGGAAAGCGCCCTGACTCCAAGCCCTTCGATTTTCAAAGCCACTTCATCGCATGCCAGCTTGTTCCTGGAACAAAGGACGACATTAGCCCCCGCTTCGGCAAAACCGGTCGCTATTTGTTCACCTAGCCCCCTGCCGCCGCCGGTTATGATTGCCGTTTTTCCAGTCAGATCGAATAGGTCCTTCACGTTCATATTTTCACCTCATGCTTTTGTTGATATTTCCGAAGCTCGATTTTTGCCACTTGTGATCGGTGCACTTCATCGGGCCCATCAGCAAGCCTCAGCGTCCGGGCATTGGCCCAATGTGCGGCAAAAGGGAAATCATCGGAAATTCCTGCAGCGCCAAAGCCTTGGATGGCCCGGTCAAGCACCTTCAATGCCATATTCGGCGCAACCACTTTTATCATCGCAATTTCCGCCTTCGCCTCCTTGTTCCCTACCGTATCCATCATATAAGCTGCCTTTAATGTCAACAGCCTGGCCTGCTCGATTTCAATCCGTGAATCGGCGACCCACTCCATGATCACGCCTTGTCTCGCTAAAGGCTTCCCAAACGCGACACGACCTTGAATACGCTTACATAATTCTTCAAGCGCCCTTTCAGCCGCGCCGATCAGCCTCATGCAATGATGGATTCTTCCAGGACCCAATCTACCTTGGGCTATTGCGAATCCCTTGCCCTCACCCCATAAAATATTCGTTGCCGGGACCCTTACATTGTCGAAATTGATCTCGGCATGTCCATGAGGAGCATGGTCATAGCCGAATACAGGAAGCATTCTTTCGATTTTGACGCCCGGTGTATCAATCGGCACAAGAATCATGGACTGTTGCTCATGCCTCGATGCTTCAGGATTTGTCTTCCCCATAACGATGGCTATCTTGCATCGTGGATCTCCTGCCCCTGAAGACCACCATTTCCGGCCGTTTATGACATACTCATTACCGGACTTTTCGATCCTGCACTCAATATTGGTGGCATCGGAAGAGGCTACATCAGGCTCCGTCATCGAGAAGCATGAGCGGATATCCCCTGCAAGCAACGGCTTCAGCCAACGTTCCTTATGCTCGTCGGAGCCGTACCTCACCAAAACTTCCATATTGCCTGTATCAGGTGCATTACAGTTGAAGATTTCAGGACCTATCATCGACCTTCCCATGATCTCGCAAAGCGGTGCATATTCCAGATTCGTTAAACCTGCGCCATAACTGCTATCGGGTAAAAATAAATTCCATAACCCTTCTTCCTTTGCTTTCGCCGTCAATTCGGCTAAGATCGGCGGTATATCGCTCCAACGGCTTTTCTGCTTCTCGAGCTGTTTTTGGTATACAGCTTCATTGGGATAGACGTACCTTTCCATGAATTCAGTTAACTTGGTTTCCAGAGCTTTCACCTTTTGAGTATGTTCGAAGTTCAAATTGACTTCCTCCTCTACCAACTGACCGGTTAGTATGTTTTCACCTTTACAGTATATACATAATTTTCCTATTTTTTCAACAATTAAATCACTTATTTTCTTGTCCTTCCTTCGCCCCCACTTTCTCCTCCTTTTCGCTGCCGTTTCTCTCGTTTTCTTGAACGGCAGGGAATACACAGACGATTTTCGTTCCTTTTTTCAACTCACTTGTTATGAAAACCTTTCCGCCATGCTTTTCGATGATCTTGAAACAAACGGAAAGTCCCAATCCTGTTCCAGATGATTTCGTCGTAAAAAATGGTTCTCCCACTTTCTGAAGGGAATTTTCCGGGATGCCCTCCCCCTCATCCAAAATGCTTACAAACACTTCCCCGTTTTTTTCATAAATGCTCAAAAAAATATTTCCGCCATTCGGCATTGATTCTATCGAATTTTTAATGATATTGATTAATACTTGCTTGATTTGATTTTCATCAAAGCGCATGAAAATCGGTTCTGCATCATAATTTTTTTGAATTTGTATATTGTTCAATACGGCATTTGTCTCAAGCAAGGTTACGACATGATTGCAGCTTTTTTTCAAATCCTTCTCAAGAAAAACTGCACCGCTCGGTTTGGAAAGCAGCAGGAGTTCATTCAAGACTTGTTCGATTCGATTTATTTCCGAAAAAATAATGTCATAATACTCCTGTTTATCCGCCCCTCCATCTTTGATCAACTTGACGAATCCCAATATCGCCGTCATCGGGTTTCTTACCTCATGCGCTATTCCTGCGGCAAGTTGGGCAGCTGTGGATAGCTTGCTTGATGTGATTGCCAAATGTTCGTTCAGGTTTACTAGTTCTTCTTCTGCATGCTTACGTTCATTGATTTCGGATAATATCCCTGCAGTCCCGATGAATTTCCCCGTTTCATCGTATATCAGTTTAACAAATGCTTCGACCCAACTGCTTCCCTTTTTGCCATCGCGTAACTTAATGTCAACGCGAAAATATTTATTTCCTTGATGAAAGGATTCCGCAAACGCCTTCAATACGTCTTGATATGAAGCATTATCCATATGTTTTGAAAAATGCAGCCCGAGTGATTCATTAACGGTTGCACCGCTCATCGACTTCCAGGCCGGGTTTAAGTACAGCCACTTCCCTTTATGATCCGTTTGGAAAATGACCTCATTGAAGCTATTGATCAATTCCTTGGAGTACTTGGAGAAAATGCGATATCGTCCTTCGCTATCCTGCAATAGTGAGATGGTCCTCCGTTTATCATCATAAATCGCACCCAAACACCAGGCCAAGGCTAAGACGACAAATAAATAAATTCCCAGTAACACAGGGAATCCGCCTTCCTTGAGGACGGTCGATGCTAAAATCGGCAAAATCAATAAGATGAACAGTGCAGGAACCATGATTCTTCCAGTATATTTCTTTATTTCCTCCACCTCCTTTACGTGACTCCTCTAAACGGCATTTGCTCTACCTGAACGGGAAGCATATTGGACGACTATATTTATAAATGGGAAATAACTCTCTTGTAGGTAAATTTCAACATTTTATCATTGATTCCTGCCACCAACACAAAAAACCTTTCCTGATAGGAAAGGTTCATGGTCGGCCATTGTTTTAACCAATGATGACACGTTCTTTTGGATAATGATAAATTTCCCTGATTTCCTTGTGACCTATGATATAAAGCAAGGAGGTTATCCCGACACGGCCAATAAACATGATGATCATGATGACAATCTTACCTGTATGGCTAAGATCTGGAGTGATGCCCATCGAAAGACCAACAGACCCGAAAGCAGAGCATACTTCGAAGATGATTTGGGTCAAAGTGAAGTTCTCGGTAATCGTCAAAATGAAGATCGCTATTATGCATAGAAGTGAACCCATGATCATAACGGCTGTTGCCTTCCGGATATCATCTGGATGTATCTCCCGCTTGAATACTTTAATGGAGCGCCTTCCCCGCATGAAATTCCACAAGAAAAGAATCATGATGGCCAGGGTTGTCGTGCGGATACCCCCTCCGACTGAACTTGGGGAGGCTCCAATGAACATCAGGATGCTCATCAATAACAGGGTCGGCTCCGAAAAGTCGCTCACATTCATGGTTGTTAAACCGCCGCTCCGTGTATTGGAAGACATGAATAAAGAATAGAAGAACGATTCATGCCAATTCTTGTCTTTAAAGAATCCGTTCACTTCCAGGAGGAAGATCATGATCGTGCCGCCAATGATGAGCGAAAAGAATGTGACGGATGTCAATTTCGTGAATAAGGAAAAATGAAACTTATAAGTACGGGCACCATTGGATAAAAATTCTTTCAACTCAATCAAGACTGGAAATCCGATGGCTCCAAGGGTAAGCAGGATTATCGTGATGAACTGAACAAAATAGTCCCCTTTAAAAGGAATCATCGAAATGCCGGTTATGTCAAAACCAGCGTTCGTGGTGGAACTGATTGCCAAGAACAGCCCATTGATAAAAGCTTCTTTCCAGTTTGGGTAATAATTTAAAAAATAAACCCCTAAAACCAGTGCGCCAATCATTTCAATTACAACAAATATCTGAATGATTTGGATCAATAATTTCACAAGGCCTGAAAGATTCGATTGATTTTGATCCGTCATGATCAATTGCCTTTCCTTCAAACCGATCTTTTTTCCTAGGATCAGCCAAAAAAACGTTCCGAGCGTCATGATGCCAATTCCGCCGAATTGGAGGACGAACATCAGGATGAAGTAGCCAGCTTCACTGAACACATCAGGTGTACTGACCACCGTCAAGCCAGTTACACTGACCGCACTGACGGCCGTAAATAGTGCGTCCATGAATTCCCACTCAACACCAGGCTTAAGGGCAACCGGCAGACTAAGAAGGATTGTTGAAATGCTGACAGCTAAAAAATAATAACCGACAATAAGCTGAGCAGGTGTTAACTTTGATAATATTTTTTTTATAGCAACCATTAAGCGTTTCCTTTCTTACTCCTTTATAACTAGATGGACCACAAACCCATTAATAATATAGTTTACCCTTTTTTCATTCTTTTTTCCATTCTCTTTTAAAACTGACTTCCTTGCAACAATAAGGCAGGTTTACCAAAAAGTTTGATCCTGCTACCATAAGTAAAACTCCTCATTCTACTTATACTATCATTACAGCGGCAGAAGCCGTTGAACATGTAAAGGGGAGATTCAAATGGCTAACAGCAGCAATAACCTTCTTGTTCCTGGAATCGAACAAGCATTAGATCAAATCAAATATGAAATCGCATCAGAATTCGGTGTACAATTAGGTTCCGATACTTCAGCACGTGCCAATGGTTCCGTTGGTGGAGAAATCACCAAACGCCTTGTACAACAAGCTCAATCTCAACTTAAAGGTCAATAATTCACACAATTGAATATCCATGGCTAAGAGTCCAGCTTCCTGCTGGACTCTTTTTAATGATTCCATTCATGCCGGTTTTCCTCATGATCCTTACCTCTTTTCTGTGTCTTCATCTCTCGGTTGCCTTTTTTTAGATTGTGCCTTTCATGATCCAGATGATTCTTTTCTTGTCCCTTTCTCTTTTCCTGGAATGATGGCTGCCCTTTTCCACCCTGTTTCGCCTTTTCATGCTTCTGTTTGTCTCTGGCATGATTGCTTCGTTCCTCACGGCGCCTTTGATTGGCTTGAAACTCTCGATTGCTTTGATCGTTTCGTTTGCGTTCAATGGTTCGGCTGTGTCGGTTGCCTTGAATGTTTGGATCGCTTCTTTTGTTTTGTATGCTTCGGCTGCTGAATGGTTTATTCTCTGTCTTGTTGTTTTTTTCCTTAAACCGTTTTATTCCAGGGTGTTTGGCGCTTTTATCATCCCGGTTGGTTTTTTCGTTTTTTTCGTCTGGCTTTGTCACTAAATGTTCAGCTACTGGCTGTTTGACCTCAGTCAAACGATTTTGCTTGACGGCATTCGCATCGTTCACTTTTTTGTTTTCTCTGTCCGACTGCCTTTCTTTGTCCTGATTTTCACCCTGCTTTTGGGAAGTGCCATTTTTCTCTTCTATCGGTTTATCTTGTTCAGGATCAGGTACCCTTTTATTCACTTTTGTCTTGTCTTGATTCATTTTCAATTTCTTTTCGACATATTTACCTGTCGAGATGCCTTGTGCCTTGGCTTGCTCCCGATCACTTTTCGTTGCCTGAATCACCTTCATCTTTGTTTTTAGGTTTTCCTGCTCGGTTATTTCTTTAATCTCTTCCTTTAAATTCTTATCCAGTTTTTTATCTTTATCCAATAACGTGGTCGACACGACTATTTGTTTTTTGCCTTTTAAATATCCAAGTTGCTTTGTCGTTTCAACAATCCGGTTTGTAACAGTCTTGATTCCCTTGCCTTTCCAATCTTTCAGTTGACCGATGACAAGCTTGCCGTCTTCGTTTAAACCGGTAAGCTTAAGCACAGCCAACTGGTCATCCAGCTCCAATTCAATGCTGGGATTCACATCGATCGTCATATAAGCCGACACATGCCCAGTGAAATAAGACGGCAGGATTGAAAAAAGAATAAGAAAGGTGGTGGCTATACTTAACACGGCCTTTTTCCTGAAAGTTGATTGGAAACTGGAAATGGTGAAAGCTGTCTTGTGTTTGACAGGGGAAAAAGTGATTTCCTCCCCCACTTCATATGCCCGTTCGTCTCTCTTCGCTTTTAGGAATTCACCCTCGGGGGTCAATAGGGTTACGAAACGCTTATTTACTGACAGAATAACTCCTTTTTTCATCCATTGATAGCCCCTTTTATATAATCATTCAAGTACAAAAAATCTCCGTTTATTATGATTGCCACAGCAATGATGTACTTTCGGTTCCGTTCAATTGTTTTTCTGCTTACTTCCACTTTTCCCTCAAGCTGTTTAACTGGCAGCCGCTTTTTTGCAAACAGGATTTCTTTCAGTTCGTCGTCATCCATTAGCAGCTTGGCGATCATGATCGCACCTTTTCTGGCATCAGCATGTTTTGGAGAGTTTTCAACGAGATCTTCAAATGTCAGCCCAAAATCCTGTAGATGGCTTATATATAGGTGAATTTCTTCTTTCCTTTTCCCTGCTTCCTTTTGCTTTTCGTATTCATGGATGGAATTTTCGTTATCGATATATATATGGCTTTGATCATTGTCATCATTAAGCGATAGATCCAAAAGGATTTCTTTCCGCTTCGACTGGCTTCTTAAATAATCTATAACCCTTCGTTTAACGAGGGTTTCGGCAAATGCCAATAACGAACGGCCTTTGTCAGGGGAGTATTTGTCGATCGCTTCGTTAAAAGCAATCAGACCTATACTGAATTCATCATCTGATTCATATATGTAACGTCTGCACACTGACGAGACGGTTTTCGCTATAAAAGGTTTGAATGACTCTATCGTATCATTGCGAAGGCTTATATCGCCTTGTTGAATTTTCAATACGGTTTCTTCTAAAGAACGCTTTTTTTTAAATGCTGTAAACAACAATCCAAGCATTTGCTCACCTCGCTTCTGTTGATAAAAATATGAATCAACATACTTATCTTAAGCGGAGAGAGTCTAAAAGACAGTACCAAAAGAACCATTTTTGCCGAATTGTTGAAATCACATCATAACGCAACATGACAAAGTGCTTAGTTTTTTCTCGTTTATTACAGTGCCATTACATTACATTATCTTTTTCCGTATCCTTGTCTAAATCAATGGGACAATTGTCATTTTTCTAACCATAATTTAATATTCACAGCTTTTAACATATCATTCGAAAACACTCTTAGCGTTATGTGGGTATTGTCCATAAATCCGTTTTTTATGTTAGAAAAATATCGTGTATAGAAGATTCTTGTAAAAAAACAGGTGATAATGAGTGAGCTGCAGTTTCTTTGGTCATCGTTATGTTCGTAACGAGGAGAAAGATAAAATCTTCATTGCCTATTGTGTTGGCGATTTGTACCACGACCGTTCCATTGTTCGGCAGGCTCTCCCTTTCCAGGGCCGTTCGGGGACCCTCCTCAAGCTTTGCGTTTATCGGGTCCACGTAGTCACGCATTTCGCGCTGGAGTGTCGCACACCTACTCCATTCCACTTAGCGTGAAAATAAAGGGAGCTTCTCCATTTCCTACAGTTTAATTGACTTGTACAGTGCCCGTTTCTTTCCACTCTGCTGGATGGAAAAATGGAATCCCGATTGTCCACATCAGCTGAAGAGAAACCGTACAAAGAGCATGCGAAAAGCCCAAGTTTTAAATGACCCCGCCCCAAAATTCGATGCAAAGCCCAAACTCGCTAACCGTTGCTTTCCTCTCCGCTCCGCATTGTAAACGAAGGTGGAACCCCGATTGCCTTATACATGTGCTTGAGCCGAACAATGATTCTTGTAACATCAAAAAGGGTTTTGGAATGTAATCATCCCAAAACCCTTTGATCTGCAAGCTGAGTCTTGCTTTAGTTCGTCGGTATTTTTATGCTTCTTGTATTTGTTTTTCTTTTTTCTCATTTTTCTCTTTTTTACTTGAGATGATCCACGCACCTACCGCTATGCCAATCAATACCACCCAGAAAATCGATTTCCAAAGGGTGGATTCAGGGAAATGGTGGTCGATGACCGCCAGCGAAGGGTGTGCGAGTGTGTGTACCGCCAATTTCACTCCAACCCAACCCACAATCAAAAATGCTGCGGTTTCCAGTGAAGGACGCTGATGAAGCAATTTCACGAATCCATTGGCTGCAAATCGCATAATGATCAATCCAATCAGACCGCCGAGGAACATGACAGCGAATTGCCCTCCGTCAATACCGCCGACTTTCATCCAGCCTGTTGCAGGAAGTGTAACCGCAAGCGCGACGGCAGCCAGCATTGAATCGATTGCGAAAGCTATATCGGCCGCTTCAACCTTTACTACGGTCATCCAGAAGCCAGATTGCTTTTTAGGCTTCGTGATTTCCTTCTTACCTTTATGAGCGTATTTTTTATAAATGTTCTGAAAAGCAATGAACAGCAAGTAAATCGCACCGATTGCTTGAATTTGCCACACGTCGACAAGAAAGGAAATCAGGAATAGACTTGCAAAGCGGAAAACGAAAGCTCCCATCAGTCCATAAAACAAGGCTTTACGTTGTTGTTCTTTCGGTAAATGCTTAACCATGACAGCCATGACGACTGCGTTATCCGCAGCGAGTATTCCTTCCAAACCGACCAAAATGAGAAGGACCCAGCCATATTCCAATAGTAATGATGCTTCCATCCATTCAACCTCCAATAGTTTGTATTCCCTTCCTATCGGCATCGGCAAAATAAAAAGACCTTTGCCATATAGGCAAAGGTCTTGCTGAACATGAAATCATGTCAACAAAGCCGATGGATGTTTCCATCCACGTAATGACGACTTTGTTTTAGGGCGAACCCTAACGCTACTCCCCTTTGAAAAGGAAAATCAGTTATTAAGTATATTAATAGTATACGCAAGTATTATGAAAATAACAATCTTTTTTTAAAATGAATCAATCTTTTCGTTTCGCTTTGGATATTTTGATCAATTTCATATAATCTTTTCCAAATTCAATCCAGTTCGGTTTACCGGAAAAATAGTTCTTGAACAATGATAAGAAGGTTGGGTATTTCCCCTCATATGGATACCATTGAATTTCTGTATTTTTGTGACCATTGTCTACCATGATCGCCTTTTCATGGCAAAAAATCTTCAGTCCCTGTTCGCCATGATAACGGCCAACGCCACTTTGTTTCGCACCGCCAAATGGTAAATGGTGATTGGCAACCGTAATGAGTACATCATTGATCGTTACCGCTCCGGTTACTAACTGTGAGGCAATCCGTCTTGCTTTTTCCTTATCGATTGTCCATACGCTTGAATTAAGGCCATATTCACTTTCATTTGCCAGGGCGACCGCTTCCTCCTCGGAATCAAAAGGCATAACGGGCAATACGGGTCCGAATGTTTCTTCTTTCATGATCCTCATGGAGTGGTCGACATTGGACAAAATCATGGGTGGAATGAAATGGGTCCCACCGGTTTTCCACTCTTTTGGGAGTTTTCCAGCTTCAAGTATCGCTCCCTTATCGAGGGCATCCTCCAAGTGTGCAGCCACAATATCCACCTGGCCCGGAAACGTCATCGAACCGATATCATCCTTTAAATTCGTCCCTTGCCTCATGGCCTCCGTTTTTTCTTTAAGCAGCGCGAGGAATTCCTGATAAACCGGGCGCTCCACATAAACCCTTTCGACACTCATACAGACCTGCCCGCTGTTCGTAAAGGCTCCCCAAAGTGCGCCGTTCACTGCCCGTTCCAGGTTCGCATCACGCAGGACGATCATCGGATCCTTCCCTCCAAGCTCGAGAGTGGTCGGTATTGAATGTTTTGCCGCAACTTCGCCAATTATTTTTCCAGTCCTTACAGATCCGGTAAAAAAGATATAATCTGGTTTTTGCTCCGTCAACGCTGCGCCCAATTCCTTCCCACCATGGGCAAATTGAATCGTATCCTTAGGGAAACCAGTTTTAACAAACAAATTTTCGATGCATACTCCAACCAGTGGAGTTACCTCCGATGGCTTGGCAATGACCGTATTTCCTGCTGCAAGTGCGTTAAGAATGGGGACCATCGCCAGCTGGAACGGATAATTCCACGGCGAGATGACCAGCACGGTCCCACGTGGCATGTATTCAATATAAGATTTTTTTCCAATCAACATGAGCGGAGTGGCAACCTTTTTTCCGGAAAGAGATTTAATCGCATGTTTTTCGATATGCTTGATCGCATCAATGGTTGGCATGATGTCTGCCACCAGCGCTTCAATTTTCAATTTTCCCGTATCTTTGGAAATGATTTCAGCTATCTCATCCATCTTTTCGACCATAAGCAGGCGAAGCTGTCGTAAATAATGCAGTCGTTCACTTATGGAAAGCTTCGACCATGTTTGGAACGAATGTCTTGATTTTGTATAGATAAGTGGAATTGACGACAGTGGCGTCGGCTCGATTTCGGCAATCTTCTCACCTGTTGCCGGGGAAAACACTTCCCACTTGTCATGTATTTCTTCCATAATTACTCCCCTTGCCTTACCTTATTTTAATTTGGTGCCCTTCATCATGTTTGTGTTTTGAATAATACTCGACCATGGCAGGAACAGCTTCTTTAAAGCCAGGACAAATGATCCCTTAAGCGATTAAATCCGCTTGCGCACAAGAGCAGTCAAAACGCCCTTTCCAAGTGAGAAATAATCAAGAGCCTCTTTTTCCACGCCTAAGAATCTCCGCACCTGACGTATGGATAAAAACGCCTTACTTAGTGACAGAGGGACATGGCCTTTTGGTTTTTTCTTGTACAATTCAGCAACGAAAAGCTCATAAATTTCCTTAGCCGTACACGGGTTGGGATCGGTCAGATGATAGGTTTTTCCTGCACCTTCTTTATATAATGCCAGAAATGCAGTTGCCTGTATAATATAATCGATTGGAACAAGGTTCACGACCGTTTCCCTCTCCGAAGAGATGTATGGAAAAAAAGGAAGGAAGCTTAAGCGATCAAGAAAATTAAGGATAAAATAGGGGCCATCGAATTTAATCGTTTGCCCTGTCTGAGAATGTCCCTTTACGATACCGGGCCTGATTATCGTGATGGGAATTTCTTTTTTAAGCTCCTCTACCATTAATTCAGCTTCCTATTTCGTCCGTTCATAATGGTTCCTGAAGCTCATCGGCAGCTTCAATTCACGCTCGTATAAACACCCTTCCCGCATCCCCGCTACATAAGCGGTGCTGAAATAGGTGTATCGCTTAAGTGCAATCACCCCTTTGGCCCATTCGTTTACTTGCTTGGTTCCCACTACATTGACAAGCCTGGCCAATTTTTCCGGGACAGCCAGATCGTATATCGCGGCAAGATGGAAAAGTTGCGTGACTTGTTGCTGAAGTTCATGGATACCTCCAATGAAAAACCAAGATGCTCCTTCGTAATATCCCCCGTCACGATTTCAAAGGCGATTTTCATACCATCCCATTCATCTTCAATCCTTTTGGTCTCCTTTTCTGCTTTTGCCCTTTGCTGAGGTAAAACGAGCAAATAAATCTTATTTATCCTTTCATCACGCCGAACCAGCTCCCTGATTAATTGATTACTGATGAAACCTGGAAACCCGGTGAAAAAATGAATGTGCCCCATGAAATCCACCCTCTCATCATTTCACTTGTCTTATGTTCTTCTAGACATAATAGTACTATCAAAATGGAATATATAGTAAATTTTTTTGTTTTCCTAAAGGATAATTCATCTATTCTATCGAAGATAATAGATGTAGGAATGGATATTTTGCGAGTAGTTGAAATGACAATCACTTCAATTTCATCGGATAAAGTGTTTACTATTGTTTCTTGGAGGATAAATTCATGTTACACAATAAAAATTATTATCTAAATAACTGATTTTCCGTTACTATATAAGAAGGCGATTTTTTCGCGCATACATATTTGAGGTGAGCGCACAAGTGAAAAGAATAATTAAAGCATACGACTTCCCTATTTTCATTGCTGTCGTATTACTCTGTTTGTTTGGTTTAGTGATGATTTATAGCTCGAGCATGATCACGGCTGTCGCTCGATACAAGGAGCCCATGGATTTCTTCTTTGAGAAACAAAAAATGGCTTTTATCATCTCATTTTTAGCAATGATCGTGACGATGATTCTTCCTTATAAGATGTACAAAAACAAAAACTTCTTAATGCTTATGATGTTGGGAATGGCCGGTATCCTTTTGCTGCTCTTTATCTTTGGCCATACAGCCGGGAATGCCACAAGCTGGTTTAAGATAGGAACAAAATCGATACAGCCAGCAGAATTTTCGAAGCTTGCCATGATCATTTATCTTGCAGCCATTTACGGAAAAAGGCAGGATCGAATCAACAGCATTGATAAAGCCGTCATCCCCCCGATTTTCTTTCTCGTATTCATTTGTTTTTTAATCGGGATACAACCTGACTATGGAACGGCAGCTGTCATTTTCCTGATTTCAAGTACCATGATCATATCATCTGGCATGTCCTTCAAGAGTATATTCAAGCTCTCATTGATTACTTCGATATTCGTTGCCATATTTGCATTGGGGATCATTCTGACAGGAAATTTGTCATCGGTTTTCTCGGAAAATAAAGTGTCCCGTTTTACAGGGTTTGCAGATCCTTTTGGCCAAGAGGGTGGAAATGGGTACCAACTCGTGAATTCATTGTATGCGATAGGATCAGGCGGCCTTACAGGTGTCGGGCTTGGTGATAGTGTACAAAAATACGGGTACCTGCCTGAATCCCATACGGATTTCATCATTTCCGTCATTGCAGAAGAGCTTGGGATATTCGGAGTGGGCTTCGTTTTATTGACTTTAGGTTTTATCGTCCTTAGAGGATTCATACTCTCAGCAAAGTGTAAAGACCCATTTGGCAGCCTATTATTGATCGGGATCTCTTCCATGATCGGCATTCAGGTTGGCATCAATATTGGCGGGGCGACTGGACTGATTCCCATCACCGGGATCACGCTTCCGTTCATCAGCTATGGCGGTTCATCCCTATTGCTGCTCATGATTTCTATGGGGATATTCCAAAATGTCATCATGCGAATGAATCTACTGGAACAGAAAGAAAAGGTCATCTCCATACCAAAGGATGAGATCGCTTCAACGAAATAAGGAATTCTTCATGAAAAAACAGGCAGTCGCAATTCGACCGCCTGTTTTTTTCATTTATAGTGGATGCCTACTTTCGTAAAGCCCGAAATCAAACTGAGCAAAGGGCAAATTAAACAAAAGAATGCAAAGGGCGCATATTCAAGTGTTGGAACACCCAATACCTTTGTCAGGAATACACCGCAGACTCCCCATGGAACAAGTGGATTCACGACTGTTCCGGCATCTTCAAGTACCCTCCCAAGCGTTTTTGGCTGTAACCCTAGCTCTTCATATTTCTGCTGAAAGGCTTTCCCAGGCAGGATAACTGACAAATACTGTTCCCCCACCAGGAAATTCACGCTGATTCCTGCAAAAACGGTAGCTGAAATCAATTTTGCTACACTCGTCAATGAATCCCGGACCGCATGCAGGATGGAAGGGATGACTCCTAATTCAAACAATAGTCCACCCATCGCCAAAGCCAACAACACCATAGAAACGGAGAACATCATGCTTTCGATGCCGCCCCGCGATAGGATGGTGTCAAGTTGTTCCATCCCGCTCTTCAGCACAAATCCGCCGTATAAAATATCCGCCAGTTTTGCAACGGTCATATTTGGCGTTTGCATGAAAGCAATGACAGCCGCCGAAACGATTCCAGCTGACAATGTCGGAATCGCCGACACTTTTTTCAATGCCATGACCAGGATGACGACAAACGGAATCAAACTCCATACGCTAATGTTCGTTTCCATTTCCAAGGCTTTCGTCATGGCTTCAATTTCCTCAACACGAGACAGTTTGACATCCGGTGAAAGGAAGTAAAAAAAGATAAGTGATAGCAAAAACCCCGGAATCGTTGTCCACAGCATATTATTAATATGTTCAAATAGTGGCACTCCCACCGTTCCCGAAGCAAGGTTGGTCGAGTCGGATAGCGGAGACATTTTATCGCCAAGAAATGCACCGGAAATGATAGCACCGGCTGTAATCGCCAGCGATAAATCCATCGCCGCCGCCATACCAATGAAAGCAACACCGACCGTCGCTGATGTTGTAAGTGAACTCCCGATACAGAGCCCGATTAGCGAGCACACCAGAAATGTGACCGCATAGAAATATTCCCCAGAA
This sequence comes from Peribacillus simplex, assembly GCF_001542915.1. Classification (GTDB taxonomy): domain Bacteria; phylum Bacillota; class Bacilli; order Bacillales; family DSM-1321; genus Peribacillus; species Peribacillus simplex_B. The sequence goes on along the minus strand of NZ_LNNH01000056.1, from coordinate 45,040 downwards.
ATCCAGTCAAACCCATAGTACATGATGGTAGGGATGGTCCCGCTTGCCATCCAGATCGAAATGAGCATGCCAATGAAAAAGAATATATAGATGGCTCCCATACCAGAAACCGCACCTTTGACGATGGCCGCCTCCATGATCGAAAATGGAAGCTTCTTGATTTTTCCATAAACGAATAAAAAAAGGATGGCGGCAATAATCGGAATATGTGGTACAAGTTCATAATGGATGATTCCTATTGCAATAATTAAAAACAGCATCGCTAAAACACAAATAGCTTCAGGTAAAGAGAGTTTTAGCTTGGCATCTTCGAGACGCATGATGTATTTTCCCCGCTTTCATTTTGTATATTCTTGAGGTAAGACTGTTATCGATCATTGTCTACTGATACGCTTTTAAGCGTTAAAGTACCAGCTAAATATAAAGGAGTTGCTGCAGTTTGTCAAAGGAATAATTTAGGAGCATCATTATTCGGATGAGATGGATTTGCCATGCTGTTTGATTCTATAGTCGGCTCCCGAGCTAGCAGAACTAATGAAAGTAAGCAAGAAAAGGCTCCACAATCAAAAAAAGCCCGTGTATACGACACGGGCTTTCATGATTATTTCAAATCCATGGGATTATATAATTCCACATCAGGATTTTTATCTTGGAACCAACGGAGTGCAAACTCATTTTCGAATAAGAATGCGTATTTATCAAAGCGGTCTTTAACAAGTATGCTTCTTGAGCTATGAAGATTTTCATCAAGCTTTTCATCTTCGGCCCAGCGGGTAATTTTACTGCCCATGCGCTCCATCAGGACTTCAACATTGTATTCGTTCCTCATTCGATGCTCAAACACCTCGAATTGAAGCTGCCCGACGGCACCAAGGAGATATTCTTCCATACGGACCGTCTTGAAGAGCTGTATTGCCCCTTCTTGGACCAGTTGGTTAATTCCTTTATGGAAATGTTTTTGTTTCATTACGTTCTTAGCCGTAACCCGCATGAATAGTTCCGGAGTGAATTGTGGTAACTTCTCGAATTGGAACATATCCTTGCTGGTTGTGATCGTGTCGCCGATTTGGTAGTTCCCTGTATCATATAAACCGATGATATCCCCGCTTACCGCCTCGTTTACCGTATTCCGATCATCAGCCATGAACTGGGTTGAAGAAGAAAGATTGATCGGCTTGCCCGTCCTGCTCAAGTTGACGCTCATTCCGCGCTCGAATTTACCGGAGCAGATGCGCAGGAAAGCGATGCGATCACGGTGTTTTGGATTCATATTCGCTTGAATCTTGAAAATGAAACCTGAAAAATCATTACTGACAGGGCTCATTTCACCAGATGTCGTCATTCGTGCTTGTGGAGCTGGTGCAAATTGAAGATAAGCATCCAAAAACGTTTGGACACCGAAAGTCGTCAAGGCACTTCCGAAGAATACAGGACTCAATTTGCCATTGGCGATGCTTTCTTCAGAGAATTGGTTGCCCGCTTCGGTCAGCAGCATGATTTCTTCCAAAGTTTGCTCATACAACTGGGAATCCTTAAGTGCATGGTCGATTTCAAGTTCACCTTCAGCATTCAATGGAAGGAAACGCTCTTCGCCCTCCGTCTTGAACTGTTCAATGCGATTGTTGAATCTATCGTAAATGCCGACAAAGTCTTTTCCCATTCCAATTGGCCAGTTCATTGGATATGTCTCGATGCCCAATACCTCTTCAAGCTCGGCAAGCAACTCGAGCGGCATTTTACCTTGACGGTCCATTTTGTTGATAAACGTGAAAATCGGGATGCCCCTCATGCGGCATACTTTGAATAATTTAACCGTCTGATCCTCGATTCCTTTTGCCGAATCGATGATCATCACGGCGCTATCTACAGCCATCAGTGTACGATAGGTGTCTTCACTGAAGTCTTGGTGACCTGGTGTATCAAGAATATTCACACGGAAATCATCATAATCGAATTGCATGACGGAGGATGTAACGGAAATTCCACGTTGTTTTTCGATCTCCATCCAGTCACTTGTTGCATACTTGCCAGTCTTTCTCGCTTTAACTGTTCCGGCATCGCGAATCGCACCGCCAAACAGCAATAATTTTTCGGTCAAAGTCGTTTTCCCGGCATCCGGGTGGGAGATGATTGCGAAGGTCCGACGCGATTGGACCTCATCTTTTAATGTAGTCATAAAATGTTCCTTTCGTTAGTGGAGTCAACAATTTCGAGAAAAATTTATAGGTGAACTTCTTGTATTTTTACATTGGAATGTCAACCTTTCTTTGTATGTAAAAAATCCTGATCATACACAAGATATGTTAGGAACATATATCACAAGGCTAAAGCCTTGTCTACTTGGCATTCATTTCAATCAACCTTACTATTTTAACACGATATGAAGGAAAGATGTAGAGGTGAATGAATCATATGAGGATTTGTTCGAAGCCAAACAAAAGACGCCTGTTCAGCGCCCTTTCTTATTATTTCTATGATTTGTTCATTTCGCAACTTATCTTGCAGTTTTCATCGCTTTTTGATTTCGTTTATTTTTCCAGCGCTTCTTTACCTCTTTGAATATGATCGGCGCAGCAAAAATTAAGGCTCTTTTCAAAAGTTTCTTCATTATTCATCAGTCCTTTCTTCGTTAACCTTTACCCGCTTACTTCCCAATGAAAACGTGTTTGAGCTATTGTTTTTTTTTGAAAATTCAACATTAGGCACCTAGTTAAGCGCTAATAATGGACATCCCTCATTATTATTCCCCTGAAAAAAGGTATAAAATACCTTCATTTGTTTTATCCTTTATAAAGGTGGGTATATAGTAAAAAGTTTGGAAATTCACCCATAAGAAAGCCTTCTAGCATTCACTTATTATTAAGCATCTTCCCATATGGATTCCAAGCTTGAGTGAGGGTTCTTGATAATGTGTGAAATGGATTCTTCCATCGAGGAAAAATTTTCACCATTAATTTTTTAACATTTTTAGGAGGATTCATCGAATGACAGTAACTGGAAAGGTAAAATGGTTTAATAGTGACAAAGGGTTTGGATTCATTGAAGTTCCGGACGGAGATGATGTATTCGTACATTTTTCTGCGATTCAGGGAGATGGTTTCAAAACACTTGATGAAGGACAAGAGGTCGAGTTTGAGATTGAAGAAGGTAACCGTGGACCTCAAGCAAAAAACGTCGTAAAACTATAAAGTTTGGAAACATCATCATAGGTCAAATGCAAACAAAGAGGATGCTGCCCACTTTAATGGGGCGGCATTCTCTTTGTCTACGTACTGATTTCGTTCCTTAGCCCTTCATTCATTAAAATGGTCCAAAACGAAATCGGGTACATGGTCGCCGGAAAAACTCTTGATATCCACCTCCCTGCTATCTTTATAATGATAAACAGCTACATATTCACCACTCCACTCAACTTGGGCGTTGGCAATGAGCGTATCGATTTCTGAAAGGGTGTTGATTTTCAATCGGTTGGGTTTTTGTTCGATTTGTCGGGCGAGCTCCTCTGCCGAGACCGAATTATAAATGGGCGAATCTGTCTTGGCAATCAGAATATAGGAGATGTCACTAGCCACTAGTCGTGCTTCGTCTGCTTTACCGGTTTGCTCCATCCATTTTGAAAACTGAGTGAAAGAGGAATCCCAATTCATATAAATGATTTTGTTATGATCCAAATATATATCAATCGTGGCATAGTCACCGAAAGAATTCGTCATTTGTGAGAGCGACTGATTTTTGAGATCCTCGGACAGTGCCTGGACGGCTTCTTGGAGCTGATGGCCATCCTTGATCGTGACGGATTTATCCACTTGCCCGCTCGCTTTTATCCTTATGTTAGTGACATCTTTAGCTGCCACATTCAGCAATTCATTCACCGTTTTTTTATATTCACTCGATTCATAAATTTTCGCCAGTAACGGCAGGTACGATTCATAGTTTTGCAAATGATACTCTCTCGCTATCCGTTTTCCATCCTTTAGTTGATACAGGATGAATACCGATTGGCCGTCATTCAATTCACCGACGGAAACTGTTTTCCCCTTTTCGATAATTTCTTGATGCAATAACGTGACCGCCTCTATGTTTCCCTTCTCTTTAAGGAAAGTGGGACCGATATATGTGGTTTCATCCTCAAAATACAAAGGGGAGCTGCCAATATAGATCTGGCTGATTTCCCTTTTATCCGGAATGTTGGACTTATACTGAATGGGATCTATTTTCAAAATGATCGCCAGCACAATGATGATCATCGTAAATACTAGATAGCCTTTCAGCTTGAACTTGATTCGCCAAGTCTTTTGCAGGACGATTTCCCCTAAATAATATCCGAACAAAGAGCCGATGACATATCCGAAGAAAATCCAGCCCCTTTCACCGGTCGTTTCGCTAAAATAAAATCCTGAAAACAGTAGCATGCAAATCGTCAGACCGAATTGGAATAATGGCTTGAGCTTCGGGAAAACAAAGGCCTGCGAAACATGTTCCAGCTTCCTCCTTTGGTAGATGACCAGCGACAGAAACGACAAAAGCAAGGTCAATAAAGCATAGATCACTGTTTGAGAGGAGAAAAATGTGATTTTCTCCATCTCGGTTGCAGCCAACAAGGGAGAAATTCCTGTCAGGTTGGTCCTTAAATAGTAATCCGCAGAAAATCCTGTTAAAAAAAACTTCATATTTGCTGCAAACAACACAAATAAGCCGACAGGCAGTGCTAGAAATATATAAGTCAGCAAGCCTTGCAGAGCCGATAACCCCGTTATCATTCCTATAAAAACGGCAACGGAAAAGATGACCGCTTCCAAAATGAATGTAATTCCCATCCAGGACCAAATATCCGCCAGCGAAAACAGTCTTTCAATATCTATGGCAGATTGGAACAAGATCAAAATTGAACCGGTGAATATAATGGGCAAGGCTAAGAACAAAAAGCCCATCCCGACCATATGAAGATATACGGTACGTCTAGTGATGGGTAAACTATGAATAAAGTCCGATGCTTGTTTTATCTGTAAAAAACGAAAGAGAAAGATTGCAAGTAAGACTGGAATAACGATGACCAGGACAAATTGGATCATTTGCTGACTGGAGAAAAGGTTTTCAAATTCCACGAATTCATTTTTTTCATTCAAAATATACGTCAATATTTGCAAAGGGAGTGCAAACATGAGGCCAATTAAATAGAGAAAGCCAATCCAGCCGGTACTTCTGAAAATATAGATGATCAGTTCCCGATTAGGCCAGGGTATTCTGGATGACATAACCTATATCCCCCATTTCATAAATGAATATCTCCTCTAAAGTAAGGGGAAGCATATCGAAGATGTCAGGTTGAAACTGATTGAAGTGCGCTTTGATGCTCGGTTCCTTTCCTTTAACGATGCACACGATCACACTTCCTTGTCTTTGCTTGTCAAGAATTTGGATTCCGCGGTAAATCCCGTGAGGAATTTTATGTTTAAAGGCAATTTGCACTTTGTGTACATCCGCTTTTAAATCAGCCAGATCTTTTTGGATAACAAGCTTGCCGTTATGTAAGATTCCTACATGATCCGCCAGATCTTCAATTTCCCGGAGATTATGGGAAGAAATCAAGATCGTCATGTCCCTTTCAGCAACATCCTGAACCAATAACTGTCTCACATTTTTCCGCATGACCGGATCTAACCCATCAAAAGGCTCGTCCAATATCAGAACTTCAGGCATCGTAGCGAGGGCGAGCCAAAAAGCAACCTGTCTCTGCATCCCCTTTGAAAGTTTATGTATTTTATATTGGAGGGGTATCGGGAATATTTCCTGCAGTTGATAGAAGCGTTCTTCGTTCCACTTACGGTAAACACCGCTGTAAAAAAGGGCCATTTGCAAGATCGTATAGTTAGCCAAGAAATAAGGCGTATCAGGAAGGAAGAAACAACGATTTTTCACTTCACGGTTTTCGAAAACATGTAATCGGTCAATCAGTACCTCACCACTATCCTGAATCAGGTTGCCTGAAAGCATTTTTAAAAGAGTCGTTTTCCCTGCCCCATTGGAACCCAGCAAACCGAATATGGTGCCTTTTCCTATAGCCAAGGTGACGTTCCTGATCGCTTCTTTCCCTTCATATAACTTACTCACCTGCTTTATTTCAATCATGAATCTCCCCCCTTTCTCAATGGACTGATATCTTTTACCAATCGATGGATTTCATGTTTCTCGATGCCGATATACATAGCTTCAGCAAGCACTTTTTCAAGCTCGTTTCTGATTTTCACTTCCTTCAAGGAATTCTTGATGGATTTAGGAGGGGCGACGAAATTCCCTTTTCCGGGCAGTGTATATATATATCCGTCAGATTCAAGCTGTTTGTAAGCTTTCTGAATGGTATTGGGATTGATGGTCAATTCCTGTGCCAATAATCGGATCGATGGAAGCTGGTTGTGCTCCAGTAAAACCTCATTGATCATTAGTTCCTTAAATTTATCCATCAATTGCTCATATATGGGTTTCCTGCTTTGAACATCCAACTCGATCATCAGGAGCCTCCCTCTTATATTGGTGTATTACACATACTAATACAGTTCATTATAAAACATTTTCTTCCAATTTAAAACCATTTTTAAACAATACTTTTACGTCTGACATTCATAAACTCTCATTCATTTTGTTTAATAAGACGTATTGTGGGGAACTAATGGTAGTAATCATTTAAAAAGGAGATGTTTACTTTGAAACCACTATATACAGCTACAGTTACCGTACACGGAGGACGAGAAGGACATGTTAAGTCAGAGGACGGAATCCTTGACTTCGATGTCAGATCACCTAAGGAACTAGGCGGTTCCGGTGAAAAGGCAACGAACCCTGAACAATTATTTGCAGCTGGCTATGCTGCCTGCTTTGATAGTGCCTTGAATCTTGTCCTGCAAAAGGAAAAGAAAAAAGCCGATACTTCCGTGACGTCAAATGTCACGATCGGTAAAGATGAGCAAGACGGAGGCTTTAAATTGGCTGTAAGGCTGGATATTTCGATTCCTGACCTGAGCAAGGAAGAAGCCCAAGACTTTGTCAAAAAGGCCCATGCGACTTGCCCATACTCAAAAGCAACTCGCGGGAATGTCGACGTTACCCTTAATTTGGTATAAGGACAGATGGATGAAGGGAATGCCCCCCGGTTAAAAGGGGGCATTCCCTTTTTCATTTGACTTCTTCCAATTTCTTCAACTTGAACAAAAAGCCCAGTCCTATGACCGCCATGATGATCAGTGACCCCAATGCCATCCGGCTCGCCAATGTCCCAAGCTCATGAAAAACCAACGTAATCGTTCCATATAATAGAGGGCCAATTATGGAAGAAACCTTTCCAGAGAAAGCAAATAATCCAAAGAATTGACCTCGCTTCTTCTTGGGCGTCAGTTCAATGATATACGTCCTTGAGGTCACCCACATCGAGCCAAGCGAAACGCCAAACATACTCCCTGCAACCCAGAACCAAAGAGCGGTTTGTGCGAATACCGCGATAAATAAAGCGACCAAGAGCAGCATCCCCACATATGTCACAGCAAGCCGAGGTCCCTTCGACTGTGTGATATATCCAAAAAGGAAAGAGCCGGCAATACTCGATATCGTCGATACCAAGTAAAGCAAAATGAACCCGCTTGAGGAAAAGCCCACGACAGTCTTGGCATAGACAGCCATCATGCCAATCGTCGTCGCAATGGCGTCGTTTAAAAAGAAATAGGCGATCATGAAAGTGAATATCGAGCGATAGGACCTCATCTCTTTGAATGTTGCCTTGATTTCCTTATAACCGGATATGAACGGTTGTTTTGCTTTTTGCGGTTTTGGCGTCTCCTTCACAAAAAAGAACAAGGGAAGGGAAAAAACGAGAAACAAAATGGCCGTAGGCATGAAGGCTTCATGTGAGCTTCCTTTACTGATGAATGGATAAATGGACAGCCCCACTAACGTTCCTAGGTAGCCAACGGCCACGCCAAATCCCGATATAAGCGGCATTTGCTCTTTCGTACCTAAATCGCTCATCATCGTATCATAGAAAACGAGACTGGAATGATAGAAAAACTTAGCGATGACGAATAATAGAATGACAATGGCCAAGGAAACGGGAATGCCAAGGAACAGTCGATCAAACGAGGCTCCCCCGAAAACCCCCATGAAAAATGTGCTTATAACGGAAATGAGTGTAAAAATCACGATATATTTTTTCATCTTTCCGGTTCGATCGATCATGACGCCAAACAACGGTGAAAACAAAACAAGAAATAAACTGGCCATCGCATTTGCGTAGGAAATGAAGGTACTGGCAATTTGATCAAGAACAGCATTATCCCCAATTTGCTCCTGAAGGAAAAACGGAAAGAAAATCGTATTGATATTTGAAGAAAAGATCGTATTGGCAAAATCGTATAATGCCCAAGAGAGAACGGGAACCGAAAAATATAAACCAAGATTCCCCTTCCACTTTCCAGGGTTCTGTTTCATCAGCTTCCCCCCTTATTATTCCTTTAACTATATGTATTCCATCACTGATCAATAAATCCTTTTCATTCTCGAACAATGGTTGACATCACTGTAGTAAGATCCATGCTTTTTCCTTATCCAACATGTAAAATGATGAAATGAGGCTGACAATGGACAAACTTATTTTATTTTCTTTAAGCTAGGGTAAAGGATAACCAGGAAGTTTATTTTTGTTATTAAAAGGAGTGTCAATGGTGATTGGATTTTTCTTGATAATTTTGATGATCGTACTTTTCCTCTTCGCCCTTAAGCTGAACGGTTCGAAGAGTGTCTACCAAGAGAACTTCAATATCCAGCATTCCCCCCTCAAAATCGGACATCGCGGCGCTGCCGGACATTGCCCTGAGAATACGGTCGCTTCTTATAAGAAGGCGCTCGAATTGGGAGCTGAAGTGCTTGAGGTGGATATTCATCTCAGTAAGGATGATGTACTTGTGGTTCATCATGACCCGACGCTGGATCGGACGACAAGCGGTAAAGGAAGACTCCGCGATTACACAGCTGCCGAATTAAAGGAATTCGATGCCGGGAGCTGGTATCATTCACGTTTCAAAAACGAGCGGATTCCTTTATTAAGTGAAGTATTCGAAAGATTCCGGACCGAGGCTGGGTTCTTAATCGAAATCAAACACCCATCCCTTTATCCCGGCATTGAAGCAAAGCTAGCGGAAGAGCTAAGGAAGTACATCGGAAGCGCATCCTTTAACAATCCGATCATGGTTCACTCGTTCGATGCGGATTCCATGAGAAGGTTTCATTTACTGATGCCGGAAGTACAAGTTGGGGTACTGATAAAGCGGAGGATCAATGACGAAGCATTAAAGGAAATAGCGAAGTTCGCTTCATTTTTAAATCCCAAGCAAACGATCCTGGATTCGAAGCTTCAGCTGCGGATCCAAAAGCATGGGATGAAGGTATATACCTGGACAGTCAACAATAAAAAACGGATGCGCATGTTCGAGAAAATGAAGGTAGATGGCATCATTTCAGATTTCCCTGATTATTTCTCGGATTGAAACGCTTGAAGGACCTGCCCCCTCTGTTCGGTTAATAAACAAAAAGGTTACGGAATGGCTGCTTCCGTAACTTTTTTGTTTTTCATAATGAAATTGTTGCACAATGACATTCCTGCGGGAATCCAAGTCCAAGGAAGACTCCACAGACGCAAAAGTGAAATGACACGCTCAAAGTCCCATTTCTCCAAAACTATGGATGGTTCGCGCAACTTAAGGCGATTGCTTTTAAAAGCATTGAAAGGCCTGTATTTCACTTGCGTCGGTTCCATAATAGGACCATCGCTGCTGACTTTTTCTCCAGCGATAGCCCGCTACGGAATTATAGCCGACATAAGTGGGGTAAAACCAAAACGAGCGGCCGTTTCTTAGCCAAACATACGTATTTTGGTATAAGCACCCTTTCATTGAACCAGGATCTAACGCCTGCAGCATACTTCCAGTAAGCTTTGGAATGAATAAAGGCGGCGCCATATGCGGCGGGCCCCCTCCTTGTGGAGGCCGCGGCGGGCTTGCCTGTCCCCCGCCCTGGTAAGAGCCTGACGGGCCAGGAGGTCCAGGCATCCTTTCAGCCAATTGTTGATTTTCAATTAAATCTGGTGCTGCCCATAAATCATGAGCATTGGTTTGTGGGTGTATATTTTGATAAACATCATTTTCAGGTTGGTAATAGTTATTATGTTGATTGAACGAATCGTACGGTTTCATCCATCTTCACCTCATGATTGAACTTCCTTTTATTCTTATGTCGGCGAAGGATCATATGTGCCATGGCCGCCTCCATTCCATGCTTCTGGAATATCCTTGGGCCTTTCTCATCCACTTCATCGAAGTGAAAATATTCCCTGTTTATTTTTTGAAAATATCCCTATATTTTTTGGCATGATTGCATTAGAATTTGATATAGTGTTCTTAATGATTTAAACTCAGTAAGATCGGATTTGATTTTAGCGGTCAACTGAATGACATTTTCCTATCTTAGACAAAAACGAGGGATTCCTATGTGGGAATTATTATTAGAATTTGATTATCAAACCGTTCGTCATGCGGTATGGGCAGGTTACTTGTTGACCTTTGTCTTTCCACTGGCGGCGTTTTACTTCTTAAATAAAAAGCAATCACACTTGAATGATAAATATCAAGCTTCCGTCCATTCCGATCAAAGTAAATCCCCTGTTCATACAGGCAGCACTTTTGACTGGCGCGGTGCACAGCGCTTTTTCACATTTATCAGGCAAAAGGATTCACCCGATGATTCCGATGAGCCAAGCCTCCTACTAGTTGTTTAAACAAAAACAATTTGAGGAGGAATTAATTTGAAAAAGAAAAGCGTGTTACTTATTACGGTACTGATCCTGGCAACGGTCCTTATGTCAGGTTGCTCTGCAGCTGCAAGCGGTCCATTTCATACAGGTTTGGTTAATCCAATGACGAAAATGCTTGAATTCAATGCCAATTTATTTAATGGTAACTATGGGTTGAGCATCATCATGATGACATTTTTCATCCGTCTTGTCCTGCTTCCATTGACTGCCAAGCAATATAAAACACAGCTCAGCATGAAAACGAAAATGAATGGCCTGAAACCTGAAATGACTGCCATCCAACAGAAGATTAAGGAAACGAAAGATCCGGCTAAACAAAAAGCCCTGCAGCAGGAAATGATGCAGCTTTACCAAAAGCATGGAGTCAACCCGTTAAACATGGGTTGTCTGCCACTATTGATCCAAATGCCGATCTTGATGGGTTTTTATTATGCGATTAAAGGATCCCATGAAATTGCGACACATAACTTCCTTTGGTTCAGCCTTGGCCAGCCGAATATTGCCATGGCGATTATTGCCGGTGTCATTTATTATTTCCAATCGGTCATATCCATGAGACAAATGCCCGAGGAACAGCAGAAACAAATGAAGCTGATGAGCCTGCTCTCGCCAGTGATGATTTTATTCATTTCTTTCTCCGCTCCTGCCGCCTTGCCATTGTATTGGTCAATCGGTGGATTATTCATGATCGCCCAGACGATCGTCCTGCAACGCGTATATAAAAAAGACCACGTCAGTGTCCCTGCCGGGAATGAGACGGTTATCAAAAAAAGCTAATTCATCATGAAACGTACCCTCGAAGGCAGTTGCTTGTTGCTTTAAAACAACTCTGCTTAGGGGGTACGTTTCTCTATAAACAAGCATACATGAAAGAACGTGCACTTCGCAGGGCGAAATGCACGTTCTTTCATTTTTTTGATAAGCTGTCGCTGGAAACCTTTTGAAAAAACTGCTCGACATATTCGAAATCCGTGTAGAAGAAAAGTAACAGATCACCTGGTCGAGATGCTTCCCAAGCGTCCATGAATGCATCCAACTCATTCAAAACGATCCTGGCCCGATTCTTATGCAGCCCTGCTTCTTCCGCAGCTTCCTGGAGCAGCCCGGCTACTTCGCATGGCTTCCTTCCCCGTAAATCGTCATCTTCCTTAATGATGAATAAATTGGAATGGACGGCCGCCACCTTGGCAAGCCTGATGAGCTCCTCATCAACACGGTCTCCCGGACCTGCCAAAACGGTGATAAGTCGATTTCTGTTATAGGCACCCACCGTTTCGAATATTGCCTTCAACCCCGCCTCATTATGGGCATAGTCGATGATGATGGTCCGCTCATTCAATTTCTTTAAATTGAAACGTCCTTTTGACAAGTTGGTATCAGGCATAAAAGTCACTGCCTTCTTTCGTAGTTCTTCCATGGATACGCCTTGTGTATGGGCTGCAGCCAGTGCCTGAAGCAAATTGGCGATATTATGACGGGCCATCCCCGAAATCGTGATGGGGATCATGGTACAATCCATGAACGGCTGTGTGACACCTGCTGATGAATGCAGGATCATCCCTTGTTCATTTACGAACCAAACCTTTTGACCCATTTTAATCGCTTCCTTCACTAATGGCTGATTGGCGTCCGTCGAGGTATAAATGACTTCCCCATCTGTATATGCCCCCATTGCGGCCACCTTCGGATCATCGGCATTCAGGATACAGTACCCCGTATCCAGAACGACTTCGGCTATCAGACGCTTTAATTTCACAAGATCCTCCATCGTATCCATACCATCACAGCCGAGATGATCTTCACTCACATTCGTAATGACACCCACATTACATTGGCGGAAGGCCAGGCCTTCACGCAAGATTCCTCCTCGTGCCGTTTCCAAAACCGCTGCATCGACTTCAGGATGGGACAGCACCATCCTTGCACTGATCGGTCCGCTGCAATCACCTTGATCCAATATGTCTTCACCTATATAGACCCCATCTGAATTGGTCATTCCAACCTTGGTGTCATCATTCGAAAGGAAATAATGAATCATTCTGGTCGTTGTCGTTTTTCCATTCGTTCCCGTCACTGCGATGACCGGTATCGCCGCATCTTCCCGGGACGGGAATAAATAATCGATGATGGCTTTGCCTACCTCCCGTTTTTCCCCTTCACTCGGATAATGGTGCATCCGGATACCGGGAGCAGCGTTGACTTCAATGATTGCCGTCCGTGAGTCATTGAGCGGCATTGAAATATCCTCACAAATAAAATCAATTCCGGCAATATCCAATCCAATCGCTTTTGCAGCTGCAATCGCCATTTTCTTAATGGTTGGATGGACCTGCTCCGTTACATCGATAGCCTTGCCGCCAGTCGAGAGATTTGCGTTGCCGGCAACTTGGACCAGCTCCCCTTGCTTCGGGATCGAGTTGAGTGTCCGATTCGTTTTTTCCAAGTAGCATGTCACGGTATGTGTCAGCGGGATTTTAGACATTGGTTTTTCATGGCCATCGCCCCGCAAAGGATTGCGGTTTTCCTTTTCTATCAATCTGCGTATCGTTTCATTTCCGTTTCCAATCACATAGGGAGGAAGCCTCAAACTGGTCGCTATAAGCTCCCCATTCACGATTAGCATACGGTAATCATGTCCTTCAATATGCCGTTCGACGATATATTTCTTCACGTACGCTTCCAGGCAATTGATGACATTGAAAAGTTCATCCTTATTCTTGATATGGGTGATGACACCCTGTCCCTGCCTGCCGTTATACGGTTTTATAACGAGCGGAAAACCGATTCTGTCCGCCGTTTCGAATATCTCTTCGATTGAATGGGCTATTTCCCCTTCAGGAACCGGAAGGCCGCACCCTTTTAAGATCGATTTTGTTAAAGATTTATCACAGGCATTTTCGACGGCGATATTCGAGGTTTGGCTTGAAATGGTCGCCTGGACATACTTCTGCCTTGAACCTGTTCCTAAACGCAGCAAACTATCATCGCCAATACGTTCGACAGGGATGTTTTTTTCATATGCAGCCTTAAAAATCGCTTCTGTACTTGGTCCCAATTTATTTTTATAATATAAATCTTCTATTTGTTTTACATGGAATTGGACATTTATCTCTTTCTCATCATTAAGGATGGCTTCGACGATTTCCTTTGCTGCCAAGAAGGCTTGGAGACCGGATTCCGGCTCTTGATAGTCAAAGGTAACCTGGTAATGTCCCTTTTTTTCCATCATGATCGTTTTTCCGCGAATGACATCGATTCCTGCCAGGTTTTGTAGCTCGATCGCCATATGCTCCAAAACATGCCCCATCCAAGTACCTTTGCGCAGCCTCTCGGCAAAACCTCCCCGATACCCTTTGGAGCATGTATGATTCCCTAGGTTCGGGAGCGTTTTCAACAGGTTTTCATTGAATCCTGGAATGGTATCGGAAGGTTTCTCTTCCAGTTCCTCCAAATCCAAATCGATGCAGATCGTCGGAGTATATGCAAAATAATTGGGTCCTTTTAAGTAACGGACTCTCTTGATTATCATGGTTGGATCCCCTTTTTCATTAACAATTTTCTGGTCACCAGGTCAAAACGATAGCCCCTTGTAAGAGCATGAAGGCAGAATCCCGAGAGAGTCAGCTCTTCACTTCCATTATCGGAGGTCGTGACGTGAATATAATCACTTTTGCTGCCATCAAGCACCAGTACTTCATGTTGCCCATAGACTTCAAAAAGGCCGTCTTTAACTAAAATGGCTGTATTTTCATCGATGCCAATGCCCAGCAATTCCTTGTTTACCGCTATTGCACTTAACAGACGGTCGAACCGGCCGCGCTGGGAAAAATGCTGATCGATTAGCAAACCATCCAGGAACCCGAAACCTATTCCAATCTCGACCTTTAACTTATCATCATTCAGCATCGTGTCGGCGGCGACGATCATATGCTTGCCAATAATGGAAGCACCGGCACTTGTCCCTGCTATCACCATGCCTTGATGCCATGCTTTGGATAGTGCTTGGTGGAATTTGGATTGACCGATCCGTTCGGATAGCCGGCTTTGGTTGCCTCCCGTTATGAAAAGCGCAGAAAGGGATTCCAGCTGTTCGCACATGAGGGGATCATCTGCCTCTTCCCGCGAATCCAGCTTGATCACTTCAACCCTGTCAACTCCTAAAGCTCTAAAAATCTTGATATACTGTTTGCTCATCTCTTCAGGAATTTCACTCGCTGTAGGCAGGATTCCAATCCCGCCATCGGAACGACGGAGAGCAAGCTCGACAAATTTATTTAACACTTCACCTTCAAGGCACTTATCCTCGGCACCGCCAATGATAAGCAATTCACCACAATTCATTTCCTATAATCACCCTTACTTCATTAATTACTCTGTCAGAACACATAATGACTAGTATGGCATCTTGAGCCAGTATTCATTCATTAAATTGGCAAACTGCAGAATTTTGTTTAACTTTATGAAAAAAGAGGAAAAGTATTAGAGTAAAAAATAAAAGGAGTGTGCGAAGATGAGCCAAAACCAATTAAAAGAAAAAGTATTGAATATCCTCAGTGATTCTAAGACTGGAGTTTTATCATCTGTAGAAAATAACAAACCACATTCACGCTACATGACATTTTTTAACGACGATTTGACTTTATACACACCATCAAGTGCCAAGACGGAAAAAATTGATGAAATCGAAAAAAACCCTAATGTCCATATCCTGATCGGCTATGAAAATGAAGGATTAGGTGATTCTTATTTAGAAATATCCGGAACCTCGAAAGTGAACGATTCACAGGACCTGAAGGATAAATTATGGCATGAGTCGTTTGAACATTGGTTCGAAGGTCCCAAAGACCCTAACTATATCATTCTGCAAATTAAACCTGACAGCATCCGATTGATGAATAACAATGGTGAGCCTCCACAAGAATTATCATTATAGAAACGGACGTGGCTATACCCATTTTATTTGCCCACTTAAAAGCCCACCTCCTATGAAAGGAGTGTGGGCTTTTTACTGTTTACATCATCTCTGATTCGATATAATGCAGGATCAGATTGGCCGTATGTTTTAATGATGAAAGGTGAGTCCGTTCAAAGGCATGGGATGCATCGATTCCCGGCCCGATCAAACCGTGGACGACATCATGTCCTGCGCGGATGGCAGCGGAAGCATCCGAACCGTAATAGGGGTATATATCGACACGGTAGTCAATCTCATGGGCTTGGGCCAAGGCGACAAGATGCTGACGCAATCGATAATGATACGGACCCGAGGAATCTTTCGCGCAAATCGAAACGCTGAATTCATCCGTCGCTTGTCCATCACCGATCGCTCCCATATCGACCGCCAGATATTCGACTGTCTGCCCGGGGATATTGGAATTGCCGCCATAGCCGATTTCTTCGTTGTTGGAAATCAGGAAATGGGTCGTATAGGCCAATTTTATCTTCCCTGCAGAAATGAGATCAATGATATGAAGTAGGATTCCGACGCTTGCTTTATCATCCAAATGCCTTGATTTCAAAAATCCCCCATCCGTGACTTCCACTCTTGGCTCGAAGGAGACAAAGTCGCCAACGGAAATGCCTATCGCCTCGGTTTCCGCTTTCGTTTTCACGACAGCATCTATCCGGACTTCCATTGTCTCTTCATCACGCTTGGCGTCCCCGGCATTTTTATAAACATGCACAGAGGTTTGATTGATCAATATGGTCCCGGTGATGATTTTCCCATCAGCAGTATGGATTTTGCAATACTCCCCCTCCACTGAATTCCAGCGGAAACCGCCTATCATCGTCAACTTAAGGCGGCCATTCGGCTTGATCTCCTTCACCATCGCTCCCAGCGTATCGACATGAGCCGTCAGCAAGCGATGTTTGCCATCATCTTCACCTTTAATTGAAGCAAGCAATGCCCCTTTATTGGTGATCTCGTATGGAACCTTCCTGTTCCCCATGAATTCGGCCGCGTACTTTATCGCCTCCTCCGTATATCCCGACGGACTTGGTATCGTCACTAACTCTTTTATGTAAGAAACGATTTCCTTTTCGTTGATCATGCTCATGATTATCTCTCCCTTCCTATTTATTATAACTTTTCCTGCCAGCTTTTAACATACAAAGGACCGTCATTAGACGGCCCTCCGATCGCTTATCTAAATATGTGCAACAACGGGCATGATCGCCATCACCAATGTCGTGATCCCGTATAAAGCGATATTCTCCATATTCATTTGCCTTTTCCACTTATCCCGCCAAACTTTATATCTGCTTCTATCTTCACTTCCCATAAAGAACCCTCCTCGATGGATGATGAAAGTTCACCTTACTATTTTAATTGTCTTTGCTTGTTGGACATTTCCTTCATATATTCCAAGAAGGCTATGCGCTTTTCATCTGGATAGGCAACAATGTCCGCAATGATTTCCTCTTCCAGCGGCTTCAATAATCGGCCAACCGATTCAGTAAACAATATTTCCAGCTCTCTCTTTGTTTCATTAGGATTTCTCACTTCCATCAAAATCATCCTTCCAATTAATTACTATTATCTATATAACCGTAATGCAGTTCCTTGAAACACAAAAAAAATCGGCCGCCCATTCAGGCGGCCGATTGGAATCAGCGATCATCTTATTTAGTAACACCTACATTATGCCATTGATATTGGCGTCCTGCTAGGAAGTCGTAACCAGTAACACGATCATTCACTCCCGTCAATTGGTAACGGAATAATGTCGGAATGACTGGAACCTCATCATGAATCAGTTTTTGCCACTCATTGTACGTATCGATCCGATATTGATCATCGAAGGCTTCCTCTGAAATTCCTTTCGCCAGAAGCTCGTCATTTTTATCATTCACCCAGCGAGTATAGTTGAATTCTGCAGATCTTGACCAAAGACCGGATGGATCAGGATCGGAAGCGACGCCCCATGCAGCTTGATACATATCAACATCGTCATTATCTTTTTTCAACAGATCATAGAAGGAATTGAACTCATGAAGCCTTCCATCGAGCAATTCAACGTCTATGCCCACTTGCTCCCATTGTTGAATATAATATCTTGCTAATGGCTCGGAAACATCGGATCCGCTCATTGATGCAAAGTTAATTTTGAATTCTTTCCCATCTGCATCTTCACGAATGCCATCATTATTTGTATCCACGAATCCTGCTTCATCCAAAAGTTTTTTTGCTTTTTCTGGATTGTATTCATAGGCTTTTAAATCTTTATTGTTATATTTAAAGTTAGGTGTAATGACCGAGTTGGCAGGGAAACGGAGCCCCTTGAACATCTTTTCGCCCACTTCTTTGTTATTGATTGCATAGGCCATCGCCTGACGGAGGCGCTTGTCTTTGAATTTTGGATTCTCATCCATGACATTTTCTTCTTTTTCCTTATCATATTGACCGAAATTGAAGCCGATATAAGAATAAGCCAATTCAACTTTCCCCAATAATTCGACATTATCGAGTTCCTTGGCTTGTTCATATTGCTCAGCCAGGACCTCCGCCACATCAATATCACCATTTTCAAGTGATTTAACGACAACGGAAGGATTCACGACTTTCAAAGTGACGCTGTCCAATTTAGGTGCCCCGCGATAATAATCCTTGTTCGCTTCGAATTCCACGGCTTCGCCTTGGACGATTTTCTTCACTTTGAATGGCCCGAACCCGATTGGGTTTTTCCGGATTTTATCCGAAGATTCCAAATCGGCAATCGGCACATCTTTTAAGTATTCTTTGTGAAGCGGATATGTCCATAAGCCTGTCGTTACGGATGGATTTCCTTTCTTGAATGTGAAGGTGATTTTCTTGCCGTCTACTTTAATGCCTGAAATGCTATCCGCTTTTCCGGCATGATATTCTTCCATACCTTCAATTAATGCCATTTGTTCATCATAGCGCACACCTTTATAATCCTTGCTTCCGATTACAAGATAGGCATATTCCAAATCGGCACCTGTAACAGGCTTGCCATCCTGCCAATTAACATTATCTTTAATCGTCAGCGTAACCGTTTTATGATCGTCAGAAATTTCATAAGAAGCGGCGCCATCATTCGTGAATACATAGTTTTCATCTGTATCCAATAAATCTTCATCATCCAAAAATGTGATTATTTGGTGATCTGGTTCACCTTGATAGAAAACTTTATTCAGGATTCCTTCGAACGGTGTATTAGATACCAATCCGTATGTCAGGTGTCCGCCTTTGATCGGCTCTCCCTGATTAGTCGTCTTTGTCGGGAATTTAGAAGCATCGACCTGTTGGACCGCTTTCCCCTTTTTCTCTTGCGTTGACGATTTCTCGGTATCATCCGAACAAGCAGCAAGCAGTAGAGATGAAATTGCCAATGCACTAAGTACTTTAACATAGCCTTTGATCTTCATATCAAACACTCCCCTTTTTTTATCCTCTTCTTTGCCTTGCATCGGCGGCGCGTTTTAACGCTTGGCCAACAAAATTTATACTCAGCATCAGCACTAATATCATGATTGATGCGGGTACCCAAATCCACCACTTATTTTCCAGAACATCTGGATTTCGCGCGTAACTGATGAGCGTTCCAAGACTCGGGGTGCTCTCCGGAAGGCCGAACCCCAAGAAAGTCAAACTGGATTCCAGGCCAATGTTGCCTGCCAGGTTCAAGATGAAGTTCACGATGATCAATGAACTGACATTGGGCAGAAGCTGAAAAAGGATGATCTTCCAATGCGGCGTTCCCAGTGTCTGTGAGGCATGGATATAGTCCAGCTCACGCTCTGACAATGCCTTGGAGCGGATCAGCCTCGCCTTTCCTGTCCATAAAAACATCGTCATGATCAAGATGAAAACATACACATTGAATACCGGAACGATTGTCACTACCACAATGATGAACATCAATTGCGGTAGGGCAATCACGAAATCGATGACACGCATGATCACATTATCGGTGGCTCCGCCGAAGTAACCCGCAAGCAATCCAAATGACAACCCGATGATCGCCGTGAATAAAGTAATGAACAAGCTGATCGTAAATGAATTTCTCGTACCTACGATCAGCTGTCCGAATACATCACGTCCGCCATAATCGGTTCCGAGCCAATAATCGGAAGATGGCTCCAAATAAATGGAGAGAAAATCGACCTTGGCGATTTCTTTCGCATCCATGAATAAAGCCGCGCCGTAAACAAAAATCAATATAGCTGCCAATATAATCAATGAGCCCATCGCAAGCTTATCCCTTTTAATCTCCTGCCAGATGATTTTCATGCCTGAGGGGCTCACATCCTGCACTTGTATGTTCTTTCCTGTCTCCACTTTCATTTCCATACGACTCACCCCGCTCCTATTCTATCCGTATGCGCGGATCGACCGCACTGAGTATGATGTCCGAAAGAAGTGTGCCAAGCAGCGTGGCAAATCCAGTCATCATGACAATGGCCGTGACAACGCTGAAATCCCGCAGACTCACTGAACTGAGGAAAAGCTGCCCAAGACCCGGATAACTGAAAATGGTCTCGATTATGACAGAGCCCCCGATCAAACCAGTAATTTCGTACCCTAAAAATGCCGCGATCGGCAAAAACGAATTTCTAAGGATATGACGGGAATATACGTTCGATTCAGGCACTCCCTTAGAACGGGCCGTCCTGACGAAGTCCTTGATTTTATTGTCGATGATTTCATTTCGTAAATATTGGATCGTGCTTGTCGTGGCAATTAAAGCCGTACTTAACGCCGGTAAAATCACATGATTGATCTTACTTACCACATAAGCGAATGTCCCTTCATCCACCTTGGAATCGACACTGCCTCCAGACGGGAACCAATCCAGGGCAAAACCGAAAATGAACAACATGATCAAGGCAAAGATGAAAATCGGTGTGCCAAAGCCCAAATAACTATAGCCCGTCACGGATTTGTCGATCCAGGTATCGTTGTACCTGCCGCTCAGTATGCCTAACGGAATTGCCAGCATATATGTAAAGATCAGCGTGACCAGCGCCAGGAACACCGTGTTCCACAGTCTGTCCTCGATAACATCGATAACAGGTGTTTTATGTGTATAGGAAATACCGAAATCCCCCTGTACAGCATTCGATACCCACCTTCCATATTGTTGGTACCAAGGATCATTCAAGCCCAGCTCTTCCCTTACTCTTTCAAGCTCGGCAGGATTGGCCTTAGGGTTGAGTTCTTGCCCCGACAGGGCATCTCCCGGCATGGCTTTTGCCATCATGAAAACGATGAGGCTCAATAAAAAGAGCTGCGGGATCATAACTAAAAAACGTCTGAGGATAAACTTCCACATATCCTTTCCACCTCCTTATTGTAATGCAACTCTATGGGTCGATGAGATTGGCTTCAAATCATAGGCCCGGCCATTTTCATCGAAAAATGTTGAATAGGAAGACTCGTATTCCGCCGTAAGCTTCTTTCTGAGCTTCACCTTTTCCCCGCGAACTTCCGGCTCTAAATCCGGAATGGCGGCAATCAGCCGTTTCGTATATATATGTTGGGGATTTTCATAGATTTCATCGCTTTTGCCTTCCTCAACCAATCTACCGCGATACATGACACCCATCCGGTCACACATATGCCGGATGACACCTAAATCGTGGCCGACGAATAAATAAGTCAAATTGAATTCCTGCTGAAGGTCCTGAAGAAAATTCAATACCTGTGCCTGTACGGAAACATCCAGCGCCGAAACCGGCTCATCCGCTATGATCAACTTTGGCTTCAATGTCAATGAACGGGCAATCCCGATCCGCTGGCGCTGTCCCCCTGAAAATTCATGGGGATATTTATGGATCGATTCCGGACTGAGTCCTACCTTGTCCAAGAAGTCCTGAACGATTTTCTTTTCCTCCGCCGGTGATAGCCGTTCGAAATTCCTCAGCGGTTCTGCAATGATGTCCAGCACCCGCTTCTTCGGATTCAATGAAGAATACGGGTCTTGGAAGATCATTTGGATATCTTTTCGGAATGGTTTAATCTCTTTTCTACTTAGGCCCGCTAAATCCCTGCCTTCAAACAGGATTTGTCCCGATGTCACATCATTCAGCTTGACAACTGCCTTACCTGTCGTCGATTTGCCGCTGCCCGATTCCCCGACCAATCCATATGTTTCTCCTTGCTGCAATTCAAAGGAAACGCCGTCCACTGCCTTTACATGATCGACCACCCTTCGAAAAAAACCTCCCCTAATCGGAAAATGCACTTTCAAGTTATCTACTTTGAGTAATGTCATGGGTCGATTCATCTCCTTCAGCTTGGAAATAAAATTCTTTATAGCAGGTACACCGTACAAAATGGCCCTTGGCCACTTCGTGAAGCTGAGGCCTCTCTTCATGTGCATGCCTTGGAATCCATGGAATCCTGTCTTGGAAACGGCATCCAATCCTATCCATTTTCGCGATGGATGGAACGATTCCCTCAATAACATGCAAACGGTTTTTCTCATGTGATGCCGAAGGAATCGAATTCAATAAAGACCTCGTATACGGATGAAGCGGATTGTTGAATATTTCCTTGACGCTCCCCGTCTCCACTACCTGACCCGCATACATGACAACGATTCTGTCCGCAACCTCTGCCACGACGCTCAAGTCGTGTGTAATCAAGATGATTCCCATCCTTGTCCTGCTTTGGATATCTTTCAGCAAGTCTAGTATTTGCGCTTGAATCGTGACATCCAGGGCGGTCGTGGGTTCATCGGCAATGACCAGTGCAGGGTTGCAGGCAATGGCAATCGAGATCATCGCCCTTTGCCGCATTCCGCCCGATAGCTCATGCGGAAATTGCTTGTACGTACGTTCAGGGTAAGGAATTCCCACTTGAGTCAGAAGCTCGATTGTCCTTTTCTTTTTTTCATCCTTGGAAAGTTTGGTATGGTAATCAAGGTTTTCCTCGATTTGTTTTCCGATCGTCATGAGCGGATTCAAGGCCGTTAAAGGTTCCTGGAAGATCATCCCCAATTCCTTTCCGCGGACTTTATTCATTTGTGTCTCATTCAACTTCAGCAGGTTTTGCCCGTTATAATGTATGGTTCCTTCTGATTTAGTCCTTTGTTTATTATGTAGTTGCATAATGGATAAGGCCAAAGCACTTTTTCCACAACCTGATTCTCCAACCACGGCTACAATTTCGTTTTCATTTACCGTAAACGAAACATCATCCACAGCAGCATGATATGTACTTCCGATTCGAAATGAAGTTGTCAGATTCTCTATTTCCAAAATAGCTTTATTCATCCTTGCTCCCCCTAAACTATTTTATCGGGAAAATAATTAATCTTCTGATAATTAGTTAAGATTTTAATCAATTTTTTACATTTACACAATAGTTTTTATACAAAATAATGACAATTTTTTCTCTTTTTATAACTTTAGGAATAATTTTCTGGTATAAAAAATCTTTTCCTTTATAGCTGTTACACAGTAAAGTCATGAAGCTGGTTAAAAAGCTTGGACTAACCATTCCCTACTTCATTATTTTAATATAACAAAAACAATAAATATTGGAATTGTTTGATATTATTGGGCGAAAGGGTATCAGTAAACAAATCAGATGAATATTTTAATATTTCAGAAAAATTAGGACGAAGGTAGGATGCTCATAAAAATAGGTTTCTTTCATATATATATTTCAGAAGCTTTAAAAAAAACACCTAAATTTCCCTATGGACAATGAAACCTTTTTAAAACCCATTCGTAAGTATCGGTAGAAGAATAATGATGAGGTGAAAACATGTATTCACAAACTGTACAAACCTATATGCCATCCGTGATGCGGACCTTCGCATTATCACTGGCCATTTCAGTATTGGGGATGGCCATAGGTACTTTTGTTCCTCCGGCCTTGTTCATCCCGTTAGCGATCCTCGAGATTGCCATGTTGATTGGGGCTTTCATCATGCGGAGGAAAAAAGCGATCGGATACACATTTCTGTATAGCTTCACGTTGATTTCCGGGATCACCACCTATCCGATCATCGCTCATTACTTGGCCGCTGCCGGTGCTAATGTAGTGATTTTAGCCGGTGTAACGACGACAGTCGTATTTGGAGGTTTAGCCATTTATGCTACGACCACCAAAAGGGACCTTTCTTTCCTGGGAGGAATGCTCTTTGCCGCTTTGCTTGCTTTAGTGGTGATCGGTATCTTCAACATTTTCTTTCCTTTAAGCTCTACAGCCATGTTGGTCTTTTCATTTATCGGGATTTTGGTTTTCAGCGGGTATATCCTTTACGATTTCAATCGAATGAAGCATTACGGTGTAACGGCCGAGGAAGTTCCGCTCATGGCCTTGAATCTCTATCTTGATTTCATTAACCTTTTCATAAACATCTTACGCTTTTTTGGTATTTTGGCAAGTGATGACTAGTTCCGATCAAAAGGACGCTTGGAAGGCAGCCAAGCGTCTTTTGACGTTCAGTCTCCGAATTGGATACCTTTTAACTCCATGTTAAAAAGACCCAATCTCTGTTTGATTTGGCAAACACGATTGAAAAACTAGGTGAAAATCGAGTTTGTCGATCGTCTCTTTTTATGGGTGTGTACCTTTTGCCCGTTTGTCTCCCTTGCAGGCATCAGCTTTTCCAGGGACGAGCTTTGCTTATGCACACCTCTGAACAAAAGCGAAGTCCAATAACATCAAAAAGGCTTCGGAAAGGGATACCTTTCTGAAACCTTTTGTCTGCCAATGGCCCAATCACTTAATGATTAGTTTCATCTTTATATAATCCTGGATTCGATTGTTCGCTCCATGGCAGCTTGACACCAAAAGTGCTTGCAATGAACTGTGTATCTTCTCTTCTTTTTTTCCTTATTTGAGCCCGTTGTTTTGCCGATTCATTTAAATTGATTTCCATTTCGGTTTCCGGAACCAAATGGGGAACCGGTATAGGTTTACCTTGTTCATTAATGGCGACAAAGGTCAAAAAGGAAATGACACATAAATTGCGATCTCCTGTAACTAAATCCTCAGCAATCACTTTTACGATGATTTCCATCGATGTTCTGCCCGTATAGGTCACGAAGCTTTCCAGACAAACGGCATTTCCTTCGTGGATAGGGTGGAGGAAATCAACCGAATCGGTAGAGGCGGTAACTACGTTGCTCCTGGCATGACGCATGGCGGATATGGCCGCTACATCATCAATATATGCCATTAGCTTGCCTCCGAACATCGTACCAATATTATTTGTATCGGGAGGGAGGACAAGACTTGTTTTGATGACCAAAGAGTCCCGGCAATGCTTTATTTCTTCCATGGTGACTGCACTCCTTCATTCATGTCTGATTTCTCACTAGTCCACTTTATCGAATTCTCGGCTGTAAAGCAATATACAAGCTTATTTTCCTGCTTTTCGTCTAATATTCGAGAAGGGAAATGAGCTGATTCCGCCTCACTGCCCTCTAGCCTGCTTGCCCTGCTGCAGCTCTCTCAAGCTTAAGCCAAAGGTCATTTGCAGATGGGGGTAGTCCTTGAATCCTGGCCAATCCCCACCCCATTCGAATCCCAGCCCTTTAGCAACGGTGACGACCTCCATCCAATCCGATTTCCGATTATCATTTCCGTCATAGTCCATATCCCAAATGGCCTCGCCTTGTTTGTTGAGGAGAGCGAAATCTATCGCCAAACCGAAATTATGAAGCGACTCGCCGCCTTTTGCATATGTCACGATTTTCCCCGTATTTAAACGACCCTTTTCATATAGTTTATTTTGTTCTTCCAAAGAACGATATCCGGCGGTAATGATTATTGGGATGTCTAATTCATTAGCCCGCTGAATGAGCTCATCTTTTTTTTCAGCGACGATCGGATGCAGCTCATCTGCCAGTTCGATTTCATCTAAATCAGGCGGAAGCATATTCTTGTACAAGACAACCGCCAACCATCCGAAAAAAAACAAGACCAGACATGCCTTAACCCAGTTAGCTTTCACAGAACGTTCCTTTCTGTCTAAAGTGAAAAACTCAACCAGGTTCGGATGAGTTTTTCTTTTTTTATAATTTAGATTTTAGCTCTTCGATTTGCAGTAAATGCCTTTTTTCATGCAATCCCACGAACGGTATCCATTGCTTCAAACTTAAATCCTTGAATAACGGATGAGGAAATGACTTTTCCTCAAGGTCCTTTTCATCTGCGCTGTCGACAAGTTGTACCAATGCGGCACGTGACTCGGCCAATTTATCCTTGACTTCTTGCAAGGTTTGGAATGATTCCGACGGAACGACATATGAAGGCGCTTCTACCTTCACTTCACGATTTACAGTAAGCTCAATCGGTTTGTCCGCTGCTGGAACTTTCTCATCACTTTGCAATTTATCGGTAATGCTCTTTGTGATGGCCCGCTCCATTAAATATAAATGATCCAATACTTGGATAATGCTCCAACGTCCTTCTTCAGGATGGGCATTCAGCTGTTCATCCGAAAGCCCGTTGACTGCATTCAGAAGTTCTTCCCTGGTTTTTTCATTTTGATTCATTATTAGCATCTCCTCATATAATCCGGATTAATCTCCCATAATTATTCCATGTTCTATAGTAATGTGTAAAATAATTGTACTTATGAAACGAAAAGATTTGATAAAAAGGAGAGTAAAATACCTCTTACATGTTCATTCGTTGTTTAACAGGTAAGGGGCAGTTTAGAGTTTGTCTACATTCCATGGCTATCATTTGAAGTCGTAGCTTGCCAGTATCCGATTTGTGATGAGCCTATATCCTTTTTCATTGGGGTGAATTTCATCACTGAAATAATCGGCTTTCTTTTTCTTTTTAAACAAATCATCGGTGGGAATGAATACCATCCTTTCGTCCTTTTTCACTACATCCTTGATTGATTGGTTATAATCCTGAATGTGCTTTTCGATCTTTCGGTTGCCAATGATCGGGTTATACAGGCCCACTACCAGGATATCGGCCTTATCATTTTCCTTTAAAAGTGTTTCCGTGATCCGTTTTAGATGCCTGATGTATTCCCGCTTGCCCTCGTCGATTTTCCGATCGTTTATTTCGGTCAAGTCGCCGCCGTTACTATTGATGAAGTCATTCGTGCCGATATAGACGATGAAAGTGTCCGCTTTATCGAGTTTTGTATGGATTCGGTAATCATCGAGCTGTTCGAGGACGCCATCCGTTTCCTGCCCTTTAATCCCATAATTCCAAAAGCTGACTTTTTGATTCGACTCAGGATTGTTTAGTTCTTCTCTTAAGCCTTTTACATAGCCTTCCCCACGCTTATCTCCCTTACCGTATGTTAAAGAATCGCCAAAAGCCATGACCCGCTGTACACGGTTCGACGCCCCAGCCTGCTGAAATTCATATACGACAAAACAAATAATGAGGACAATCATTAATAATCCAGTTAATTTTTTCATTCGTTTCTCCTTTTGTTTTATATCTAAGAAGCATTTTATATGTTACATACCCAAAAATGAGCATAAGTAACAATAAAAATGAATTGGCAGATAATGAGGAGAAAGTGTATGATAATATAAAACTTTCAGATGATTTGGTTATGTCCACAATTCACTATCAAATTATGCAATAGGAACTTCTGGATGTTAATAAAAGGAATGGATTGGAGAGTTTATGATGAACGAGTACATACAATTCAGAGAGGCTGAATTATCGGATTTGCCTAAAATTGTGGAAATTTACAATTCCACAATTGCCTCCAGAATGGTCACCGCAGATACGGACCCGATATCTGTACAATCGAGGGTTAAATGGTTTGAGGAGCATAATTCAGAAAGCAGACCGCTATATATCATTACTTTTGAAGGACAAACCGCAGGTTGGATGAGCTTTCAATCTTTCTATGGAAGGCCCGCCTACAATGCTACGGCGGAAATCAGCATCTATATCGATGATTATTTCCGGGGAAAAGGAATCGGAAAGGTTTCGATTCAACAGGCGATTGAAGTAAGCCCAAAATTAGGGGTGAAGACTCTATTAGGTTTCATATTTGCTCATAATTTACCTAGCATGAAGCTTTTCTCCAAATTTGGTTTTGAAGAATGGGCGCACTTACCGCAAGTTGCCGAGCTCGATGGCGTTGAACGGGATTTGGTCATCCTTGGTAAACGTATAGAAGCATGATTATTCAAAAGCTATTGCTTTCAGCAATAGTTTTTTTGTTTACACGGAAAACTCCACCATCATGTGTATACCAGATTCACGAATTCAAGAAAACCTAGGAATTTCCTGAATATTCAGCTTTCCTATTCTTCGTTAACGCGTTTAAAAGGATATCCAATTCTTGACTAGCTTGAATCGTCAGAAGACTGTTTATACCAAAAATATTTGCCAACTCCATCATCTCTTGTCTCTTCTCTTCTATTCTTTCAGGGGTAACCTTTTTGGAAAGCAATTTATATACACCTCCCATATATTCAATATTTTTACACTTTCCATCATAATGAAACTCGTAGTTAAAATCAACTATTTTCGAGTGGTAAAAATGTGTTATTTTAGTGGTCAAATGTAACAAAAATCCTATACCATCCTTAAAATATGTATTTTTTGTGACAACAATCTTTCCATATAAAAAAGCATTCACCACTGTACACTGCGAATGCTTCCTTCTATACTTCTATATACATGATCTTTATTGAATGATAGCCTGCCTCTTGCTATGTCATCCATTCTGTAGGAGACTCGCTATCAGACCTATTTATAACGATCTTATATTCATCTTCCAATACTTTTAAAGGGGCATCATAAAGGTGCCTTTCATCAGAGGTTTTGTATACACCCTTCGCCAATAGCTCTTCTATCAGCAACGCCTTCCTCTGTTCGATCCACTTAAATACTTCTGCCATATTAATGGCTCCTTTCCTTGTCAGCTTAAAGCCTAAGCTACCTTAACAAGTTTCAATTTCACCAAATTATATATACCTTTTCTATTATGTCCTTAAACACTATTTTACAAAAATAAAAGCCTCTTCAATTAAAGAAGAGGCTGACAGGGTCCGGACGGCTCTTCTTATCTTCCAAGCGATCGCTTGTTGGATGTAGCACAGTTCCCATATGGGTCTGCTGCCGAGGTTTCATAGGGCCAAGTCCCTCCACCTCTCTGGATAAGAATTCAATTATATAAATGATGTGAACATTATCTTATCCCAATAATTCACAAAAGTCAATTGCCTCGTTCCCCTTTTTTCCACTCTCTTCCCTTTCAAAGGCGGGTTGCATTTTCTTGGCTTTCTGATATGATGGCAGTAATTACATACAATGCACACCACTAGGGGAGTCTTGTCAAGACTGAGATGGAAGTAATTTCCGGACCCTTTGAACCTGAACCGGCTCATACCGGCGGAGGAAAGTGGATGAGATCGCCCATTCCGGCTATATCCATCTGCCCCGTTCCGTTATTCAGGAACGGGGGTTTTTTATTGGCCCTAAATAATCTTTCCATATAAAGGGGGATGAACATGAAAAATATTAAAACAGAAACCTTCAGTGACAGACTTCATGCACGCGCAAAGGAAATTTGGGAAAGGAACCATTCACATCCTTTTGTCCAAGCTATCGGAACCGGAACGCTTCCTGAACATAAGTTTGCTTATTACTTGAAGCAAGACTATATCTATTTAATGGATTATTCCAAGCTTTTCGCTTTAGGTGTCATTAAAGCGCATAATGTTGAAACCATGGCAAAGTTTGCGGAAATCTTGAATGAAACGATACAGGTCGAAATGGATATCCATAGGCATTATGCCTTGGAGTTCGGAATTACTTCACAGCAATTGGAAGATACGGAACCTACTCCCACTACCCTTGCCTATTCGGGTTACATGCTGAATGCTGCTCAACATGGTACTTTGGCAGATTTAATCGCCTGTCTTCTCCCTTGTGCTTGGGATTATTATGAAATCGGTCTGCTTTTAAAAGAACGAAATGGCAAGAATTTGGATAACAACCCCTATGCAAAATGGATTGAATCCTATTCCTCCCCAGAATTCGGTGAAGCACATAAGTGGCTGATTGCTTTATTGGAGGAATTGACGGAAGGGATGCCTGAAAAAGAACTGCAGAGACTGGAAAAGCACTTCTTGGTGACCTCCCGCTACGAATATTTATTCTGGGACATGGTTCAAAATGAGCAGGATTGGCCCTTGTAGGTCGTAGACATGATGATCAACACAATCAGAAAAATGACGTTGACGGCAATGATCACAGCCATAACGACTATAACCAGTTCCTTTATATTCATCCCGGTAGGATTTGTGAAAGCTTTTCCGATTCAGCACCTGGCCAATGTCCTGACAGCTGTTTTACTCGGCCCTGCCTATGCGGTTACGCAAGCTTTCCTCGTTTCCTTGTTGAGAAATATATCTGGTACGGGATCACTTTTCGCCTTTCCTGGCAGTATGATCGGTGCACTGCTGGCTGCGTTCCTTTACCGTAAAACAAAGCGATTGACTTTCGCCTGTCTAGGGGAAGTGACGGGGACCGGCCTTCTAGGTTCGCTTGCCTGTTATCCGATCGCGGTACTCCTCTTGGGGGAAAAAGCAGCTCTTTTTGGCTTTATGCCAGCTTTTATGCTCAGTTCAATGGCAGGTGCCATTTTCGCTTTCATTTTACTGAAAATATTATTGAAAAATACTTATATGAAGGGGTTTTTCCATGAAAAAAGCATTAACCATCGCAGGCTCTGACTCAGGGGGCGGCGCCGGGATACAAGCCGATATCAAAACATTTTCTGCACATGGGATCTTCGGGATGTCCGTCATCACGGCCGTCACTGCACAAAACACAAAGGAAGTACGTTCCGTTCAGGCGATCGACACGGATATCATCACTGATCAAATGGCTGCTGTTTTCGAAGATATACACGTCGATGCAGTAAAAATCGGCATGCTTGGTTCAAAAGAAATCGTCGAAACAGTCGCTGAAGCTCTTAATACCTACTTACCGGCCATCGTCATCCTTGACCCAGTCATGATTTCCAAAAGCGGCCACCATTTGCTGGACGGAAAAGCCGTTACTGCCCTAAAAACCAAATTGCTCCCGCTTGCAACGCTCATTACCCCTAATGTACCGGAGGCGGAGGTACTTACTGGTTTATCGATTCGAACGGAGCAAGACTTTTACAAGGCTTGTTTATCCTTGATTGAATTGGGTTCCAATGCCGTTTTACTTAAAGGGGGGCATGCAGAGGGAAACCCTAACGACCTCTTTTATGATGGGAAGAACTTTCACTGGATAAAAGGAGAAAGAATCCATACGAAAAACACTCACGGGACTGGCTGTACCCTCTCCTCCGCCATTGCATCCAACTTGGCGAATGGACAATCGCTGCAAGAGTCGATCGAGCAGGCCAAGCTGTATATCTCCGAAGCGATACGCAATAGTTTTTCAATAGGAGGGGGACATGGGCCTGTCCATCATTTTCATTCATTTTCAAAAAAAGAACGGAGTGAATCCATATGAATATAAAGTTTTCGGCAGCTGACTTGTTTGAAAAGGTAAAAGAAAGAAAACCACTTGTACACCAAATCACCAACTTTGTTACCGTCAACGATTGTGCAAATGCCACGCTTGCCATCGGTGGATCACCTGTGATGACATCCAGTCCAAAGGAAGTCGAAGCGATGGTCAAGTTGGCGGATGCACTTGTCCTGAATTTCGGTACGATTGATGAAAAATCCCTGGAAGCCATGGAGATAGCCGGTAGGACGGCAAACTCCAGAAATATCCCGGTCATTTTGGATCCTGTGGGAGTCGGCGCCACACCGTATCGAACAGAGAAAGCCAGTGAGCTTCTAAAGAAGGTCTCCTTCCAGATCATCCGCGGTAATGCGAGCGAGATTCACCGTTTGATCGGCGGCGATATCGTTACACGGGGAGTCGACTCAGAGGAACTGGCGATTAGCAATGAGGCTCTTGCTGTTTCTGCAGCAAAGGAGTTGAATAGTGTCGTCGTGGTCAGCGGGGCTATCGACGCTGTTAGTAACGGGAAGCACACATCCCTCATTGATAACGGGAACGTTCTATTAACGAATGTAACAGGCACGGGATGTATGGCCACCGCACTTATCGGCGCCTTTTCCGGAATCACGGACGACTATTATGCTGCAGCAGTTGCCGGGATCTCGACGATGAGCATTTCAGGGGAGATCGCTGCTGAAACCTTGCAAAAGCATGAAGGCACAGGAACCTTTCGGGTGCGCTTAATTGACGCAATATCAAGAATGGATAAGGAAATGTGGATGAATGAGGTGAAAATGAATGAAGAAATCACACATTGATTTAAGCCTATATTTAGTTACGGAAGAGTCGATAGATATTGTAAACTTGACCAAAATCATCTCGGAATCGATTGCTGGTGGCGTTTCGGCTGTACAACTTAGGGAGAAGAACAATTCATCCCTGTCCTTTTATAGAAAAGCTGCGGCCTTAAAGCAGGTGTTGAACGAATTGTCCACTCCCCTGATCATTAATGACCGGGTGGATATAGCCCTTGCTATTGGCGCGGACGGGATACATATTGGCCAGGATGACCTCCCGCTTTCCGTCATCAAGCAAATGGTCCCAGAAGAAATGATTATCGGTGTATCCGTTTCGAATCTGAAGGAAGCTCTCGAAGCGGAACGAGATGGAGCGGGCTATATCGGCGTTGGTTCGGTTTTCCCTACGAAGACAAAGCAAGATGCAACGCCAATGGCGATCCGCGAATTGGAGGAAATCTGTCGAAGCGTATCGATTCCAGCCGTGGCCATCGGGGGCATCAATGCCGATAACATTGCCTCACTTACTGATAAAGGCCTGGCCGGAGCCGCCGTGGTTTCAGCCATCATGAATGCAAAAAATCCGCGGGAGGCTTCCACATCCCTTTTAGAAAGGATAAAAGTATTCACATGACGCAAAAGAGGGGACTAACATTCAGTCCCCTCCATCTTTATGTCAAAACGGTATTCTTTGTTTCTTTACCGAAGGCTACTGCAATGGCACCCACGAGAATGGCGATTGTAAAAATAGTGAAAATCGTTGAAATCGGAGTGCTTGAAGCAACCAAATACCCGACAAGCAAGGGTCCGAGGACACCGCCTATCCTGCCGATGCCGGCCGCTAACCCAGTGCCTGTACCTCGAACCGCGGTTGGGTACTGCTCAGGTGTATATGCATAAAGTGCACCCCATGCTCCCAGA
Source organism: Peribacillus simplex (assembly GCF_001542915.1). Lineage (GTDB taxonomy): Bacteria > Bacillota > Bacilli > Bacillales > DSM-1321 > Peribacillus > Peribacillus simplex_B. Next base: position 12,033 of record NZ_LNNH01000056.1, on the reverse strand, counting down.
TTGAAGAATGACAGAAACATTCCAGATGCAATAAGGAGAGCTAACTCTTCGGCCGAGCCAAAGAAATAGGCACTGATGGCCGTACCGATCAAGTATGTGATCAGAACGAATTTACGTCCTGCCTTTTCAATCAGCCATGCTGCCGAAAAATAGCCCGGAAGCTGTGCAAGCGTCATGATCAATACATATTCGAAGCTTTGGATCATGCTGAAGCCCTTTAGGACCATGACACTCGGCAGCCATAAAAACATTCCATAATAGGAAAAGACGACACAAAACCATAATATCCACAATACGATTGTCTGGCGCAGATATTCCTTTTTCCAGACACTTTTCAAATTACTGAATGCAGAAGGCCTCATCTTCTTTTCAAGCTCGTTATATTTGGGGGAATCCGGCAATTTTATGCGCAGATACAGCGCATATAAAGCAGGAACGGCACTTAAAAGAAGTGCAACCCGCCAGCCATAAGCCGGAATGATGAAAAAGGAAATCAGTGCCGCCAATATCCAGCCAACCGCCCAGAAGCTTTCAAGCAGGACGACGACCCTCCCCCTTTTACTTGCTTCAACACTTTCCGAAACCAATGTCGAGGCAACCGGGAGCTCCCCTCCTAATCCCATTCCGATCAAAAACCGCAAAATCAAGAACAAACTGAGTGTACTGACTGCTGCAGACAAACCACTTGCAATCGAAAATAATAATAATGTAATGATGAAGACATTCTTCCTTCCGACCCTATCGGCCATCATCCCAAAGAAAACGGCTCCAACAGCCATCCCGATGGAATTTATGCTTCCTATCCAGCCAACCTGTTCACTGGTTAAGCTCCATTCCTGTTTCAATGCAACAATGATGAAGGAAAGCATACCGACATCAAGTGCATCGAACATCCAACCAAGTCCCGCAACACCAAGCAATTTCCGCTGTGAGATCGTTTTCGCATCATTTCCCATATAATCCTCCTGAAACCTTTAGACCTTCTCGTTATTTTATCCTTATTCATTTTACCTATTAACTTTCTTTTTTGCTATAGTAAATACAGATGTCATGACAAAAAGTTTTGACGGATAGAAACAACGCCGCTAACAGAATCTGGAATCATATAATTTGAATATTCCTTCTTTTTGATTTATGATAATAATTGGCATATAGCGTTAACAAGAAGTCATCATGTTTTGCCCAAGATCATCAAATTCAGGAGGGTAATTAATGACAAATCTAACGTTAGAAGTAAGTGGAAAGCTGCAAAAATTTTTAACCGGGCCAAAAAAGCTTTATATTAATGGCCAATTCGTAGAAAGTGCTTCAAAAAAAACCTTCTCCACGCCCAATCCTGCCACAGGACAAAAACTTGCCGATGTATATGAAGCCGATAAAGAAGACATTGATTTAGCCGTTAAAGCTGCACGCAAGGCATTCGACGAAGGTCCTTGGTCCAGGATGAGCGCAGCAACCCGCAGCAGGCTTATGTATAAACTAGCAGATTTAATGGAAGAAAATAAAACCGAGCTCGCCCAACTGGAAACATTGGATAATGGAAAGCCAATCAGTGAAACCACCAATGCTGACATTCCTTTGGCGATTGAACATATGAGATATTTCGCCGGCTGGTCCACCAAGATTGTCGGACAGACCATTCCCGTTAGCGGAAACTATTTTAATTATACGAAACATGAGCCCGTCGGTGTTGTGGGCCAAATCATCCCTTGGAACTTTCCGCTTCTCATGGCGATGTGGAAGCTTGGGGCGGCACTTGCGACAGGCTGTACGGTCATCTTGAAGCCAGCGGAGCAAACTCCCCTATCCGCCCTTTATTTAGCTGAATTAATCGCGGAAGCCGGTTTCCCGGATGGCGTCGTCAATATCGTTCCTGGTTTTGGTGAAACGGCCGGACAAGCACTTGTCGACCATCCTCAAGTAAACAAAATTGCCTTTACTGGATCGACCGAAGTCGGAAAACTGATCATGCGTTCCGCTTCCTATTCCTTGAAACGGGTCACATTGGAGCTTGGAGGAAAATCTCCAAACATCATCCTTCCCGATGCCGATTTCTCAAAAGCAATCCCCGGAGCCCTTAATGGAGTCATGTTCAACCAAGGGCAGGTATGCTGTGCAGGCTCAAGGGTCTACATTCAAAAGAAACATTATGACAATGTCGTTGCCGATATGGCCAGTCATGCCCAAAACATCAAACAAGGGGCAGGTCTAGATCCCAATACACAAATCGGACCGCTTGTTTCAGCGGAACAGCAAAACCGGGTAATGGGCTATATTGAAAAGGGGAAAAACGAAGGTGCTGAAGTTCTTGTCGGCGGCAATAAACCAGGTGAACAAGGCTACTTTGTCTCCCCTACCATTTTCGCTGGCGTTGAAGAGGAAATGACCATTGCCAAGGAAGAGATTTTCGGGCCGGTCATTGCCGCAATGCCATACGAGGATTTAGACGATGTCATCAATCGGGCAAATGCCAGTGAATATGGCTTGGCTGCCGGCTTATGGACAAGCGACTTGGCCAATGCCCACTATGTTGCCGGAAAACTCCGGGCCGGTACGGTTTGGGTGAACTGTTACAATGCATTTGACGCCGCTTCCCCATTCGGAGGCTACAAACAATCCGGAATCGGACGTGAAATGGGATCGTATGCACTTGAAAACTATTCCGAAGTCAAAAGTGTCTGGATCAATTTGAGTAAGTGAGTTTTTTGATTCGGATTTAGAAAGGGGGTCCCAAAAGGGATCCTCTTTTCTTTATGCCAACAAAATCAAATAATTATATTATTTCGTTTATTCGAATCTTTTCAATAGTCTTTCCCTCTTTAGGTTTGATAAAATGAAAGATAGAAAAGGAGTTTTTTTCCTATGTATGATATTGCTAGTGTCGGCACAGGGACCGCTGGGGGATGTGCAGCCACCTTTTCGGGAAAACATGCTCCTTGATACCGATGCCAGCATAACCAGGAGGGCCTACGGGAAGCCGGCGATAATGCCAGAGTGGCCATTAACCTCCTCAGTGAAATCAATGGTGAACGTTATGTGGACCATGATGTATTGAAAAAATGATCTTGCTCCTAAAAAACGGCTCATTGAATCTGACTTCCGCCAGTTTTCATGAACCCCTTGTGGGATTATTCCCCACAGAATGTCGTAAAAGTTTCTTTTTTTACTGACAAAAAGTACAATGATAAATGTAGAAAATGGAAAAGGGGTTTTGAAGTGATGAGTGACTTTCAAACGAATTTAGAAAAATACGCTGAACTTGCCGTCAAGGTAGGGGTTAATATCCAACCAGATCAAACGCTAGTCATCAACACTACGTTAGAAGGCGCAGAGCTTGTCCGTCTTATCGTAAAAAAGGCATATGAAAGCGGTGCCCGCAATGTCATCGTAAATTGGAATGACGATACCGTTTCACGTACCAAATTTGAAATGGCACCGGATGAGGTTTTCAATGAATATCCGAAATGGCGTGCTGAAGAAACGATTGAACTGGCCGAAAACGGAGCTGCTTATCTTTCCGTCATCTCTTCAAGCCCGGACCTATTGAAAGGTGTTCAGCCTGAAAGGATGGCCAACTTCCAAAAAGCATCAGGGACTGCCCTGAAGAAGTGGCGCCAATATATGCAATCCGATAAAGTAAGCTGGTCAATAGTCGCCGTCCCTTCAGAGGCCTGGGCCGCTAAAGTATTTCCTGAAGAAGCGGAAGGAACACGCGTCGCCAAGCTATGGGAAGCCATTTTCAAAGCAGTTCGCGTCGATGTGAAAGATCCTGTAGCTGCCTGGAAAAGCCATGATGACACCCTGCATGAAAAGGTTGATTATCTAAATGAAAAGCGTTACCAAAAATTGCATTATACAGCACCAGGAACGGATTTGACCATCGAATTGCCTGACAAGCACCTTTGGGTCGGCGCAGGAAGCGTCAATCAACATGGGCATGAGTTCATGGCCAACATGCCTACCGAAGAAGTATTTACCGTCCCATTAAAAACAGGCGTTAACGGCACGGTTTCAAGCACGAAACCGCTTAGTTACAGCGGAAATATCATCGATAAATTCTCCGTGACTTTCAAAGAAGGACGGATCGTCGAAGTACAAGCCGAAGAAGGGGAAGAAATCCTAAAGCAATTGGTGGCAACGGATGAAGGTTCACATTATCTAGGCGAAGTGGCACTGGTTCCATTCAACTCACCTATTTCCCAATCCAATGTCTTATTCTTCAATACCCTATTCGATGAAAACGCATCAAACCATCTCGCCATCGGCAGCTCCTATGCGTTCTGTATTGAAGGCGGGAAAAACATGAGTCCAGAAGAACTTGCCGAAAATGGCCTGAATGAAAGCCTTGCACACGTTGATTTCATGATTGGCTCGGAGCACATGAACATCGACGGCATCAAACAGGACGGCACTTCCGAACCTGTCTTCCGTAATGGGGATTGGGCGTTTTAATTAACTCATTCCCAATTGCAACAGCCACGTGTTGCCTTAGAACAAGGTATACACGTGGCTGTTATTGTTTAATTGGAACGCTTCAGGCAATCATCTACATGGCCGGACTGTTTTCTGCTGAAGCCGCATCATTTGAGACAAAATCGCCCCTATCGGAAACCTTTTATGTTAAACGAATATGAAGTTTTTCCCATACCCTGAAAAATATGAGCGGGAAATTGACGGCACTCATAAATCAAGCCTCGCCATTTCCGCCCTTGCCTTTACTTAAATGAATGTTTGGAATATCTTGGACACATTTTTTATATCCAAATATGTTATACTATTAGTAAAGAGGGTGCATAAATTGAAAAGCAATAAGTATAATACTGGCGAAACGGTAACCATTCAGGATACTGATGAATTAGTGACCATTAATAAATGGGCATATGTGAAAAATATGAAAAGATATTCTTATACTGTAAAAGAACATCCGACCACTTTTTTCTTTGAGGAAGAATTAAAAAAGGCCTAATAATGTCGTAAAACCCTACTCGGCTCATGAGTGGGTTTTTTAATGCCTTTTTTCTTTTTTCTCATAATAAAAAACAGACCCCTATCAAGGGATCCGTTCATATAGGTTACGATTTAATTATAAATTAAGCTTTTTGAACGTTAGCAGCTTGAGCTCCACGAGCACCTTGCTCAACGTCGAAAGTTACTTTTTGACCTTCGTCTAAAGATTTGAAGCCTTCGCTTTGGATAGCTGAGAAATGTACGAATACGTCGTCTCCATTTTCACGCTCGATGAATCCAAAACCTTTTTCTGCGTTAAACCATTTAACTGTACCTTGTTCCATAATTTGTTGCCTCCTAGTGCATAACACACATTGTATTACTATTTTCAATCATTTGGAAAATAACTAGTATCCTCTTCCACAATCAAAAACAATTCTTTATTAGATTAACATGAAATGATTAAGATAGCAAATGATCCAATGATATTTTCAATGCGACCATAGGAAATCCATTGTTTATCCTTCATTATTAATTTTCTTTATTTTACCCACCATGATTCAGATGTGGAAGAACGGGTATATCAGAGTATATGAAAAAGTGCGAATAAACATACAAAATAACAACTTAGGAGGTCAGGCGATGAAATATTACAAAGTTTCCAATAGCGGTTTTGATAGTAAGGTCATCGTAGCCAATAGCGGGTATGAAGCCCTTGGGTATTATTTAATGGAAATTGATGAGCAACTTGGCTTTGTTGATGATATCGATGTGGATGAAGTGGATGCCGATGAACGGGTCGAGATTTCCTATACAGGCTATCCAATTTATAAAACACTTCAGGAGATTTACCAAGAAAAAGAATTTTGGGAAGTGCCCCATGTTGTTATCGAAGTCGAATGAAAAAAAAGAAATTCCCGCCCTTTTCTTGAAAGGGAAGGGAATTTGAATTTTGACGAAGGAGAGTTCACGAACGTATCAACTCTGTCAAATAGTATTTCGTGATCGCCAGATATTCGCGGAAATATGATTTCGGCACGGACACTTTTGGTGTTTTTGCCGGTATTCCCTTTATATTCAGGCCTTCTTTGGTCGCTATTGCAACTGCCCGGTAAATATGAAAATCATTACTGACAATCACGCCGGGTGATGCTTGATCAGGAATGAATTCTTTAGAGAAGACTATATTCTCATAAGTTGTCGTCGATTTGTCTTCCATAATGATACGAGTCCCTTCAATCCCCTTTTCAATCAGCCCCCGCTGCATCGCTTGTGCTTCAGATATGTCCTCACCGGGGCCTTTGCCGCCGGATACGATGGCTACTGTCTGCTTATTCGCCAATAAGTACTCGGACGCTTTATCAATCCGATATTGTAAAGATAATGATGGAACGGAGCCTTTGACCCTTGCCCCAAGTATAATCAGGTAATCGGCCCCCTCAGGAATATCCTGGTGCTTGCTTTCCTGGATTTTCAGGTGCAGAAATCCAAAATACACCATTACCAATACAGCAACGATTATTAATGATTTCACTGCCTTCTTCACCGCTTTTGACCGTTTCGATTTACGTTCGTTATACAACATGATTCCCCAAACCCTCCTATAAGACAGCGGCATCACCATGGAAGGGGGAGCCGTGCATATAAACTCCTCTCCCTTTTTCCAAGATCGTGATACCCCGGCACAACAGCGACAATCTATTCCGCCACCATATGATCGTAAATCAGCTTGCCAATTTTGCTGATTACTTGCCTGCTTTCTTCCTCCGATTTCATATTTTCAGTAAGAACCGCCGCATAAACAGTTTGAGTCTCCGAGCGAATGATTGCACAATCATGGGAAACGCCCCGAATTCCGCCTGTTTTGCTTGCGACCTTCACTCCTCTGCCCATCAGTGATGGAAGTTTATCTCTTAATTGCTGATTGTCAAAAACGCGCAATATTCTTTCCTGGCTTTCTTTCGTTAAAAAGTCCCCTGTATGTATCGCTTTTAGGCAAGTAATCGTATCTTCCGCCGAAATCGTATTGTCCCGCCCCTCTTTTAATGCCTTAAAATCCTGCATTTTCCTTCCAAGGATGGTATTCTTCAAACCCAGCTCCTGGATGCATCGATTGATTTCATCAATTCCCAACAAGCTCATCATCATATTCGTCGCTGTATTGTCGGAAACCGTTATCATCAAGGTCAATAAGTCCTCAACCGTTAAAAATACTTTATTGGATAATGCATGCAGGACCCCCGATCCCCCAGTCACTGCATTCGGGGGTATGGTCACTGGTTGATTCAAATAGATGTTTTTTCGTTCACTTTGCCGATACCCTTCGATGATCATTGGTATTTTGATCAAACTTGCAGATTGAAACGAGTCTTCCTCTTGATAACCAATCATATCACCAAAACCAGATTCAATTTTATAAGCAATGTTGCCGTCAAATGCATCAACTAATGCCCATATATCATTTTCGATCATTTGTAATGTCATCGAATCCCTCTTCCTCCTTGTTTAACCAAACCCTCTAATGACGGTTCTATTCCCTAACTTATTCTACCATGTCAATTGCAGTACTTTCTTCTGCAATATTCCAATTTCTCTAAATTTATATATCAGAACGAAAAAAAGAGCTCTCGCATGAAAGCTCCCTAACACCGATATTCATCTAGCTTTTACAGCCCGGCCCTTTCCTAATGGGAACCGTTTCTTTTCAGTTGTATCCACCTGGGTGATTTCCCCATCGTGGACCGTTATGATCACGGATCCATATTGAAGAGCTTCCAAACTTGAAATGATATGCCTGATTTTCAGTTCTTCTTTCTTTTCCATTTTATCTCCCCTTTACTACTGGTAATAAAGCTTCGGACATGCCTAATGTCAAAAAGAGATTCCCCTTTACCATGTTTTCTTGAGGAAAACGGTTTACCTATTTTATTTTCATTGATTTTTCGGAAATAAGAATAATCCGAACATAGCCCCTCCCTTGCACTTGAAAAACAAAAGGCACCCAGCATCTAATCAATTAGATGTAAGGGCGCCTTTAGTTGACTAATCGGCAATATTTAAAGGAATTTCCAAATACGAAGCTATAAAGCTTATTATTCTTACCAACTAACTTGGTATTAATTAATATAATCCAATCTCTTCCTTTTGTCAAGAACACAACGAAATTTTCTGATTAGTCCGTCTTTAACATTTTACTTATTTACCACTTTACCAAACTAAACTGTTTACGATATACTATATTAGTATAAGTTGTCGGAAATCAAACACACATTGCATTCAAGAAAGGTACGATTATATATGGTAAATAAAAAATGGGGTTTATTGATCTTAACCACTTTCGTAGTTGGAAATATGGTCGGCGGCGGAATCTTCATGCTACCTGCCCAATTAGCACAGGTATCCAGTCCATTAGGGGCAACATTGGCCTGGATCGTTACAGGACTTGGTGTATTCTTAATAGCGCTCGTATTCGGCAACTTGGCTGTCCGGAAACCGGAGTTGAAGGCAGGTCCTCAAAGCTATGCTCAATCATTGTTTAAATCCCCTGCAAAAGGAAGGATTTCAGGCTATAGCATGGCTTGGGGATATTGGGCGGCGAATTGGGCGGCGACAGCATCCGTCATCATTTCATTTGCTGGATATCTATCGACGTTTTTTCCTGTGATGCATAGTACGAAAGTGATTTATTCAGCGGGTTCCTTCCAACTGGAGCTTGGAAGAGCGCTGACATTCGCAGTATGTACCATCGTCCTTTGGGGGATTCAGGCAATCCTCGTAAGGAGCTTTAACAGCGCTGGTAAACTGAACCTTTTTGCTACGATTACAAAAGTGATCGGATTCTTGTTTTTCATCATCATCACGATATTCATCTTTGATTCTTCCAACCTAGGAAACGGCGGCGAATTTTATGATAAGGCAGGTACATCGATTTCTTTAGGTGCTCAAGTTAATGCTGCTGCGATTTCAGCTTTATGGGCCTTCATCGGGATTGAAGCGGCCGTCATGCTTTCAAACCGTGCCAAATCACAAACTGATGTAAAAAAAGCGACAATCATTGGTTTGCTTATCGCCGTTTCCATTTATATAGGCATCACTTTATTGACGATGGGTGCCATTTCACAAGAAGAACTGAAGGTTTCACAAAAACCGCTCGTAGACGCATTGCAATCGGTAGTCGGCTCAAGCGGCACCTATTTGATGGCCGCTCTTGCCGTCATCTCGCTATTGGGTTCTACGATCGGATGGATTGTCGTTGCATCTGAAGTTCCATACCAAGCAGCGAAATCAGATCTTTTTCCTGCCTATTTCGGCAAAGCGAACAAAAATGGCACTCCTGTCCGATCCATGACAATAACGAATATCATGACACAGATTTTCTTATTCTCGACCATTTCCGGTACGATTTTGGAAGCCTATAAATTCTCCATGATCGTCGCAACACTTGCCTACTTGATTCCTTATCTTGCATCGGTCCTGTATCAATTGAAGTTGGTCTTGACTGGGGAAACCTATGACATCATGAAGGGTTCAAGGGTTCGCGATGGGGCCATCACCATCCTAGCATTAGTGTACTCCATCTGGGTCGTCAAGACAGGCACAGCCGATATGCACACATTCATACTTGGCATTGCCCTCTACGTACTTGGACTGCTTCTATACCCGCTGTGGATGAGAAAAAAAGCATAACCGCAAACACCTTGGCTTCTGCCAGGGTGTTTTTTCATATCTCCTTCAACACCAGTTTCGTTTTCAGCAAAACTTTTTCCCCTGTTCCCAGCTCCTTCACCCCGGTGAATCCAGCTGACAAATCAAGATTGGGTGCATTCGTTACCCATGTATAGGGTTCAGGGCATACGAACCCATCCTGATTGAACAATACCCAAAATTTATAATGATGGTCGACATGATAAATGACCTGCACGCCGGCCTCTTGATCCGAAAGTATGCATTCGTTATTCAGATTGCTTTCCTCATCATAGCTGAATATATCATCAAACAGCCGTCCTTCCAGGCAAAGTCCATTTTGGATTTCTTTTTTATTGGCCGATTCCCCGATTTTACCAGTGGGCAAAGACCGTTCATTCAATTCCCAATGCTTGTTGACAGGAAGAGCTATGCGGCAATTCCCGATTTTGCTATCCTCTCCAAAAGGAAAATTGAATACCGTATGATAACCGGCTCCCCAAGGAAAGGGTTCAAGGCCGTTATTGAGGATTTCCAATTGAACCTCCAATCCATCATCGATTAATATCAATGACATATTGACCAAGATATCTTGCGGAAAGCTTTTTTTGAGATAAGGAAAATCCCGGCTAGAAAACTCAGTCTTGATGAGGACTTTATTCCCGATTACCTCCCTTTTAATGACGTTCCATGGCTTATCATGCAAAAATCCGTGGATGTGATTCGACTTCTCCCTTTCATTGATAGGGAACCTATAAGTTGTGTGCTTATAAGTAAATTGGCCATCTTCGATTCGGTTTGGCGGAAATAAAATGGGCATCCCGTATAATATCGGGAGTTTTTTATAGTCCTCAGAACAATCGGGGGTCCGCAGCACTTGAATATCCTTATGCTTGAGCTTCAATGAAAGAAGATTGCTTCCCAATGCTGGTACAAGTATTCCTTCCACATGTTCATTACCGAATTTCAGGGCCTGTTCCTTAATGAAAGTCGTATCTACTATGTAACCTGTCACATACTCTCCCCCTTTGGCTTTCCCACATTTCCATCGTACTTCCACCAGCCTTTTTTTGCAACAAATGGAATGTAAACCCAACAGTTTATCAATCTCTCACCTTTTTTCATAGAATTCTAAACCCATGAAAAAAAAGGATGCCTTTTCGGCACCCCTTTTTTATCTATTGCTTTCACTTACCATGGCCACTATGCCTTCTTCATCATCCAGAACGAGTTCAATGCCGGAATAAGGATCTTTATTCAAATATTCATCAAGCCATAAACGAAGTGCTTCTATCAGATTGATGGTAATTAACACTTGTTTTCGCCCATCGACGAATGCTTCCGCCGAAAAGCCATAATCATCATCATACATCAATTCCACTTCTACTTCATTGGGTTGTACCTGCTTTTTACGAGCAATGTAAACGCAAACGGCATTGATGATATCTTGTTCCGATATCTTTAGCCTCTCCATGGATTTGGATCCTCTTTCTTCTTCTTATCTTTGAAATAAGTGAATATTTTACGGATTACAACCACTAATGCAATGATCGCTAACACATTGACCATTAGGCCAAGAATTGAACCAAGTGCTCCCATATTGGCAAATAGACCACCGAACAGCAAGCCAGCCAACCCTCCGAGCATGATTCCCTTCATTAAACCGCCTTTAGCAAAAGAACTTCCCGTTTTCGTATTCGTTTTTGCTTTATTTGTAGTCGTCGCATCCGATTTGTTCGTTTGTTTATTTTGGAAATTCGAATTATTATTGTTGTTGCTATTGAAGCTTCTTTTTCCTGATTTGTAGCCCCTTGCATCAACTGACTCCGAGTGGTCCTGGAATACATAAGAACCAACTGGCGAGAATGCTAGTGTAATCGTAAGTAATGCAGCCATTAATTTTTTCATCATGTTTTTTGCCTCCGTTTACTAGTATGGAATAATGCTTCCTTATTTGTTTTCCCGGATTCACTGAAAGTCCACATCACCTATCCTTGTTTTATCTTATAGTATTTACGTTCAATATCAAAATAAGTTTCATTTTTTTTGATATTTTATTAAAAAAAATAAGCAGGTGAGCCTCAGGCCCCCTGCTTATTAAAGAAGATTAGTTTACACGTACCACACGGCCGTTGAATTTATCCGCCCAATATCCGCTTGACATATTGGCGACTGCAACACCTGTAGAACTTTGCGAACCGATGAATTTGCCGCCGCCGACATAGATGCCGACATGCCCATCCGTTTTATACGTATTGAAGAATACTAAATCCCCAGGCTGCATTTGGCTTTTAGAAACTTGAGTTCCCGCGCTTGTCAATGCTCCCGTACTTGCTGGAAGATTCACGCCCGCTTGTTTATAAGCCCATGCAACGAAACCTGAACAATCGAATAATCCGTTAG
>NZ_LNNH01000055.1 GCF_001542915.1 Peribacillus simplex | reverse complement strand
AGTCAAAAGTGTTCTATCTAAAAGGTAAGACAAAGTTGATTGGAACGGAAGGTACGAGACTCCTGCGGGAAAAGCGCGTCTAGGGGAGACCCCGCAGGCAGAGCCGAGGAGGCTCCCCGACCGCCCGCGGAAAGCGAGTGCCTGGAGTGGAAATCAACGTCTAAATTGTACAGGCCATAAAAATAGACAAACTCGATTTTCATCGAGTTTGTCTACAGTCTGAGGCCGAGATTCATATCTCGGTCTTTCGTTTATAGAGAAAAGGGGTTCGGAATTAAATGTCCGAACCCCTTTTATATTCCCCTTTGAACCTTCGCTTGAACCTTTTTTGATCCCCTTATAGCAACCCGGCTCAGGTACGCTTTTCTTTTGCACTCTACTTTTAATGAATAAAAAATTTGGGGAGAAAAGTTGTTAAACCAAGTTGAATGGAGCGGAAAGCGAGACTCCTGAGGGAAGGCAATGATCTACTCTACAGGTACTCCCGAGTTTAGGTTTTGCACCGAATTTGTGGCGATTTCTCATGAAAATCCTGCGTTTCCCGCTAGCTACATGTGGATTGTCGGGATGACATCCTCGTTTTCATGCAATGTGGAGGAAAGAGGGTGTGCGTGCGACATCCCCGCGGGGAATGCCTGTCTTCGTGAAACTCTGTTGGCGCAAAGACTGAAGGTGCTTACGGAGCGCCCGCAGTGCCATGAAACGGTCTAAATACAGATACTGGCGTGCAACAGAGTGCAATTTTTGTTTTTACGTAACGTACAAAGCTCAATTATTATCGCATTTGACGATGGCGTTGGCAGAGATTGATGTCTCGGCCTTTTTTTGCTTTTTTAGCAAGGTCCATAAACCTTCGATAAATGCCCAGTTTCTTTAATAGCTTGGCATCATTAACGACCCACCGGCATATATTTTATTGAAAGTGGTGTATACAGGAGGATTGTCAAAATGGAAACGATTCTTTCTTTTTTACCGAAAACCCTATACGAGCAGCTCCAGGGTATGACACCGTTGATGATAGAAAAAATGGAAGAGCTGCGAATACGGATCGGAAGACCGCTTGAGGTCATTATTGGTGGGGAACCTTTCTTCTTTTCGTATGCCGTTTCCAAAACGGATGCAGATCAATTATTGAACCAAATAGGTCAATTTTCGTTGTATACGCTTGAGGAAGAATTGAAGCGAGGCTATATAACCATCGCTGGAGGCCATCGAGTCGGCCTTGCCGGAAAGGTCATCCTGGAGAATGGAGCGGTCAAGGCAATAAGGGATATTTCTTCATTCAATATCCGGATTGCCCGTGAAAAAGTCGGTGTGGCTGAGCCGCTTACTCCATATTTATATAATGGGGAATGGCAGCATACATTATTGATCGGCGCTCCGCAAACAGGAAAAACGACGGTGTTGCGGGATATTGCAAGAATGATATCGTCTGGAAATGAAATGAAGGGCATTGCACCGCAAAAGGTGGGAATTGTGGACGAGCGCTCGGAAATAGCAGGATGCGTTCATGGAGTGCCGCAGCTTGAATTTGGAACAAGGCTGGATGTCCTCGATGGATGTCCCAAAGCGGAAGGAATGATGATGATGATCCGTTCGATGTCCCCGGATGTATTGGTCGTGGATGAAATAGGCCGCGCTGAAGATACTCAAGCAGTTCTCGAAGCAGTGAATGCAGGCATTAAACTCATGATAACAACACATGGACATACACTGGAAGAAGTGAAGAAGCGGCCCTTCATCGCAGAGATATTAAAACAAAACATCTTTGAACGTTTTATCGAATTACGAAGAACGAAAGCCGGGACGCGAAGCTACAAAATCCTCGATGCAGCTGGGGTCCCTATTTTTTCTGATGAAAGTGTGAAGCCGCATGTTTAAGTTGGTTGGTGCTGCCATCATCATCATAGCCACGACTTGGGCAGGTTTCGAGGCTGCCAAAAAATTGAGTTTGAGGCCGCGGCAGCTGAGACAGCTTAAAGTTGCGATGCAATCGCTTGAAGCGGAAATCATGTATGGACATACACCTTTGCAAGAAGCGGCAAGGAAGCTTTCCAAGCAGCTGACAAATCCATTATCCAACTTTTTCGAAACATTCGCCAATCGGCTCAAGTCAGGTGAGACCACCGTCAAGGAAGCATGGGATGAGAGCTTGAAGAAAATATGGAAATCCCTGGCCTTGAAGCAGGGGGAGTTCGAAATCCTTTCACAGTTCGGGGAGACGCTTGGGAAAAGCGATAGGCATCATCAACAAAAACAGATCATGCTGACGATGGCACATTTGGAACGGGAAGAGAGCGATGCACTCGAACGACAGGGAAAATATGAAAAAATGATGAAAAGTCTTGGTTTTCTAACTGGATTGTTATTGATCATTTTGCTGATGTAGTTTATGTGGGGGGAATGAAAATGGGCATTGATGTGGACATCATATTCAAAATAGCGGGTGTGGGGCTTGTTGTAGCATTTCTTCATACGATACTCGACCAGGTCGGGAAGAAGGAGTATGCCCAGTGGGTGACACTTTTCGGATTCATCTATATTTTATTCATGGTCGCATCCGTAGTGGAGGACTTATTCCAAAAAATTAAATCTGTATTCCTATTTCAGTAAGGGGGGATTGGCGATTGAAATCATAAAAATCGTAGCCATTGCCCTGGTTGCCACCTTTCTGGCCTTGATCGTCAAGGAGCAAAAACCAAATTTGGCATTCCTGCTTATCGTTTTTGTAGGGTGCTCCATTTTTCTTTTTCTGGCAGATAAAATATACGAGATCATTTTAATGTTAGAGAAAATCGCAGTTAATGCCAATGTAAATACGGTCTATCTGGAGACCATCTTAAAAATAATCGGAATTGCCTATATTGCTGAGTTCGCCTCGCAAATTACGAAAGATGCCGGGCAGGGCTCGCTCGCTTCAAAAATAGAATTGAGCGGGAAAATCCTGATCCTGGCGATGGCAATTCCAATATTGACGGTCATTATCGAAACGATCATTCAGATGCTCCCGAGTTAATGGATGATTCCTACTAGTCAATGAGGTGAATGTATGAAGCAGCGGATGCCTTACTTATCGATCCTATTCATTTTACTCTTTTTTTTGCATACATCTATTGGACAAGCTGCCGAAAATCCTGAAAATACAGAAAGCGTTCAAGAGCCGATCATGCAGTCCGAACTGGTACAAGCCCAAATAGAAAGACTGGGGGTTGATGAGCTTAAACAATATTGGGATGACATTGTCACGGAATATGGCGGATTCTTACCGGAAAGCCAGAAAGGGAGTTTCATGGATTTTGTAAGCGGGGATAAGAAATTCTCCTTTGACCAGTGGCTGAAGGGCATCACAAAATTCGTTTTTCATGAGCTGCTCGTCAACGGCAAGCTGCTGGGCTCTCTTATCCTGTTAACCGTTTTCAGCATGTTTTTGCAGAATTTGCAGAATGCGTTCGAGCAAAGTTCCGTGAGTAAGGTCGCTTATGCAATCGTTTATATGGTGCTTATCATTCTGGCGCTCAACAGTTTCCATGTCGCGATCGAATATACAAAAGACACGATAGATTTGATGATTTCCTTTTTGATGGCGCTCATCCCGCTTCTTTTGGCTTTGATAGCTGCGTCAGGCGGGCTTATATCAGCGGCCTTCTTTCATCCGGTCTTAATGTTTTTAATGAACACAAGCGGCATCCTGGTGCAATTCATCGTTCTCCCCTTATTATTCTTTGCAGCGATTTTGAGCATCGTCAGCACGCTGACCGAACATTACAAAGTAACACAGCTCGCCCAGCTTCTCCGTAACTTTGCCATCGGCATCCTTGGAGCGTTCATGACCATATTCCTTGGCGTCATTTCCGTTCAAGGGGCATCCTCCGCTGTAGCGGACGGGGTTACGATCAGAACGGCCAAATTCGTGACAGGTAACTTCATACCAGTAATCGGGCGCATGTTCACTGATGCAACGGATACGGTCATCAGTGCCTCCGTCCTTCTGAAAAATACGGTGGGCTTATCGGGCGTCATCATATTGCTGCTCATCACGACCTTTCCAGCGATAAAAATCCTGATGATTTCTTTTGTCTATAAACTGGCAGCCAGTCTTTTGCAGCCGCTTGGCGGCGGTCCGGTAATAAAATGCCTCGACATCATCAGTAAAAGCATGATTTATATTTTTGCCGCCTTGGCGATCGTATCACTCATGTTCTTTTTAAGTATCACGGTAATCATCGCCTCTGGAAACATTACACTGATGGTTCGTTAGAAAGGAGGAGGGCTTGGTGAGTTTTTTAGCTGGCTGGGTATCCAATATCATTGTGTTCGTTTTGCTTGCCACAGTAATCGATATGCTCCTTCCCAATTCAGCCTTGCAGAAATATGCCAAAATGGTCATCGGACTTTTATTGATTGCGATCATCATCACTCCTATATTGGGGTTATTCAATAAGGATTTCGATGAAATATTATCTGCCGCGACGAGCGAATTTGAAAATCAGAAAAAAAAAGATTTGGGAAATTTGACAGAAATGAAGAAAAAAGAAATACAAGCTACCCAGGGTGCATATATTTTAAAACAAATGGCTGTTGACTTAAAGGCAGATGTGGAAGAGGAGCTGATGAAGGATTATAACATGAAGATCAGTGCGATTGATGTTGCCGTCAAGAATGAGGAAAAACCAAGCGTGGAAGATTTGCAAAATATCAACATTTCTTTGGAAAAGGCAGAAGGGAAAGAAGACACTTCGATAGAGGCTGTTGCAAAAATCGATATTAACGCAGAGAGGCCATCACCTTCGAACGATGCCAATCTGGATGCGGTCAAAAGTTTTCTGGCAACAAGTTGGTCTGTCGATAAAGAGATCATTGAAATCGCCGGGGAAAGGAAGTGACTTAAGTATTGAACAAAGACAAAGGTCCATTATCCTGGCTGCAAAAACTATTGAATAAGGATCCTGACCAAAAAGAGCCGAAGGAAAAAAAACCTTCCCTGTATGTCTATGCTTTAATCGTTGTCCTTTTGGGAGCGGGGATCATGATGGCAGGTAATCTGTTGACCACCAACCAGACGGGACAAACATCCGACGTGAAGACGGTATTCAATAACAAGCAAGAAGAAAAGGATGATGTCGAAACATTCGGTCAGAAAAATCAATCCGAATTCAAGAACACGAAGGATTATGAAATATACCTTCAAAATGAAATGAAGGAAGCGTTGGAATCGATAACGGGAGTCAAGGATGTAAAAGTCGTAATCTACGTGGATGCATCCGAGAAAAAAGTATATGAAAGAAATAAAGTCACCCAAAAGCAGGTCACGCAAGAAACCGATCAGGAAGGCGGCAAAAGGACGGTCGAGGATACATCGGTGGATGAACAACTAGTTTTAGTCAAAAGCGGCGAAAAAGAAGGGCCGATCATTTCCGAAACAAAGAAACCTATTGTAAGGGGAGTCCTTGTAGTCGCTAAAGGAGCCGAAAACATTCAAATCAAAAAGTGGATCGTCGAAGCTGTCACACGATCACTTGATGTACCGAGTCACAGGGTTTCTGTCATGCCTAAAAAATAAGGGGGAAAATTATCATGTTATTAAAAAAGCAAACGGTTTGGTTATTGACTATGCTAAGTCTGGTCGTTGTCCTTTCAGTCTATTATTTAACCGCTCCTGAAGAAAATGCTGCCGATATGACGGCAACGGAGCAAGCGGAAAAGGCGGAAAATAAGGCAGAAAATAAGGCAGAAAACAAAACGGAAATGAAAACAGACAACAAAGCTGACACAAAAGGTGAAAGCAAAGGGAATAAAGAATCGTCCAAAAATGCAGAAGGTTCATCTGTAACGATAGCATCAGGGGATGAATTCGAATCATTAAGGATGCAGATCGAGGATGAACGCGCAAAGCTGAATGAAGAATTGACAGAAAAGATGGGCAATACAGACCTTTCGGCTGAAGAAAGAGACGAAGCGTATGCTAAAATCGAACAATTAAGTGAAACGAAGGTTAAAGAAAATATCATTGAAAACTTAATTGTGGCCATGGATTATAATGCTGCATTGGTTCGCGTCGATGGTACGGATGTTAAGGTGAGTGTCAAGGCTGATAAACAAACAAAAACAGAAGCCAACAACATTATCCGCCTGGTCCGCAAAGAAGTGAGCGATGCACAAAATGTAGTGGTCGATTTCCAACCTGAAAAATAATCTCAAATCAGAAGGAAACTCTGATACACAACAGCTCTAGTTTGAAGGTCTCCCTTTATAAAAAAAGGGATTTTTTTTTTGTCTTTTTCTCGTTAGTGCATCAGGAGTAAATTTTAGAGGAAAAGCTTTTTTATGCCATTTGATAGTGGGAAATCAACCAGGTATAAAGAATATACTTTTCTAAAATAGTAATATAAAGGGGAGTAACTGTTACTCCAGAAGGATAATCGCTGAAATATCCAGGTAAATGCAAAGGAAATGAAGGGTAAAGAATTCACAATATTATAATAAAGGTGTAGAATGGAAGTATGGATATCAACTTGCAACTAATCTATCATTGAATTTGTATAAGCTAATATTGTATGATGTTAGAAGCTGGTCATAAACTTTTCAATTCTCTACAGGAAACAATATTTTGGGAAAGTGAAATTTCTGTTATAAAACAGGTAGAGTGAATTCGCTTTCGGATGGAGGACCGGCTTCATCTTGCAGAATTGGACAAGATAGAGATAAGCTGAGGGTAAGAGGGTATAAGATGTTACATAAAATATTATTGCCTCACAAACTCATATTAAATTAGACAAGGGGTGCACAAAATGAAAGTGCAAGAAATTCGTGAAATCATCAAGCTAGTCGATCAATCCAATATAAGTGAATTCGTTTATGAAAATGAAGGAACGAAAATTAAATTAAAGAAAACTGAAACGGTTACAGCCATCCAGCCGGCAATTTCTCTGGACGCCCTTCAAGCCAATGCAGCTGTCGAGGTTAAGCCTGCCGCTGCTCCTGAGGCGGTAAAAGCTGTTGAACCGGCAGCACCGGCTCCTGCCGTCTCTGAACGGGAAAATTTACATAAGATCACATCTCCTATGGTAGGGACATTTTACCAATCACCTGCACCGGATTCTCCGGCCTACGTAAAAGCGGGCGATAAAGTGACAACGGATTCGATTGTCTGCATCGTCGAGGCGATGAAACTCTTCAATGAAATCGAAGCCGAAGTTAGCGGTGAAGTCGTTGAAGTCCTTGTAAAAGAAGGACAACTTGTAGAATATGGTCAACCATTATTTTTAGTAAAGCCGGAATGAGGAGCTGTTTCTAAATGATTAAAAAGGTATTAATTGCCAATCGAGGCGAAATTGCTGTCCGAATCATCCGGGCATGCAAGGAGCTGGGGATTGAGACTGTAGCGGTTTATTCGGAAGCTGACAAAGAAGCCCTTCATGTCCAAATTGCCGATGAAGCCTATTGCATCGGTCCCAAACTATCCAAAGACAGTTATTTAAATACAACGAACATCATCAGTACGGCCAAGAAAACGGGATCGGATGCGATTCACCCTGGATATGGTTTCCTTGCTGAAAATGCGAATTTTGCGGAGCTTTGCCGTGAATGCAATATCATATTCATCGGTCCTAGCCCTGAAGCGATCAATAAAATGGGAACTAAGGACGTGGCAAGGGAAACGATGCGAAAAGCTGGGGTTCCGATCGTTCCCGGTTCCAAAGGCATCATCAAAGATACCGATGAGGGAGTGGCCCTTGCCAATGAAATGGGCTACCCAGTCATCATCAAAGCCACTGCCGGCGGCGGCGGTAAAGGGATCCGGGTCGCAAGGACCGAAGAAGATCTCATCAAGGGCATTAACATCACGCAACAGGAAGCCGCGACGGCATTCGGCAATCCGGGTGTTTATATTGAAAAATTCATTGAGGATTTCCGTCATGTTGAAATTCAAGTCATGGCCGATAACCATGGCAATGCCATCCATTTAGGTGAGCGTGACTGTTCCATTCAACGACGCTTGCAAAAGCTGGTTGAAGAAACTCCATCTCCGGCACTGGATGGTGAAACACGTGCGGAAATGGGGCAGGCTGCAGTTACGGCGGCTCTTGCGGTTAATTATTCAGGAGCCGGTACCGTCGAATTTATTTATGACTATGTGAATAGAAAATACTACTTTATGGAAATGAATACACGTATCCAGGTTGAACACCCAGTCACGGAAATGGTGACAGGAGTGGATTTGATCAAAGAACAAATCAAAGTCGCTTCAGGTGATAAACTATCCCTTTCACAAGAGGATGTAACGTTTAACGGCTGGTCCATCGAATGCCGGATCAATGCGGAAAACCCAGAAAAGAATTTTATGCCTTCAGCTGGAAAAATACACATGTATTTACCTCCAGGAGGGTATGGAGTAAGGGTGGACTCCGCAGCATACCCAGGGTACTCGATACCGCCATATTATGATTCCATGATTGCTAAATTGATTGTCCATGCACCGACAAGAGAAGAAGCGATCGAGAAAATGAAGCGCGCTTTAGGTGAATTTGTCATTGAAGGAATCAGCACAACCATTCCGTTCCATATTAAGCTGCTTCAGCATGAACAATTCGTATCGGGAGAATTTAATACCAAATTCCTTGAAATATATGATGTAATGAACTCATAATGTAAAGGAAGACAGGAGGTGCTTTTGAATGAGTGAAATGGAAGGCCAATTACTCGAAATGAATGATTTTAATAGTGGACTAGGCAAAGTGGAGATTGCACCTGAGGTGATTGAGGTAATTGCGGGCATTGCTGCATCGGAAGTTGAAGGTGTTGCACATATGCGCGGTAATTTCGCTACTGGTGTAGTTGAAAAGCTTGGTAAAAAGAACCACGGTAAGGGTGTTAAAGTGGACTTGACGGGAGAATCGATCAAAGTCGAACTTTATTGCGTCATGAAATTTGGTGTTTCAATTCCGAAAGTTGCCCAAGAAGTGCAAGATAACATTCGTGAAGCCTTGTTGAACATGACGGCCATCGATGCTGGTGAAGTGAACATCCATGTAGTGGGCATAGCATTTGAAAACGCGAAGCAAGAAGCGGATTACGAACAAGAAGTGTAAGTGGCACCATTCGATTCACACCTGCAGAAACCCGGCAAAAAGCCGGGTTTTTGTTTGTTTGGATGCCGGCTCAATGATTGCATCGCTATTCATCCGGGCTGGACTGATAATATTATGGTAAATGAACATAATAAGGCGGTGTCTGGAAGTTTCCCTTTAATTCAAGGGTGATTTCTGTTATTGTGTAAAAGGTGAAATATGAGCATGAAAGCCAGGCAAGCACTTTTTTTGGCACATTCAAATGATTGAATCGTGTTTTCTTGCTGGAAAAGATCGGGGGATGATAGGTTAATCAAGGTGATTATGCCTTTTTCTCCTTTGATTTTGTGAAAAGCAGCTGAAATACGGAAAAACACGCTGTAAATCTTAATGTTTTTGAAAAAAAGTTATTTAATGTTCGTTTGTTCTGGCGTTTTCATATATAATAGTAGATGTTAAAGGAGTAAGATTATGAAAAGAAGAGTAGCCCGTGAAAAATCCCTTCAAGCACTATATCAGATCGATATTGCCAAGTCGGGTGCCGAAGAAGCAATGGAAAGCGTATTGGATGGCGCTCCTACTGATGAATATTTCAAGAAATTAGTCATGGGGATTACGGAAAATCGAGAACAGCTTGATGGAATGATCAGGGACAATTTAGAGAACTGGACGCTGGAAAGATTAGCGAACATTGATCGGAATTTACTGCGAATCGCGATTTATGAAATGGTTCACAGTGAAGATGTGCCTGTAAGTGTCGCAATGAATGAAGCTATTGAAATTGCTAAGAAATTCGGTGATGATCAATCAAGCAGCTTTGTGAATGCCGTTTTATCCAAAGTGAAGGTGAAAAGCGACAGCTAAGGCTGCAGTCTAAAGCCATGAATCTCCCGGCAATTTCTTTAGCAAAAATTAACTTGGGAGGAATATACACATGTCAGCTCAAATCATTAATGGTAAAGAAATTGCAGAGGCAGTTAGGCAGGAAATCAGCAAGGAAGTTCAACATTTACGTGAAAAAGATATGGTCCCGGGTTTGGCTGTCATTCTCGTCGGTGATAACCAAGCCTCACAGACTTATGTACGCAATAAGCAAAAAGCCTGTGAAGACGTGGGGATGCATTCCGTTTTGATCAAAAAGCCTGCAGATCTATCTCAGGAGGAATTAATGCAGATCATCAATGAACTGAACCAGGATGAAAGCATCCATGGCATATTGGTGCAGCTGCCATTGCCAGGGCATATTTCTGAAAAGGCGATCATCGAAGCGATTTCCCCGGAAAAGGATGTGGATGGGTTCCATCCGATTAACATTGGGCGGATGATGACTGGTCAGGATGCTTTCTTACCTTGTACGCCATACGGGATTATGGTGATGCTTGAGCATATCGGCTATGAGCTTGAAGGAAAGCATGTGGTCATTGTCGGAAGAAGCAATATCGTCGGGAAACCAGCCGGACAATTGTTTTTAAATGCGAACGCAACCGTTACATACTGTCATTCTAAGACAAAGGATCTTGCGTATTTCACCAAGCAAGCCGATGTGGTCGTGGCAGCTGTCGGTAAGAGGGATACGATCACAAGTGATCATATTAAAGAAGGTGCGGTCGTCATTGATGTTGGGATGAACAGGAATGATGAAGGAAAGCTTTGCGGTGATGTGGCGTTTGAAGAAGTGAAAAACAAGGCTTCATACATTACCCCTGTTCCTAAAGGCGTCGGTCCCATGACGATTACGATGCTTATGAAGAATACGGTCAAATCTGCTCAAAAAACATTTGAACAGAGAAAATCAGCATTAAAAAGCTGAAAAAAGCGTTAAAACATTTAAAGAAGCGGACCTCTTGTTTTATAATAACGGGAGACCGCTTTTTTCCATTCATAAATTTTAATGACGTATTACGTGTAACCTATAGGTGAGCTTTCTTTATATCCGATTCCCGTCGGAAGGAGACATGATATGAGTAACCAGCAATATTTGAGCGTGTCGGCATTAACGAAGTACATTAAAAGGAAGTTTGACGTCGACCCCCATTTACAAAATGTGTACATAAAAGGTGAAATTTCGAATTTTAAACAACATACGAGCGGACATATGTATTTTACGCTCAAGGATGAAAAGGCCCGCCTCCTCTCCGTTATGTTTGCCGCTAATTCCAAGGGGATGAAATTCATGCCCGAAAATGGAATGAAGGTACTTGTAAAGGGTGATATTTCATTATATGAAGCGAGCGGACAGTATCAGCTTTATGTGAAAAGCATGGCCCCGGACGGAGTGGGCGATTTGTATCTGGCTTATGAGCAGCTGAAGAAAAAGCTGGAAGCGGCAGGGTTGTTTTTGGCCGAACATAAGAAAATGATTCCACAGTACCCTAAATCGGTAGGGGTCATAACCTCTCCGACCGGTGCTGCATTGCGGGATATCCTGACGACCATCAAGCGGAGGTACCCTATTGCGAAGATCATCGTATACCCTGCGCTTGTCCAAGGGAATAATGCCGCTAAATCGATTGCAAAAGCGATCTCGATGGCTAATGCAAGGGCGGAGAGCGATGTGCTCATAGTCGGAAGGGGCGGCGGTTCGATCGAGGAGCTATGGGCTTTCAATGAAGAAATCGTGGCTGAATCGATCTATGATTCCGATATTCCGATCATTTCCGCTGTCGGACACGAAACTGATTTTACGATTGCTGACTTTGTCGCTGATATGCGTGCGCCGACACCGACCGGTGCCGCAGAGCTAGCGGTGCCGCATCTCAATGAAATACTGGAACGCCTGATGAACCGAAAGAATCGCTTGACCCGTTCGATTCGTGAGGCGGTGAATTTTGAAAGCACCAAATTGACGAGGCTGGAGAGATCCTATGCTTTCCGTTATCCTCATAAAATGTATGAACAAAAGCTTGAACAGCTTGACAGGACGAAGGACAGGCTTTTGAAGACAAGTACCCGGTACTTCTTGAAAAAGAAGGATGGGCTAAACCAGTTGAACGATATTCTTAAGAAGCAGCATCCTGAACAAGCGGTAAAAAATGCTCAGGAAGAATTGCAGCAGCATGAAAAAAAATTGCGTCGGGCGATGGAAGCAATCTATCGGCATAAATCGCAGCAATTCGTCCATATGACGGCCACATTATCTGCCCTCAGCCCGTTGAAAATCATGGAGCGGGGCTATGGGTTGGTTTTTACTGGAGATGAGACGCTCGTGAAAAGCA
The DNA here is from genome assembly GCF_001542915.1 of Peribacillus simplex. GTDB lineage: Bacteria > Bacillota > Bacilli > Bacillales > DSM-1321 > Peribacillus > Peribacillus simplex_B. The sequence continues at coordinate 288,830 of NZ_LNNH01000055.1, read as the reverse complement.
CGCAGCAGGTATCCATTGGGGAGAAGATAGCCGTTTCCATAAAGGATGGCACTCTTGAGTGTGAAATTAAAGATATTAAGGAGCGAATTGAACCATGACAAAAAAACAGGAAGCTACATTCGAAGAAGCGATGGAGAATCTGGAAAAAATTGTGGAACAGCTTGAAGAAGGAGATGTGCCCCTTGAAGAAGCCATTTCCATATATAAACAAGGTATGGACTTATCCAGGCTGTGTCATACGAAGCTTAAGGCGGTTGAAGATCAGCTGACCCAAATTTTACGGGAAGACGGGGAACTTGAAAACTTCGTTGTCCAGGAGGAAGAATAACATGAGTCCAACATCCTTCGATCTTTTTTCTAAAGAATACAAAGCAATAATCGAAACGGAAATCATTGAATACGTTAAAAAGCTTGAAGCTCCGGCTGTGGTGAAAGAGGCGATGGCCTATTCACTCGAAGCCGGCGGAAAAAGAATACGCCCTTTATTGGTTTTTGCAGTGTTGGGGGCATTCGGGAAAAACTTGAGAATGGGAATTCCGGCAGCGGCAGCGATTGAAATGATCCATACCTATTCTTTAATTCATGATGACCTTCCCGCGATGGATGATGATGATCTCCGCCGCGGAAAACCGACGAACCATAAAGTATTTGGTGAGGCCGTAGCCGTTCTTGCCGGTGATGCCTTACTTACATATAGCTTCCAATTGATCTCGGGTATGAACGATCCCGAGGTGACGGCCCAAATGAAACTGGACCTTGTAAGCGAAATCGCCAAGTCTGCCGGAGCAGAGGGGATGGTTGGCGGTCAAGTCGCCGATATGGAAGGGGAAGATAAGCAGTTGACCCTCAGGGAATTGGAGTATATCCATGAACATAAAACGGGCAAGCTGCTGACGGCAAGTGTTCTCTCCGGAGCCATATTATCAGGAGCGAATGGAGAGCAGCTTCAGCATTTACGTAACTTTGGCTATCACCTAGGGCTTGCTTTTCAGATACGGGATGATATTCTGGATATTGAAGGATCTGTTGAGTTGATTGGCAAGCCGGTTGGCAGTGATGAAGGAAACCATAAAAGCACATATCCTTCACTGCTTTCGCTCCAAGGGGCGAAGGAGAAGCTTGAACAGCATATTGGCCTTGCCCATGCCTCTTTAGCAAAAACGGCCCTGGAAACCGATTTGCTGAATGAGCTGACGGATTTAATAGCCACCCGAAATCATTGATTGTGGCTAAATTTGTTATCAATTAAGGTTTTATGGTATACTCATTGTGCAAAAATATGTGAAAAACAAGATCGCTTTTTAATGGAGTTACGTGATTAAATAGGTAATGAAGCCGCCGAAATCACCTGGGTGTTGGCGGCTATTTTTAACTTAAAACCAATTTTTCGGTCAAGTCTTCAATATATCCCTCTTGATGAGGATTTGTTTTGCTTCCAACCGAAAATGACAGAAAGTGAGTGGTCCTATTTGGATCTTCTATCTATAAAAGACCCTTCTTTTTTGAAGAAGATGAATAATGAAGAACTAGTCGAGTTAAGTGTGGATATTCGTAAATTCCTTGTAGAAAAACTATCGGTCACCGGCGGGCACATCGGCCCCAATTTAGGAGTCGTGGAATTGACCATTGCTTTGCATAAAGAGTTTGACAGTCCCAATGATAAAATCCTGTGGGATGTCGGACATCAATCATATGTCCACAAAATCCTGACAGGCAGGGCTGGGGAGTTCGATTCCTTAAAGAAATACAAAGGGCTGTGCGGCTTTCCGAAAATGATTGAAAGCCCCCATGATGTATGGGAAACCGGCCACAGTTCAACTTCCCTTTCGGCTGCCATGGGAATGGCTGCTGCCCGTGATATCAAGGGTGAAAAAAGTTTCATTTTACCTGTAATCGGTGATGGAGCCCTTACAGGCGGCATGGCACTTGAAGCCTTGAATCATATCGGGGACGAAAAAAAGGACATGATCGTCATTCTTAATGATAATGAAATGTCGATCGCCCCTAACGTTGGAGCATTGCACACCATATTGGGAAGATTGCGTACGGCAGGTAAATATAACTGGGCAAAAGATGAATTGGAGCTGCTATTGAAAAAAATTCCTGCCGTCGGAGGAAAGCTTGCAGCTACTGCCGAACGCTTGAAAGATAGCATGAAGTATTTATTGGTTTCAGGAATTTTCTTCGAAGAACTCGGTTTCACATACCTTGGCCCTGTAGATGGCCATAATTATGAAGAACTGCTGGAGAATTTAAGATATGCGAAGAAAACGAAGGGACCGGTCCTGCTGCATGTCATCACGAAAAAAGGCAAGGGCTATTCCCCAGCCGAGTTGGACACTACAGGAAATTGGCATGGGACAGGCCCATACAAGATCGAAACAGGCGATTTCGTCAAATCCCCTACAAAAGGGCCTGCGTGGAGTGCGCTTGTGAGCGATACGGTCAGCAGGCTTGCTCGTGAAGACGAACGGATAGTCGCCATAACGCCTGCCATGCCGGTCGGTTCGAAATTGGTGGGGTTTGCTCAAGAATTCCCTGAGCGTTTCTATGATGTAGGGATTGCCGAGCAGCATGCTGCCACTTTTGCAGCTGGCTTGGCTACGCAAAACATGAAACCATTCCTGGCCATTTATTCGACCTTTCTCCAAAGGGCCTATGACCAAGTGGTCCATGATATATGCCGCCAGAATTTGAACGTATTCATAGGCATCGATCGTGCCGGGTTGGTTGGCTCCGATGGGGAAACGCACCAAGGCGTTTTCGATATTGCTTTCTTACGGCACGTTCCGAATATGGTATTGATGATGCCTAAGGACGAAAACGAAGGTCAGCATATGGTCAATACGGCCATAAGCTATAATGATGGCCCCATCGCTATGCGTTTCCCGCGCGGAAATGGCTGGGGCGTTGCGATGGATAGCGAATTGAAGCAGATACCAATCGGATCATGGGAAGTTCTGAAAGAAGGAACGGATGCTGCCATCTTGACGTTCGGCACAACGATTCCGATGGCCCTTGAGGCTGCAGAACGGCTGGAGAAAGAGGATTATTCCGTTAAGGTGATCAATGCCAGGTTCATAAAACCTTTGGATGAGAAGATGCTAAGCAGCCTACTCGGTGAAAAAATGCCGATCCTGACGATAGAAGAAGCTGTGCTGCAGGGCGGTTTTGGAAGTTCTGTACTGGAATATGCACATGATCAGGGCTTTTATGGAGCCATCATCGATCGAATGGGCATTCCGGATTATTTCATTGAACATGGAAGTGTCGATGAATTGCTGGAAGAAATTGGCTTAACGACCGAAATTGCCATTAAAAAGATAAAAATGATAACACCCAAAAAAGAAAAAAGGGCCTGACAATTATGAAAGTAATGAAAGAAAGAGTAGATGTATTGCTTGTAGAACAGGGCTTGGCCGATACACGTGAAAAAGCTAAGCGGATGGTTATGGCCGGTCTTGTCTACGCGAATGAAGAGAGGTACGAAAAGCCGGGGGAAAAGGTGCCAGTCGATCTCGAATTTACGATCAAAGGTAAAGTCATGCCTTATGTGTCAAGAGGCGGGCTGAAACTGGAGAAAGCCTTAAACGAATTCGACTTGCAAATGGACGGAAAGATCCTCCTGGATATCGGATCATCAACTGGCGGGTTCACCGATTGCGCTTTGCAAAATGGTGCGACGATGTCTTATGCACTGGATGTCGGCTATAATCAACTTGCCTGGAAGCTTAGGCAGGATGAACGGGTAAAAGTGATGGAACGGACCAACTTCCGTTATGTTACACCGGCAGATCTGGATGGGGAGATGCCGAACTTTGCAAGCATCGATGTTTCTTTCATCTCGCTCACCTTAATTTTACCTGTGTTAAAGACCCTGCTCGTTCCTAACAGTGACGTCGTTGCCTTAGTGAAACCGCAATTCGAAGCTGGAAAGGATCAAGTGGGAAAAAAGGGAATTGTTCGTGATCCTAAAATTCACAAGCTAGTGCTGGATAAAATCATTTCTTTTGCAAAAAAAGAAGGCTACGATATTTTGGATGCCTCCTTCTCGCCGATTACAGGCGGCGATGGAAATATTGAATTCCTGCTTCATTTACATTGGCAAGGATCCAAAGAAGATGGAGAATTCAAGCTATCCAAAACGGTTGATGAGATCGTTTCGGAAGCACATGCCCAGTTTAAAAAAGAATAGCTTGAACTTTAGAGGGCTCCTTTGGCTGAATGGTTGGCTAAAAGGAGCTTTTTACCTTCTGGGGAATCTTTTGAAGGAGCCTTGGCAGCATAGAAACAATTAATGAAAGCGCAACGCATGCCATTTAGAGAAAAAATTGTACAATTGCATAAAAATCCGCTACCATTAATATTAACCACCGTAAGGGCGGCTATTTGCACACAGTGAAGATTGCGAAGCCTTACTAAACCGGAAGCTTTATCCATGATATGAAAGTGATGCGCATGACCAATAGATGAACAACAGTTGAGAAGAGGTGCTTCTGCTTATGAATAAAGGGCAACGACATATAAAAATTAGGGACATTATCACCAATAACGATATCGAGACGCAAGATGAGTTGGTTGAAGAACTGAAATTGGCTGGATACAACGTGACTCAGGCCACGGTATCGCGGGATATCAAAGAGCTCCATCTTGTAAAGGTCCCGTTAACGGATGGCAGGTATAAATACAGCCTGCCTGCCGATCAACGTTTCAACCCGCTTCAAAAATTAAAGAGAATCCTTGTTGATGCTTTTGTACGAATCGATGCAGCGAACAATTTACTCGTCATGAAAATGCTTCCGGGTAATGCCCAGGCAATCTGTGCATTGATTGATAATTTGAATTGGCAAGAAATACTCGGAACGATCGGCGGCGATGATACGTGCTTGATCATTTGCCGCTCTGAGGAAGATGCAAAGATCATTTCCGGCAAATTCTTGGACATGCTCTAATAATTTTGTGAGGTGACCCGTTTGTTAACAGAACTATCGATTAGGAATTTTGCGATCATAGACAGCCTGTCCGTTTCGTTCGAGAAAGGCTTGACTGTCTTGACCGGTGAAACAGGGGCAGGTAAATCAATTATTATAGATGCCGTCCATCTTTTGGTTGGGGGGCGTGGTTCCTCCGAGTTTATTCGTCATGGAGAGTCAAAGGCGGAAATAGAAGGGCTGTTTCAAATAGATGATGAAAAACATCCGGTCTTTGCCAAGGCGGAAGAATTCGGCTTGGACATGAATGATGGGATGGCCATTCTTCGAAGAGACATCTCGCTTAGCGGAAAAAGCGTATGCCGGGTAAATGGAAAACTTGTGACGATTGCCATTTTACGTGAGATAGGGCGGACTCTGATTGATATCCATGGCCAGCATGAACATCAGGAATTAATGGATGAACGACTCCATTTGCCGTTGCTGGATCAATTTGGCGGTGAAAACATCGCGTCTGCACTTACCGAATACCAAAAGCTATATAAACAATATGAATCCGCTTCGAAGCAATTGAATGATTTAAGTCAGAATGAGCAGCAAATGGTGCACCGTCTTGACTTGATCCAATTTCAATTCGATGAAATCCAAAAGGCCGACTTGAAACTTCAGGAAGATGAAGAATTGATGGAAGAGCGGAAAAAAATTAATAATTTCGAGAAAATCCATGAAGCGCTGCAAACGAGCTATAATGCATTAAACGGTGAGCAGCATGCAATTGATTGGCTGTCGGTAGCCATGAATAACATGGAAGAGGCGGCAGGGCTGGATGAGGGGCTACAAGCCAGCTCAGAAATCGTCTCCAATAGTTACTTCCTGCTCGAGGAAGCCGTATCGAACATCCGAGATCAATTGGATTCCTTGGATTATGATACGGAACGTGTTGAATTCATCGAGGGACGCCTAAATGAAATAAATCAATTGAAACGGAAATACGGACGGTCCATCGAGGAAATCCTCGAATATGGCGCAGGCATTGAAGAGGAAGTCGAAAAGCTGCTTAATAGGGAAACGCATATCGCTAAGCTTGAAAAGGAAATGAAATCGATTAAGGCCGATTTAATTGTTGAAGCAAAGAACCTGTCTGAATTACGCCAGGGGTTCGCTCAACAGCTTACAAAAAAAATTCATCAGGAATTAAAAGATTTATACATGGAAAAAACAATTTTCGAACCTCATTTCCATCAAACGGCTTATACGTTCGATGAGTTGTCAGATAAGGGAATCAATCAGTCCGGGCTGGACTCCATGGAATTTTATATTTCCACGAATCCCGGCGAACCATTAAAACCCCTTTCCAAAATTGCCTCGGGGGGAGAGCTGTCGCGGATCATGCTCGCGCTGAAAAGCATTTTTTCCAAGCATCAAGGCATTACTTCGATTATATTCGATGAAGTGGACACTGGTGTCAGCGGGCGGGTTGCACAATCCATTGCCGAGAAGATTTATAAAGTGGCCACGGGGTCTCAGGTTTTGTGCATATCTCATTTGCCACAGGTCGCAGCCATGGCGGATACCCATTTATTCATTGCGAAAAATGTCAGGGCAGGACGGACGAATACCTCCGTGAAGCCTTTGATTGAAACGGAAAAAATAAAAGAAATCGGCAGGATGATTTCGGGGGTCGAGATTACCGACTTGACGAAGCAGCATGCCAATGAGTTAATACAGCTGGCCAAAAGGCTGAAGATCACTTCTTGATGGGCGCGTAAGAAGATTATGAACATTTATTAACTTCCTCATAAGCATTCATTGTAAAGCTATCCAAAAACGGATAGCTTTTATTTTTTGCTCCTGTTATAAATGATTGTCATGAGGGCTAAATTAAAGGTGTAGCCATAAAGTTTCAGAGAGCGAGGAGAGTGAATGGATTGAAATTTGTATGGATAAACAGGATCATCGGTGGAATTCTCCTTGTTTCGCTATTAACATTAGGGTTATACCAGCCATCTCGTGAATATTTTTTAATTCCAAATCATCTTGTACTATTTGAAGGAAGTCAATATAGTATTTCCAAATCATTGCCTGTTTCTGCAAAAGCTTCGGGATCCAGTGACGGGATTTCGCTTCATGATGAGCAAGCTTCAATTACGCTTGGTGCCGAGAAACCAGGAACGAACGAAGTGTTACTTGATGTGGCGGGATTGCCTGCCAAAAAGGTCGACATTCGGGTGTTGAAGGACTTTAAAGTCATGCCCGGGGGCCAATCCATCGGGGTGAAACTTAATACTCTTGGGGTGCTCGTTGTAGGTCATCATCTCATTGATACTGCGCAGGGGAAAAAATCACCAGGAGAAAAAGCGAAGATTGAAATCGGCGATATTATTACAGAAATCAATGGTCAGACGATAAAGAAGATGGGGGATGTAACCCCTTTTGTTCAGCAGGCAGGTGAGAAGGGGGAAGCGTTGAAACTTGTCATCAATCGTGATAACGAAGTGCTTCATAGTACCCTTTTACCTTTGAAAGATAAGAATGAAGGAACATACAAATTGGGTTTATATATCCGTGATTCAGCAGCTGGCATAGGAACGATGACCTTTTATCACCCGGATTCGAAAAAATATGGGGCATTGGGACATGTTATTTCTGATATGGACACGAAAAAACCGATTGTTGTAAAGGATGGACAAATTGTTCAATCGACGGTCACTTCCATTGAAAAGGGAAGTAATGGTGACCCGGGAGAAAAATTGGCACGCTTTTCATCCAATAAAGAAAAAATAGGCAATATCAATCGAAATAGTCCCTTTGGAATCTTTGGAAAATTAAATCAGGATTTCAAAAACGGAATCAGTGACAAAGCACTTCCCATCACCCTTTCCCATGAGGTAAAGGAAGGACCAGCAAAAATCCTGACTGTGGTGGATGGCTCCAAAGTAGAAGAATTCGATGTGGAAATCGTCAGTTCCATCCCTCAAAAATTTCCTGCCATCAAAGGAATGGTCTTGAAAGTGACGGATAAAGAATTGCTTCAAAAAACGGGCGGGATCGTTCAAGGTATGAGCGGCAGTCCTATCATACAAAATGGGAAATTAATCGGTGCAGTCACCCATGTATTTGTCAATGATCCTACAAGTGGGTATGGAGTCCATATTGAATGGATGTTAAACGAAGCCGGTATCAATATATACGACAAAGATAATTATGAAAAGGCAAGTTGAAGACCGGGTATCCTTTAGGATGCCCTTTTTTTGATTGAGCCACGGAGAGAATAGCGGCAAATAAGGAGAAGCGAAGGATTTACAGCTGTTTTATTTAAAAAGTAGGAGGTTTTTTTGAAACGATGTGATAAAATGATAACGATGTGAAGATTTTTCGACAATCGATTTATTCGAATAGCAAACGAAGTCGAAAACTAGAGATATCGGGAGAATAATATTGAATTCCTTATATTTTTTCAAAAATAAAAGGAATTTAGTTTCCATTGTCGAAAAGTTCAATTACAATAGAATTTAGTCATATAGAAAAAAAGACCAATTGTAGTTGAGGAGGAAATCAAGCGTGAAAAAAATTAAGGTGTGCGTTGTAGATGATAATAGAGAACTTGTTGGCCTTCTGGAAGAATACATTTCTGCACAGGAAGATATGGAGGTAATCGGGGTAGCCCATAACGGTCAAGATTGCCTGGGGATGCTGGAAAACGTTGATCCCGATATATTGATCCTCGATATTATCATGCCTCATTTAGATGGGTTAGGTGTATTGGAGAAGCTTCGTGAAGTAAAACGGGGTGCCATGCCTAACGTAATTATGCTTACTGCCTTTGGTCAAGAAGATGTCACGAAAAAAGCCGTTGATTTGGGCGCGTCCTACTTCATCCTGAAGCCTTTTGATATGGAGAATTTGGCCAATCATATTCGTCAGGTGAGCAATAAAGGGCAGGCAGTATTGAAAAATCATAGCCAATTCAGTTATCGTCCCCAAAATGAATCCAAGCCCAAGAACCTGGATGCCAGCATTACAAGCATTATCCATGAGATTGGTGTGCCTGCACATATTAAGGGTTATTTGTATTTAAGGGAAGCCATATCCATGGTGTACAACGATATTGAACTGTTGGGGTCGATCACCAAAGTGTTGTATCCGGATATTGCCAAAAAATACAATACAACCGCCAGCCGTGTTGAGCGTGCCATCCGCCATGCGATTGAAGTGGCCTGGAGCCGCGGTAACATCGAATCCATTTCATCCCTATTCGGTTATACCGTCAGCATGACTAAGGCAAAGCCTACGAATTCCGAATTCATCGCGATGGTCGCCGACAAGCTCCGTCTTGAACATAAAGCTTCTTGACAGGGATACGGGGAACCTGTTGATAAGATTCGTATGTAATCCATTGATCAGATAAAGGCTAGAGCCGCTAAAGATAAATAAGAATCCCCTTGCTGGTGGCACTAGACAGGAAGAAGATGCTTGTGGTTTTGCAACTTCGACTTTTTACATGCCGGCTAAAAATTAAACGCCTTTTATTTATTGGATTTTGCAGGAAGAATCCAATAAATAAAAGGCGTTTTTGTTTGTTGTATTATCAGAATATTCAGTTTTCTTACAAAGGTGGTTCCTTTTGTGGCTTTTATCTTAATTTTTAGATTATAATCATAGGTATATATAATCGTACGATGAGGGGGGATGTACTTGATCTTTGAAGAAAATGAGCATTTTGTATTAGAATCGGCGTCAGGATTGGTATATATAACCGTTTTTCTGAAGGGCTTTTCCATTTTGGGTTTTAACCCAGTCCTGCTCAAGTTCCCACAAATCATGCTGGAGCATGTAAAAGACTTAAAACAAGCCCTGACGGAGGCTACCGGGGAGAGAATTCCGGTGGGCCGGCTGAAACCCATAATCGAGTTGGACATGGCTGAGGATAAAATGTCTGCACGTGTAAAACTCAATTGTTCAGAAGCTCACCTTAAAGAAAATCATTCAGCCATCGTGGGAAATATTCTCGAGAGCCTTCAAAAGGAACATATTACAGACGGCATATTGATGAATGTTTTGCAAAACGAACTGACCATCAACGATCGTAAGGTCATTGCGATTGGGAAAGAACCAGTCCATGGCAAGGATGCCGTCGTTACCTATTTTAAACGATCGGAACGAAAACCTGCGGTCAGGGAAGATGGTAAAGCTGATTATTATGATATGAGTTTTCTTGATGAGGTGAAGAAGGGCGATTGGCTCGGTGAAAGGATACCGCCTTCCTCAGGAGAAATGGGGCAGTTGATTACAGGGGAGCTTGCGTTGCCTAGAAAAGGAAAAGACAAACACCTTGTTTATGACAAAAAAACGGTTGAGCCATATGAGGAAGACGGTAAGATCGTACTCAGGGCGTTGATTGACGGGGTAGTGGACTTCAGGGATGGGAAGATCACGGTAGGCCCCCACTTATCGATTGATGGAGATGTAGGGATTGAAACCGGGCATATCGAATTTGATGGAAGCGTTACGGTTAAAGGGACAGTCGTGGACCATTTTTCCGTGACGGCTACAAAGGATATTTCCATACTAAGTGAGCTCGGTATAAGCAATGTGAAAGAAATCAAATCAAAAGAGGGAGACGTTTTCATTAAAGGCGGCATATTCGGTAAAGGCCTATCAAAGGTTTCTGCAGAAAGGAACATTTTTGTGAAACACGCCAATGAATGCCACTTGACGGCAGGGGAAAATATACATATCGGATCATATTCACTAGGCAGCTTCCTTAAAGCAAAGAATATTTTCACTGATGAAAAAAAGGGGAAATTGATTGGCGGCGTTATCGAAGCTCAAGCAAAGGTGAGGGCGGCAGTGATCGGTAACCGTATGCAACGGAAAACGGTCATTAATGTTAAGGGGTTTAACCGTAATCTTATCAAGGATGAATTGAACCAGATCTTGCTTTTATATAAATCAAAGCTTGAACAATTGGAATTGATCAAGGAAAAGCTTGAAGTGTATGAGATGTTTCTTGGTGAATGGACTGAAGTGCAGCATTTCCAATATGAACAAACCAGAAAGCGGTTGGAAAGTATGCTCGCCCAAATTTTTCAAATTGATGAGGAACGGAAATCGATCATGGATATGCTTGAATCTAAAGGGGAAGGGGAAATCATGATTGGACAAATGGCGTTTCCCGATACACGGTTGCAAATCAAAAGTCTGGAAAGGAAATTGAATGTTATGACGAAAGGAACCTTTTATGCCGAAAATAATCACCTGCATTTTGATTGAATTCCGCTGAAGGCTTGATATTGATGTAAATATTTTTGCTTTGCTTTTCATAAATTGGGATATGACGGTTTATGAGAGGTGGGGGCGTTAACATGACCTTAATCTTTGCTCATCGAGGCTCGGCAGGAACACATCCGGAAAATACGATGTCCGCATTCAATGAAGCGGTACGCGTCGGAGCGGATGGAATTGAAACGGACGTCCAGCTCTCGAAAGACGGGGAAGTGGTCATCATCCATGACGAGAAGCTCGACCGAACGACAAATGCATCGGGATATGTGAAGGATCGGACACTGCGGGAGTTGAAAACCCTCAATGCATCCTTCGGTACAAAGGGGAAATGGGGAAGAGAAAAAATACCGACCCTCGTGGAATTATTGATTTGGCTAAGCCATAATCAGTTGTTGTGCAATATTGAATTGAAAAACACGCTTTTTCTGTATCCAGGCTTGGAAGCGAAGGTCATACAACTCGTCCGTGCCTACAAAATGGAGGATAGGATCATTCTTTCTTCCTTCAATCATTATAGTTTGGTGACTTGTCACCAATTAGCGCCTGAACTGGAAACCGCACCGCTTTATCGGGATGGTCTTTACATGCCGTGGGTTTATGCAAAGGCAATTGGCGGAAGCGCCATCCACCCGAATATTCGTGCTGCCCCCGATGTCATCATTCAAGCCTGTTTGAGCATGGGTATGCCTGTACGCCCCTATACCATCAATAAAGCAGCCGAAATGAGGCGATTATTCGACTTGGGATGCAGCGCCTTCATCACCGATTTTCCGGAAGAAGCGGTTCGGATCAGGGAAGGACATCATAGGTAGTATAGAAAAGGCTCTTTTCGTAATGATTGTTGTTTTTTAATTTTAGGGCAGGGGAGCAGATTCCTGCAGGTGCAGCGGGACAGGTGCGGCTAAAACGGGCGTTCAAGCCGGGGAGGCTCACCGTTTAGCCCTCTGTCATGCTGAAACCAACCACACTGCATGACTTGGCGAATAACAATAAAGTATGAAAATGGCCAATAAAAAGAAGGTGCCCATATTTTGAGAGGGCACCTTCTTTTTAAGAATCAAAACTTATTGAACCTGCTTTGGACTTTGTTTTGTTTTCGATCCCGATGAAGGATGAACCCTGCAATAAAGGCAATCCCGCCAATGGTAATGATCAGGCCGATCAAGAATTGCATCCAAAGGAGTGGATAGGGAGGCTGTAAAATACCGAACACCATGTCCCTCATTATTTTTATGCCATAGGCGGCAAAGGCCCCGGGTATAAAAAGAATCATAAAAGCGAGTAAGCGTTTCATGCGGTCAAATCCCTTCCGATAATTCCGTCTTAAAAAAATGATAAAGGATATAAAAAATTTGTCAAGTTTCGGGAATGCAGAAAAGGACTGGAAGCTGCAAGCTGAATGACTGTTTTTCAAGGGATTTCAATATGGTAAAATGAGGGGAGAGCACGAAAAGGATTGTAGGGAGATTTTCTCATTGGGGATTAGTTGGAAGGGAGATGGCTCATGCAAAAGGTCATGATAGTAGGAGGGGGCGTCGGGGGCACAACCGTGTTGAAACTCCTTTCGGAAAGTGAAGTATTCTCGATTGTTTGTATGGCTGATACGAATGGATTAGCAGAAGGGATGCTGGTTGCAAAAGAACGAAGGATTCCTACAGTGACTAGCTGGAGCGAGGGGATGAACGAGGATCTGGACATCATCGTCGATACCACGGGAGATCCATCAGTCTATAAAGAGATCAAAAGGGAGATGGGCGAAAAAACGATCCTCATTCCTGGCAGCGTAGCCCTCATCATGTCCAAGCTATTTGAAGAAAAAAATCGGTTGATCAATAAATTGGAGAACGCTTCGGCAAAAATGGACTTGATCCTTAATACGACCAGTGAAGGAATGGTCGTGATCGACCATGACGGATTGGTCGTCATGTTCAATGATAGTGCCGAACGAGCAGCGAATGCAAAACGTAAGGATGTCATTGGCAGGCACATTACAGATCTCGTCCCTTCAACGGGGTTATTGCGTGTCATGGAAACGAACCGGAAAGAAGTAAATCAACGAATCATCCTGGATAATGGATTGGAGCTCATTGCGACAAGAATTCCTCTCGTAAATGCCGAAAAGCAAGTAATCGGTGCGTTTTCCATGTTCAGGAACAAGACGGAAGCGGTACAATTGGCGGAGCAAATCACGGATTTGAAAGAAATTCAGACGATGCTGCAAGCGATCATTCAATCCAGTGATGAAGCCATTTCAGTCGTTGATGAGAAGGGTAGGGGACTTTTGATCAATCCTGCGTATACACGAATCACTGGCTTGACAAAGACCCAAGTGATTGGGAAGCCGGCCTCCATTGACATTTACGAGGGCGAGAGCATGCATATGAAAGTGCTCCAGACAAAAAAGCCTGTAAGGGGTGTCAATATGCGTGTCGGGCCGAAGCATAAGGAAGTCATTGTGAATGTTGCTCCGATCATTGTCGATGGACACCTGAAAGGAAGTGTGGGCGTCATTCATGATGTTTCGGAAATTCAAAACCTGACGCATGAATTGAACCGGGCACGACAGATCATCAGGACGCTACAGGCCAAATATTCCTTTGATGATATAATAGGGGCTTCCGAAGAGATGAAGCTTCCCGTTGAACAGGCGAAATTATCGGCAAGGACACCGGCGACTGTCTTATTGAGGGGCGAATCAGGGACAGGCAAGGAGCTTTTTGCCCATGCCATCCATAATGCGAGCGATAGGAAATTCAATAAATTCGTTCGAGTCAATTGTGCAGCCATCTCTGAATCATTACTGGAAAGTGAACTGTTCGGATATGAAGAGGGAGCCTTTACAGGAGCAATCAGGGGCGGAAAGGTCGGTTTTTTTGAAGAGGCCAATCAAGGGAGTATCTTTTTGGACGAAATTGGCGAATTGCCAGCCAATATCCAAGCTAAATTGCTTCGGGTTTTACAAGAGCGGGAAATCATCAGAGTAGGCGGAACAAAGCCAATTGCCATCAATGTCAGGGTCATAGCCGCCACGAATATCAATCTTGAAAAAGCGATAAGAAATGGAACTTTCAGGGAAGACTTATATTTCAGGCTGAACCGCATGCCCATTTTCATCGCTCCCCTTCGAAAGCGAAAGGAAGATTTGAGGGAACTGGCGGAACATTTAATCCATAAAATCAATCAGGAGTATGGCAGGAGCATAGAGGGAATCACCGATGCTGCCATAGAGAAGATGCAAAACTATGACTGGCCGGGGAATGTCAGGGAACTGGAGAACATTTTAGGACGGGCGATCATTTTCATGAAATTGAATGAGACAACCATTGATATCCAGCATATTCCGGATTTTATCGAAACGATATCATTCAAACATGATAAAGAAGCGACGACGAAGCCGCCTTCATACGTATCAGGTAAAAAGCTATCGGAGATAATAGACCAGTATGAAGCAGAAATCATCGAGCAGGCGGTACATACCTTTAATGGAAATAAAACGCTTACGGCAAAAGCGCTGGGGATTTCAGTCAGAAATCTATATTATAAAATGGAAAAATTAGAACTATGATAATTATTGCACGCAAGATATTGCGCAGTGTGCAAGATGTTGCATGGAATTTTCTGATTTATTTTAATTTAGGTGAGAATTCACTTCCGGCATGAAATTTTTTTAATTTTGGTATAGGCTATAATGGGTAAACTTTTCAACAGGCATCCACATTCTGTTGTGACCGGGGCTTTTGGCATCCTTTTATTGGCATGTTATTTGCATATTTATTGAAGTGTACGCAATGAGTTAAGGCGTACGATAGGCGGCAAAGTTTCATGTTACGAGCGCACTTTTTCCAGTGGGGAAAATATCATGTAAGCAGCAAATTTAAATCCAAATGAACGTAGTAACCGGTAAGGCTGAACCTTTTCATCCTTGCATAAACTGTCACGCATTAAAACACCTAGGGAGGATTTCTTTATGGAAATTTTTAAATATCTTGAGAAGTATGATTACGAACAATTGCTATTCTGTCAGGATAAACAATCAGGATTGAAAGCGATCATAGCCATTCATGATACGACGTTGGGACCAGCGCTTGGCGGTACGAGGATGTGGACGTATGCTTCCGAGGAGGATGCAATCGAAGATGCCTTGAGGCTCTCAAAAGGAATGACCTATAAGAACGCGGCTGCCGGGTTGAATTTAGGCGGAGGGAAAACCGTCATCATCGGCGATCCGCGTAAAGATAAAAATGAAGAAATGTTCCGTGCCTTCGGAAGGTATATCCAAGGGTTGAACGGACGTTATATAACAGCTGAAGATGTAGGGACAACGGTGGAGGATATGGATCTTATACATGAAGAAACGGATTTTGTAACCGGGATTTCCCCTGCATTCGGTTCTTCAGGCAACCCGTCCCCTGTAACGGCTTATGGCGTTTATCGCGGAATGAAGGCCGCGGCAAAAGAAGCTTTCGGCACGGATTCATTGGAAGGGAAGGTCGTTGCCGTTCAAGGCGTCGGGAATGTAGCCTATAACTTATGCCGTCATCTTCATGAGGAGGGAGCTAAGCTCATCGTTACGGATATCAATAAAGATAGCGTGGCCCGTGCGGTTGAAGCGTTTGGCGCAACTGCCGTGAATACGGATGAGATTTATGGAGTCGAATGCGATATCTATGCACCTTGTGCATTAGGTGCCGTCATCAATGATCAAACCATCAACCAAATCAAGGCGAAGGTCATTGCAGGAGCAGCCAATAATCAATTGAAGGAAGCTGTTCATGGTGACCAAATCCATGAGAAGGGCATTATCTATGCTCCTGATTATGTCATTAATGCAGGCGGAGTCATAAATGTCGCCGATGAGCTTTTAGGGTATAATCGGGAAAGAGCCCTTAAGAAGGTGGAAATGGTTTATGACACCATTGAACGAGTGATCGAGATTGCAAAACGTGATCAAATTCCAACTTATAAAGCGGCGGACCGGATGGCAGAGGAACGAATTGCAAGAATGAGGAATTCAAGAAGCCAATTTCTGCAAAATGAAAAGCATATCTTGAATGGACGTAAATGATTTCAATGATGCAACATCAAGATTCCTGTGATTATTTTCAAGTGAACACAGGAATCTTTAACATGGATAACGTAATAAATAGGGACAGGGAAATCAGGACCCATTGTTTAATAGTGAGGAGGAGTCATTTTGGCTGAAGAATTTGACCTCGTTATCCTCGGAGGAGGAACTGGCGGGTATGTGGCTGCAATAAGGGCTGCTCAATTAGGTTTGAAAACGGCTGTCGTGGAGAAAGGAAAACTCGGCGGTACGTGTCTACATAATGGATGTATCCCTTCAAAAGCACTTTTAAGAAGTGCGGAGGTGTATCAGACTGCCGTGAAAAGTGAGGAATTCGGTATTGTTACCGGAGATGTCCAGGTGGATTTCTCAAAGGTGCAGGACAGGAAAAATAAAGTCGTCGAACAACTTTATAAGGGTGTCCAGCACTTGATGAAACAAGGGAAGATAACGGTGTATGAAGGATTGGGGCGTATCCTTGGTCCATCGATCTTTTCGCCGATGCCAGGAACGATTTCCGTGGAAATGAACAATGGCACTGAAAATGAAATGCTGATTCCCCAGAATATCATCATCGCTACCGGTTCACGTCCAAGGACACTTCCAGGATTGCAAATCGATGGCGAGTTGGTGCTTACTTCGGATGAAGCTCTTAAGCTTGAGAGCCTGCCAGGTTCGATCATAATTGTAGGTGGCGGAGTCATCGGGATTGAATGGGCATCGATGCTGAATGATTTTGGTGTGGACGTAACGGTACTGGAATATGCGGATAGGATCATCCCGACCGAGGACAATGATATTTCAAGTGAAATGAAGCGTCTCCTCAGCAAGAAAGGCGTCAAAATCGTCACGGGAGCCAAGGTGCTGCCGGAAACCCTGAAAAAGGATGGTTCAGTAGCCATTTCTGCAGAAGTAAATGGAGTGACACAGGAATTCACGGCTGAAAAAATGCTAGTTTCCGTAGGCCGATCGGCAAATGTTGAAGGAATCGGCCTTGAAAATACGGATATCGTGAAAGAAAAGGGCTTCATTGAAACCAATGAGTTCTTCCAAACGAAGGAAACGCATATCTACGCGATCGGGGACTGTATCGGCGGTTTGCAATTGGCTCACGTCGCTTCACATGAAGGGATTACAGCCGTTGAACATATGGCTGGTCAAAAACCGGAACGATTGGATTATTCACTTATATCTAAATGTGTATATTCAAGTCCTGAAGCGGCCAGCGTCGGCTTGACAGAAGAGCAGGCGAAAAAGGAAGGGTACGAGCTTAAAATTGGTAAATTCCCATTCCGGGCCGTCGGTAAGGCACTTGTTTTCGGGGAAGCGGATGGCTTCGTCAAAATCATTGCAGACAAGAAAACGGATGATATCCTGGGGGTTCATATGATAGGACCGCATGTCACGGATATGATTTCCGAAGCTGGTCTTGCCAGTGTGCTTGATGCGACGCCTTGGGAGATAGCAAAGACCATTCATCCGCACCCAAGTCTTTCCGAAGCAATCGGCGAGGCTGCGCTTGCTGTCGATGGACTTGCCATTCATTCATAAAGAATAAGGTCAGGAGGTTTTATGATGTCAGAAAAACGTCATGAACAATTAGGCTTAAATGAAGAAACGGTTCTGGATATGTACCGGACCATGCTATTATCCCGGAGGATAGATGAGCGGATGTGGCTGTTGAACCGATCCGGGAAAATCCCCTTCGTGATTTCCTGTCAGGGGCAAGAAGCTGCACAGGTCGGGGCAGCGTTTGCGCTTGATCGGCAAAAGGATTATGTATTGCCATATTATCGGGATGTAGGTGTAGTGCTGACCTTTGGAATGACTGCAAAAGACTTGATGCTATCAGGCTTCGCGAAAGAGGAAGATCCCAATTCCGGCGGCCGTCAAATGCCTGGCCATTTTGGTCAAAAGAAAAATAGGATCGTCACTGGTTCATCACCTGTTACGACACAGGTCCCGCATGCAGTCGGGATTGCCCTTGCAGGGAAGATGGAAGGGCAGGATTTGGTAACCTTCGTAACGTTCGGGGAAGGCTCATCAAATCAGGGTGATTTTCATGAAGGTGCAAACTTCGCAGGTGTACATAAGCTACCGGTGATTTTCATGTGTGAAAATAATAAGTATGCGATATCGGTTCCTATTTCGAAACAGCTTTCGTGTGAAAATGTTTCCGATAGGGCAATAGGCTATGGCATGCCCGGCATAACAGTGGATGGAAATGATCCATTGGAGGTATATGCGGCAGTGAAAGAAGCGGCAGACCGTGCGCGAAGGGGAGAGGGACCTACCCTGGTGGAAACCGTTTCCTATCGGCTAACCCCACATTCCAGTGATGATGATGACCGGAGCTACCGGACTGCCGACGAAGTGGCCGAAGCAAAAACAAAGGATTCCATCAAAACGTTCGGAGCCTATTTGAAGGAAGTGGGCATCTTGGACGATGAGTCTGAAAAACTAATGAATGATGAAGTCATGAAGATAGTCAATGAAGCGACTGATTATGCTGAAAATGCTCCATATCCGAAGGCTGAAAGTGCGATGAACCATGTGTATGCACAAAAGTAAGGGGGTAATAGAATGCCAGTGATTTCTTATATAGATGCCGTAACGATGGCAATGAGGGAAGAGATGGAAAGGGATTCCCGTGTATTCGTACTAGGGGAAGATGTTGGTAAAAAAGGCGGCGTCTTCAAAGCCACCAATGGTTTATACGAGCAATTCGGTGAAGACAGGGTCATTGATACCCCGCTGGCCGAATCTGCCATTGCAGGGGTGGGAATTGGGGCGGCCATGTATGGGCTACGGCCAATTGCGGAAATGCAATTTGCCGATTTCATCATGCCTGCCATTAACCAAATTGTTTCGGAGGCAGCGAAAATTAGATATCGCTCTAATAATGACTGGAGTTGCCCCATGGTAATTCGTGCTCCATATGGCGGAGGAATCCATGGAGCCCTGTATCACTCCCAATCGGTGGAAGCCATTTTTGCCAATCAGCCTGGATTGAAAATTGTGATGCCATCCACGCCATATGATGTCAAGGGCCTGCTCAAAGCAGCCATTCGCGATGAAGATCCCGTGCTTTTCTTTGAACATAAACGCGCCTACCGCTTGATCAAGGGAGAGGTGCCAACCGAAGATTATGTACTGCCCATCGGTAAGGCGGATGTGAAAAGGGAAGGAGAAGACATAACGGTCATTTCTTATGGACTATGCGTGCATTTTGCCCTCCAGGCTGCAGAAAAATTGGCAGCAGATGGGATTTCCGCACACGTTCTGGATTTGCGGACGGTCTATCCTTTAGACAAGGAAGCCATCATCGAAGCAGCCTCGAAAACGGGGAAAGTGCTTCTGGTTACCGAGGATAATAAGGAAGGGAGCATCATGAGTGAGGTGGCAGCCATCATCGCCGAAAATTGCCTGTTCGATTTGGATGCTCCTGTAAGGAGATTGGCCGGACCTGATGTACCTGCCATGCCTTATGCCCCTACGATGGAAAAACATTTTATGGTCAATCCCGATAAAGTGGAAAAAGCGATGAGGGAATTGGCAGAGTATTAATGACTGTTAAGAAGGAGGAACGATTTATGGCTATGGAATTAATGAAGATGCCTCAACTAGGCGAAAGCGTCACAGAAGGAACCATCAGTAAATGGCTTGTTAAGCCTGGCGATCATGTCACGAAATACGACCCGTTGGCTGAAGTGATGACGGATAAAGTAAATGCTGAGGTTCCTTCTTCCTTTACCGGCATCATCAAGGAACTGAAGGCGGATGAGAACCAAACGTTGGCCGTCGGGGAAGTCATTTGCTCGATTGAAGTTGAATCGGCAAACACGGATAACGAAAATCAAGGACAAGCAGCTACTCAAACGGAAGAAAAAGCTGGAGCGCCCGTTACAAAAGAAGTACAGCAAACAGCCGACCAATCAAGGAAGGCTCGGTATTCACCTGCCGTATTGAAGCTTTCCCAGGAGCATGGAATCGATCTTTCCAAAGTGAAGGGTACGGGGAGTGAAGGGCGAATCACCCGCAAGGATTTACTTAAGCTTGTAGAGTCCGGGAACGTTCCTGGCGCTGATGAACCATCCCAATCAACAGAGGCTGCCCCGGTGGAAGAAGCCCCTGCAATGACTCGGCGCCCAGCAATAGAAGGTACCGTGCCACAGGTTCCGACTGCTGCTGGCGATAAGGAAATTGCCGTTACCGGCGTGCGTAAAGCAATCGCCTCCAATATGTTAAAAAGCAAGCACGAAATACCGCATGCTTGGACGATGGTGGAAGTGGACGCAACCAATATGGTAAAACTGCGTGATAATCTTAAATCCGGCTTTAAACAAAAAGAAGGATATAATTTGACGTACTTTGCCTTTTTCGTAAAAGCAATCGCTCAAGCATTAACGGAATTTCCCGAGCTTAATTCAATGTGGGCAGGAGATAAAATCATCCAAAAGAAAGAGATCAATATATCGATTGCCGTTGCGACGGAGGATGCCTTATTTGTGCCTGTCATCAAAAATGCAGATGAAAAATCAATTAAAGGAATTGCAAGGGAAATTCAAGAGCTTGCCTCAAAAGTGAAGGCCGGAAGGTTAAAAGCGGAGGATATGCAGGGCGGCACCTTCACGGTGAATAACACGGGGTCATTCGGTTCCGTGCAGTCCATGGGAATCATCAATTATCCACAGGCGGCCATCCTCCAAGTCGAAACGATCGTAAAACGTCCAGTTGTGATTAATGACATGATTGCGGTACGGGATATGGTGAATCTCTGCCTGTCTCTTGACCACCGTGTTTTGGACGGTCTTGTATGCGGCCGGTTCCTTGCCAGGGTCAAAGAAATCATCGAAAATATTTCCAAAGATAACACTTCAATATACTAAAAGAATGAAAAAGGAAGGCCGGTTTAAATAGGTCCTTCCTTTTTTTGTCCGCCGTTTTCCTTAGAAAAACATCGACAAAAATTTTATTTTTGCTATTATTTGAATATAGAGCTGTTCTAATACAGGTATTAGATACTGTACTTCACCTTTCGTAGGTAAAAAAGTTCCATTACCTTAAATTGCAAGAAAATTATGATAGAATGTTAGTATGATCCAGATCATATCGATGGGAGGGTGGCTTTCTTATCTAAACTGACTGAGCGTTCGTTCTCCGCAAAAAAAAGGATAGGACGTTCGAGCTGACTCACGATAAGAAAGCGATTACAAGTGGAGCTTAAAGATGTAAAAAACATAACCTTTCCGAAGCCTTCTTTTGCGGAATGGAAAGAAGCTGTGGAAGTCACTTTAAAAGGAAAAACGATTGAACAATTAAAAACGCATACATATGAAGGCATCACCCTTGATCCCCTCTATACGGCGGATTCAAGAGCAAAAAAACCGGAATTACCAGGATTCTTTCCTTTCACGCGCGGAACATCTCCCATGGGTTATCATGAAAAACCTTGGCTAGTCGTCCAGCCTGTAAGCGGTAACACGGCGGAAGAGGCAAATGAAAAAATGCTGGCAGCATTCAAGCGCGGCCAAAATTCCGTCGCATTCCCGGCTCGAATGCTTGCTGAGGGGGCAAGGTTTGTAAATTTGACCAAGAACATTCCGCTAAAGGACATACCGGTTTTCATTGATTTAAAGGGGGGCCAAAAGGAATTCCTGCCACAATTCAAAGCTGCGGCCGAATCCCAAAATGCCCAATTGACAGGCGTGCTTGCTGAAGACCCGATCGGCCAATGGCTCATAGGCGGCCAGATGCCGGTAGATACGGATGGTTACTTTGCAAAATGGCTGAAAACGATTGAAGAGTATCAAAAGATAGGTCAAGATTTAAAAACCGTCCTGATCAATACGGCGATATACCATAACGGCGGAGCCAATGCCCTGCAAGAAATCGCGTACGGGTTATCGGCTGCTGTCCAATATTTATCGGAAGGGCAAAAACAAGGCATGTCTATCGCTTCCTTGGCCGAAAAATTCGTCTTTTCTTTTGCAGTGGACTCCAATTACTTCATGAACATCGCTAAATTAAGGGCTGCGAGGCGGCTTTGGGCCTGTCTTGCAGAAGCCTTCGAGACAGCCCCGGAACATTTTAAAATGGCGATACATGCCGTTACGTCCGAATTGACGGAAACGCTGTATGATGAGCATGTCAATATCCTTCGGACCACCAACCAAGCCTTTGCGGCTGCCATTGGGGGCATTGAGTATCTTCAAATCCACCCATTCAATCATGCTAGTGTCGGAACGGATGATTTTTCGGAAAGGATCGCCCGTAACACACACTTGATACTAAAAGAAGAAACGAATATAACGACCGTCGTCGATCCTGCAGGCGGTTCTTGGTATGTAGAGCAATTAACGGATGAATTGGCTGAAAAAGCTTGGGGAAAATTTCTTGAAATCGACGAAGCAGGCGGGATATTGGCGATAATCAAGCAAGGAACCCTTCAGAAGGAACTAACGGATGTCTTCCAAAAAAGAATCCAAAATGCAGCTTATAGAAAAGAAAGCATGATCGGGACGAATGTATATCCCAATCCAGCAGATCGGATCAAAGCACCTGCACATGCTGACCGTGAATCATATATGAAGACAGGGAAACCGATGGATATTATGCCGATTACCTTGGAGCGGTTATCTGTCCAGTTCGAACGGATCAGACTGAGCAGTGAAAGGCATAAGGTCAATGGCGGTGCGTCACCGAAAATCGGATTGATTAATTTGAAAGACATCAAATGCTATAAGCCGCGTGCCGATTTCATAAAAGGACTTGCTGCGGCAGGAGGCATCGAAACGCTGGAAAGTGAAGGATGTCAAACCATTGAGGAAGCAGTCGAATACGTGGCTTCGACCAATCTTGCCATCTATTGTGTTTGTGCCAGCGAAGCCGACTGCAGCGATTTTGCGGCACCTGTCATTAGTATAATTAAAAAGCAATTCCCACATATCCTGATTTATTGCGCCGGCAAGCAGCAAAAGGAAACGGAAATCGCACTAAGCGAAGCTGGTGTCAAAGATTTTATCCATATAAAAACGAATGCCATAACCATTTTAGAGGAATTATTGCATGAGCTAGGGGTGAAATGAAATGAAAAAACCGAATTTTTCAACGATAAACCCACTCAGGACTGAAGGAAAAGGGACGCTTGAGGCTTGGAAAAAAGAAGCTGAAAAAGCCGTTGGAGAGAAAATTGATGATTTATTGTTTGAGACGAATGAACAAATAAAGGTCAAACCGCTTTATGTAAAAGCGGATAATAACGATTTGGAGCATATGGATAGTATGCCGGGCATCGCTCCATTTACAAGGGGACCCTATCCTTCGATGTACGTCAACCGTCCTTGGACGGTACGCCAATATGCGGGTTTTTCGACTGCGGAGGAATCCAATGCGTTTTACAGGCGTAACCTGGCGATGGGGCAAAAGGGACTTTCCGTTGCTTTTGATTTAGCCACACACCGTGGATATGACTCCGATCATCCCCGTGTTGTCGGTGATGTGGGGAAGGCGGGTGTTGCCATTGATTCCATTCTTGATATGAAAATCCTTTTCGACGGGATTCCGCTCGATCAGATGTCTGTTTCAATGACCATGAACGGTGCCGTTTTACCCATTCTGGCTTTTTACATCGTGACAGCTGAGGAGCAAGGCGTCACACAGGATAAACTATCAGGTACGATCCAGAATGACATCCTAAAGGAATATATGGTTCGGAATACGTATATTTATCCCCCCGAAATGTCGATGAAAATCATCGCCGACATTTTCGAGTATACATCCAAATATATGCCGAAATTCAATTCCATCTCCATCTCCGGTTATCATCTGCAAGAAGCTGGCGCACCGGCGGATATCGAGCTTGCCTATACGCTGGCAGATGGCCTGGAGTATGCGCGTACGGGCATGAAAGCAGGCATAGCAATCGATAAGTTCGCTCCGCGGCTATCATTCTTCTGGGCTGTAGGGCTGAACTACTTCATGGAAGTGGCGAAAATGAGGGCGGCTCGTTTCATCTGGTCGAAACTGATGAAACAATTCGAACCGAAAAACAAAAAAGCGATGGCATTGAGGACCCATTCCCAAACCTCTGGCTGGAGTCTCTCCGAGCAAGATCCGTTTAACAATGTCGCGCGGACGTTGATCGAAGCACATGCCGCTGCCCTTGGACATACACAGTCCCTGCATACGAATGCTTTGGATGAGGCCATTGCCCTGCCTACCGATTTTTCGGCACGGATTGCGCGTAACACACAACTATATTTGCAGGAGGAGACGGGAATTACTAAGGTCATCGATCCGTGGGCAGGTTCATACTATGTGGAAGCACTTACGGAAGAACTGATCGAGCGTGCCTGGTCCCATATCGAAGAAATCGAAGAGCTTGGAGGAATGGCTAAGGCGATTGAAACCGGACTGCCAAAAATGAGAATCGAGGAGGCAGCGGCAAAACGGCAGGCTAAAATCGATTCTCAAGATGAAACGATCGTGGGCGTCAATAAATATCGTTTGAAAAAAGAAGATGCCATTGAAATACTGGAGATCGATAATACCGCCGTGCGCGAAAGCCAGCTTAAGCGTTTACGTGAATTGAAGGGGAAACGCGATCAAGCAAAGGTGGATGAAGCCCTTCAGGCGTTATCCGTGGCTGCCGGAACCGGCGTGGGGAACCTGCTTGAATTGGCTGTGCAGGCTGCTAGGGTAAGGGCCTCGTTAGGTGAAATCTCGGATGCGATCGAAGAGATTGCCGGCCGCCACAAGGCCACGATCCGTTCCATCAGCGGCGTTTATAGCGCTGCATACTCCAGAGAAGCGGAGATAGAGGAAGTTGTCCGCATGACGGAGGAATTCCTTGAAAATGAAGGAAGAAGACCGCGTTTGCTCATGGCGAAAATGGGTCAGGATGGTCATGATCGCGGAGCAAAAGTGGTGGGAACCGGGTTTGCAGATTTGGGCTATGATGTCGATATCGGTCCATTATTCCAAACACCGGAAGAAACGGCGCTGCAGGCCGTCGAAAATGATGTGCACGTAGTGGGCATGAGCTCACTGGCTGCCGGGCATAAGACCCTGTTGCCGCAGCTTATGGCTGAACTGAAAAAGCTTGGACGTGAAGACATCATCGTGATCGTTGGCGGTGTCATCCCTGCACAGGATTACGAGTACTTAATGGAAAATGGTGCTTCTGCCATTTTCGGACCTGGAACGGTCATTCCCCAGGCAGCGAAAAAGGTGCTCTTCGAAATATACAGACGCCTGGGATATGAAGAAGTGGGCCAATAATGAGTGATCACAAGAAGCCGGAATGGTTTGATCCTAACAATCAGGAGGGTTTTGCTTCATCATTAAAACCAGGTGTGGAATTGGCCGCCGACCGCAACAAAGGATCAACAAGCAAATTCGTTAAAAAGCAGGATGCCTCCGTATCGGTCCAAGAATTGAAAAAGGGAATTTTATCAGGGGACCGGGCAAGGCTCGCTAAAGGAATTACATTGATTGAAAGCAACGCTGCCCATCATTTTGATTTTGCACAGGAATTGCTGCATTCCGTCCTCCCCCATACAGGCCGGTCGATAAGAATCGGGATTTCAGGAGTGCCAGGTGCGGGGAAAAGCACATTCATCGAAACGTTTGGAAGCTATTTATGTGACAGGGGCCATAAGGTTGCGGTCCTTGCGGTCGATCCGAGCTCGTCCATTAACGGGGGGAGTATCCTTGGCGATAAGACGAGGATGGAGGAGCTGGCAAGGAATCCCCGCGCCTTCATCAGGCCCTCGCCTTCAGAAGGTACTTTGGGCGGCGTTCATCGCAAAACAAGGGAAACGATGCTGCTTTGTGAAGCGGCAGGATTTGATGTCATTCTTATTGAAACGGTCGGTGTGGGTCAAAGTGAAGCGATCGTCCGAAGCATGGTGGATTTCTTCATGCTCCTTGTCCTGACAGGCGCAGGCGATGAATTACAGGGAATGAAAAAAGGGATCATGGAGCTTGTGGATGGAATTGTGGTCAATAAAGCCGATGGTGATAATGTCCCGCTTGCGACTAGAACGAAGTCCGAATATAACAGAATACTGCACTTTCTCCAGCCAGCAACGAAAGGGTGGGCAGGGAAAGCCTATACATGTTCTGCCATAACCGGAAAAGGAATACCCGAGCTTTGGGATGTATTGACGGATTTTTCCGATACGACAAAGAAATCTGGTGTTTTCCAAGAACGGAGAAGGATGCAAGCCAGGGAATGGCTTTATTCGTTAATGGATCATCAGCTTAAAAGGATGTTCTATAAAAATGAAGCCATCAAGGAGCTGCTCCCCATCCTCGAAAATGAGGTGATGTCGGGTAATAAAACGGTCACCGCTGCCGTTAAGCAGGCATTTCAAGCTTTTATGGACACACTTAAGTGAAAAAAGGAGGGGGCACGCATGGTTTATGCATACCTCCTCCTTTTGTGTGAAGTGAAGCTTTCTCGCTGTTACCCATATGTTTCCCAGTTCCATTTCTTTTTAAACTTGTTTGTCTGAACCTTTAGGAGAAATAGCAGGTAAATTTATTGAATCAGGATGTGGCAATTGTTATGATAGGATGGAAGAGAAAACTTGGAAGGGGCATAAACCATGAATATGGATTTTAATTTTTTGATGAACGATGTGGTCAAACAGGCTCGCGATGAGATTAAGACTGCTGGATATACAGAATTGACGACTCCCGAGGAAGTGGAAGAAGTATTCGCACAAAAAGGAACCACGCTTGTCATGGTCAATTCCGTTTGTGGCTGTGCCGGGGGAATAGCGAGACCGGCTGCAGCACATGCAATCCATAATGATAAACGCCCGGACCAGCTTGTAACCGTTTTTGCAGGGCAAGATAAAGCGGCAACGGAGAAGGCGCGCGATTACTTCGAAGGTTATCCGCCATCCTCCCCATCATTCGCATTGCTTAAGGATGGAAAGATCATCACGATGATAGAGCGCCATGAAATAGAAGGGCATCACCCGATGTCAGTGGTTGAAAAATTACAAGACTACTTCGATCAATATTGCGAAGAAGTGTAAGTCCTATACTTATGAAGCGAAAGGACCCGCCGAGTTGCGGGTTCATTTTGTTAGGGAAAGGGGTTCGGGATTCCGGACCCCTTTTGCTGTTCTTCGAAAGAACCCATCTTTTATGCGAGGAAGTGCATAGGGTGATCCTTGTATTATTTCCCTGGCAGGCACCGGTTTCTTTAAGAAAGTCCCCGTACAAATTTTACATAGCTGCAAAAACTTTGACCGTTTCGCGTATGTTGTTGCTATTCACCAAGTCATGCGGTGTGGTTGATTTCCCTCGGGTGCTGAGCCCACATGGAGACTCACCTACGCTCCAATCAAGCTTCCATCATTTCTTTGTAAAAATCCGAAAAGAGCTTTAACCTAAGTCGAAGGTCTGGACCCAGCCACGATCGGCGGGTTTTTCCATTCATGAATCTGCATAAAAAAGAAACATTTAGGAAAAAAGATAAACAAGGGTGCCAGATAGGCAATGATAGTGGAAATATAATGGTCGCTGCAACGGAAATTATATTAATATTCTGAAAAATGAATCTATTATTTACGTTATTGAATAATTTTTAGAGTGTGTTAAAATACAAAATAGTGTATGAATATTAGTTATTTAAATTAATTGATATTTCAACTAAAACCAAATTTTATAACAAAAAATTGAAAATATCATTTTGGAGGAATAATTATGAAGTTGAAAAAACAGTTAGCGTTGTTGCTTGCTACCGTATTATTGGTTGGCATTTTAGCGGCATGCGGGACATCAGAGAAAGAAGATAAGAGCACAGCTGGCAATGGGGACAAAAAGGTACTGGTAATGGGTACATCTGCGGATTATCCGCCATTTGAATATGTTGAAACTTCCAAAAGTGATGAAATAAAAGGGTTTGACATTGATATCGCCAAAGCGATCGGAAAAAAATTAGGATATGAAGTCCAAGTGAAGGATATTGATTTTAACAGTCTTGTTCCTGCGCTTGAAAACAAATCCATCGATTTTGTCATTTCTGGAATGACTCCTACAGAAAAACGTGAACAATCCGTCGATTTCAGTGATATTTACTATACGGCTAAAAACATGATCATTACGACACAGGATAGTAAAATCAAAACGGCTGAAGATTTAAAAGGAAAAACGGTAGGCGTACAGCTTGCATCCATTCAGGAGACATTGGCGACAGACTTGAATAAAGACAAGAGTCTTGGGATGAAAATCGAAAAACGGAATCGGATTCCAGAGGTTGTTCAGGAAATGTCGACAGGTCGTTTTGACGCCGTCATCATGGAAGATACTGTGGCAAAAGGCTATCTAAAAGACAATAAAGATTTGGTTGGCTACTTAATCAAGTCTGATGAACAAGATGCCGGTTCAGCCATCGCCTTCCAAAAAGGAAGCAAGCTGACTGACCAGTTCAATGCTGAATTGAAGAAAATGGAAGATAATGGTGAGATGGAAAAATTAATCCTGAAATGGTTCGGTGGCAGCGAAACTGAATAATACAGAGAGAGAGGAAAAGCGTTCAGAAGTATAGAGTATGCCTTCTGAGCGTTTTTCCGCGCTTTGTTGCCGTTTAAATGAAGCAAGGAAGGTCAACGGAGACCGTCTTTTAGAGAGGATGAATGGAGTGAATCTGGAATTTGATAGGATCATGCCCTCCCTTCCATATATTATGGAGGGAATACCGACCACATTAAAGGTAGTGGCGGTTGCGGCAGTAATCGGATTTGTTTTGGGAATACTATTATCTATACTTAAAATCAGTAGAATTAAGCCATTGAATTGGATTGCGGACTTTTATACATCCATTTTCCGCGGTACACCTTTAGTGCTGCAATTGATGTTAATCTATTTTGGTTCACCGCAAATACTTGGAATTCAAATCGAAGCATTCCAAGCTGCATTTTTAGCATTCGGACTTAATTCTGCCGCATACATCTCTGAAATCATCAGGGGAGGCATTTTAGCTGTCGATAAAGGGCAGCGAGAGGCTGCATTGGCACTTGGGGTTCCTTACTCTGGGATGATGCTCAACATTATCCTGCCGCAAGCCATCAAGAATATCCTGCCATCCCTTGTGAACGAACTGATTTCCTTAACGAAGGAATCGGCTGTCGTCACGATCATTGGGTTAGGGGATATCATGCGCCGTTCTTATATTGTCGGCGGTGAGACCTATAAATTCTTTGAACCGATTTTATTTGCCGGTCTCATTTATTATGTGATGGTCATGATTCTTACCATCTTAGGCAAAGTGATTGAAAGGAGAATGAGACGCAGTGATTAAAATAGATGGACTCAAAAAAAATTATGGTAAGCTTGAGGTGTTGAAAGGAATCAGCACCGAGATTGCCCAGGGTGAAGTGTTGGCCATTATTGGACCATCAGGATCAGGGAAATCAACGTTCTTGCGCTGCATTAATATGCTGGAAACCCCTACGGATGGTCGAATTTCGTTCAAAGATCAAGTGATCACCGATAAAAAGACCAATATCATGAAGGTGCGCGAGAATGTCGGTATGGTATTTCAGCACTTCCATTTATTCCCCCACAAGACCGTGCTCGAAAATCTGACATATGCACCGATGAAAGTGAAAAAGCTATCAAAGGGCGAGGCAGTAAGGCAAGCACGTGAGCTCTTGACCAAAGTGGGCTTGGCCGAAAAAGAATCTTCCTATCCGAATCGCCTATCAGGGGGGCAAAAACAAAGGGTTGCCATTGCACGGGCATTGGCCATGAATCCGGAGGTCATGCTTTTCGATGAGCCGACTTCAGCTCTTGATCCCGAGATGGTGAAGGAAGTGCTTGAGGTCATGAAGTCATTGGCACATACAGGAATGACCATGCTGATCGTGACACATGAAATGGGATTCGCCAAAGAAGTGGCCGATCGCGTTCTATTCTTGGATGAGGGCCTGCTCGTTGAGGAAAGTGCGCCGAATGAATTCTTTTCGAATCCGAAAAGCCAGCGAGCAAAAGACTTCTTGGAAAAAGTTTTATAAGTGGAGAAAATAGGATATAATCAAGAAAAAAGGTGACAGGTAGGTTGCCTTTTTTTATTTTATTCCTATAACGTATTCTTGATGGAATGTATTTAGAAATATCGGAAAATTCCAGGTCAAAGGACTGTGAAAAATTCTGTAATCCTGATAGTATTATAATAGATAGCGAAAGAGCCAGGTGATACATAACAATGTTTAAAATCGGATACAGAACGATTAAAACTGCTTTAGGGGCTACCTTGGCAATCATTATTTCACAAATGCTTAATCTGGAAAATTTCGCGTCTGCGGGAATCATCACGATTTTATGTATCCAGGTTACGAAAAAGAAGTCGGTGTATGCTTCCTGGCACCGGTTTTTAGCTTGTTTAATCGCCATGACCTATTCTTTCCTTATGTTTCAATTCATCGCCTTTCATCCGCTGATCATAGGACTGATCCTTTTGATTTTCATTCCGACGACCGTTGCCTTGAAGATTAATGAGGGGATCGTTACGAGCTGTGTCATCATCTTACATCTATATGGATCGGGACACATCACTTTTTCCTTGGTGATGAATGAAACGATATTGATTGCCGTCGGGATCGGGGTAGCGCTTGTCATGAATCTGTACATGCCTAGTGTGGATGATAAGCTGCTGGACTATCAGGAGCGGATCGAAACGAACTTCAGTGAAATTCTGATGGGGATCGTCCGTTATCTCCGGGATAATGATCACACATGGGGGGGAAAGGAAATCACTGAAACGGCCGATCTTCTTAATGAAGCCAAAAGCCTTGCTTTCCGGGACGTGGAGAATCACTTTCTAAGGGAAGAGGATCTGTATTACCATTATTTCAAAATGCGTGAAAAGCAATTTGAAATAATTGAACGTATTCTTCCTCTAGTCACGAATATTCCGTTGGTCGTCAAGCAAAGCGGCATCGTGGCGAATTTCATACAAGACCTGTCCGAAAACGTCCATCCCCAAAATACGGCCATCATTTATCTGAACAAGCTTGAAGAGCTGGAGATCTTTTTTAGGGGGATGGCCCTTCCGCAGACAAGGGAAGAGTTTGAATCCAGGGCCGCATTATTGCAGCTCATGAAGGAAATGGAGCGCTATTTATTGCTGAAGCATTCCTTCAAGGGATTGCCCAAACTTAGCAATCACCGAATGAAGAAGAGGCACTTGGCTTAAACTAAGCAAAAAAGTAAAGGAATTGATACAAATGAGATGGATCCTTTCTTTCATGCTTATGTTTTCGTTGTGGCCGCTATCTGTACATGCCGAACCTCACTCGGTTAAGCCTGGCGATCCTTTCATCATCATTAATAAAGCCAGCAACAAATTGGCGTTCATCGATGAAAATGAGGTCAAGGAGATTTTGCCCGTCGGTACCGGGAAGAGTCAGGAGCTGACACCCGAAGGGATATTCACCATTAGGGTCAAAGCCGTCAATCCTTATTATCGAAAAAAGAATATCCCCGGCGGCGATCCAAGGAATCCATTGGGGTCGAGGTGGATTGGATTTGACGCAAGGAACACCGATGGGAGGATCTATGGCATCCATGGTACGAACCAACCGTCCTCGATTGGTAAATTCATTTCAAACGGCTGTGTACGCATGCATAAATCCGATGTGGAACGCTTGTACGAAAAAGTGAATGCCGGCACAAAGGTGTTGATCACCCATTCATCCGAGGATTTCAAAACATTGGCAATGAAGAGTGGCGCGATTAAATAAAGAGAGGGAAGCCTAGGCTCCCCTCTTCATTTGATATCTATTACAAAAGAAATGCAATACCCGACAATAACGTTGTTAATATCATTGAGATAAGCATTAAATATACAACGATTTTTCTCATTTTTTTGTTTCCCATATGCTCTCTCCCTCATAACAGTTTAATTGATTTCATTTTAACGTGTACGTTTAGCAGAAACAAGTAAAAGTGTAATGTTCCTATTATTTCGAATCTTAGGTCATTGGAATGATAGTCATATTTTAATAGAATCAACCAATATTGGTTAGGGGGATGGATGATGATTAAAAATATCGATCATATCGGCATTGCCGTCAAGTCACTGGATGAGTCGTTGCCGCTTTACACGGAAACGCTGAAGTTGGAACTCGAAGGGATCGAGACTGTCGAAAGCCAAGGTGTGAAAGTGGCCTTTATTATGGCAGGCAATACCCGTTTGGAATTATTGGAAGCGTTATCACCGGAAAGCCCGATCGCGAAATTCATTGAAAAGCGTGGTGAGGGTATCCATCATGTCGCCCTTGGCGTAGACGATATCGAAGCCCGAATCGAAGAATTGAAACAATCAGGATTACGGATGATCGATGATACATCGCGGAAGGGAGCGCACGCAGCGGATGTTGCTTTCGTTCACCCAAAATCTACTGCAGGTGTATTATACGAGCTCTGTGAACAAGCATTATCGAAGGAGGAGCAGGGATGACAGACGATATCTATGGAGCGATCAATGATTTATATGACAGACGCCGTAAAGTCGAAATGGGCGGCGGTGAAGAAAGAATCGATAAGCAGCATGAAAAGGGAAAACTTACGGCAAGGGAAAGGATCGATCTTTTAGTGGATCCGGGATCGTTCATCGAACTTAATCCCTTCATCAAACATCGTAACACCAATTTTGGCATGGAAAAGGAAGAAGGGCCGGGAGAAGGGGTCGTTACGGGCTACGGAAAAGTAAACGGACGTGACATCTATTTGTTTTCACAGGATTTCACTGTATTTGGCGGTGCACTGGGAGAAATGCATGCTCTGAAAATTGCCAATGTCATGGATTTGGCAGCGGAAAATGGAGCGCCTTTCATCGGATTGAATGATTCTGGCGGGGCGCGCATTCAAGAAGGTGTAGTTTCTCTTGACGGATATGGTCAAATCTTTTACCGTAACTCGATTTATTCAGGCGTCATCCCGCAAATTTCCGTTATTATGGGCCCTTGTGCAGGAGGAGCCGTATATTCCCCAGCGATAACCGACTTCGTTTTCATGGTGGAAAAAACGAGCCAAATGTTCATTACTGGACCAAAAGTGATTGAGACGGTTACAGGGGAAAAGATATCATCAGAAGGATTGGGCGGAGCGACTGTACATAATACCATTAGCGGTAATGCCCATTTCAAAGGCGCATCTGAAGAACAAGTTCTGGCTGACGTTAGACGTCTCCTGAGCTATTTACCACAAAACAATGAAGAAAAGCCGCCGGTTCTGGAAAGTGACGATGGAGATGACTATCGTCCGGATTTAACGGATGTTGTCCCCTTTGAAGGAATCCGCCCATATGATGTTCGGAAAGTGTTGGAGCAAGTCGTAGATGAGGGGTCCTTCATGGAAGTGCAAGAGGGCTTCGCGAAAAATATCGTGATTGGCTTGGCCCGAATCAAGGGGAAATCGGTGGGGCTTGTTTGTAACCAGCCAAAAGTGTTGGCTGGCGGACTGGATATTGATTCATCCGATAAGGCTGCCCGCTTCATTCGTTTTTGTGACTCATTCAACATTCCCTTGATTACATTTGAAGATGTTTCAGGATTCTTCCCGGGCGTCAAGCAGGAGCATGGCGGGATTATCCGCCACGGAGCAAAGCTTCTCTATGCATACTCCGAAGCAACCGTGCCAAAATTGACGATCATCCTGCGTAAAGCATACGGCGGAGCGTATGTGGCCCTAAATAGTAAGTCCATTGGGGCGGATCTTACGTTTGCTTGGCCGAATGCCGAAATTGCGGTTATGGGCTCTGCTGGAGCGGCAAATATCATCTTTGCCCGTGATATACAAAACAGTCAAGATCCAGAAGCTACTCGTGCGGCTAAAATTGAAGAATACCGGGAGAAATTCGCTAATCCATATGTCGCTGCCAGCCTTGGTATGGTGGATGATGTCATTGATCCCCGGGAAACCAGGATCAAGATCATCCAATCGCTTGAAATGCTCCGCAACAAAAAAGAAAAGCGTCCATGGAAAAAACACGGCAATATTCCGTTGTAATCCGTACGAGAAAGAACCTGAACGATATCTGTTCGGGCTCTTTCTGCTATGGAGGGAGAGAGCGATAAGTACGTTCGCTCACGATTTTTTTGGAACTGAAAAGCAAGGGAAGGCGCGATGGACTGTCACATTATTTGCCGGAGCGCCGCTTTTAGAAGTATAATTAAAGTGGAAAACTTTTTTGGAGGTTTTATTTTATGATTAATGAAGAACGTATCGTAAGTGAATTTATGGAATTGGTACAAATTGATTCCGAAACGAAAAATGAAGCAGCCATCGCCAAAGTCCTGAAAGAAAAATTCACGGCATTAGGTGTAGAGGTTTTTGAAGATGATACAACAGCTGTTACCGGTCATGGTGCAGGCAATTTAATATGTACGCTTAAAGGAACGAAGAAAAACGTAGATACCATCTATTTCACTTCCCATATGGACACGGTCGTTCCTGGTCAGGGCATCAAGCCTTCCATTAAGGATGGATACATAGTGTCAGACGGTACGACCATTTTGGGAGCGGATGACAAAGCGGGATTAGCGGTCATGTTAGAAACGCTTAAAGTGTTGAAGGAACAGAATATTGAGCATGGAACAATCGAATTCATCATCACGGTCGGGGAAGAATCCGGCTTGGTTGGAGCCAAGGCGATGGATCGCTCCCTTGTAACCGCTAAATTCGGTTTTGCGCTTGATAGTGACGGAAAAGTGGGAAATGTGGTGGTCGCTGCACCTACTCAGGCGAAAGTGTCTGCAACCATTTTAGGCAAGACCGCCCATGCTGGTGTGGCTCCTGAAAAAGGAGTTTCGGCGATAACGATTGCGTCCAAAGCGATTTCAAGAATGCCATTGGGCCGCATCGACGAAGAAACGACAGCTAACATCGGCCGTTTTCAGGGAGGACAGCAAACGAATATCGTTTGTGACCATGTAGAAATCCTTGCAGAAGCAAGATCATTAATTCCTGAAAAGATGGAAAAACAGGTAGCAAGAATGAAAGAAGCATTCGAGACGGCAGCCATTGAAATGGGCGGACGGGCTGAAGTGGAAGTTACCGTCATGTATCCAGGGTTCAAATATGGTGCTGGTGATCATGTCGTCGAAGTCGCAAGAAAAGCAGCGGAAAAAATCGGCCGTCCATGCGAGCTAGTCAAAAGCGGCGGCGGAAGCGATGCGAATGTCATTGCCGGTTTTGGGATTCCTACTGTAAATCTTGCCGTCGGCTATGAAGATATCCATACAACGAATGAAAGAATTCCGGTTGAAGAATTGACGAAACTTGCTGAAATGGTCGTCAGCATTATTCAGGAAGTATCCGCGTAATAGCGAAAAATGGTGAGGGGATGTGGGGCTTTTCTTTTCCATCGAGAAGATACTTACCCCATAAGCATCCCCTGTTTTCTTCGGAAATGTCTTTTTAAGGGACGGATGAACGGACTTGATTTGAAGATAGAGATTGAGTGGATCGGATTAAGGCGGGTAACCGGTTTTATTGCGATGGGCGTTCAAGTATTGAGGGAAGACATGTACAGTCATCAATGAAATGATGGCTGTTTTTCTTGAAGCGACAAGCACCAACTAGGGATAGGTTAATATGTTTATATTTTTGGCTCTTTTCGTATTTTTATATCGAAACGATTTAAGGGGGATTGGAGCAGCGGGACAGGTGTTCCCGCCGAGGAGGCCAAGCGCCCGCCCTTTGGATAAGCCAGCTTTCGAGGGGAAATCAACCACACCGCATGGCTTGGTGGATAGCATGAATTATGCGAAAACAGCCTTATTTTTTCAAGGATGTGACGGTCAATATGAAGGATATGTACCCAAAAAATGGCAGGGTTATTCTCCATGTAGACATGAATAGTTTCTATGCTTCGGTGGAGATGTCCTATGATGTTTCTTTGAAAGGTAAGCCGCTTGCCATCGCCGGTAATGTCGAAGAGAGAAGGGGCATAATCGTCACCTGCAGCTATGAAGCGAGGAAGTTTGGGGTCAAAACGACGATGCCGATATGGCAGGCGAAAAAACTCTGTCCCCAATTGATCATTCAGAAGCCTAATTTTGAGCGTTATCGGAAGGCGTCACTGGCCATTTTTGATTTATTAAGGCAATATACAGAGATGGTTGAACCGGTTTCAATCGATGAAGGGTATCTGGATATTAGCGAATGCGCCAAATTGGGTTCACCTTTGGAAATAGCAAAAAGCATTCAGGAACGGATTTATAACACGATGGATCTCCCGTGCAGCATAGGGATTGCACCTAATAAATTCCTGGCCAAAACGGCCTCGGATATGCAGAAGCCAATGGGTATCACCGTTTTAAGGAAGAGGGACATTCCCGAGAAGCTTTGGCCACTGCAAGTCGGCGAAATGCATGGCATCGGCCAAAAAACCTCCGAAAAACTTCATGCGATCGGCATCATTACGATCAAAGATCTTGCCCAATCCCGGGACAGTCAGCTTAAACAATTGCTTGGGATAAATGGAATCCGTTTGAAAGACAGGGCAAATGGCATTGATTCGAGGATCGTGGATCCTGAATCGATTTTTGATCATAAGAGCATAGGAAACTCGACCACACTCCCGCATGACTCCACCAACCAAAAAGAACTGCTCGGTGTCCTGGAAAAGCTTTCGGGGAAGGTGGCTGCCCGTTTGAAAAATAAACGTCTCCTTGGCCAAAAAATAGGGGTGACGATCCGTTACAAAGATCGCCGCACCATTACGAGAAGCCGGACCGTCTCCAACCCGGTGTTTGAAAAAAAGGACATATTGGCTGGAGCGACCGATCTTTTCATGAAAAATTGGAATGGCGAAGGAATCAGGCTTCTCGGTGTAACCGCCCATGATGTCATCGAGAAAGAGTCTGCCTTCATGCAACTGGATATTTTTTCCTTCCAAAAGGAGGCAGAAAAGGAACCGTTGTATGAAGCGATGGAACACTTGCAAAATAAGTACGGAGAAAATATTATTAAAAAGGGAATACCCTTGAAGCACGGTTCGATCGGAACAGACACGAGCTTCAGTAAAGACTTCTTCGAGCAATCAAGGAGGAAGGATCCTCCAGGTGGCAAAGAATAGCTTCTGGGCTGTGAAAAGATATAAAGAAGGGAAAGATGATCATGACAAAACAACAGATTGGCGTTATCGGACTCGCAGTAATGGGTAAGAATCTTGCATTCAATATCGAGAGCAGAGGCTATTCCATATCCGTTTATAATCGCTCAGGTTCAAAAACGGATGATATGATGAAGGAAGCGGAAGGCAAAAATGTCAAAGCGGCGTATACGCTTGAAGAATTCGTCGATTCATTGGAAACGCCACGCAAAATTTTATTGATGGTTAAAGCCGGCGCGGCCACGGATGCAACCATCGAGCAATTAAAACCGTTACTTGAAAAAGGTGACATCGTCATTGATGGCGGTAATACGTTCTTCAAGGACACTCAACGCCGCAATGAGGAGCTTAGCCAGCTCGGCATCCATTTCATCGGTACAGGCGTCTCGGGCGGGGAAGAAGGAGCGCTAACGGGTCCCTCCATCATGCCTGGCGGTCAAAAAGAAGCATATGAACTGGTTGCACCGATCTTGAAGGATATTTCAGCTAAAGTCGATGGTGATGCTTGCTGTACGTATATCGGGCCGGATGGAGCAGGTCATTATGTGAAAATGGTACATAACGGGATCGAGTATGGCGACATGCAGCTAATTTCCGAATCTTATTTCCTTATGAAAAATCTTCTTGGACTTTCTGCTGAGGAATTCCATGAAGTATTCACCGAATGGAATGAAGGGGAACTTGATAGCTATCTGATTGAAATCACCGCTGATATCTTCAAAAAATATGATGAAGAAACAGGGAAACCGATGGTTGATGTCATTTTGGATAAAGCCGGCCAAAAGGGAACCGGGAAATGGACAAGCCAAAGTGCCCTTGATCTTGGTGTACCGCTGCCAATCATTACCGAATCCGTATTCGCCCGGTTCATTTCGGCCATCAAGGACGAACGTGTCGAAGCGAGCAAAATCCTGCGCGGTCCAAATGCCGAAAGCTTTACAGGCGATAAGAAGGCTTTGATCGAAAGCATTCGTAAAGCACTTTATATGAGCAAAATCTGTTCCTACGCGCAAGGCTTCGCTCAAATGAAAGCAGCGTCGGAAGAAAATGACTGGAACTTGCAATATGGTGATATCGCGATGATTTTCCGTGGCGGCTGCATCATCCGTGCGCAATTCCTGCAAAAAATCAAGGATGCCTACGATCGTGAAGCGAACCTGAACAACCTCCTGCTGGATCCTTACTTCCAAGGAATCGTTGAAAGCTACCAAGGGGCGTTACGTGAGGTCGTATCAACGGCGGTAATGAACGGGATACCGGTTCCTTGCCTATCATCTGCCCTTGCTTATTTCGACAGCTATCGCACAGAAACGCTGCCAGCCAATTTAATTCAAGCGCAACGTGATTATTTCGGAGCTCATACGTACCAACGTATCGATAAAGAAGGTACATTCCATACTGAATGGATGGAAAAATAAATCAATATTGCCGGCTTTTGTCTAGGCATGTAAAAAAGAGAGGGCGCAAGGGCGCCCTCTCTTTTCGTTATCTCCGATGCTCCACAAGGTCAATGACCCCTAACACAACATGTGCCAAACCGAAACCAAAGACGGTATTGGCGACCATTTTGTTTGATCCGCGAGTCTGCTTCATGGCATAACCCGCTGCTGTTACGGCTGTCCCTAACGCTGTTGGAATTAATCCTTCACGAATGTCCATCGTTTAATCCCTCCACATCGAAGTTGGTGCATCTCATCATGAAGCACCTTTCTTAGTGTAACCTCGGCAAGACCATACCATTCCTGTCCATTAAACAGGTTCATGGCTTCATTGTAAGCATACCGGGAGCATTTACATGAGCCTGCACAGTTCGTCACCTAGTTTTCATTAGAAGGAACAGATTAACAACTCCAGTTGGCTGTCACCATTTAATGATCTTCCGGCTAAGCATGAATTCTACTTCGATGGGGGCTCCGAGGAATTTTAGTAACGCTAAAAACTACGAATTTTCACCAAAGTTATTTCTACGGCGGGATCAATTGCTAGGATAACACGAACTAATGAGGGAAGAACAGAAGAGGTAGTAGTCAATAATAAGACGATCCCCTGTAACTTACAATGAATAGTGGGCTGGGGTACACCCTGGCCAGGGATGGAGGCACAGCATAGAAGACGGAAATGGAATGGGTAAGAAAAGAAATCCCTCCCTTTTTACTGGAAAATATAGTATGATATTTTCATGCTTTATTTCCAATAAGGTTTAAACACCATCGTAACAAGGAATATAAACCATGAAAGCTAAGGACGCAATCCATGATACAGTCGGCAGTCAAGAGAGAAGGAGCGGGATGACCATGTTTATCATCTGGTTGGCTATTGCCATTTTTTTATTTTTTATTGCTTTAGAACTTGGTGTTTCTTATTGGCTCAATTCCGAAATGGATGAAAAACTGTCTAAACCTCAGGTAATGCTTCATAATATCCGGGAGAAATTAGTCAGGAAGCGTGTTTCATGAATGAAGAAGGGGATGCAGAGTTCACTCTGCATCCCCTTCGTTCAATCAATTGCTCTCGGTTGTATCTTTCTTGATTTGCCACCAAACATGTCCGTCACCGGCTAAAAGATCATCGGATGCAAGCGGACCTGTAGACCCTGCAGCGTAGTTCGGGAAAGACTCTTCTTTCGTATGCTCCCATGCATCGGAAATCGTGTCGACAAACTTCCATGAAAGGGCAACCTCGTCCCAATGCGTGAAGTTTGTAGCATCTCCGCGCATGCTATCAAACAAGAGCTTCTCATACGCCTCTGGGGAATTGATATGCTCGATCCCTTTGTTGGATACTGTCAGCTTCATTGGCTTCGTATTCGAAGTCGTTCCGGATTTCTTGACATTTAAGTATAGTGTGATGCCCTCATCAGGCTGGATATTGATAACGAGCAAGTTCGGGTTCAAGGTTTCTTCCGTTTTGTAATACAAATTCATCGGAATATCTTTGAATTGGACAACGATATTCGTTGATTTTACATCCATCCTCTTACCGGTGCGGATATAAAAAGGAACACCTGCCCAGCGGAAGTTATCAATCAGCAATTTCCCTGCAACATAAGTTTCCGTATTGGAATCAGGATTTACGTTATGTTCGTTGCGGTAACCCGGCAGTGTTTTTTCATCCACCGTTCCTTCCCCATATTGGCCGCGGATGAAGTATTTATCGACTTCGTCGACCTTCATCGGCCGCAGCGAACGCAATGCCCGCACCTTTTCGCTGCGGATCTCTTCCGTCGTCAAGGCGATCGGAGGCTCCATGGCAAGCAAGGCTACCATCTGAAGAAGATGATTTTGGACCATATCCCGTAGTGCGCCGCTCGTTTCATAATAACGTCCGCGTTCTTCAACGCCTAGCGTCTCACTGGAAGTAACCTGGATGTTGGAGATATATCGATTATTCCAAAGCGGTTCGAATAGCGCATTCGAAAAACGGATGACTTCGATATTTTGAACCATCTCTTTACCTAAATAATGATCGATACGGTAAATTTCGTCTTCGGCGAAGGCCGTGCGGATCTGCTCATTCAATTTTTGGGCTGTATCGAAACTATGTCCAAATGGTTTTTCAATGACCAGGCGCTTATACCCTTTCGATTCAGTCAGGCCTTGCGCCTTGATTTGTTCGGCAATCGTCCCGAAAAACTCAGGTGCCATCGCTAAATAGAAAATGCGGTTTCCCTCTAATTGATATTGACCATCCAATTCCTCGGCAATCCCTTTTAATTGCTGATATGACTCCGAGCTCGAAACGTCATGGGAATGATAATGGAAATGGGAAATGAATTCATCGACTTTTTCTTCCGCGTGACCGAACGTAAGAATGGAGTCTTTGACACTTGATTGAAACTCCTCGTTCGTCAAGGATCTCCTTGCTACACCCACTACCGCGAATTTGTTGATTTTATCTTTTTGAAACAGCCGATATATGGAAGGAAACAATTTCCTTTTTGCCAAATCTCCAGTAGCACCAAAGATCATGATCAATGCCGTTGGTTTATTATTTTCTGTCATGTTAAAACCTCAACTTTCCGTTAATTCTATCTCTAAAGTTGGAATTCCCGTATGTGTACCAATTTCTAATTTTACGATTAGCTTTCCCTCAAAGCAATCAATTTGCGCATTTTTTCTTATATTTCATAAAAAGTTTAATCTGATCGCGGTTTTAGTCGGTCATAAATGAAAGAACCTCCATGGTTATGCTATAGTTAAGCTATTAACGTTGGCAACGGAGGTAGGATCAGTGGATTTTGTTTTATTGGGTACAGGCGCCGGTGTACCGGCCAAGGCGCGCAATGTGACGTCAATCGCCCTGCAATTACTGGAAGAGCGGGGGACCGTTTGGTTATTCGATTGTGGTGAAGCGACACAACATCAAATTTTAAAAACGGCAGTCAAACCGCGAAAGATCGAAAAGATATTCATCACCCACTTACATGGCGATCACATCTTCGGCCTCCCTGGGCTGTTAAGCAGCAGATCTTTTCAGGGCGG
Source organism: Peribacillus simplex (assembly GCF_001542915.1). Lineage (GTDB taxonomy): Bacteria > Bacillota > Bacilli > Bacillales > DSM-1321 > Peribacillus > Peribacillus simplex_B. Next base: position 246,926 of record NZ_LNNH01000055.1, on the reverse strand, counting down.
AGTGGAAAAATTGACCGTATATGGTCCAAAAGGGATCGATGCTTATATTAAGACAAGTATACTTGTGAGTGGCACTCATTTGAAATATCCATTGGAAATTGTCGAAATCGAAGAAGGCATCGTGTTTGATGATGACCAATTCACCGTGACGGCCATGCCGCTGGATCATGGCATATTCAGTGTCGGTTACCGGATTAAAGAGAAGGACCGTCCAGGAAGTCTGCGTGTGGACCTGCTGCATCAAGCTGGCGTTAAACCAGGTCCGCTTTATAAAGCATTGAAGGATGGGCAAACGGTCCGACTCGAGGATGGCCGTGTCTTGAACGGGAAAGATTATTTGGGGGCTCCGCAAAAGGGACGGATCATCACGATCTTAGGAGACACAAGAGTGTGCGCTAATGCCCTGGTACTTGCTGATTCGGCAGATTACCTGGTTCATGAAGCTACATTTTCTGCAGAAGAAACGGAAATGGCCTCTAGTTATTACCATTCGACAACCGTTCAGGCTGCAACAACGGCCTTGAAAGCAGGAGCCAAGCATTTAATCCTTACCCATATCAGCTCACGGTATAGCATCGAGGATTCGGAGAGGTTAAAGGATCAAAGCAAGGCAATCTTCGCAAATACGATCATGGCAGAAGATTTGATGACGATCAAGATTCCTTTATATGCTGAGAAAGAGGGAAGCTGAAATCAACTCGAATGTTTGATATAATGATACAACTGTTCATTGGATATTTAAAGGAGTGTAACCTATGACTGATCAAAGCAACTTACATACTAAAGCAATGGATTTCCTTTTAAAGACAAGCCGTACTTTTTTCATTCCGATCAGCTATCTCCCAAAAGGATTACAAGAGGCGATCGGAGCTGCCTATCTGTGCATGCGTGCCATTGATGAGATCGAGGATCATCCAGGCCTCCCGGCAGACAATAAGATTTCCCTGTTACAGGCGCTAAGCGGGCTGCTTAAGGTGGATTACCGTGAAGAAGAACTTCAATCGTTATTCAAGCCATATAAGGACGATTTGCCCGAGGTGACCTTGCTTTTGGCTGATTGGATTCAGTATTGTCCTCAAGGAGCGAGAGCCAAAGTTTTGGAGTCCACACGGGAAATGGCCGAAGGCATGGCGAAATGGGTGAAGAAGGACTGGCAAATACATGATGAAGCAGAGCTTGATGATTACACCTATTATGTTGCAGGTTTAGTGGGGGTCATGCTTTCTGATATGTGGAACTGGTTTGATGGAACCGAAACGGATCGTGAACTTGCCATCGCATTCGGCCGTGGGCTCCAAACGGTCAATATTCTGCGTAACCGGGAGGAAGATGCAGAACGCGGGGTGAATTTTTATCCGGATGGCTGGGGCTTCGAAGAGATGCTATCGCATACGGAACATAATTTAGCACTAGCGGATTCTTATATTGCGGAGATAGAAACGAAGGAAATCATCCATTTCTGTAAAATCCCTTTGGAATTAGCAAAAGCTACATTGAAGGCATTAAAAGAGGGCAAAGAAAAAATTGATCGTGCCACTGTAACCGAGATCGTGAATCAAGTTGTCGAACATTGACCATTCCAAAAAAAGCTGCCGTGAAAAGGTGATATTGCCTTTCGCGGCAGCTTTTTTTGAATTCTATCATCCGATAACTCGAAATATTCTAAAAAGTTAAAAAATATATTGGAATAATTGGGACTAAACGATTATAATTTAACACATATACGCGAAAAAACTGGCGTGAGTGGAAAGTGCTGATCTTAATAAGTAAAAAGCGGGGGGAAAATATGAAAAAGAAATTATATTCGACATTAGCAATGACTTTAGTAGCAGGATTAACATTGGCTGGGTGCGGGAGTGACAAGGAAAAAGATACGGCGAAGGATGGAAACAAAACGGAAACGTACGATATCGGAGTGACCCAATTCGTTCAGCATGACTCACTGGATCAGGCATATAAAGGGTTCAAGGCGGCATTGAAGGACAGTGATGTCAAGGTCAAGTATGATCTCCAAAATGCGCAGGGCGATCAAAACAACAATCAGACGATTGCCACTAACTTTGTTGGCGATAAAGTCGATTTGATTTTTGCCAATTCGACTCCAAGTGCCCTAAGTGCTTTAAATGCGACAAAGGATATACCGATCGTATTTACATCGGTCACAGACCCAGTGGCGACGGAGCTGGTTACCTCTTTGGACAAACCAGGCGGGAATGTGACAGGTACGACCGATTCACATCCGGAAGCGATTGCCAAATCCATGAAATTCCTGGCGGAAGAACTGGGCGCCAAGACAGTTGGAACCGTTTATAATACAGGGGAGCAAAATTCCGTCGTTCAAATCAAAAACGTGAAAGCGGAAGCGAAAAAAGCGGGATTGAAAGTCGTGGAAGCATCCGTTTCCACTTCAGCCGACGTTAAACAGGCAACGGAATCATTAATCGGGAAAGCGGATGCTTTTTATATCATTACCGATAATACTGTAGTCTCGGCATTGGAATCGGTCATTTCGGTTGCGAATGACGAAGATATCCCGCTGTTCGTTGGCGAGCTTGATTCCGTGAATGCCGGCGGCTTCGCAGCCTATGGCTTCAGCTACTTCGATATTGGCTATGAAGCTGGGCAAAAAGCGGTTGAAATCTTGAAGGATGGCAAAAAACCTGGAGATATCCCGGTTCAATATCCACAAAAACTGAAGTTGGTCATCAATGAAAAGGCAGCAAAAGAAATGGGTGTTGAAATAAAAGAGGAATGGAAAGCAGATGCTGAGTTTGTAAAATAAACGCTGCTTTTGTTCGGGGAAGGAAGAAGAATATGCCTACAGCCTTATTCAATTCTTTTGAGTCGGGAATGATTTACGCGATTATGGCACTTGGTGTCTATTTAACATTCAGGATCCTCGACTTCCCGGATCTGACGGTCGAAGGAAGTTTTGTGACCGGTGCCTCCGTATCCGCCATTATGATCGTTAACGGATACTCGCCGATCGTGGCCACCTTATGTGCGCTGCTGGCCGGATTCATCGCTGGGGCCATAACGGGGCTCCTTCATACCAAGGGGAAGATCAATCCGCTCCTGGCAGGTATCTTGATCATGATCGCCCTCTACTCCATCAATTTAAGGATCATGGGGGCCTCCAACATCCCTTTGCTGTCCCAGACTACCATCATCACGAAAATCCAGGATGCCTTTGCCGGCACTGGGTTGGACAATATGTTGAATGGTCTTTTATCGATCGTTGGCCTCGGTGACAGCCTGCCGAAAACGTGGTCGGTTTTGATCGTCATGCTGATCATGGCGTTAATCATTCAAGTGGGGATGTCCGCTTTTTTAAAAACGGAGATAGGTCTTGCGTTACGGGCGACGGGGGATAATGAAGCGATGGTCAACAGTTTTTCCGCCCATACCGGCAACATGAAGATTCTGGGGCTGGCAATCGGCAATGCACTTGTCGCTTTCTCGGGATCTCTTGTTGCCCAATATAACGGCTTTAGCGATATTGGCATGGGGATTGGTATCATCGTCATCGGATTGGCCTCCGTCATCATTGGCGAAGCGTTGTTTGGTGCAAAAACGATTGCCCGTGCGACGCTTGCGGTGATCGGTGGAGCGATCATTTACCGCATCGTCGTGACCTTGGCCCTTCGGGTGAAATTCCTTGATACAGGTGATGTTAAATTAATTACGGCACTAATTGTGATCGGGGCACTTGTCATTCCGAAAATTTCCGATAAACAGAAGGAAAAGAGCCGGAAGAAAAAGCGCCTCAAGGAAATTCAGTTACGCCATGGAGGCACTCTATCGAAAGGCGGGGAAGGATATGCTTCGGTTAAATCAGATTTATAAGGTCTTCAATGAAGGGACACCGGACGAGAAGCTTGCCCTTGGGAATCTTGAACTGCAGATGACAAAAGGAGAGTTCGTAACGGTCATCGGAAGTAACGGTGCCGGGAAATCGACATTGATGAATATGATTTCCGGTAAAATCCTTCCTGATGCCGGTGAAGTGTTCATTGATGGACAGAACGTTTCTGCGATCGAGGAGCATGCCCGTGCCAAAATGATCGGCCGTGTGTTTCAGGATCCGATGCTCGGTACGGCCCCGCATATGACAATCGAAGAAAATATGGCCATTGCCTATGGCAGGACCAATAGCAGAGGCCTCGGCTTCGGCGTGACCAAAAAACGGAAGGAGCTATTTAAAGAAAGCTTGGCTACTCTCCATTTAGGATTGGAAAATCGCATGACTGCCAAGGTCGGATTATTATCAGGCGGGGAGCGTCAGGCCTTATCCTTGTTGATGGCCACCTTCACCGATCCGAAAATCCTGCTTCTTGATGAACATACAGCCGCTCTCGACCCGTCCAGGGCAGAGCTTGTAACAAATCTGACGAAGGAAATCGTCGAAAAAAACCGGTTGACGACCTTGATGGTCACTCATAATATGCAGCAGGCAATCGATCTTGGATATTCCTTGATCATGATGGATAAAGGGCAGATCATCTTTGAGGCAAGAGGGGCTGATAAGCAGAAGCTTACGGTTGAAAAACTGCTTAACGAATTCCAGCGGATTAAAGGCGAGAAAATGATCAATGACCGTGCCGTTTTAATCTAAGATGAAAAGGCCTGACCCAAAGGTGAAGCGAACCTTGGGTCAGGCCTTTTCAATGTATGGACCGGTAAGGAAATGGCGTCATTGTGCCAATCATGAATTTAATCGCTGTCTGCCGTGCTCCATGAAGCCGAATCACTCTTTCGGCCATTGCCGAAAATCATTTTCATGAACGGTCTTTTTTTCGTTTTTTTGGTGGCGGCGGTTTCTTCAGCAGCAAGGAAGTAATCAAATGGCGGGACTGTTGGCGTTTCTAGCGCTTCGATTCGGGCTTCGAGCTTTTTTACGAGTTTGTGCATTTCTTCCATTTCACTTCTGTGCTGTAAAAGCTGATAGGATACCACATCATCCGCTTTTGTTTTCAAACCATTTTCAAGCCGGATGACCCGTTCCATCAGCTGTTCATGTTCTTTTGACATTTCAGGGTGTTTCTGGACGGTTGCTTTTCTGATTTTACTCTCTGATATGCTGACCTTCTGGAGAATGATGCCCTCGTTCAGCTGATTTTGGATTTTTCTTAACAAGGCAATGTCTTCCTCTGAAAACTGGTAGTGGCCAAGCTGATTCCGTTCTACTTCCATGTTCAATTGGCTAACCCAACGTTGGATTGTACTATGGGAAACATTCAGTAACCGGGCAACTGCACTTGTATTCATCGAAATTCCCCCTTTATGGTTGTTGAATTCGATAAGGAAGAAGCAATTCCTTTACAGTTGACAAAACTTGTATCCATTCGGCAAAGAAAGTGGATTTCCTACGTAATTTGCATGAAGGATCAATCAATGAGGCAATTTCCTAAGGAGAGTTTGCTGGCTGGCTCATTCTGAAAAAGGATATTTGCTTTTGATGTCGAATACCCCTTGCATAACCAAAAAAAGGAGGAATACCATGAACAGGATTAACCTTATTACGTTAGGTGTAAAGGATATGAGTAAATCTTTAACATTTTATCGGGATGGATTAGGGTTTCAGACATCGATTAAAGAGGATGCGCCTTCCATTGTTTTTTTCAATAATGCGGGAACGAAACTTGCTTTGTACCCTTTAGAGGAGTTAACGAAAGATATCAGCGAGCTGGAGCCACCGAAGCGGGGTGGATTTTCGGGCATCACGCTTGCTTACAATGCCAAATCGGTTGAAGAAGTGAATGAGGTGATGGCAAAGGCCGAAAAGGCAGGAGGGATAATCGAGAAAACACCTCAAGAGGTGTTTTGGGGAGGATACAGTGGCTACTTTTCCGATCTTGATGGGTACTATTGGGAGGTGGCGTATTCGAAGGATTGGCGTTTTGATGACCAAGATATGCTGATCATAGAGTGAGCGTTTAAATGGTTGCACCCGCAGGTATTCCTTCATCCTGAAAAAAGCTGTTGCCTCGCCACTCCAAGCAAGATAGGGGGGCGAGACAACAGTTCATCCTCATCGGCCCTACTGGGGGACGACATATTTAGCAAGTTCTTTGCTTATTTGATCACCCATTCGCTTCGATTGCTCAGTCGCTTCCTGTACACAGGCAATGAAGGCTTCCTGTACTTGGTGAGCTTGCAGCTGTTTCAAACCTGCTTCAGTCGTGCCGCCTGGTGAGGTTACTTCCTTCCTGAGCACGGCAGGCGTTTTAGGGGACTTCTGCAACATATCGGCCGCACCCAGCAATGTTTGAAGAATCAATTGTTTCGCCGTTTTGGAATCGAGACCAATCGTTTCGGCTGATCGTTCCAATGCCTCGACCAGGTAATAAATATAAGCCGGACCGCTGCCTGATAAGCCCGTTACCGCATCGAGCTGACTTTCTTCAACGATTGCGACCGTTCCTACCGTTTCAAACAGGGTGATGGCCGTTTGTAATTGCGCCTCTTTCGTATGGCCATTAGCGGCAAGTGCCGTTGCTGACTTTCCTACGGTTGCCGATGTATTGGGCATGGCTCGGACGATGGAGAATTGCTTGTTGGCGATTCCCTCCAAGCTAGATGTGTGAACGCCGGCCACTACGGAAATGAACAGCATTTCTTCACGAATGTAATCTTTTATTGATTGCATCGTTTCTAACATATCTTTCGGTTTCACTGCGAGGACGACAAGGTCCGCGTCCTGCAATAATGCCTGCAGCGATCTTGTAGTGGTCACCCCATACTGTTCCTTTAAATAATTGAATCTGTCATCATTTGTTTTATTCGTTACGAAAATATTTGCAGGCTGTATTACCTGTTGCGTCACCAGCCCCGAAATGATTGCTTCTGCCATCGATCCAGCGCCGATGAATGCGATTTTCTTCATGATTTCCGCTCCTTTTCTTCTTTCTAAAAACAAAAAGACCCCTCATCCAATAAAGGACGAAAGGTCTCGCTTCCGTGGTACCACCTTTGTTCAGCTTCCTAATAAACAGGAATGCTGCACTCGCATCCTCTAACGCGGGATTTACGTCAGGTTTTCCTGAAGGCTCATAAGGTAGGTTCAATCATGAGAGGGCGATGAAGCCTTTCAGCACATTCCGGGCTTCATTCTCTTTACGCCATCAATAAATTTACTTGGCCTTACTCAAAGCCATGCCGTCTTTAATTACTTGTGATTATGAAGGATATATCGTTACTCTGTCAATGATAATATATGTATCGGCGTCAAAAAATAGACATGAATTATGTGAAAATAATGACAGTATTAAAAAATATATGTAAAATAGTGATTATACATTGATTTACTTGTTATGTGTACTAAGAATTTGGTTTGATGAAAAAAATTTTTTATATAAATATAATTTCTAAGGTGGAAATGATTATGGTGAACTGGAATGGAGATATTGCAAAAATTGCTTTGCCCACACCGTTTGCAGTGGGTGATGTAAATGTTTATGTAGTGAAGGGGGATGCATTAACCCTCATTGACACGGGCGTTAAAACGAAACGATCAAAGGAAGCGTTGACTCAAGGACTTGCGGATTTGGGCCTGGAGTTGACCGATATCGAACAAATCATCTTGACACATCATCACCCCGATCATGCCGGCGCACTCGACTTCTTTGCAAAGGAAATCCCGGTCTATGGACATAAAAACAATCAGCGCTGGCTCGCCATAAGTGATGATTTCCTTGAAAACCATAATCGTTTCTTCCTTGATTATGCCTCGAAGTTTGGAGTCGCCGAAGAGTTGAAAAATAAATTGATCCATCATCGCGACGAAATCCGTTTCCTTAGTGAACGAAAGCTGCAGGGGTATTTGGCCGAGGGCGATGAACTGCCTGGACTTCCAGGCTGGAAAGCGATTGAGACTCCAGGGCACGCCCAAAGTCATTTATCCTTTTATCGCGAAAGTGACGGTGTCATGATTGCCGGTGATCACTTGCTTGCCAAGATTTCACCTAATCCGCTGATGGAACCGCCTATCCTTCCGGGGGGGATAAGGCCGCGGCCATTACTGCAATATAATGCTTCACTTCAGAAAATATTGGGCTTTTCCATATCGATGGTCTACTCGGGACATGGTGATGAAGTGAAAGGCGATGCGGTGGCCGACCTGATTCAATATAGATTCGAGCGGCAGCATAATCGGGCGATGCAGGTGAAAAGCATGCTTTCCGATAAGCCGTTGTCGGTCTTTGAGGTGTGTAAGCAGTTGTTTCCGAAAGTATATCTTCAGGAAGTGGGCCTTACACTTTCGGAAACGATCGGTCAGCTGGACTATTTGGAAAATCTGGGTGAAGTCGAAACGGAAATCCAAGCTGGGGTCATTCTTTATTCAATCGCTTAATGGTCTAAAAGGAGGGAAACTTTTTGAAAAACTTGCAAGGGAAAGTAATCGTGATCACCGGTTCTTCCGGAGGGATTGGCAAGGAAGTGGCTATCGAAGCGGCAAAGCAAGGCGGCCGTCTTGTGCTTTTGGCGAGAAGCCTGGATAAATTACAACAGGTAAAGAATGAGCTAATCACTCGTTATGGGATCGATGCATACGCCTTTAAGCTTGACGTGTCAGATACCGAGCAAATCACATCGGTATTTCATGACATTCATACGCAAATAGGTGAAGTGGACGTATTGGTCAATAACGCTGGCTTCGGGACATTTAAAGAAGCGCAGGATACGGGAATAGACGAAACGAAAGCGATGTTTGCCGTCAATGTGATAGGATTAATGGCCTGTACAAAGCAAGTCCTTCCCTATATGAAGCAGAGGAAATCAGGGCATATCATCAATATTGCTTCACAGGCAGCTAAAATTGCCACTCCTAAATCAACTTTGTATTCTTCGACTAAATTCGCCGTACTCGGCTATTCAAATGCTCTTCGGCTCGAGCTGATGGAAGATCATGTTTATGTAACCACCGTCAACCCAGGGCCGATAGAAACGAATTTCTTCGGCATTGCCGATGAATCGGGTACATATGTAAAGAATGTTGAAAAATTCATGCTTAAACCTGAGCGTGTCGCGACTAAAATCGTCGCGGCGATGCTGACGAACAAGAGGGAAATCAATCTCCCAGGCTGGATGGATTTTGCTGGGAAATGGTATACCTTGTTTCCGGGAATCACCGAATTTTTAGGAAAAAAAGCATTTTTTAAAAAATAATTCATGTACGGATCCATATCCAAGCGTTCAGACAGAAGGGTTTTGAAATGGAAACATTTCGAAGCCTTTTTTTTGAAGCCTGTATAAGAAAGTCCTCATACATATTGCAGGGGAAAACGAACGGTCAAAGTACAAACCTCCAAATCTGTAAGCAATTGGGACGTCACTTTCGTTTTAAAGCAAAGTGGGGAGTGTAACGGTCAAATTGTAAAAATGAAAAAACAGCAGACAAGCTCCATTTTGATCGGAGTTTGTCTGCTATATCGAAGACCTTATTTTGGTGTGATCGTTTTTCGTCATTCATCCATGCATGCACACTATCTTAATGCTATGTAAACTTCAATTTCTCCATTAGGGTAATATTTTTCGAAATCAAATGAATATGCCCTTTCCAATGTACCCGCATCCTCACGAGCCCATATTTCTTTCCAGGTGTTGATGACTCCATGTTCTACCTTTGTATCCACGATGAAGATTTCATATTTTACGTTATTCGGAATTTCCAGTGAAGGTTCCCCATCATCATCTTCAACAGTTATACTTAATGAATAATCACCTTTATAGTCACTTTCATACTTATGATATACAGCGTGGGTAATTCCCTGGTGATCAGCCAGACGATCGGAAGCCTTCTGCCATAATTCCGTAATCCTTTGCATCAAACGTTCGTCATTAAAATTATTGGTTCGTATGCTGTTTATGACTTTTAATTTCATGTGTTTTCTTCCTTTCAAAAGTTATTATGTACTAATTCTATAAAAACACGTGAATTCCCTTCCTAAGATGACTGAATCATCAGGTATCGAGATCCCATTTTCCTTACAAAAAACGAGGTACGGATCCTATTTTTGCGATGGGATATTTATTTTTAATCGATTGGTAACCAAATCATGGTGAATTGCGTCTATTTCTTAGGAGGGATTTTCATGAAGAAGATGGTGAACCTTTATATGTTTTTGCTTGTCGTCTGCATGCTGGGGGGCTGTCAAACCTCCGATTGGAACAAGGAGGACATTGATAAGGGAGAAGAAGGCTTCATTACGGATCTTGATGATAGAAGGCTCCTGATTAAAGGAACGTACTATAAGGTGACCAATGATACATATATTCAAGATCAACATGGAAAGAACCTCGATTATTCCGAGTTGGAGGTTGGGATGAAAGTGAAGCCGTGGCACAGGGGCGGGGTCACGAAAAAAACATTTCCTGGGAAAGCGAAAGCAGAACTGATTCTTGTTTTGACGGATGAGAAAAGCGCAGCCGAGCAGCGGGCGGTCACTGCTGCCCTCGAGCATGTCAGCGAAGCCGACAGTCAGCGATTCATCATTCTTGAAGTCACTCATCTGCCGTCAGAGCATGTGTACACGATCGAAATGATGAATCGTTCCAATATGGATTCTTCCTTCATGGTGACTGTAGAGGATGTAACGGATGAAATCTTATATTTAAAATAGTGTAGGAGCAACCGGGGCAGGTTCCTTTGACAATGAGGTGATGAAGATCACGGATTGTGGATTCACGGTTTCTTAGTTCATTGTCATTCACTGCGGTCCACACCTAAAAGTACCCTTCAAGGGTCTTTTTTTGTTCGGGCTCAAACAATGAAATGGCCTAAACAAAATAAAGAGCCGGACAGAAGATCTATCCGGTTCTTTGACGTATGGGGTTTATAAAGTTTTTGCACCTAAATACCTTGGTTTCCAATAAGAATTATCCATATCCGTGATGGTTACTCCTTTTGAAGTCGAAGCCTGAATGAATTGGCCATTCCCGATATAGATGCCAACGTGTGATACACCTGTTCTTCCGGAAGAAGTATCAAAGAATACAAGATCCCCCTTAGAAGGTGACGAAACTTTTAAACCTGTATTGGAATAGAGCAAGGATGTGGTACGCGGAAGGGTGATTCCTTGTGACTTCTGGAACACGTAATAGATGAAGCCGGAACAATCGAATCCAGCCGGAGTCGTTCCGCCCCATTTGTACGGTTTGCCCATCAAGGTTTTTGCATAGTTGATCATGCTTGTATTATTGACTTTATAAACGCCAAGTGCATTGAATGTGGCTCGGCCGGCGATTCCGTCGGCTGTTAGGCCTTTAGCTTTTTGGAATTTTTTTACTGATGATGTGGAATAGGTTCCATAATATGTAGTCAGTGAACCTGAATATGTGAAATAACCTTTGGTTTTTAAAAGTTGTTGTAGTTGTTTGACATCGCTATGTGTCATTCCGGGTCTGAGGGTTTGGTCTCCAATATTAGCAAAGGCTTGCAGTGGGGTTAGCATCATGGCAGAAGCAACAGCAGCTGAAGCGATCCATTTCTTCATTATTTTCATTTCCTCTCTATCTATCTCACGATTGTTCTTAACAATATTATCCTACAATACCATTATGACAATTAGACATATTTTTAGTTACAATTACATTACAAAAATCAGATATAAAGACCTAGATAAATGTCAGGCGAAAGCCTATTGAAATTAACTGTAATATAGAAGAGTCAGTAAGCATTTGGATTCATTTCCAATAATTCAAGTTACGAATTGTTTGATTATAAAAAAACTATATGGGTATACAGAGAAATATTGGATATTCATCCATTGTTAGGATGAATATATTTTCTTGAGGAAATTGCAATAAAAAGTAGAAAATTGGCTGAAAACTTCCATTGAACAAGAACGTATATTCGGTTAAAGTAATGAGTATAATATAAGCGAACATATATTCTTGTTAGAGCGGATGGATGATGGATGATGGATTATGGGACGATGCCGAACCACTCAATTATGTGTATCGATATGAAGAGCTTTTATGCAAGCTGTTCAGCGGTCATGCTTGGTTTGAATCCGCTTGAGTGTTATCTGGCGGTGGTTGGTGATTTGCAAAGGACGGGGAGCATCGTGCTTGCTGCTTCCCCAAAGATGAAGAAGGAATTTGGCATCAAAACGGGTTCGCGGATGTTTGAGATTCCGAATGATCCAAGGATTGTCGTCGTTGAACCGAAAATGGCAACCTATTTAAGGGTCTCGACGGAAATCACCCGGCTGTTCAACCGTTATGTGCCCAAAGAAGCGATTCATGTATATAGCGTGGATGAAAGTTTTGTGAAAGTCGATGGGGCGGCTTCTTTATGGGGAGATGCCCGGATGATAGCTGGAAAAATAAGAGATGAAATCGAAAGGGAATTACAGCTTCCCTGCGCCATTGGAATTGGTCCGAACATGCTTATGGCTAAGCTTTGCTTGGATTTAGAAGCCAAGCATGAAGGGATTGCCGAATGGAAGTATGAGGATGTGCCAAACAAGCTTTGGCCGATTTCCCCGCTTCGTGAAATGTGGGGCATCGGCAGGCGTTTGGAAAAAACCCTTCATGGAATGGGGATATTTACGGTTGGGCAGCTGGCCAATTATGATCTTGAATTACTTGAAGCGAAGTTTGGCATTATGGGCAATCAGCTTTACCACCATGCGTGGGGAATAGATTTATCGGATATGGGGGCACCGATTATCGAGGGACAGGTGAGCTTTGGCAAAAGCCAGATTCTGCTGCGGGATTACAAGGAAGAGCATGAAATCAAGCAGGTGATGCTGGAGATTTGCGAAGAAGTCGGAAGAAGGGCACGCACCCATCACAAGGCAGGCAGGACGGTCAGCCTGGGCATTGGTTACAGCAAGGATGAATTTGGCGGGGGGTTCCAGCGCTCCCGTTCAATAAGTGAACCGACCAACATTACGATGGAGCTGTATAAAGTTTGCCTGGAGCTTTTCCGTGAAAACTATACCAAGCAAAAAACGGTTCGGAGTATAGCGGTCACACTCTCGAATATTGTCGACGATAACGAGATGCAGCTGACTTTATTTGATATGTCGCGCTGGAAAAAGCGGGAGCTTAGTTACACGGTCGATCGAATTCGCCATAAATATGGGTCGAAAGCGTTATTGCGTGCCGTTTCGTATACAGAAGCGGGTACAGCCGTTTACCGAAGCAGGCTGCTTGGCGGACATAAAGCGTGAGGCTGGAATTTTGAAGGGAGAGGAAAAGGATGATTCGTGATCGAGGCCGTATCAAATGGACATCGATGATGCTGCCGGAGCATGTGAAAATGCTGCGGGATTGGGCGGGGGAGGATGGTTATGAAGCGAAGCGCACCCTTGATGAGCAGCAGCTGGAGGAAATGAATGCCGTGATGGGGGAGGCGATGGAGGGGAGAAAGGATGTCACGATTGCTCATTATGAAGGAAGCCGGTATCAGCTGTTAATTGGCCGGATCCATTATTATAATGAACTCAGTCAAAAACTCCATATCGTCGATCATTTCCAGCAGGCCCACTATATCAAGCTTTCTGATATAGCGGATGTGAGGATAATGGAAGGCTGAGGCGGAGGGACCACCTCTTTTAGAAGGAGGCAAATCGCTTGAAACAAAACAAATCGGCAATCCAAGAACATCAGTGGAGCAGGCAGATTCGTTAACAGCGGCGTTTTTATCGTTTATAATGGGGGCAGGCAAAGACATCGGGAGGCATGTAACATGTATATTGAATGGACGGAAAGAGCGGCAGGGAAAATAGCCGATAAGCTAGAGGGACAAAAAGGACATTTACAGTTGAAATATGACACGGATGGCTGCGGCTGCGTTGTAAGCGGTGTGACGGCGTTATGGCTAGTCAACGAAGCGGAGGAAGGGACCGAAAAGGTGGAAACGAACGGTATCCCTCTATTCGTGGAAACATCAAAAATGATTTTTCTCGATGAAAGCATGAAAATAGACTTTGTACCGGAAGCGAACAGTTTTCAGTTGAAAAGTCCGAATCAAATCTTGAATCCTAGAATGAGCTTTTTTAACAAAATGTAAATGAAGAAAAGAGGGAGGATTAGATCCCCTCTGTTTCCTTTCTCTTTTTCAGACAAGTTTCTAGAAACTGATCGATTTGAGCTTCATATTCTTGCGGATTCTCATTATAAGATTGAGCATGGGCCCCTTTTTTAGCGATGTACAGCTGCTTTGGGCCCTCTTTTGCTGCATATAATTCCATCGTCATCGAAACGGGAATGAAGGTGTCCTTTTCACTGTGAATGAAGAGCACTGGGCTGCGGATGTTTTTAATATACTTGATCGGGGACACTTCATTGGTCCAATATCCGTCCCGGAGTTTGATGAACATACGTCCAAGCGGAAATACGGTCCATGAAGGAATGGGGATTTCCGCCTTGAGCTGATGATGAATCTGATCCTCGAAAGTTGAAAATGGACAGTCGGCAATGTAAAAGTCAGCGCCATCTTCCAGCATCCCGGCATATAACAGCAAGGTTGCGGCCCCCATGGACTCCCCGTGAATGCCGATGGTAAGGTCACGGCCTTTACGCCGCTTCAATTCATCGATTACGGCCTTCAGGTCGAGCTTTTCATAATGTCCATAGCTGCTCGTCTTGCCGCCGGAATCCCCGTGGCGACGGTGATCATAAATGATGGCATTAAAGCCCCGCTTAAGAAAAATATTCATATACTTAATCGAATTGACTTTATTTTCCGTCACACCGTGGGAAATGACAACCCACTGATTGGTTTCATGCGGTTCGACAAACAAGCATTTCAATGCATAGCCCGAGGGTGAGGATACCCAGATTTCCGTTTTAGGCAGATTATCAAAATCCTCCCTGATCAGGCGTTTGGCCAGGATTTCCCGGTTTTGGATAAAAGCATCTTCCTTTTTTTTCATGTACATGATCCGATTGGAGAAATAAAGGCCTACGCCGATGATATAAGTTAGAATTCCAACTAATGCAAGCCACCATTTTTTCATGAAGGATCCCCCTCGTTTGATTTTCTTTATTTTACCATGAGGGAAATGGGAAAACACGGTTTGAAAACCGTAACGGGAAAAACGGCAATCATGATATAATCAGGTCATAATAAGGGCTAGGAGGTTTTAAGGATGAAAAAGAAACAGCCACGTAAGCAAAATCCGAGTAAAAACCAAGAGAAAGATTCATCATTGAAACTTGGCGATATGCTCAATCAGGATATCATGTCCCAGCTTCGTCAAAAGCAAAAAGAACTGAACGAGGCGGAAGTTGAGAAAAAGGCCGCTGAAGAAGAAAAGAAACGCGCAGAAAGAAAGCAGCGGGAGAAAAATAAATCATTCGAAGAGCTATTGGGTGAAAGCAATTTGAACTGGAAGAATTATAAATAAAGAACAAAACGGAGTGAAGGATGGGGCTGTTCCTATTTTCGGGATTATTTATAACGGAGAGCTGCCTTTCATCCATCCGGATATTCCTTTATTTTATACAGCAGAACGATTATAGTAAAGATAAGTTCCGATGAAGATCGGACTGACTAAGACTAGCTGGTGATATGATGCAAAACAAACTGGAAAATGTGCTTGAAAATCAATTATGTTTCCTGCTTTATGCAAGCTCAAGGGAAATGACGAAAAAATATAAACCGCTGCTGGATAAACTTGATGTGACGTATCCTCAATATCTCGTCCTTCTCCTGCTGTGGGAACAGGATACACTCACGGTCAAAAAATTAGGGGAACTGCTTGCCCTTGATTCAGGAACGCTTACCCCGATGTTGAAACGAATGGAGCAGAATGATTTGATTGTCCGTGAACGTTCCACCCAAGATGAGCGTTCCGTGATGATTTTGCTGACGGAAAAGGGACGCGGCTTGCAGGCAGAGGCCTGCTTCATTCCCGATCGCATTTCAGCTATATCAGGCGAAGATAAGCGGGTGGTCGAAGATTTGAAAGCTTCGTTGCTGCATCTGCTGAAAACTTTACAGCAATTTTAAAGAAAAAACGCTTTGGGTGAGATTTCACCCGAAGCGTTTTTGTTGTTGGTGGATATTCATTAATCTACATCGATCTCAATGGCGACGTCGACATTGCCATTGATTGCTTTTGAATAAGGACACATTTGATGTGCTTTATGAACAAGGGCTTCGAACGTCTCTTTATCGATGCCCGACCCTTTCACAGCCAAAGTGACAGCCAAGCTGTACTGATGCATCTCACCCATCAATAAACTGACGCTCGCAGTGACCTTTGAAGCGAATGAAACACGTTCGACTTTCCCGACTGATTGCAACGCACTATCGAAGCATGCTGCATACCCAGCAGCAAAAAGCTGCTCCGGATTGGATGCTTCAGGCATCTGTTTGGCCCTCGGTGTTCCCGGCATCGCGATATCAACCGTAAAGTTACCATCCGCAGAAATGGCCGTTCCTTCTCTTCCGCCGTCAACCGTTACAGATGTAGTGAATAAGGTTTTAGTCATTGTCATTCTCCTTGATTTTTGTATTTTAAATTGTGTACAACTGAATTGTACAACATATATTTGGGGATGGCAACAAAAAAGATTGATTCAATGACTGGGCGTGACCCCATCGTTTCCGGACAGGTTAGAAAAAAATAATATTGTTGAAACTGCAGGGCGGGCAATCCGAAAGCAAACGGAAACAGGCTGCCCCCTCCCGCTGGTTAAACGTGGATGGGGCAGCCTGTTTCCGTTTAGTTCACGATTTCATCTATCAATCTCGATGGCTTTCATATCGGCTCGCTTTGGTCAGCTGCTTCAAGATGTCAAGCTCGGTTTTTGACAAGGAAGGGCTGCTGGCGGCCCGGCAGTTTTCACGGAGCTGCTTTACTGAGCTTGCTCCCGGGACAACGGTAGCGACGCTTGGGTGTGACAATATATATTGAAGCGCCGTTTCATTTAATTTCCGGTCAGAAAGCTTGTCCTTTAATTGCGGAAGCAAATCTTTCAGTTCGTGATAGCTATAATCAAGATATCCATCCTCATGTGCTTTTTCGAGCATTTTCTCGCTAAGCAGGCCTTTGGCAAGGGGGCCTCGTGCGATGATGCTGATCTGTTTGCTTGCCAAAAGGGACATCCACTCTTCAGGGCGGCGGTCAAGCAGGCTGTACTGCATCATTACGGAATCAAGCTCGGACTTTTCAGTGAATTCCTTGATCACGTTCGGGCGGATCGAGGAGATGCCATAATGACGAATATAGCCTTCCTTTTTTAGCTCTTCAAACGCTTCTACCGTTTCTTCGATATTATCTGCGAGAGTTCCTCCATGTAGCTGGTAAAGATCGATGTAATCCGTTCCGAGCCGCTTTAAGCTATCTTTTACAGCTGTTTTGATATAGGCGGCAGAAGGGTCCCAAGACCAGGAATCCTTATTTTCATTCCAACGGTTTCCGACCTTGGTGGCTATGTATACCTGTTCGCGAACCGCCTTTACATTCCTTCCGACGATTTCTTCATTCACACCGAAATCATACAGATCTGCGGTATCAAAATAATTGATCCCTTCATCTAAAGCGGCTTGGATGATTCCGGATGCCTGTTTTTCATCAGTCCCCAATGACATGCATCCGAGCCCAATTTCAGAAACGAGCAACTCAGAATGACCAAGTCTGCGTTTTTTCATAGTATCCACACTCCCTTTACGTTCATTGTAAAGGAGAATTCCATTTCACTCAAAGAATTCACTTGATTCTTTTTAAAGGAGTTTGGGGAACCTGATGGTGTATGTCGGCAATCCAATCATTGATATAGACATATTGATCTTGCAATTGTTTTAGCTTTTGCAGGATTTCCCAGCTTTTACCGGATAAAGTAACGCTTTTTTCCAACACATAAATCTTCATTAAATCGCCCTCCATCTCTAGTATGGTAAAATGTATGAGAAATCATGCTGCAATTAGAACAGAGGAGTGTTCAGGATGAAAAAATTTGAAGAAAAAACGCTGTCATCGGAAAAAATCTTCACAGGAAGGGTAATCAGCCTGCAAGTGGATAAGGTGGAGCTTCCCGATGGGAAAACAGGTAAACGTGAAATAGTCAAACATCCGGGCGCCGTTGCGATCATAGCCCTTACGGATGAAAATAAAATCATCATGGTTGAACAGTATCGTAAAGCGCTGGAAAGAAGCTTGATAGAAATCCCTGCCGGAAAGCTTGAAAAAGGAGAGGAACCGGTTCTATCAGCAGAACGGGAGCTGGAAGAAGAGACAGGTTATGAATGCGAAAAAATGGAGCATATCATCTCTTTTTACACATCGCCAGGCTTTGCTGATGAATTGGTCCATCTGTATGTGGCCCATAATTTGAAGAAGAAAGAAAATGCGGCACCGCTGGATGAAGATGAATTTGTCGAGCTGATCGAACTTACGCTGGAGGAAGCCCAAAATTATTTACTGGAAGGAAAAATCCAGGATGCCAAGACGGCATATGCCGTTCAGTATCTGTTGCTGAAAAAGGCGATGACTTCATAAATGAAAGAGTTTTACGCTGACCTCCATATCCATATAGGCAGGACGGGAAGCGGGAAGGCCGTGAAAATAACCGGTGCTAAAACGTTGACCTTCAGCAACGTCCTGCAGGTGGCAAGTGAGAGGAAGGGCCTTGATTTAATCGGGATCATTGATTGCCATTCGCCGGAAATCATCGAAGAGATAGAAGCGGCGATTGTGGATGGGGAAATCATCGAGAAGCGTGAAGGCGGTCTCCTGTACCGGAATACGACGGTCATTCCCGGCTCGGAGATTGAAATTTATGATCAACATTGCAATGGACCGATCCATGTTCTTGCCTATTTCCCCAGCTTAACGGCGATGAAGGAATTCTCCGCATGGATGAGCGGCCATGTTAAAAACATTACATTAAGTTCGCAAAGGATTTATTGTGATGGCAGGACGCTGCAAAAAATCGTAAAGTCACTCGGCGGTCTGTTCATCCCAGCCCATGTTTTCACCCCATTTAAAAGCTTATATGGAAAAGGGGTGCGATTCAGTCTGACGGAAGTATTCGATCCAAGGCTGATTGATGCCATCGAGCTTGGTCTAAGCTCGGATACAGAAATGGTCGAGGATATCGCGGAGCTGGAGTCCTATCCCTTCGTGACGAACTCCGATGCGCATTCGCTTGGGAAAATCGCTCGGGAATATCAAAAAATCCAGCTCAAGGAACCAACCTTCGCTGAGCTGGAAAAAGCGCTTCGAGAAGAGGGGAATCGTAAAGTCCTCGCCAATTATGGTTTGAACCCTCTATTGGGGAAATATCATAAAACCGTATGTTCAGCATGTTTCCACGAGGTATTGAACGGAAATGGGCCATGTAGCGAATGCGGAAATGAATCAATCATAAAAGGAGTATCTTCCCGCATCAAGGAACTGTCCATGTCAAAAGTGGATGGAGGATGCAAAAGGGAAAGACCGCCGTATATCCATCAAGTGCCACTCGACTTCATCCCTGGACTTGGACCAAAAGCCATGGAGAAACTGCTGGAGGCGTTTGGAACGGAAATGAACATCCTTCATGGAGCTACGCTCGAACAGCTTAAGGAAATCGTCTCCGATAAGCTGGCAGGCTACATCAATGCAGCCGGGAAAGGGACGCTAATCTTGGAAGCGGGGGGCGGAGGAAAGTACGGAAAGGTCAAAAAGGAAAGCTGAAGGGTTAAGGGCAAAACCAACCTGATGAGATGCTGTCTGTCTAGTGCAGGCGGCATCTTTTTTTAAGATTCCGGAGCTAGAGCCACGAGAAACATTTTCTTCTTATAAATAAACGGACCCTGCAGGATAGACTTTTTTAAAAGTGTCCATTCCATAGGGTCCATGTTAAGCTGTCAGGGTTAGTTAATTTGTCGTTTTGGCATAGATCGAGGTGCTCCGCAATTCCTTGCCATCTGCACTGAGGCTATCATTTTGCAAGATTCCTTCAAGCGTATACCCCAGCTTCTCGGGAATGCGTGCGCTGGCAATATTATTGGGATCACAGCGAATTTCAACTCGCTTGGCTCCATAATGGTAAAAAGCGAACTTCGTCAACTTTTCTATCGCCTCCGTAATGTACCCTTTTTTACTGTACCTCGTATCAATCCAATAGCCGATTTCAAATTTAGGAATATCCCAATCAATTCGGTGCAGGCCGGTGGAACCGATGAACTGGTCGTCTTCCTTCCTATAAATAAGCAGCCGGATATCCTCTTTTAAAATAAAGTCCGCTAAGGATTTCAGGATGTTCCGCTCGGAAATTTCCGCTGAGGCCTCCTGATGGGCAAATGGGAGCCATTGTTTAAGTTCATGTTCAGAATGAATAATGGCTTCGTAAACATCAAGGCCATCGCCTGGCTGGCATGGCCTTAAATATAATCGCGGGGTTTCGATTTTTTCTGGGAAATCCATCAATATCGCTTTCATAACGTACCTCCATCCAATGATTATGGGAAATTATAACACAAATTCCAGTTCAAGTGTTCGCTTGCAGCGAAAGTTTTCTTGGCATAAATGAGAGAGTGAAAACATAGATTCTAGTAAGCGGAGTTGGGAGGATGAAAGATGAAAAAAAAATCTGTCGTACAAAATGCCGTAATGAAACATATTAACGAACATTCCTCATTATATGTCTTTATCACTGTGCTTTTTTTGATGGGTGTCATTTTTGGAGCGGTGCTGGTGAATAGTTTGAGCTTTACCCAAAAGGAGGACTTGTTCTATTATTTATCGCAATTCTTCGGACAAGTATCCAAAGGTGAATTTGCCTCTTCGCATGATATGTTCAGCCAAAGTATCATGCATAATATAAGATATATCGGCTTCATTTGGATACTAGGAATTTCCGTCATCGGCTTGCCGGTCATTTTGGTATTGTTATTCATAAAAGGAATGGTAGTCGGATTCACAGTCGGTTTTTTGGTCAACCAAATGGGATGGAGTGGGTTCTTATTATCTTTCGTCTCCATTCTGCCCCAAAATATCTTCATCGTGCCGATCTTCATCGTGATAACGGTCCTTGCCGTGTCACTATCGATGAAAATGATCAGCCGGATTTTCCTTAAGCAGGTTCGTGAGCCGCTTAAGCCAATCATATCAAGGTATATTTTCTCATTGGTCCTGGCTGGTTTGTTTTTGGTAACAGCTGCAGCATTTGAAGCGTACCTATCACCTTCCTTGATGAAAAATGTCGTGAGTTTATTGGGGCACTGACGGAAATTTGCCTTTATCGCAAATTTTTTTATCATTAACAAGAAATCTATTTTGACAGTTTTCCCTCATTTGATATAATGGATAAGATAGCGGCGCGGGAGGGAATATTAGGTATGGAAATAGAAAACAGAATCGATAGGATAAAAAAGCAGTTGCACTCGTCCAGCTACAAATTGACGCCTCAGCGAGAAGCGACCGTCCGCGTTTTACTTGAGCACGAAGAGGATCATTTAAGCGCAGAAGACGTTTACCTCCTTGTCAAAGAAAAGTCGCCGGAAATTGGATTGGCAACAGTATACCGTACGCTAGAGTTGCTGACTGAATTGAAAATAGTGGATAAAATTAACTTTGGAGACGGGGTTTCCCGTTATGATTTAAGACAAGAAGGAGCTGCGCATTTCCATCATCATCTTGTTTGTGTGGAATGCGGTGCAGTGGATGAGATCCAGGAAGACTTACTTGAAGACGTGGAATCCATCGTGGAACGCGATTGGAACTTCAAGATAAAAGATCATAGATTAACCTTTCATGGCATTTGTCATCGCTGTCATGATAAACAAGAAAATAAAGGTGAATGAAGACAGACCTTTTCCATTTACTGGAGAAGGTTTTCTGCGTTTTAAAAAGACCCGAAACCTGTAACGGGCAAGTGGATGTCCGCAAAGGAGAGGCGTTTTTTTCCTTCTCCCCATCGAAACACGTATAAAACTTGTCCTGTTGGGCATAGATTGATACAAGGGATCGAATGGGAGGGGAAAGATGATGAAAACATCATTATCGCTTGTTTTACATACGGCTAAAGTGATGGTGCTCTTCGTAAGCTTCACTGTCCTTTTTTATATAGGGATGGTATGGTTAAATCAGGAATACCAAAGTTATCATCGTTATGACGAACCGAAAGGGATGGCCGTGAAAGTATCGAAGGCCGTCGACACGGGTGATGATGCATGGCTGGAACGGTTAATGCTGTTTTATTTAAACGGGGAGTGACTATGGAAAATCAAATCAGGGATTTCATTCATTTTTTAACGATTGAAAAAGGTCTTGCCAAGAATACGCTCGTTTCCTATGAGCGCGATTTAAGATCGTATTGGAAGTATCTGATGGAAGTTGAATCCATCGGTGACTGGAACGGTTCACGGCGTGTGAATATCCTGCATTTTCTCATTCATTTGAAGGACCAAGGGAAATCATCGAAAACGGTTGCTCGCCATATTGCCTCGATTCGGTCTTTTCATCAATTCCTTCTGAGGGAAAAAGTGACCGATCAGGACCCGTCGATACATATAGATACACCGAAACCGGAGCGTACCCTGCCGAAAGTGCTGAGCATGGAAGAGGTTGAAGCGTTATTGGAAGCCCCGAAAGCGATGGACGAATTCGGCTTGCGCGATAAGGCGATGCTTGAATTGATGTATGCGACGGGAATGCGGGTCAGTGAGCTGATATCGTTGGATGTGAGTGATGTTCATGCTTCGATGGGGTTTGTCCGTTGTGTCGGGAAAGGAAATAAAGAGAGGATCATCCCGATTGGACAAACGGCATTGGGAGCCATTGAACATTATTTAAAGAGTTCCCGAGGAAAATTGGCAAGCCTAAAGCACAGGACGGATTCACTTTTTTTGAATCATCATGGCAACAGGCTGACACGACAGGGGTTTTGGAAGATTCTAAAGAAACTTGTAAAATCGGCCCATATAGAAAAAGAAATCACACCGCATACGCTCAGGCATTCCTTTGCGACCCATTTATTGATGAATGGTGCTGATTTACGAGCCGTCCAGGAGATGCTGGGACATGCGGATATTTCGACAACGCAAATTTATACACATATTAGTAACGTTCGCATCAAGGATGTGTATTCAAAATTCCATCCGCGGGCATAATAGAATGGTAGAATGATAGAGCGGTTGCTTCCTTCCTGCAGATCAGGGAGGGGAGCGGCCTTTTTATGGTAAGTGCGAGTAGCGAAAATCCGGCTGGGAATTCCTGCTCATGCCTATCAACACTTCGTTGTTTTTTTGAAATATATTATTTGTCTCCATCTAGGTAATCGTTTACAATATAGAGAGGTCAGACTTCTGACGTTCTCGCGATTTGATTTTTTTACAGAGTAACTAAGCTGGATAAGGGTAATATAAAGAGTATAAAAAGCGATTTACTATTTTAGGAGGAATGAGCATGGAAGGGAATTCAGCTTTTAAACGTATATTTGTAGTGGTCATGGATTCGGTTGGAATCGGCGAAGCACCCGATGCGGATTTATTCGGCGATAAAGGGTCCGATACACTCGGGCATATTGCAGAAGAAATGAATGGGCTGCACATGCCGAATCTGGCAAAACTCGGTTTAGGCAATATCCGTGAAATAAAAGGGATAGATAAAGCTCAGCAACCTCTCGCATACTATACGAAAATGAAAGAAGCATCAACGGGAAAAGATACGATGACCGGGCATTGGGAAATCATGGGGCTGAACATCTCCACGCCATTCCGTGTGTTTCCAAACGGATTTCCTGAATTGTTGGTCAATGAACTTGAAGCGAAAATGGGCCGTGGAATTATAGGAAACGTCCCAGCAAGCGGAACGGAAATCATGGAAAGGCTTGGCGAAGAGCATATGAAGACGGGCGCATTGATTGTTTATACATCAGCTGATTCCGTTTTGCAGATCGCTGCACATGAAGATATCGTTCCGATTGAAGAATTATACAAGATTTGTGAAATTGCACGTGAAGTGACAATGGCTGATGAGTACAAGGTCGGACGCGTGATCGCGAGACCTTTCACTGGGGAACCGGGCAGCTTCAAAAGGACGTCTAATCGTCATGATTATGCATTGAAGCCTTTTAATCGGACAGTGATGGATGAATTGAAGGATTCGGGATTCGATGTTCTTGCCATTGGGAAAATCTCGGATATTTTTGATGGGGAAGGCGTAACTGAATCACTGAGGACCGTATCCAATATGGACGGAATGGACAAATTGATCCAAACGATAGACCAGGACTTCAGGGGACTGAGCTTCCTTAACCTAGTCGACTTCGATGCTTTATACGGCCACCGTCGCGATCCGGAGGGATACGGTAAGGCATTGGAAGAATTCGACGCCAGGATGCCGGAAGTCCTTGAAAAGCTGAAAGAGGATGACTTATTGATCATCACTGCCGATCATGGTAATGACCCTGTGCATGAAGGAACCGATCATACACGTGAATATGTGCCATTACTGGTCTATTCCAAACGATTTAAAGAAGGAACCGAGCTTCCAATAAGAGATACATTTGCAGATATCGGGGCGACAGTTTCTGCTAATTTCGATGTGAAAATGCCTGCCTTCGGGAAAAGTATATTGGGCGATTTAAAATAAGGGGGAGAGAAATAGATGTTCAATAAAATAGAGACAGCTGCAGCATTCATAAAAAATAAGATAGAAGGCTCTCCGGAAATAGGACTGATACTTGGTTCCGGACTGGGAGTATTGGCAGATGAAATAGAAAATCCGATCACGATTCCTTACCATGATATCCCGGAGTTTCCGGTATCGACTGTTGAAGGACACGCAGGTCAGCTTGTCATTGGCCAACTAAGCGGTAAAAAAGTGGTGGCGATGCAAGGTCGTTTTCATTTTTATGAAGGCTACTCAATGGAGAAGGTCACCTTCCCTGTACGTGTAATGAAACTTCTCGGTGTGAAGCAGTTAATCGTAACGAACGCTGCCGGAAGTGTTAATGAAAGCTTCGCACCAGGAGATTTGATGCTCATTACCGATCATATCAATTTTATGGGGACAAACCCGCTGATCGGCCCTAATGAAGATCGTTTCGGGCCTAGGTTCCCTGATATGTCTGAAGCTTATAATAAAGACCTACGGGCTAAAGCGAAAAAAATCGCATCTTCACTTGGCATGGATATTAAGGAAGGCGTCTATGTGGGGAATTCAGGGCCGACCTATGAAACACCGGCAGAAGTGAAAATGGCAAGGATCCTTGGAGGGGATGCTGTTGGCATGTCCACTGTTCCCGAAGTCATCGTGGCTAGACATAGTGACATGAAAGTTCTCGGAATTTCATGCATAACCAACATGGCCGCAGGCATTCTGGATCAGCCGTTGTCACATGAAGAGGTAATCGAAACGACTGAAAAGGTGAAAAGCAGTTTTCTGGAATTTGTTAAGCAAATCGTTAAGGACATATAAACCGATCAAAAAAAATACAAGTGCACCCGAGAACGGCGGTGCCTTTAAGAAGTGGGGATTCTAATATGAGAATGGTAGACTTAATTGAGAAAAAACGTGATGGAAAGGCCCTTTCAACAGAGGAAATCCAGTTCATTATCAAAGGCTTCACGGATGGAACGATTCCTGATTACCAAATGAGTGCTTGGTCAATGGCCGTTTATTTCAAAGGAATGAATGAGCAGGAGCGCGCTGATTTAACGATGGCAATGGTCGAGTCGGGTGATCAAATTGATTTATCGATGATTGAAGGGATCAAGGTCGATAAACATTCTACAGGCGGTGTTGGCGATACGACGACACTAGTGCTTGGACCATTGGTCGCTGCGGTAGGTGTTCCCGTTGCAAAAATGTCAGGCCGAGGTCTTGGCCACACGGGCGGCACGATCGATAAGTTGGAGTCTGTTTCGGGTTTTCATGTAGAAATTGAAAATGATGAATTCATTCGACTTGTGAATAAAAACAAAATCGCAGTCATCGGACAAAGCGGGAACTTGACCCCGGCCGATAAAAAACTGTATGCCTTGCGCGATGTAACGGCCACCGTCAATAGCATCGGTTTGATTGCCGGCTCGATCATGAGCAAGAAAATAGCTGCCGGTGCCGATGCAATTGTACTGGATGTTAAAACGGGAGCAGGCGCTTTCATGAAAACCCTTGCAGATTCGGAAGAATTGGCGCATGCGATGGTGAGTATCGGGAACAACGTCGGAAGAAATACGATGGCAGTCATTTCCGACATGAGCCAACCGCTTGGATATGCTATCGGAAATGCCCTGGAAGTGAAGGAAGCGATCGATACGCTTAAAGGAGAAGGACCGGAGGATTTAACGGAACTTTCTTTAACACTGGGAAGCCATATGGTATACCTAGCAAAAAAAGCAAGCTCATTGAAAGAGGCAAGAACATTGCTTGAAAATGCAATCAAAGATGGATCTGCACTTAACTCGTTCAAGATATTCTTGGAAGCGCAGGGTGGCGATGGATCGGTTGTCGATCATCCGGAAAAACTTCCGCAGGCGTCTTATACCTTTGAGCTGGAAGCGAAAGAGGACGGATATGTATCGGAAATCATCGCTGACGAAGTGGGGACGGCAGCCATGCTGTTAGGCGCAGGCCGGGCGACGAAAGAATCGGAAATCGATTTGGCAGTCGGGCTTGTACTCCGTAAAAAAATTGGGGAAACCGTGGCAAAAGGTGAATCCCTTGTAACGATTTACAGCAACTTTGAAGATGTTTCAAAAGTGAAGGAAAAATTGTATGAAAGCATTGCGGTTTCAAAAGCGAAAGTTGAAAAACCGACATTGATTTATAAAGAAATTATGGAATAAGAACATTTGCCAAAATGTCACTGTAGACAAACTCGATAACCATTGAGTTTGTCTACAGTTTTTTTAGATTTTGGATTTAATGCCCCTTTGCTCGACCACTAGGACGGATCCCGACAAAGTTTAAAGAATCTAAACGTAGACCGTTTCATTGCACTGCAGGCGTTCCCTTTCCGCGGGCGGTCCGTGAGCCTCCTCGGCTTTCAGCCTGCGGGGTCTCACGTAGACACGCATATCCCGCAGGAGTCTCCCGCCTTCCGTTCCATTCCACTCTGCTTGACCACTAGGACGAATCCCGATTGTACAAAGTTTGGATAATCTGAACTAGACCGTTTCATTGCACTGCAGGCGTTCCTTTTCCGCGGGCGGTCCGTGAGCCTCCTCGGCTTTCAGCCTGCGGGGTCTCACGTAGACACGCATATCCCGCAGGAGTCTCCCGTCTTCCGTTCCATTCCACTCTGCTTGACCACTAGGACGGATCCCGATTGTACAAAGTTTGGATAATCTGAACTAGACCGTTTCATTGCACTGCAGGCGTTCCTTTTCCCGCGGGCGGTCCGTGAGCCTCCTCGGCTTTCAGCCTGCGGGGTCTCGCGTAGACACGCATATCCCGCAGGAGTCTCCCGCCTTCCGTTCCATTCCACTCTGCTTGACCACTAGGACGGATCCCGATTGTACAAAGTTTGGATAATCTGAACTAGACCGTTTCATTGCACTGCAGGCGTTCCCTTTCCGCGGGCGGTCCGTGACCTCCTCGGCGTTTGCGCCTGGGTACCACATAGACATGCATATCCCTCAGGAGTTCTGCGCACCCGTTCCATTTCACTCTGTGTGACCATGTAAATGGAATCAGGTTGGCGCAAAATTGTTGGCGAGAAACGGTACAAAAAGCATGTAAAAAGCTTGATTTTTATAAGAATGCGCCTCAAGTTCTAGGCAAAGTTAAACTCGCGAGTAAAAGTGCCGAACTGGCTAATAACGCTCCGAACTGGTGAAAGAACGCATCAACTCGAGCCAAATTCGATAATAATGCGCAAGGAGCAGTCAAGAAACGATCGCAATTGTGTGTGAAAAGCGCGAAATTCACGAAAAACGGCCTCGAATTCCATGCAAAACCCGGGTTCGTGAGTAACTTGTACCTTAGACCGCCTCATACCACTGTGTGTGACCAACCACGAAGATGGAATCCATATTACCGACAGTTGGAGATCTGGACTCAACCGTTTCATTTTACTTCTGGAGCCGCTTATCCAGAGTCGGTCGGAGTGAGCAGAGGGGAACATATGCATACTCTTTTATCTTATGTGTCTGTTGAAAATTCAAAATTGATCTTTATTTGTATAAAAATGGGTTTTGTGGAAAAAATAAAAGATATAAAGATTGGAGGGTATGGAGATGAAGCGGGTTCTTTCTCTATTTTTAACGGTATTAATCGCAATAAGTTTTGGCATCCCACATACAAAGGCAGCGGAAAATAAAGGTGTGGACTTGGCAGCGAATGCTAAATCCGCTATTTTGATTGAACGGGATACAGGTACTGTTCTATATGATAAAAATTCGGATGTTCGTCTTTCACCAGCAAGCATGACGAAAATCATGACGATGCTGCTGATCATGGAAGCGATCGATAAAGGCGAGCTTAGCATGAAGGAAAAAATCAGGACGAGCGAGTATGCAGCATCGATGGGGGGATCCCAAATTTTCCTCGAGCCAGGTGAAGAAATGACCACAGAGCACATGCTTAAAGGCATTTCGATTGGTTCGGCGAATGACGCATCGGTGGCGATGGCTGAACACCTTGCCGGTTCGGAAGAAGAATTCGTTAAGAAAATGAATGAAAAGGCAAAAGAACTTGGTTTAAAAAATACAAAGTTCCAAAACGCAACAGGCCTTCCGGTTAAGGATCATTACAGTTCCGCCCATGATATGTCGATCATGGCGAAGGAGCTATTGAAATACGATACGATTACAAGGTTCACGGGTACATATGAAGATTATCTCCGTGAAAATACGGAAAAGAAATTCTGGCTTGTGAACACGAACAGATTGGTGAAATTTTACCCA
This sequence comes from Peribacillus simplex, assembly GCF_001542915.1. GTDB lineage: Bacteria > Bacillota > Bacilli > Bacillales > DSM-1321 > Peribacillus > Peribacillus simplex_B. The sequence goes on along the minus strand of NZ_LNNH01000055.1, from coordinate 218,125 downwards.
GGCGTGGATGGCCTGAAGACAGGATTCACGAATGAAGCGAAGTACTGTTTAACAGCAACGGCAAAAAAGGGGAATATGCGCGTCATTGCCGTCGTATTCGGAGCTGCTTCCCCAAAGGAACGGAATGCACAGGTTACGAAGATGCTGGATTACGCATTTTCACAATACATCACCTATCCGATTTATAAGCGCGGAGAGGTGCTAGGGGAAACGAAGGTAAGTAAAGGCAATGAGAAATCTGTTGTTGGTGTGACAAGCGAGCCTATTTCAGTTTTGACGGCCAAGAACGGAACGGCCAAGGACTTCACTAAAAAAATCACACTTAATAAAGATTTGAAAGCTCCGATTCAAAAGGGTGATGAAATCGGGACGCTTGAATTGAAGAAAAACGGAAAGGTATATGTAAAATCGCCAATTGTTGCGAAGAAAACGGTTAAAAATGCGAGCTGGTGGCAACTGTACAAACGTGCTTTCGGCATGTTTACCCAAGCCAAATAAGAAAAATGTCGCAATGGCTGGTAATAGTACTAATTTAGGCGAAACGGCACTAGTTTTGTTGTTAAGAAGGAATCGGCAGGTGAAAAAGAGAATTTGACTCTTATAAGACAGTGAAGGAGGCTGTATATAGTGAGTCTTACGATTAATATGGAGGCGAAGAATCGTGTATTGTGCATTCGTCTCAAAGGTGATTTGGATCATCATACAGCAGAAAGATTGAAAAACCAGGCAGAGGCAGCCATTCAAAAGCATAACATCCAGCATATTATCCTCAACATGGAAGAATTGCATTTTATGGACAGTTCAGGGCTCGGCGTCATTTTAGGGCGTTATAAGCAAGTCAATAAAAAGCAAGGCGAAATGGTGGTCTGTGCAATTTCTCCAGCAGTAAAGCGGTTATTTGAGATGTCAGGGTTGTTTAAAATTGTTAAAATGGAACTATCCGAAAAAAACGCTTTGCAAAGACTGGGGGTTGCCTAATATGAAAAATAAAATGGAAACGAAATTTTCTGCACTAAGCCAAAATGAATCTTTTGCCAGGGTAACTGTTGCGGCTTTCATCGCCCAATTGGACCCGACGATGGATGAATTGACGGAAATCAAGACGGTCGTGTCTGAAGCGGTTACGAATTCAATCATTCATGGGTATGAGAGTGACCCGGAAGGTTGGGTATACATTTCAGCGGTCATCGAAGGCGATACCGTCGAGCTGACCATAAGGGATGAAGGACTGGGCATTGAGGACGTCGAAGAAGCCAAACAACCGTTGTTCACGACGAAGCCGGAGCTTGAACGTTCTGGCATGGGATTCACCATTATGGAAAACTTCATGGATGAAATCAATATCGTATCCCATAAGGGCGAAGGCACGATCATTCGATTAAAAAAGCACTTAACTACAAGCAGAGCTTTGTGCAATTAAGGGAGACTTGCATATGGATGTGGAGGTTAAAAACGAGAAGAGCAAAAAAGGCCAGCCCCATTTAAAAGATGAGGAATTGCGGAGTTTAATCCAACGCAGCCAAAGCGGTGATCAAGACGCAAGAAACCTGATCGTCAATAGCAATCTTAGGCTTGTATGGTCAGTGGTGCAAAGATTCCTCAATCGAGGTTACGAACCGGATGACCTGTATCAAATTGGCTGTATTGGTCTGTTGAAGTCCGTGGATAAATTTGACTTATCGTTTGAAGTGAAGTTCTCAACGTATGCTGTGCCAATGATCATTGGTGAAATCCAACGTTTTATCCGCGATGACGGAACTGTAAAGGTCAGCCGGTCCTTAAAGGAAATGGCGAATAAAATCCGCAGGGCGAAAGAAGAACTTTCCAAGACGTATGGCCGTGTCCCGACTGTCAATGAACTGGCGGAACACCTCGACCTATCGCCTGAGGAAATCATCATGGCCCAGGAAGCAAGCAGGAGCCCTTCATCCATCCATGAAACGGTTTACGAGAATGATGGGGACCCGATTACGCTTCTTGATCAGATTGCCGATAATAATGAAACATCATGGTTCGATCAGATCGCCTTAAAAGAAGCAATCCAGGAATTGAATGAAAGAGAAAGACTGATCGTTTTCCTGAGATATTACAAGGACCAGACACAATCGGAAGTGGCTGCGAGGCTTGGAATATCGCAAGTTCAAGTTTCTAGGCTAGAAAAAAAGATTCTTCAGCAAATGAAAAACCACATGAATCAATGATTCATGTGGTTTTTCATTTTTTTCTGGAGATAAATCTCTTGTTTGGAAGAAAGTGAAAGTGATTGACTCCCTTTCATCCGGGAAGGATAAAAAAATATGAAAATATCGCTGTCCATCCAATTTTTTTATTGAATTTAGAATTAAAAACGAATATTATAGTAAAGGTCGCGCTTTTCATTCGTTTTTTTTCGTTCATTCAACGAATGTTTCAACAGGAAAAGCGTCGTTGCAGTATAATTCTAGGGCACCAAGTCTTTGCATGCAAACGGTTGTCGGTGTTTCCTTTAGATCTGGAGGTCTAAATATGTTTATGGAAAAGTTTTTCTCCCTGAAAGAAAATGGGACGGATATCCGTACGGAAGTCATGGCGGGTGTTACGACATTTTTGACTATGGTTTATATCCTGATTGTGAATCCCGCTTTGCTATCTTCAATCGGAATTCCGTTTGAACAAGTTTTCATGGCAACGGTCATATCAGCTGTGATAGGTACCCTTTTAATGGGGCTGGTTGCGAAATATCCGATTGCAATAGCGCCGGGCATGGGTTTGAATGCTTATTTTGCTAGTGTTGTGGGAGCGCAGGGCCTCTCCTATCAGACGGTATTCGGGACTGTTTTCATCGCAGGCCTGCTATTTTTATTAATTAGCGTGACGAGCTTGCGTAAAATGATCATTGATGCCATTCCCAATTCTTTAAAGTATGGCATTACATCCGGAATCGGTTTATTCATCGCGTTCATCGGATTGAAGAATGCAGGGATCGTTGTTCCTAATGAATCAACGATGGTGACTCTCGGTGATTTGCATCAGCCAGGAACCGTTTTAGCTTTAGCTGGCTTGTTCATTACTTTGATTTTGATGGCGCGCAATATTAAAGGGGCCATTTTCATTGGGATGATCGTTACGGCCGTAATCGGCTATTTCATTGGATTGCTCGATTTCAATGGCGTCTTATCGGTGCCTCCCACACCGGTATTTTTTGATATCGATATTGCTGGGGTCTTCACCCATTCTTTATATTCGGTTGTTTTTGCCTTTCTGCTTGTAACGATCTTTGATACGACAGGTACCTTGATTGGTGTGACGGAGCAGGCTGGGCTCACGAAGGACGGTAAAATCCCACGCGCCAAGAAGGCATTTTTGGGTGATGCAATTGCAACGACAGTGGGCTCCATGTTTGGTACAAGCCCATCGACTGCTTACGTTGAATCGAGCACGGGTGTGGCTGCAGGCGGGCGTACCGGTTTAACGGCAACAGTCGTGGCAATCCTGTTCGCTGCTTCGATTTTCTTTTCTCCTCTTATATCTGCAATCTCGTCAGTTGCTGCGATCACGGCTCCTGTTTTGATTATCGTCGGATGCTTCATGATGGAAGGTTTGGCGAAAGTCAATTGGAAAACATTCGATGAGGCATTTCCGGCGTTTGCGATCATTTTGACAATGCCGCTTACGTCAAGCATATCGACTGGGATAGCAATTGGGTTCATTACCTATCCACTTATGAAGCTTTTCAGCGGAAAAGGGAAATCGGTTCATCCGCTCATTTATATTTTTGGAGTAATCTTTTTGGTGCAACTCATTTTCTTCCCTACTCATTAATTACAAAAAAGACATGCTGTCATTGCAGCGTGTCTTTTTTTTGTAATTAGTAATATATGGACATGCGTCACTTCCTGCATTTTCATTCTGCTTGGAATCCATACTACTATCATAAGGAAATAAAAGGTCGGGATGTGATGAACGTGGCGGTTGTATATATCAGGATGAGGAACCGTGTACAAGTAAATGGAAATCAGACGGTGAGGATAAAAGATATAGCAAGGATAATCGGGCCTGAAGATGAAATTGGAATGATTGAAGAAATCTTGTTACTGACCGTCAAGAAGGAAGACAGGAATATCATCGTCATCGATCTGGCCCAAGTGATCATGGCCATTCGAAAAGTGGATGCATCCATTGAAGTGGAAACCTTCGGGCCATCCCAAACGATCATCGAAATCATTCTCACGAAGAAGAAAATGTCATTTCTCACATTCGCGCTAGTTTGGTTCTTACTGTTCATCGGCGGTGCGATGACCATCATGAATTTTCATGTGGATGTCAGCATGGGGGAAGTGCATCAAAAAATCTTTACGATCATTACGGGGAAAGTGGAGGAAAAACCGTTATTGATCCAAATTCCATATAGCTTTGGTCTTGGGATAGGGATGATTTTATTTTTCAATCATTTCTTTAAAAAACGCTTCAATGAGGAACCTAGTCCACTCGAGGTTGAAATGTTCAACTATCAGCAGGACTTGGACCGTTATGTCACCATGAATGAAAACAAGGAGAACGTGCGTCATCTTGATGACAGGTAGAATTATCTTTGGGATTTTTGCCGGTTTAGCCGGTGGTTTCGCGACAGGTGCAGGTTTTGTAGCGTTTTTAACTGTACTTGGCGTGATTCCGAGACTGACTCAGCTGACAAAAACAATGAAAATGATCCATTACTACGAAGGAGCCATCATCGCCGGTGTTGTCGCGGGCACATGGTTCGGACTACAAGAGACGGAGTTTTTCCTGCCTCCATTCTTATTGATTCCGATCGGATTGGCTGACGGGGTCTTCAATGGGATGCTGGCAGCTGCCCTGACCGAGGTTCTCAACGTTTTCCCCGTTTTGTCAAAGCGAATCGGCATTCAAGAGAAAATCATTTATCTATTGATGGCACTCGTTTTGGGAAAGATAGCCGGGTCGTTATTTCAGTGGATTTATTTTGTCGATATGTAAATTTTTCAAGTAACCATTCCTGATGAAAGGTAGGCCCAAGATGGTGACCAAACGAAATGTGATATTGATTACCGATGGAGATGAATATGCGAAACGGGCCGTGGAAATTGTAGCCAGGGAAATTGGGGGGCGATGTATCTCCATGTCCCAAGGTAATCCATCACGATATACGGGCTTGGAGCTAGTTGAATTGATTAAAAAGGCGAAGTATGATCCGGTATTGGTCATGTTTGATGATAGCGGCTTTATCGGGGAAGGATCCGGTGAACAGGCGATGAAGGTGGTTGCCGGGCATCCCGATATGAATGTCCTTGGAGTGATAGCGGTCGCTTCAAAGACTAGAAGGGAAGAATGGACCAAGGTCGATGTCTGTATCGATCGTGATGGGAATTTGACACCGAATGGCGTCGATAAGTTCGGTGCCGAGGAATTCGAGTTGGGAAAGATTACAGGAGATACGGTGTATTGCATCGATGGCTTGCATGTCCCGATCGTAGTGGGGGTAGGGGATATCGGTAAAATGTCCCGCCAGGATGACTGCAAAAGGGGTGCACCGATCACGAAGCTAGCGGTGGAAATCATTTTGGAAAGGAGTGGTCATGATGTCTTCAGAAAAACCGCAAAACATGAAACCGATTCCGAATAAGGTAGCGGAAGTAGACGCGTACATGAAAGAGAGAGTGGGTCTTGGCGTCAGCTTTGACTTGGGCGTAAGAAAGATCAAAGTCTTAAAAAAAGATGTACACCTTTACTATATAAACGGTCTGACCGATACGGAGTACATCATAGAAATCCTTGACTCGCTGATCCATAATAAAAACACGGAAATCATGACTACGAAGATTTTTGATGTAGTCAAAGGGTTGCTCGTTCACCAATCCGTTGAAGAAATAAGCACGATGGATGAGCTTGTCGATCAAGTATTATCCGGTTTGATCGTCATCGTTGTCGATGGTAAACCAGTAGGCTTGGTCGTAGATGTCAGGAGTTATCCCGGAAGACAGCCTGAAGAACCGGATACCGAGAAAGTCGTTCGCGGTTCCCGGGATGGTTTTGTCGAAAACATCATCGTGAATACGGCAATAACGAGACGAAGAATCCGGGATGAACGATTGCGCTTTGAAATGCTGCACGTTGGCGAACGCTCCAAAACGGATATTTCTATTGGATACATTAAAGGGATCGCCGACCCCGATTTGATCGATATCGTTCGTAAGGAATTGGAAAGCATTGATGTCGATGGATTAACGATGGCTGATAAAACGATCGAAGAGTTCATCGTCAAGCAAAGATATAATCCATATCCGCTCGTCCGGTATACCGAACGTGCCGATGTTGCGGCAACGCATTTACTTGAGGGGCACGTCCTGATCTATGTGGATACCTCCCCGAGTGTCATTATCACCCCGTCTACTCTTTTCCATCATATGCAGCATGCTGAGGAGTATCGGCAGGCACCCGCTGTTGGAACGCTGGTACGCTGGACACGTTTTTTCGGGATTTTCGTTTCGCTATATTTGCTGCCGATTTGGTTATTGTTTTGTTTGGAACCGTCGCTTTTGCCGGAGAAGTTCGAGTTTATCGGACCGAACGAAAAAACGCATATTCCCATTGTGGTCCAAATCTTCATTTCCGATATCGGGATCGAGTTCCTGAGGATGGCAGCCGTCCACACCCCGACGCCGCTTTCGACGGCAATGGGCTTGGTTGCGGCAGTGCTCATTGGGCAAATAGCGATAGATGTCGGCCTATTTGTCCCAGAAGTGGTCCTCTACGCTTCCGTGGCGACAATCGGCACCTTCGTCACCCCAAGCCTGGAACTCGGTGTGGCGAATAAGATTTCCCGTCTGTTCTTGCTGGTGTTGGTCGCTTTGTTTAAAGTGCCTGGCCTAGTCATTGGCATCACGCTCTACATTATTTTATTGACGGGCATTAAAGCTTTAAATACACCGTATTTATGGCCGCTTATCCCATTTCAACCGAAGGCTCTGTCACATATAATATTCAGAAGACCTTTTCCAGGATCAGTGGAGCGTCCAAGTATTGTGCATCCCCAGGATAAATATAGGCAGCCGAGAAAACCTTAAGGTTGATGTTGTCGAAAAGTTGTGGTAATTTAATTTTATTCGGATAAAGCGGTAAAGTTAGGTTTCACAGACAGATAGAGCCTTCATGACTCTTTGACGTTAAACCAATGGCTTTCCCTTCGAACTACTTAGCAGTCATAGATAACAATACTTAAATGGGATGATCGATTGATTCGGATGAGGCTTGTCGATATGGAGGACCCTTCACGAGCATAAGGGGTTCATCATTAGAGGCTGCCTCATTTCTTATTAATCTTTAGTTTCTAAGTCAGGAAGGTGAGGCTATCATGCATTTGTACGGAACCAGCGGTGTCAATGAGCGGGGGCATCTGGAGATTGGCGGAGTGGACACGATCGAGCTGATCGAGCAATTCGGGACACCGTTATATGTTTATGATGTAGAACTGATACGTGAACGGGCAAGGGGGTTCAAAAGGACTTTTGAAGAATTGGGGATTTCAGCACAAGTTGCTTACGCAAGCAAAGCCTTCTCTTCGATTGCCATGATTCAGTTGGCAGATCAAGAGGGACTTTCTCTCGATGTTGTCTCGGCAGGGGAATTGTACACGGCCATTAAGGCGGATTTCCCGACTGAACGCATCCATTTCCATGGAAACAACAAAAGTGAAGAAGAGCTACATATGGCTTTGGATTATAGAATTGGCTGTATAGTAGTCGATAATTTTTCAGAGTTGACCCTTTTAGAAGAGATTTGTACAAACCGTGAACAAAAGATGAAGATCCTTCTTCGTGTTACACCGGGAATCGAGGCCCATACGCATGATTATATCTTGACAGGGCAGGAAGATTCCAAATTTGGTTTCGATCTCATTAATGGCCAGGCGGAAGACGCCCTTAGACAAGCGCTGCAGAGCGAATGGCTGGAAGTCCTGGGTCTGCACTGCCATATTGGATCGCAGATCTTTCAAACGACAGGCTTCTTGCTTGCTGCACAAAAAATCATCGGCAAGCTTGATAGCTGGCATGGCTCGATAGGGTATCAGCCAAAGGTTTTGAACCTCGGCGGCGGCTTTGGGATTCGCTATACACAAGAGGATGACCCGCTTCCGGCTTCGCAATATGTCGAAGAGATTGTTAGGGAAGTCCAGAATTTGGTTGCTGATTCTGATTTGCAAATGCCTGAAATCTGGATTGAGCCTGGCCGGTCATTGGTCGGGGATGCGGGTGTGACTTTATATAAAGTGGGCTCTGAAAAGCAAGTGCCCAATGTCCGTAAATATATTGCGGTGGATGGAGGCATGAGTGACAATATACGTCCAGCTCTTTATGAAGCCAAGTATGATGCCATTTTGGCAAACCGGCCGCTTGATCCTGTAGAAGAAACGGTATCGATCGCTGGTAAATGCTGTGAAAGCGGGGATATGCTGATTTGGGATTTACCTTTGCCAAAAGCTGGGCGCGGGGATGTGTTGGCAGTCTTTTGTACAGGGGCATATGGATATTCCATGTCCAATAATTACAATCGAATTCCAAGACCGGCTGTCGTTTTTGTTGAAAATGGGGAAGCACGGCTTGTCATCAAACGTGAGACCTTCGAGGATCTTATTCATTTGGACTTGGCCCTTCATGAAGCGGCTGTCACGAACAAAGAATAAAAAAGAGGCGGCAAAAGCCAACCTCTCAAGCTGTAGGGAAATCCGATAATAATGGGTTTCCCTGCAGTTTTTTTCATTTGGTTAAAATCAGTTGAAAAGTGATTTGATAGCGTCTATTAAACTGCTGAAAACTTCTTTCAGTTTATCCAAAAATGATTGGCCTTCTTCGGATTCAAGGAAATGGGATAGCTTATCTTTTGCTGCTGTTAACTGATCACCGACCGCGTTCCAATCAATATTCAATTCTTTTAGCTTGTTGAATAGGTCAATAAGACTTTGAATTTGGGCATCATTCAAGGATATTCCAAGTTCTTTCGCCGAAGATTCGACCACATTGCGTACTTCTTCGGTATTGGCTGGCGGATTTTCAGCCATATTCTCTTTAATTTTCGTTACCAGTGCAGATGCTTCCTCTGTACCGATTTCATCCCCCAATTTGGCCGTTTTCACCATTTCTTCATTGGCGGCCTGCTTCACGTCTTCCGGAATCTTCTTATCGGAAGACAGCTCATATGCTTTAATGACACCTGTCAAAGCTGCTGTACCGGAAACGGGAATCGGCGCCGTTACATAAACGGTAGCATCTTTCACTCCAGCAGTGGCCAAGGCATTGATGTACATTTCATCGGTGACCCAGTTAATGTTTTTCGACTCGAGTTTGAGGCCAGTGCCCTTTTCCTCCAATGTAATGGCGGAAGAGGAAATCGCCTTTGTACCGATTAACCGGCTGGCGATATAATCTCCTAGATATTCATGTTCCTCCGCATTCGTAACGGTTAGAACCTCTACATCTTTGGGGGCTTTCATTTCCGACAAAATCATATTCTTTTGTTCAGTTGACAAGTTTTCTCCAAGAGTGACGATCATTTCACCGACAGCTGCATCTGCAAAAGCCTTATATGGCAATAATAGACAAAGCAATATGGTCAAAATGACCCATTTATTCATTTTTTTCATCGTAATCCTCCTTAACATTTTCCTGCTGAATTCAAATCTTCATCTAAAGGGATGCGCTTTAAATGAAGATTCATAGTATTGGACGAAGCAAAGGACAAAAAAGATACATATTTTCATAAAAAAATATTCTCTAGCCGAAAGACTGCCCATGAATTCTCAAGGCACGGCGGTAGCTTTTGTCCCCAGCATGCCCGATATGAACGAAGAGCACTTTATCAATGTAGTAAAATCGAAGCAAGATTGCAAGGGATATTTGTCAGATTGTGTTAAGTTATAGTAAAATGAATTCGGTATTCGAAAATTTGTACCGTTCACAAAAGGAGTATGGGATGACGAAACGGAATAGGACTCTTTTACTTATGATGCTTGCAACCGCTTTAATTTGGGGGATCGTTTATTGGCTATTCATCGTGTAGTACATAGCACAAGGCATATCCATAAATCAAGTGCTGAAAGTGATGTTGAAACGAACGAGGTTTTTATGTATGATGGAAATGTTATAAATTCAAAGCGAATCAGGTAGATAATAAAAACGTTATTTAGTAACGAGGGATATTATGTTGATTAAGTATAAGAAAAGCTATGAGAAGTTTGCCATGGGATTATTATCTTTCATGCCAAATGAAAAAGAGATAAAAGTGCTCCGGAATACCATGAAGAATTATGAAACAGCTGATAATCTACAGCTGTTCTTATGGAAAGATGAAGAAATTACAGGTTTGATCGGAATAGAAATTTCTCAACAACACATTGAGATACAACATATATCTGTAAATCCATCTTTTCGGCAGCAAGGAATCGGTAAAACGATGGTCAGGGCTATTAAGGAGCAATATCCTGACAAGGAATTAAAGGCAAACGAATTTACGGAGAGCTTTCTTGACCGGTGTGAAGAGGTCTGAATGGGAAAGTGAGAATGGAGGGCCGCCTTTAAGGGCGGTCCTCCGTTTTTGATTGTCGCAGGGAAAGTTGCCGGGCCCTTTCAGAAATGACATCCGATCGATCACGGAGCAGATGCTTATGGATTAAAGCTGCATTACCCATGTCGCTTTTCCTGCACCATATGTATCCTTCCTTCACGCACATGGACTGGCATATTTCGATCAACCGAAGATCGGCAATCGGAAGGCTGATGCTTTCATATGGGCTTCCGGATAGCATCCGTTCATGGATAGCGCCGAGCATCTTCAACAGTTTTTCGGGATCAAGTCCCAAATTGAGGAGCTCAGGCTTTTTAGCATGGAGATTTGCAATCGCTTTTGCCATTGTCCGAGCTGCCCCTTTTTTATTTCCCCTTCGATCATGGTACAGGGCAACGGCTATTTGGATGAGGCCGACCCAATGGGAGTCACGCTCCTTTGGGGCGGTTTCCTTCCAATATTCCTCGAGAATTTCATGACATTCGAAGTAATCCCTTGAACCGTGGAAATGGACCAGGAAAGAAAGGTAGTCTTCCGCGTAATTCATTAGGAGCCCCCCTTTTATTTGATGAATCACATAAGGACATGATGCCAGTTTCAAAGCATAACAATCTCGAAGTATCTGTCTAAGTGTAGCATAGAATTTTTTCTTGGAAAATAAAGAAAGCCGATTGCTAAGCAATCAGCTTGATTCATTAGCCTTCCATTAACACCAAGAAGCACCGACGATAACTAACAAAATGAACAATACTACGATAAACGCGAATCCGCCGCCGTTTCCGAAACCACCTGCACCCATAATGAGTACCTCCTTTGTGTTCTGCTATTCTTACATTTCTAGGTTATGTTGGTTTTAAGAAAGTGATTGGGCATAGACCCAATTGTTTCAAATCCGTTTAAGAACTTTCTAAGTCCCAAAATTATTATTATTGGATAAAGGCCGGCAATCCACTATACTTGAATAGTAAAAGAAAAGAGCCTGATCTAGGCCAATTAGATTTAAATGGGGTAATTTAATGGGTTATAATATAAAAGTTGATGCGTTCGAAGGTCCGATGGATTTACTCCTGCACTTGATTAATCGCCTGGAAATAGATATCTATGATATTCCGATGGCTGATATTACAGATCAATACCTAGGTTACATCCATACGATGCAGCATCTTGAATTGGATGTCGCCAGCGAATACTTGGTAATGGCTGCAACACTGCTTGCCATCAAGAGTAAAATGCTGCTGCCAAAGCATGAAGATGAACAGTTGATCGATGAAGATGGGGAACTATTTGAAGAAGATCCACGGGATGAGCTTGTGGAGAAACTATTAGAATATAAAAAGTATAAACATGCCGCAGAAGAGTTCAAAGAGCTGGAGGAAGAACGCAGCTTGATGTTCACGAAGCCTCCAAGTGATTTATCGGTGTATGCCAAGGAGGCTGAAAGCGATAAACAGGAATTGAATATAAGTCTATATGATATGCTGGGAGCCCTGCAAAAACTGCTCCGACGGCAAAAGATACAAAAGCCGCTTTACACGAAAGTGACAAAACAAGAGATATCGATAGAAAAGCGGATGGACGAAATCATGTTGGAGCTACAATCGATCAAAGGGAAGAAGAGCTTTTTCGAACTGTTCCCTGTACCGGTTAAAGAACATATCGTCATCACCTTTATGGCGGTGCTGGAACTGATGAAGCTGAATGAAATCATCGTTGAACAGGAAGATAATTTTTCCGAAATCATGATTGGAGCTAAGGAAGGTGTAGAGACAGTTGGAAGTTATTAATTGGAAAGGGATTCTTGAGGCATTGCTGTTTGCTGCTGGAGATGAAGGACTCTCCGTCAAACAGATTGCTTCTGTCCTCGATATAACGGAATTTCAAGCAACGGACATCGTTGAAGGGTTGAAGGAAGAATATGTAGCGGACGTACGCGGGATCCAGGTAATCGAAATTGCAGGTGTTTATCAAATGACGACAAAAAAGGAACACTCGGATTATTTGAAAAAACTAGTAGAAACATCAAGCACCCAAGGCTTATCACAGGCAGCTTTGGAAACACTCGCGATCGTTGCTTATAAACAGCCGATCACAAGGGCGGAAATCGATGAAATTCGCGGTGTGAAAACGGATCGTCCGATCCATACACTGGTCACGAAAGTCTTGATTAAAGAGGTCGGCCGTGCGGAAGGGTCGGGCAGGGCTTATTTGTATGGTACGACAAAGGAATTTTTGGATTACTTCGGGCTCAATTCCATTGATGAGCTGCCGTCTCTTGCCGATCCATCCGATGAAAGCTTTGAAAATGGTGAAGCGGATTTATTCTTTGAAAAATTTCAGCAAACAATCGAATAACATTTTCCCTTAAATTGTGATAATATAGAAAAAAATGAATGCGGGGGGATTGCAGGTGAGGATTGTTGCATGCAATGGATTTGGGCTTGAAAAGGAAAAGTCGAATTCGCCTGAGGAATTTTTTAATCGATCCGTTATACAATACATAAAGGATGGAGAAGAAAAGGCATTGAATGTCCTTTATCTACGTTATTTTGACGAGATGGTCACGCAATGGACGCCCTATCATGCCAATCCTGTATTCCAAACCCCAAAAAGAGAGATTTTCATGGCTGATCTCATCGCACTGGTCTGCTTACTCAGAGATCAAAGCTTGTTGAACCGAAAACGGTTGTATATAAATTCAGAAAAAGAGTTAGCTGGTTACTTCGAAAATATCGATTTTCAAAAATTGGAGAAAGTGTTTATATCGATTGACCAAGCTAAACCATATGATATAGAAACACCTGTTGACTATTATATTCAATCTTAAACATTTTGAGGAGGGTTCACGGTTGGGGAATACATTGGTAAAATCTCAGCTTGAGGATGTAAAAAGCTTTTTAGAAGTGACAGTGGCTCAGCTAGAGGAATTTATGAATGAGACGACCTATTCTAAGCTGCAAGCGGAAAAAAGCGGCGATGAAATGTACTATAAAGGGGTCCTTTCTAGTTTAAGAAGAATGCTTGTCAGTTGTGAAGAGGGCTTGGAAGCCTGCCAAATCGTCCTGAAAAATGAAAACTTCAATAAGGCTGCAGCCGAAAAAACGCTTTATCGAGTCTATCATCAATGTATCGAAGAATACTTTTCCCCAAAATCAGATCGCTGGTTCGAGGACAGCAGATCGGCTTACACAGGAAAGAATTCGATCAAATTCCACAAAACCGTACCGGACAGCATCATATCGATCCTGAAGGCCTTAGAGGGCGGTTTCCAGTCGATGCGTGAAGAGTTGGAGTTTTATGAAACGGACTACCGCACGAAAATGTTACAGTCATGATAAAAAACAGCAAGGCTCACAGGCCTTGCTGTTTTTTTTATTCATAAAATGGAATCTCCGCCTAATCGAAACATAAAATACGTTGATGATTTATGTGCAATAAGGCTACAAGGAGGCGCAAAGATGTCTGAAGTAAGAGAGTATGCCAAAGAGGTAAGTGATTGGATTGATGAAATCATGGAATACCTCGAAAAAATCGATATCACGGATTCGTCATTGCTATCAAATATTGAACGGCTTTCCCAGTGGACCAAGGATTTGGATGAGGAAGAAATGGATTATGAGGATATGGCCGAGATTGAAGAAGAAATGTCACGCGTTTACGCGGAAGTTGAACAAATCGCTTTGGAATTCAGGAGCAAGGAAAGGCAATCCGTCCCTATCGGGCAGCATACACTCCCACCATTGCCTTATCCCTATGATGCGTTAGAACCGACGATTTCGAGGGAAATCATGAGGCTGCATCATGATAAGCACCATCAATCCTATGTTGACGGTTTGAATAAAGCGGAGCTGATGATGGAAAAAGCGAGGGAAACGAAAGATTATGCCTTGCTGAAGCATTGGGAAAAGGAAGCAGCCTTTCATGGGTCGGGTCATTATCTCCATACATTATTTTGGGAAGAAATGATTCCAGGAGGAGGCGGGGAGCCAAAGGGGGATTTACTTAAACGGATAGAGAAGGATTTTGGAAGCTTTGCGGCCTTTAAAAGCCATTTTAGCGAAGCGGCCAAACAGGTTGAAGGTGTTGGCTGGGCAATTTTAGTCTGGGCGCCACGGGCGCGGAGGCTTGAAATTCTACAATCGGAGTTGCATATGGTCCTGACGCAATGGGATACGATTCCAATCCTTGTTCTTGATGTGTGGGAACATGCCTATTACCTTCAATATAAAAATGATCGAGCGAGCTATGTGGATAAATGGTGGGATGTGGTGAATTGGCCGCAAACGGCGGTGAGGTTCTCCGAGGCGAAGAAGCTTATCTGGAAAAAACAATAGCGGAAACAGCATGAAAGGAAGCTGCGATCAGCAAAAAAAGGAGCCGGGCCGTGATGGTTCGGTTTTTTTGCTTTGGTATTTCGAATCATTTATGGGGAAAATGGGAAGGTTATAAAAGAATGACCTGGCCGGTTCATTTGATTGGTGGGTCTATTGATTCTCATTTGGGAAAGTATATTAGTTTGAAAAGGAGGCAGTGGCAACTTTCAAAATAATGAGTTTGAGTTTCGATATTACCTTGAGATAGTATTGAGAATGTATAAAATGAGCCAGTTTTATGTACGCTGGGTAAATAAACTCAATAAATGTATATCAATATATAAACTGTGACTAATTTGTGAACATGAAAATTATTAAGGGATATTTATTGACTAATTTCTATTTAATAATTATTATAAATAGGAGCAGATAAAAAAAAGCCATTGGAGGAATTCAATATGTCATTGATTAACAAACAAGTTGAAGATTTTAAAGTACAAGCTTACCATGCAGGAGAATTCAAAGAGGTTACACTTGAAGATGTTAAAGGGAAATGGGCTGTATTCTTTTTCTACCCAGCTGACTTCTCATTCGTATGTCCAACAGAATTAGCTGACCTTCAAGATAACTATGAAACATTCAAGGAAATCGGTTGTGAAGTATACTCCGTTTCCACAGATACTCATTTCAGCCATAAAGGATGGGCTGACGCTACAGATACAATCGGTAAAATCCAATACCCAATGTTAGCTGACCCAGCAAACGTATTATCCCGTCAATTCGGTGTATTGATTGAAGAAGACGGTCTGGCACTGCGCGGGACTTTCATCGTCAACCCAGAAGGACAAATCAAAGCATACGAAATCAATGACCTAGGAATCGGCCGTAATGCAGAAGAGCTTGTCAGAAAAGTGCAAGCTGCACAATTCGTAGCTGAACATGGAGATAAAGTGTGCCCTGCTAAATGGACTCCAGGTGAAGATACATTAGAACCGAGCTTAGACCTAGTAGGAAAACTTTAATTTTTAACGGGACGAAACAGCATTAAAGCAAAAGGCACTTACCTAAAATAAGTGCCTTTTGTTTTTCAATATAATCGGATGGACGCGAAATTAATTTACAGCAAGGAGCACAAAAATGAAAAACATATATGATTTATTGATTATTGGCGGCGGCCCTGCAGGCCTCTCAGCTGGCGTTTATGCAGGGAGAGCCAAATTGAAGACCATCATTCTTGAAAAAGGGACCGGGGGCGGACAAGCTGCAACTACATCGGAAATAGCCAACTATCCTGGTATCCGCCATATTTCCGGCCCGAGGTTAGTGGAAGAAATGAAGCTTCAAAATGAAGACTTTGGCGTGGAATTCGCAAAAGCCGACGTTACGGGCGTCGATTTCTCCGGGGAGGTAAAAGTCGTTAAAACCCTTGGCGGAGACTACCATGCCCGCGCGATCATCATCGCAACAGGTGCTTCACCGAGAACACTTGGATTTCCGGGTGAAGAGGAATTTACAGGACGCGGCGTAGCTTATTGCTCAACGTGTGATGGTGAATTCTTTGATGGGCTGGAGGTTTTCGTTATCGGTGCTGGATATGCAGCTGCCGAAGAGGCCATCTTCCTGACCCGCTTTGCTACGAAAGTTACCATAATTGCCCGGGAATCAAGCTTCACTTGTGCCCCGTCGATCGTGGATAAAGTAATGGCAAATGATAAGATTGAAGTGAAATTCAATACGGAAATCCTTGGTGTATATGGAGACGGGATGATTCAAAGTGCCCGCTTCATCAATAATAAGACCAAAGTGGAATTTGAATATATGGCGAAAGAAGAAGATAATACATTCGGAGTATTTGTATTCATAGGATATGAGCCGAAAACGGAAATCTTCCGCGGTCATATCGAAATGGACCATGCAGGTTACATTCTTACGGATGATGATATGAAGACGACTGTGAATGGGGTATATGCGGCTGGTGACTTAAGGCCAAAATCCCTGCGCCAGATAATCACGGCCGTATCTGACGGTGCGATTGCGGCAACGGATGCTGGCAAATATATCGCCGAGGAAAAAGATCGCTTAGGCATCAAGGATGAGCCTGAGGTGGAAAAACCGGCGAAGAAGGAACAAGCTGCCGTCCCGGCTGGGAAGAGCGCATTATTAAGTGATGCATTGCGCGGCCAATTGAAGGGAATCTTCGGCAAGATGGAGAGCGACGTTACATTGGTATCCATCGTGGATGAAAGTTTGCCAAAGTCAGTGGAATTGCGTGACTTCTTACTGGATGTTGCCGAACTAGGTGACAAGCTTCATCTTGAGTTGTTCTCGAAGGGCGAGAATAAGGAAATTGAGGAAAAAATCAATGCTGATAAATTCCCTGTCGTTTCCCTCCTGAATGCGAGCGGTGAATACAGCGGGGTCAAATACCACGGTGTACCAGGCGGGCACGAATTGAATTCGTTCATCTTGGCCATCTATAACTTGGCTGGTCCTGGTCAGGCTTTGGATTCAACGGTATTGAATTCGATTAAAGGAATCAGTAAAAAAGCGAACATTAAGGTTATGGTTTCATTGGCGTGTCATTATTGTCCGGATGTTGTGGTCGGTGCACAGCGCATTGCAATCGAAAACCCTAATGTTGAAGCGGAAATGGTCGATATCAGTAATTTCCAGGAAATTAAAAAGAAATATAAAGTCATGAGCGTTCCGGCTATGATCATCAATGATGAAGAAGTCGTATTCGGTGCCAAGAAAATCGATGAAATCGCTGCATTATTAGTATAATAGAAAAATAATTCGATAGGGGCTCCTATCGTTTCAGTTCGTAGATAAAAGGGGGACGGAATGTAACATTCCGTCCCCCTTTTGAAATTCTCTTTGAATGTTCGCCTGAATTTTAAAGATCAGGGCTCTACGAGTCCTCTTTGTTAGGCCAGTTTTGGACCTTGCCATGTCCTAAAGCAGTCCAACGCATACAAAAAAAACGATGGGGGCTCCTATCGTTTTTTTTGTATGCCTGTAGGAGTTATACAGCCACTTTCAATTCTTTTTAATCATAACACTTGTCCCCCTGCATAAACTTGTACAAAAACAAGTAAAGAGACGAGGGGGCACTCATGCGTTTTCCATATAAAGGGTTATCGAGTTTATGTATCGTCATTCTCCTGTTGTCTTTCATGGCACCTGTACAAAGCGCGAAAGCAAATGTAGCCGTCAGCGCCCATAGTGCGATCCTTATGGATGAGGAAAGCGGGAGGGTCATTTATGAAGTGAATGCTCATGAGAAGAATCGCATAGCAAGCATCACAAAAATCATGACGGCGATTCTCGCCATCGAATCCGGAGAAATGGATGAAAAAGTAAAGGTAAGCAGCAATGCTTTCGGGACGGAGGGTTCTTCCCTTTATTTAAAAGAAGGAGAAAAGATCAAGCTTGAAGATTTGGTTTATGGGCTGATGCTGCGTTCAGGAAATGATGCAGCCGTTGCAATCAGCGAAAAAGTTGGCGGGAGCCTGGATGGGTTCGTCTGGATGATGAATCAAAAGGCGGAAGAGATTGGCATGAAAAATACACACTTTTCAAATCCACATGGACTTGATAATACGAAAAACCATTATTCGACTGCTTATGACATGGCCATATTGACTCGTTATGCCATGCGAAATGACACGTATGCAAAGATTGCCGGCACGAAGGTGCATAGGGCCCCCAATTCAACTGAACAATGGGATTATGTATGGAAGAACAAGAACCGCCTTCTTACACAATTATATGAGTATTGCACAGGCGGCAAAACCGGCTATACGAAACTGGCAAAACGCACCTTGGTCACGACGGCAACAAAAAATGGTCATGACTTGATTGCGGT
The DNA here is from genome assembly GCF_001542915.1 of Peribacillus simplex. Classification (GTDB taxonomy): domain Bacteria; phylum Bacillota; class Bacilli; order Bacillales; family DSM-1321; genus Peribacillus; species Peribacillus simplex_B. The sequence continues at coordinate 199,393 of NZ_LNNH01000055.1, read as the reverse complement.
GACATTGAATGGACCCGATGATTGGAATGATCATATTCAAATGTATGAATCCGCTTTTAAGGAGTACAAGCGGACGGAAATCTTGCCGCAAGGCCCGGTAAAGGACTTGAAAAATAAAACGTATAAAGGACATGTATACATTAAGAACGATTTCACGTACCCACTGACAAAGGAAGAAAGCGACCTGATCAAGGTAAAAATGAAATTGCTGAAGCCGAAGAAGGCTTGGGAGGACAAACGGAAAATTCCGGAAGTGGTCGGCAGGGCTTCCATTTATCTTGATGGAAAGAAAATAGGTACGCGCTCGATTTTTTATGGGGAATCAAAAGAGAGCTTCAAGCAGCAATCATTCCAATCATCTTGGGCTGAGATGTTCGAAGCGGTGTTGGGAATAGAACGCAATGGTTAATTACATCTGGGGTGGAATGTTCGTCATAGGGATTGTATTTGGCATGATCAATGGGACGATGGATCAGGTGAATGAAGCCCTTTTTGTCAGCGCGAAGGAAGCGGTCACCCTCTGTTTGGGCCTGATGAGCATCCTTGTTTTTTGGCTTGGTTTGATGAAGATTGCCGAGGAATCGGGACTGCTTGATAAGCTATCCACCTTGTTCAAGCCATTCATGCGATGGTTATTTCCTGAAGTCCCGCCCAATCATCCTGCCATGGGGTATATTCTCTCGAATATGATGGCCAATACATTCGGTCTAGGGAATGCCGCTACTCCCCTTGGGATAAAAGCCATGGAGCAGCTGAAAAAATTAAATGGCGGTAAAGCGACCGTCAGCCGGTCGATGGTTACTTTTTTGGCGATCAATACATCAAGCGTAACGTTGATTCCAACGACAGTCATCGCAATCCGCATGAATTACGATTCCCATTCACCAACCGACATCGTTTTTCCGACCATAATAGCCACGGCCATTTCTGCCATCGGAGGAATTGCGATCGATCGATATTTCTATTACAGGAGAAAAAAGAACGGGAGGGAATAGAATGTTGCATTGGATGACCACCATTTCGATTTGGATGATACCGCTTTTGATTCTCTCCGTATTGCTGTACGGTACACTGAAAAGAGTCCCGACCTATGAAACCTTCGTCGAGGGGGGGAAAGAAGGAATTAACATGTCCTTTTCCCTCATTCCTTTCTTGGTGGGGATGTTAGTGGCAATTTCGGTGTTTAGGGCATCTGGTGCTTTGGATTACTTTGTCCAATTAGTAAACCCCTTGCTTGCGCTTTTGCATTTTCCGTCAGAGGTGTTACCTCTTGCGATAATCAGGCCCATATCGGGTACGGCTGCATTGGGCATGACCAGTGACCTGATTTCGGTTTATGGGCCGGATTCATTTGTTGGCCGCCTAGCAGCCACCATTCAGGGAAGCACGGACACCACCTTCTATGTATTGACCGTTTACTTTGGAGCAGTCGGCATCAAAAAAATGGGCGACGCCCTGAAGGTCGGCCTCTTGGCGGATTTAATCGGAATCATCGCCGCCGTCATCGTCGTTACACTCGTTTTCGGAATGAATTAAAGATCAAGGAAATGGGCGTCCCATTTCTTTTTTTTTGTCTTTTTTCGGATAAATGACCCCCTAGTTCGGGCCTGGTTTTTTTTATGAGTTCAAACTCCTCTCAAAAAGGAATATTTTTTTGTATGGAAAAAAAAGCTATGTTACACTCATTATGGAAACCAACCCATTTAACTGTCCCATTATTGGTGCAATATGAAAAGAAAAGTTCATTATCGCGAAAAACCTTTTGTTTTTGTCACTCCATATGTAATAATTGTATGATTGTGTATTTGTAGACAATGACAAACCAATGATTAAACTATGAGGTGAAGATAGATGGAACGATTACAAAAGGTGATAGCACATGCTGGACTGGCTTCCCGCCGTAAAGCAGAAGAGTTGATTTTGGAAGGTAAGGTAAAAGTGAACGGCAAAATAGTGAAGGAATTGGGTGTGAAGGTGGGTCCCAATGATAAGGTCGAGGTCAATGAAGTCCCGCTTGAAAAAGAAGCTCCTGTTTATTTCCTCTTCTATAAACCGCGCGGCGTCATCTCGGCCGTTTCGGATGATAAGAATAGAAAGGTCGTAACGGACTATTTCCCTTACATCAATGAAAGGATTTATCCGGTTGGCCGGTTGGATTACGACACTTCAGGTTTGCTTGTATTGACCAATGATGGAGAATTTGCAAACACATTGATGCATCCCAAGCATGAAGTGGATAAAGTGTATGTGGCAAAAGTGAAGGGGATGCCTCTTCGTGAGAGCTTGAAAAAGCTAGAAAAAGGCATCAAGCTGGAAGATGGCAAGACAGCTCCAGCCAAAACCAGGGTATTGTCGACCGACAAGAAAAAGGAAACGGCCATCGTTGAAATCACGATACATGAAGGCAGGAACAGACAGGTACGCCGCATGTTCGAAGCGATCGGCCATCCCGTGATTAAATTGAAGCGGGAACAATACGGATTTTTGACCTTGGACGGCTTAACCGCTGGAGATTCCCGGGAGTTGACTCCGCATGAGGTCAAATTGATGCGCACCATGGCATCGACCGACCCTAAACAAAGAAGGATGTAAGCAAGATTTTACTTGTATTAATAGGTTGAAACCACTACTCCATTTTTCCCTGTGAAGAGGGGGTGGTGGAAAACAACCTGTAAATACCTTTTCTTTCATGCTACGGTAATGAATGTCACAAAACCTTCGGAAATGCAAAAAAATGACATGGTGTTAAATGGTATAATGGTAGGGTTAAATTTAGTGTTGCCTTAGGAGGATTTCTATGGAAAAAAAGAAGCGACGCTTAATAAGCAGAACCATCATTCTTCTGTTGTTAGGTGCAGCTTTAGTGTTTGCCCTTTATACGAACTTCACTAAAGATAAGAATGAAAGTCTTAGAAAAGGATCAGATGCCCCCAATTTCGTTTTGACCGATATGGAAGGCAAAGAACATAAACTGTCCGATTATAAAGGGAAAGGTGTTTTCCTGAATTTTTGGGGTACATATTGTAAGCCGTGTGAATATGAAATGCCGTATATGGAGCATCAATATCAAAACTATAAAGACCAGGGTGTGGAGGTATTGGCGGTCAACGTCGGGGAATCCGATTATGCTGTCGATAATTTCATCACAAAGCATGATCTTACCTTTCCAGTCATGATCGATCAAGGCAGGGAAGTGGAAAATGCTTATCGCGTGGATATATTACCCGTTACTTTTTTGATTGATAAAGAGGGACAAGTGATAGATATCATTACCGGAGCTTTGACAGAAGAGAGCATCCAAAAGCATATGGAGAGAATCAAACCATAATACTGGGGAGTTTTTGACATGAAAGAAGTAAAATGCGATTGTGGTCATGTAAATCCGTTTGGCACGGAGATTTGTGGAAAGTGCGGCATGGTGCTTAGCAGTGAAAAAGAAAATAAGCTTATCGATATGCGCTATGAAGGAAGTGCGAGGCGTTCGCAAACCTACAAGAAAACGATCATTGATAAAATATGGAACTTTTTTTCATCCGTCAAGGTGGGGGTGTCGCTCATCGTCATTGCCTTGATCGCTTCAGCCATCGGTACGATTTTACCGCAGGAAATGTATATTCCTTCTACGGCTACGCCGGCAGAGCATTATGAACTGGAATACGGCTGGTTCGGAAAGTTGTATTATGAGCTTGGATTTCATAATTTGTATAGTTCATGGTGGTATTTGCTCATAATCGGCATGCTGGGCATATCACTGCTGGTTGCCAGTATCGATCGTTTCTTTCCTTTATATCGTTCATTAAAAAAACAAGGGGTCACCCGGCATGACGGGTTCATGAAGCGGCAGAGGATATATGGGGTAACAAAGCTTGATGATCAGGATATCGATCTGGATAAAGTAAAGGCTGAACTGAAAAGGCAGCGTTATCATATTCGTGAGGAGAACGGCCATATACTTGCCGAAAAGAACAGGTTTTCACGGTGGGGACCCTATGTTAATCATATCGGACTTATCATTTTTTTAATGGGTGCCTTACTGCGTTCCGTCCCGGGCATGTATATCGATAAAGTCGTTTGGCTCAGGGAAGGAGAGAGAAAAGAGATTCCTGGCACGAATGGCGAATACTATCTCCAGAATAACGAATTCACCTTAGAGGTTTATGATAAAGGCAACAAAGAGGACGAGCAATACAGCGCCGCCATCGATAAGACCGGTACGATAGCCAAAACCTATCAATCCGATGTTACGCTCTATGGACGCAAGGGGGATGCTTTACCAGGGGAGAAAGTCGGCCTTGAAAAGATTAAAGATTATAAAATCAAAGTCAATGAACCTCTGAAACATGATCATTACTCCCTCTATCAAGTAGATTATAAGCTGGATGAGCTCAGTACGATGTCTTTTAATTTGATCAACAAAAAAACGGAAGAGAAATTTGGCAGTGTGAAGATCGATTTGAATGATCCGCAAAAGAAATACGAGTTGAATGAGGGCTATTCCGTAGATCTGATCAGTTACTTCCCTGATTTCGAGTTTGATGAAAAAGGCGAACCGAGGACGATATCGAAGATTCCGAATAATCCAGCATTTATCTTTAAAATGCATACACCGGATAAGCCTGAGGGGGAAGTCAGTTTCGTGGCGATTAAAGAGACTGCCGAGCCATTAGGTGAAAACACGTACAAAATGGCTTTCAACGGTGTGGAAACACAAGATGTCACGGCCTTGACCGTTCGGAAGGATTTAACGCTCTGGATTCTTTTCACTGGGGGAATCATCTTCATGGTGGGTGTGGTCCAAGGCTCGTATTGGAATCACCGCCGTATCTGGATCAAAAGGAAGCAGGATGAGATAGTAATGGCCGGCCATACGAACAAAAACTGGCACGGCATTAAAAGAGATATCAAAAAAGCGATAGAATCGACATCTCTTTCTGAACCAACAGATCAACTTGAAGAGGAGAAATCTTCTACTAAGGGGGAAGTTTTAAATGGCTGAAATGAGCAGTAACTTTTTATATGCAGCTTTCATACTATACTTACTCGCCACTTTCTTGTTTGGGGGGGCGATAAAGGATAAACGGGGAGCGGAGGAAAAGAAACAAAATAAATGGGCTATGCTTGCCATTTCCGTCACCATTCTTGGTTTCGCTGCGCAAATTGGCTATTTCATCACTCGATGGATTGCTGCAGGCCACGCCCCTGTAAGTAATCTGTTCGAATTCACGACCTTTTTCGGAATGATGCTGGTCGGTGCATTCATATTAATTTACTTCCTTTATAAAACACCCGCACTTGGGTTATTCGCTTTACCGATTGCGTTATTGATCATTGCCTATGCCAGTATGTTCCCGACCGAAATATCACCGCTCATCCCTGCATTGCAGAGTGATTGGCTTCATATTCATGTTACGACTGCAGCAGCGGGACAGTCGATACTTGCGATCAGCTTCGTGGCAGCCATCATCTATTTAGTTAAATTCGTCGATCAAACACATGCCAGTAAAAGAACGTTCTGGCTTGAGGTCATCATGTTCACGTTAGTCAGCACCATCGGTTTTGTCATCATCACTTCTACCTTTGCAGCAACGGATTACAAAGCGAATTTCGATTGGATCGATAAAAAGGGTGCAGCGGACAAGCAGGAATTCAACCTGCCTGCGTTAGTGGGGCCCCATGAAGGGAAACTGATCGAGCAGGATCGGCTTGAGCCGCTTGTAAGCATGCCTGCGATCATCAATGCCAAAAAACTGAATACAGTCATTTGGTCTACAGGAGCCGGGATCGTTCTTTACGGTCTGATAAGATTGATAACTCGCAGAAGGGTAGCGGCCTTGATAAAGCCAATCGTTAAAAATGTGAATTTGAGCCTGTTGGACGAGATCAGTTACCGTTCGGTCCTTATCGGTTTTCCAATCTTTACACTCGGTGCCCTCGTTTTTGCCATGATTTGGGCACAAGTGGCATGGACAAGGTTCTGGGGTTGGGATCCAAAAGAGGTCTGGGCGCTTATAACCTGGTTGTTTTATGCAGCATTCTTGCATCTGCGCATGTCAAAAGGATGGCAAGGGGAAAAATCAGCTTGGCTTGCCGTCATTGGTTTCGCCATCATGATATTCAATTTGATATTCGTTAATCTGGTAATTGCCGGTTTGCATTCATACGCATGATTCTGTATTGTAATATGTAGCTGAAGGGGGTCTTTTGATAGAAATTCGAGAAGATGGATGATCGAATTTTCTAGAGAATGATCCCTTTTTCTATAGCGCCCAATAAAAAAGGATCACGCGGTGAAGTGCATGACCATTTCTCGAACCATGCATACAGCCGATTAATGTGACAAAATGGTGAAATGTCCGTGGTAGTGAAGCGGAATCGCCGTTTTATCATACTTTGGATGGAAATAATATTAGTCATCGAAGTATTCATTTTGTAGAATATAGGATAGGAGGCTGATTACATAATGTATAATGCGATTAAAATTCTCGTGGTGGATGATGAGGAAAGAATTCGCCGATTATTAAAGATGTATTTGGAAAGAGAGGAATACATAATCGATGAAGCGGAAAATGGTGATGTAGCATTAACGAAAGCCCTCGAAATTGACTATGATTTGATTTTATTGGATATTATGATGCCCGGTAAGGATGGAATCGAAGTTTGCCGAGAGCTGAGGGAAAAGAAGACGACGCCGATCATCATGCTGACTGCTAAAGGGGAAGAAGTGAACCGGGTACAAGGGTTCGAAGTGGGGACCGATGATTATATCGTGAAACCGTTCAGTCCCCGTGAAGTCGTGTTAAGGGTCAAAGCTTTATTGCGCCGTTCTTCAAGCACGAGTTACGTTCAGACGGAAACGACGGCAAAAGATGTGATCGTTTTTTCCCATTTAACCATAGATAATGATGCCCATAGGGTGCTTGCCGATGACAAAGAGGTTTCTTTAACTCCTAAGGAATATGAATTATTATATTTCCTGGCCAAATCCCCTGATAAAGTTTTCGATCGGGAGCAGTTGTTAAAAGAAGTGTGGCACTATGAATTCTTTGGAGATCTTCGAACTGTCGACACACACGTAAAACGCTTACGTGAAAAACTAAACCGAATATCGGAAAATGCAGCCAAGATGATTGTTACGGTTTGGGGTGTCGGTTACAAGTTCGAAGTCATTAATGACTGATGCTATGGGGCAGTGTTGTAGGGAAGCTGTGGGCGACGATCCTATTGCTTGTGTCCTTTGTATTGATCGTTTTGACCGTCCTGCTCGTCGAATTCTTTGAGAATTTCCAAATTGAAAATATCGAAAACGACTTGACGAAGACGGCTGAACAAATCATCAAGGTGACAAATGACCATCAAGGGTCTCATGCGGATGTTTTGCAAATAGCTTCGGAGCTGATAGGCAATGAAACGAAAATGATCATTTTGAACGATGATAAAATGGTGTTCTCATCCATTGGTGACAACGAGGTTGAAATAACGCCGCAATCCATCAAGGCGGACTCCGAATTGCTTAAAGTTTTTACGGAAAGGAAGACCGTGAAAAAGGAAATGGCGCTATCCGACGATAAGGATCAGGAATTATCCGCAATCGTTGTAGGCGTGCCGCTGGAGTTGAATGGCGAACAGGACGAAGTATTCCTATTTCAATCGTTGGAGTCCATGGAAGAAACGACTAAATCGACGACACAGTTCATTTTATTGGCCGCCGGGATCGCCATTATTTTGACGACGTTTTTTGCCTTCTTTTTATCTACCAGAATAAATGCTCCATTGGTGAAGATGAGGGAAGCTGCACTGGCCATCGCACGAGGGAAATTTGATACAAAGGTTCCGATCCTGACACAAGATGAAATCGGCGAGCTGGCGATAGCGTTCAATCAGATGAGAAAGCAGCTGAAATTCAATATGAATGCGCTCAGCCAGGAAAAGGAGCACCTTTCAAGCATTCTAAGCAGTATGGCAGATGGGGTCATCACCTTCAATAAAGATGGTACGATCCTTGAGACCAATCCGCCAGCCGAAAGGTTCCTGCAATCCTGGTACTTCGAGAAGGGCTATAATCGGGAAGATAATGTGAATGTCCCGTTGGTGCTGATGAACTTGTTTGATGAATCCGAGTCTCTGGATAAGGAGCAGGTCGGGGAAATTACGTTGCAGGGCCGTGACTGGGGCTTGATTGTCAGTCCCCTATATACCAATCCCGACAATATCAGGGGTGCTGTGGCCATCATCCGGGATATGAGTGATGAAAGGCGGATGGATAAACTGAGAACCGATTTCATTGCAAATGTTTCCCATGAGCTGAGAACGCCGATTTCCATGTTGCAAGGATATAGTGAAGCGATCGTTGATGACATAGCCAGCAGCGAAGAGGAAAAGATGGAAATGGCCCGCATCATTTATGATGAGTCCTTGAGGATGGGACGTTTAGTCAATGATTTACTTGACTTGGCTAAATTGGAATCGGGAAAAATGAATCTTAGCTACGAGCGTGTTCCCATTTCTTCCTACTTGAAAAGGATTACCAGCAAGTTTTCCGTGCTGGCCAAGGAAAAGGGAATCTCCATATCCACGAACCTCCAAGACAGTGATATTGAATGGCACTTCGATCCGGATCGTATTGAACAAGTCTTGACGAACTTGATTGATAATGCGATCCGCCATACTCCTTCAGGAGGTAATATTGATGTCATTCAAAGGACCAGTGATCGAAGAGGGCTGGTCATAGATGTTAGGGATTCCGGATCGGGTATTCCAGAAGAGGATTTGCCTTTTGTATTCGAAAGATTTTACAAAGCGGATAAAGCAAGGACCCGCGGCCGGTCAGGCACGGGATTGGGATTGGCAATCGCAAAAAATATCATCAATGCCCATGATGGCTACATTTCGGTGAACAGTTTACCGGATAAAGGGACAACATTCAGTTTTATCCTGCCTCGAATCATGGAAAATACTGAATGATTAACGGAGAGTTTGCCAGAAAATCTTGTTTCATGAGAAACGGTGAAAAACAAAGGCATGTGGACGAAATTCCAACCTGCCTTTGTTTTTTTTCTCAGGCGTGATCCAAGAAAAAATGCCGGATATGTGGAAATTGGTTCAAAGTTATAATAAGAATGAAGCGGGTTTATGTAACTTTTCATTCAAGTTTGACGACTATATTTATGAACGGATGTGGGGAAATGATGAATTCCGTTTTCCACGATCTTTATGAAAAATATCATCATGAAATCTATCAATTCATTTATTATATGACTAAAAATCGAGAAACGGCCGAGGATCTTGTACAAGAGGTCTATATCCGCATCATGAAGGCCTATGAACAATTCGAAGGTAAAAGCAGTGAAAAAACCTGGATGTATTCCATCGCAAGAAATGTGACGATCGATCATTTCCGTAAGCAAAAAGGATGGAAGGATAAAATTTTTGCCAACTTTGATTGGGATCGGCAATCGATTGAGGATACCCAGCCGATTCCTGAAGAAGTGGCAATCTTGAATGATGATATCCAAGCCCTTTATCAATGCTTGAACCGATGCACCACAAATCAAAGGTCCGTCATCATTCTTCGCTATATACAGGGGATGTCGATAACGGAAACCGCTGAGATATTGAACTGGAGTGAAAGTAAGGTAAAAACGACCCAGCACCGTGCCATCAAGGTAATCAAAAAGCTGATGGAAGATTTATCAGGGAAGGAGGCGCGCGGCATTGAGAAAATCCCGTTGGAACGAAAAAGAAATTGAAGACATGCTACGCGAGCTTCCAAAAATGAAGGATGACAGAACCAAGGCAGAAGTAATGGCGGGAATATATGATAAAAAGAAAAAGAAACGCTCATTACATCTATTGGCTGGCGTTGCCTCCCTATTCCTGATGATTGTTGTGGCGTCAGCATTGATGACTGGAAAAGATGGGGGAGTGGGTCCGGAAAAAAGTGACGGCAGCCGGAAGTTATCCGTTACTGAAAGTAAGGAATCAGCAGATTATGGAGCTAAATCGAAAGAAAGCAGCTCGGGAGATATCCAGGAAAACCAAACGCTTTCGGGCAACCATGACGAAATGGAAGCTAAAGACGAGGAATTGGATATCGAACCTTTTAATGAAAGTCAGGAAAAAACGTTTGCACATGCGATTTACGAGAATGACCTGAAAAATGTCTCGGTCATTACGCTGGGCATTCCTGATGATCAAATGAATGTCATCGTCCCTGTTTCCTTCAAGCTTAGATCCTTTGACGAATCGGATACACTGAACCGGATGGTCAAGCAAATGTCCAAGGTCGATGAAGAGCGATATGGTTTATCTGACTATTTTCCGCTTGATGTAACGATTAGTGAAGGCAGCGATAGGAAGACTGCTCACCTTGAGTTTCGAGAAGGTAGTCCACTATTGGATGAGGATGAACTTTTTCTCTCTTCCATGGAAGAGACCCTTTCCTATAATAATATAACGAAGATGACTTTTGCTACAGATGGTAAGCAAGGGGCGAGGTTTTTGCATGCAGGTTTCTTAGAGAAGCTTGATATACCCGAACATAAACGCCGAACTTACCGCCTTTACCAAAAAAATCAATCCTCTCCAAAGCTGCTCGTCCCAAGCACTGTCCATTATCAGGAGTTTGCCGCAGCGCTGCAAGCGGGAAAAAGGCAGTCCGAATTAAAAGGAATATCACCTGCCATCCCAAAAGACCTGGAATGGGAACGGATTAAGTCTAAAGGAAGTCATGTGACCGTTCATTTAGCAGAAAATATGATTACGGAAGATAGTGAGCGGAATCTTCAAGCCATAGAAGCGATCCTTTTCATTGCAAAGGATTTTGGCTATGAAACAGTGAAGTTCGAAAATGCTTCGATCGAAAAAGTGGGGCATCTGGATTTAACAGGCGAGATAACAGTGCCGAGGGCACCTAACCAAATGAATTGAGACGAAGGCTATTTTCTATCAGGACAAAAGCAAAAGCGCCCATGTTGCAGGCGCTTTTGCTTTTTTATAAGGATATGCGGGCCATAAAGGTGATCTCTTTTGTTTCCATCAAGACTTGTTTGAGATTATCCTCGAGCGGGGCATCAAAGCTTAATACCATGATGGCCTCCCCTCCAGCTTCTTTACGGCCTACCTGCATCGTGGCGATGTTCACCTCGTGATCTCCTAGGATCTTCCCTACGTTTCCGATTACTCCAGGTTTATCTGTATGCTGGATATACAGTAAATGTGGTTCCGGATGAAAGTCGATTTTGAAACCATTCAAATTCACGATCCGTGATCCGTAATTTTCGATATACGTACCGCTGATCGTTAATTCCCGGTTATCCCCCTTGACCTTCAGGCTGATCAAGTTCGCATATCCTAAGGGGTCCGTGGAGATTTTTTCCCCGACTGTGATGCCGCGCTCTTTTGCGACCAGCAGGGCATTCACCTCATTGACCGATGCGTCAACTCTAGATTTGAAGAAACCTGAAATTAAACTTTTTGTCAGAATCGCGGTATCAAAGTCGAGTGATTCTCCTGCGTAGGTTACCGAAATTTCTTGAATTCCTTCTTTCATGCACTGTGAAGCAATCGATCCCATTTGCTGGACGAGTTGATAGAAGGGCTGGACCCTCTCAAACACTTCTTTGGAAATGGCTGGCAGGTTGATGGAACTTGAGACTGGATTTCCCTCGAAATAGGTCAATACTTCCTGTGCGACCTGTACGGCCACATTCAATTGGGCTTCCTTCGTGGATGCACCCAGATGAGGCGTGGCAATGACACGATCAAGTTCGAGCAGTTTATGGCCAAGCGGGGGCTCTTCGACGAAAACATCCAGCGCAGCGCCGGCTACATGACCTTTAACGATCATTTCGTATAAATCATCTTCGTCGAGAATTCCGCCGCGGGCACAATTCAATACATAAACGCCTTTTTTACAAGTGTTCAATTTTTCTTTATTGATTAACCCCCTCGTTTCAGCGGTTAGTGGAGTATGTACAGTAATGATATCTGCTTTAGGAAGCAATTCATTCAAGGGCAAGGATGTTACGGACATTTTCTTGGCACGATCAGCGGTCAGGAATGGATCATATACAATGACATCCATGCCAAACACTTTAGCGCGCTTGGCAATTTCGCCTCCAATACGTCCAAATCCAACAATGCCCAATGTTTTGCCGCGGAGTTCCGTACCTGTGTAGGAAGAACGCTTCCACTCCCCATCCTTCAGTGAGGCGTTTGCCTGAGGGATGTGGCGCATAAGTGAAGCCATCATGGCAAAAGTATGTTCAGCTGTAGAAATGGTATTGCCGTCAGGCGCATTAACCACTAAGATTCCGCGCTTCGTTGCAGCGGGGATGTCAATGTTATCGACGCCTACACCTGCGCGGGCGATGATTTTTAAATGAGGCATCCTGTTCATTAAATCTACCGAGACCTGCGTTGCGCTTCTTACAAGGATAGCATCAATCTGTTCAAGTTCGTTTGCTGCTTCCTCTACCGTCTTTTGAATGAGAAAAATATTGGATGCCCCTGATAGCGGACCGAGTCCTTCTTGTTGGATAGCATCTGCTACTAAAATTCGATACATGACTACACACCTTCCTAGTGGATAATTATCTTAAATTTCAGTTAATTTTACAATTTAACGATGGAGGATGTCAATTTGGGATCATTAATTGTGTTAGCTCTTAGGTTGGCAGCTTACGTACGCCATATCATCGGTTTTAACATAGAAAACTATATAAGCAAAAAGAATTGCATCCATTAAGTTTGGATGCACCGCTAAAGAGAATGCTTGCAATGGAAATCAACGAATTGCAAAGGCAACTCCCCACTGCTGAAATTGGTTCGAAAGAACTTTTGCTGGAACCAAAGAAATTCAAGGAATCATTAAGTGAGGATGAAGGCAGGTATATGGGCCCTTAGCCAATTCCCGTTTAAAGTAATAAACGTGGGTTGCAAATTAAGTAAATTGGGTTGAATTGAATGAAAAAGCGGATGAAATCAGGAATTTATTTCTTGCATTTTTTCAATTACATGTTAAACTCAAGTAAATTAGGTGGAATTAAAACGGTAGGCTATGGGTAGGGAAACTTGGCAGGAAAAACGAGTTCTCAAGGGACTGTTGAAAAACACATAAAATCCCCCATACGCATAAAATACCGATGTAAAGCCACTTAATCCTTTCGGTAACGGAAGGAAACAAAAAATTTTATAGGTCTATCTTCGGGGCGGGGTGCAATTCCCCACCGGCGGTGATGAAGAAAAAGCTTCTTCTAAGCCCGCGAGCCTTTCGGGGCAGGATTTGGTGCAATTCCAAAGCCGACAGTATAGTCTGGATGGGAGAAGATGGAGGTTCCTGATTGCGTTTCAACAATCATTTGCTGAACGTTTGTTTGATGTAACCTTTAATTAATCCCTTTAATTCAATCGGAATTAGAGGGTTTTTTATTGCACATCAGCATGTTGATGGAACCCAAACCTCTTTTTCAGGTAGATCGGAAAAGAAGGAGAGAGAACTATGAAAAAGAACAAAGTCAAAAAAACGGTCACACTGGCCATGATGGGGAGCATTTCATATTTATTGATGCTTTTGAATTTCCCATTTCCGGGATTCCCGTCATTTCTAAATGTTGATTTTAGTGATATTCCCGCATTGATGGCTGCCTTGATTTTTGGCCCGGTCGCTGGAATATTGGTTGAATTCATTAAAAACCTCTTGGATTTAATCATGACAGGTACGCTGACAGTTGTACCAATAGGGCACATCGCTAACTTTTTAGCGGGCATCCTATTCGTTTTGCCCACTTACTATGTGTTCAAGAAACTCAATTCGAAAAAAGGAATGACGTTCGCATTGCTTGCGGGCACCATTTCCATGGCGGTAGTCATGAGTGTCCTGAACTACTTCGTTTTTTTACCGGCGTACACCTTCTTTATGGGATGGGATGCCATGTCGGCAACGGAATCAAGGAAGCTCGTAACGGCTGCAATCCTGCCTTTCAATGTGATCAAGGGCTTACTTATCACCTCTGTATTCATGTTGCTGTTCATTAAATTGCAGACATGGGTCAATAAGCAAACCATATATAAAAATGCTTAAGGGCATTGACGATAAAAAAAACGGATAGAGATATCCGGTTTCAGACTGTAGACAATAGACAAACTCGATAAGAATCGAGTTTGTCTATTTTTATGAGTTATACAATGTGGCCGTTGGTTTCCTCTCCAGGCACTCGCTTTCCGCGGGCGGTCCGGGAGCCTCCTCGGCTTTCAGCCTCCGGTGTCTCCCGTGACTCGCACTTCCCGCAGGAGTCTCGCACCTTCCGTTCCAACCAACTTTGTTTTACCTTTTAGTTAGAACACTTTTGCCTAGAGTCATTTTTGTACTAAATTTGTACTAAAATAGAAGGATTAAAACTTGAGGTGATGAGGTTGCTTTCTAAAAATGATTCTATTCTGCGAGATCAACTTGAAATGATTACGTTAGATCAACTGGTGCGACCGAGCCAGTTGGTTCAAAAAATTGAGGCTGCATTGGACTTCACTTTCATTTATGACTTGGTGAAAGATATGTATTCAGAGGTAGGACGCCCAAGTATTAATCCCGTTATATTATTGAAACTGACTTTCATTCAATATACCTTCGGTATTCCTTCCTTGCGTGAAACGATTGATCGTGTATTCGCAGATGCAAAAGAAAAGCATGCGTTGGACTACTTTAAGGGGACTTGAAAAATTGTCGATGCAGGCGATGCTTACTTTCGCTGCCATGAATGTAAAGAAGATGACCAATTGGTCATGACAAGGTCCAAAAATGGCCTAACATAGTGGGCTCGTAGAGCCCCAATCTTTTAACTATAGGAGAAAATTCAAAGGGAATTTCAAAAGGGGCTCGGAATTTTTAAATTCCGAACCCCTTTTGTCTACAAACTGAAACCACAGAGATATCCGGTTTTTTTTTCGCTTTCCCAAAAGGGGAAGCGGTGCAAATAAAAAAAGCCATTCTCGTCTGAAAATGGCTTGTACCTTTATTCGAATTTCAGTGCGTCTCCGTCAAAGGCCTCGTCGGCAACTTTAATGGAATCGGTTGGACATCCTTCGAATGCGTCCATCATGTCATCTATAAGTACATCCGGGATTTCCACGATTCCCTCGTTATCGTCAAGGGTAACAAAAGCAATCCCTTCGTCATCATAATCATATATATCCGGCGCTGCCGCTCCGCAAGCCCCGCATGCAATGCATGTTTCCTTATCCACAATCGTAAATTTAGCCATGAATATAACCCCTCCTAAGTTGTTTAACAACTGATAATCTTTTTATCCAGATTATTATCTCTTTCTTATTGTAAGACCCAATGCCAAACTTTTCAATAGAAATTGTATTGAGAATAACTATCATAGAGCGGAATGTCAATGGAAAACATTCTGATATTTCATTTTACTCTCGCCTTGTTTCGTCATATAGTCACAATTTCTTCCTTATATTAAGCAATAAAAACGGCGACTTTTGCTGTTTTTTGTTACAATAGGGTTTACGGATCGATGAAATAAGGATGTGAGTCCCATGAATAATTATCTACAGGCAATCATTCTATATGCGATAAAAAAATTTCAAGGCGAGCGTTCCATTTATGCTATATACCATATGCTGCAGGGGAAGAAGTCGTCACAAACGATTCAGGATGCCCATTTATTCGGATTAACGAATATATTTGGGACGATGCCTGTATTTACCCGTCAGCAGTTAAATCAAAACATAGAACAATTCCTTAACGATGGCCTGATTGATCCAACGGATAAACCGGATGCCTATGAAATTAGTGAACATGGCGAGGAGACACTAGCCGGATATTTGTTCGATAATCCGTTTCCAACCTATCTGAATGGCTGGAAATATCAAAATATCACCCCTGTCTTCTGGGGCAGGTTAAATTTGCTCATT
This sequence comes from Peribacillus simplex, assembly GCF_001542915.1. Lineage (GTDB taxonomy): Bacteria > Bacillota > Bacilli > Bacillales > DSM-1321 > Peribacillus > Peribacillus simplex_B. The sequence goes on along the minus strand of NZ_LNNH01000055.1, from coordinate 183,469 downwards.
CAAACCATATCCCATATTGTCCACAATGAAAGACGTTTTTATCCGATACAGCGAAGCCCTAAGATCCAATATTTCGTAAAGGAATTCCTACATACGAATCGTCAGGACCGCGGTTTGATTGCGATGCATCTATATGAAGAGCTGGTTTCGCTATTGGAAGCGCAAAGTGAGTTGAAAAAGGATATATTCATCCTCAAATTAACGGGGGTAAACAGGATTGGCCTGACTTTTGAACAGATTGCCAAAAGGAAAGCAGCGGAAGAAGAATACGTGCGGTTCATGTTTCTTGACTCGTTGCATCAATTGCTTGCTGAATTGGGGGATGGAGCGGATCATCCGCTTTTGGCGTCGTTGACATTTGATTGGAAGAGGGGCGGGAACCCTCATTTGACCCAATCTACGCAAACGACGTTGCAATACTTGCAGGCAGGAAGAAGCATGGGGGAAATCGCTGAAATACGCCGTCTGAAGCAAAATACCATTGAAGATCATCTCGTCGAAATCGTGCTATCGGATAAAAGTTTTCCGATAGCCGATTATGTGTCGCTCGAGGATGAACGTGATATCGCGGCAGCAATCACGGAACTTGGCACAAAAAAGCTAAAGGCAATCAAGCAGATGGTCGATAATAAAGAAATAAGCTTTTTCCAGATCAGGCTTATACTCGCGAAGATGGGTGACCAATGATGAATATGGAACATTATCTCAAAAATAAATTCGGCTTTGATGAATTCCGACCGGGGCAAAAAGAAGTGATTGAATCTTTGTTGGCCGGCCGCCATACATTGGCGATGCTGCCCACCGGATCTGGTAAATCATTATGCTATCAGTTGCCTGCCTATCTTTTGAATAAAACTGTCCTGATTGTTTCCCCGTTATTATCATTAATGCAGGATCAGGCAGATCAGTTGAAAATGAATGGTGAAAAAAGCGTTTTGACACTCAATTCTTTTTTGACGCTGAACCAAAAAAGGATGGCATTCGATCGGTTACATAGGTACCGGTTTATCTTTTTATCCCCTGAAATGCTCAGCCTTGACGGTGTGATTCAGTCCTTGAAATCAATCGAAATAGGGTTGTTCGTCATTGATGAGGCGCATTGCATATCGCAATGGGGCTATGATTTCCGTCCGGATTATTTGAAATTAGGTGAAGTGAGGCGGGAGCTGAACGATCCGTTAACGCTGGCCCTGACAGCAACGGCAACCAATGAAGTCAGGCAGGACATCGTAAGTAAGCTAAATATCGGGCAGGCAGAGGAAATTGTTTCATCCGTAGACCGTGAAAATATTACGATACTGCTCGAACGTATGCACAGCTATGAAGAGAAGCAACTACGAGCATTGGAGCTAGTGAGGAAATTCAGCGGCAGTGGAATCATTTATTTTTCATCTAAAAAAGTGGCCGAGGCAGTCACTGGTTTTTTTCAGGAAAATGGAATAGATAGTGTCAATTATTATCACGGCGGGATGGAGCAGGAACAAAGGATGCTGATTCAGCAGCAATTCATTTCCGGTCAGTTGAAAGTTATCTGTGCGACAAGTGCCTTTGGCATGGGAGTAAATAAAGCGGATGTCAGATATGTCATCCATTTTCATATGCCATCGACAATGGAGGCATACCTTCAGGAAATAGGCAGAGCAGGGCGGGATCGGAAGCAAAGCGTGGCCATTTTATTATATAGTGATGGCGATGAAGGACTTCCGCTGCATTTGATGGAGCAACAATTGCCGACCGATGTTCAAATTGAAGGGGTATGCTCGTACTTGGGCGCTTCAGGCTTGACGCTGTCCCATTGCACCCTTCCTGAAAAAGAACAGCTCTCGCAAGCCTATTCCTTGAACGAAATCCAGCTTCGTTTTTTCACTCAGCTCATGACAGCCAATGAAAATCCGTTACACCAAGTGGCGGAGATGAAGCAATATTGCCAAAAGCGAAAGTCCGCCAATCAAGAAAAGCTGCATAGGTTCTTGAATTGGATTCATGCAAAGGAATGCCGGCGCATAGGTGTACTGGATTACTTTGACGAAAAGCAGCAAATAGTAAACCCGCAATGCTGTGACTACTGTGGAATGGACGCGCAAAAAATGGTTGATGCATGGCCCGATGTCAAGCATGATCAGGTTCATTCCTATTCCACATGGAAAGAGGAACTGGCTTTCATTTTATTAAAAAAGGAAAATGGGAATGAAAAATAAGCAGGCTGAATTAATTAAACAACTGACAGATAAGCAGTTGCTCCAAAATTTGTTTCTTACACAAATTATTCTCTTAACGTTAGCATTTTTTTTAGGTATTATTTTATTTGAAGACCGTTCCGCATTTTTCGACTTATTTAATTTAAATGACCTTAACATTTTGCTAATCGGTGTTCCCGCTGGAGCCCTCGTCGTGGTATTGGATATTATATTGATGAAAGTGACACCCCCTTCCTATCAGGATGATGGGGGAATCAACGAACGCATTTTCAGCCATTTGCCATATTCGTTGATATTTGTCGTTGCAACAGTGGTTGCGGTAAGTGAAGAGTTATTATTTCGCGGAGTGCTGCAAACCCATTTTGGTTTGCTATGGACGAGCATCATTTTCGCAGCCGTCCATTATCGTTACTTGTTTAATTGGTTCTTATTTTTAAATGTATTGGTTTTGAGCTTTTTTATCGGTTTTTTATATGAATGGACCGATAATATCATCGTGACGATCATGGCCCATTTTTTGATTGACTTTATTCTGGGTGTTTTAATTAGGAACAAAAAGCAAAAAGAGTTAGGCAAGAAGGGGGGTGACTTGAATGAATCGAGTGCAAAAGAGTGACAAGGAAAACGATCAGGCGGGTGAACTTCGTTCGCGGGTTGAACGCCACAAAGCTAAGTCAATGCCTAAGCGCAGTAAAACTCACCAAAATAAAAAGAAAAAAAGTAAGGTGAAGTTCAAGTTTCCGATCATCAAGGCATTGGCGTTGTTTTTCATTTTACTTCCGATTGGGTTTTACAGCCTTTATTCATATCTTCAGAAATTACCGGTCCAAGATCCGAAAACTGACCAAATCGTTTTTGAAAATGGTGAGGATGCAAAGGAAACGATTCCGACTACAGCCACTGCAAAGGATTTAAAGGGCAATGATGAAAAAGAACCGTCGAAGGCCGAAGCGAAGAAAGAGAAAGAAGAAGCGAAGGCAAAAGCGGAGGCAGAAGCGCGAAAGCAACAGGCTAAGGAAGAGGAACAAGCTAAGAAAAAAGCTGAAGAGAATGCCAAAGCCGAGCAGGAAGCGAAAGAGAAAGCGAAAGCCGAGCAGGAGGCGAAAGATAAGGCCAAAGCCGAGCAGGAAGCGAAAGAAAAGGCAAGGGCTCAGCAATTGGCTGACGAAAAAGCCAAGCGGGAGGCCGCAGAAAAGAAAAAGGTAGCCCAAAACGCTCAAGCCGAAAAACCAGATAAGGATGAATATAAGGTTGTCCTACATACTGTTCAACCACAGGAAACCCTGTTCCGGATTTCAATGAATTATTACAAATCCCAGGAAGGCATTGCCCTTATCCAGGAGTGGAATGGACTGAATGGCAATGAAATATCCAAAGGGCAGGTTTTGAAAATTCCGATCAAAAAATAACGATAACACCTTGCCTTATTGGCAGGGTGTTATTTTTTCATATGCAGCTAAAAACATGTGATGGATAGCCGCTTTATCATTTTTTCCTGGACAGACTCATATCATGTTTGGAGAGAGTGAAGGAGGAAAAAAAGATGGAATCGACTATCATTTTATTGGATGAAAAGACGGATCAAGCAACAAAGCAAATGTTGCAAAATGTCGTGGACCGAAAAAAAAAGTTCGAGGCGCTTAAAAGGAAGCACCTAAAAACTTTATGGGCTACCATGATTGCTGTCGCTTTTCTTTTTATTTATCTTTATCTTTATATTGTTGTCCCTTATTCTTATTCTTTTTTCACGATGTTCAGTGTTTTCGTCGACCATTTCAGTCATTTCCTATTCTTGGCTGCAGCGATTGGGCTATATGGATATATGGTATTGGTTAAGAAGAAGCTGGATAAGGCGGAAAAGGAATTTCAGCTCCTTCGCTGTGAAATCATAAATAAAAGCAAGCAGCTATGGGAAAAAGAGGATGAATGGAAGAGCCGCCATAAGGTTTTTGAAATGATGAAGAAAAATTTTGATATAAATTTATACCATGAAAATAAATAAGGGCATATTAAACGATATATAATTGCGGGTGTCATGATTTTATGGTTACATGAAGGTAACTCTTAGGCTTAGGATGGAAAGAAGGTTTAATGATAGATGTTATGGTTATCTGTATTATTTTTTATCATCATGGTGCTGGCATTTGCCTTGATCGTTTACATGTGGCGAATTGCCAAGCAAGATAGGCTGATTATTCAAGACTTATATTTCAATGATTTCCCTGAAGGGTTTGGCGACATGAGGATTTTTTTCATATCGGATTTACATCGGAGGATCATTTCGGATCAATTGATTGCAGGTGCCCGCGGCGGGGTCGATTTGGTGATTATCGGCGGCGATATAAGGGAAGGCGGAGTGCCTCTTGCTCGAGTGGAAGAGAACCTCTCGAAATTGAAAGAACTTGGCCCCCTTTATTTTGTATGGGGAAATAACGACTATGAAGGAGATTTCCATGAACTGGATGCGACGCTTCTGAAACATGGAGTGAAAATCCTCGATAATACGGCTGTTTCATTCGAATCTACAAAAGGAAGGGAAATTGCTCTTCTGGGCATTGATGATATCACGGAAGAACGGGATAGGCTGGACCTCGCCCTTTCTGATTGCAAAAATGAGCCATTTCGGATTTTGGTGAGCCATAACCCGTTGGTCAAGGAACAGCTCACTCCGGAACACCGCATCAGCCTTGTTCTGTCAGGGCACACCCACGGCGGACAAATCCGTATATTCGGCTATGGACCTTATCAGCTTGGCGGCATAAAAAAAGAGGGGAATTGTTTGTATATGACGAGCAATGGTTACGGGACAAGCACTGTGCCTTTAAGGCTTGCGGCAAGGCCTGAAACACATCTAGTCACCTTGAAGAGGGGGAAACGGACTGAAATGGGCGAAGCGATGGAAAAGTCCTATTAAAGGTTTCGTTTAGCCGGCATATCGGGATTTTACAGTCGAAAAAGAATCCACTATAATTTCAATAAATGAACGTTCAGCTATTGGAGGCCTTGTACAACCATGCAAGAAGGTAAATATAATATAAAGGCGGTTTCAAAACTGCTAAACATACAGCCGGGGACTCTAAGGGCATGGGAAAGGCGTTATAAATTCATTGAACCTGTCAGGAATGAGTCAGGCCACAGGCTGTATACAGAAAAACATCTGCAAACCCTTAAATGGCTCATCAATAAAACGAATCAAGGCTTCACAATAAGTCAAGCCGTTTCTCTTCTTGAAAACACCGGGTCTGAAGATAGTGGATCAACGGAAAGCCGGAAGGATGAGCAAACGATCAAGCTAGCGGATGACCTGATCGAAGCGTTATTGAATTTCAATGAAACGAAAGCCCAGATGCTGATTAGCCAAGCCTTCAGCATGTATACAATCGAGCATACGATAGTGGATGTCCTTGGTTCGATACTGGTCCGAATAGGCGATAAGTGGGAAAATGGAGAAATCACCTCCGCTCACGAACATTTTGCTTCGAACATTTTAAAAGCAAGGATCAGTTCCGTCATGCATACGATACCGACCAATGGTTTTCTTCCAAAAGCGCTTGCTGTTTGCGCTCCTGGTGAAAAGCATGAGTTCGGTCTTTTGATCTTCACCATTTTCTTGAAGCGTAAGGGATACGAAACCATTTATTTGGGGGAATCCGTTGCCGATAAAGACCTTTTTAAAGTATTGAATATCATAAAGCCCCGATACCTATTCATGTCATGTTCACAGCAAGAAAACCTTGAAGCGACACTCAAGCTTGTTGAGGCGTTAAAAAGCGACATTCCGGATTTAAAGATCGGTCTTGGTGGAGCGGCGCTCAGCCTTATACCCGAAGAAACGCGTGCAGCCTTCTGCGGCGTTTTGATGGGTGACACGCAATCGGAATGGGAGGAATGGCTCTAGGTATAATGGATATGCACCCTGCGACCAAGGCTTCATATGATGTATGAAGATGGTAACCAGGGGGCATTTTTTTATGAAGCTGGAGCGATTAACTAATAATAAAATCAAGATTTTTTTGACCCTTGATGATTTAATTGATAGAGGTATTACCAAAGAAGATATTTTAGGGAATTCTTTAAAGGTCCACAAGCTGTTTCAGGATATGGTCGAAGAAGCGTGCGAAGAACTCAGCTTTAAAATGAGTGGTTCCATTGCAATCGAAATTTTTTCCCTGCCTGCCCAAGGACTGATCATCATCGTGACGAAGGATGAAGAAGAATTATTGACTGACGAAGAAGAATTCTTGGATTTGCAGGTGAAAATCGACGATTTCCCCCATATTTTATATGTTTTTGATGAGTTTGAGGATATTGTCCAATTATCTCATAGATTATCCATGCAAGGCTTACTGAAAAGTAACCTTTATCATTATGAGGGCAGGTATTACTTACTTATCGAAAATGTCAAAGATACCACTTATGACATGGTCATTTCCTTAGCTGCCGAGTATGGCCATGCTTCAACGCTCACTCTGTGCCGCATCAATGAATATGGAACCTGTATCATCGAAAACGAAGCGATAGATGTTTTGATTTCACACTTTAGATAACGGAAAAAAGAAGGAGGCAAGGAAGGCACATCGAAGAAAACCGAGCGATTTGCCTTATTTGCCTTACCTTCTGGATGGAGAAATGATTGGGGAAACAATCGCTATGATAACGGTTTCATTTTTTGAATATTTCCAACTTTAATTTTCCCGTTTTTACTCTTGCATAAATATAACGAAGGTGTATACTAGCCATGAAGAGGACTATTTGTTTATTATATTTTAATATATGTATGAGATTTTCTAGGAGGTACTTTTAATGGAATCGGCAAAAGGCAATGGCCATGTAAATGAAGAGGAAAAACATGACGTATTGAGGTCCACTCAAACTGTCATACATAAAGCTTTGGACAAGCTTGGTTACCCGGAGGAAGTTTATGAGCTATTGAAGGAGCCCTTGCGCTTATTAACAGTGAAAATGCCAATCCGCATGGATGATGGCACGGTAAAAATCTTCACCGGTTATAGGGCACAGCATAATGATGCCGTAGGGCCGACAAAGGGCGGTATCCGTTTCCATCCAAATGTAACGGAACGTGAAGTGAAAGCATTATCCATCTGGATGAGCTTAAAATGCGGTATCGTGGATTTGCCATACGGCGGAGGTAAGGGCGGTATCGTTTGTGATCCTCGTAATATGTCCTTCCGAGAGCTGGAAAGGCTAAGCCGGGGCTATGTTCGCGCAATCAGCCAAATTGTCGGGCCGACTAAAGATATCCCGGCACCGGATGTTTTTACCAATTCTCAAATCATGGCTTGGATGATGGATGAATACAGCCGCATGGATGAATTCAACTCACCTGGGTTCATTACAGGCAAACCCCTTGTCCTTGGCGGTTCACATGGACGTGAATCTGCAACGGCCAAGGGTGTAACGATTTGCATAAATGAAGCTGCCAAGAAGCGCGGCATCGATATTAAAGGAGCGCGGGTCGTCATTCAAGGTTTCGGTAACGCCGGTAGCTTCCTAGCTAAATTCATGCATGATGCCGGTGCTAAGGTAATTGGGATTTCCGATGCATACGGTGCCCTTCATGATCCTGAAGGTCTTGATATCGATTATCTTCTTGACCGGAGAGATAGTTTCGGAACCGTAACCAAATTGTTTAAAAGCACCATTTCGAATAAAGAGTTGCTTGAGCTGGAATGTGATATTTTAGTTCCTGCTGCAATCGAAAACCAAATCACCGAAGAAAATGCTGCGGATATCAAAGCTTCGATCGTGGTCGAGGCAGCAAATGGACCTACGACAATTGAAGCGACACAAATCCTAACGGATCGTGGCATCCTGCTCGTTCCTGATGTCCTGGCCTCTGCTGGCGGCGTGACGGTTTCTTACTTCGAGTGGGTACAAAACAATCAAGGATACTACTGGTCTGAAGAAGAAGTGGACGAGAAATTGGAAAAAATCCTTGTCAAGTCTTTCAACAATATTTATGAACTTGCACAATCAAGACGAGTTGATATGCGCCTTGCCGCCTATATGATCGGTGTAAGGAAAATGGCTGAAGCTTCACGCTTCCGCGGTTGGATCTAAAAGATTCCAATCAGGCATGCTCATAGAAGAAGTCATGTTCATTGCTTTATCATTGAAATGATTTGTAAAAACTCCTATCATGTATTGATAGGAGTTTTTATTTTAGATGAACGAATTACAAAGTGTATGGAAAGGCAGTGGAGTGAAAATGAATGTGGAAGAAGTCATTATCATAGGTGGGGGCCCTTGTGGATTGGCTGCTGCAATCGCGCTTAAAGACGCGGGAATACAGTCCCTGATCATTGAAAAAGGCAATGTGGTGGATTCGATTTATCGTTACCCGACACATCAAACCTTTTTCAGCTCAAGCGAGAAATTGGAAATCGGAGATACTGCTTTTATTATCGAAAACCGGAAACCGGTCCGCAGCCAGGCGATGGCCTATTATCGGGAGGTTGTCAGAAGGAAAGATTTGCGTGTCAATACATTCGAAAAAGTGGAAAAGGTGGAGAAACGGGAACATGGGAAATTTTCCGTCAAGACTTCTAAAGGCGACTATTCAGCCTTGCAGGTGATTGTCGCAACGGGATACTATGATCACCCGAATTATATGTGCATTCCCGGCGAACAGCTTCCGAAAGTGTTTCATTATTTCAAGGAAGGCCACCCTTACTTTAATTGTGATGTGGCAGTGATCGGCGGTAAAAACTCAAGTGTAGATGCGGCGCTTGAGCTGGTCAAATCCGGTGCAAGAGTGACAGTGCTCTATAGGGGTACAGTATATTCCCCAAGCATCAAGCCCTGGATACTCCCTGAATTCGAAGCATTGGTCCGCAATGGAACAATCAAGATGGAATTTGGGGCGAATGTCGACAGAATCACGGAAGATCGCGTCATATATCATGTAGGCGAAGAGGAAAAGGCGATAAAAAATGATTTCGTGTTTGCGATGACCGGATACCATCCTGACCATTCCTTTTTAGCTTCTATGGGCATAAATATTGATAAGGTTACGGGAAGGCCGGATTATGACGAAGAAACGATGGAGACGAACGTTAAAGGAATCTATATTGCCGGAGTTCTTGCGGCAGGCAATAATGCTAACGAAATCTTCATTGAAAACGGCAGATTCCATGGAGGCTTGATCGCCAATCATTTGACCGTTAAAGAAAATGAAACGGAATGAAAAGGAGCTTACAGGAGTATGGAGAAAATATCATTAATAACGACTGGCGGAACCATTGCCAGTAAAGAAACGACAAACGGAATGCTGGCTTCTGGTGCGTTAAGCGGGCAGGAATTGGCTTCAACTTGCGAATTACCCAACGATATCGAGGTTAAAGTGGTTGACCTTTTCCAGATATCGAGCATGTCCATGTCTTTTGGGAAAATGGAACAGCTAAGACTTGCCATCCAGAAGGAGTTGGAGGACCCGGAAGTTACCGGGATCGTCGTGACTCACGGAACCGATACATTGGAGGAAACGGCATATTTCCTTGATATCACGAATAATGATCGGCGCCCGATTGTGGTAACCGGATCACAGCGCTCTCCAAAAGAAGTCGGTACGGATGTATATTCGAATTTAAGGAATTCGATATTATGTGCTGCTAGCGAGCTTCTCAAGGATGTGGGTGTGGTTGTCGTATTTAACGAGCGGATTTATTCAGCAAAATACGTGAAAAAAGTGCATGCCTCCAATTTGCAAGGGTTCGAATCCTTTGGCTACGGGTATTTGGGCATCATTGATAACGATGTCGTCAGCATCTATCAAAAACCTTTACATAGGGAGCATTATCAGACCCAAAATCGCATTCCGAGAGTGGATATCATCAAATGCCATACAGGAGCCGATGGGATTTTTATCGAGTCGGCAGTCCAGAACGGTGCGATGGGGATCGTTCTTGAGGGTGTGGGAAGGGGTCAGGTTACGCCGGAGATGGTGGAATCGATTCAATCTGCGATCGATCAAGGGATCGCGATCGTCATGACCACAAGCGCTGAAGAAGGCAAGGTTTACCCAGCCTATGATTATGAAGGCAGCGCCTTTGATTTGAAGCAGCGCGGCGTGATTTTGGGTGCCGATTATGATAGCAAGAAGGCAAGAATCAAGTTGGCTGTCGTGCTGGCAAGTGAAAACGCAGTAGATGAAACCTTCTTTAAGTACTGACGCGTTAAAATAAATGCTGGAAGACTCGATTCTTGGATTCAGTTTTTCGGCATTACGTGGTACGATTAAGGAAAAGAAGAGGAAAAGAGGGTCAGCTAATGCTGGTCATGTTGTCTGCGGCTATTGCGCCAGGATTGGCGCTTCTCAGCTATTTTTATTTGAAGGATCAATATGAAACCGAACCGATATCGGTTGTGGTCAAAACATTTTTATTCGGCGTCTTTCTCGTTTTGCCGATCATGTTCATACAGTATGTGCTTGAAACGGAGCATATTTTGAATACGGACTTAGCAAATGCTTTTTTATGGGCAGCATTGCTTGAAGAATTCTTCAAGTGGTTCATCCTCATTTATGTTATTTACCAGCATGTAGCCTTCGATGAACCCTATGACGGGATCGTGTACGGTGCGGCCGTATCGCTGGGATTTGCCACGATGGAGAATATCTTATATTTGCTGGCAAATGGAGTGGAGCATGCTTTTATCAGAGCCGTGCTTCCTGTATCCAGTCATGCCTTGTTTGGTGTCATAATGGGGTACTATTTGGGCAAGGCGAAATTTTCATCCTCAAATAATAGATTTTATTTATTTTTGGCATTGATCGTCCCGATAGCATTACATGGCGTGTATGACTATATTTTAGTGTCGCAGAAATTTTGGATATACTTCATAATGCCCTTTATGATCTACCTTTGGTGGTTAGGGATGAAAAAAGTGAAAAAGGCCCGTCTATTATCAGATTTCCATGCAGAAAAACTGTCCCGGAATCAATTTATAAGTAAATGACCATTATTATCAAAACGGAGTGCTGGCATATTTTGCCCGCTCCGTTTTTTTTATGGATTGGAATAAAAAAGACAGTTAAGAAGAAAATAGAATTACATTAATTCAAGAAAAAGAGGAGTGTTTTTGATGAAAGGAATTTCGTCAAAATGGAAATGGCTTTTGCTGTTTTCGTGTATAACAATAGGTTTCGGAATTTACCCGGAAACAAGAACAAATGCCTTTTCGAGCCAAATCATTCAAAAAGGTGCGGTTGGAGATGATGTCATCGAACTTCAGGCACGCTTGCAAAACATCGGTTACTATCATGGAAAGATTGATGGGGTCTATGGATGGGGCACTTATTGGGCACTCCGAAACTTTCAACAAGATTTCGGGCTGCCGGTCGATGGCCTTGGAGGCACCACGACAAAAAAGAAGTTGACGAATGCCTCCAACTTCAATAAACAATTCGTCCACGATCAGATTAATAAAGGGAACGAGTTCACTTATTATGGCGGGGTAGATATTGATAAGCAGGTAAAGGTGAAAGGCAATGGGAATGATTCCAAGTCAGGTGGAGGTAACGCCAATGCAGGCAAGGAACCTGCAAAGCCAGGCACTTCAGCCAATCTTCCTGGAGGGTATTCGCAGAATGACATACAGCTGATGGCCAATGCGGTCTATGGAGAATCGCGTGGCGAGCCGTATACCGGACAGGTGGCCGTTGCAGCGGTCATTTTAAACAGGGTCGAAAGCGCTGCTTTCCCTAACTCGATTTCAGGCGTGATCTTTGAACCTGGAGCCTTTACGGCTGTTGCGGATGGGCAAATATGGCTGACCCCGAACGAACGGGCAAAAGAAGCTGTCGTGGATGCCATTAATGGATGGGACCCGAGCGGCAATGCCGAATATTACTTTAATCCTGAAACGGCAACAAGCAAATGGATTTGGTCGAGGCCGCAAATTAAAAAAATCGGAAAACATATCTTTTGTAAGTAAAGAGGTGAAGGTACATGATCAGGAATATAGTCATTGCCCTGCTTGTTGTAGGTGTTGGAGGAACTGCATTCTGGGGCTATCAAGAACATAAGGAAAAAAACGCAATCTTAATCAATGCGGAAAACACTTATCAGCGAGCCTTTCATGATTTAAGCTACCAAGTAGATTTATTGCACGATAAGGTAGGCGGTACATTGGCAATGAATTCACGATATTCATTAAGCCCAGCACTGACGGATGTATGGCGCATCACTTCCGAAGCACAAAGCGATGTCGGGCAGCTGCCATTGACCCTGCTTCCTTTTAATAAGACGGAAGAATTTTTATCGAAGATTGCGGATTTCAGTTATAAAACAGCTGTACGTGACCTTGAAAAAGAACCATTGAATGATCAGGAATATTCGACTTTACAATCCCTGTATGCACAGGCAGGAGATATCCAGGGTGAATTGAGGAAGGTTCAATATCTCGTCCTTAAAAACCATTTAAGATGGATGGATGTTGAAATGGCCCTAGCGACCGGAAAGGAAAATTCGGATAACACGATCATTGATGGACTAAAGACCGTGGAGAAAAAAGTTTCAGGGTATGGGGAAGCGAATGAAATGAACCCGACCTTCACCTCAACCCAACAAAGGGATGAAAACTTCAAGAATTTGCAGGGGAAAACGATCACTAAAAAAGAAGCGATCGAGACTGCGAAGAGATATGCACATTCAAAAAGCGGGAATGTGGAAGTGAATGTGGAGGAAAATGGAAAAGGTTCTGATTATGGCTTTTATAGCGTCAGCATCCTGAATAAAGATTCCAATAGCGAATTGAATATGGATTTGACAAAAAAAGGCGGTTACCCGATTTGGTATATCAACAATAGGGATGTGAACAAAACCAATATTGATTTGAATCAAGCCTATACAAAAGCGGCGGAATTTCTTAAAGAACATGACTTCAGTTCGCTTGAACTCTTTGAAAGTGCCCAGTATGATAACATCGCTTTGCTGAATTTCGTGTCATCAGAGAATGGGGTCAAGATTTATCCGGATTCAGTCAAGGTGAAGATCGCCTTGGATGACGGAGCCGTGATCGGATTCTCGGCGGATGAGTATTTAAGATCACATAAAACGAGGGAAATCGGAACTCCAAAGATACCCGCGAAAGAAGCAAGGGATAAAATCAATCAAAATGTTAAGATCATGGAAGAGGGTAAGGCGCTGATCATCAATGATATCGGCAAAGAGGTTCTCTGTTATGAATTTCTTGGCACGATTAAGGAAGATACATACCGTATTTTCATTAATGCCGATACTGGTCAAGAAGAAAAAGTGGAAAAATTGAAGAATTCGGAGCCCGTATATGAAAATTTAATCTGATTGTATGTCTAATTTCGATTTTAAATGGGGAAATGTGCCTAGTCACTTTCCCTTTTTCTCATTTCATGACATAATAATAGAAACGATTTTTGGATTAAATGGGAAATTTGATGGGCAATGGGATGTCGTTAACCAAATTCCATTACATCATGAAGGAAGTGGAACGTGATGATTAAAATTGGTGATATATTAATGCTCGAACAAAAGTACTCCGCCCAGAAGGAAAAGTTCAAATGTATGGTTGTCGAGATGGAGCCTGGTTTTGTTTATATAGATTTTCCCATCCATTTAGAAACTGGAAAAATTGCCTTCCTGATGGACGGGACTCAGCTGAACGTCACGTTTACAAGTGAGGAGCAGGCGGTTTATGTGTTTGATTCCGAAGTCCTGGGAAAAGTGAAAGGCAGGATACCGATGATACAGCTCTCCCTGCCCCATTTGGACACGTTTGTGAAAATTCAACGAAGGCAGTACGTTCGTCTGGATGTAACGCTTGATGCTGCCCTCCATCCTGAGCATGCCGAGTTTACCCCCTTTCGAGCATTAACGGAGGATATCAGTGCCGGCGGAGCATCGATAAGGCTTTTGAAAGGGGCAACCATCCAATCGGCTTCACAGATATACCTATGGCTGGCGCTAACGCTTAAATCGGGGGAAATCCATTACTTACGTTTGAAAAGCAAAGTCATCCGAGTGACGGAGAAGGATTTTGGCAATATGCTTTTGCATGTCCAATTTGTTGAGCCGTCAAAAAATGATGTACAAACATTAATGCGATTCATTTTTGAAAAGCAGGTCGATTTAAAGAAAAAAGGGTTGTACGCATGACGGGGTTGAATGAAAACCGGCGATTCCACCCATACTGCTAATATAATCAGTATGGAAGGGGCGGAGCATGAAAACATTTGAAAGAATATTAATTAAAGTGATTCTCATCCAATTGGCCTGCTTATTCTTATTCCAGTTCCTATTAAGCAGGGAGGACCAAATCTTTGATTTGACCAAGCTTTCGAAATATGAAGGCGTTACCAGCAATAATTATACGAAAATCATTGAAACGTTCAATGGGATTACAAAATAAAGCGGTGATCCGCTTTTTTTTTGTATGAGGAGTTACGATGATCGGAAAACTATCGGGGTGGGAGGATTCATAGGGGATTTTGATTGTACGCTTCCTTTTATTAATGATTTTCCAGCCATTTGTGATAAAATGAAAGTGTAATAACTAATCAGCATGATTGTAGGATTCTTGGGAGGATTTATGGAAAAAAAATTATCAGTTGCAATCGATGGGCCAGCTGCGGCTGGAAAAAGCACGGTTGCTAAAATTGTTGCAGAAAAGTTCAATTACATATATGTGGATACAGGCGCGATGTACAGGGCCCTTACCTTTAAGGCCCTTAATCAACAGGTACGCCTCAATGATGAACAAGCTCTTTTTGGAGTGCTCATCGATACGGAAATAGAATTAAGGACGAGTGAAAAGGGACAGCTGGTATTCTTGGATCATGAGGACGTGACAGCCCAAATCAGAAACAATGAAGTGACTGGCTCTGTATCGGAAGTGGCGAAGCACCGGAGCATTCGCGAAGAAATGGTGCGCAGGCAGCAAATCTTTGGCGAAAACGGCGGCGTCGTCATGGATGGAAGGGATATCGGCACGCATGTGCTGCCAAACGCTGAAGTGAAGGTTTTCCTGATTGCGTCTGTAGATGAAAGGGCCCAACGGCGACACCAGGAAAATGTATTGAAAGGTTTCCCTTCCGATATCGAAAAGCTGAGGGAAGAAATTGCAACAAGGGATAAGCTGGACTCCGAACGTGAAGTATCGCCCTTGAAAAAGGCAGCGGATGCCATCGAAATCGATACGACTTCCTTATCAATTCAAGAGGTGGCCGAAAGTATCATGTCTTTAATAGAAGAGAGGAAAAGATAAATTGGATTTTTACACATTTGCCAAAAACGTTGTAAAAGGCGTTTTAACGCCTGCTTATAGGGTTAAAACCTTAGGAAAGGAACATTTCCCTAAAGAGGGCGGTGTCTTGATCTGCTCCAATCACATTGATAATTTGGATCCGCCCGTAGTTGGCATGACATCACCTCGCGATATACATTTCATGGCGAAGGAAGAGTTGTTTCAAGCGCCTGTTTTAAAGGGTATATTACCTAGGGTGAATGCTTTTCCGGTCAAGCGGGGCAACAGTGACCGGGAATCGCTCAGGAAGGGTTTAAAGCTTCTGAAGGAAGGCAAGGTCCTCGGGCTGTTTCCCGAGGGAACCAGAAGTAAAACTGGTGAATTGGGAGAAGGCTTGGCAGGTGCTGGTTTTTTCGCATTGCGATCTGATGCCGTGATCATACCTTGTGCAATCATCGGCCCCTATAAGTTTTTACGGCCATTGAAGGTGGTTTACGGTCCTCCCATCGATTTCAACGAATATCGGAAACAGAAGATTTCAGCCGATGAAGCGACAAAGATCATCATGGACCGTATCGGGAAATTGATTTCCAAGCATAAATAGTTCTTCATACTTGACAATTTTCTGATTTTGTTGGAATTTATAAAATAGGGGCAATGTTCCTTATTGGCGATGAAAAAGGATATAACCTGATTATTCTAAAAAAACTGTTTTTTTATCTTTATTAGGAAAGTGTTTTTATTGAACCACTTAAATAAAATATGTGGCCGATGAAGAGGAAGATTGCTGATCAGTCATGGGTTAAGGAGGAGTTAGTAATGACAGAAGATATGAACCAGGTAGAAGTGAACAATTACAAAGTTGGGGATCAAGTGAAAGCAACCGTTTCAAAGGTAGAAGAAAAGCAGGTCATTGTCGATGTTGAGAACAGTAAGACTGATGGAATCATCCCTATCAGTGAGCTGTCCAGCCTTCATGTCGAAAAGGCATCAGATGCCGTTTCGGAAGGGGATGTATTGGAGCTTGAAGTTATTAAAGTGGAAGAAGAAGCTCTCATTCTATCAAAACGTAAAATCGACGCACTAAAGGCATGGGATGACCTGGAATTGAAGTTTGAAAATGGTGACGTATTTGAGGCAGAAGTGAAAGATGTCGTCAAAGGCGGACTTGTTGTGGATCTAGGCGTACGTGGTTTCGTTCCGGCTTCTCTAGTAGAAGACTATTTCGTTGAAGACTTTTCTGATTACAAAAACAAAACTTTAACATTCAAGATCGTTGAGCTTGAGAAAGACAAGAATCGCTTAATTCTCTCACATCGTGCGGTAGTCCAAGATCAAAAGGAAAAACAAAAGGCAAATGTACTCGATAATCTTGAAAGCGGGCAAGTGCTTGAGGGTGTCGTCCAAAGGATCACCGATTTTGGGGCATTCGTCGATATCGGAGGCGTGGACGGCCTTGTCCACATTTCCCAGCTTTCGCACCAGCATGTCGACAAAGCGTCCGATGTCGTTTCCGAAGGCGATAAGGTACAAGTGAAGGTGCTTTCCATTGATCGTGATAATGAGAGGATCTCGCTTTCCATCAAGGATACCCTTCCAGGACCGTGGGCAGGCATTGCCGATAAGGCAGCAAAAGGATCTACACAATCGGGAATCGTCAAGCGCCTTGTTTCTTTCGGTGCATTCGTCGAGATTTTCCCTGGGGTAGAAGGGCTTGTTCACATCTCGCAAATATCGCATAAACATATTGCCACACCACAGGAAGTACTGAAGGAAGGGCAATCCGTCGAGGTGAAGGTTTTGGATGTCAATGAAACGGAACAGCGTTTATCATTGAGCATAAAAGAACTTGAAGAACCTCAGTCCTCTAATTACAACACATCAAACTATGAACTTCCTGAAGAAACAAAGGGTTTTCAGCTAGGTGAAATGATTGGGGATCAATTGAAAAAACTAAAATAAGATAATAATGGTGATAGCCTTGGAGAGAGAAAAACGAAAATTAGATCATATAGAATTTGCGCTAAAAACAGGTCAGCAGCATAACTCCGGACTGGAAGATATTTCGTTTATTCACCAAAGCTTACCAGGAATTTCTTTGAATAACGTGACCCTCACAGCAGAAATTGGCGAACTTGAATTAAGTTCGCCAATTTTTATAAATGCCATGACCGGAGGCGGGGGCGCTGAAACGGAAAAATTGAATGGTGATCTTGCCATAGCTGCAAGGGAAACGAAAATCGCCATGGCGGTCGGTTCGCAGATGGCTGCAATCAAGGATCCTGCCCAGCAGGCATCTTTCAAAGTGGTCAGACAGGAGAATCCCGACGGCGTGCTGATTGGCAATCTTGGCGGTGAAGCAACTGTAGACCAAGCGAAGCGAGCAAGCGACATGATTCAGGCAAATGCCCTGCAGATTCACATCAACACGATACAGGAGCTGACGATGCCTGAAGGAGATAGGGATTTTGCCGGAACCCTGTCAAGAATAGAAAAAATCACTAGCAGCATCGGAATTCCTGTCATTGTAAAAGAGGTCGGTTTTGGAATGAGTAAGGAAACGGTGGATCAATTGCTTTCCGTTGGTGTTTCAATCATTGATGTAGGCGGTTTTGGCGGCACGAACTTTGCTAAAATCGAGAATGAAAGACGAGCGAAAGTACTCGGATACTTTAATGAATGGGGCATTCCTACGGCTGCTTCGATTGTGGAAGCGGTTAAAGTTTCACCTGAACTTTCGGTGATTGGATCCGGCGGCATCCGTAATTCTCTGGAAATCACAAAATGCCTCGCTTTAGGAGCGAGAGGGGTCGGTTTGGCCGGTCATTTTCTCAAGTTGCATAAAGAGTTGGGCCTTGTACAATTAATTAAAGAAATAACCTACATACATGAAGATATAAAAATCATCATGACTGCACTCGGCTGCCGAAATATCGGCGAATTAAGGAAATCGAAAATGATCATTTCAGGAAATACCTACCATTGGTTAACGCAAAGGGGAATCGATTGCTCCGCCTATGCAAGATGATAGCCATAGAAAGAAGCACCTCAATGGGAATGAGCATTGAGGTGCTTCTTTTTTTCGTTCATATATGCCTAGCTATTCCTTTTTCGTGCCTCTTCGGGGCCTTCCATACTCGTGGCCCCTTTATGATCCAAGGATTGATCCCTATCGGACTCCACCCGCTTACTTTGTTTCAACTTCTTCTCCTGGCGATCTTTGCCCATGTTTCCACCTCCTTAATTTAAAAATGACCGAACGGAATTGTGAATGAATGCATAGAAAGCCCCAATAATTGCAGGACATTACGTTTATTCCTTAAAAAAATGAGCCATAATGTTTCCTAGAGGGGGATGCTGCATGGATGGAATATTGTTTTATTGGTTTTCTTGGATAGTTTGGGTCATTGTCATGTTTTTTATTCCGAAAACGGTGCCATATCGGTTTGATTTTTTGTTTCATCTGTTGGCAGTCATGCTATTAGCGGGATATAAGTTGGAGATTTCCTTGCTTTCCATGCATGTGAGCGGACTCTACCTATTCTTAATACTGTGTGTGTATATCAGGAAGCAATCGATTTTCAAAATCATGGAGTTGATCAGCGGCTGTCTTATCGTTACGCTCGCCTATGCAAGTTTTCAACTTTTTTCTTTGCTAGACCCGATATGGCTCATTATCAACCCCTCCTACCTCTTGTGCCTCTTTTTGAATTATCTTATCCTATTACTTTTTAAAAATTGGAAACATCGCTTGTTTGCCCTTTTAATTGGTTTAATAATGGGGGATATCATATATTCTGTTTTACTGGTTTATCACTCTTTCCCATATGTGGCCTTGGCATTCGCTTGGCATGATGATGCAGCCCTGATTCTGGGAGCAAACGTACTTTGGCGGATGTTGGAGCTTGTTGGCCAATATGTATATTCAGCTTCCCAATCGAGATTTTTAGCGAAACAGAGAAAAGAGAACTTCAATCAGTGAACAAGGGGAGGAGGATCCTTTCTCGTGTTTTATCCCAATGATGCCTGTTAAATGGAGTAAATTGGAATGGGAGGCTTTTATTTATACAATCATTGTTGATTGGCGCGAAATTTGGTACTATAGGGTAGTTAGAGGTCTGTAGATAAATCGTAAAGTGCTCTAAGCAATTAATAAGGAAGCACATGCTTGAGAGCTTTCTTCATTTTTTTTTGGGCTGTATATAATCATGTTTGAGCATGCAGTCGGTTCATGTAAAGAAAGTGAACGAACTTGCCTGTAAATCCTTGATACGTTTAACTGATCATCAGTTGTGCATGTAGTCCTGATGGAAGTTTCCTTTATATGATGATGGATACAGTCTTTTCCTTGAAGTAGGAAATAATGAAAAACAATAATGCAATGCAAGTAGTGCATGCATTCCTGGATTTCGTGACTTTGACAGAGATATAGTAGCAGAAAGGGTGAATAGCAATGCCAAAACCGGTAATTGCGATTGTCGGTCGTCCGAACGTAGGTAAATCGACGATCTTTAATAGAATAGTGGGAGAACGGGTTTCGATTGTCGAAGACGTTCCAGGAGTGACACGTGACAGGATATATAGTTCAGGTGAATGGTTGACACATGATTTTAACATTATTGATACAGGCGGAATCGATATCGGTGATGAGCCGTTCCTTGAACAAATTCGCCAGCAGGCTGAAATTGCCATCGATGAAGCCGATGTGATAATCTTTATGACGAATGGCCGTGAAGGGGTTACGGCTGCTGATGAAGAGGTAGCCAAGATTCTTTATAAGTCGAGAAAGCCGGTTGTCCTTGCGGTTAATAAAGTCGATAATCCAGAAATGAGAGATCAAATTTATGATTTCTATGCGTTAGGCTTTGGGGATCCATTCCCGATTTCCGGGTCACACGGACTTGGGCTCGGAGACTTGCTGGATGAAGCAGCGAAGCACTTCCCTAATTTCAGCGGCCAGGATTATGCTGACGATGTCATTAAATTCAGCTTGATCGGAAGGCCGAATGTAGGCAAATCATCATTGGTCAATGCATTGCTGGGGGAAGATCGCGTTATCGTAAGTGAAATTGAGGGTACGACCCGTGATGCGATCGATTCGCCTTATAAATATAACGGTAAAGAGTATGTCATCATTGATACCGCTGGAATGAGGAAAAAAGGGAAAGTGTATGAAAGTACGGAAAAATACAGCGTACTTCGTGCATTACGGGCAATTGAACGCTCAGACGTCGTTCTTGTCGTATTGAACGCTGAAGAAGGCATTCGCGAGCAGGATAAAAAAATTGCCGGTTATGCTCATGAAGCAGGCAGGGCGGTCATCATCGTCGTCAATAAATGGGATGCGATCGAGAAAGATGAAAAGACAATGAAGGATTTTGAAGAAAAAATCCGTGCCCACTTCCTATTCCTGGATTATGCGCCGATCATCTATCTTTCTGCATTGACTAAAAAGCGGACACATACATTGATTCCGGTCATCGATCAGGCTAGTGAGAATCATGCCATTCGAGTTCAGACAAACGTATTGAATGAAGTGGTCATGGATGCCGTGGCGATGAACCCTACGCCAACCCATAATGGGAACCGCTTGAAAATTTACTACACGACCCAGGTAGCGATCAAGCCTCCTACTTTCGTTGTATTCGTTAATGATCCTGAGTTATTGCATTTCTCCTATGAAAGATTTTTAGAGAATCGAATTAGGGATGCCTTTGGTTTCGAAGGAACACCAATTCGGATTTTTGGGCGCCAAAGAAAATAGTAAAGGGAGTCATACAATGGTGAAAGCAAAAGAAAGCATCGCAGTCATTGGTGCAGGTAGCTGGGGCACTGCTTTAGCGATGGTATTAGCTGATAACCAGCATGAAGTGAGATTATGGGGACATAATCCGAAGCAAATTGAAGAAATAAACCAACATCATACGAATGAAAAATACTTGCCTGGGATTGAATTGCCTAAAGGGATTAAAGGCTATTCTTCCATCAAGGAAGCGTTGTTCGGAATTGAAATGATCATTTTGGCTGTGCCGACCAAAGCATACCGGGAAGTTCTTGGGCAGATCGAAGCGGCCCATGATAAACCATTGACAGTTGTGCATGTAAGTAAGGGGATCGAACCGGACTCCCTGCTGCGTATTTCTGAAATGATCGAAGAAGTCTCTTCTCCGGATTGGCTAAAGGATATCGTTGTTCTTTCGGGACCAAGCCATGCGGAAGAGGTCAGTCTCCGTCATCCAACGACAGTTGCCGTTTCTTCAAAAAATATGAAGGCGGCAGAAAAAGCTCAGGATCTTTTCATCAACAACAATTTCCGCGTTTATACGAATCCCGACTTGATTGGTGTTGAAATTGGCGGAGCCCTGAAGAACATCATTGCTTTGGCTTCAGGAATTACCGACGGGTTAGGCTATGGTGATAATGCAAAGGCTGCCTTAATGACCCGTGGTTTGGCAGAAATATCCCGTTTAGGAGTGGCCATGGGTGCCAATCCACTTACTTTTTCAGGATTAGCTGGAATTGGTGATTTGATCGTCACTTGTACAAGCGTTCATTCCCGAAATTGGAGAGCAGGGAATATGCTTGGTAAAGGAAAGAAACTGGATGAAGTATTGGAAAGCATGGGAATGGTGGTCGAAGGGGTCAGAACCACTAAAGCCGCCTACCAGCTAGCCCGGAAATACGAAGTCAATATGCCGATTACTGAAGCCCTGTACCATGTTTTATTCAATGGAAAAGAAGTGAAAAGTGCAGTTGACCTTTTGATGAATCGTTCAAAAACGAATGAAATGGAAGAACTATACAACATTTTGGATAACAGGCAGTAGGATTTTCCCTTTTTTTGCTGCTTTCATAAAAGAATTTCAATTAATTAGGCATTCGATGATGCGTCTTGCCATGTATCAGCATACAATGCAACGAAAGTAAACTAGTAATTTGACCTCGGCACGGGGGATTTAGTCAAATGAGCAGAAGATATCTTAATATCTTCTGCTTTTTTTGTGGAAAAAAAACTTCCCTGAAAGTATGAAAAAATGAATAGGTTATTCAAGTTTGCATCAAGCATACTCTATATTTCCTTATTTTTTGTTAAATAGCGACTATTTTTTTTGGTATGAAAATTGCTGAGTGTAATATAACCAAGAAATTTTTTGAAATGAACGGAGAAGCTGGTCGATTTTTCTCGAAAAAAAGGGAAGGGGCATGATACATGCAAACAGGTAAACTGAAAAGGTCTTTAAACTTATGGCAAATCGTCTTGCTTGGTGTTGGGTACATGACGCCGATGGTCGTCTTTGATACATTCGGGATCGTTTCCGAATTAACGGGAGGACATGTGCCGACCGCTTATGTCATTGCTTTGGTGGCCATGCTGTTTACGGCAGCCAGCTATGGGAAAATGGTGAAAATTTATCCTCAGGCCGGGTCCTCCTATACGTATACACAAAAAACGATCAATCCGCATTTAGGTTTCCTTGTCGGATGGTCATCGATGCTTGATTACTTATTTTTACCGATGGTGAATGCGATTTTAACAAAAATATACTTAACGGCACTTTTTCCGGAAGTAGCCCCATGGATATGGGTGGTGGCATTTGTCTTGTTAATGACTGGAATTAACTTATTCAATGTAAATTTCGCTGCAAACTTCAATAGCTTCCTTGTTTTTTTTCAAATTCTCGTCATCATCATTTTCGTGGCACTTGTCATCAAGGGGGTCATGCATGGTGAAGGTACCGGAGACGTTTCCTCGCTTCAGCCGTTCATCGGACCTCATTTGGAAACGTCGACGCTCATAGCGGGTGCTACGATCCTTTGTTTTTCCTTCTTGGGGTTCGACGCGGTCACGACATTATCGGAAGAAACACCCAATCCAGCCAAAACGATTCCGCGGGCCATTTTTTTGACGGCTCTCATCGGAGGGGTTTTATTTGTGGCAGCTGCATTTTTCACCCAGCTATTCTTTCCCGATGTTTCCCGTTTCAATGATCCGGAAGCAGCTTCCCCGGAAATAGCACTTTTCGTAGGCGGGAAGCTATTCCAATCGATATTCCTTGCTGGCACACTATGCGGCACCCTTGCCTCCGGTCTTGCTTCACATGCCAGTGTATCAAGGTTGTTATATGTGATGGGGCGCGACCAGATGATTTCAAAAAAGCTTTTCGGATTTGTCCATCCAAAATATAATACGCCATTTTTTAATGTCATCTTTGTCGGAGCCATTTCGCTGGTTGCCTTATTCCTTGATCTGGTTACGGCTACTTCGCTGATCAATTTCGGAGCGCTGATGGCTTTCACCTTCGTCAATATTTGCGTAATCGTCCATGCCATCAGGAACAAAAGTTTTCACACGGTCAAAGGATTTCTTGCCAATATGCTGTTCCCTATTATTGGCGGGGCATCGGTGTTCATCCTATGGCTTAATCTTGAAATGAGCTCCTTGATTCTGGGGACAGTCTGGGCAGGGATAGGGATCGTGTATCTTTCTTACCGGACGAAATGGTTTACGGAATCCCCTCCGTTATTCAGTTTTGAAGAGGCACAGTGAATCGACTTTCCTGTTTAGGGAGGCAGCCGATCCCGTTTAAGACGTTCAGCAGCGTTCATGTCAATGTCCTATTCGTTTTTGGATCAAGAATTTGGTAAGCGGCTTCCGTGCATGCATGTAGAGGAAATGGTGTGGTCGCTTAAACCAAAAAAGGGCGTATCAGAAGCTTATTGGCCCTAGACGCAACGATTCAGTTTACTGATTATTTTGACGATTAGCCAGGTAGGGTGACAATGGCTGCAACAGGAATACCCTTCTCCATATCATAGGGAGAGGAAGATTGAAAATGTCGTCCGTTTAGATGAAAAGGGCCAGCGGATGGCCCTTTTCTTATGGCTTGAATAGGCACAGGTGTAAGAGGTATCAAAAGTTATGGGTTATTTTTTATCTAGCAATTCAGAATTATGTTAAAATATAGACTAGGTTACTTTAAGGGGAGTGAAACTGTGTTATCCATTCCGGATGATAAAATTAGACCATTCATAACGATCACGATCGATCAGCCAGCACTTTCAGAGCAAAACATTCATGAGATACAGGAACCTTTCTTCTTTCTAATGAAGGATAATCAGGTGTTTGCCTATATCCGCATGGATGATTTGCCGTTAAATGAAAGAATAACAACAGTCGAACAGCTTTTACAGTATGCCTTATCGATTGATAATGTCTGTAAATTGCCTCCGAACATATCCTTGCCGCTACTGTTTCAAATTATTGGCGAACCAATCGTCCTGATCAAGACCGACGATGGCATGCTTACCGGTTATGTCAAAAGGGAAGATGTGTTAGCGGAATTATTCAAGCAGGACAGCAAACAAAACCTGGACCTGTTAAAGGTCATATTAACTTCTATTCCGATGGGGATCTTTGTCGCGGATAAAGAAAAAAATATCGTGAATTTCAATGAATCGGGCCTGAAAATGATCAAGAAGCCTGCTGAACAGGTTCTTAATGAACCAGCTGAGACCATCTTTAATAAAGAGCATATACATAGCGTGTTTGCAAGCGGGGGCAGTATTCTTAATCAGCTGGAAATCACTGATGTCATGAGTGTACTTGTCGATTATAGCCCGATTCTGAACCATGCTAAAGAAGTGGAAGGCCTGATCATCATCGTTCAGGATTTACCGATGGTTGAGGAAATGGCGATGGAAATAGAATTGATAAAAAGTTCAAATAAAGACTTGAATGCCATTTTAGCGAATATTTATGATGAAATCCTGGTCGTTAATCAAAAAGGGGAGCTGCTTCGTTATAGTGACAGCATCATTTCCGGTTTTTGGGGTAAGGATTTAAAGGATTATATCGGAAAGAATCTCTTGCAGTTGGAGGATGAAGGGATTTTCAATCCTTCTGTGACCCGTCTTGTCCTTGAACAAAAAAAGAAAGTATCGATTGTCCAAGATACCAAAATGAATAAAAAAGTCCTTTCCGTCGGAACGCCTGTATTCAATGAAAAAAGGGAAATCGAACGAATCGTGATTGCATCAAGGGATATTACCGAAACGACGCAATTGAAATCGGAATTGAATGAAATGAGAAAAGAATTGGATTCGTTCAAAAAGCAAGATCAATTTTATAAAGAGTTGATTTTTGCCAGTCCTAAAATGGAACAGATCATCAGCCAAATCAAGAAAATCGCTCATTTTTCCTCTACCGTTCTGATCAATGGGGAATCGGGGGTTGGGAAAGAAGTGATAGCCGAGGCCATTCATAAAATGGGGAGGCGGTCGAAGCAGCCCTTCCTGAAGATAAATTGCGGCGCAATACCGGAAAACCTTCTTGAAAGTGAATTGTTCGGTTATACGAAAGGGTCCTTTACCGGAGCGGATAAAAACGGGAAAGTCGGCTATTTTCAACAGGCCAATAAAGGCGTTTTGTTCCTTGATGAAGTGGGTGACATGCCGATCCATCTTCAGGTCAAGCTGCTGCGTGTCCTTCAGGAGCAGGAAGTGATTCCGATTGGAAGTACGACACCGATCCCGATCGATGTTCAAATCGTTGCTGCCACCAATAAAGGATTGGAAAAAATGGTCGAAATGGGAACGTTCCGTGAAGATTTGTTCTATCGGCTGAATGTCATTCCGATACATGTCCCGCCTTTAAGGGAAAGGCCAGAGGATATACCGCCGC
This sequence comes from Peribacillus simplex, assembly GCF_001542915.1. Classification (GTDB taxonomy): domain Bacteria; phylum Bacillota; class Bacilli; order Bacillales; family DSM-1321; genus Peribacillus; species Peribacillus simplex_B. The sequence goes on along the minus strand of NZ_LNNH01000055.1, from coordinate 157,351 downwards.
TTGCCTTTCATTTTCTCCAAAAATTGAATGAAAGGTATCAACGGAACTACCACTTTTCCCCTGATGCCTTGAACATCCTGGAGGTGTATACATGGCCCGGTAATATCCGGGAATTGCAGAACATGATCGAGAGGTTGGTTGTTTCTGCTGATGAAGAGATGATCGATGCCGACTTCATCCAACGATTCATTCCTGTCGGGAGCGGTTTTAAACAAACGAAACCAATCATCACGCGAATCCTGCCTCTTCAGGAAGCGATGGATCACGTCGAGGAGCAACTGATCATGCTTGCCATGAAACAGTACAAAACGACGACGAAAGCGGCAAAAGCGCTAGGGATAAGTCAATCTTCCGTAAGCAGGAAGTATCAAAAGGTCCTGGCTGAACAAAGCAGGAAAATCGAAAAAAATGCCTATTAAATGAAAGTCATGGGACAAGCGATTTACAGTCGCTTGTCCCATGGCTTTTTTTCTTGAAGATGCAAATATACAGGCGATTATGCAAACCGAAATAGAGCTATGCATTTTCGCATAGTTTCGGAGGGGATTCTAACCTAAATGACGATATTCATAGGATTTTTAACTTGGCATGCTTCTTGCTTAATTATATATATATAAGCAAAAAGGGAGGTAAGCATTAACATCTCACCAGAAATATTTAAAATGATCCAACCACTACAGTTATCAAAAAGGAGATTATTACATGTCTATCAATGTTGAAAGCAAAAAAACTCAAGCTACCCAATCGGAAACTCAAGACTATATTAAAAAAGTGCTTCAATTAATCGAACAAAAGGAAATTTCAAAAGAGGATGCCCAATGGGTCACGAGGGAAACGGTCGAGAACTTCCGTAATCATGTAAACCCTGGGTTTTTGGAATATCGGAAGACGGTGACAAAAGACACGCAATTCGCCGCTGTTGAGTGGTCAGATCAGGATTCCTGCTTTACGGATGTAAATGGAAAGAAATATATTGATTGTTTAGGGGGCTTCGGGATTTATAATGTTGGTCACCGCAACCCTAAAGTCGTGAAAGCAGTCACGGATCAATTGCAAAGACAAGCCCTCCATAGCCAGGACTTACTTGACCCTTTACGGGCAATGCTAGCCAAGATCCTTGCCGATATCACGCCGGGAGATCTTAAATACTCCTTCTTTACGAACAGCGGGACGGAGAGCGTGGAGGCTGCGCTTAAGCTTGCTAAAATGTATAGTGACCGCTTCACGATCATTTCCACGACGAAATCATTTCATGGCAAGAGCCTTGGTTCCCTTTCGGCCACAGCGAAGGGCATGTTCCGAAAACCATTCATCCCACTGATACCAGGTGTGCGCCATGTTCCGTTCGGTGATGTGGATATGATGAGAAAAACGTTTGAAAGTTGTGCTCTGGTCGGTGAAGATGTCGCTGCCGTGCTGTTGGAACCTATCCAAGGTGAAGGCGGGGTCATCCTGCCTCCGCAAGACTATTTAAAACAGGTTCGGGCATTGTGCGACGAATATGATGCATTATTGATATTGGATGAAGTCCAGACTGGTATGGGCCGAACTGGTAAAATGTTCGCTTCCGAGCTCTATGATGTTGTTCCGGATATTATTTGTTTGGCTAAGGCGTTTGGCGGCGGGGTGATGCCGGCTGGTGCAGTCGTTGCCAATGAAAAAGTGTTTAAAAGCTGGTTTGACAATCCATTCATGCACACGACGACGTTTGGCGGAAATCCACTCGCTTGCGCTGCGGCCATAGCTACGATCGACGTTCTTTTGGAAGAAAAATTACCGGAGCGTGCTGCAGAAGTGGGTGAATATTTCTTGAATGGTTTAAGGGAAGTGGCAAACGAGCACCAAGACAAGGTCTTGGAAATTCGCGGCCAAGGATTGATGATCGGTATTGAGTTCCATAAAGACGAAGTGGGCTATGAATTTTCAAAAGCCTTGTTTGATAAAGGAATTTTAGTGGCAGGTACGCTCATTAATTCCAAAACGATTAGGATTGAGCCATCATTGACGATTCAATTGGATGAAGTCGATACCGTTATCAATGCGTTTAAAGAAGTGCTGCCAACGCTTCAAGCTTAATTGGAATCTGCGCAAAAGACAGCCTTAGGGCCGTCCTCACATTGTAGACAAACTCGATGAAAAATCGAGTTTGTCTACTTTTTTTATGGCTTGAACAATGTGGACGTTGAACTCCGTCATTATTCAGTTTGAGTCTTCCACTAGTGCTGCTTGGTTTCGATTTTGGATACGCAATCAACTCATGAATGGTCTCGGTTCAAGGTGATGGAACAAAGCGGGGAAAACCCGATTATTGATGGGGATTCAAGCCGTTCGAGTGACAAATGCACAGTTTGGACAATGATTTAATTCCTTTAACGTAATTTGGTATGTTATAATAATTTCTGGAAAAAGGAGTGATAAATATATGACACCCGCTCTGCAAAAAATGTGGATATCCTTCATCGCCATGGGCTTTATGGTTATCTCGATATTTCTTATCTACTTAAGCCGGTATAAGTTAAAAGGCTTTTGGAGAGGCTTGACAGCAATCATCGCATACATACTTATGATACTAGCCGGCTTGATCATCATCGTCGTTGTTCTTAGCGGGCCAACCACTTGATAGGTGAGGAGAAATGATGAAGAATTTTTTCAAAATATTATGTTTATTAACCATCACTGTATCATTATCCGGCTGTTTATATCCGGAGAAGCAAAAAATGCAAAATCAGCTGCCTTATAAAGAGCAAATACAATCCGTCCAAAGTGCCGTCGATCAATTTCAAAAGGACGAAGGTGGCATATTGCCCATCGTTACGAAAGATGCCGAGACACCGATTTATCAAAAATATGTCATTAAATTTTCTAAGATTTCTCCCAGGTACATGGCAGAACCGCCGGATAACGCCTATGAATCTGGAGGTGTTTTTCAATATATCCTAGTCGATGTTGAAAAAAATCCGACTGTGAAATTGCTGGATGTCAGGATTGCCCAGAAGATTCAGGATGTTTCATTAAGATTGACAGCCTATCAGCAGAACAACGGATACCCTCCATTCAAGGAAAGGTTATCCGATGATGTCTTTACCCTCGATCATGAAAAGATGGGCCTGAAGGAAGCTCCCACGGTCACAAGTCCTTTTTCACAAAGGGATCTCCATCTAGTAGTGGATGGGCGAGGGAATATTTTTGTTGATTATACCCCTGATCTAATCGATGTTTTGAAGACAAACGAGGCGAAATTCAAACCGGGTGATGATATAAGGGAACTGCTTGTGCAAAGCTCGGAGTTCGTTCCAGCTTATTCATTGCCCTATACCATTGATGCAAAAACAAAAAATCCAATATTTCTTGAAAAATAGGCATAACCCTTCTTCTGCAAAATATATTGTAGGGGAAGGGTTATTTCTTTATCTTTAGTTCATCTTACTTATACAAATAACAACCCTTATATAAAATTTCTGGTGGAGGAAGGGATTGAACCAGGGAAATAATTGGAATAAATTTTTAGGACAACATCATAGATATATAGTGTCCTAATAAAAACAAATGGATAAACGAAATCCCAAAACGCTAATTCGGGAGGGGATACCTTGGAAAAGGTAGATATTTTTAAAGATATAGCTGAACGGACCGGCGGCGACATTTATTTAGGGGTGGTCGGTGCCGTCAGGACAGGGAAATCGACATTTATTAAAAAATTCATGGAGTTAGTCGTCATACCTAATATCCCGTCAGAAGCTGACCGTGCACGAGCACAGGATGAATTGCCGCAGAGTGCTGCCGGAAAAACGATCATGACGACAGAGCCTAAATTCGTACCGAATCAGGCAGCATCGATTTCGGTAGCCGAAGGTCTGGAAGTGAATATTCGTTTAGTGGATTGTGTCGGTTACACGATACCTGGAGCTAAAGGGTGTGAAGATGAAAATGGTCCGCGCATGATTCATACACCTTGGTATGAGGATCCGATCCCGTTCAATGAAGCGGCGGAAATAGGCACTCGTAAAGTGATTCAAGATCATTCCACCTTGGGTGTGGTCGTTACGACGGATGGTTCCATAGGAGAAATACCACGGAGTGATTATTTAGAGGCAGAGGAAAGGGTAGTCGAAGAATTGAAGGAGGTCGGCAAGCCGTTCATCATGATCGTCAACTCCGTCCAGCCCCACCATCCGAATACGGTGGCCTTAAAGGAATCCCTCCAGGAAAAGTATGATATCCCCGTCTTGGCCATGAGTGTCGAGGGAATGAGGGAATCGGATGTTTACAGTGTCCTCCGTGAAGCCCTCTATGAATTTCCTGTTCTTGAAGTCAATGTCAACCTCCCAAGCTGGGTAATGGTTTTGCGAGAGGATCATTGGTTAAGGGAAAGCTATCAGGAAGCGGTTAAAGAGACGGTGAAGGACATTAAACGCCTGAGGGATGTTGATCGGGTGGTCGGACATTTCAATGAATTCGATTTTATCGATCGTGCAGCCCTAGCAGGTATTGAGATGGGGCAGGGTGTTGCTGAAATCGACCTATATGCCCCAGATGAACTTTACGACGAAATCCTGAAGGAAATCGTCGGTGTGGAAATACGGGGCAAGGACCATCTATTATCTTTGATGCAGGACTTTGCCTATGCAAAAGCGGAATATGACCAGGTGGCTGATGCACTGAGGATGGTCAAACAAACGGGATATGGAGTCGCGGCTCCCTCCCTTAATGATATGAGCCTGGATGAACCGGAAATTATCCGTCAGGGAGCCAGGTTCGGTGTCAGGTTAAAAGCGGTGGCTCCTTCCATCCATATGATCAAGGTCGATGTCGAATCGGAATTCTCACCGATCATCGGGACGGAGAAGCAAAGTGAAGAATTGGTACGATACTTGATGCAGGATTTTGAAGACAATCCACTTTCCATTTGGAACTCTGATATTTTTGGCAGAAGCCTGAGTTCTTACGTTAGGGAAGGCATCCAGGTGAAATTGGCGATGATGCCGGACAATGCACGCTACAAATTGAAAGAGACTTTGGAAAGAATCATTAATGAGGGCAGCGGGGGCTTGATTGCCATCATTTTATAAAAACGTTGAAAAGCTGGACCAACTCCTTCATTGGATTGGTCTTTTTGCATGCAGCCCAGGCAGGAACAAACCTGCTGAAGTCCTTTTTTATTTCGCATTTTTAGGAAAATCTTGAAAAAACCCCATGGTTAAGCGATTTTCAGTGAAATAATAAGTTTAATTTCTATAAAAACGGGAAATGATGAATAGCGAAAGACAAAATTTATAATATATACAATTATTAATGAAAAGATTCCCATTATTTTTTGAATTCCCTTGCTAAGCTTATAGGATTTGTGATAATCTACATACAGAAAACGCGTTGTAACAGCGATTTCGACCTATTTTTAATTTTTGGATGCATTATTTGGAAATTTGATCAGCTTGGTCATCCCCGGTTTACAGGGAATGAAAATGTTCGAAACGAAACTAATATCAAATCACTATTATAGTGTTGTAATAATGATTTTTTATAAAGATTCCTTTTGGGAGGAGGTGAATGGCATGAACAAAACAGAATTGATTAATGAAGTTGTTACAGCAACTGAAATTTCTAAGAAGGACGCTACAAAAGCTGTTGATGCTGTTTTTGATACAATCTTAGAAGCTCTAAAAACTGGTGATAAAGTCCAATTGATTGGTTTTGGTAACTTTGAAGTTCGTGAACGTGCGGCTCGTAAAGGACGCAACCCACAAACTGGTGACGAAATCGAAATTGCAGCTAGCAAAGTGCCAGCTTTCAAACCTGGTAAAGCACTGAAAGATGCAGTGAAGTAACTCTACCATTACATACGGGTGCTTAACCGAAAAGGGCCGCGTGCAAACGCGGTCCTTTTTTTGCTTCTTAATTTCCATCTGTGATAATATAAAAGACAGTGAATATTTTAGGAACGCTGTAGGCCAGAATGAAATAAACATACGGAAAATGCGGTTCTGACAAGCCTGTGCAGGAATGGTACAATATTGCAGGGGCTCCGGCTGCGTTAACGATGGGATTAAAGGATCTCAGGGTGTCGTTATTACCTTGAAATTTATTTGAATACATACTATTTTTTAAATTTTTTAGGAGGTACGGATAAATGGGTAATGTAGATCATGCCAAGATAGAGGAAGCGGTAAAGATGCTACTTGAGGCTGTAGGGGAAGACCCGACAAGAGAAGGGCTGCTTGATACACCAGGGCGTGTGGCAAGGATGTATGAAGAGATTTTTTCTGGACTTAATCAAGATCCAAAGGAATATTTCGATACCGTTTTCGGCGAGGACCATGAAGAACTCGTACTTGTAAAGGATATTCCGTTTTACTCGGTCTGTGAGCATCATTTAGTTCCTTTTTACGGTAAAGCGCATGTAGCTTACATTCCGAAAAACGGGAAAGTGACGGGCCTAAGCAAATTGGCGCGTGCGGTCGAGGCCGTATCGAAGCGTCCCCAGCTGCAGGAGCGCATCACCTCAACAGTGGCCGACTCGATAATGGAAAAACTTGAACCCCATGGTGTGATGGTGGTGGTCGAGGCCGAACATATGTGCATGACGATGCGCGGCGTCAAAAAACCAGGTTCCAAAACAGTCACCTCCGCTGTTAGGGGAACGTTCGCGAAAGATCATCGTACTAGGGCGGAAGTGTTGGCGTTCATTAAAGATTAAGGATAGGGGGGCAAAAAAATGAATGAGAAAAAGATCCTGAACGATTTTGTGGTAATTAAGGCCATTGAGGATAGTGTGAATGTGATCGGATTGACAAGGGGAACGGATACCAAGTTCCATCACTCGGAGAAGCTTGACTCAGGCGAGGTGATGATCGCGCAATTCACGGAGCATACCTCGGCAATCAAAATCAGGGGACATGCCAAAGTGTATACGCCATTCGGTGAGATAGAAAGTGATTCTAAAAAAAATTCTTTTGATAAATGATAGCCAGTCTACCATTGCATGAGACTGACTCCATTAACTGATAGGACGTTTAACAAGCTGGAAACTCCCGCATCCATTTTTTTGAAGAAGCTAAGCGGCCGCTTCCTTATTATTGGAAGTTTCTTTTTATAAACGTTGTCCATTTCATCTGATTGTTTTTATGGTATAATAATGTGTATTTTACACAGACAGAAACCAATATGCATGAAAAAAATATCTTTCAGGGATGCAAGGGTGGTCTCAATTGTTAAACATAACGGACGACAAAAGCCAATTAAAACGATTAATAGAAAAGAAAGCTCAACATCCATATTTATTGAAGTTTATACAAAAACCAAGCTTGGACGAAGATAAATTGCTATTGCTTTGGGGATTGTTTAACGACTTGGACGTTAAAAGCGAAAAAAGGGATCAATACATCACTTCGACCATGCTCGTGCAAATCGCCCTCGACACCCACGAAATCGTATCGAATTCGGTTGAGGGACCGGAATTGCCTGAAGTATTGAAAAACCGCCAATTACAGGTGCTTGCCGGTGACTACTACAGTGGTCTGTACTACCAGGTTCTTGCCAGTGTGGGGAATGTTGAGATGATCCGTATCCTTTCAAGCGCCATAAAAAAAATAAATGACAATAAAATCATCCTATATCAACAAAGGTCGATAAAGGATGTTCGATCACTTGTAACGACGATAAAAGCGATCGAGGCTTCGCTGATCCATAAACTCGCGGTTTATTATAAACAGCCTGCCTGGATCGATGTTTCGGAAGATTTCCTGCTTTTGAGCAGGCTTCATGCCGAGAAGGGGCATTACTTGAAGACCGGGCGATCGATCATATTCGATATCCTCCGGGAGATGCCTTCAGATGGTTCGAATGATCAGGAAGAACTCGCTCCACAAAAGGAACAGCAGGTCCGGTTCAGGTTCGAGAAATGCTTGGGGGATGCCAGGAAATCCTTGGAGCGTTCGATGCAAAAACTGATGAAAACGGATGATGAGCTAAGGGAACGAGTGAAGGTCCTCATGGAACAAACAGCAAGTATAGCAAATTCATATGTGAAAGAAGGGTGAAGCATGGAGCAGTCTAAAGAGCAAAAAGTTCATCATGTCTTTGAGAAGATATACGGAAACTATGACAAGATGAATTCCCTCATCAGCTTTAAGCAGCATCTTAAATGGCGGAAGGCTACCATGGCCATCATGAATGTCCCGAAAGGCGCCCACGCCCTTGACGTATGCTGCGGCACAGCGGACTGGACCATTGCCCTTGCTAATGAAGTAGGACCAGAAGGCAGTGTTGTCGGTCTGGATTTCAGTAAGAACATGCTTAAAATCGGTGAGCAAAAGGTGAAGGATCTCCATTTGGATCAAATTTCCCTGATGCAGGGGAATGCAATGGAGCTGCCTTTTGAGGATAATAGCTTTGATTACGTCACGATCGGGTTCGGGCTGCGGAATGTTCCTGACTACATGCAAGTGCTTAAAGAGTTAAATCGTGTCGCCAAACCGGGGGGGATGGTCGTTTGCCTTGATACCTCACAGCCAACCATGCTTGGCTTCAAGCAGGGGTATTATTTTTACTTCCGCTTCATCATGCCTGTGTTCGGTAAGTTATTCGCGAAAAGCTACAGCGAGTATTCTTGGCTGCAGGAATCTGCACGCGATTTCCCAGGCATGAAAAAGCTTGAAAGCATGTTCAAGCAGGCAGGAATGGAAAACGTCAGTTACAAGGCCCATTTCGGCGGTGTTGCAGCAACACATTTCGGGTACAAACCTTCAAAATAAGCATAATAGCAATGGACAAAGCTGGGTGGAATGTATGAAATTTAAAATGATGTATTCATTTTTGAATGCAGATTTGCAATCAATAGAAAAAGAATTGGAAGACGCTATTGAAGCGGATTCCACTGTTTTAAGGGAAGCCTCCCTGCATTTGCTGCAATCCGGCGGAAAGCGGATCCGTCCGGTATTCGTCCTATTGGGCGCCAAGTTTGGCGATTATGATATTCACATCGTCAAGCATGTTGCGGCGACATTGGAACTGATTCACACGGCTTCGCTTGTGCATGATGATGTTGTGGATGATGCAGATTTGCGCCGGGGATCTGCAACCATCAAATCAAAATGGGATAATCGTGTCGCCATGTATACAGGCGACTTCATTTTTGCACGTGCACTGGAAATGATGTCAGTGATCGAGTCACCCCTTGCGCACCAAATTCTCGCGGATACGATGGTCGAACTATGCCTTGGGGAAATAGAACAAATTAAAGATAAATACAATTTCGAACAAAATTGGCGGATATACTTCAGGAGAATCAAACGAAAAACGGCATTGCTCATCGCTTCCAGCTGCCAATTGGGGGCGATTTCAGCGGGTGTTGATGAAAAGATCCATCAAAAGCTATTTAAATTCGGATATTATGTCGGGATGTCTTATCAAATCACCGATGATATATTGGACTTTACGGCTTCGGAGGAAGAACTTGGAAAACCAGCTGGAAGTGATTTGATCCAGGGAAACATCACATTGCCCGTCTTGATTGCTATGGAAGATCCAAAACTGAAGAAGCTTATCGAAACGGTTCGTGAGGATACGCCTAAAGAAGAAATGACCGCTATCATACAAGCGATAAAATCTTCCGGTGCCATCGAACAGGCAGCGAAGGTCGGTGACCTGTATTTGGAAAAGGCTTTTACTGAATTGAAAGGCTTGCCAGCCATAAAAGCGAGAAAAACATTATCCGATATCGCGAAAAACATCGGAAAACGAAAGTTTTAATACTTGCAGTTGCGAAACTGCTCAAACAATGGTAATATTCTAAAAGGATTGCCTTATATAGGCAAATAACAATGATACATATTAGGAGTGACAATAATGGAAAGAACATTTTTAATGGTTAAGCCTGACGGCGTTCAACGCAATCTAATCGGTGAAATCGTTTCCCGTTTTGAAAAAAAAGGCTTCCTGCTTGCAGGGGCAAAATTGATGGTCATTTCTCAGGAATTGGCTGAGCAGCATTATGGCGAGCATAAAGAACGTCCTTTCTTTGGCGAATTAGTGGACTTCATCACTTCAGGTCCTGTCTTCGCAATGGTTTGGGAAGGTGAAAATGTAATCGCGACTGCACGTCAAATGATGGGTGCCACTAACCCTAAAGATGCCGCTGCTGCAACCATTCGCGGTGATTTCGCCGTAACTGTCGGCAAGAATATCATTCACGGATCTGATTCAGCTGAAAGCGCTGTACGCGAAATCGGTTTATTCTTCAAAGAAGAAGAACTTGTTGAGTATTCTAAACTTGTCAACGAGTGGGTTTATTAATCAATAGATTCAAATGAATGTTAAAGCGGATTTCATCGCCCTCATGCGACGGAATCCGCTTTTTTATTTTGGGCCTTTAAAGAAAAAATGCCATTCTCCGATATATATAGAAGAACTATTTAAAATAAATATGTGCAAGGGAGTCGTGGGGATGCCTCAAGAATATGAAGCGTTTATTCGGAATATCAAGATGCTGACAGGTATCGATTTGGCATTATACAAGGAAGGGCAAATGAAAAGGCGACTGACATCTTTATACGAAAAAAGAGGATATCATTCATTCGGTGCATACTATAAAGACATCCAAGCCAATCCCGGCGTTTTAAACGAGTTTTTGGATAGGATGACCATCAATGTTTCTGAATTTTATAGAAATGCGAAAAGATGGGAAGTGTTGGAGCATAAAATCCTTCCTGGCTTATTGGAAAGCAAAAAAAAATTGAAAATCTGGAGTGCGGCCTGTTCAACGGGTGAGGAACCTTATACGATAGCGATGATTCTAGCAAATCTCGTCCCGCTTGGCCAAATAGAGATTCTGGCAACGGATTTGGATGTAAATGTCTTGGCACGGGCGAAATTGGGGATGTATCCGGAAAGGTCCTTAAATGAAGTTCCAGAAGAAATAAAAAGGAAGTACTTTAAAAAAGAAGAGGATTTTTATCGGGTCTCGGATGAAATCAAAAAGAGGGTCACATTCAAACGGCACAATCTTCTTTCGGATCGCTTTGAGCAGGGATTCGATTTAGTCGTTTGCCGTAATGTGTTGATATACTTCACTGAAGAAGCCAAAAATCTATTGTATGAGAAGTTCAGTGCATCGCTGATTGGAGGGGGGGTATTTTTTGTCGGAAGTACGGAGCAAATATTCACCCCTGGAAAATATCAATTTGAAACGATTGACACATTTTTTTATCAAAAAAAGTGAATACTTATCCATAAGGGACTGATCGTGCATTCGCATTCAGTCTCTTTTCGCATGTTCTAATATGCCCAATGGTGTTGCGGGCCAAGATCAGAGTGATTAAACTATATCGAAAATGTTGGAGAAGATGTAAAATAAAATGAATAATGAATAAATTCAACGTGCAAAAAGGTTTTTAGGTTTACATATACCCACATTGAATAAAATTGTGGTATATTGATACATATACACTTTAAAGTGCTAAAAGGGGGCTGGAAGATGAGATACTTAACAGCGGGAGAATCACATGGTCCGCAGCTAACGACAATTATTGAGGGATTACCGGCTGGAATGCCGATTACGAATGAAGATATCAATGAAGAACTGGGACGCCGGCAAAAAGGGCATGGGCGTGGCCGAAGGATGCAGATCGAGAAAGATCAGGCGTTCATATCCTCGGGGATCAGACATGGCTATACATTAGGTTCTCCTGTAGCCTTAGTGGTGGAGAATGACGATTGGAAGCATTGGACAAAAATCATGGGAAGTGAAGTTCTTTCAGAGGAAGAAGCTGAAGGAGTCAAACGGAAAATCACGCGTCCTCGTCCAGGGCATGCCGATTTGAATGGCGGTATCAAATATGGACATCGCGATTTGAGGAACGTTTTGGAACGGTCATCAGCCCGTGAAACGACTGTAAGGGTAGCGGCAGGTGCCGTGGCTAAAAAGCTATTGTCGTTATTGGGGATTGAAGTGGCCTCACATGTTCTGGAAATTGGCGGAGTGAAGGCAGAACCGCCGGTATATGAAACGATTCAGCAATTGCAGCAAGTGACAGAGGAATCTTCAGTTAGATGTTTCGATAAAAACGTCGAGCAGCAGATGAAGGATGCCATTGATGAAGCGAAACAAAAGGGAGATTCCATCGGCGGCATCGTTGAAGTCATTGTCGAAGGAATGCCTGTTGGTGTAGGAAGTTATGTTCATTATGACCGTAAGCTTGATGCAAAACTCGCTGCTGCGATCATGAGCATCAATGCATTTAAAGGGGTCGAGATAGGAATTGGGTTCGAAGCGGCCCATCGCTTCGGCAGTGATGTCCATGATGAAATTGCCTGGGATGAAGACAAGGGCTACTACCGGAAAACAAACCGCCTTGGCGGCTTTGAAGGCGGTATGACAACGGGCATGCCGATCGTTGTGCGCGGAGTCATGAAGCCGATCCCGACTTTATATAAACCTTTGAAAAGTGTTGATATCGATACGAAGGAAGTGTTCGAAGCAAGTGTCGAGCGTTCCGATAGTTGTGCAGTTCCTGCAGCGGCAGTAGTTGCCGAAGCAGTAGTGGCATGGGAGCTTGCGGCTGCCATCGTCGATCAATTCCCTTCAGATCGTTATGAACAGTTAGCGGAATACATAAGGTCGTATCGGGAAGACGTAAAGGGGTTTTAATAGATGGAAACCATCCAAATAACAACGGTCTCCAAGCAATATCCCGTTTTGGTCGGTAAGAAGGCAATACAGGAACTGCCGGAATTAATAACAACTGAATTCAATCACCTGAACAAGATTTTGATCATAACCGATGAGAAGGTCGCTGAACTGCATTTGCAAACCGTGAAACATGCATTGATCAAGACCGGAAAACCGGTACTGCAGCATGTCGTGCCTGAAGGGGAGCATGCAAAAACATTCGAAGTGTTTTATGAATGCCAAGGCTACTGCCTATCCCAGAAACTCAATCGCAAGTCATTGATCATTGCCCTTGGCGGCGGAGCGGTCGGTGACTTGGCTGGGTTTGTTGCGGCCACATTCATGAGGGGAATTCCATTCATCCAGATCCCGACGACTTTGCTAGCCCACGATAGTGCCGTGGGAGGCAAGGTCGCCATCAACCACCCTTTAGGGAAAAATATGATTGGTGCCTTTCATCAACCTGAAGCGGTCATTTATGATCTGGATTTTTTACTAACTCTGCCGCTGCAAGAATTAAGGTCAGGTTTTGCTGAAGTGATTAAGCATTCCTTGATTGCCGATCATGACTTTTATCATTGGCTTAAGTCGAATATTGTGGACTTGAACGAGATTACGGATGAGCAATTTCTGACAATGATCACAAAAGGAATCGCCATTAAAGCGGCAATTGTCGAAGAAGATGAGAAAGAAATGGGCATTCGTGCGTTTTTGAATTTTGGCCATACACTTGGACATGCAGTGGAGGGTTCCATGGGTTATGGGAATTTTACACATGGAGAATCGATTTTAATCGGGATGGTTTATGCGCTTAAATTGAGTATGAAAAAAGAGGGTCTCGATTTTAACCTTGAGGAATTCATTGATTGGGTGTCTCAATTAGGCTACCAAATTACCATTCCAGACCGCCTTGAAACTGCAGCGTTACTTCATTTAATGAAAACGGACAAAAAATCAGTCAATGAAGCAGCTACCTTTGTCCTGCTAAATCAGGTGGGGTCACCAATATTAAAAGATATACCCGACTCTGAGCTGATAGATGAAATGACTGAAATGAAATAAATTAAAGGAAAAGGGGGAACTGTGTGTGATAAGAGGAATTAGAGGTGCCACTACAATTGAAAAAGACACAGAAACGGAAGTGATCGCCGCCGTCGAAAAGCTGATGGCGGAAATCATCGAGGTCAATGAGATTGATCCTGACACGGTTGCCTCCGTATTTTTTTCAGCTACGGATGAGATCCGTTCGGTTTTCCCTGCCAAAGCCTTGAGGAAATTCGACGGCTGGACCTATGTACCGGTAACTTGCATGAAGGAAATACCTGTGAGCAACTCCCTGCCATTCTGCATCCGTGTCATGATTCATGTCAATACAACGAAAACGCAGCAAGAAATAAAGCATGTCTATCAGGAAGGGGCCATAGCATTACGGCCGGACTTGATAAAAAAGGGGTAAGCCGATTCGAACCCAGGAATATGATATACTATTCTCACACTTTCTGGCTTTAAAGTGATAAAAACTATAGGGGTGATTGACATGAAATGGAATGAAGCGGTCCTTTCCTTGAAATCTTACCAACCGGGAAAGTCCACAGATGAAGTGAAGAAATTGTACGGTCTCGAAAAAATCACGAAACTCGCGTCTAACGAAAATCCGTTCGGGTGCTCAGAAAAGGTCAAGGAATCCGTCAGGAATTCAACCCATTCTTTTGCCATCTATCCGGATGGCTATGCAACGATGCTAAGAGAAGCTGTGGCGAAGCATACAGGCGTGAAGCAGACTCAGCTTATCTTTGGGAATGGCTCTGATGAAAACATTCAAATCATTTCCAGAAGCCTATTGGGCGCAGGAAAGAATACGGTCATGGCAACGGGCACTTTCTCGCAATACCGTCATAATGCTACGCTTGAAGGTGCAGAAGTCAGGGAGGTTCCCCATCTTGATGGTGCGCATGATCTGGAAGGCATGCTGAAGGCGATAGATGAAAAAACCGCGGTCGTCTGGTTATGTACACCGAATAATCCTACAGGGAAATACATCCCGGAAAAGGAACTATTATCGTTCATCGAAAAGGTGCCTGAAGATGTCCTTATCGTACTGGATGAAGCGTATTGTGAATACGCGACGGCTGAGGATTACCCAAGAACGAATCAATGGATCAATCGATTCAAAAATTTGATCATACTGCGCACATTTTCTAAGATTTATGGTCTTGCCAGCTTCAGGGTAGGATACGGATTGGCGGATGAGGATATCATTCAGAAGCTGGACCCATCGCGCGAACCATTCAATGTCAACACATTCGCACAGAATATTGCTATCGTCGCTTTGGAAGACCAAGCTTTCATAGAAAAATGCAAAGATGAAAATCAAAAAGGCCTCAAGCAGTACTACGAATTTTGCGACAAGGAAAATTTAGCGTATTACCCGTCACAAGGAAATTTCATTTTTATCCACTTTAAACAAGATGCCGATAGGGTGTTCCAATATTTACTTGAGCACGGATACATTGCAAGGAGTGGGAAAGGTTTCGGTTTTCCTACCAGCCTGAGGATAACGATTGGTTCAACTGAGGAAAACGAAGGAATGATCAATGCGATTAAAACGTTCTTGAATGAAGTCGAGGCACCATCTGATTCGCTGCTTTAACATGCATCAAACCTTATGGAGTCTTAAAGGATGCGGGGGAGAAAAGAGTGAAGGGAAAGGTTTTTGTAATAGGTCTGGGACTAATTGGAGGATCATTGGCCAAGGCTGTCCGCCATGCCCATCCTGAAGCGGTGATAATTGGTACGGATATCAGTGAAAAGAATATTCAACTCTCGATGCTGCTGGGGACGATAGATGATTCCGTTTCTACTCTGGAAGCGGGGGCGTGTGAGGCTGATTTGATCCTTCTTGCTGTGCCTGTCAATGAGACCGTCAAGATTTTAGCACAACTGGCTGACATGAATTTAAAAAGTGACGTCCTCATATCCGATGCGGGAAGCACGAAGGATACAGTCGTAAAGGCAGCAAAACCATTGATTGATAAAGGGGTGGCCTTCATCGGGGGGCACCCTATGGCTGGTTCACATAAAAGCGGCGCAGGAGCTGCCAAGCTGCATTTGTTTGAACATGCGTTTTATTTGCTGACACCGGGAGACTCCATCGAGGAGAAAAAGGTGGAACGGCTGAAGGAATGGCTCAAAGGGACAAGAGCGAACTTTTTGGTCGTCACTCCTTCCATGCATGATAAGCTGACGGGTGTCGTCAGCCATTTTCCGCATATTGTCGCATCAGGTCTTGTGAAGCAGGCAGAAAATTATAGCAAGGAAAATAAATTGATTTCCAGGCTCGCGGCCGGTGGCTTTCGTGATATCACAAGAATAGCTTCTAGCAGTCCGGAAATGTGGCGTGATATTCTGTTGCATAACCGGGATGTGTTACTTGAATTAATGAAGGATTGGCTGGCTGAAATGGAGCATGTAAAAGGGTTGGTGGAGAATGGAGATAGTGAGGAAATCCTTCGCTTCTTTGCGGATGCCAAGGTTTTCAGGGATGATTTGCCGACTCACGCCAAAGGTGCCATACCAGCCTTTTATGATTTATATATCGATATACCGGACTATGCGGGAATAATTTCAGAGATTACCGGATATCTGGCGCAAGAAGGAATCAGCATTACGAACATAAGAATCATCGAAACCAGGGAAGAGATATACGGTGTATTGGTCATTAGCTTCCAAACGGATGTTGACCGCATTAAAGCAGCGGATTGTATCTCCAGACATTCAGATTACGAAACGATCCTGGCATGATGACAGGGAAAGGAAGGTAGCATGAAAACAAAAAAATTACAAACCGATATCCACTCACTACGCGGTTCGATAGACATACCTGGGGATAAATCGATCTCCCACCGCTCGATCATGTTCGGGGCTCTCGCCGAAGGTGAAACGACCGTCACTAATTTTCTTCCGGGAGCCGATTGTTTAAGCACGATTTCGTGTTTTAAGCAACTTGGCATCCAAATCGAACAGGAAGGGAAGCGTGTCCGTATCCAGGGTAAAGGGTTCAAGGGATTAACCGAACCTAATGAAGTGCTGGATGTCGGAAATTCCGGGACGACAATTCGATTAATGACGGGTATCTTGGCAGGACAAGATTTTTCGGCGGTTTTGACAGGGGATGAATCAATAGCCAAACGGCCAATGACCAGGGTGGTGAATCCTCTCCGTCAGATGGGGGCGGTCATAGACGGCCGTAAGGGGGCGGAATATACCCCGATCTTCATCAGAGGAGGCAAGCTAGAGGGTATCCGCTATGAATTGCCTGTGGCAAGTGCACAGGTCAAATCGGCGATAATCCTGGCAGGCTTACAGGCCGAGGGTGAAACGATCATTGTTGAACCGGAAGAGACTCGTGATCATACCGAAAGGATGATCCAGGCGTTTGGCGGGAAAATCGAAAAAGATGGACATACCATTAAAGTGGGCGGAAATCAGGTTTTCAAAGGAACTTCCGTACATGTGCCGGGAGATATTTCCTCGGCCGCTTTCTTCTTGGTGGCAGCTGCGGTTACCAAAAATAGTGAAGTCGTCTTAAAGAATGTCGGCCTAAATCCGACAAGGACTGGAATCCTCGAAGTCATGAAAGCGATGGGAGCGGATATCACGATCGAGAAGAAGACGAGTGGAGGCGAACCGGCAGGGGATATCACTGTAAGGAGTTCACGCTTAAAAGGAATCACCATCTCAGGTGACCTAATTCCGCGCTTAATCGATGAAATACCGGTCATTGCGCTTCTGGCAACCCAGGCAGAAGGGGTAACTACGATCAAGGATGCAGCAGAACTGAAGGTTAAAGAAACCAATCGAATCGATACGGTGGCCAATGAGCTTTCCATTCTTGGAGCTGATATAACACCTACAGCAGATGGATTGATCATCAATGGAAGTAAGAACCTGAATGGTGGAAAAGTTACAAGCCATGGAGATCATCGCATCGGGATGATGCTCGCTGTCGCCGCATTGATAACGGATGGGGATGTTGAACTTGCCGATCCTGATGCGATTGATGTTTCTTATCCTGAATTCTTTGAGCATATGACGCGTTTGATACAATGAATGTCCAAGAGTTTACGGCCCTTGATCAGGACCGTAAACTTTTTTTTTCATTTTTACGTGCTTAGAAATGTTGAAAGCGCTGACATTCTGCGTGAATGGGTCATGAAATTCACAAAAAGGACCTTCGAATCAAAAAGGAGATTGACCCTGGCATGGAGAATTAACTAGTAACCTTTTTTTAATGAGAATGGAGGGGACTTCATCAATGGAATACAGGGCTGCAGTATGGTAAACTAAGAAATACTGTTTACCAGGCATCTTACGCTTACATGGGCATTTTGCTCATAATGGAAAAGGATTTGACATTATCGCGTGAGAGTGTTTGATCAGAGACCAGTTTATCTTGCAAAAGGAAGGAATTCGCAATGAACACAGTGGAACAAGTAATCCAACATTTAAAAAAAGGGGAATTAACAGAAGCTCTTAAACATATAAATCGAATTAAATCATCGGAGTCAGCGGAGGACATTTTGCTGCTGGCCGAAGAAATGCTTCAGCTTGGTTTTGTGGAGGAGGCGAAAGACCTTTTCGAACATCTCCTTGAACTCTATCCTGATGAAGGGGAATTGATGGTTTCATTGGCTGAAATCTTGATTGACATGGACCAGGAAGATGAAGCGATGTTGATGCTTGAAAAAGTACGTGCAGATGATGAGGTATATCCAAGTGCTTTGCTTTTGGAAGCGGACCTTTACCAATTACAGGGAATGGATGAGGTCAGTGAAAGAAAATTACTGAAAGCCAAGGAAATACTGCCTGATGAGATCATCATTGATTTTGCGCTTGGTGAACTGTTTTTCCATCAAGGCAGGGATCAGGAAGCCATTGCAAATTACATAAAGGTATTGGAACATGAACAGGAAATATCCGGAGTCAATGTACATCAGCGGCTTGCTGAAGCATTAAGCAGCTCAGGTAAGTTCGAGGAAGCCCTGCCGCATTTTGAAAAAGCCTTGGAGGATGGACTTGAAATCAATACATTATTCGAGTATGCATTTACAGCTTTCCAAGCAGGTCTTTATGAGACGGCCGTCCGTAAATTTATCGAGCTGAAAGAATTGGATCATGAATATCATTCCTTGTATTTATACTTGGCAAAGAGTTATGAGCATCTGGAGGATTTGGAAAATGCCTTGAAAACGGTCAAAGAAGGAATCAAGGCTGATGAATTCAATAAGGAGCTTTATTTCTTCGGCGGAAAAATAGCATTGAAAAGCGGACTCGATGAAGAAGCGGAAAATCTATTTAAACAAGCTCTTGCCCTTGATCCAGGCTATCTGGAAGCGGCGCTTACCCTCTTGAAATTGTATATGCATCAGGAAAGGTATGAAGATATCTTGGAGTGCATCGGAGAAGTGAGGAGATACGGAGAGGATGATCCTCAGTTTGAATGGATAGCCGCCGTATCTTACCAGCACACCGAACAATTTAAAGAGTCATTAACCAGCTATCATAATGCATATAATTCATTCAAGAACAATCAAGATTTCCTCGAAGACTATGGTTTCTTTTTAATCGAAGAAGGAGACAGAGCCACATCTAGAGAAGTATTTAATAAGCTGCTTGAGATTAACCCGGCGAATGATGAGTATGCCATGATTTTGGAGCGGCTTGGTGAAGGCTCGGATGAATCGTAAGCAAGCGTAACCAAACTAAATCAAGACAGAGGAGGGAATTCATGGTGGCTGCCCCTGTTTCTGTGAATGAGAAGAAGGATTTTATTCGGTGGTTTTTAAATCATTATCAACTTAAACGAAGAGAATGCGTTTGGATATTGAATTATTTAATGAGTCATGATCAACTGATGAAAAAAGTTCATTTCGTGGAAAATGCCCAATATTGCCCTCGTGGACTCATTATGTCGACACATTGTGTGGAAGAGGTCCCATTCCGGTTTTATAAGTCCAATATCATGACGACCGATGCAGAGAAATCCTTTCACGATATTCGATTGAACCGGGATGAAGATATTTATATCCAACTCAATTTCAAATCGGCTTACTCTTCCTACCAATATGCAGCAGTTTTGGAGCAAAACCCATTCATGCCAAAATCGACGGCATCCAATGAAAAAGATCAGTTGCTGGCAGAACAATTTTTAGAAAAAAGCATGCTCTATTTTCAAAGGGACCGCCTGCTGAAGGAAATCGATGAGGCATTGGATAAGCATGATGAACAAGCATTCAAGAGCCTGACTGAACAATTGAATCAATTGAAAGTGCTTGGCTGACATAAGGTTTCAGACTGTAGGCAAAAGGGTTCCGGAATGTATTCATTCCGGGACCCTTTTGATTTTTATTGGCTTCAATAGCGCTTTAACAAAAACTGTTAAATGTACTTTATCATTTGTGATTGGACGAAAAAAGTGAAGAAACGGACGAATAAACCTGCGAGGGTACGAAAAAAGTGAAAAAATGGACGGATTGACCATCTTTGGATAGACGAGTGCTTGCACCGAATAGAAACAGTGAAATTTTAAATGAACTTAAGAATTGTATACAAGAAAACCTTTCCGTTTTCAGGATAGGTTTTTTCATAAAATATAGATAAAATCCACATTTTTGTAAAGACTATGGGTATATGGTAAAGATGACATAAAAAGCATGGTAAAATGATAAGGAGTTGATTCGAAAAGTCGGGAGTGAAGAGAAAGTATGAGATGGACAGCAAAAGAACTTGATATGTATAGTCAGTCAAAGGAATATGTGGATACCGTTTTGATTCCATTGGTTCCCCTTTCTTTTGGAGGCCAAATGAAGCAAACGGGCTCGATGAATGAATTTCTTACCATTTTAAGCTTGGAAATTGAAAAACAAATGAAGGGGCGGATCCTGCTGATGCCATCCTTTCATTATATAAGCAATGAAATGGATAAGGTGGAACGTTTGAAGCATTGGGCAACTGAACTGAAGGAAAATGATATCAAGCATATTTTTTTTCTAACATCGGATTATGAGTGGAAGAAGGATGAACGGGAATTGGAAAATAACTTACTATGGATCCCGGCCATACCATTGGAGAGTCTGGAAAATGAACAAGCCAGGGGTATGATCAATCAACAGGTTCTCCAAATCCTTGATATTTTCACTTATAATTGGAAAAATGAAAAAAAGTAGGATTTTTCGCATAATTTGACACATAGTTGCCACCTTTTGGGTTTTACAAATATTGACCTTGGTAAATTATTGAGATATCATGGAAATGTCCTAGTTTTATAGTGTTGCTATTTATTGGTCCTTTGGGCTCTCAGTATAGTAATAGAGGGGGGGAAAACGCATGAGCAAGCATAATGTTTCACGACGTCAATTCCTTAATTACACACTGACTGGCGTTGGTGGATTTATGGCGGCCGGTATGTTGATGCCGATGGTAAGGTTTGCGATCGATCCTGTATTATCTGCAGATAAAGGCGGGGATTTCGTTGCAACCAAGCAGAAGGTAAGCGAACTGACTGCCGAACCGACTCGTGTTGACTTTAGTTTTAAGCAGGTCGATGGGTGGTATGAGTCCGAAGAAACGAATACAGCTTGGGTTTACAAAATGGATGATGGTAAAATCATTGCTTTATCTCCAATCTGTAAGCATTTAGGCTGTACGGTAGCATGGAATACGGATAAGTCTAATCCGAATCAATTTTTCTGTCCTTGCCATTACGGCAGGTATACGAAAGATGGAGTGAACGTGAAAGGGACACCTCCGGTTAAACCTTTGGATGTCTATGAAACGAAAGAAAAAGATGGAATTCTTTACTTGGGTCGACTAAAACCGCACGGGGAGGCGTAAACATTGTTAACAAAGTTATATGACTGGGTGGACGAGCGTTTAGACATTACGCCGTTATGGCGGGATATTGCTGACCATGAGGTTCCTGAACATGTTAACCCCGCACATCATTTTTCCGCATTCGTATATTGTTTTGGTGGGTTAACATTCTTCATCACGGTCATCCAAATCTTATCAGGCATGTTCTTGACGATGTACTATGTCCCGGACATTAAAAACGCTTGGGAATCTGTTTATTATTTACAAAATGAAGTGGCCTTCGGTCAAATTGTCCGTGGAATGCATCACTGGGGAGCAAGTCTGGTCATTGTTATGATGTTTTTACATACTCTTCGTGTCTTCTTCCAGGGAGCTTACAAAAAACCGCGTGAATTGAACTGGATGGTCGGCGTATTGATTTTCTTCATCATGCTGGCATTAGGATTGACTGGTTATTTACTGCCATGGGATATGAAAGCGCTATTTGCGACGAAAGTTACTTTGACAATTGTCGATTCGGTACCGTTAATGGGTCCGGCACTCAGGGCCTTGATCGCAGGAGATCCAACCGTCGTTGGAGCACAGACACTGACACGATTCTTCGCCATTCATGTATTCTTCCTGCCTGCAGCATTATTTGCTTTACTGGCGGCTCATTTCCTAATGATCCGAAAACAAGGTATTTCAGGTCCACTTTAATAGAATTATGAACCAATAACCAAAAAAACCTTTTCATAAAGGAGGGGAATTGTTCAATGCATCGTGGGAAAGGTATGAAATTCGTAGGTGACTCGCGTATCTCTGCGAACCGTAAACCGAATATTCCGAAAGATTATTCAGAATATCCTGGTAAAACTGAAGCATTTTGGCCTAATTTCCTTTTAAAGGAATGGATGGTCGGGGCTGTGTTCCTTGTTGGCTACCTATGTCTGACAATTGCACATCCATCTCCATTGGAAAGGATAGCAGATCCGACGGATACAGCGTATATCCCGCTTCCTGACTGGTATTTCCTATTCCTTTACCAATTACTTAAGTATACGTATGCCTCAGGTCCTTACAATGCAATAGGGGCTCTTGTCATTCCTGGTTTGGCTTTCGGGGCATTGCTCCTGGCGCCTTTTTTAGACCGTGGTCCAGAGAGGAGTCCAGCAAAACGTCCGTTTGCTGTGGGCTTCATGCTTTTGGCAATTGCCGGTGTATTTTATTTAACCTGGGAGTCCGCTGCCCATCATGATTGGGAAGCCTCCAAGAAGCAAGGGGCAATCGTAGAGGGTGCAGACATCGATAAAGATAGTGATGGATATAAACTGATGGATTCCAATGGCTGCATTAGTTGCCATGGCGCTGAGTTAACTGGCGGGGCTGGAGCGCCAAGCTTGATTGACACTGGTTTAAAGCCGGAAGAAATCGCTAAAATCGCCCGCAAAGGACAAGGTGCGATGCCAGCTGGCATGTTTAAGGGTTCAGATAAAGAATTGGACACATTAGCTGAATTCGTATCTGGATTATCAGCAAAATAAGGAATCCTGTCCAGTTTCCTTCAAAAGCTGAAAAGGATAGCTGACAACTCATGTTGTCGGCTTTTTTATTGGTAAATGCAAGTGAATATGAAAAGAAATTGAAATCAATTCTTGGTTTTCACGATCAAGACCTGTAAAATGAGAATAATTGAAGAGGTAAGAGAGGTTAACGGAATGAATGTTATATATGGTTGGCTTGCCAGCCGGCAAATGCTTGTTTTATTATTCGTCATAAATATTCTTGGTACGGCATTTGGGTATTATTGGTATGGGGGGCAATTGGAGAACACACCAGGCATATTTTTGGCCTTCGTACCGGATAGCCCGACAGCCAGCTTGTTTTTCGTTTTTGTACTATGGGGCTTCCTTTTAAAAAGAAATTTCGGGTTAATGGAAGCTTTGGCCATCATTACGCTATTCAAATATGGCATCTGGGCAGTTGTCATGAATGTAATGACGCTTGTGACAACGGGTACTCTGCCATGGGAAGGGTATATGTTAATGGCTTCCCATTTGGGCATGGCGATTCAAGGGATATTATATGCGCCATTTTACCGGATAAAGCCTTGGCATTTGGTTGTCGCCGGAATTTGGACGATACATAATGACATAATCGATTATGTGTTTGAAATGATGCCCATCTACCGTGACTTATTGATGTATATGAATGAGATCGGCTACTTTACTTTTTGGCTCAGTATCCTTTCCATCTTTGTCGGTTGGTACTTCGGGTATAGGAAAAACAGGATCACACTTTCTTTCATCCATTAGAAAAGTTAACCTCGCTTACAGGTTTTGTAAAGGCGGGGTTAACTTTTTTATATGGAACAAGGTCTACTCATCTTTATTGTTTCATATCGTTTTAGTAGAGATATGAGGAGGGACGAGTAGCATGTTAAAAAAATCCATATTAACCATTGCTGTTTTATTTGTCGTCTTACATTTCCCTGTCTATGCAGAATCCTCTTCAAGTTTGGAGCAATTGGATAACATTTCCGATAGAGCGTTGGAAATGACCAAGTTGAAGCGATATGGAGATTCGGAAAAGATGCTGACGTATTTTTCTGACCGGTTTTTAAAGGAGACAGCGAAAGAGCAGATTCTTGACATGGACGAACTTCGGATTATCACTGTAGCTCATAATGAGGCGTTGATGACGATAAAGGATATGAATAAGGGAGATTCCGAAAAGGTTAATTCTGTGACGAAATTCCGCCTTGTCGTTGATGCGGTCAAGTCAACACATCAGCCCCTTTGGACAGAGATGGAGGATCAGATGATGAGTTCTTTCCAGCAGACGAAGAATGCCGCCATCAAACAAGACGCGATTACATTCAATAGCCAGTTGAACTTATTCCTTTCACAATATGAAATGATCTATCCCAGCTTGAAAGTGGACCTTTCCAAGGAAACGATGCAGCAATTGGACACTCGGATTCAATACATTAACCAGTACAGACCGGAAGTGATCAATGATGGTGAAAGTCAAAAGGAGTTGGACGCTTTACAAACCGAGCTAACCTCCATTTTTGAAGATATGGGGGAAGATGATACCGATCCTTCGCTTTGGTGGGTCATCATATCTACAGGCAGCATCATCATCATGACCCTTTCTTATGTCGGCTGGAGAAAATATAAAGGAGACCGGGAAAAACCAAGAAAACAACATAATGATTAAAAACGAAAGGGAAGAGAACACTATATTTGACAGGGGTGTCTTCTATCCATAGAATTAAGAGTAATTATAGTTATAGGAGGATACCATGTATTTCATATATTTGGCGATTATCATTTTAATCCCGATTTATGCACAAATGAAAGTGAAAAGTACGTATAAAAAGTATTCCCAAGTGCCGGCATCTTCGGGGATGAATGGTGCTGAGACGGCAAGGGCCATTTTGGATCAAAATGGACTGTTCAATGTCAGGGTGGAAGAGACGCCTGGAATGCTATCTGACCATTATGATCCAAGAGATAAAACGGTACGGTTATCAACGGACAACTATCACGGTCACTCGGTTGCAGGGGTAGCGGTTGCGGCGCATGAAGTCGGACATGCGATCCAGGATAAAGAAGCGTACGCATTCCTGCGATTTCGTCATGCATTGGTACCGGTCGCTAACTTTGGTTCCAACATATCTTGGATCTTGATTTTAGTCGGAATGTTGGCTCATATTCCAGGGTTGCTACTGGCGGGGATCGTATTCATGGCAGCGGCTGTAGTATTCCAAGTGATTACACTGCCGGTCGAATTCAATGCTTCGTCTCGTGCAATGGATCAGCTCGTTTCCGTTGGTGTCATCCGGAATGACGAAGAGCGGGAAACGAAAAAAGTATTGAGTGCAGCTGCGATGACGTATGTTGCTGCCGCTCTTGTAGCAGTACTTGAATTGGTCCGCCTTTTGCTCATGTATACAGGCATGACGAGGGATGAGGATTAATTGGTAAAGGACGCCATCATGTGATGGCGTCCTTTTTTTGTTTCCGCTTATACAGACGAAGACGGCTTGTTATGAAAGTAAGCTTTTCCGGGAACGCTTCAGAATGATGACTCATCTTTCAATCGGATTCTTATTCTCATCGAGGGTGAAGCCCTCACCCAATACATCATGCACTTCACTTACTGATACGAAGGCATGGGGATCCACTGACGTAATGGCATTTTTTAAACGGACCAGCTCATTTTTGGCGACGACGCAATAGAGAACTTCCCGATCATTCCGTGTAAATGAACCATATCCACGTAAGACTGTCACGCCCCGCTCCATATCTTTCATGATTTTTTCAGCAATTTCCTGGTTCTTTTCACTGATGATCATCGCACCCCTGGCAGCATATGCGCCCTCCTGCATGAAGTCAATGACTCTTGCCCCGATAAATACGGCAACAAGGGTATACATCGCTTGCCGATAGTTCAAGTAGGTGAGGATGGAAAGGCCGATCACGACGGCATCAAAGATGAACATGGTCCGGCCCATGCCCATTCCTAAATAGCGATGTGCAAAACGGGCAATGATATCGACGCCTCCCGTTGTCCCCCCGTACCGGAAGATTATGCCAAGCCCGACGCCTACAAAGACCCCTGCAAACAACGCGACCAGCATCAAATCGCCTCCGAGGTCGATGTTGATTTGGTATTTTTCGAACACCCATAGCCATACCGAGAGGCCTACCGTTCCAATGAGCGTATAGAGGAAGGAGGTGCGGCCTAAATATTTCCAACCGATTAAAAACAGGGGAATGTTCAAAACCAAATTGGAATAGGAAGGATTTATGCCTACAAGTTGATATATAATCAAGGTTAGACCGGTGAAGCCGCCCTCGGCCAAATTATTTTGCATGTTAAAATGCACGAGGCCAAAGGCAAAGATCCCAGCCCCAAATAGGATGAATAGTGTATTTTTTAGTTTTAAGCCGAAAAGCATTCTCCATACCTCCAAACGGTTGAATAAAACATCAATTGACTTATTATAACTAATTAGCCAACTATGGGCAATTTTGATTCGCGAACGTATCTGTTGTCATCTGTTTCACTTTTAGCTAACATGGAGAAGATATGAAGTTTGTAAACGAAAATCGAGATTGGGTGACTATATGGAAAAGCACAAGACGATTCAACACATGCAGGCTGAGGTGGACCAATACATAGGACAATTCAAGGAAGGCTATTTCAGCCCGCTTGCCATGCTTGCTCGCATGACTGAAGAGCTCGGGGAATTGGCGAGGGAGGTCAATCATTATCATGGTGAAAAACCGAAGAAAACAACGGAGGAAGAGAACACGGTCGAGGAAGAATTGGGCGACATGCTTTTTGTTTTAATTTGTTTTGCCAATTCATTAGGGATCGACCTCCAAAGCTCACATGATAAGGTGATGCATAAGTTTACAACCCGTGATAAAGATAGATGGACAAAAAAACAAGATACTACGGAGGGGGAAAGTGAAGATGAGTAAAGTAAAGGTAATTGTAGCGGGTCCGCGAGGCAGAATGGGAAATGAAGCGGTGAAGCTTGTCCAAAGGACGGAAGAATTTGAATTGGCGGCTGTCA
Organism: Peribacillus simplex; assembly: GCF_001542915.1. GTDB lineage: Bacteria > Bacillota > Bacilli > Bacillales > DSM-1321 > Peribacillus > Peribacillus simplex_B. Next base: position 130,244 of record NZ_LNNH01000055.1, on the reverse strand, counting down.
TCGACCACAAACATAACGGGATAAGCCTTTCCTCCATAGAAGGTTTTCAGGGCATGGATGTGCCTGTTTTTTCGGATATTAACGAATGCTTTTCTTCGGTGAAAGCAGACGTATTGATTGATTTGACTACGCCAGAAGTGGGGATGTACCATACCGAGACCGCACTGAAGCACAACATCAGGCCTGTAGTGGGCACGACCGGCTTTACCAAGGAAGATTTAACGAAGCTGGAATCATTGACAAAGGAAAAAGGTATCGGCTGCATCATTGCACCAAACTTCGCGATAGGTGCCATTTTGATGATGAAGTTTTCCCAAATGGCGGCTAAATACTTCCCGGATGTAGAAATCATTGAAATGCATCATGACCAAAAACTGGATGCCCCTTCAGGCACCGCCTCGAAAACGGCAGATATGATCGCGGCGGTTAGGGAAACGAAGCAGCAAGGTCATCCTAACGAGAAGGAAACCATCCAGGGCGCAAGAGGAGCGAATGTGGAGGGCATGCATATCCATAGCGTTCGGCTTCCAGGACTCGTCGCTCATCAACAAGTGCTTTTCGGAAGCGATGGGGAGTTATTGACGATTAGACATGATTCCTTCAATCGGGCTTCCTTCATGTCAGGAGTTAAACTTGCGGTAGATACCGTCATGAAATTGGACATACTTGTATACGGTCTGGAAAATATTATTGAATAGGGAGTGGAGGATTGACGATGAAAATTGCCTTGATTGCCCATGACAAGAAAAAAGAAGATATCATTCAATTTGTAACAGCGTATAAATCAGTATTTCAGCAGCATGAGTTATTTGCAACAGGTACGACCGGAAAACGGATCATGGAAGAAGTATCCTTGACAGTTCACCGTTTTCATTCGGGTCCGCTTGGCGGAGATCAGGAAATAGGCGCCATGATTGCACGGGGGGAAATGGATATGGTCTTATTTTTCCGCGATCCATTGACATCACAGCCCCATGAACCGGATGTATCGGCCCTTATCCGTCTTTCCGACGTATATGAAATACCCCTGGCCACCAATATGGGTACGGCCGAAGTACTGGTAAAAGGCTTGGAGCATGGGTATATGGATTGGCTTAAACTACGAAAAAAACAAGGTGAAATCAATGATAAGCAAAAGTAATATAGATATCCTGGCGTTCGGTGCACATGCGGATGATGTTGAAATCGGTATGGGCGGCACGATCGCCAAGTATGTACAGCAAGGCAAGCATATCGTGATATGCGATTTGACAAAGGCTGAAATGTCATCGAACGGAAGCATCTCATTAAGGCAAAAGGAAGCTAAAAAGGCGGCAGACATCCTTGGAGTGGAGAGAATTTCCCTGGATTTACCCGACCGGGGGCTTTATATGAAAGCGGAATACATAAATCAAATCATTACCGTCATTCGCCAGTATAAACCTGCGCTCGTATTTGCCCCTTTTTCAGCGGATCGCCATCCCGATCATGGAAACTGTGCAAAATTAGTGGAAGAAGCAGTTTTTTCTGCGGGAGTGAGAAAGTATATGGAAGAAGGCAGCAGCGACTATCATCGTGTCAAAAATATGTATTATTATATGATAAACGGTTTTCACAAGCCGGACTTCGTCGTGGACATCACTTCTACATTACCGACGAAGCTGGATAGCCTCAGGACATACGCCAGCCAATTCGACAAAACGGATGGAGCGGCGGACACACCGCTTGTGAATGGTTATATCGAGACGGTAGAGGCACGGGAGCGAATGTTCGGCAAAGAAGTCGGTGTCGGATACGCTGAAGGATTCATGACAAAGAAACCGTTATTGATTGATGCCGATTTGTTAGGAGATAACTAATCTTATGAAATTAAAAATTGGAATTACCTGCTATCCCACAGTTGGAGGTTCAGGTGTCGTAGCCACTGAATTAGGCAAGATGCTTGCGGAAAAGGGGCATGAAATACATTTCATTTCTTCAAGCCTCCCTTTTCGCTTGAATAAGATGTATCACAATATTTATTATCACCAAGTGGAAGTGAATTCGTATTCCGTATTCCAGTATCCCCCATACGACCTTGCGCTTGCGAGCAAGTTAGCTGAAGTGGTGAAACGGGAGAAATTGGATATCCTTCACGTTCATTATGCCATTCCCCATGCTGTTTGTGCGATTTTGGCCAAGCAAATGTCGGGCAATGAAGTGAAGATCGTCACCACGCTTCACGGTACAGACATCACTGTGCTGGGACATGATCCTTCCCTGACCAATTTAATAAAATTCGGGATAGAGCAATCAGATGTCGTTACCGGTGTGTCTAATTCACTTGTCAAACAAACATATGATTTGATCGCTCCCGATAAGGAAATTAAAACCGTATATAACTTTATTGATGAAAGGGATTACCATAAAGCAAATTCAGATTACCTGAAGGACGAATACGGGATCAAGGATGACGAAAAAGTGATCATCCATGTTTCCAATTTCCGTTCCGTCAAGCGTGTGAAGGACGTCATCCAGGCGTTTTATTTAACTCAAAAGAAAATCCCTGCCAAGCTTCTCCTCGTTGGGGATGGACCGGAAGTGACAACCGTATTGGCCTTGGCGAAAGATCTTGGAATCGATGAATCGGTCCTATTCCTTGGAAAACAGGATAACCTTGCCGAATTATATTCAATCAGTGATTTGCTTTACCTGTTATCGGAAAAAGAAAGCTTCGGCCTGGTGCTTTTAGAAGCGATGGCATGCGGAGTTCCTTGTATCGGAACGGATATTGGCGGCATTCCGGAGGTCATCGTTAATGGGGAGACCGGTTATATTTGTGATTTGGGAGATGTCGCGACGGTGGCCGAAAAAGCGGTCGGTCTATTAAGTGATCCCGCCCTGCATGAACGTTTTTCTGAGGCTGCACTGGAAAGGGCCAATACCGATTTTCATTCAGATACGATCATGTCGCAATATGAAGCTATTTACCTGGAAGCGTTAGAAGCTAAATCCATCAAATAGGGAGGGGATGCTGATGGACGAATTATTCTTAAAATCGGTGCCCATTCTTGAAAAGATTGAACAAGCAGGATTCGAGGCGTATTTCGTTGGTGGCTCTGTAAGGGATTATATTCTAGGCCGTGCGATTAATGATGTGGACATCGCCACTTCCGCGACCCCGCTGGAAATAAAAGAGGTGTTTCCCAATACGGCGGATATCGGGATTGATCACGGTACGGTGCTCGCCATTACGCCGTCAGGTACATATGAAATTACGACATTTAGAACGGAAGGCGGTTATTCGGACTTCCGCAGACCGGATTCCGTCCAATTTGTCCGCTCTTTGACGGAGGATTTACAAAGAAGGGATTTTACGATGAATGCAATCGCCATGGATAAAGGGGGAAATATCATCGATCCTTTCAATGGGAGGCGTGATCTTTCAGAGCAAAGGATCATTACGGTCGGTAACCCGCATGAACGATTTCATGAGGATGCCTTGAGGATGATGCGCGCATTAAGGTTCGTCAGCCAGCTTGGTTTTGAACTGGATCATGACACTTTCCACTCGCTTCAAGTGAATGCCCCCATCATTGGCAAGATTGCAGTCGAAAGGATTCTGGTCGAATTCGAGAAGTTAATGGCCGGTACATATAAGAAGAGGGCAATCGCCCTTTTGTTGGAAAGCGGATTGTATCAATACCTGCCAAAGCTCTCGGATAAGAAGGACCATTTAAAGAATGTACTGAACCTGCCGCTTCATCATTTAAAAGCGGCAGAGTTATGGTCCGTGATCATGGTCAAGACAAAGGATGACGAAATGGAAGCGGCGTTAAGGGCATGGAAACTGCCATTAAAAACGATCCGAAACATCCAGCGGATTGTACAGCTGATAAAGCAGGAACCGTCTTTTGAAAAATCATCCTTTGAGGTATTCCAAGCCGGGCATGACTTGACTGTACAGGCGGCCAAGGTCAAAGCTTCCCTGACGGGGGGGAATGTCATCGAGGCGGAGGAAAGCGGCCAACAGCAGTACGAGGCACTGACTATCAAAACGATGTCCGAACTTGACGTAACGGGGACGGATTTAGTGAATTGGCGTCAAGAAAAACCAGGACCTTGGGTCAAAGCATACCTGGAAATGATCGTGAAGGCGGTCTTGGATGGAGAATTAAGAAATGATAAAGAAGAAATAATGAGGTGGCTCGTGAAATGCAATCTGAGTTAAGAACAAAGCTGATGGAAGCCCTTTCAAAGGCGGATGGTGCATTTATATCAGGGCAGGAAATTGCCGAATATATTGGCTGTTCACGAACAGCGGTATGGAAGCATATCGAAGATCTGCGCAGTGAAGGATATCGCGTCGAGGCGGTTAGAAAAAAAGGCTATCGGATCATATCGGCACCAGAAAAAGTGTCCGAAAGCGAAATACAGCTTGGCTTGGAAACAACGACGATCGGCAAGATGATTCACTATCAGGAGACGGTGGAATCTACACAGAAAATTGCCCATCAACTTGCAAATGAAGGTGTTCAGGAAGGGACATTGGTCGTTGCCGAGGAACAGATATCCGGGAAAGGAAGATTGATGAGATCTTGGCATTCACCAAAATTCAGCGGCATATGGATGAGCCTCATCTTAAGGCCGAAGATCCCGGTTCATGAGGCTCCGCAGTTGACCTTGTTGGCAGCGGTTGCCGTGGCTCAGGCCATAGAGGATACGACTGATTTGAAACCGCAAATAAAATGGCCGAATGACATTTTGGTGAATCGCAAGAAAGTGGTGGGCATCCTGACCGAAATGCAGGCGGAATCGGATAGGATTCATTCTGTCATCATCGGAATTGGAATGAATATTAATCAGCAATTGGAAGACTTTCCCGAAGAGCTGCAGGAAAAGGCTTCTTCGCTTTTCATAGAAAGCGGAGAACTGATTTCAAGGTCGACGGTCATTCAGCGTGCATTATTGCGCTTGGAACATTTATATGATCTCTACCTGGAGGAAGGCTTCAAGCCGATAAAGGATCTGTGGGAAAGTTATGCGATCAGCCTTGGACAGGTTATCAGGGCCAGCACCGTCAACGATACGATCGTCGGAAAAGCATTGGGCATAACCGATGCCGGTGTGCTGCTCCTTGAGGATGAAAAAGGAACCGTTCATTCGATTTATTCGGCAGACATTGAAATTCAGTAGATTTTTGTCAATTCCATAAAAAAAAATAGAATTTTTGATTTTTGCTTGATATAATGCAAGTGGGCAGTATCTTATGTGAACTGCACCCCCATAAATGCCAAATTATTTGAAAATCTGCCTTGATCCAGATTATTGGACGGGGACGGAGGGATGAAACTTCTGATGGAACAAAAGGATTGACTAAAAGATAAGTGCTGTTTATTGAACGAAATATGGCTTTTTTTGCTATTTTTCGCGCGTAACAGATACCTTTTTTAGTCAGTCTTTTTTTTGCGTATGAATGTAGAGGCACCAGTTCACTTACACTGATGTTTTCATCTCCTCCATCAAAAAGGAGGAAACGTAATGAAATTGTCCGGAGATTTTTTGAAAATGAAACAAAATCAAGAGAAGATCGTCATGCTGACGGCTTATGATTACCCATCCGCAAAATTAGCCGAACAAGCAGGAGTGGATATGATATTGGTGGGCGATTCTTTAGGAATGGTCGTATTGGGATATGAGTCGACGATTCCTGTAACGGTGAATGATATGATTCATCACACCAAGGCCGTAAAACGCGGGGCGCCGGATACTTTTGTCGTTACGGATATGCCCTTCATGAGCTATCATCTTTCAATGGATGAAACACTCAAGAATGCAGCTCGAATCATGCAGGAAGGCCATGCGGATGCCGTGAAGCTTGAAGGGGCAGATGAAGTCGTTGAAAAAATAGCCGCGTTGACGAAGGCAGGCATCCCGGTTGTAGCCCATCTTGGCTTGACCCCTCAATCGGTGGGGGTGCTAGGGGGATACAAAGTACAAGGAAAAGACGCCGAAGCTGCTGCACAGCTTGTGGAGGACGCAAAGAGGTGTGAAGCTGCGGGGGCAATGGCAATAGTATTTGAATGTGTACCATATCAAGTGGGGGAGCTGGTCACGCATCACTTGGGAATACCGACCATCGGGATTGGAGCAGGTGCAGATACGGATGGCCAGGTTCTCGTCTATCATGACGTGATCAAATATGGCGTTGATCGAGTGGCCAAATTCGTCAAAGTATACGGAGATGCGAATGAACTCATAGGGCAATCGCTAACAAATTATGTCGCTGAAGTGAAAGCGAATCAATTCCCGTCCCAAGAACATACATTTACGATGAAGGAAGAGGAGCTTACAGAGCTTTACGGAGGGAAAAGATGAAAACTTTTACATCAGCAGGGGAATTGCAGCAGGTGCTCCGCGAACAAAAAAGCAACCAGAAAAGTATCGGCTATGTAGCGACGATGGGGTACTTACATGAAGGGCATGCCACCCTTATGGAAAAGGCAAGGAAAGAAAATGATATCGTCGTTTTAAGTATATTCGTCAATCCTTTGCAATTTGGGCCGAATGAGGACTTTGAAACATATCCGCGTGATTTGGAACGTGATGAAAACGTTGCTGCGAATGCAGGTGTGGATTATCTCTTCTATCCTACCGTCCAGGAGATGTACGGTGAGGAACCTTCGGTGAAGGTAGTGGTCCAAAGCAGGACGGATTGCCTTTGCGGCAGGAAAAGACCAGGCCATTTCGATGGGGTGGCGACAGTCCTAACGAAGTTTTTCAATATCATCCTTCCCGATCGAGCCTACTTCGGCAAGAAGGATGCCCAGCAAGTCGCGGTGATAGATGGTTTGATCAAGGATTTTAATTTCCCGATAGAGCTTGTCGCCGTAGATACCGTTCGTGAAGAAGACGGTTTGGCGAAAAGCTCGAGAAATGTCTATCTTTCAGATGGGGAGCGCATGGAAGCTAAAGAGTTGTATCAAAGCTTATTGAAAGCGGCGGAGGCCATTGATTCAGGTGAAAGGAATGCTGCAGCTGTCACGGCACTGGTAAGGAAGCATATCGAAGCCCACACGCATGGATTGATCGACTATATTGAGATCTATCAATATCCGGCGCTTAAACCGCTTGAAACGCTTTCGGGAAACATCATCCTTGCACTTGCCGTTAAATTCAAGCATGCTCGGCTTATTGATAATATTACGATTAACATTAAATAAATCATGATTTTTCAGGGGGAATTTGAATGTTTCGAACGATGATGAATGGGAAAATCCACCGTGCAAGGGTGACCGAAGCGAATTTGAATTATGTAGGCAGCATTACAATCGATGAAGATATCATTGATGCGGTAGGGATCCTCCCTAATGAAAAGGTTGCCATCGTGAATAATAACAATGGAGCAAGACTTGAAACATACGTAATTGCGGGCGAAAGGGGAAGTGGTGTCGTTTGCTTGAACGGGGCTGCAGCAAGACTTGTCCAGCCGGATGATATCGTGATCATCCTATCTTATGTCCTGGTCGCTGAAGAGAAGCTTAAAGACCACAAGCCAAAGGTAGCGATCATGAATGAAGAAAACAAAATAATCGAATTGATCTCCAACGAACCTGCAGCTACAATCATGTAAGCGAAAGGCCGGTCCATATGTGCATATGGACCGGCCTTTTTCAATGGAAATAAGTCATTCCATAAACGGAATGAACGGCTTGTTTCCTTTATTGTGATTATTATGGTATAAAAAAGATAAGAGAATTCCATCAGGAAGTGGAGAAAACAAAGTTTGAGGTGTACATTGATGACGCAACGATATGTAGTGGTCGATTTGGAAACAACAGGGAATTCTCCAAAAAAAGGGGATAGAATTATTCAATTTGCTGGGGTGGTCATTGAAAATGACCAAATTGTCGATGAATATTCGACATACATTCACCCTGGACAGGAAATTTCCCTATTCATTGAAGAATTGACCGGGATCAGCAACGAGACGGTAAAACATGCACCTGACTTTGAAGATGTCGCAAATAATATTGCCCAGCTTATAGACGGGGCTTGTTTTGTAGCCCACAATGTTTTATTTGATTTATCTTTTTTACAGGAAGAATTGGTACGCTGCGGCTATGAACCGTTTTACGGGTCCACCCTTGATACGGTCGAATTAGCCAAAATCTTAAAACCAACATCGGATGGATATAAGCTTCACCAGTTAGCTAAAGAAGAAAACCTAGATCATTCGCGGCCGCATCAGGCGGATAGTGATGCATATGCCACTGCCTTACTATTGCTGGAATTGAAGAAAAAGCTGTTGAATCTGCCGGTGATGACGCTGAAACAGTTATATCGATTATCTTATTCCTTACAAAGTGAGATTTCCGAATTGATAGATGCTTGCATTGCAAGCAAATTAGCGAAAACGGAAGTGCATTCTCCTGACCTTATCACGTATAGGGGCCTTGCCTTTAAAAAGACCGGGGAAGAAAGTAATCGTAACGACAAAGAGTCGGAATTCCCGCTCGACGATGAGGCTAAAATGGCGATGCTCAACCATGCTTTTCCTGCATTTGAAGCAAGGCGCGGCCAGCTTGAAATGATGAATATGATCCACCATTCCTTTGAATCGAACCAAGATGCGATCATTGAAGCGGGGACGGGAATCGGGAAGTCGTTAGGCTACCTGCTTCCAGCCGTTTATTTTGCAAGAAAGAATCAAAAGCCGGTTGTCGTATCGACATATACGCTTCAACTGCAGGATCAGCTTCTGCAAAACGAGGTTCCTAAACTGAAAGCCATCCTGCCGTTTAGTTTTCAAGCAGTCCTGTTAAAAGGGAGAAGCAATTATTTAAGCTTGGCGAAGTTCGAGCGGGCCTTGCGTGAAAAAGAGGATAATTATGAAACGGCCTTAACGAAAATGCAAATATTGGTCTGGCTTACGGAAACGGAAACAGGAGATAAGGATGAATTGAACCTCACCAGCGGCGGTCAGCTATTTTGGAATAGGCTGCAAAGTGACGGTCTAACATATGCGGGCTTAAAACAACCTTGGCAGACGTTGGATTTTTTCGAACGGGCAAAAAAAACGGCGGTCAAAGCAGATATCATCATTACAAACCATTCATTTTTAATGTCCGATCTTCTGACGGAAGATGCGTTGATTCCAAAGAAAGGTTACCTGATTCTCGATGAAGCACATCATCTGGAGCAGGCGGCTTCTAAACAGTTGGGGAGACGGCTCAATTATATATCAGTGAAAACGATATTGAATCGATTAGGAACAACGGACCAAAAGCAATTATTGTATAAATTGGACAGATTACTCCTAAATAACGGACTGGCAGATGGGAGGAATGGCCACGAACTAGATCGAAAGCTGAATGATTTTTCTTACGAATTCGAGCAGCTTTTCCATTTCCTCTCCAATCAGGCGGAAAAACTTTCACGTTCCATGAGTCCGAAACGGATTTCCTTCAAGGTGGATGATGGAAGATGGGGGAAAGGGATCCTTGTTGCCGAGCGATTGGTTGACTTATTGGGATATATCATCACGGAGCTCTCGCAAAGATTGGCCCATTTATTGAATCATGAATCGCCTTTAGGTAAAAATTCGCTATTTTATTTAAACGATATTGAAGTTCTCCTTGGACATTTGCAGGATACGAGGGAGTCGTTACATGAATTTTTCATGAAGCCGCATGAAGAGAATATTTATTGGCTTGATTATACGAATGCGGCACCGCAGCATGGAGTGACTTTGACGGTCCAGCCGATTGCAGGAAGTAAATGGCTGTGGGATTCCTATTTCGGGCGCCAGAAAAGTGTGGTCATGACATCGGCAACCCTAGTTGTGAAGGATTCCTTTCAATATTTTAAAGAACAACTTGGGCTAGAGAACCAGTCCATGCTAACGGCAAGGTTTCCTTCGCCTTTTCCTTATAAGGAGCTTGTTAAGGTTCTCGTTCCCAATGATATACCCGATATCAATGGTTTATCCGTTGAGGAGTTCTCGGAAACGGCAGCAAATCATATCATTGCCGCTGCACAGGCAGCCCAAGGGAGGATGATGGTCTTATTCACTTCACATGAGATGTTGCGGGCCACCTATCATTCCATCAAGGACACCGGGGTTTTGGACGAGTTCACCTTGTTTGCGCAAGGGATTTCGGGCGGAAGCCGAATGAGGCTGCTCAGGAATTTCCAAAACTTCGAGAAAGCCATCCTTTTTGGAACGACCAGCCTTTGGGAGGGCGTCGATATCCCAGGTGAGGATTTATCTTGTTTGGTGATTGTCAGGCTGCCTTTTTCACCACCGGACGAACCGGTAACCGCTGCAAAATGCCAGCTTTTCGAGAAGCAAGGGCGAAATCCCTTTGCTGCGTATTCCTTACCAGAAGCACTGTTAAGATTCCGCCAAGGGTTCGGCAGGCTCATACGTACTCCTAATGATAAAGGCGTTTTGGTCGTTCTGGATCGACGCATCGTCACGGCCAAATACGGTCCCGAATTTCGCAAGGCCATTCCAACGGTCGAATGGCACCAAGCATCCATCACGGAGATGGCCGAGATGATAGAAGAATGGATATAATGAGTTTTTTGATAATTGCTGGATTCCGCTGAAATTTTACGGAATTATGAAGAAAAAAAACCTTCGAACTGGTATAATGTGAAAGGTGGTAAAGCCTACTAATCCTATTCATATCAGTGGTTGTTGACAATTTTATAATGGAGGGCGTTTTCATGGAAAGCAAAATTGAAGTAATCTCGACAGTCAGGCTGCAGCATTCACCTGATTTGTATAAAATTGTGGATTCTTTGAACCGAACATTGAAAAAGGATGACTTGATGTTCGGGTTGGCATTGGATTCCGAAGATCAAGAAAAAGCGATATTTACAATTTATCGTACATAGAAAGTGGGAAAAGCAGCTTTGAAAAAATGGTTGATTATTGCTTCCATCCTGGTCCTTTGTCTTATCGGTTTTGTCGGCGGAGCATATATTAAAGCATTGCAGCCAAAAAAAGAAGCTGGCAATGCGGCTTTTAAGAAGGCAAGGGAAGAGGCCGGCCTTCGGTCCATGGACGAATTCTACCTTTATAATGGACAGGATTCATATTCCGTCATCATAGGTAAGGGAGAAAAAGGGATTAAAAAAGTAGTCTGGCTTCCCGAGGACAAAAAAAAGAAAATTGTAGTGGAAGATTATAAAGATGGTAAAACGAAAAAAGAAATTTTAAGCATTGCCAAGGAAAAGCTCAATCCAGAAAAAATCATTTCCGTAAAGCTTGGCATGGAAAAGAACGTTCCTCTTTGGGAAGTAACGTATCTTGATGATTCCGAGCGGTTTAATTATGATTATTATGATTTTAAAACTGGGGAATGGCTTAAGTACTATCGAAGCATTTAGAATGGGGGATTATTTTTATGAAATTAGCGAACCGAGTTCAGTCTTTGACACCATCGACAACATTGGCCATCACGGCAAAAGCAAAAGAACTTAAAGCCCAAGGGATTGATATCATTGGTCTGGGGGCCGGTGAACCTGACTACAATACGCCCAAGCATATTATAGAGGCAGCCGTTCAATCGATGAATGAAGGCCAAACCAAATACACGCCTTCTGCTGGCCTGCCGAAGCTTAAAGAAGCGATAGCAGCTAAGTTGAAGCGTGATCAAGGCTTGGATTACAAGACTTCTGAAATCTTGGTAGGCTCCGGGGCCAAGCATGCGCTTTACACATTATTTCAAGCCATCCTGGATGAAGGCGACGAAGTCATCGTCCCGATCCCATATTGGGTAAGTTACCCCGAGCAAATCAAGCTTGCTGACGGAAAGCCGGTTTATATTGTCGGCACCGAGGAAAACCAGTATAAAATAACGAAGGAACAATTAGAACAGGCGATTACCGCGAAAACGAAAGCAGTGATCATTAATTCTCCAAGCAATCCAACGGGCATGCTTTATACGAGGGAAGAACTGGCGGCCATTGGGGAAGTTTGCCTTGCCCATGATATCTTGATCGTTTCCGACGAAATTTATGAAAAATTGGTTTATGGTAATGCAACGCATACATCGATTGCAGAAATCTCACCTGAATTGAAAAAGCAAACGATCATCATCAATGGCGTGTCTAAATCTCATTCAATGACTGGCTGGAGAATCGGGTATGCAGTCGGTGATGAAGCGATCATCAAAGCGATGACGAACCTTGCAAGCCATAGTACCTCCAACCCAACGACGACTGCACAGTATGGAGCGATTGCTGCATACGAAGGGCCGCAGGATGCCGTTGAAGAAATGCGTCAAGCGTTCGAGGGACGTTTGAATAAGATATATGATAAATTAGTCGAAATACCAGGATTTAGCTGCATTAAACCTCAGGGGGCATTTTACCTGTTTCCAAATGTTAAACGCGCCGCAGAATTAACAGGATACAGCAATGTCGAGGCCTTTACGACTGCACTATTGGAAGAAGCGAAAGTCGCAGTCATTCCAGGTTCAGGTTTCGGTGCACCTGATAATATCCGACTTTCATATGCGACTTCATTGGAATTGCTTGAAACAGCCATTGAAAGAATCCATTCATTTGTTACATCCAAACTGGCATAATACTCCCAAAGCCTGCAGGTGTCCCGCTTAAAGCGGACTGCAGGCTTTTTTTTATGGAAAATATCGAAGCCGTTCTATCGATAAGAAGGAAGAACAGTCATGATGAAACTCCTTTCGCCAGCGAAGCTAAGCGATTGGACAATCGGGGATCTCTCTACCTGTCAAGCTCAGGAATTGGAAGGGCTGTTCAAGGCTCTTGGGCGTCAACGGAGTCCGGGACGCCCGATACCGGTGCAGATTACTTAAGTAGATAGTGAAAAGGCGAAATCGTATATGATTTTCAGTAAAAACCAATTGCAATCATATATGATTTCATATATGATAAAAATATGGAAGAGAAAAACAAAAACACCAATAAAAAGCAAATCGCCTACGAACACCTGCGCCAATTGATTTTGGATGGAACATACGGTTCTGGACAGCGCATCATCATCGATCAAATTGCTAAAGAATTACGTTTAAGTCCAATCCCGGTCAGGGAGGCGATCAGGCAACTCGAATCGGATGGACTTATTCATTACAAGCCCTATAGCGGAGCCGTTGTAACAAGCATCAATGAGAGCGAATACATTGAAACGCTTTCTGTCTTATCGCTGCTTGAAGGCTATGCTGCTGCATTAAGTTCTTTAACGATGAACGATCAGGATTTTGACAATCTAATAAATTTAAACAAAGAAATGGAAAAAGCACTCCATAACTTTGAATTAGAGCTGTTTGGTAAATTAAACGAGTGCTTTCATGCCGAAATTACTGAAAAGTGCGGCAATTCCTTTTTAATGGAGGAAATCAAGCAGTCTCAGCAAAGAATGAATAGAGTCAGAAAGTCGATGTTCACCATGGTACCGCAGCGTGCTGTCCAATCGATCCGTGAACATGAAAGCATTATCAAGCTCCTGCAGGAAAAAGCTTCATTTGAAGATATTGAATCATTGGTAAGAAAGCATAAGCTTAATGCCATCAGTACATTCAAGCAGAGGGCGGATACGAACCACGATCAAGCACTTTAATGACCCAGGCTTCGTTTTTATAATAGTCGACTGATTATCTATTAAAGCAAAGCCTATTTTCTTATGTTCATTATTCGGAATATTAAAAAATGAAAAGGTGGTCAAAAAAATGTACGAGGAAATCAAACGTCGTTTAAGGGGATCCATTGCGCCAGTCATCACACCGTTTGACAAGAACTTGGAAGTGGACGTAAAGGGAATTGAAAATCTCGTAAACTGGCATATTGAAAGCGGTTCCCATGGCATCTCGGTATGCGGCACGACAGGAGAGCCCAGCTCATTAACGGTGGAAGAACGGGAATTGGTGATGGAGACCGCTATAAAAACGGCAAAAGGCCGGGTTCCGGTTGCACCGGGTACAGGGTCTGCCAATCAAAAAGAAACGTTGCATTTGACAAAAAGAGCCCAGGAAATGGGGGCGGATGCTGCATTGGTTATCGTTCCTTATTACAATAAACCAAACCAGCAGGCACTTTATGATCATTTTAAAACGGTTGCGGATTCAGTTGATATTCCGATTGTCGTTTATAACATTCCCGGCAGGACGGCAACAAATTTAGAAGTGAAGACATTGGCGCGACTTGCTGAAGATTGTAAAAATATCATTGGTGTAAAGGAATCCAATAAGGATTTCGAACATGTGAACCGTGTCTTATTGCATTGTGGCAGAGATTTCCTCTTATATTCCGGCATTGAATTATTATGCTACCCGATGCTTGCGATAGGCGGAGCGGGACATATCAGCGCAACAGCCAATATCACCCCTAAAGAAGTGGCCGATCTCTATAACCTTTGGGTGGAAGGGAAGGTAGATAAGGCACTCGAGCTTCATTATAAATTGATGCCTTTGAATGATGTATTGTTTAAAGAAACAAATCCAGGGCCATTGAAAGCGGCAATGGGAATGATGGGGAAAATCAATCCAGCCTTAAGGCCCCCAATGGGTCCGCCTTCTGAACCGTTGGAAAGGGAATTGCGCGAAACCCTCCAATCATACGGATTGGTAGAACAAGTCATCAAATCATGATTACGAGATGGAAACGAAAACGGAATCTCATTATCTTCCCCAATTAGATTAAAGGAGGATTCATCATGCCAGCTTTTCCCGTACAGGATATCCAGCACTACATCAATGGGCAATTCATCGATGGTATTTCACGAAAAACATTTGTCAATCTTAACCCTTTTAATAATCAAGCAATCAACAATGTCGCAGAAGGGTTTAAAGAGGATATCGATCAAGCGGTAGCTTCTGCAAAAGAAGCATTCGATAATGGACCATGGCGATCGATGAAAGTGGAAGAAAGATTGGCATACTTGGTCAGGATTGCTGATTTAATTGAAGAACATGCCGAGGAAATATCCTTTTTGGAATCACTTGATACTGGGCTGCCCATTAGCCAAACAAAAAAACAGGCAGCAAGGGGAGCCGAGAATTTCCGGTTTTATGCGGAGATGGTGAAAAGCAGGCTGATTGGTGAATCGTATCAGGTGGATGACACATTCATTAATTATACGATCCATAAACCTATTGGCGTTGCAGGCTTAATCACGCCGTGGAACGCGCCTTTCATGCTTGAAACCTGGAAGATAGCACCGGCGCTTGCTACAGGTAATACATGTGTACTTAAACCTGCGGAATGGTCCCCCTTGACCG
This sequence comes from Peribacillus simplex, assembly GCF_001542915.1. Taxonomy (GTDB): domain Bacteria; phylum Bacillota; class Bacilli; order Bacillales; family DSM-1321; genus Peribacillus; species Peribacillus simplex_B. The sequence continues at coordinate 115,020 of NZ_LNNH01000055.1, read as the reverse complement.
CCAATAAATTAGCTCACATATTTGACCAATCCGGCTTGCCGAAGGGTGTGTTGAATATCGTCCATGGTTTTGGGGAAACGGCAGGGGCATCTCTTGTTGCCCATCCTGACGTCCAATTGATTTCCTTTACCGGGGAAACGACGACTGGCGCTCAAATCATAAAAAATGGCGCCGATACCATGAAACGGTTTTCCATGGAGCTCGGAGGGAAGTCACCTGCGATCATTTTTGAAGATGCCGACCTGGAAAAGGCCCTTGATTCGGTTATTTGGGGAATTTATTCTTTCAATGGGGAGCGCTGCACAGCGAATTCGAGGTTATTCGTCCAAGAATCGATCATCGAAAAATTCGTCCAAAGATTGAAGCAGCGTGTTCACTCGATCAAAGTTGGCAATCCGATGGATCCGGGAACGGAGATCGGACCGCTTATCCACCGGAACCATTTTGATAATGTCTCCCGTTATCTGGACATAGCCAAAGACGAAGGTGCTGATATTGTAAGCGGCAGCATCCCTGACGAATTCAAGGAAGGGAATTTCATTGCCCCGACACTTCTTCTTAACTGTACGAATGATATGACGGTGGCACAGGAGGAGATTTTTGGTCCGGTGATGGCCGTCATCCCATTCAAGACGGAAGAAGAAGTCCTGAGAATGGCCAACGATGTAAAGTATGGGCTAGCCGCATATGTATGGACGAATGACATGAGGCGCGGACATAGATTCGCTCAAGCCGTCGATAGCGGGATGGTCTGGGTGAATTCCCAAAATGTCAGGGATTTGCGAATTCCGTTTGGCGGTTCGAAGTACAGCGGGGTTGGTCGTGAGGGAGGCCATTACAGCTTTGAGTTTTATACGGAAACCCAAGTAATCCATGTTGCGATTGGGGAGCATCACATTCCGAAATTCGGAGTGGAAAAACAGAATGCCGTTTCTTCTGCCGAACAATAATCGAGATTAAGAAAGGGAGAACACTATGAACTTTTCCATTATCCGTGTTGCGAGAACGATTCTTAATGTTACCGATTTAGACAAATCGAGGGCATTCTATGTGGACGCCTTAGGTTTTATTGAAACGGAAAGAACGAATGCTCACATTTATTTACGTGGCCTGGAGGAAGCGCACCATCATTCGCTGATCCTGCAAAAGGCAGAAAAGCCTAGCGTGGAAGCGATTGGATACAAGGTTGAAAAAGAAGAAGATCTTATTGAATTGGAAACATTATTCAAATCCAAAGGGATGAAAATGAAGTGGATGGCAGAAGGGACGCAGCATGCACTAGGCAGGGCGCTCCGTGTTCAGGACATTTCAGGCTTGCCAATGGAGTTTTTTTGCAAAATGGATAAAGCGGAGAGACTGCTGCAACGATTCGATTTGCACAAGGGATCAAGGGTCCAGAGAATCGATCATGTGAATTGCAGCGTTGCCAATGTGCAAATGGCCCATGACTTTTATGTGAAAGAATTAGGTTTTGCCTGCTCGGAAGATACAGTAGATGAGGCGGGGCATTTATGGGCCACATGGCTGCATAGGAAACAAACGGTCCATGATCAGGCCTTCATGAATGGTGTTGGTCCTAAGCTTCACCATATCGGCTTTTGGCTGCCGGATCCGCTCGCTCTCATCCATGCCTGTGATGTGCTGGCATCTCTCGGTTATGCCCAATCCATTGAACGCGGACCCGGAAGGCATGGTCTGTCCAACGCATTTTTCCTTTATTTAAGAGATCCGGATGGACATAGAATTGAATTATACAATGGCGATTATTTAACGTCCGATCCAGATAATGAACCGATCCATTGGGATTTGGATGACCCGAGGCGCCAGACCTTCTGGGGTGCCAAGGCTCCTGATTCATGGTTCGATGAGGCTTCCGTTGTCCTTGATATCATCACGCGCGAAGAAGTTCCACTTGAAGACCCAATCCTTGAAAAAAAGAAGCCTGAATTCATGATCTAGGGCTGATGCTGTAAGATATCGATTGGTGCGGAAAAGATCTTCAAAAGCTTGACGGCAATTTTCAAAGCTGTATTTTGTAAGCGCTTCATTATCACCGGGATAAAAGGAGGATACTAGATGCCAGCGAAAACAGGTGAAGAGTATATTAATAGGGTGGACGAAGCAAAGGCGAATGTTTGGATCAATGGGGAGCAAGTGAAAGGCAAGATCAGTGAACATCCGGCATTCATGGGGGTCATGAAAAGCCAGGCAGAATTATATGACCTTCAGCATGACCCCGATAAACAAGACACCATGACATATATCTCGCCAACCTCGAATGATCGGGTGGGGACATCATTTTTGCAGCCGCGGACGAAGGAAGACCTTGAAACAAGAAGAAATATGATTCAGGAATGGGCCCGTCATAATAATGGCATGATGGGAAGGTCGCCTGATTATATCAATAGCGGGATGATGGCCTATGGCTCGGCTGCTGACATGTTCGGCACACAAGATGCGGCATTTGCAAAATATATGAAAACGTATTATGAGCTCTGCCGGGAAAAGGATTTGTCCTTGACACATACCCTGATTCAGCCGCAGGTTAATAGGGGTGTAAGTGCGGCAAAGCTTCCCGATCCATACATCGCTGCCAGGATAGCGGGCAAGAATTCAGAAGGGCTTATCATTAAAGGAGCAAGGCTACTCGCTACACAAGGGGGCATAACGGATGAAATCATGGTTTTTCCTTCAACATTGCTTAAGCAATCCGAAGAAGAAAACCCCTATGCATTCGCCTTCTCCATCCCCAATAATACACCGGGTTTAAAGTTCATCTGCCGTGAATCCTTCGATTATGGCAAATCACATTATGACCATCCGCTTGGCTCAAGATTTGAGGAAATGGATACGATCATCGTTTTTGATGATGTGGTCGTTCCTTGGAATCGAGTATTTGCCTACGGAGATGTTGGAATTTGTAACCAGGCATATTATGAAAGTAATGCCGTGGTACATATGACGCATCAAGTGGTAGCGAAAAATATTGCCAAAACGGAGTTCATCCTGGGGATTCTGCAATTGATGGTGGAAACGATCAACATTGGGCAATATCAGCATGTTCAGGAAAAGATTTCGGAAGTCATCATTGCACTGGAAACGGTGAAGGCATTCATTACAGCCTCTGAGGCAAATGCAAAATTGGATAAGTGGGGAATTATGACTCCAGATTTCACCCCGCTGAACATTGCCCGTAATTATTATCCGAAAATTTATCCAAGGTTCAGTGAAATCATGCAGCTTCTTGGAGCGAGCGGCTTAATGGCCATCCCGAATGAGGCCGATTTCAACTCCGAACTCCGGCCTGATTTAGATAAATATCTTCAGGCAGCCAATGGGCCGGCATATGAAAGGGTCAGGTTGTACCGGCTGGCTTGGGATGTGTGCATGAGCTCATTTGGCACAAGACAAACGCTTTATGAACGGTTCTTTTTTGGAGATCCGATCCGGATGGCAAGCGCTTTATATAACGGCTATGATAAACAGGAATATGTGGACCGCGTCAAAGAGTTTTTAAACCGCTCCGAACATCTCGCGGAAATCAACTGATTACATGTCGAGTGAATAATCAAAGGCCTTCCTGATCACCGGGAAGGCCTTTAAGTTTCACTTATATCGATCATGGATATTATTCTTTTTATATGTGCCCGACTCACCGAATTCCACAAGCTCCATGGAAAGGGCGAGATACCTTTTCGAAAAGAGCGGGGCGAAATGGGCTTCCATCATGGCGAAAAGCTTTTCACATACTTTCGTCTTATCAGGCTCATTTCGTCCAGCGCCCATTTTTAACAGGGCGTGAACAAAGGCATCATCCTCAGAGCCATCAGCCACACGATAATGCTTCAATTCAATGGCCCGGGAACGAATGCCCCCAATCGGAAAGATTGTGGGAAAGGAGATCAAAACATCGTTCATTTTCTTTAATAATTCCCCAATCTGGATTTCATCTTTTATATTGTCCGTATATTCTACAATGATATGAGGCATATGATTGATCCTTTCCATCAATTATTGATTTTTATGTGTGACGGTTCCTGTCCTTTCGTAAAGATATCGTCACTGACGATCGTGCTGACGAGCTTTCCGATTCCTTCAATTTCCGTCGTGATTTCGTCGCCTACAGCGGTATTCGCCAAACCTTCGGGTGTTCCTGTCAATATCACATCACCTGGACTCAATGTCATGAAACTGCTGAAGTATTCAATTAACTCGGCAATGCCGAATATCATATCGTTTGTATTGCCTTCCTGGGTCAATTTCCCGTTGATGTATGTCTTAATGGTAAGGTTCATCGGGTCAGGAATATCTCTGGCATCGACGAGCCACGGGCCAATCGGCGTGCAAGTATCACGGTTCTTAACCTTTAAGTTGGGACGGTAGTAGTTCTCGAGGTAATCTCTAATTGCGTAATCATTGGCAATGGTATAACCACATACGTATTCAAACGCTTCTTCCTTTTTCACGGCCTTCGCCGTTTTTCCGATGACGACAGCCAGTTCGCATTCATAATGCATATATGCGGCATCTAGGGGCCGTCTTGTCTGTCCGCGATGGCCGATGAAGGTATTGGGTCCTTTTAAGAAAGCCAGGGGTTCTTCAGGGGCTTTAAACGCAAGTTCCTTTGCATGATCTGCATAATTCAAGCCTAGTGCGAACACAGTACGGGGCTCCAACGGGGGAAGCCAGACAACATCTTGCTCATCAACGATCCGGCCATCTGTTAATTTTAGCCGTCCATTAGATTCGCATGCCTGATGGATGGCACCGGCATAAGCTACACGCGCTTTCTTCATGAAATCCCCTCCATCGCCAGTTTCTCTTCGGTTACAATCGGATTTTCCAAATAACCAATTTCGTCTATTTCGATTCTTACATGATCGTTCGCTTTCGCGAGAGGGGCATTCTCCGGAACTCCGACTAAAAGGACGTCCCCGGCATTCAAGGTCATGAAGTCTGTTATATCTTCAATGAGCCGGGAAATGGGGCGTATTAGATTGGACGTTGTATTTTCTTGCCTTAGCTCTCCGTTAATATACACACGGATCCCTAAACGATCGGGATTTGATATCGAATCTTTGGATACGACCCAAGGGGCGATCGGGCAAAAACCATCACGGGCTTTATATCGGATCGCAGGACGGTAAACGCTTTCGTGAGGGATGCTAATATCATTGACGATCGTAAAACCCTCTATATAATCCATTGCCTGCGCTTTCTTGACTCTTGTGGCTGTCTTGCCGATTACAATTCCAAGTGATGCACCGATTTCCAATTCAGGTTCCCCAGTTGGGAGGGGAACGGGTTTTGCAAAAGCAGAAAACGTGTTTCTAGGTTTAATATAAAGAACTGGCCCTTTAGGCGGTTCATTATAAGGAGGATGGTGGACCTGTTCCATCAGCGCCTCCAATGAACCTTTGTAGTTTAATAGGGTCCCATACAACGTTCCTGTAACCGGAATATCCAGATTCACTTGAGATAACTCCGAGCTTTTTCCGTTCCTTACCATATGATGATCTGAAATCTCCACTTCTTCCGAAAACTCTGAATCCTTAAGCTTCACCTTTGCTTTAATCACGGCACTCACCCCTTGGAAATTTTATAATCATATAGGATATCGTATATGATTTATTGTTTAAGTTCAACATTTTTAGATGATTAAGGATAATTATGAAATAAAAGTAAAATAAGAAATGAAAATGCCCCTGAATATAGGCTGTTGAAACGGTTAGCCGTTCACTGGAATCGATGTGAAAAAGTCAATGATAGGGAAACACAGCTACACCCTGGAATCCTTGCATTCGTAATCACGTAATCTATCAAGCCATACGCGTGCCGGCTTTCTGAAATTTAATGGAGAGAGGGAGATTTTCATTCATGTGATTTATTTGCTTGTAAGGAGGGCTATGGGTATAATAAGTAGAGTAAATTCCTTAGTAAGTTAAGCTATTTTTGGAGGGAAATTCCGTGAAAATTACAATAAAAGATGCTAGCAAGTTCGTCGATCAAGAAGTGACGATTGGAGGCTGGCTTGCCAGCAAGCGTTCCAGTGGGAAAATTGCGTTCCTTCAAATACGTGATGGCTCCGGTTTCATTCAAGGAGTGGTCGTGAAGGCTGACGTGGGTGAAGAGATTTTTGCCCGTGCGAAATCGGTTACACAAGAGACATCCATGTACGTAACAGGTGTCATCCAAAAGGATGAACGCTCGCCGTTCGGCTTCGAATTACAAGTGAAAGATATTGAAATCATCCATGAATCGTTGGATTACCCGATTACGCCTAAAGCGCATGGTCCTGAATTCTTAATGGATAACCGCCATCTGTGGCTGCGTTCAAAGCGCCAGCATGCTGTGATGAAAATCCGCAATGAAATCATCCGTGCTACATATGAATTTTTCAATGAAGAAGGATTCGTCAAGGTCGATCCGCCGATTTTGACTGGAAGCGCACCAGAGGGAACGAGTGAATTGTTTGCGACTAAATATTTTGATGAGGATGCCTATCTTTCACAAAGCGGTCAGCTTTATATGGAAGCGGCAGCCATGGCGTTAGGAAAGGTATTTTCCTTTGGACCTACTTTCCGCGCTGAAAAATCCAAGACAAGACGTCATTTAATCGAGTTTTGGATGATTGAACCAGAAATGGCCTTCATCGAATTTAAAGAAAACCTTGAGGTTCAGGAACAGTTCGTATCTTCCATAGTCCAGTCGGTATTGAAAAATTGCCAGCTTGAACTGAATACCTTAGGTCGTGACACGGCTAAACTTGAACAAATACAAGCTCCTTTCCCGAGGATCACGTATGATGATGCGATCAAATTCCTTCATGAACAAGGATTTGAAGATATCCAATGGGGTGATGATTTTGGAGCGCCGCATGAAACGGCGATTGCTGAAAGTTATGATAAGCCGGTTTTCATCACGCATTATCCAACCAAAATCAAACCATTCTATATGCAGCCAGCCCCTGATAGGGAGGAAGTCGTTCTTTGTGCAGATTTGATCGCCCCAGAAGGATATGGAGAAATAATCGGCGGCTCGGAGCGGATTCATGATCAAAAATTGCTTGAACAGAGAATAAATGAGCATGGCTTGAGCGAAGACGCATACAAATGGTATATGGAATTAAGAAAATACGGCTCCGTACCACATTCAGGCTTCGGCTTGGGATTGGAACGCACCGTTGCCTGGATAAGCGGCGTGGAACATGTCCGTGAGACAATTCCATTCCCGCGTCTACTAAATCGACTATATCCTTGATTTTGTGAAGAAGCGGTTATCTTGTCATTTGTGACAGATAACCGTTTTTTGTTAAAATTATAAACTTATTCGGTGAGCCGTATTCATGTTATACTTAAAATGAGGTGTCCAAAAACATGAATAAAGAACATTTATATGCGTGGTTTAAGGAAGGAACGATAACGATTCCATCCTTTTTGCTGACTAACTATAAGTCAATGGGACTGAATGAACAAGAAATGGTCCTATTAATACAATTGCAAAGCTTCATTGATAAAGGTAACCATTTCCCTGCACCGTCCCAAATATCCGATCGGATGACATTACAGGAAACGGAATGTCTGTACTTGATTCAGCGGTTGGTTCAGAGGGGATTCGTGGAAATGGCGGTTGAAGAGAATCAAGAAATCGGCCAGGAAAAATATTCGCTAGCGCCGCTTTATGAAAAAATGATGGACTGTTTCCTGAAAACGTTGAAGCGGGCAGAGTCTGCTGAAGTGCAAAAAGCGGAGGAGAGCCTATATACGATTTTTGAACAGGAATTTGGCCGTCCTTTATCTCCTTTTGAATGTGAGACATTGGCCATGTGGATGGAGGATGACCACCAACCTGAAATCATCAAGTCAGCCCTGAGGGAATCAGTCATTTCCGGAAAGTTGAATTTCCGCTACATTGATCGGATTTTATTCGAGTGGAAAAAGAATGGAATAAAAACCTTGGCACAGGCTAGGGAGCAAGGACAAAAGTTCAGGGCCCATCAAAAGCGGGAACGTAAGACAGAAGCTGCACAACCAATCAAAGATGTGCCCTTTTATAATTGGCTCGAGCAGTAATGCAAAATGAAGGAGAACGAAAATGTTGAACAAAGCTCAAATTCGATTTTGTCTGGATACAATGGGGGAAATGTTTCCGGAGGCCCATTGTGAGCTGAATCATTCCAATCCATTTGAATTGGTGATCGCTGTTGCACTGTCAGCTCAATGTACGGATGTATTGGTCAATAAAGTCACGAAGGATTTATTCCAAAAATATAAAACGCCTGAGGATTACATAAGCGTTCCGATAGAAGAGCTGGAAAATGACATCCGCTCGATCGGTTTGTTTCGTAACAAGGCTAAGAATATCCAAAAGCTGTCGCGCATGCTGATCGACGAATACGGCAAGGTGGTACCCCGTGATCGTGATGAGCTAGTTAAGTTACCAGGCGTTGGCAGAAAGACCGCGAATGTGGTCGTTTCCGTTGCTTATGATGTGCCGGCGATAGCTGTAGATACGCATGTAGAGCGTGTTTCCAAGCGCTTGGGAATTTGCCGGTGGAAGGATAGCGTCTTGGAGGTTGAAAAAACGTTGATGGCTAAGATTCCGATGGATGAATGGTCCGTTACGCATCACCGCCTGATCTTCTTTGGACGCTATCATTGCAAGGCCCAATCACCACAATGTGAAACCTGTCCGCTTCTTGAAGTATGCCGCGAAGGAAAAAAACGAATGAAAAGGAAAGAGGCCATGTGACGCAGATCGTATCGTTAAAAGTGCCCAAGGAATTGGATCATCCTTTCTTTTTCCCTGAAAAGCAAATCGCCTTTGATAAAGAACAGTATGCAGGATGGAGCGGGACAATTCCATTTCAGGACTTTCCATATGAAGTGCTTCATTTTAATGAGGTGGTTTCCTATTCTCCGTGGACAAAAGGGGCTGTGCATGTAAAGGAAGTATTGGAAAAATGGAAGCAACTTGATTCGGAATGCAGGTTGTTATTTTCAGAGCGGAAGGCCGGACAGACCTTAGGACTCATGAAGCGGGGCCTCAGCTTATTTTTAACGGCGGTCTTCTGGTTGCATGGAAGGCCAGTAGTGCTGAGTGCCTGGCAGGAGCAAATGGAGTCCTTCCATACAATTCCGGTAAATGTCGCTGAAAGGCTTACTTTCATCCTTTCTCGACCGGCTTTCTTTCCTTCATATAGACAGCTTAGCGAGTTGTTCCAAGAATTCGAAAAACAATATGTCAAATACATGATAAAACAAGCGCATGTCAATAAAAATATCTAAGCGAATTAGACGTTTCATACTGCAGACAAATCCGAAAATAAGGGAGATTTGTCAGCAGTTTTTTTGTTTTGTATTTTGACTGTTTTTATGCACTGCAGGCGCTCTTTTTTAGCGGGGAGGTCCTTTGAGCTTTGCGGGTTTCATGTAGACAGGCATTTCCCGCAGGTGGGTTGCACCTTGCATTCCATTCCACTGTGCGTGAACATGAAGCTGGAATTCCGATCGCCCACAGCTTAGTGGTTGTGTACGTAGAAGGTTGCATGGGTGCCGATATGAAGGGCGAAGGGAGAGCGTCATTGTCCACACACTAAAAAACCGCCTAAGCAAAAGCTTAGGCGGTTTTTTTAGTTAACCGTTATTATCAGTGTCCTGGTCTTTATCTTTTTCCGGATCAGGATCAGGGGCGGGCGTTTCACCAGGTTTTTCTTCTTCCACCTTACCAGGGTCGGTGCCTGTGTTCCCATCTTCGACATTTTCATCGTCTGTATTGCCTTTCCCGTCATCCGGGTTGTTGCCATTTCCATTATTATCAGTGTTGCCATCGCCGTTATTATCGGTGTTTCCATTATCAGTATCGCCATTGTTGTTTTTGTCTTCATCCTGCTTATCTTCATCGCCTTCAGCAGGGGTTTCTTGATCTGGATTTTCACCTTCGGCAGGATCTTCAATCTCCTCATCCGTACCTTCCGGTTCTTCCGCTTCTGCAGGAATTTCAACGGAGGTGCTGGCAGGGTCACTTTGCTGACCATCCGCCAATGCTACCACAGAGAAGGTATATTTACTTCCTGGGGTTGGATTCGGGATCGTCAAACTAGTATCCTTCGATTTCTTCAACACACTCTGAGCACCGCCATCAACGGACATCTTCACCTCGAATTGAGTATCTCCGTCACCTTTAGGATATGCCCATGATAGGTTGATTTGATTACCTTCTTGATCGTATGAAGCACTGATGCTAGGTTTGTCGATTTTTTCATATTCTGTTGTCACTTGTGTCGGCTCATGGCCTTTAACGTAATACTCATAAGTGATTTTACTGCTCGGTGTATACGCATTGGCTTTTACCGCTGGGTTAGAACCTTTTATGACGCCAACCTTCACAACGCTGTCCGGTTGATCAAAGTCCTTCGTTTCCTTGGTCTGTGCCATATGTTCCATCAAATTCTTAAAGATCGCCTTAGGGATCCGCTGGGATGAATCGCCGAGGTATTCCAATTTCTTACCTGAAGCATTATCATAGCCAGCCCAAACCGCGACTGTATAATTGGTTGTATAACCCGCCATCCAGCTATCTTTTACACCGGAAGAGGGGATATTGTTTGCTGCACGCTGTTCAGGCGTGAAATTGGTTGAGCCGGTTTTTCCGGCTACAGGCAGACCAGGTATATTCGCAAGCCTTCCTGTTCCATAAGGTTCATTCAAGACGCTCTTCAGCATATCGGTCACGATGAAAGCAGTGGAGTCTTTCATGACCGGTTTCGATTCGGTCTTGTTTTTGATGGTCGTTTTGTCACGCAAAACAATCTTTTTCACACTATGCGGTTGATTATAGGTCCCGTTGTTTCCGAATGAACTGTAAGCCCCGGCAAGTTCAAGGGTCGATACGTCCTTGCCGCCGCCAAGTGCAGCGGATTCCGTAATTTCCTTGTCGAAGGGAATGCCAAGCTCAACGGCAAAATCACGGCCCCGGTCCAATCCGACTTCCTGAAGTGTTTTCAGGGCTGGGATATTTAATGACCGTGCCAGCGCTTCACGAATCGTTACCGTGCCATAATGGCGTCCTGACGCATTCTTTAGCGGTGTTCCATTGCTATATGAATATTCCTCATCTTTAATCGGTTGGTATGTGGACCAATTCAAATATTCAACTGCCGGACCGTAATCCAAAATCGGCTTGATTGTCGAACCTGGTGAACGCTTGGCATCCGTTGCATAATTCCAGCCACGTTTGACCGTCGTGTTCCTGCCGCCGCCGACTGCTTTGATCTCACCGGATTGCGTATCCAGTAAGGTGATCCCGGCTTGAAGATCTTTGCTTGGATAATTGATGATTTCATCACTGTTCAACATTTTGTATACATATTCCTGGGCATCTTTATCGATCGTCGTTTGGATTTCCAAACCATCGGTGAAGACGTTATAGTCACCCATCTCACCGACTTCTTCAATGACTAAATCGATGAATGCATCGTAAGCGGTCGTATCAATTTGGCTTTTATCGATTTCCTGCAAGCCTTCTTTAATATCGACGCTTTGCGCATCCTTCATTTCCTTTTCGGTGATGTATCCGTGCTTATTCATTAAGTGAAGGACGATATCACGGCGTTCTTTCGCGCGTTCCGGATATTTATATGGATCATAACGGCTAGGGCTTTGCGGTAACCCGACAAGCATCGCCGCTTCGTTCAATTTCAATTCGTCCAGATCTTTGCCATAATAAGTGCGGGAAGCGGTTAGGATCCCATTTGCACGGTTAGCGAAGAAAATTTTATTCACATACATCTCGAAAATTTCTTCTTTTGTGTATTTCCTTTCAAGCTGGATGGATAGCCACATTTCCTGGACTTTCCTCTTTATGGTCTTATCAGGCGTTAAATAAGAACGCTTGATGACCTGCTGGGTCAATGTACTTGCACCCTCAGAGCCGAATCCGTTTTTGACGTTGGCTATTACGGCACTGCCCAATCTCAGGAAGTCCACCCCGTGATGCTTGTAAAAACGGGAATCTTCCGTTGCCAGGAAGGCGTGTTCGACTAGATCGGGTATGTCTTCATAATTGACAAAGTCCCGGTTTTCAGTACCGACTTCAGCTAGTAATTTACCATTCTCATCAAGTATTTTGGATGTAACGGGATCTTTCAATAACTTTTCGTCGAGTTTTGGAGCATCGCTTATGAAATAAGCCAATGCCGCGCCTCCTGTCACCAAGCCGATAATCCCTATCGTAACGAGTATAAGGAAAACGCGCTTAAGCATGTTGGTTGACTTCTGGGGGCCTTTTTTCGGTCCCTTTTTTTGAGACTGCCCCTGCTTTCGGCGCTCTTCCCTAGTATTATATTTTTCAGCCATTACAGCTAACCTGCCTTTCTAAAAAAAACTAAAAATTTTCTGTGATAAGCGAATCTACTACTTTAATATAGTCAATTCTCGGTTGAAAGCCAAGAGTAATCTTCTTTGAACTGTTTTCAACCTCTTTCAGAGTAATGGATTTGCGTCCGCCATCTTTCATTCGCTGCCAGTAAAAACTCAACTGTTCAGAACTCATTAAGTATATGTCATCCATTGAGGAGAATCGGATGATCACAAAGGCAATTCCGTCATGCTGCACGATGTCTTTCATATGTTCAATTTGATGGTCATGAAAGTTCTTGAGGGGGAAGGAACTGCTGTTTTTCGTTTCCTTTGCCTCAAAATCAATGTACCTTCCTTTATAAACTCCATTATAATCAGTGGTCGATGCTTGTTTGAAGTAGGCTTCCTTAATGACTGCCGCGCTTCTCTTCGGGTAGTGGACATCGACGATTTGGATCGGTGTCGGTTTTTTATGAATGACGGCAATGCCGTGTGCCAAGTAATACTGGTTGGTTTCGTTCAAATCGTCTTCCAATGTTTTTCCCCGGTTGCTATAACTGATTTTTTTAAGTGGGCTTTTCTTTTCTTCCATAGCCTGCGGTACAAATCTTCGTCCGTTGGGATAATGAAATGCCACTTTTACCCCTCCTTTTTTTCACTTATCTATATTAGCAAAAAAAGAATCCAAAATGTGAATAAAAAGAATTGTTTCTTAGAACGATAGGGTTTAAGTACAATGAAATGCCACAATTCAAACGATCAGGGAAGGGCTGATTCCATATGATGCATCTGTCAGGGACGGAAAAGCGATTGCTCCATTCGATAAAAGTACGAACAGCAAAGGCGAATAGGGATAATATATCAAGAACCAAGGCATATGAACAATTTTTTAGAGAACACCCTGAAATACAATGGTCTTTTCTGGCAGGGATGGTCTCCAGGAATGCAGGCTGGAATATGTGTGATCTGGAAGGGGTTTGGTTCTCACGGATGCTTGGCCGCAAGTACAGGCGGCATTTGTTCCTGACATATGAAGAAGCGAATTGGAGAATATTTCAAGACGCCTATCCGCAATTACTTCTCTATCATTATTCGACGAGATATCGTCGCCCTTTGTTTCACTTAGGTCGCTTTTTTTTCATCACTCAATTCATGACAAACGCATGGAATGCATTTTGGATAAGCGGAAATCGTGAAAACTTGGTCACGGCACTCATCATAAACGAACAAAATATCATTGAAAAACCGGTCATAAAAAAACAATCATTCGTTTTTCATTCTTTATTATTTTTCCTGCAGGACTGGATGCATTTTAGCACGGTGCTATTTCCCACCTGCACCGGAAAGCTGTATGGTTCATCCGTGTCTCATTTCAGAAATATCGATGAAAGGATCAAATTGGGGAAAAGGTTGGCCGGACTCCTGTTTTCCAAAGAGTTATTTTCGCAATTTCATGAGTTTTCCTGCAGGACTGAGCCGACCGGAGCAAGATATGATTATGAACGATATCGAAAAAAACCTAGGCGCCATGAAACGCCGATGCTGCGGAAGGTATATCCGGTGATTTCCCATCAAATTGAGAAGACAGAGCAGTGGGATATGTATAGAAGGGTGAAAAAAGATTGGTTGATTGAGCCGGAGTGGGAAGAAAATCCGCAATTGAGCGAATGGTATGACCATAAGCAGAAGCAACTTCACACAGCCGTAATGGTGAAGGAGTGGCTAGGCTTTCATTAGAAAGTGAACAGGGAAGGCATCGTTATCAAGCCTTCCCTGTTCGTGGTGCTACTCATCATATGTTACGTAGAGGGGTGGTTTTTCCCGCTTAGTTTCGGATTGCCGGTCCCGGCTTTTTTTGACGGCGGCTTTTGTCGTTTTTCGTACTCTTGCTCTTTGCTGTCATTCGACTGCATGAAATCACCTCCTATCTGTATTTTTGTTTAAAAGTCCAATCTTCATTCTGCCATTGTTGTCGAAGGGCATAATAAATTAAGTGAATTACACTTTCTTTGCCGATTCGCTTCTAGTTTTGTCAGGCATGAAGGGCTTTAAGATAAAAACAAGAATAGTACAGGTAAAGAATGGGAGGGATCAGCATGGTCAATAAAAGTGTAGCAACAGAGGAAATATTGAGGATGATAGCTGAGATCAGTACCAGCCTGGATCGCTTGGAACTTTCATATGGTGAAACGGTAAATACAGTACGGTGCAAATTATGGGCAGAACAATATATATTAGTGAATGACGCCCAGGAGGCCATAGAGAAAGCCGAGGATTATTGGGTGAATACGGCGGAGGACCGCTCCTTTTCTTTCGTTACGGAGAAATCGGTGAATAAACATAATTATTTGGCTGAAGTGCAGGTATGAGTTACAGAATTTCATTTTTTCAGGATCTGGATTATACTTAGGGGAAAATGTACGGAGGAATCCATTGTGGAAAAAGAAAAACTGCAACGATTAACAGATCAATTAATAAAATATACGGAAAATGCGAATGATACCTATGAGGAAGTACGAGAGGCTGGAAAAGAAAAAGATTTTTTTTCGGAAGTTAAGCCATTTGCAGATCAGGTAAGGGAAGCATGCATGGAATGGGAAACTGGAATGAAGGAATGGATGAAGGAAATCGAATTCAGGCACCTGTTCCCCGAGCAAATTGAACAAACGGCCCATAATCTTTCCGATGTAGCCGTCCAGGCATTTTTCCCCAAGACCAGCTATAAGCGCTTCAAAAGCCATGTCCAATCCATCGAATTTATTTTGCATAATGTAAAAGCGGAAATCGCACGGATCTTATCATAAAAAACACCTACACTATATTGCCTCTTTTTTCATATATTATCAGAACCATGTAATGAAAAAAGAGGAGGGCTCATTGAACATGATGAGATCCGGTTTTAACCAAGTCCCCCCCAATCAAGGACAGTACCCCCATTCGCTTCCGGAATATGGGGGTGGATACCAACAGCCCATGCAGTATCCCGTGCAGCATGAACAGAATCATGAAGCCTTCGTTCCTCCATATCCCCAAAATTCGGAGGGATATATGATGCCATATCATGATCCTTATCAACAAGGGGCCTATCATCCGTATCAACAATTGCAGCAGCCGGCAATGCCTGCAAGTGCGCAGCATCCGGGCAACAGTGTCATGCAGCCAATGTCCCCGATGCCGCAAATGCAGCCGACACCGCAAATGCAGCAGCCGACACCGCAAATGCAGCAGCCGACACCGCAAATGCAATACATCCCACAAATGCAATCCAATCAGTTCAATCAGTATCCGCAGCAGCAAACGTTCAGCCCGTTTGCTAACCCGCTATTGCCAGCCAAAAGGCCGCCGCAAGGACAGCAGCAGGCCCATAATCCTTATCCGAAGCAGCAATTCATGCAAAAGCCCCAGCCATCAGGCATCAAATCGGTGATGAACCAATTCAAAACCCAAGACGGCTCCATGGATATAACGAAGATGATGAATACAGCTGGACAAATGATGAATACGGTTTCCCAAGTTTCTTCAATGGTAAAAGGAGTAGGGGGCTTCTTTAAAGTTTAGATGACAAGTAAAGAAAAGGCAGACTTACAAGTGATCCAGCCACTTTCCTAAGTCTGCCTTTAAATTTGCCTAATTGATTTCAATTCGATTTCCTTTAATTTTGGGCAGGTGCAGTGTGAGGATGCCATCACGATGTCGTGCGGTAACCTGTGCATCATCAATCGGTTTTTGAAAGGTAATGGTGCGGGACATGTTTCCTGTGGAGCCTTCCTTTTGAAACAATCCGTGTGTGCCAGGATTTTTATGCTGTTTGTCTGGCTGCCTCGCCGATATGGTGACAGCCTGTGTGAGGACATCAATCGATATATGGCTGCGTGCAATGCCTGGCAGGGTAGCTGTCAGGATATATTCCGAATTCGATTCTTGAATATCAACGGGAAAGCCCCGTTCTTTTGTGGAACCGAAGAATTCATCCAAAGATTGCAGCATGCCTTTGGGAGGTCTTTCGGAAAACAGCCGATCCATTTTATTGATGAAATGAGTGAATGGTTCGATTCGCGTCCTGTTATTATTTTTTTCAGAAGAGGTCATCACGGTGCTCCTTCCTAAAAATTCCTTTGCCTATAGGCTATGTAGGGGCTGAAGTTTTGTGAATGCAAGGATGGGTTTTAGATGGGTAGCTATGGGGAATAACGTTAGGGAATGAATATAATTGGAAATGAGGGATCAATATGGCAGAAAGTAGCAAGCTTTCATACATAGATACGGGGAAGGGAACGAAAACGTTGCTATTTATCCATGGCTTTTGCGGAAGCCGTGAATATTGGAATGATATCGTCTCAAAATTAAAAGATGATTTTCGTATAGTGGCTGTCGATTTACGGGGACATGGTGAAAGTGAGCCGATTGCAGCATCTTTTTCCATAGATGATATGGCGAATGATATCGCATTGGTCTTGGAAAATCTGGAAATCGATCAGGTTTATATGTTTGGACATTCCCTCGGCGGCTATATCACCTTAGCGTTTGCAGAAAGGTTTCCTGGGAAATTGTCTGGGTTTTCATTGGTTCACTCCACAGCTTTGCCAGATGATGCAGCTGGGAAGGAAGGTCGATTAAAATCCATCGAAACCATCGAAGCGAAAGGGGTGCCTGCTTTCATTGATGGTCTTGTGCCGAAGCTGTTCGCCCATTCCGAGGACCCGCGCATTGAACAAACAAAGGAAATCGGATATAAAACCAGTGAAAGCGGAGCGATCGGCTCACTCCATGCGATGAGGAACAGGGTGGACAGGAACCACGTGCTTAAAGAAACGAAGCTGCCTGTCCTTTTGGTTGCAGGCGAGCAGGATAAAGTCATAACTCCAGAAAAAACTTTTTCAGTTAAAGGCAGTCATATTCAGGAAATGACCCTTGAAGGAAGCGGACATATGGGGATGCTTGAAACTCCAAGGAGATTGGCTGAAGAAATCAGGCGGTTTGTGGAATCGAATTAATGTACAATGGACTGAGCAGGAAACGGGATGTTGCCGTTTCCTGCTTTTTTTTTTTGAAAAGGAAATAGTTTCCCTTTTGCATAGAACGTTCATTCGGTAGAATAGGAATATGAGGTGGATATATGAAACTGCGAAAAAATTTACAAGAGATCATCACTGATTTAAAAACAAATGAGGGTTTTAATGAAAATATCGTACATTGGCAAGTGATTGAAGCAAAAGAGGCAAAGCAGGTTCCTTTCCCTGAACGGTTGGACGAGAAAATCAAACAAGCACTGAACAAAAGAGGGATCAATGGGCTGTATACCCACCAGGCAACTGCTTTTGAAAATGCCGTGAACGGCAATAGCCTTGTGGCGGTCACGCCAACGGCATCCGGTAAAACCCTATGCTATAATTTGCCGGTCCTTCAAAAAATACTGGAAGATGAAAAAGCGAGGGCGCTTTATATTTTTCCTACAAAAGCGCTTAGTTACGATCAAAAAAGCGAATTGAACGAAATGATCCACGAAATGGACGCCCACATAAATAGCTATACGTACGATGGGGATACGCCCTCTAATATTAGGCAAAAAATCCGTCAGGCTGGGCATATCGTTATCACCAATCCCGATATGCTTCATTCCGGAATCCTGCCGCACCATACGAAATGGGTCTCCCTTTTTGAAAACCTGAAGTACGTGATCATCGATGAACTTCATATTTACCGGGGTGTTTTCGGGAGTCATACGGCAAATGTCATTCGAAGGCTAAAGAGGATCTGCAGGTTTTATGGAAGCGATCCTGTATTCGTGTGTACGTCCGCAACCATCAATAATCCAAAAGAGTTGGCTGTGGAGCTGACGGAAACACCGATGGTCCTTGTCGATAATAATGGGGCTCCGAGCGGAAAAAAACACTTTGTCTTTTATAATCCGCCAATCGTTAATAAACCGTTGAATATTAGAAGAAGTGCGGTTTTGGAGGTCAGGAGGCTTGCGAATGAGTTTTTGAAGAATAAAATTCAGACGATCGTCTTTGCCCGGAGCAGGGTTCGTGTGGAAATCCTGCTGACGTATTTGCAGGAACTTGTATCGAAGCAGCTTGGGCCGAAAGCAATCAGGGGCTACCGTGGCGGCTACCTTCCCACTCAGCGCAGGGAAATTGAACAAGGCTTGAGGGACGGCTCCATATATGGTGTGATATCAACAAATGCCCTGGAGCTGGGAGTGGATATAGGTCAGCTTCAAGTTTGCATCATGACCGGTTATCCTGGTTCGATATCGAGTGCCTGGCAACAGGCCGGCCGCGCAGGCAGAAGGCATGGTGAAGCGCTGATCATCATGGTCGGAAGCTCCAGTGCCCTTGATCAGTATATCGTACAGCATCCCGATTATTTCTTTAACAGAAATCCGGAAACGGCAAGAATCAATCCGGATAACCTTTTGATCTTGGTGGATCATGTCAAGTGTGCGGCATATGAGCTTCCGTTTAAAAAAGGCGACACGTTCGGAAAGGCAGAAATCATGGAGGTGTTGGAATTTCTTGCCGAAGAAAGGGTATTGCATCAAAATGGAGACAAATGGCATTGGATGAACGATGCATTTCCTGCAAGCAATATCAGCCTTCGTTCCGCTGCCCAGGAAAATGTCGTAATCATTGATCAAACCAATGCCCCGGGCAATAAGGTCATTGGAGAAATGGATACATTCAGTGCAATGACCCTCCTTCACGACGAAGCGATCTATTTGCACCAAGGCACGCAGTTTCAGGTCGAAAAACTGGATTGGGAAGAAAAGAAAGCATTTGTACGAGAAGTCAACGTGGATTATTATACGGATGCTAACCTAGCTGTGCAGCTGTCTGTATTGGAAGTGGATAAACAGCGAACTTTCGCTTCGACCTCTGCGGCCTTTGGTGATGTGGCCATCCGGGCGATGCCGACGATCTTCAAAAAGATCAAATTCGAGACGCATGAAAATATTGGCTCAGGCCCGATCACCCTCCCTGAAATGGAATTACATACCAATTCAGCGATGCTTTCAATGGAGCCGGACATATTTGAATGGGACGAAAACCGGATCGAGCAAGGAATGATAGGTGCCTCCCATGCACTTAATTGCATGATTCCGCTTTATGTTATGTGCGATCCCCATGACATCCATGTGTATCCCCAGGTTAAGGCGGCACACAATGAAAAACCGACGATTTTTATCTATGATAGTTATCCAGGAGGGATTGGCTTGAGTGATAAAGTCTATGAAAATTCTGAGCTCATTCTTAAGGAAACGATATCAATGATTGAAAATTGCTCTTGTGATAGCGGCTGTCCTTCCTGTATTGGAACGGAATCTGCAACAAAAACCGCTAAAAGTGATGCCAAAAGGTTATTGGGACAATTTTGTAAGGAAAAACAATCATAGAGTGATGTGATTGGTGAAAGAAGGTGTTGTTCATGTCTTTAAAAAGTAAATTGAACCGGATGAAAAAGCATATGAATATAGAGCCGGTTAAGCATGCTCCCCCTATTGCTGAAAATGCCGAGGCCGTCAAGGACATTCCTTATCTTGAAAAATGGTTGGAGAACGATACCGCTTCCTATCATTTCGATGGGGACTATTGCTTCATTAGGGAGGTCCGCTATCCTTTGGATCATAAACATGGAATATATGCCTTTTCCGAACTGAATAAGATCGTGAGGGAATGGAACCAAGCGCCGCTTTCGCATCCGCTTTCCACCAAGGGAAGAAAAAGTGAAGAGCTCTTCTTCTTCGATACCGAAACGACCGGACTCGGCGGCGGTGCCGGCAATACGATTTTTCTACTCGGTTATGCCTACATTGAAGGGGAAGAGGTAGTCGTGAAGCAACATATCCTGCGGGAGCCAGGCAGCGAAATACCGCTTTATCAAAGCTTCCTTGAGAGCATTAATTATGAAACGCTCGTTACTTATAATGGGAAGTCATTTGACTGGCCTCAGTTAAAAACGAGGCATACCTTGATAAAGGAACATGTTCCGAAACTCCCGGAATTCGGGCATTTCGATTTATACCATGCTTCCAGAAGGCTATGGAAAAATAAATTGGAACGCGTGAAGCTATCTGCAGTGGAAACGGATATTCTAGGTGTGCATCGGCTGGATGATATTCCTGGATACTTGGCCCCGATGATTTATTTTGATTTTGTCGAGAGGAAAGACCCCGAGATCTTATTCGGAATCATGAAGCACAATGAAATGGATGTGCTATCATTGATCACTTTGTATATCCATTTGTCCCGGAAAATTCTCCAAATGGATGGATATACGGAAGAGTCCATGGAAATTGCACGCTGGCTCGATTATCTAGGAAAGAAACAAGAATCGGCGGACGCCTATGAAAAAATCTTGGTCGCAGGAAATGAAGAAGAACGGATTATGGCTGGCCACGCCCTAGCCTTTCAGAAAAAGAAGCAGAAACAATACAATGAAGCGCTGGACATTTGGAAAGAGGTTGCCTTGAAGGGCAATGTCCAATTAAGGGTAGCGGCAAGAATAGAATGTGCAAAACTTTTCGAGCATCAATTCAAGGATATACCTGCCGCACTTGAATGCGCTGTAGCTGCACAACAAGAGATGATGGCGAAAGGGCAGGGCCTCGCTGCCGAAAAAAAACAAATCGAGCTGGAAAAAAGGATCCGCCGCCTGGAACAGAAAGAAAAATCCAAGGATCTTGCCGATGGTGCAAGAAAATCCGCAGTGCCAATTAATGAGTAAAAAAAAGAATACAAATATTGTAGCCTTCAACTATTATGTGTAAAATGGGAAGAGCTGAGGGTGGAAGTGCCGAGACATTGATTTCACTCCCTGCATCATTTAAATTTGAAAGCGGAGCGGAGAAATGCATAAAACGACTTTATTCCTATTTTTTGTTGTCCTTTGTTTAACGATTGTTTTGTTTACATCACTAAAAGGCAGTTTCTATTCCTTTTTATAAGAAGAAAAAGCATCACCTTAATGGAAATGATTAAGGGTTAACCATAGTTTAAGATGTGTACGTGGTGTTTGTCACAAAGAGTTTTTTGCCTATTCCCCATAAATAGGTCATTTCATCAGTACACGTCTCCCCTTTTTTTCATAGTCTGTAATGGTAAGACTAAACTTATCAGACGAAAGGGGACGTATTTTAGATGAATTTTCGTAATTGTGGAGGAAATAACTCCAATGTAATGGGCGCATATAACAACAATAACGCCAATGTAATGGGCGCATACAACAACAATAACGCCAATGTAATGGGTGTATCGAACAACAACAACGTCATGGGCGTATCGAACAACAACAACGTTATGGGCGTATCGAACAATAACAACGTCATGGGCGTTTCAAACAATAATAACTCCAACGTAATGGGTGCTTATTCTCAACCGATGCAATATGGCCCAACACAAACACTTCCATCTCAAATGGCTCCGGCCCAAGTCAACCCAACCAAGCAATATGTCAATACGAATGTATCGAACACAGTGATTCCTGTCGTTCATCCATCACATACTACTACGGTCAACAAACATGTGAACACGTATAAGCATTACTTCCCGCATACACAATCCGTGGTGAATGAGTGCTATAACCAGAACTTGATTTGTGGAAAGCCGCACAATCCGTGTTGTCCACCTAGGCATTACGGATACTGATTAATAAGGGCTATTAAGCCCTTATTTTCATACATAATCACTAAAAAGGGAGATTGGCCAAGCAATGAAGGTTTTATATTTAACTGGCTACAAGGCGTTTGAATTCGGAATATTCAAAAATGACCACGAGGCCGTGAAATATATTAAGAAAGCGATTGAACAGCGTCTTTTACCGTTGGTGGAAGATGGACTGGAATGGGTAATCATATCCGGACAGTTAGGAACCGAGCTTTGGGGAGCTGAAGTGGTATTTGACATGCGGAAGCATTATGATCAGCTTAAATTAGGCGTTCTCACTCCCTTCCTGAAACAGGAGGAATCATGGAACGAGACCAATCAAGAGTATTATCGGTCGATATTGGCCCGTGCCGATTTTGTGGAATCGATTTTCAATAAACCATATGAAGGGCCCCAACAATTGAAAATCAAAAATAAATATATGATCCATAAAAGTGATGCGATGCTCATCATTTTTGAAGCCGAAAAAGATGGTTCAGCCAAATACCCATACTATGAGGCGCTGAAAAAAGCGGAAAATCAACCATACCCCATCTATCAGGTGAACTTTGATGACCTGCAAATGGCGGCGGAAGAGGGCAACTGGTCCGGAGAATGACGGTGTGAAAATAATTATGGATTAAAAGTTGTTTCTGAAAGCCATTCATATTATGATGAAATTTAGATAGAGATTCATGGGAGTACATAGCGCGCACGCAAACAGTATGCATTTGTTAGTGTGTTTCGTTGACAAACCCAGTCAGATTTGAAAAAATAATAAAAAGTCGATTGTATTGGCGAAAGTATTGAGGTGAGTCTTATGCTATCCGATAAGATAAAATTAACGGCTAAAGATATTCTTGAGAAGGATTTTAAAACAGCCATGCGCGGTTATAAACCTGAAGATGTCGATCAATTCCTGGATCTGATCATTAAAGATTATGAAGTGTTCCATCAGGAAATCGAGGATCTTAAACAAGAAAATCTCAAATTGAAAAAACATGCCGAAGAAAGTACAAAACGTCCGAACCAGCCTGCTCCCAGTGCAACTCCGGGAACCACTAACTTTGACATCCTGAAACGGTTATCCAATCTGGAAAAACACGTTTTTGGAAACAAGCTATTTGATTAATTCCTTCTACAAAAAGGAAAATGATTTTGGTGTTGTGTTTTGATAAGTAATGGAGTATAATCAATGATGTTATGTTAACGTTTGGGTAATTGCTGCTGCATTCTTTGCAGTAGAGGAAAGTCCATGCTCGCACGGACTGCGATGTCCGTAGTGTTCGTGCCTGGCGAAAAAATAAGCTTGGGCAGCAGTCTTGGACTGTTGACGGCTGGGAAAATGCCTAAGTCCTCTTGGATATGGCATGACTACCTATAAAAGTGCCACAGTGACGGAGCCTTTACAGAAATGTAAAGGGTGGAACGAGGTAAACCCCACGAGCGAGAAACCCAAATTAATGGTAGGGGCGCTTTCTTCCTTGGAATTGAACGAGGAGAAGGACAGGAGCCATGCTTCTGTAGATAGATGATTACCGCCGAAGTACGAGACGCGAGTCGCTTGCAGTACTGAGGAACAAAACATGGCTTACAGAACGTTATCATATTATATCAAAAGCACAACTCTCCTTTTAAAAGGAGAGTTTTTGTTTGTGATGCACCCCTTTAATAAATTATTTATCGATATCCAAAACTCCTCTGTGTTAAACTAAGTACTTGACGGAAATCACGAATCACGAAGTTCTACCATCATCCATGTAGAAGCAGAAAGACGATGGATTGGTTTCATCCTCTGCCTGTATGCTTAAAAAAAATCTGAGATAGTTACGCTATTCCATGATTCTGGGTATCCTCTATATATAAGGATCCGTCAATCGAGTATAAGGATGGGTGTGAATAGCAGCTGCATGAGTATCGGAATTTCACCAAAAAACGATTGCGGTCATGGCCAGTCGATACATAGAATGTGTGTAAGCTTCAAGCGTTGGATGACTGCATATGGGTAAGCTTTTTAAAAAAGGGCAATCTCCGACGAACGCTAAGCGGATTAAAAGGAACGGGAATTTTTGATTAAAATCGACGTCCTGTCACATCCTGCCAAAAGAAGGCAGAGCAGGGCGGTCATGATTTGGATTAATGGGAAGAAGGTGCAATACTAATGAAACAATTCGATATTATCGCGACGTCAGCAATGGGATTGGAATCCATTGTTGCCAAGGAAGTTAGGGATTTAGGTTACGATTGTCAGGTCGAAAATGGAAAGATCATGTACAAAGGTGATCAATCTGCGATTGCCCGCTCCAATTTATGGCTTCGGAGTGCAGATAGAGTCAAAATTAAAGTCGGAGAATTCAAAGCATATTCTTTTGATGAATTGTTTGAAAAAACGAAGGCCTTGAATTGGGAAGATTATTTGTCGGCCGATGTCGAGTTCCCTGTTAGCGGTAAATCCGTTAAATCACAGCTTTACAGCGTGCCTGATTGCCAGGCTATCGTCAAAAAGGCCATCGTTGACAGATTGAAAAGCAAATATAAGCAAGTATCCTGGTTTGCCGAGACTGGCCCTTTGTTTAAAATAGAAGTATCCATCTTGAAGGATGTAGTGACGCTTACGATGGACACCTCAGGTGCAGGCTTGCACAAACGTGGCTATCGGACCGGGCAGGGGGAAGCGCCCCTTAAAGAAACCTTGGCAGCAGCCTTGATCATGCTGACCAATTGGAAACCGGAAAAACCTTTCATCGATCCATTCTGCGGATCCGGGACGATTCCGATCGAGGCAGCCTTGATCGGGCAGAATATAGCTCCTGGCTTCAATCGCGAATTTGTTGCGGAAACGTGGTCGTGGATGGACGGTAAGGTCTGGGATGAAGCGAGGAATGAAGCGGAGGACTTGGCCGATTATGATCAGCATTTGGATATAACCGGCTGTGATATTGACCATCGAATGGTTGATATAGCCAAGGCCAATAGTTTTGAAGCTGGCCTGGGGGATTTGGTTGAATTCAAGCAAATGCAAGTGAGGGATATATCAACGAGGAAAGAGTATGGTGTCATTGTCGGTAACCCTCCGTATGGTGAACGGCTTGGGGAGAAAAAAGCGGTCGAACAAATGTATCGGGAAATGGGACAGGCGTTCAAGAAGCTTGATACCTGGTCCGTATACATGATCACCTCCAACCCTGACTTCGAACAGCATTACGGTAAGCCAGCAACTAAAAAAAGGAAGTTGTTCAACGGCTTCATTCGTGCCGATCTTTATCAATATTGGGGAAAACGCCCGCCGAGACAGCCTCGAGTCGAGGAATAGGTCCAATATAATGGAACATTTTGAATAGTCAGGACGTTTTATTCATAATAGGTTCCAGTCTTGCTTATCATTTCCTTTTCTGTTATTCTAATAATGAATTATTTTTGTTCAGATTTAAGGAGTACCTTAATGTGCAATGAGCAAGGATAGTAATATAATGTGTGGAAAACACACTAGGAGGCAACAAAAATGGAACAAGGTAAAGTAAAATGGTTTAACGCAGAAAAAGGTTTTGGCTTCATCGAACGTGAAGGTGGAGACGATGTATTCGTACATTTCTCAGCTATCCAAGGCGAAGGTTTCAAAACACTTGAAGAAGGCCAAGATGTTACATTTGATGTAGAACAAGGTCAACGTGGACCACAAGCATCAAACGTAAACAAAGCTTAATTCAACCCTATATTATTTACAGACAGGCTCTTTTTAGAGCCTGTCTTTTATTTTCCTTGGACCAATTATGAACAGCATGCGCTGAACATTTCATTCCTGGTATATGGCAAATACCTTGACTATTAAAGTGTAATGAAGGATAATATACTTTTGCTTAAGATTATTACGGTGCGGATTTGACTTACTTTATGATAGATAAAAGGGGAGACCAGGATGCTTAAAACACTGCCTTTTTCGGTAACAAAGGAAGATTCTTTTTACGATAAGCTTTCAGAATGGATCGGTGATGTTTTTTACGATATTCTTCCCGAAAAAGGATTTGAGCTGCGTGATGAACAAATCTTCATGGCATTTCAGTTGGAAAAAGCCTTTAAAGAAAAGAATGTAAGTTTTGCTGAAGCTGGTGTAGGGACCGGTAAGACCTTGGTCTATTTACTATATGCGATTTGTTATGCAAGATATACGAACAAGCCGGCAATCATTTCGTGTGCAGATGAAACATTGATTGAACAGCTTGTGAAAGAAGAAGGCGACATTGAAAAAATCAAGAATGCGTTAGGTATTGAAGTGGATGTCCGTCTTGCCAAATACCACGATCAATATGTTTGTCTTAAGAAATTGGAGCATGCGGTCAACCATGAAGATTCTGAAGGCATCGATCAGCTTTATGATGAACTTCCGAAGTTTGTCCATGATAACTCATCCATGAATGCCTATACAGCATACGGGGACCGTAAACAATATCCCTATTTGAATGATGAAGATTGGTCCAAAGTCGGCTGGGATCAGCTTCAAAACTGTTTTACTTGTGATAAACGCCATCGCTGCGGACAAACCCTATCACGGGATCATTATCGAAAATCAAGTGATTTGATCATTTGTTCCCATGACTTTTTCATGGAGCATGTATGGACTAAAGAGAAACGGAAGCGCGAAGGGCAATTACCTTTACTTCCAGAGCATAGCTGCGTCGTCTTTGATGAAGGCCATCTATTGGAATTTGCTGCTCAAAAGGCGTTAACGTACAAAGTCGGCGAACAAACACTCGCTTCTGTTTTGGAATTGCTTACAGGCAATCAGGTTCGTGAAGAAACGCTATACATCATTGAAGACTTAATTGACATCAATGAAGAGTTTTTTGATTTGCTCGATGAAAAAGCGATTCATGTCAGCGGTTCGAATCGCTATGAAATCCCGATGTCCAAACAAATAACGAGCTTCGCCCAAAAGCTTCATAAAAAGGTTGAAGAGTTGGAGGAGAGCCTCGTTTTTGAAGCGGAAATGTACACGATCAATGATTATGACCTAAAGGTTACGGAAGAATATTTAGAACAGCTGGGCTACTCGCTTTCACTATTCGTGAAGGATGAGCAGGCCGTTTCCTGGTTTGAAGAAAATGAAATGACGAAAACATTGGTCATTATGCCAAGGCTGGTACAGGACATCCTGGCTGAACAAGTATTTTCTAAAAAGATCCCGTACATTTTCTCATCGGCGACATTATCGGATAATAAATCTTTCCAATACATTGCTGATAGCTTAGGGATAGAAAAGTATGACAGCTTCTCTGTGGAATCTCCATTCGACTATGATGAAGTTATGAAAATGAACATGCCTGTCTTTGAAAATGGAGACCAAATGGCAAAGCTTCAGTATACATTGAAAACGATTGAGGAAAATGAAGGACGGACGCTGGTGTTATTTCATTCAAAAGAAGAATTGCATTGGTTCAAGGATCATTGTCCTGAATCCGCTTATCCTTTTTATTTTGAAGGGGAAGCGGAAATCAGTGATCTTGTTAAGAAGTTTCAAGAAGATGAGCAATCATCCCTGTTCTCCTATCATTTATGGGAAGGTCTGGATGTTCCGGGGCCATCACTGCAAAATGTCGTGATACACTCCTTGCCATTCCCGCCGCGTGATCCAGTGTTTGAAGCCAAACGGAATTCGGTTGCCGATGCATTCGAGGAAGTGGATCTTCCATACATGCTCCTTCGCCTGCGTCAAGGGATAGGTCGCTTGATCAGGACGAGCGATGACTCTGGAACCGTTCAGATTTTGACGGAAAAGAATCTTTCGGAACAGGTGAAAGATAAGATCGTCTCCGTTCTTCCTGTTACATTGTAAACGCACTTCAGTCTAGAGCCTAAGGGGGCTTGCTCCCTTGGCTCTTTTTTTTTGCCGATAGTTCTGAGGTGAATGATTTTAGTATAATATGGTAAAGTGTAGGTGGAAGGAGCAGTGAAAATGAATAAAAAGGGTATCAAACTGATAGAAAAGGAATTTAAAGAGTATATCAAGAAAATTGCCGCCTATAAGGAGGCACTGGCGCTGATTTTTTGGGATTTGCGCACAGGTGCACCGAAAAAAGGAGTAGAGCAGCGATCAGAAGTTGTTGGGGTTTTATCCTCAGAGGTTTTTAATATGAGCACAAGTAACGAGATGGAGTCGTTCATTACAGAACTTGCAATGGGGGAAGCGAGCCTGAGCCCTACGACCAATAAAATGGTACAAGAATGTAAAAAAGAGTTCGTAAGAAACAAGAAGATCCCTGCAGATGAATTCAAGGAATTCGTAATTCTGCAATCCCGCTCTGAAAGTGCTTGGGAAGAGGCAAGGGAAAAAGCGGATTTTTCGTTATTTCAACCTTACCTAGAGCAAATTGTTGCGTATACGCGTAAGTTCGTAGAGTATTGGGGCTATGAGGGACAGAAATACAACACCCTATTGGATATGTATGAACCAGGGATGACCGTAGACATACTTGACAAGGTATTCAGTGAACTCCGTGCGAGTATCGTGCCTCTTGTAAAGCAAATCGCTGCAAGTGAACATCAACCGGAAACGGCATTCCTTTATAAAAAGTTCCCAAAGGATAAACAGCATCAATTGAACCTTGCCGTTTTAGAACAGCTGGGGTATGATTTCAAGGCTGGCAGGCTGGATGAAACCGTCCATCCTTTTGCGACTGGAATTAATCGGGGGGATGTCCGGGTGACGACCCGCTACGATGAGAATGATTTCAGGGGTGCCATCTTTGGTACGATCCATGAATGCGGACATGCCATTTATGAGCAGAATATCGCGGAGGAGTTAACCGGAACGCTGCTTGATGAAGGGACATCAATGGGGATCCATGAATCGCAATCACTGTTTTTCGAGAATTTCATTGGGCGGAACTATAGCTTCTGGAAGAATAAATATTCCCTTCTAAAAGAATTTGCTCCCGGGCAATTCGATGATGTGACGCTGGATGACTTCTACCGTGGCATTAACGAATCAAAGCCATCTTTGATCCGCATTGAGGCAGATGAACTTACATATCCTTTACACATCATGATCCGGTATGAGCTGGAAAAAGCCCTATTCAACGGAGAACTTGAAGTGAAGGACTTGCCTAAGGTCTGGAATGAAAAATATAAGGAATATTTGGGAATCGTGCCTGAGAATGATGCCATGGGTGTATTGCAAGATGTACATTGGTCAGACGGCAGCTTCGGCTACTTCCCATCTTATGCATTGGGATATATGTATGCAGCCCAAATCAAGCAGTCCATGCTAAAAGACTTGCCTGAATTTGATGCTTTGTTGGAATCCGGCAACATGGAACCAATCAGGAAATGGCTGAATGATCATGTCCATAAATACGGCAAAACAAAAAAACCTCTAGAGATTTTGGAAGAAACGACAGGGGAAGGATTGAATGTCCAGTATTTAATTCAGTATCTTGAAAGTAAATACAAAAAAGTTTATAAAATTCAATAGAATAAAGGGGGACCTTGGTGAAAACGCCAGGGTCTTCCTGTTTTTTGGAGAATTAGGGAAAATAACTGGCTATCAAATTTCATAATATTCCAAATAAACGAATGATCATTATACATTTTAATTGAAAGTTCGGTTTTTATCAAAAATGCCTTTTCAAATTAAAGAAGCGTTGTTATAATTCATATATTAATAAAATTATAAAGTTTCACTCGTATAATCGCAGGGATATGGCCTGCAAGTTTCTACCGAATTGCCGTAAATAATTCGACTATGGGTGAGTAATAGGTTCTGTCGCATACATAATGGGAGGCTTTTGCCGATTCATTATACATAAATGCCCAGGAATATTGCTTCACTCCAACAAAGTGCCGCAATGTTTCCTGGGCTTTTTCATTTTGTCCGGAAACAAGGCACGGTTTATGGGTCAAAAAACATCCAAGACTGGGAGGAACCTTCATGCAACTTTTAAAGGAAAAAATCTTGTCCGAGGGTCAAGCTTTATCTGAAGACATATTAAAAGTGGATTCATTCTTAAATCATCAAATGGATCCTTTGCTGATGAAAGAAATCGGTAAAGAATTCGCCAAGCGTTTTGAACAAAAGGAAATAACGAAAGTGCTGACCATCGAATCTTCAGGCATTGGACCTGGATTGATGGCAGCCTTGGAATTGGAAGTCCCGCTAATCTTTGCACGCAAACGTAAATCGCTTACGTTGACAAAGGATTTAGTGACTGCTTCCGTCCATTCCTTCACAAAGCAAGAAACCAATACAATCACGGTTTCCAATAAATATATTGAAGCGGGCGATAAGGTATTGATCATCGATGACTTCCTTGCGGTCGGTCAAGCAGCTAGAGGCTTGGTGGATATTTGCCATCAGGTTGGTGCAGAAGTGGCAGGAATCGGCATCGTTATCGAAAAAGCTTTCCAAAGCGGCGGGAAGGACCTTAGGGAACAAGGCTTTCAGGTGGAGTCACTTGCAGAAATCGCGGAATTGAAACTCGGTGAGATAACGTTCGTTGAAGAAAAGGAAGGGGCTCCGATCCATGTCTAATCAATCACCATTAAAAGTTGCTTCCTTAGGATTACAGCATGTTCTTGCCATGTATGCAGGTGCGATCGTCATCCCATTGATTGTCGGTGGGGCGCTGGGATTGACCGCAGCGCAGTTAACCTATTTAGTATCGATTGATATTTTAATGTGTGGAATAGCAACCTTATTGCAAGTATGGAAAAATAAATTCTTTGGAATTGGGCTTCCTGTGGTACTAGGTTGCACGTTCACAGCAGTTAGCCCGATGATAGCAATTGGTACGCAATATGGAATCAACTCCATTTACGGCTCCATTTTGGTATCGGGATTGATTGTCGTGTTAATCAGTAAATTCTTCGGGAAGTTGGCAAGGTTCTTCCCGCCCATTGTCACTGGATCGGTCGTTTTGATCATTGGCATTACGCTCATTCCTGTCGCGATCAACAATCTCGGCGGAGGTCAGGGGGCTGAAGATTTCGGTGACTTGACGAATGTGGCCCTTGGATTTGGCACTTTATTATTCATCATATTCATGTATAAATTCTCAACGGGATTCGTACGCTCCATTTCCATTTTATTAGGGCTGTTGGTGGGAACCTTGGTTGCATTTTTCCTTGGAAAAGTGGATTTTAGCTCAGTGGTCAATGCCACTTGGCTGCATATGCCACATTTCTTCTACTTCGGCCTTCCGACATTTAACATCACACCGATCATTACCATGACTTTGGTGGCGATCGTCAGCTTGGTGGAGTCGACTGGCGTATATTATGCACTTGGTGAAATTACGGAAAAAGAGATTTCAGAAGACGATCTAGCTCGTGGATACCGTGCCGAGGGGCTAGCCATCATGATTGGCGGTTTGTTCAATGCCTTTCCATATACCGCTTTTTCACAAAATGTCGGATTGATTCAACTGTCAGGCATCAAAACAAGGAATGTCATTTATACAACGGCAGGTATTCTTATTTTCATAGGTTTTGTTCCGAAAATTGGTGCATTCACGACCATTATCCCCTCATCCGTACTTGGCGGCGCGATGGTGGCGATGTTCGGTATGGTGGTAGCTGCCGGGATCAAGATGTTAAGCAAAGTGGACTTTGCCTCCCAAGAAAATTTATTGATCATTGCTTGTTCAGTCGGCATGGGCCTTGGGGTGACGGTCGTTCCTGAGCTATTTGCCCAAATCCCGCAAAGTTTTCAAATCTTGACGGAAAACGGTATTGTTGCCGGTAGTTTGACAGCGATTTTCTTGAATATCATCTTCAACATCATTCCGACGAAGGGAAAAGTAAAGCAAGCGGGTCTGCAAGGCCAGAAGGCAGCCTAAGTTTTAGTAGATTCAGCCGTTTCTTGTCCCGAATTCTCAAATCCGAGAATTCGGGGCAATTTTTTTGTCTGAAAAATGCAGCACCATTAAAGATGCATGATGGTTTTATCAGATAAAAGGAAACTATCTTCCGTTATTGAATATATTGATAGTATATGTTCAGGAAAGTAGTGATAGAGATGGAGAAAAAATATTGCATTCATTGTCGGACCATTTTAAGCCAGGAGTTCAGGTGCAGTGTTTGTGGCAAAGAGGAGTTTCAAAGCATAATTATCCAGGTACAAAATCAATCTTCCGTAAAAGAGGAAGATTGAAAGCCCCCCCTTACTTCATGAGTAAGGGGGCTTTATTGGGTATGGCTATTTTTCGATTATGAGGATGAAATTAATCGTCCCTGCACCATCCAATGAGATGGGGAGATTAATGGCTTCATTAAAGCCATATAATTTCGTCTTGCCGACTATGACGGTGGGAGGTGTTATATCCATCGTTGTATCGGCTGCCAAGGAGGTTGCCATATTTCCTGCGAGCATATTGCCAAGCTCGGCTGCGAAAGATTCAAGCATTTCCCCTTCCAATGGCATGCCAAACATGCTTTCACCTATTTTACTCATGCATTCGTTTGTGCCTTCAATGATCAGTCTTCCGCGAATATCGCCTGTCATGCCGATGAGGACGCTGATGGATTCCTGCTCGAAAGGCTGCCTAAAGAGAGAGGGCTTTTGAATATCCAACGAGAAAGGAAGGACCGATTTGACAGCGAGAATGGTTCCATTCAGTACTTTTGTGATAACAGCGTTGCTTTCCATATAATTAAATCCTCCGATAGTATGGGTTTATTCTCTATCTTACCAAATAAATAGGTTTTTTTACCTATTTATTTTAATAAATTAAGAAAAAAATACAAGAGATCAACAAAAGCTGTAGTCATTTAGTTAGAAAGCATAAAAATTGTACTGGTGGGTATATTACCCATATCAAGAATAATAAGGGGTGGGCTCATGCCGTATTTACTTTCTGCTTCACATATAAAGCTGCCATATTTACTTTCACAGGATAAAATAATGGAATTTTCACGGGAGATCTTCGGACCTTCCTTTAAAAATATTGAACGGTTACTAAAAGCCTTTAAGAATGGACAAGTAGAGAATCGGTATTTTTCCAATGATCTTGATTGGTTTAAGGAAGAGCATACTTTTGCAGAACGGAATGATTTATATATCAAGCAGGCCATTGAGTTCGGTGTGGAGGCGATTCAAAAATGCTTGGCCAACACGGAATTCTTAAAAGAGGAGCTTCCGGCAAACGAACTGGATGCTTTCTTTTATATTTCGAGCACGGGGATGGCTACTCCGACGATCGATGCCCGGATCATGAATGAACTTCCATTTAATCCGCATGCGAAAAGGATTCCGATTTGGGGGCTAGGCTGTGCTGGGGGGGCGAGCGGCCTATCACGGGCTTTCGAATATTGCAAGGCTTACCCGAAGGCGAAGGTCATTGTCTTAAGCGTGGAATTATGCAGTTTAACATTCCAAAGAAACGATATTTCAAAAAGCAATCTCATTGGAACCTCCTTATTTTCTGATGGAGTAAGCTGTGTATTGGTGTGCGGCGATGAAGTATCTCCTGAACTATCAAGAAAAGAACGTCATTTGTCCTTCCTGGATTCCCAATCCACTCTCATGCCGGATTCCTTGGATGTAATGGGGTGGGATGTTAAGGATCAGGGACTATATGTCGTTTTCTCCAAGGATATTCCCACCATCATCAAGGATTGGCTAAAACCGAATGTACAAGCCTTCTTAGTGGAAAATGAACTGAAGCTCGACGATATTACGGATTTCATTGCTCATCCAGGCGGGAAAAAGGTCATTGATGCCTATCACGAAGCCTTGGGATTCGATGATAGCATGACCAAAGTGTCAATGAATGTATTGAGGGAGTTTGGCAATATGTCATCAGCCACCATTTTGTATGTTTTGGAGAGATTCATGCAGCGCGGCGGAAATAAAGAAGACTTAGGCTTGGCCGCTGCATTGGGGCCGGGATTTTCATCCGAACTGTTATTAATGAGGTGGACATGATGATTTTTGCCATTTTCATTGTCTTGATTGCGACTCAGCGCCTCGCGGAATTATATATTGCCAAACAGAATGAAAAGCAGCTGAAAGGGGCTGGAGCGGTCGAATACGGTGAGTCCCATTACAGATGGATGGTCCTGATGCACGTAAGCTTTTTTATCGTCCTCATTTTTGAAGTAATCGTGTTTGGAAGGGATGTCTCTGCCCTATGGCCTATATGGCTGACTCTTTTCCTGGTTGCTCAGTCAGGAAGGATTTGGGTGATCAGCTCATTAGGGAAGCATTGGAATACAAAAATCATCGTCGTTCCCAATGCCGAAGTAGTCATTAAAGGACCTTAT
This sequence comes from Peribacillus simplex, assembly GCF_001542915.1. GTDB lineage: Bacteria > Bacillota > Bacilli > Bacillales > DSM-1321 > Peribacillus > Peribacillus simplex_B. The sequence goes on along the minus strand of NZ_LNNH01000055.1, from coordinate 80,762 downwards.
AAATTTTTCAAACATCCAAACTACATTATCGTGGCTACGGAGATTATCGTTATTTCCTTGTTATTCAATGCATATTATACAGCGATCATCTTTACGGTTTTGAACATCTGGATGATGGCGGTTAGAATTCCTCTTGAAGAGAAAGCATTAAGGGAAAATACGGAATACTCGGCGGTTTTCAAAGGAAAATAAAAAACATTTCATTTTCTTATTGAAAATGATTATCGTTCGTGATAATATCTTAATTGAAGATGAAAATTATTCTCAATCAAATAACCAAATGAATTCTTTAAAAAATAAAAAGCAGTTCAATATAAAAGAGGATGGTGTATGTAATGGTCTGGGTATTCATTTTATTGACAATCGCTACATATGGTTTTGTGATGAAATATGTACTGAGTAATATTCAAAAACCGGCAAAGGCGAATAGACCTTATGATGAGTCAACAAAGGAAAACCGGGCATCATTCAACCCCACTCCTACAACCAGGTAAATAGCCTGGTTTTTTTTTGTTTCAAAAAAGGGTTCCGATCAATCAAACTGCGCCTATCCACCAATCGGTGGTTTTTTTTAACATGCCATGTAATGCATCATATAGTAAAACTAAAAGCTGACGGTATGAATAACAATCGAAATCGTTTACAATAAGAGTATTAAAATGACGATAGATTAAGGGGTATGGATTCATGATTCAAGAAACAGTTAAACAACAGTCGAAATTGGGAATTTTGACTGCCATGTATGAGAAATTTCAGTCGGCAGGTGATACAGGCAACGCGGATAAGCTGAAGCAGTTAATCATGAAAGTGAATAATGAGGAATTCATCATCGCTTTTTGCGGTCATTTTTCAGCCGGTAAATCAAGTATGATCAATTTCCTGCTGGATGATCAAGTATTGCCCTCTTCACCGATTCCAACGAGTGCCAATACGGTTAAAGTCCAAAAAGGAGAAGACTATGCCAAAGTCTTTTATCATAACCAGCCGCCCGTTTTATTTCCAGCACCATATGACTTTAAAGAAGTTAAGAAATTTGCGAAAGATGGAGATTCTGTATCGGCTATAACCATAAGTTCCAAGCATTTTTCCCTTCCGGATTCATGTGCCATCATGGATACGCCAGGAATCGATTCGACTGATGATGCCCATAGGGTTTCTACGGAATCAGCGCTGCATCTTGCTGATGTCGTTTTCTATGTCATGGACTATAATCACGTTCAATCAGAAGTGAATTTCCTTTTCACCAAAGAATTGCTGGAGGCTGAAAAACCGACCTATTTGATTATCAATATGATCGATAAGCATGATGAGCGTGAGCTTGGCTTTCAAGACTTCAAGCTTTCCGTTTCGGAAGCATTTGCAAATTGGAATGTATACCCTGATGGGATATTTTATACATCCGTTAGAGAACTGAACAATAAAGATAATGAAATCGAAGAGGTTCGCAAGTTTATATATGAAATGGCAGATAGGGGCCAAAATGATGGAAAGGATGCCATCATGCAATCGGCTAAAGCATTAGTCGACAGGCATCTTGCCTGGCTGAAGGAACAGTATGAAGAAGAACACGCGAATCAAATTGAAGTATTATCCGAACTTCCTTTTGAAGAGCGAAAGCACCTGGCACACCAAGTGGACAGCCTAATGAAGGAAAAAAACACATTGAATGGCCGTACAGAGGCTATCAAGGCCCAATATTCCGATGCCCTTGAAACGATTCTGAAGAGCGCATACATCATGCCCGCATCCACACGTGACCTTGGAAAATCCTTTTTGGAGTCGGCACAACCTGATTTTAAAATGGGTCTATTATTTGCCAAGAAAAAAACGGAGGCGGAGCGTGAGGAGCGTATCCGGGCATTTTTGGCCGACTTGCAAGAAAAAGTGAAGACCCAGCTTGAATGGCATCTTAAGGAGTTGGCGGTCAAAACGTTGACGAAGGCCGAAGTACATGATTCAGCGCTTGAAAGCAAAGCCCAGACACTGCAAATCGAGGTAACGGAAGCTTACATAAAAGGCTCCCTGAAACCTCAAGTCGATATAACCGGTGAATATGTCTTAAATTATACAAATGACTTGGCCTCTGCCATCAAAAAGAAGGCCCGTGATGTATCGGAAAGATTTTTGAACCAAATCGCTGCCGTCATGGAAGGAATCGTGGAAGAGCAGTCGCAATCCATCGATAAGGCGCTCGAAGGTTTTGCCGAATTCGCGGAAGCCTTAAAAGCGACGGCGGTTATCAACGCCGAAATCGCTGCCCAATCGGAAAGTTTGAAGGCAATTGCCAATCAAACGGCCACTTTGGCCACGGAGCACGATATCGACAATCTTCTAAGTCAGTGGAATGAAGAGGAAAAAAACATTACCGTCAAAATCATGAAAACTGCTGAAGCAAACCAACCAGAGCATGTCAAAGTGCCAGCTGTGGCAGAGCAAACAGGGCAGGATGCCGAACCTTCCACTGCGGTTCCCATTCAGGGGGCAACGGATCTAAGGGGAAAAGAAAAGTTAATGGAAACGGCCACAAGCCTACAGCAGGCCGCTCAATTGATTCAACCATTGAGAGGCTTCCAATCACTCTATAAAGAATTGACCGATAAGGCAGTTCGTTTGGAGAAGCAGACCTTTACCGTTGCCCTTTTCGGGGCCTTCAGTGCCGGTAAATCTTCCTTTGCCAATGCGTTAATGGGAGAAAGCGTCCTACCCGTTTCTCCGAACCCGACGACAGCTGCCATCAACAAAATCATGGCTTCCGACGCTGATCATCCTCATGGAACAGCAACGGTCAAATTAAAAACGGAAGCGATGCTGTTGGAAGATGTTAGCCTGGCTCTGGCTGCCTTTGATAAATCGGCAAAGACACTTGATGAAGCCCTTCAACTGGCAGGGCAAATCATCGCCGATGCAGGCGAAGTGGATAAAGGGAAAACACATTTATCATTCCTTCGCGCTTTTCACCAAGGGATGCCCGAGCATAAAGATGATTTAGGCAATGTGGTTACGGTGGATTTGGAAGGGTTCAAACGGTTTGCTGCCGAAGAGTCCAAGTCATGTCTCGTGGATTTGATCGAATTGAGGTATGACTGCGAAATGACAAAGCAAGGGATGGTGCTTGTCGACACTCCTGGAGCGGATTCGATAAATGCCCGACATACAGGAGCTGCTTTCGAATACATCAAGAATTCCGACGCCATTCTTTTCGTGACCTACTATAATCATCCATTTTCCCGGGCAGATAGGGAGTTCCTGATTCAACTTGGCCGTGTGAAAGATTCATTCGCCATGGATAAGATGTTCTTTATCGTCAATGCCGTCGATCTTGCACAAACGTCCGATGAATTGGACGAAGTGATGGATTATGTCAAGAATCAACTGAATGGATTCGGCATCCGTTTTCCAAAGCTGTTTCCACTTACGAGCAAAGGGGCATTATCGGAAAAGCAAACGCCAGGTTCATTTAAGCACTCGTTCCTGCCGAATAGCGGAATTTCCGAGTTCCAAAAGCAATTCGATTCTTTTATCGAAAATGATCTAACAGGACTTGCCATTGAATCGGCACAAGCAGCTGTAAAAAGGACGGAAGAGCTCCTTCGTGATGTGATTGCAGCTTCAAAGCAGGATGAAAAAACGAAAAGAAAAGCTTTGGAAACCCTTTCCAGTGAGGCTCACGCGATTTCTGACATTCTCTCTGTGATGAAAGGCGATGCAGAAAAGCAACGGTTGAAAAAAGAAATAGACGAATTGACTTTTTATAGTAAACAACGGGTCTTTTTCCGGTTTAATGATTTCTTCAAGGAGTCATTCAACCCATCTGTCCTGAAGGATGATGGCGGGGATTTGAAAAGGGTCCTGAAGCAATCACTAAGTAATTTACTGAATGCGTTAGGCTTTGACCTCGCCCAGGAAATGCGGGCAACGGCTTTAAGATCGGAAATGTTCGTCAATAAATTGTTGAACGAAAAACAAAACGGTTTGGTGCAGCAAATGCAGAAAGTAAGAAAAACCCTCTCGGTGCAGCCATATGAACCTAATGAGCGGGAATCGCCAGAATTCACGGGAGCTTTCGTCCAATTGGATACAGCGGAATTCAAGAAGGAATTGGCTTTATTTAAAAACCCTAAGTCTTTCTTTGAAAAAAATGAAAAAGTGAAAATGAGCGAGGGTCTTCAGAAGCGTTTGGATGAACCTGCCCTTACGTATGTAAAAGAGCAGGGGGAGCGGATTTTTGCCATGTATGATCAAGTGCTTGATCAAGAATTGCTTGCCATTCAAAACGAGTTCAAGAAGGAGGTAGCCGATATCTTTGCGGGGCTGCGTGCAGCTTTGGAGGAAAAGGTCGATTTACCATATTATGAAAATGCCGTAACGCAATTGGCAAAAATGCATTCGAAATAAATGTAGTGAGAACCTGGATATCATATGATTGAGAAAAAAACCATAAAACCAAAGAATGGCTGCTGCCGGCAGCCATTCTTTTCATTCATCGAAGGATTTCCAGCTTCCTTTTCATCAGTATATATGATAAGTAATCCGGGAAGTAGTGCTTGAAACCGAAAACAATGAATGGGCAGTTCGATTTTACTGAAAAGCCGAAAAAAATCTTCTCATTAATAGAGGGGAAATCAGCGTACATAAAGAATGAAAGAATGAAGCCTTCTGCATGGAAGTGCACGGGAATGGTCCCAACCATTCTGGACCGTTTTAAATAGGAGGAGATATAGATGAGTTATATAATCGATAAAGAAGAATTGTTGCCGTTGCTGACAACCAATGATATAAGGATCTGTGACTGTCGCTTTCGGCTAGGATCGCCTGACGCAGGGCAAAGGGAATTTGAAGAAGACCATATTCCCGGCGCCGTTTATTTCGATCTTGAAAAAGACTTATCAGGTCAGGTTCAGGAACATGGCGGGAGGCATCCGCTTCCAGACTTAACCGTTTTTAAAGGGAAATTGGAAGCAAACGGAATAACGAATGATACGGTACTCGTGGCTTATGACGGCGGAGAGGGTTCTTATGCGTCCAGATTTGTCTGGCTGCTGAGCTATCTTGGCCATCGGAATGTCCAAGTGCTTGACGGTGGATATGCTGCCTGGAAGAATGGAGGGTACCCAATAGATGCAGCTCTTTCGTATTATCCATCAACTGAATATCATATGGAATTAAATGAGTCGGTTCATGCCTCTTATCAAGAAGTGAAGCAATTTACAATGAGAAGCGCGGATGATATCGTTTTGGTGGATTCAAGGGAAGCCAAACGGTATCAAGGAATCGAGGAGCCGATCGATAAAAAAGCCGGACATATTCCTGGCGCAGTCAATAAGCTGTGGACGAAGGTGCTCGATAATGGCCATTTCAAAAAGGAGGAAGCACTTCATTCGAATTTCAGCGACATTGGCAGAGATAAGGAAATCATCGTGTACTGTGGTTCTGGTGTAACGGCAGCTCCCAATTATGTTGCATTGAAAGAAGCTGGTTACAAACATGTTAAGCTTTATATTGGCAGCTTTAGTGACTGGATTTCGTATGATGATAATCCGATTGAGTGATAAATTTTCCAAATAAACGCTCCTTAAAAAAGTGCACAGGTATGGTAAAATATATGTACATCATGATAGAGGTGATAATGTGTTAATGAAAGAAAATGAGCAGCAGCATTCCTTCATGCTTGTTGACGGAATGGCGCTCCTATTCAGGGCTTTTTATGCAACTGCCGTTACGGGGCAGTTCATGATCAATTCAAAAGGAATGCCTACAAATGCCGTTCAAGGCTTTTTGAAGCATATGCTGACAGCCGTGAATCAATTTTCACCCAGTCATGTAGCAGTATGCTGGGATATGGGAAGCAAGACGTTCCGTAATGAAATATTTGATGGGTACAAGGCCAACCGTTCCGAAGCTCCCATCGAAATGATCCCGCAATTCGACTTGGCTAAAAAGGCAGTAGAAGCCTTTGATATTCCAAATATAGGACTTTCTGGTTATGAGGCGGATGACTGTATCGGGACCATTGCAAAAGCATCTGCCCAGCATAGCCAAGTAAGTATATTGACAGGCGACCAGGACATGCTCCAGTTAATAGAAGAAAATATATCCGTTCTATTGCTGAAGAAAGGCTACGGTAATTATGAGGTTCATAATCCCGATAGCTTTTATGAGTGGAAAGGGATCACACCAAGGCAAATGGTTGATTTAAAAGCTTTAATGGGTGATACAGCTGATAACTATCCCGGAGTGAAAGGGATTGGCGAGAAAACAGCGTTAAAATTATTGATACAGTATCAAAGCATCGAAGGCATTCTTGAAAATGTCGCTTCCTTGACTAAAGGGCAGCGGGCTAAGATTGAGTCTGCCGTCGATATGCTCCATTTATCCAGAAAACTTGCTGAAATAAAATGTGACGTTCCGATTTCATGTTCTTTGGATGAAGCCGTGTACCGCTATGACCGTGAGAAAGTGCAAAACCTTGCCAGGGATCATGAATTCAGGGCTTTACTAAGGATGATATAACACAAAACAAAGGGAGCTTCCTAATCGGAGCTCCCTTTTTGAAATTCCCTTCGATTATTACCCTGAATTTCAGAGGTCAGGGGACCAACCAAACGGTTCGATGCACCAGCTGATCTAACGTAATCATATCAGGTTGATTTGGCTGTATAGTATCGTGTTTAGAGAGCATCCTCATCCCCTCAAGTTTTTATTATTCCCTTGTAAAACCATGAAAAGGGTTTTGTCTTTGAGTTAAAACAAAGTTGTTTGAGCCGGTTCTCGAGGCTCCTGCGGGGGTAGCGCATCTACGGGACACCAAGTTGGCTCGGGCGAACCGCCTCTGTAGAAGCGATTGCCTGTAGTGGAAAGAAACGGAGAAGTACACCCTTCAGAACCGAGGATAACGGGAAAAACATCCATGAACTCTGTAGATCCATTCGTTTTTAATGGGTTTTATTTATAGGAAAGGGTCTAACCAATAGTAAGCTCTTTTACTTTGTACCGTGAATTTTTTGTCGAAAAATGGATAGTCAAAATCTTTTATTTACGGTAAGATGAAAATAAGGCATGAATTTTGGAGTGGATGAAGAAGTGGCGAAATCGACTGAGGAGTACGTTCGTTTTTTGGAAGGAAAGGGATTCACTTTTGGCAATGATGCCATTGGCTTTATTTATTTTGGCAAGCGCTATACAGACGCCAGTGATATTTTAGTCAATGCTGCAATAGAGCTGACTTTAAAGGTCCAGAAGAATTTTGACGGCAGCTTTTATATCTCATTTTTGGAAAACTTGAAACAAAATGGCATTGAAACCCGTAACGGTGCGATATCGTTCGCAATGGAACAGGGGCTGTTAAAATAAATCGGACTCCCTTTAGGTAGAAGTCCGATTTATTTTATGTAGCGTCAGGAAATTTCCTGGGCGATCTTCGTTTTTTTCCGCCTTGTTGGCAATTCAGCAAGTATCATTCCCAAGAAAATGAGTGCACAGCCGATGAGGGAAGCGGAAGTCAATTTTTCCCCTATCAAAATGTAAGAGGATAACGCTGCAAAAACCGGTTCCATTGAAAAGATCAATGCAACCCTGGTCGGTGTGGTATAAGCCTGGAAGTAAGTTTGGGCAAAAAAAGCGAATGCAGTGGCAAGTGCTGCCGTCACCACTAAAGCAGTCCACACGTCTTTCTGCAGCATGACAGATGGCCTGAACATGACGGAATGATCTTCGTTGAAAATGAAGGCTGACGCAAAGGATAATAATGAAACTGTTGAAAGCTGGATCAGCGTCAACGGTAACGCAGGCATGCTTTTGGCGTACCTGGCTGTAGTGATGATTTGCATCGCAAAACTTATCGCGCATAAAAATACCAGTAAATCACCGATATTCATGGTCGATCGGTCAGCCAAGGTCATGAAGTAAAGCCCGGCAGTAGCGGCACCGACGCCTATAAGGGTACGAAGGGAAAGCTTATGCTTTAAAAGGAGAAGCGAAAAGACGGGGACCATGACGACACTCAATCCCGTTATGAAGCCTGTCTTTGCAGGAGTCGTGTAATTCAGTCCTATCGTTTGGAACCCATACCCTAGAAAAAGCCAAACCCCAATGTGAATTCCTGCTAATAAAAGACCTTTAATGCCTGTTTTTTGCCTTTTGTGAATGGTAAGTAAATAAGGGATGAGCAAAAAACCAACGGCCATCAAAAAACGGACGGCATTAAACGTGAATGGTTCAAGAAACGACAGAGCGTTTTGGACCATGACAAACGTAACTCCCCAGATGAATACAACGAATAATAATGAAAGATCAGCAGTCTTGTTCATGAACTTCCTCATTCTGATTTAAGCGAATGGCCCGTCTAGCCAATTCATCAGCGGATTTATTTTCGATACTAGGTATCCATTTCATGAAAAATAATTCAAGATTGGCCGAGAGCTTAAGCGCCCGTTCAAGCAATATGGCATATTTTTTTTTTGCATATTCCTTTTCAATGGCCTGGTTAATGGCTTGGGAATCCGTTCGAAATGAAACGACATCATATTTATTGGCAACACAAATTTCCAATGCTTTAATTAGTGCATGGTATTCCGCTTCGTGATTCTCCATTACTCCGAGCGGAATGGAATGCCGCTCGATGACACCGTTATTATTTATGAAGACACCAGCGCCGCTTGGCCCAGGATTACCTGCGCTGGCACCATCGATATATACTTCAATCATGATGTACTCCTCCCTCTGTATAAGCTAGCAATGATTTGGTGAATGAAAAATAAGATTGAAACAGAGAATTTCAGGCTAATATGGGGACTATAATAGTAAGGATGCATGAACTCCCTTACATTATAGTATAAATGGTATTCGAAAAACAGGTAGGAAATTGAACGATCGTCCGCATGAATATTGAAATGATAAGGAGCTGGAAACCTTTGAAGGTAATTATGCAATGGACCTATCAAGCCTCCAAAAAGCCATCTGCCGCTTTCGTATCGGATTGGCTTGAAGCCGGTACTGCGCTCGTCATTACGGAAGATCTTGAAAAAGCAGGAAGGCTGAAGGAAGTCGAATTTAAGGATGAATTCGATACAGTATGGACGAAGAAGGAGTTAAAGAGACTTTTGACTGAAGTGGAGGAAGAACCACAAGATGTGTCGGTTTTTTTTGATGGAGGATATCAAAAGCAAGAAGGCCTCGCTGGAATCGGTGTGGCCATTTACTTTCGCCAGGGCAAAAAGTTCTGGCGATTACGCGCCAATTTAAAACTGGAGCAATTGGAATCCAATAATGAAGCGGAATATGCCGCTTTTCATGAAGCCCTCAGGCAACTCGATGAACTAGGGGTCCATCACCAGAGCTGTGTTTTCAAAGGGGATTCGCTTGTTGTCTTGAAGCAACTTTCAGGTGAATGGCCATGTATGGAAGAAAGCCTGAATAAATGGCTGGACCGCATTGAAGCGAAGCTTGATAAGCTAAAGATCATACCGGTTTATAGGCCAATTGCGCGGAAGGACAATCAGGAAGCCGATCGTCTGGCAACCCTTGCTCTTGAGGGAAAAGCCATTTTCAGCAAATCCGAAATTGCAGGGTCAAAGGAGCCATATCCACAATGAATAGGAAAAAAATTTATGAAGAAGTCGAAGATGTTCTGACTTCATTCTGCCAGGATTGCTTTTTGAGAAAACATTTCCGAAAAGAAAAGGGGCGTACTTACGCCCACCAGTTCTGTATTACCGAATGTACCGTTGGAGAAAAGCTAAAGAAGTTAGGCAACGAACTTAAAGGACATTTGTAAAATTAGGCCACATAATATCCTGCAGGATCACCAAGGATATGGTATTATAGGTAAAAAATAGAGAAAAGTGTGAGAGCCTTGAAAAATAGAAAAGGGAAGCTGAATGATAAATCGTTTCCGCCTCTTACCATTCCGGAAATTGACTTCATGATGGCAAAATTGAAAAAAGCCGAAAATTACGGAGCGACCTTGAATGAACATCAAGCACTTTCAAAAGTGGAAATCAATAAAAAAATCAATCAAGCCTCCGTTCAACTGAAAGGTCTTTTTCACGAAATACGCAACAATGGCAATATGCAGCTTGAAACGGTCCAGGCAATTCAAGCGCATATTGCACCTGTCATTTTGGAAGCTGCAAAAAATCCGGATATTCATTACCTTTTCGAACGATTGAAAGCGAGCAGTGAGTACACATACAGCCATAATATCGGTGTTGGGATCATTGCCACTTACATAGGGAGGAAGCTTGGATTTTCCAAAGAAAATCTTTCAACCCTGACTCTGGCCGCCACCTTGCATGATGTTGGAAAAACAAAGATTCCCGAGAGTGTATTGGAAAAACGGGGAAAATTGACTGCTGCAGAGTATGAGGAAATGAAGCGTCATACAATCCATGGGTATGAATTACTTAAAGATATCCCCGGCTTGCCTCCGTCGGTTGCATTATCCGCCCTTCAGCATCATGAACGGGAAGATGGGAATGGCTATCCATTAAGACTGAGGGCAAATGATATTCATCCTCATTCGAAAATCGTGGCGATAGCCGATGTATTCCATGCGATGTCATCCAACCGTGTATATCATCAGGCCATGCCATTCCATAAGGTGATTGAGCAAATGAACCGTGATATGTTCGATAAACTCAACCCGGAATTCCTGCTTGGGTTTATATCTCAACTAATGTCTACCTTGGTAGGAAAAGAAGTGTTGCTGACCAATCAGCAAACCGGGACGATCATCATGATCAATCCATACGACCCACTTAAAGTTTTGTTGAATACGGAAACAGGAATCAAAGACTTGAGAATGGAAGAGGAATGCAGGATCGAACGGATCATTGGTTAGTGAAAAAAGGGACCGATCTTTAAGAATCGGTCCCTTCGTCATGCTGTTTAACAGAATCGAAATAGGCTTTGAGCATCACTTTATTCTCAATGAAGTCTGCAATCGTATATTGATCGAGGACCTGTAGGAAAGCATCCAGAGCATTATTTAGGGCAAATTTCAATGAACAGACAGGAGAAATGATACAGTTGCCGTGATCTTTAAAACATTCCACCAAATAAAAATCCTCTTCGGTTTTCCTTACAATTTCCCCGACGTTTATTTCTGCAGGCGGTTTTGCCAGGCGAAAACCGCCATTTCTACCACGTATCGTCTCGATATAGCCTAATTTACCTAAATTATGGACGATCTTCATCAAATGATTTTTGGATAGTTGATAAACTTCCGAAATCTCTTTTATATTTGATAATTTGCTTTGGTCGTGGGAAGCCAGGTAAATCAACACTCTAAGTGAGTAATCGGAATAACTCGTCAACCTCATGTCTATCGCCTCACATTCTATCCCCATTTGACTATATCATAAATGTGAACAATTTATAAACATCAAACTTTAGCGACTGAAAAGATGTATGAAATATATTGCTTTTCAGTTCGTTCCGTTCTAATATAAACATGTATTCAAAATACTTGTTTATGAGAAGGGGTTTATTTATGCTATCCCAGAAAACCATCGATATTATTAAATCCACAGTGCCGGTATTAGAGGTGCATGGTACAACCATCACAACCGTATTCTACAAAAATCTTTTTGAAGCACATCCGGAATTATTGAATATTTTCAATCATGCCAATCAGAAGAAAGGACGGCAGCAACATGCACTTGCCAACACAGTTTTGGCAGCAGCCAAAAATATCGATCAACTAGAATCGATCTTGCCAGTGGTCAAGCAAATTGCGCAAAAACACAGAAGCCTTGCCGTCAAGCCTGAGCATTATCCCATCGTCGGGGAATATTTATTGGCGGCAATCAAGGAAGTATTACAGGAAGCAGCTACAGAGGAGATCCTCCAAGCCTGGGGGGATGCCTATGGTATCATCGCCGGAGTCTTCACTAGCATCGAAAAGGAAATGTACGATCAAGCTTCGGAACAAGAAGGGGGCTGGGCAGACTTCAAATCATTCACAGTCGTCAAAAAAGTGCCGGAAAGTGATGTAATCACATCCTTTTATTTAAAACCGGCAGATGGTGCTGTAATTCCATCCTTCCTTCCTGGCCAATATGTAACCGTCCGGATCGCGATACCTGGTGAACGCTATCTTTTCAATCGGCAATATAGTTTGTCGGATGCCGCTGGAAAAGACCACTTCCGGATTTCCGTCAAAAAAGAGAGGCAGGGAAGCTCTCCGGATGGCAGAGTCTCGAACTACCTGCACGATTCCATCCAGGTGGGGGACAGTCTTGACTTAACCGTTCCTGCGGGCCATTTCACCATCGACCTGGAAAAAAGGACACCTGTCGTCTTCCTCGCCGGCGGCGTCGGGATAACCCCTTTCATGAGCATGGTGCATGCAGTGGCCGATCAAACACCCGAACGTGATGTACACTTCATTCATGCAGCCGATAACGGAAAAGTGCAGCCGTTTAGAGGCGAACTGACAGACCTAGCACAGAAACTCGTGAGCTATCAATTTTCGTTCGTGTATAAAAATCCGGATGAGCAAGATAAGCAGCTGCAAAATTATGTGAAGGATGGGTATATCGATAAGGAATTATTGAGCCTCCATGTAAAGCCTGAAGCTGACTATTATATTTGTGGCCCTGTCCCTTTCATGAAAGCGCTCATCACTTGCCTGAAGGAGTTAGGGGTCGAACCTGAAAACATTCACTATGAGTTCTTCGGTCCTGCCATGGCACTATAAGAAGTCTGTAGTGCAAGGAATGTTATTGACATCAAGAAGATAATTTTGCATACTATATTAAAACCATGAACGTTGAGAGAAGATTAGTATGCGAGATATGACTGTGACAGAGAGCGGCGTCAATTGCTGGAAGGCCCGTGACAGGAAAGCGCAGAACCTGCTTCTTGAGTCCTATGCAAAACATAGGCGCAAATCCTGGCGTTATCAGGCAAAGTGGAATGCATGAAACTTGCGTTCAATGAAGGTGGTACCACGGAGAGCAGCCCTTTTCGTCCTTATTTCGAGGATGAAAAGGGCTTTTTTTCATGGCTAAGATATTTATTGGAGGACTGAAACGATGGAAAAGAAACGCATCGTAGTTAAGATAGGAAGTAGTTCTTTAACCAACTCACAAGGTGAAATCGATCAAAGCAAATTTTCCGATCACATTCAGGCAGTGGCAGCTTTAAGGAATGCCGGACATGAAGTGGTCCTTGTTTCATCAGGGGCTGTAGCGACCGGATTTCGTAAGCTTGGATATCCGACCAGGCCTGTGACGCTTAAAGGAAAGCAAGCGGCTGCGGCTGTTGGGCAAAGTTTGCTGATTCAGTCATATATGGAACAGTTGGGGCAGTTTGGAATCGTCCCGGCACAGATTCTGCTGACACGGAAGGATTTCTCGAAAAAAGACAGATATAAGAATGCCTATGCTACACTGATGGAATTGCTTGAACGCGGCATCCTGCCGATTATCAATGAAAATGATACGGTATCCGTCGAAGAGCTGACCTTTGGTGACAATGATATGCTCTCCGCCTTAGTGAGCGGCCTGGTACACGCCAACCACTTGATCATTTTGACGGATATCAATGGTCTCTATGATTCCAATCCGCATACGAACCCGGAGGCTAAACGATTTGATAAGCTTTCCGAAGTTACGGAAGATTTATTGCAGATGGCAAAAGGTGCAGTCTCCAATGTAGGGACAGGGGGGATGAAATCGAAGCTGATTGCAGCCCAGACAGCACTTTCACTTGGGGTGAAAGTATTTATAGGGTCTGGAGCGGGAAGTGAAAAACTCATCAAGATCCTCGAGGGCGACGGGGACGGCACATACATCGGCAATGATGTCTTGACGACCGTAACGAAAAACAAACAATGGATATCCCTTCATTCACAGGTTTCCGGAAAAATCTTCGTTGATGAAGGCGCTGAACGGGCGTTGGTTTCGAATGGAAGCAGTCTATTGCCCGCTGGAATTTATGAAATAACAGGCGTTTTTAACAAGGGGGATGTCGTCGAAGTCTTTGGCACAAATGGATTGCTGGGCCGCGGTGAGGTTCTTTATTCCGATGAGGAATTGAAACAGGCCATGGGCAAGCGGACAACCGAGCTTGTGATCACTTCCATCGAGGTCATCCACCGTGATAAATGGGTGAAAGCATAGCTCAAATCAATCTAAAGGAAGAAAAGGGGGCATTTGAAATGAGTGAAGTGACGGTAAAAGGAAAGGCAGCGAAAGCGGCCAGTTATCAGCTAATCGGATTGACTACAAAAAAGAAGAATGAGGCACTCGAGAAAATAGCAGAGCAACTAGTAAACGATAAGGAAAGTCTATTGATTGAAAACCAAAAAGATCTTGAAGAAGGCCGCAAAAAAGGCTTGAGTGAATCAATATTGGATCGAATCATGTTAAACGATGCACGCATTGATGATATGGCAGCTGCGATAAAGCTTTTAATGGATTTAAAAGACCCTATCGGCGAAACATTGGAAACGATTGAAAAAGAAAACGGCTTATTGATTAAAAAACTGCGGGTGCCAATCGGTGTTATCGGAATGATTTATGAAGCAAGGCCCAATGTAACCATCGATGCGGCTACATTAGCTTTAAAAACGGGGAATGCCGTCCTGTTAAGGGGAAGCTCATCAGCGAGACATTCCAATATGGCATTGGTCTCCTCCATTCATAAGGCCTTGGCGAAAACGGATATTCCTGTGGAAGCTGTACAGTTAATCGAGGATACGAGCCGTGAAACCGCAAAGGAGCTTTTCCATCTTAATGAGTATTTAGATGTTTTGATTCCCCGAGGTGGTAAGAATTTAATAGAAACGGTCATTAAGGAGTCCACTGTTCCTGTCCTTGAAACAGGAGCAGGCAATTGCCATATCTTTATCGATGAAACGGCAGAAATCGCCATGGTCGAGCGCGTTGTATTAAACGGTAAAACACAGCGCCCATCCGTGTGCAATGCAATCGAGAGCCTTCTTATTCATGAAAACTGGTTTAAAGGAAATGGCGGACGCTTGCTGACGCTCCTCGATGATGCGGGAATAGAAATATTCGGGGATGAAGAGGTTTGTCATACTTTCCCGAAAGCGCAAGCTGCTACGGAGGAAGATTGGTCAAATGAATATTTAGCATTGAAAATCAGCGTGAAAATTGTCGAAGATGTATCGGAAGCCATCGAGCACATTAACCAATACGGTACGAAACATTCCGAAGCGATCCTTACGAAAGCTGAACAAAACGCTTCCATATTTTTAAATAAAGTAGATGCAGCAGCTGTTTATCACAATGCCTCCACCCGCTTTACCGATGGTTTCGAATTTGGTTATGGTGCAGAAATCGGCATTTCCACACAAAAGCTCCATGCGCGTGGACCAATGGGCTTGCCAGCGATGACTTCGAGCAAATACTTCATTTATGGACAGGGGCAAATTCGCGAGTGACATTCATTTTTACTTGGAAGGTTAGAAAAGCTCTAGTAAGGGTATTGTATAGTACATTACTTTTAAAGGAGCAGATACCATGGACAAGAGGTTTATAGCAATATATGAAAATGAAAAAAAAGCGACTGAAGCAGTAGAGAACTTAAAGCAACAAGGTTATACTTCCGATCAAATATCTATCATAGCAAAAAACGTTGACAAATTGCCGAATGAAGCGGAAGAAGTCAGCCCGACAAGGACAGATGGATTGGTTGCTGGTGCAGCAGCAGGCGGAGCTGTCGGATTGACTGGCTTATTGATTGGAATGAGTGCATTGGCCGTACCGGGAATAGGACCGATATTGGCAGCCGGGCCGATATTCGCTACATTTGGGGGAGCGGCAGCCGGGGCAGCCTCAGGAGCAGGCGGCTTGAGGAAACCACTATTGGATATGGGATTGGAGGAAGAAGACGTCGATCAATACGTGGAAGATATCAAGGCAGGAAAGATCCTTGTCATTGCCGACCCCGTATTAAGTGAATGAATTCATGCATAAACATAAAAGCCCCTTG
Source organism: Peribacillus simplex (assembly GCF_001542915.1). Taxonomy (GTDB): domain Bacteria; phylum Bacillota; class Bacilli; order Bacillales; family DSM-1321; genus Peribacillus; species Peribacillus simplex_B. Next base: position 64,802 of record NZ_LNNH01000055.1, on the reverse strand, counting down.
TGAGTTCATGAGGGGCTTGCGTTTGTTTTTTCTATCTCTTACTATTGCTTGATAGGATGATGGCCACCGAGTTCCACCTAATGGTGAAGACAAATGTTGATGACTTCCGGACCGCTTCTGGCAACAGCATTGACCCCTTCTTGATTGTTCAAGAAGGGGCTTTTTTTTTTGCCTTTATCATTCATTATGGAAGGACTGATCCTTCCTTTGCTGTTCTTCTGCAAGAAACTCAAAAAAAACATTCATGGCATATAGGGGCTGCTCATTCATCTTTTTATAATAATTACTTTTCCGCGCATCCGTTACATAGCTGCTTTTTTTGATTCTCTCCAACATATAATTCCGGCTCATTCTCGCGATTTCTTTTTGGTTGTGTTTATTTTCTTTTAATAGTGCGAACCCGACTGCCCCAATCAATGCATAGATACCTAGCGCAATATTCGAGGTCGATAATGATTCGTTCTTAAATAAAAGGAAAAAAAGATTGATGACGGAAAACCCGATCATCACAGTCGATAAAAAGCCATATTTCATATTTTTCTTCAACAAAGGAGATAACTTTGCTTGAAGCTGTTCGATTTCTGCCTGCATGAAACGCGGTATATTCGTTAGTTTAATATTCATAGTTTCCTCCTTATAATCTTGCATGCATCCAATAAAAGAATGACATGGGATAATTTTTACCTATTTTATGAAACAGGAAAAGGAACCTTATATCTATATCTTATCGTTTTGAACTGTATTTGTCATGTTTATCTACTTTTCGAAGGATTGCCTGGATGGAGGCAAGACATGGTCGTCTTGAAAAGCGAATAAATCAGCAAGGGTCGGTAAGGTTTCTAAACATGCATCAAAAATTGCTCACAAGTAGTCCCAACATTAGACCTGGCCTCCCTAGCTATCAAAAAGTATGGACATGTGGTAAAATAGTCCTTAACTGGAAGGTCGATCTTCCAGTTAATCAAGAAGAATCGGGAGTGATGGACATATTGCGCCTTTTTTTTACATAAAAATGTGACTATTGTGGTATTTTGTTCTTTTAAATCGAGTTTTGAGACAAATCAATATATAATTAGAAAGCGAGACAATAGATACAAAGATTAAGGAGGGACATAGAATGATGGAATGGGCTCTTGTCATTTTGTTTGGTGCAGCAGTTTTACTGTTCATTTTATCGTTTAGTAAAAAGGATTCCGTAAAAGTGGACGAACAAATGGAGCAGCTTGCCAGCTCATTTGCAGATGAAATGAGTGTATTACAAGAAAAAATCAGGAACATCGAGATAGATGCAGAAATTACGGCACAAGAGGCAGGCGTTCTTGCTCTGTCTTCGGAAAAACGGAACTTATTGCGTGAAGTGCTTGATTTACATAAGCGGGGCTATTCAACTGAAAGCATTGCATTGAAAACAAAACATCCAGAAAATGAGATTGAAAACTTGCTTACTCCTTACATAAAAGCGAAGAATGAAAGGAGGACCGTTGCCAATGACATCTAAATCATTGCGCAGTTTTGCAGGTGGCCTCATTGTTGCTGCCGGTCTGTGCGGAGCAGTATACTTCTTTGGCCCAGGGGAAGCTACGGGCACTTCGGAGAAACTTTCTGAAGATGAAATGAAAGATTCCCTCACGAGCAAAGGGTATGTCATTCATTCAGAAAAAGAATGGGAAGATCAGATTGCTGAAGCGGAATCCATTAAAAAACAGATGGATGCGGCAAAAGCGGCAGAAACAGAAAAAGAACCGAAGGAAAAAATCGTTTACCGCACAGTCCTGCGTGTGTCTAAAGGTTCGACAAGCATCGATGTAGGGAAAGACCTTCAAAAAGCAAAAGTCATTAAAAATGCTAATGCATTTTCTAAAGAGGTTGAGAAGAAAGGCAAGGCCAACGGTTTACGCCCTGGAACATATGAGGTGGACAGTGAAATGACGACAGAAAAAATCATATCCATCATATTTAAATAACAAGGATTAACGACCATTTTTAAATGGTCGTTTCAGTTTGTAGACAAAAGGGGTTCGGAATCTATTACTCCGAACCCCTTTTAAATTATCTTCGAATGTTCGCCTGAATTTTAGAGATCAGGGCTCGTCCCCTTTGTAAGGCCAGTATTGGACCTTTCCATGTCCAATTGGCCATCTTCTTTACATTCATGGCAGCGAAAGTAAGCATCGCCTGCAACGACAATTTTTTAAGTCCCCTTAAAGTAGTCCAACGCATACCATTTCTTTTGCATCTGCGAATACACGCTCAATCGTTTCTTTACGTTTCGGATAGATAGGGTTTCCATCTTGTTGATGACGCAGATGATCTGACCTTCCACATGTGTTTGCCAGATATGCTGTGTCACCACTTTCTGATGAATTTCGTTGTCTGTACATCGTGATAAAGATGAGCAGGTTGCACAGGTGTATTGGGGAGATTTGTACTCACGATAGCCCTCTTTATTCGTTGGTTGTTGAGTACGTTAAAAGCTAACAATCAAAATGTTCATCGTATACCTAGTCATGTTTGCGAAAGAACCCCTCTTCTGTTCGAGGACGTGTACAGGGTAAAGCCGGTATGATTCTTTGTTAAATAGATAGTTTGTAATTGCCGGTGTTTTATAAGCGGCATTTGCGGCAACAGCTTGTGGGTTTCCAACTTTCTCAATCACTTGATCAATAAGAGGCTCTAAAACCTATCATGTGTATTTCCAGGTGTTACAATCGTTCCTAATACAAAACCGTTGCGGTCTGCAGCGCGTGGAATGAATAGGCAACTGTTTTGTTCGTTCAACGTTTACCTAGTAGCCACTCTCAGAATCCGTTGTCCTTTCTTTTATTTCTTTGATTTCGTTCTTATCAAATTTAACCGGTGGAAAAGGCTTCTACCTATGAATTTAAACAAAGTTGATTGGAACGTAAGGTATGAGACTCCTGCGGGAAAAGCGCGTCTAGGGGAGACACCGTAGGCGCAAAGCGCCAAGGAGGCTCCCCGACCGCCTCTGGATAAGCGAGTGCCTGGAGTGGAAATCAACGGCCACATTGTCCAACCATAAAAATAGACAAACTCGATTATCATCGAGTTTGTCTATAGTCTGTAACGACCATTAAAAAATGGTCGTTTTTTTATATCGCGACACTTTTATGATTAAGCAAACATGACGGGATAGACCTGTGAGTCGAGATATATCGGTACCCGTTTTTGAATCAAGGGTGAAATGATTAACAAAGACATCCATGCGCAATGAATATCAGCCTTTCGCTGACTTGTTTAAATTCACCCTTCATTGACCTAAAATTCAGGATCCCTTCCCTTGCTTCGTAAGTAAGATTTCTTCGATGCTGTTGGTAACACAAATATTATTGATCGTTTTATCTTTAGTGTATTGCATTGCACCCGCTCCTCCTAAATAAAACTCGATTTCTTTATTTTCAGCAGCGAATAAATCCAGGGTGCTAAGCAAATCAGGATCCTTTTCAAATGGAAGCGTCGTCGATGCAGACAGCAGGACTTTAACGGGCTGTAACCGTGTTATTAGTGATTGGATCGACCCAGGAGCCGGTGAAGCTCCGATCAGTGTCGTTTTCCACCCTCTCAACATGAACCGTAACAAAATATAGTGTACAGGAATTTCATGATATTCATGTGGAAGACAAGCACCTAAAACTAATTCCGCTTTATCCGAGTATTGAAAGTTACGGCGGATTTGCACAAGGAAGTCCTTGACTACCATACTCGAAACAGATTCCTGATATTCATCCCATTCGCCGCTTTCCCACATATCTCCGACTTCTTGTAAAAAAGGTGAGACGACAGAAGTCAAAAATTTTTCCAAACCGTAAAAGTGATAAGCCTGCTTCAGAACGATCAGTAAATCCAATTCGTTACACGTATACCCTATTTCCATCAACTGAATCACATAATAATTCAGTTCTGTGTCAAGAGCGGTCTTCGTTTGAACCGTTGCGTTTTCCATCGTATCGAGCTTCTCTTTTGCCAGGTTAGATGCTTGTTTAATAGAAAATCCCTTTTTTTGAAGCGATTTAATAGTTAAAAGAGTGTTGATATCTTCCTCGCTGTAAAGTCGGTATCCATTCTCATGGCGAACAGGCTGTATGATATCATATCTTTCTTCCCATTTTCGAATCACTTGTTTGGAAAGTCCTGTAAGAGCAGAAACGTCTTTTATATAAAACTTGCCACCACGGGCATGGTTCATAGTTTTCATCCCTTATATCAAAATATTTTAGGTATTATCTGTCGGTTCAAACATATAATGAAAATCCTATAACATTGTACAAGGCGACGAGCCGAATGTACATAGGAAAAACCTTATTTTCGCTAGTGAACATGTCAGCTTTTAAAAAAACAATAAGTTTGTATAACGTTTGTATAAAAACATTATACAAAACGGTTGACAACTAAACAACTTCCTAGCAATAATTAACTCAATAACATTACAGGAGTTCTTAAGCTTATTAAAATATTTGGCAATATTACATGAGTGATATGGAAAAAGACATTGGGGGAAACCATGATTAATAAAAAGAAGGTAATTGTTGTTGGAGCGGGAGTAGCAGGGTTGGCAAGTGCGATTAGATTGCAGCATGCGGGGTATCAGGTGGAACTTTTTGAAAAAGAAGCAATACCGGGTGGAAAAATGCACAAAATTGAAAAGGATGGTTACAAATTCGACTTAGGACCAAGTATAGTCATGATGCCAGAGCTTTATCAGGAAATTTTCGAATTGGCAGGCCGTAATCCGGATGATTATATCCCAATGGAGAAATTAAATCCGATGTATTCCGTGTTCTTTGGAAGCAAAGCGGAAGATACTTACGAAATTTCTTCAGACTTAGTCGATTTAATGAAAACCTTGGAGGACATTAGTGACAAAGATGCAGAAGGTTTCCTGAAATATCTTCAAAAAATCTATGAACGTTTCATTGTTGCAAAAAATCATTTTATTCAACGCCCATTCCGGCACGCATCCGATTTCTATAATCCTTTCATGATTCGTCAAGCGTTGAAATTGAAAACATTCGATAATGCCGATCATTTTATTGGAAAATATGTGAAAAATGAACGCCTTAAGCAGATGATTAGTTTTCAAACTTTATACATAGGTGTTTCACCATATAATGGACCTTCCTTATATACCATTATCCCGATGATTGAATTACTCTATGGCGTGTGGTTCATCAAGGGTGGCATGTATACGATGGCCCAATCAATGGAACGGCTGTTTATGGAGTTGGGCGGCATGGTTCACTATAACGCGAGTGTTCAAGAAATAATCATTGAAAATCAGCAGGCCCTTGGCATTAAAGTGGATGATAAAGAAATTCACTCTGATTATGTCCTTTGTAATGCCGACTTTCCCTATGCGATGAAAAATCTGGTCAAAGACACGAAATCGAAAGGCAAGTATACAGATAAAAAAATTGACAGCATGAAGTACTCTTGTTCGTGTTTTATTATGTACTTGGGAATGGATCGAAAATATGAATCGTTAAAAACGATCCATAATTTCGTATTTAGTGAAGGTTTGGAGATGAACTTAAACGACATTTTTGATGGACGGCTTCTAGATGACCCATCCTTTTATGTCTATCTCGGCTCTAAAATGGACCCATCATTGGCTCCTGAAGGGAAAGATGGGATATATATTCTAGTTCCTGTATCTGATCTATCAACCTCCGAATACGAATGGAATGATGAAACGATAAGTCATTACCGTTCAAAAGTGTTCGAAGCTCTTAAAAAAATAGAAGGTCTTGAAAATATTGAAAATGAAATTGTTTCGGAATCCTATATGACACCGCCTGATTTTGAATCGAAATTCAATGCCTATAACGGTGCATGCTTCGGCTTACGTCCTAACCTAGCACAAAGTAATCATCTTCGCCCGCAGAGTAAAGCTAAAAAATGCGAAAATCTGTATTTTACTGGAAGCAGCACGCACCCTGGTGCCGGAGTGCCCATCGTATTACTTTCAGCTAAAATCGCTACAGAAGAACTGATTTTGGATGATCGCGGCAGTAAGCAGGCAGTACATGCAGGGAATAACTAGGAGGTATGCCGATGAGATTGACTGATCAAACACTATTGGATGAAGATTATCGGTATTGTGAGGACATCATCAAGCAGAATTCTAAAAGTTTCTATTTTGCTTTTTTAGGCTTACCGAAGGAGAAAGCAAACGCCGTTTATGCCATCTATGCTTTTTGCAGGAGTGCCGATGATAGTGTGGATCTGGGAGGGACCAGGTCAGAAAAAATCAACGCGTGGAACCGTATAAGTCAGGAGTTAAGCCTGTTCCAGGCATATAAGGAAATTGATCACCCGCTTTGGAGGGCTTTACGAGATGTATTTAATCGTTATGAAATGGATATTCAGCCTTTCTTTGATCAGCTGGAAGGTCAGAGAAGGGATATTGATTTCTCCATTCCCCAAACAATGAGTCAGGTAGAGGAATATAGCTATTACGTAGCGGGAACGGTTGGTTTAATGCTCTTGCCCATCATCGCTTCCGAATCGGAACAAGATCTTACCCAACAAGCGATATCTCTTGGAGTCGCTATGCAAATTACTAATATATTAAGAGATGTTGGGGAGGACTATAGAAAAAACAACCGAATATATTTGCCGTTATACGAGATGGAATCGGAGTCGTACACTGAGGAAGATATTAAACAAGCCAGGATCAATATGGGCTTTATCAGGATTTGGGAGAAGATGGCCAGCCGTGCAGAAGCGTTGTTTGATGACTTTCAAGAAGAGATCCGATATTTTGATAAAGACAGCCAATTCCAGGTTTTGCTATCGGCACGTCTTTATCGTGGAATCTTAAACGCCGTAAGAGATAATGAATATGACTGTTTTTTTAAGAAGAATTTCATTTCTCCAATGAAGATGCAGCAAATTCAACAAGAAATTAAGGTTTTCGCTTCCGCTTCGACTTAGAAAAGGATAGTGAATGAAGATAATCCTTTATTGTTTATCGTTTAATTTTTGAATGGAAAAAGGGGAGTGAAGGTAATGACCAAAACCGCTAAAACGGTCGTCGTTATCGGAGGCGGGCTGGGAGGACTTTCAGCCGCCATATCGATGGCGCAAAGTGGATATAAGGTTTCACTTTATGAAAAGAACGACCATCTTGGTGGTAAATTGAATCGATTGGAACAGGATGGCTTTGGTTTTGACCTTGGTCCATCCATATTGACCATGCCTCAAATATTTGAACGATTGTTTGTAAAAAGCGGCCGCGATATGGCTGACTATATTCCTACGCTTCGCTTAAAGCATGAATGGCGATCCTTCTTTCCAGACGATTCGGTCATAGATCTATATGGAGACTTGAATTTGATGTTACAGGAAAATACTTGCTTGTCTGAAAAGGACATGGAGGAGTATGGACATTTTTTAGAATATGCAAGGCGAATATATGAAGTGACTGAAGAAGGGTACTTTGCCAAGGGCTTGGATTCGACGATGGAAATCTTTAAACAACACGGGCTGATAGAATCGGTTAAAGGTTTTGATCTATTTTCAACCATGTATGATGCCATCCAGAAACGGATCAGCCATCCAAAGCTTCGGAATATGCTTGCTTATTTTATTAAATATGTAGGGTCTTCTCCATACGACGCTCCTGCCGTTCTTAATATGATGATCTATATGCAACATGCTCAAGGTGTTTGGTACGTACCTGGCGGGATGAATCGAATTGCTCAAGGTATGGTCAAACTTGCAACTGAATTAGGTGTTGAATTACATACTGGAATGGCAGTCAGAAAACTCATCACCAAGGAAGGTTCAAAGGGAATCTTGGCAGCGGAGCTGGATGATGGGACGAGGAGAACGGCGGAACATTTTATCTCCAATATGGAAGTCATCCCAGCCTATGAAAAATTATTGGATGAAGGAAAGCACTTTATCAAGAAGCTTGAAAAACGGTTTGAGCCTTCCAGTTCCGGTCTAATTCTGCACTTGGGTGTGCGTAAAACATACCCTCAGCTTGCCCATCATAACTTCTTTTTCTCTAATAATCTACAAAAACAAATGAATAAGGTTTTCCGTGACCATGAACTGCCAGACGATCCTACCATTTATTTAGTCAATGTTAATAAAACCGATCCATCTCAAGCACTTCCAGGTCATGAGAATATTAAAATTCTTCCACATATCCCACATATTCAAGATAAACCATTCACACAGAATGATTACATAGCCCTACGGGAAAAAGTATTGATGAAATTGGAGAAAATGGGCTTGACTGATTTGCGGCAAAATATTGTAACGGAAGACATGTGGACGCCGCATGATATTGAAAGAAGGTATGGATCACATCGCGGATCCATTTATGGTACAGTCTCCCACCGTAAAAAGAACCGAGGATTCAAACATGCAAAGCAAAGTGAGCGCTACGATAACCTTTATTTCGTGGGCGGTACCGTTAATCCTGGCGGGGGGATGCCGATGGTTACATTAAGCGGCCAACAAGTTCGGGATAAAATAGTACAAAAGGATTCCATTCATGGCTAATTCGACTGCAAATCTATCTCAACTAGAGCAATGGAGAAGGTTTCAAAAAGCCAGAAAGTGCATAGCATGACGGAACAATCCGTGAACCTGAAGTGCAGGCGCCAGCTTTTATCCCGATAAAAGAGCAGGCTTGGAGATCATGAAGAAGCTTGGTTGGAGGCGTTGAAGGCAAATTTGGGTAAACCAAGCGCCGAGCTTATGCTTCGGAAGGGCTTTATTGTATAACGAGATTGATTATGTAGACTGGCATTTGTCTAAGTGGATGAGGCCAAGGCGGTTAAACCGGCTTTTGCCTGGCGGGTTGGAGAAAGTGAAGTGGTGCACCACTGGATCATGATTCTTGACATCGTTGCATGGTGTTTCTTCCATATGGGTATGGGTATTTCCTTGTGTACTGTCAATATACCTAATCACCATTCGCGCATAACAATATTATATAGCGGATTAAAAGGTGAGAAATGGAAAAATTACATACCGGATGGTTCAAAAATAATTAAACGCGGTTTTGAAAAGAAACAGCTTCAAGGAACGGATACAATTTCTTTGACGAAGGTCATGTTGGAGACAAAACGGGCAGAATCAACTCACTGGTTTTCCATCTTTCCAGCTGGTTTCTTTTTTGTATGGAATCCAGTTTGGGCAGGGTGGATCATGGTAGTCTATACCATCTCTTTCAATATCCCAATCATCATCGTTCAAAGATATAATTTTGCCCGTTGGCAACAATTGTTGGCCAAGAAGAACTAATCTGTTTAAATAACTGTAAATGAGGACAAGCACGGAAGGGGGGCAGAGCCAAAAATAAAATGGATGAATGAAGAATAACAAGCAATAAAATTATGAATGAATCATGCTTTCAGGAAAAATGATTGAACCAACGAAATGGATGCCCCGTATACTTTCCTCTAAAATATCTTCTCCTCTGCGATTCTTGCCTTCGTCGTTTAGGGATTTTTCATACCAGCTTTAGAAAATTTTAAGATTTGTATGGTATGGTTTCTTTAGTGTCTTCATCGGTAAAGTGGCTTGTTCACATCAAGGAGAAATCCAAAACAAATTGTCAGGATTAGAGTTACATATTTCTTATTGAAATTATAAAGCTAAAGAGAGATAAGTAGTTGTGGAGGTGATTGACATATCGATAAAAACGAGGTTTCTGTTATCTTACGTCGGAGTAATCCTTTTTTCCATCGCCTTGCTATTGGTCGCTGGGTTTTTAATTATTTTTGCGATAACAGGCGATGCAAACTCGATTGAAAATTTTTACAAAAAATCTTATGTCCAGAAACCATTGACGAATGTGGAAGAAACCGCATTTCTTGATTTAAAGCTTTTGGCCAAACATAAACCTGAACAGCTTCTTAAAGTAGAACAATTGAAGGAAATTAAACAAAAGGACATCGACATCGTCGTCAGAAAAGATTCGAAGATCGAGTTTACTTCGCTTTCCTTTAACTATCAGGTACTGGGCAGGTCTCTCCCGGGATTCGAAGAAACGAACATCAATACGAGGGATACGATTAAAATCGATGATTTTTTTTACACATATGTCAAATTTGATTTTTATTTCTCGGATAAAAGCCAAGGAAGTATTTTTGTGTTGAGAAAGGTGAGTTCCTCTGCCGAGCTGGCTCGGGAGTTATTCCCTATTTTATTCGGGCTATTATTATTTCTATTCATCATGATTATCGGGCTGTTAAACTATTTAGTTTCCAGAAGCATCATCAAACCCATTTCACTTCTTAAGGAAGGGGCCAGTCGGATCAAATCAGGAGATTTAAACTTCGAAATAAAAGCTGCCTCCAATGATGAAATCGGACAATTAAATCGGACATTCGATGAAATGAGAATAAAATTAAAAGAATCCGTTAAGATTCAGCTTCAATATGAAGAAAACAGGAAAGAACTTCTATCCAATATTTCGCATGATTTGAAAACGCCGATTACTTCGATTATCGGATATGTTGAGGGAATACAAGATGGTGTCGCCAATACCCCACGAAAAATGGAAAAGTATTTATCGACTATCCATTTAAAGGCGAAAGACTTGGATTCATTGATCGATGAATTGTTCCTATTCTCCAAGCTGGATTTAAATAAAGAACCATTCACTTTTGAAACTGTGGAAATGAATCAATTTATCGGGGACTACGTGGAAGAATTTCATTTGGATTTCCTTCAACAAGGGACCCGAATTGAATGGAATCAAGTGTATGAACCGATATTTGTGACAGCGGATAGGGAAAAATTAAGACGAGTATTGGCTAATTTAATCAGTAATTGCGTGAAGTATGCGGAGAGGGATAAAGTGAACATTTCCATTGCTTTACATGAAGGGCAAGAAGATGTAGCTGTACAGGTTACGGATAATGGCCAAGGAATAGAACCTTCTGCCCTGCCTTTCATTTTTGATCGCTTTTACCGTGCTGAACAATCCAGGAATTCAGAGACTGGTGGCAGCGGCTTAGGGCTGGCGATTGCCAAACAAATCATACGAGAGCATGAAGGGGATATTTGGGCTACAAGCGAGATGGGAAAGGGCACAAGTGTCTTCTTTACCTTAAAGAAAGGTGAGGAGCCATGAAAAAAATATTACTTATTGAAGATGATGTCAGCATTGCAGAACTGCAGCGGGATTATTTGGAGATTGATGATTTTATAGTCAACATTCAGCATACAGGTGATGCAGGACTTCAGCAGGCCCTTCAAAAAAACTACGATTTAATCATTCTCGATATCATGCTTCCCGGCGTGAACGGGTTTGAGATTTGCAAACAAATACGAGCTGCCAAGGATATACCGATATTGATCGTTTCCGCCAAAAAGGAGGATATCGATAAAATTCGAGGGCTTGGATTAGGCGCTGACGATTATATCACAAAGCCTTTTAGTCCAAGTGAACTGGTTGCTAGAGTGAAAGCGCATTTAGCCCGGTATGATCGATTGGCAGGGAATCATTCCAAAATAAATACGGTTTTCGTTCACGGTATATCGATAGATAAGTCATCGCGTAAAGTTCATATCAATGGCGGGGAAGTGCCTTTCACGACAAAGGAATTCGATTTGTTGCTGTTTCTTGTGATGCACCCGAACCAAGTATTGAGCAAGGAGCAACTATATGAGAGCAATTGGGGAATGGAGTCGGCGGCGGATGTCTCGACTGTCACCGTCCATATTAGAAAATTACGTGAAAAAATCGAAAGAGACCCGGCACATCCTAAATACCTGGAAACGGTTTGGGGTGCCGGGTATCGATTCAATGTATAAATGGTCTTTGCATTACCTGTCACAAAAGTGGCGGTTTTTGGGATGATAAATAAAATTTAAAAAGACGTTAAGATTTTTGGAAATTGCATAGCGGGAGTTAATGATTGGGCGTTAACATCATATGAAACGGATAACAAAGCTCACTAAGTTTATGGGATGCGATCGAACAGGGCTGCGTTTTAAACTTGAGTCAGTTAAGTTACAGCCGAATAGGAGGCACATGCAACGAGCGTTGGAAACGAATGGTGAAAGGGGCGTGTCATGGATGTGGAAGCGGATGGTTGTAATGGCAGGATGTCTTCTCTTGCTTCAAGCATGTGCCCCAGATTCCAAGAAGGATTTGAAAAAACTTGGAAATGAGGAGATGGAAATGAATGAACAGCTTTTTCAAGCTGCAGAAAAGGAAGACACGGAAACGGTAAGCAGGTTGATTGAGGAAGGTGCCGATATCGATTCACAGGATTCAAAAGGGCGGACAGCTACTATGATCGCTACTTATCATAATGATGCTGGGACGGCAAAGGTCCTAATCGCAGCAGGTGCAGACGTCAACATCCAGGATGATTTGAAAAACAATCCTTTCCTTTATGCCGGTGCAGAAGGATACCTTGAAATCCTCAAGGCTGCGATCGATGCAGGCGCTGACCCTGCGCTGACCAACCGATATGGCGGAACTGCACTCATACCTGCTTCGGAACATGGATATGTTCATGTGATCAAGGAACTTTTGACCCAAACTGATATTGATGTAAATCATGTCAATAACCTTGGTTGGACGGCATTATTGGAGGCGATCGTATTGAATGATGGAGGTGAGCAACAACAGCAAACCGTGCAATTGCTGATAGATCATGGTGCTGATGTGAATATAGCCGATCATGATAAGGTGACCCCATTACAGCACGCCCGAATGAAAGGCTTTAAAGACATTGAACGAATGTTGATGAAAAAAGGAGCGCAATAACCACATCAAACGGATCATGATAGATGCAGTCAGTTAGGCCATGACCTGTTCTCGAAATCAAATAATATGAACAAAAGCGTAATGACGCACTGATACTCAAGCAGAATTCACCGGTTCGGCAATCGGGCGTGTTCGAGGCGTGTGAAGGGTCCGGATTGTACAACCGAAAAAAACTGTAGACAAACTCGATTTTCATAGAGTTTGTCTACAGTTTGGAAGGGTCATTTTTATTAAATGGCTCTTTTTGTCTGTCTGTGGGTTAATCGCGACCGCTTGTTGTCCTAGTTTTTTTGACTATTTTCGACGGGCATTTCTTGTTCTGCCCTCAATTTCAATGCTACTAAACTGGCAAAGTCGTGAATGATGGTGGCTGCCAATAGGGAAGTGATTTGGGTTGGGTCATAGGGTGGGAGAACTTCCACCAAGTCGAAACCGATGAAGTTGAATCCGTGCAGGGAGCGAATCAACTCCAATGTTTCAAAACTATTCAATCCTCCAACCTCCAAGGTGCCCGTACCAGGTGCGCACGATGGATCTACGAAATCGATATCAAAGCTCAAGAAACATGGTGTATCCCCAATCGTCTTTTTGACTTCCTTCACGACATCCGCGATTCCCCTTTCCTTCAGTTGAGGCGTTGTTATCACGGTATAGCCCAGATCTGTACTGGAATCAATATCGCCTGGATGATTGAGTGTTCCTCTAATTCCAATTTGGAAAACTTTATCCGACTGCAGCAGCCCTTCCTCATAAGCACGGATGAACGGTGAACCATGCCAATATTTCTCTTCATAATAAGTATCCCACGTGTCAGTATGTGAATCGAAATGGAGAAGCGCCACTGGTCCATGGATTTTTGCGGCAGCTCTTAAATTGGCCAATGTTACGGAGTGATCTCCTCCAATTCCGATTGGGATGATGCCCGCTTTCATCAAGTCTGCCATCGCCGATTCAATTAATTCATAGCTTCGGTGGATATTATGGGGAATCACTGAAACATCCCCAATATCAATCGCATTACACTCGTCAAATGGAAAAACTTTCTGAATGGGATGATAAGGAAACAACGTCATGGATGCCTGACGGACCGCCTGTGGAGCGAACCTTGCTCCTACCCTGAATGAAGCGGCTGTATCAAAGGGCAGGCCAACCACGGCCAATTTGGCATTTTCTCTTGAAGAAGGTAAGCGCATAAATGTTCCAGTGGTACAAAACTCTGGTTTTACATCGGGAGTTAAAGGATATTTCATTTTTTTATTCCTCCATTTTCTAATCATGTTAAGGGTCTGAATACTCGCCATTATCAAATGCAATTAACATGCCAAGTCACCTAAAGCGATTTTCTGCAGATACGTAAACGTTTTTTTATTAGGGAATTATGCATGGGCGAATAATCTATCGGAAAATGAATCGAGATGCAGTAAAAAAACGGAGCCGCGTTTCCCCATGAACGATTGAAATGACACGAATGCTGCTGGAATGCCAGCTATTTACGTTAAATGGCACGATATTTGCATTTAGGTATTCAGGTTGTATTTTTAAAAAAAGGAGGTTTTACCATTTATTTAGGACATGTCAAATCGAATAGTTGAAAGCGGTTTCAAGGAGGGATGATAAGTGGAAAATGATGCGAAACTGAAACGAACGCTAAAATTATGGCAAATTGTTATGATGGGATTGGCCTATATGACTCCTATGGTCGTATTCGATACATTCGGTATCGTATCCGGAATCACCGGGGGACATGTACCGACTGCTTATATCGTTGCATTGGTCGGTATGCTCTTTACCGCCGCAAGCTATGGTAAACTCGTAAAGGTTTTTCCAGCAGCAGGATCGGCGTATACGTATACGCAAAAGGCGATCAACCGGCATTTGGGGTTCCTGGTAGGATGGTCCTCGTTGTTGGACTACCTATTTTTACCGATGGTAAATGCATTATTGACCAAAATTTATCTTACTGCATTATTTCCAGAGGTGCCAACATGGTTATGGGTAGTACTGTTCGTTGCGGTTGTCACGATTCTCAATCTCCGGAGTGTCAATGTATTGGCTAACTTCAATGCCCTTTTTGTTTTGATTCAGATTGCCATCATGACGGTGTTCATCATTCTTGTAATCAGGGGCCTGCATAGTGGAGAAGGGACAGGGGAAGTGTTCACGATCCAGCCCTTCGTCCAGGATGGGATGGACTATTCTGCCATCATCACGGGGGCCACCATTCTTTGTTTTTCCTTTTTAGGGTTTGACGCCGTAACGACACTATCGGAGGAAACGCCAGATCCGAAAAAAACGATTCCCAAAGCGATCTTTTTAACGGCACTATGGGGAGGGGTGATATTCATTATTTCCTCTTTCTTTATCCAGCTTTTTTTTCCTGATATCTCCCGTTTCAAGGAACCGGATGCTGCGTTGCCGGAAATTGCCTTATATGTAGGGGGGAAGCTGTTTCAATCGATTTTCTTATGCACCACCCTTGTCAATACGCTAGCATCGGGACTAGCATCGCATGCCAGCGTATCCCGCCTATTGTATGTTATGGGCCGTGATAAGGTGTTTCCGGAAAAATGGTTTGGCTATATTCATCCTAAGTGGAAAACACCTGCCATCAATGTCCTCATCGTGGGGGGCATTGCCTTGTCGGCATTGTTCTTTGATTTGGTGACGGCTGCGTCACTGATTAATTTTGGTGCATTGATGGCCTTCACTTTTGTAAATCTGTCAGTGATCAGCCATTTTATCATCAAGGAAAAAAAGCATCGAACGATAAAGGGATATTTCCATTACTTAATCATGCCCCTAATCGGGGCCATAGCCATTGGCATACTTTGGATCAATCTTGAGACAAGCTCACTAATCATGGGGGTTGGCTGGTTTTTGGTTGGATTTTGTTATCTGCTGTACATTACCAAGGCATTTCGCACTGCACCGCCTCAATATCAAGTGGAAGAAATTCAGCTATAGACTCTTCGCAAGGAAAATGTCACATGCAAGGACCGGTCGGTTTGCAGAGAAAAGGGGTACGGGATTCTTCCAATTCCGTACCCTTTTGATATGGTCGCCTCGAGTGAAGGGACGGCCTGTATGTGGAAAATGTTGTCCACTATTCTACCTTTACAGGGAACACATACTACACCATGAAAACTAGCAAAAGGCTGCGTATTCATTTCAAGAGGATTTACGGTTCGCTGCAGATGCATGGAAGGCGCTTCACCTATCGAGCCTTGCATTAATGATCTCTTACCTTCTTAGTCGGAGGATTTCTTCACGTGCTTTATGATAATTATCGATGGTTTGTTTGTCGATGCGGTGAAAAACGCTTAAGTAAAGGGCGTCGACCATGTTAAGCTGCATGATCCTCGATGCAATGCTGCCGATTCGCTGATCATGTTCAATGTCAGGAAAGCAAAGCTGTATCGTAGCCAATTTTAATAGAGGAGACTTCGAATAGGCGGTAATGGCAACAATGGGAACGGCGATCTTTTTTGCATAGGAAGCCATTTCCAAAACATCCTTCGTTTTTCCGGATGTTGAAAAAAGGACTAAAGCATCTTCGGAAGAGAAATTGGAAACATAGGAGATCACGGTATGAAAATCCGTGTTCATCCCTGTCGCGACGCCAAGTTTAGCGAATTTATGGCTGGCATCCAATGCAGCTGTAGCGGAGCCGCCGACACCGAAAAAAGCAATCCGTTTTGCCCTGCTTAAGCATTCGACTGCTTTATCAAATTCTTTTTTGTTCAATGTTTGTTCAAGCGAATCCAAGGCAATTTTATTGCTCATCGTTACTTTTTGAAAAAGCTGGTAAGGGGTATCATTTTCACGCAATAAAGAAAGGTCATTAATATTGGCATGGTTTGAACTCAGTTCTTTCACTAAAGTATGTTGAAACGTTTTAAAGCTTTCTATGCCCATCCGTTTACAAAAACGGACAACGCTGGCTTGGGAAACATTGGCGTTACTCGATATTTCAGAAATCGTGTACGTTTGCACCAAATCGGCATGATCCAATATATAGTGGGCTACTTGCCGTTCTGCACGTGACAGGGAATCGGCTTTTTCTTTGATTTTTCGTAATAAAGATGTGCTCATAATTGTCCCCCTTATAAGAGATATCCTATTACATTTATATCACAAATGAAATTTTATTGTGAGTAAATGCAGAGAAAAATGCCATTTGTGAAATTTTATTTCTTAATTTTTCGTTAAATTATTGATATTTTAATTCTTTTTATTTATGATTGTAAAAGATAGAATATTTAAAAAATTAAATATAAGGAGGTGGTAAGTTGAATAGGGCCATTATACTTGTAAGTCATGGCAACTTAGCCTCGGCAATGAAGGAATGTGTGGAGCTGATTACAGGAAAACAAAAACGCCTTTATGCATTGAACATGGGTGCTGACGAAGCATTCGACTCATTTTCAAGCCGTCTGGGAATTTCAGTCGATCAATTGCGGGTCCGCTACAAAGAGATTATCCTACTGGCTGATATTAAAGGCGGTTCCCCATGCAATGCATCTACACTTCAAGTGTTGAAAGATGAAGCTGTACAGGTAATCGCCGGTTTCCATTTAGGTTTAGTGATTGAATGCTGTCTATCACCTGCAAGTCCGAGAGAGTTAATCGCCAATGCCTCCCAAAGCATTAGCCATATAAACTCCGCAATCATTCGAGAATCGTGAAGGAGGTTTGTCATGAGCATTGTTGTTACCCGTATCGATGAAAGGCTTATACATGGACAAGTCGCTTATTCATGGAGCGTTGCTTATCAAGTCACCGAATACCTTGTAGTTGATGATGAAGCGGCGAACGACCCGACCCAAATCTTGCTGCTAAGCATGGCGGTTCCTTCTGGGAAAAAACTTGCCATTCTTTCTGTCGAAGATGCAGTGAGCCATCTCGATGCGCAGCCGGATTCCATGAAAACGTTCATCGTCGTGAAAAGTCCCCATGTTCTCTTATCCCTGATTGAAAAAGGGATTATGCTGCCTTCGATAAATGTAGGCGGCATGTACTATAAAGCTGGTAAACAGGAAATATGTAAAACAGTCTATTTGGACGAAGAAGATAAGGCCGTTTTCCGAAAAATAAAAGATCACGGGATTGCCTGTGAAATCCGAACATCTCCAAGTGACAAATCCATTGATTTATATACGAAAATATAGAGACGGGAAAGGCCGTCAGAACGTAAAGGGGGAGAAAAAGTGGATATTGGCTTCCTGCCAGCCGTTTTGCTGAGCGCTTTTGTTGCGGGTCTCATGACTGAAAACTATGGGTACGGATATTGGATGATCAGCCGTCCGATTTTTGCTGGCCCGTTACTAGGTTTAATGATGGGCGACCTCCAAACAGGTTTGATTGTTGGGGCGAGCGTCGAATTGATGTTCATGGGGGTCTTGCCGATTGGAGGGAGCATCCCCCCAAATGCACAAATTGCAGGACTGATTGGTACCATTTTTGCAGTCAGTGCTGGCGGTAAACCAGAAGTTGGAATTGCCCTGGCCTTGCCAATTGGCATTCTGGCACAGCTTTTGATCATGCTTGCTTGGAACTTCAATATTTTTCTCGTGCATCGTGCTGAAAATGCTCTAAAAGATCTTGATCTAAAGAGGGCAGGACGTCTGCACCTGTCCGGTTTGATCGTTTTTTTCACAGTCATGTTCATCCCGACGTTTTTGGCTATTCAGTTTGGAAGCGACTTTGTAAAGCACCTTGTGGATTCCATGCCTGCGTGGTTTCTGGATGGTTTAAAGGTTTCTGCAGGAATTCTGCCTGCCATAGGAATGGCGATGCTCCTGAAAATGATGAGCTTCAAGAAGTTTTGGTCATTTTTCCTGATTGGATTCGTACTGACGGTTTATTTGGAACTCCCCGTACTATCGATTGCCTTGTTGGGTCTTGGAATCGCCATCAGCATTTCGGTGGTGATGAATAAGGCGGATAACAGTGATATCGCCCTTCCTTCGTCCCAGCGAGATGAAGCGGAAACGGCGATCCTGACAAAAAAGGATTTAATCAGCACCTTTTTCCGTTCCTTCTTCAGCATGACGTCGATAAATTATGAGCGCTATGGCAGTTTAGGTTTTTGTTTTGCGGTAATTCCGGCACTCAAAAGACTTTATGGAGACGATGAGGAATTAAAAGAAGCGATTGTCCGCCATAATGAGTTTTTTAACTGTCACCCATATACTACCAATGCCGTCATCGGTGTGACACTTGCCTTGGAAGAGCAACGGGCACAAGGAAAACCGATCACCTCTGAGACTATTTCTTCAACCAAAGCGGCATTGATGGGACCACTTTCTGGAATTGGTGACTCTGTGTTTAAAGCGACCTTCATGACCATTTTTGCGGCAATTGGCGCTGGCTTGGCGTTGGAGGGAAACCCGATAGGTCCGGTCCTATTCATCGTGCCAAACGTATTGCTAAACATTATCTCCCGCTATTATGGATTGATTTATGGGTACAGGTTTGGAATGAACCTTATCTTGAAAATGAAAGATTCGGATATCCTCAATAAGTTTGTACAGGGGGCAACCATTGTCGGATTAATGGTCACAGGTTCGATGATTGTCCATTTTGTTCAGGTGGGAGTGGCCGCTAAATGGAACTACGCTGGCAAAGAAATCATCTTGCAAGAACTTCTCGATTCGATCTTGCCCGGGCTTTTGCCCCTTCTCTTGACGCTTGGCTTCTTATGGGTTCTGCATAAATATAAGAAGGCAATCTACTGGCTCATCCTTTTTTGCTTTGCTGTCGGTCTAGTTGGAAAATCATTTGGAGTCTTGTAGGTGATAAAGATGGGTAAAAAAAACGTATTGAACAAGATCAAAAATGGATTGATTGTGTCGTGCCAGGCAAGGGTAGGCTGGCCCATGTATGGGGCGAATATCATGGGCGCGTTAAGCAAGGCTGCTGAAAAAGGAGGCGCCGTTGGAATAAGGGCAAACGCGCCTGAAAATATCGAAGCGATCAGGAAGGTAACGACCTTGCCTATCATGGGGATTCACAAACAATGGTTTGATGAAAGCGAGGTTTATATCACTCCGACCTATGAAAGTGCTAAAAGCATCATTGAGGCTGGTGCCAGCATTGTAGCCCTTGATGGCACCCAACGAAGGCGACCTGGGGGTGAAACGCTTGAAAGCATCATAAAAAAAATCAATAGTGACCATCCCAATATTTTAGTGATGGCAGATTGTGCGACTTTTGAAGATGGGCAGATCGCAGAAGAACTGGGAGCGGATATCGTATCAACGACATTGTGTGGATATACGGAGGAAACGAAAAACGTGAAGGAAGTCGATTATGTTCTTATTCATAAACTCTCTTCTGCATGTAATATCCCCATCATTGCTGAAGGTCATATTCACACGAAGGATCATGCTCGAAAAGCCATTGAAAGCGGTGCCTTCGCTGTCGTGGTTGGAACGGCCATTACTCGTCCGGAAATTATCACGAAATGGTTCGTGGATGAATTGAAGCTGCTGGCTGAGAAATAGAAGCTTCCAAAACCGATCTATATGGCGGTGTAGGTCTTCTTCGCACAAATGCAAAGAAAGTTTTCTTAGGTCAAGTGAAAAGGGCGTGCATGCGTGCCCTTTTGTGTTTTTTGCATACATCAGCTGCCAACTAGTCCAATATTTCTACTAAAGTAATCATCCAGATATGGAGTTTGTAAAGTAGCCTATGGATGTCCTGTTCCTTGCAGTTTCATAATATGCAGACCTGAATGGCTTATGAATTCATACATACCCAAGAAAAAGTTACGTTCACCGGCGATGAAGGCAACCTCACGATTTATGGCCGTTTACACAAGTTTTTAAAGCTGGCATGAAAGTTGCTTACTAGTTTAATAAGAATAAAAGTGAGGTGCTAAAATGACAGGCAAAACAAAGCTGATGGAAACCCGTCAAAGTGACAATCCGCTGCAAGAGTTCCAGGATATTTTAAAAGAAGCGGTTCTTGTTTTAGGGTATCCAGATTCTGTATATCAATTTTTGAAAACGCCGATGCGCTTTTTGGAAGTCAGCATTTCCATACAAATGGATAATGGTGAAACGCGGATGTTCCAAGGATACCGTGCCCAGCATAATGATGCGACCGGACCGACGAAAGGCGGGATTCGGTTTCATCCGCAAGTCACACCTGACGAGGTTAAGGCGTTGGCGGGATGGATGAGCTTGAAATGTGGAATTACGGATCTTCCATATGGAGGGGCTAAGGGCGGTATTGTCTGTGATACCAGATTGATGAGTTCGTCTGAGCTAGAACGATTAAGCAGAGGGTACGTCAGGGCAGTCAGCCAGATAGTGGGACCGACGAAGGATATTCCTGCACCGGATATGTATACGAATTCCCAAATCATGGCGTGGATGCTCGATGAGTACGATCATATCAGGGAATTCGATTCACCCGGCTTCATTACCGGTAAGCCGCTGACATTAGGCGGATCGAAGGGACGGGAAACAGCTACCTCCAAGGGCGTGTTATATACCCTTCAAATGGTCTGTGAATTAGAGGGAATTCCCATTGAAGGCTTGCGCGTGATCATCCAGGGATTCGGGAATGTTGGCAGCCATTTGGCAATGTATTTGCATGAATGGGGGGCAAAGGTGGTCGGGATAGCGGATGAGCTTGGGGGAATTTATGACCCAAACGGGTTGGATATTCCGTACCTTTTGGAGAACAGGGACTCTTTCGGTGTCGTCTCCAATTTATTCAACGATTCATTATCGAATTCCGACATATTGGAGAAGGAATGCGATGTGCTGATTCCTGCGGCAATTAGCGGGGTGGTCCATAAAGGAAATGCCGAACGAGTGCAATGTAAAATCTTGATCGAAGCAGCGAACGGGCCGACAACAAAAGAAGCAATCAAAATTCTTGATGAAAAAGAGATTGTTTTGGTACCCGATATTCTGGCCAATTCAGGGGGAGTGATCGTTTCATATTTTGAATGGTGCCAAAACAATCAAGGATATTACTGGACGGAAGAACTTGTGGATGAACGATTGAAGGAAAAGATGGCAGAGAGCTTTTTGAATGTCCATCATACCTCACAAAAATTTTCGGTGAATATGAAAGTTGCTGCTTATATTGAAGGGATACGCAAGATCGCGGAAGCTTCCCGGCTTCGTGGCTGGGTCAGGTACTAAAATGATGAAATAAGATAGGGGGCTATCCATTGAACTTTGACATTCTTTCCGAAAATAAAGAAAATCAAGCGATCCATCATTATTGCCTATTGTCCAAAAATTATCGTTATGATGTGACCATTGTATATTCGGCGCAGTTCTTCGGTAAAGCGATGGTAACCTCCTTGCAAAACGGAAGAATGATCCTGATGTGTGCCGGCGATATTCCTTTGGATCAAAATTGGGTCCAGACGCTTGGCATCGAACAAGAAGATATTCCTGAATTCCAGGATTTTCTTAAGTTAGTCCTGCAATCCCCATTTAATTTGGAACAATACTAAAAGGAGGAATAGTGCCATGTACATTGATGTGATTCTTAGCCCGTGTGAAGGTACGCTTGAAAAAATTTCACTATCCGAAAATTCCAGATTTTACGAATGGGAACAACTATTTCAAATCAAGAAAGCGGATGGGAGTGTGGAGATCATAGAAATTGGCGTCAGCGGGGAAATACAATCATTGGAGGTAATGGAGGGGGAAGAAGTGGTGACAGGGGAGGTCCTTGCTTATTTTAAAGAAGACTTATTCGTGACCGGCAGCGATTAATGATAAGCGAAAGAAGATGAAATGACTCATCTTCTTTTTTTGTTTTTCCGAAATCCTTCCCAGCTCTCTGGTTAGGGACAGCGATCGATGGGGTGGAATGGTCATGGTCCCCTATATCCTAATTTGGAAGAAATCCGACTGCCTGTTTCCATCACATGTTGAATGAGGAAATCCAGTCTGTCCTCTGTCAGATTAAAGCTGACAAATCCGATACTCACTGCCCCATGCACTTCCCCGAAATGGTTTAAGATCGGAACGGCCACAGAAGAGGTTCCTTCCGTTCTTTCATTGTGGCTGATGCCATATCCTCTTACTTTCGTTTCTTTCAAGATATCCCATAATGCGGCTCTTTCATCTTCAGGAACAAGAGCATCTATGATTTCGTTCGCTTGGATATATGGCATGTAGGCTAGCATTGCCTTATTGGCGGCACCGATATGCATCGGGATCCGTGAGCCGAGCTGATCATATACGCGAATTTGGCTTTTTTCACTATCGATACGTTCGATGATGAGGGACTCCATTTCCATTGGCTGGCTAAGGTAGACACTTTCTTTCACCCTATTCATCAGCCTTTCCAGCTCTGGCCTGATTTGACTGATATAATCCATTTTGTCATACATCCTCAGGCCATATTCGAGCCAAATATTCCCCAAACCATAGTGTTTGGATTGCTCATCTTGTTGAATGAGGCCGTGCTTGGACATGGCTTTTAACAAGCGGTGCATGGAACTTACCGGAAGCTCACATTCTTGGGAGAGATCCGTAATGGCAAGCCCATTTACCGATGAATTGGAAACTAATACGTTAATGACATTCATCGCACGGTCAATCGATTGCATAAACATTCCACCTATCTTTCCATACAGAAGTCATGAAGATTATATTATTTGAATATTTAAAACATATTGACATTATACCATAAAAAATTTTATAATTTAATAAAAATTCCTATTAACGGAAATGTTTTCCGCATAGTGGAAAAGGAGGAGAGGAAGTGTCATATTGTTCATCAATGTACAAATCTTTGCAACGTGTCATTGTAAAACATCCGAATGATGCGTTCATTAGTCAGGCGCATTTAAGTGATGAATGGCAAAGATTCAATTTTTCCGAAGAGCCGGATTTAAAAGAAGCCGCAAGAGAGTTTGCTGATTTCATTTCCATTTTGGAGAAGTATGTTCCCGACATCAGTTACTTGCCAGCATCGAAGGAAGTGGGCATTGACTCCCTGTACGCGCATGACCCTGTCAAGTTCACAAGCGAAGGAGCGATCCTTTTAAAGTCGGGGAAAAAACTCAGGCAGCCAGAGGCCGCTGTATACAAGCATTTTTGCATGGAAAATAACATCCCGATCATAGGCGAACTAACGGGTGATGCGGTCGCGGATGGCGGTGATTTGGTTTGGCTTGATGATAGGACTCTAGTTGTAGGACATGGTTACCGGACAAACGCCGAGGCAATTAGGCAATTAAAAGAAATGACGGCCCATTTAGTGGATGAATTCATCGTAGTCCAGCTTCCCCATGATCAAGGGGAGGCAGAGTGTCTTCACCTCATGTCTTTCATTAGCATGATTGACCATGATTTGGCTGTCGTTCATTCACGGCTCATGCCAGTCTACTTCAGAAAACTCCTCATTGAACGGGGAGTTCAGCTAATAGAGGTACCGGAAGAAGAGTACATGAATCTTGGCTGCAATGTGCTTGCATTAGCTCCGCGGGTTTGTGTAATGACTGCCGGGAATGAATATACGAAGCAAAAGCTTCTCGATGCGAAAGCCACGGTATATGAATATAAAGGAACTGAAATCAGTTATAAGGGCACGGGCGGGCCTACCTGTTTAACTTGCCCGGTAGTTCGAAAAAAATAGTGAATAATGGGGGAATGAGCTTTGTATAAACATGTCATCGTAAAAACACCAGGTAGAAGTTATGTAAATGGATTAACAACATCGGACCTGGGTACGCCCGACTATGATATAGCATTGGAACAGCATGCCGCTTATGTGGAAGCATTGGAAAAATGCGGGGTCGAGGTGACGCACCTCCCGGCAAATGAGGAGTTTCCAGATTCGACATTCGTAGAAGATACGGCTGTCATTACCCCTGAATTTGCGGTCATAACGAATCCGGGGGATGCTACCAGAAACAAGGAAATAGTGGAAATGGAACCCGTCTTGAAGGAGTTTCATGAAACCATTCACCATATACATGCTCCGGGAACTTTAGATGGGGGAGATGTGCTTCAAGTCAATGACCATTTTTATATTGGCATTTCCGAGCGTACAAATGAGGAAGGTGCACAGCAGTTAAAGAGAATCGTAGAATCCGAAGGCTATAAAGGGACGATTGTTCCGTTAAAAGAGTTCTTCCATTTAAAAACGGGAATTGCCTACCTAGGAGATGATTTGATCGTTGCGGCTGGGGAGTTCATCGAACATCCAGACTTTGCCCAATATAAGAAAATCATCGTTTCAGCTGAAGATGAATACTCGGCGAACTGCATTCTCGTCAATGATTATGTCATTATCCCTAGCGGATATGATCAGACGAAAAGTAAATTGAATGAAGCTGGATATAAAACGATCGAGCTGGAAATGTCAGAGTTCCGGAAGCAGGATGGCGGATTGAGCTGTTTATCGCTTCGCTTCTAATAAAGGTGAATGAAGGAAGCATGCCTCCATGCTTCCTTGCATTTGATGACAAACGGAAAGAGGGATTTCAATGGTCCAATTAAGATGGGGAACTCCGGAAAAACTGCGTGCATTACTATGTGAGCTTGTGAGCTGGGAAAGCAGGACGCTTACAGAAGGTGAAATCACGTTTCCTTATAAAGTCCAGGAGAAATTAGGCGATCTTGATTTTTTTAAGAAGAATCCTGCCAATTTATCACTTCATGAAGTGGATATGGGAAGGCATTTCGTCCATGCTTTTTATAAGCATCCTGAAGCGGACGAGACAATTGTTTTGATAAGTCATTTCGATACGGTACAGACGGAGGAATATGGTGATCTCGAGATGCTGGCCTTTCAGCCGGAACAGCTCACGAAAAAACTCCTTGATCGAAAAGATGATCTGCCGGAAGAGGCGCGCATCGACCTCGAATCGGGTAACTACCTGTTTGGGCGTGGAACGATGGATATGAAAATGGGGCTAGCCCTACACATGGCCCTCATCGAAAAAGCAAGCATCGAAAAGTGGCCGGTCAATCTTTTACTGCTGACCGTTCCAGACGAAGAAGTCAATTCTGCTGGCATGAGGGCGGCAGTCAAGGAGCTTGTTGCGCTGCGTGATAAGTATCGTCTTTCATATAAGATGTTTCTCAATAGTGAACCATCTTTTTCACAGAAACCTGGAGACGAGACCCATTATATTTACTCGGGAACGATGGGGAAAATCATGCCGGCAGCGCTTTTTTATGGAAAGGAAACACATGTGGGAGAGCCATTGAAGGGGATGACAGCTAACTATATGGCCTCGTTCCTTACACAGCTAATGGAGTGGAACACTTCTTTTTTGGAAAGCGATTTCTCGGAAAAAACACCTTTGCCAGTATCGCTTCAGCAAAAAGATCTCAAATTGCAGTATTCAACACAAACGCCTTACCGCGCAGCAGCGCTTTATAATGTTTTCATCATGAAGAGAAGCGCTGGGGAAATCATGGATATTTTCGAGAAGGTTGCAGAGGAAGCGGCGATCAGGTGCAATGAGTCCTATAAGGCCTTATGCATTCGTGAACGGATTGAAGGGGTAGGTGAAGTTCAGGTGCTTCGCTACGAAAAACTCCTATCCTATGCCGTGGGGAAATTCGGGGCGAATCTTGTTGAGCAAATTAAAGGAGAGGTCCAGGCAAATGGGGATTGGGATGAGCGGGAAAAATCACTGCGGATCGTAGAAAAACTGATGATACAATGCCAGGAGCTTGCACCTGCCATTGTATTGCTGTTTGCGCCGCCGTATTATCCTGCCGTCAATACATCAAGTGATCCGCTTGTCATCGAGTCCGTTAAACTATTAAAGGAAACGGCGCAATTGTTTAATGAAGAAATCAGCCAGGTTCATTATTTCAATGGTCTTTGTGACCTGAGCTATGTCCAATATAAAGATGAATCGGATGGCTGGACCGCTTTTGAGAAGAACACGCCAGTTTGGGGGGATAGTTACAGCATTCCTTTTGCCGATATGCTAAAACTTCAGGCGCCGGTGCTCAATGTAGGTCCGTTCGGAAAGGATGCACACCAGCGAACTGAGCGGCTTCATATCGATAGTGCCTTCATTCATACGCCTCTCATGCTGGAAGTGTTAATAAAGAGCATGATCAAAGTCAAGGATGCGCATTGATCCCCAGCAGAAAAAGCAAGGATTACTTTGATAAAAGGTCCAAGTTGCAGCTCATAAAGGAGAAAATATATGGGAGGGTCAAATATGGATAACCTACCAAACGAGCAAATCACATCCGAGCCGCTTAATCCTAAAAATAATGTGCCGAACCAACTATCCGAGTTACCGGAAAAAGGAATCAACCCTTTTGTGTTAATGTTCATCGTCATCGTAATTGTGACGATATTAACCTACATATTGCCTGCTGGCCAATATGAGAGGATTGAACAAGATGGTCGAAGTGTCGTCGATCCAACGTCCTTTGAATTTATCGATTCAAAACCAGTAGGGCTATTGCAAATGTTCAGCAGCATTCACGCTGGAATGATCGAAGGGTCATCGATCATCTTGTTTGTCTTTTTATTTGGAGGGGCACTTGGAATCATGCAGGCAACAGGGGCACTTGATTCATTCATCAAATTCGTGGCGGTCCGATTCGGGACAAAAGAAAAATTGCTTATTCCGTTGATGGTATTGATTTTCGCATCATTAGGGACATTGATAGGTTCAGCTGAAGATGCGCTCGTCTATATCGCGATCATCGTTCCGATGACGA
This sequence comes from Peribacillus simplex, assembly GCF_001542915.1. GTDB lineage: Bacteria > Bacillota > Bacilli > Bacillales > DSM-1321 > Peribacillus > Peribacillus simplex_B. The sequence continues at coordinate 37,355 of NZ_LNNH01000055.1, read as the reverse complement.
TTGCCTTGGGCTTCGACGCCCTCACGGGGTTTGCGATCGTCATCCTAGGAACCTTGGCAACGGGATTTATTTCCGGAATCACCAATCCATTCAATGTTGGGGTCGCCCAAAGCATTGCGGAACTGCCCATGTATTCGGGAATGGGGTTGAGAATTGCAATCCTTGCTGTGTTTTACGTCATCACCGTTTTATATATATATTTTCATGCCATGAAAGTGAAACGAAATCCTGAATTAGGTGAATACGGTAAATTCAGGCGTGAAGATCATACGATGGTTGATGAAGACTTCAAGATGAGTATACGACATTCCATGGCTTTATTCGTCTTATTGCTGAATTTCATACTATTAATCTATGGTGTCATTAAACTAGGCTGGTATATAAGCGAAATTGGCGGGTTGTTCTTATTGAGCGCGATCATCATGGGAATGATCGGGGGCTTATCAGCATCCAAGATGGCCAATGGCTTTATCTCAGGAGCGGGCGATATGGTTTCGGGGGCATTGATTATAGGGGTTGCGCAGACGATCTTGGTCATCATTACAAGCGGCGGCCTGCTGGATACGATTTTATATTATGCGGCAGGAATGGTCGAGCATCTACCGCCCGCCATCAATGCACTTGGAATGTTCATTGTGCAAATGTTCCTTAACTTCATCGTTCCGTCCGGTAGCGGCCAAGCAGCATTGACGATGCCGATTATGGCGCCGTTGGCGGATATAATGGGAGTGACAAGACAAACTGCCGTATTGGCTTTCCAATTGGGGGACGGGATATCGAATATGATATTCCCAACGTCTGGAGTGCTTTTGGCCGGTCTTGCCGTAGCGGGAATCTCATTTACGAAATGGGTGAAATGGGTGCTTCCTTTCCTTATCATCCAGATTGCCGTGGCGATAATTTTTTTAATCATTGCCCAAAGCATTCAATATGGTCCTTTTTAAATAATATCAGAATTTTCCAAATTAACAATCAAGGAGGCCTTTTATGTTGAAGCATGTACAGGAGACGATGGTTGATGAGGTGATTTCGTGGAGACGCCATTTTCACGAAAACCCTGAACTCTCGTACGAGGAGCACGAGACTTCAGAATATATCTACACGATATTAAGCGCCCTTTCAGGATTAGAAGTGACTAGGCCGACCAAGACAAGCGTCATGGCGGTTCTCAAAGGAGACAAGGCTGCGGCGCAAAAACAGAATATCATCGCATTTCGTGCAGATATTGATGCTCTTCCGATCGAAGAGGAAACAGAATTGGAATGTAAATCAAGAAATCCTGGCGTCATGCATGCATGCGGACATGATGCGCATGCAGCGATGTTATTGGGTGCGGCCAAAATCCTTTCTGAAAAAAAAGCAGCCATCAATGGGGAAATCAGGTTCATTTTCCAGCACGCCGAAGAGGTTTTGCCAGGGGGAGCTCAAGAGTTGGTGAAAAAAGGGGTCATGGAAGGAGTCGATTTTGCATTTGCCCTTCATGTTACTCCTTATGAAAGAACAGGGACGATATGTTTAAGGGACGGAGTGTTCTGTGCAGCAGCAGATGACTTTGAAATCAAGATCATTGGTCAGGGCGGACATGCTTCGACCCCTGAATTGACGATCGACCCGCTAATGATCGGTGCAGAAATGACAACCAATATTCAAAACATCGTCTCCAGAAAGATTTCCGCCCTTAGGGCACCCGTCATTTCAATCACTCAGTTTCATGCTGGAAGTGCGCTCAATGTCATTCCGGAATATGCTGAAATCGGCGGTACGATTCGCTCCTTACACTCCGATAGCCGAGTGAAGGCTAGGGAGTACTTGGAGCAAATCGTCAAAGGTGTTACCGAGGCTCATGGAGCAAGATACGAATTAACTTGGCATTTAGGTTATCCAGCCGTAGTGAATGATAAGGCTGCCGTTGATATTTCGCGAACGGTCATGGGAGAGATTTTTGAAGAAAAACAGATCATTGTGGTCGATGATCCGATGTTTGGAACGGAAGATTTTTCGGCGTTTTCAGAAATCGTTCCAGCTTCCATGCAGTTCCTTGGGGTTCATAGTGATGAGTTGGGAAAAGCTTACCCTTTACACCATCCTAAATTTAAAATCGACGAAAGGGCCTTGGAGTATGGTGTAAGATATTTTGTCGGGATTGCCGATAAATTGTGCGGTCAGCAGCCATCCATTAAAGGAAGCATGGCGGGTGAGCCAAAAACGGGTAACATGGCCGAATGAATCGCGGCTGTCCGGAATTCACTCCGGATTAAAATTTTAGATAGCCGGGAGAAGATAGTTAATTGATAAGATAAGGACGTGGAAATTATGGGGAATGGACTGGAGAAAGATGATCAACTGCAGCGCTCAATGAAGCGGCGCCATTTATTCATGCTTTCGCTTGGCGGCGTAATCGGTACGGGCCTTTTTCTGAATGCAGGCTATACCATTAATCAAGCAGGTGCAGGAGGGGCTTTGATTGGTTATTTAGCGGGCGGTATCATTTTATATATGGTCATGGTCTGTCTTGGAGAACTGGCGGTTCATATGCCGGTTACTGGTTCCTTCCAAAAATACGCGGCTGAATATATTGGGCCATCCGCCGGATTTTCACTTGGTTGGATGTATTTCGTCGGCTCGGCTGCAACTGCGGGTGTTGAATTTACAGCAGCAGGAATCTTAATGAAGCACTGGTTTCCCCACGTTCCCACCTGGATATGGTGTGCGGTGTTCATTCTGCTTTTATTCTCCTTGAATGCCTTGACGACCAGAGGGTTCGCAGAGGCTGAATATTGGTTCTCCGGAATAAAAATCATTGCCGTAATCTTGTTCATCTTAATAGGAATCGCTGGCATCTTTGGTTTCGTCTCTTTATCGGATCGTCCGACCCCATTCTTTGAGAATCTTGCTCCTTCCGGTCTTTTTCCAGCAGGGGGGATAACGATTATCTTTGTTACCATGATGAATGTCATATTCTCATATCAAGGCTCGGAACTGATCGGAATCGCAGCGGGGGAGAGTGAAAAACCGGAAGAGAACATCCCTAAGGCAATTCGCAATGTCCTTTTTAGAATCATCGTCTTTTACCTTGCATCCATCATCATCCTTTCAGCGATATTCCCTTCGTCGGAATTGGGCTTATTGGAAAGTCCATTTGTTACCTTGATGAAGATAGCGGGGGTACCTTATGCAGCAGGCATCATGAACTTCATCATTTTGACAGCGATACTTTCCGTCGGGAATTCGTGTCTATATGCCTCAACACGATTGCTTTGGGCGATGGCCCATGATGGAATGGCACCAAAGGTTTTCGGTTTATTATCCAAAAGGAAAGTGCCTTTGAATGCCCTTTTATTCACCATAATCTTTTCACTATTATCGTTATTGACCAGTTTCATGGCTGCTGATACGGTGTTCGTTTTGCTCATGTCGATTGCGGGCATTTCCGTTACGATCTCCTGGATGGGGATTGCCTTATCACAATATATGTTCCGCAGGAAATTTATAAAAGCCGGCGGGAAAACGGAGGAGTTACAATACAAAGTGCCTTTTTATCCTTTTGTCCCTTTGTTTTGCTTAGGCTTTTGTTTAATGGTATTAGTATTCCTTGCTTTTGATCCGACTCAACGGGTTGGCTTGTTCTACGGAATCGGATTTTTGGCAGCCTGCCTTTTATTCTATAAGTTCAAATTGGCCAAGAAGATTCCGTCAACGATGCAAATGGAAAATGGTAATGAGAAATTGATGTAGTCATGAGAAATGACTCGTTCGCAGAAATGGCGAACGGGTCATTTTTTCATATTAAAGGTTCTTTTGCCGTACTCACAGGGTACTGTCAGAACAAAATAAAATAGATTGACAATTATATAGAAGCCCTTTAAGATTAAATAAATACTACTTATTAGAATAAACAGATAAATAGTATTTATTTTCTCCCTATAAATTCAAAGGAGGCTGGTAATGGGTAAGTTGATTCTTTCGTCATAAAGAAAAGGCAAACGATTACTGGATTTTCGTGAGATATGACTCCCATTCTCATTTAAGACCCGTTACCATGTATACTGTTGGTAAAGGTATAAGAAAGGGAGGCAATGCAGGCAATGCAAAATAGAAGTGAAGAATTGGTCCATGAGCTTGGACGGAAAATCGTGAACGGAGAATACCTTCCTGGCGAAATATTGCCAAAGGCTGAAGTATTGAGTGAAATGCATGGAGTCAGTCGAACTGTGGTCCGTGAAGCCCTTAAGGGGTTGGCTACCCGTAAACTTATAAGGTCCAATCAAAGGTCAGGAACGAGTGTATTGCCAAGGGCCATGTGGCAGTGGTGGGATATTGATGTATTGACCTGGATCATTGAAGATGAAAACAATAGTGACTTTATCCTTCATTTGACCGATGTTCGGCTGGGGCTTGAACCAATGGCAGCAGCCTTGGCAGCTAAAAGGGCAACGGACCAAGATCATGTCAAGATCAAGGCATGCTTCGAAAAGCTTGAGCAATCTGTCGGGGACGAGAGAGCCTGGGCAAAGGCTGATTTTGAATTCCATCAAAGCATATTACACGCGTCTTATAACGACTTAATGATCGGCACCATCCAGTCCCTGCATAAAGCGCTCATAATAAGCCGTGAAAAAACGTTTCATGCGGTGAAGGAATATGCAGATCCGACCTTCGATTCTCCAACAAAGGAAGTGTTGGATCGGCATCGGGCAATATATGAGGCCGTGCTTGCACGTGATGAAGACCTGGCACGTCAAAAAATGACAGACCTGATCTTACGTGTCAAGCGGTTGCTGGAAGAGATATATGTATCATGAAGTTCTCCATGATACATGCTAATCATCATTTTTCTAAAAGAGAGGAGTAATGGAGTTGGGTATACAAGTTGTTAGATTCGAAAAAGAAAATAAAGCAAGCTGGGGGGTTGTTGCTGGAGACAAAATCCTCGTCCTTAATGAAGCATATGGCACCCTGGCCGAATTTCTCGAGAAAGGGGCCGAGAAGGCTCGTGGGATAATGAAGCAAGGAACAGCCGATTTTGTTTCATTAAAGGAAGTGAATATCCTGAGTCCGGTTACGAAACCGGCGAGGATCGTTTGCCAAGGGGCGAACTATTCCACACATCGTGCCGAGGCAGGGCTTGAAACGGGACGTCCGCCCTTTAATATGATTTTTAGTAAAGCGGACAGTTCCCTTTGTGGGGCCTACACGGAAATCGTTCGTCCTGCGCACGTGAAATTGCTGGATTATGAAATAGAGCTTGGTCTTGTGATCGGTACGGATATTACAGCGCCAGCCCATGTTACCGATAAGAACCTTCATCGATATGTGGCAGGTTTAGTCATTGTGGATGATGTCTCAGCAAGGGATATCCAGCTTCCCGAAGGTCAATGGTTAAAAGGGAAAAGCTATCGGACATTCGGCCCCACAGGTCCTTACCTTTACCTGCTTGATGAAGAAGAAATCCCGTTAATCCATGATTTAGAGGTGAATCTTTGGGTGAATGACGAATTACGTCAGTCTGCTAATACGAATCAATTATTATTTAAGCCAGCAGAAACATTAACGGAGCTAAGTGAAATCATGGACTTATCAAAAGGAGACTTGATCATTACTGGAACAACAGGCGGGGTCGCTCTAAATCTTTCAGCAGAAATCATGGGTAAAGTATCCAGTCTGGCGGTCCCTGGGCAAGAGAAACTGGATTTGCTCGTTGAGAATCAAAAAACAAGCGCAAAATACCTTCGGGATGGCGATGTAATTCGTTGTACAATCAAAAGCCAGGATGGGAAGATAGACCTTGGCGAACAGATTAATACAGTCATTCCAAGTCAAGTTGCTAGTCTCCTAAATTCTTAAGTGGATGTAAAAGGTTGGGATCGTGCATGTACCTTGTTTTGAGGTCAATCCCAGCTTTATTCCTCGCTTAAGTTAAACAGCTCGATTATTTGTATGCGCTTACAATCCGGATTTACGATATTGGTATGAATGATGGAAGGGGATGTTTTATGAAAAATGAGATTTTCGATGTAGCGATCGTCGGTTATGGTCCAGCAGGGAAATTGTTAGCAGCCTTGCTTGGCCAAAAAGGCTGGAAAGTGGGTGTGTATGAACGATTCCCAGAGGCCTTTTCATTACCTAGAGCCGTACATTATGATCATGAAGTAGCGAGGATCCTTCAAACGGTAATCCCTACGATTGATATCAAAACGATTTCCGAAAGAGTTCAAGATATGTACGAGTGGTGTAATGCGGATCATCAAGCCCTTTTAAAATTGGATTGGTCGGAGTTTGGCATCTCTGGATGGCCGCGGGATATGTTTTTCAATCAACCTGAACTGGAACGAAAAATGGATATATCGTGCAAAAGTCTATCTACAGTAAGCATCAATCTTGGATATGAGGCAGTCGGACTTTCTGAATATCAGGATAGGGTGGATTTGATCGTCAAAGATTTTCAGGGTGTACAAACAAAAGTAACAGCTCGGTATGTTGTAGGATGTGATGGATCCAATAGTTTCGTTCGTAAACAGATGGACCATACGTTCACCGATCTGGGATTTCAATCCGACTGGCTCGTGGTGGATATCATCCCAAAAGAAGAACGGGAGTGGAAACCTAGCAATCTGCAATTATGTGACCCAGCACGACCAACAACCGTGGTTTCTGGAGGACCAGGAAGGAGGCGTTGGGAATTCATGGTTCTTCCTGATGAAACAAAGGAAGAGCTTAATCATGAAGAAGTCGCTTGGCGTTTACTGGAACCGTGGAATATTTCAGCTGATAATGCGATTTTGGAGCGGCATGCCGTTTATACATTTCGGGCAATGTGGGTGGACGACTGGCGAAAAGGAAGGCTTATGTTAGCAGGCGATGCTGCTCACTTGACTCCACCGTTCATGGGGCAGGGACTATGCTCAGGGCTTCGTGATTCGAAGAATTTGGCTTGGAAGCTAGATCTTGTTTTACGCGGCGTAGCTGATGAAGCCATCCTGGATACGTATACCACAGAAAGAAAACCTCATACACAAGCGGTTATTGAAGCCGCTCTATTTTTAGGCAAGATGATTTGTGTAACCGATCCAGAAGCTGCGAAGGAAAGGGACGAAGCCTTTTTAACTGGAAAGGCACCGGAATTTCCAGAATTCCCGAACATGACGGACGGAATTCTTTATAAAAACGATGAAGCAGCCAGTGAATTGCATGCAGGTCGGTTGTCGTTGCAAAGTGAAGTGACCTACAAAGGCGTGACAAGCCTGTTGGACGATGCAGTTGGACAGGGATGGAAGGTTTTAAGTTTCCTTGACGATGCAAGCAGGTTTTTAGGGAGTGGGCAGATAGAGTTTATGGAGCAACTGGGAACAAGATTCATAACCATTATTCCGAATCAAGAAATAAGCAGGGATGCTGTAGTGGATGTAAAGGGGAAGTACGCACAGTTTTTTGATGAAACCGGATTCAAAGCGGTCATTGTCCGTCCGGACTTTTATATATTTGGTGCTGTTTCGTCATTCGATCGGCTGCCTATTTTGATCGATGATCTTTCGAGACAAATAAAGCTGAATAGGAAGACAGATAACACTAGATACATCACTCAATAAGAGAGTAAAGGGTGTGTCATCACCCTGCATGTATCTAGTCAAGATTTGTTGATTGGGTATTGCCTGTGGGAGGCAGGACCAATCATATCCGTGAATTAAGTATAGCATAACTATCGATCTATTATTAATGAATTAGCTGAATATTGGAAATCCGACTTATAAGTTTATTCATATAGCAAATGATAATGGAGGAATGAATGATGACCAAAATAAAAGTTTTTCGGTTAGCATATGCAGATTTCATGACGAAAAATCCAGAAGATATGATTAATTATTATACAAATGTAATGGGTTACCGGGTCACGGAAAAGACAGCAGGCATTACATATTTAAGTAACGGTCTCGATCATCATAATATTATCATCACACCAGCTGAAAAAACGGCCATTCGCAGCTATGGATATCAATTGGATGGCAAGCTGAGCTTGGAGGAAGTACAGGAACAATTACAATTACAGGGCATCGCATCAAAACTGAGAAAAGGAAAGCCTGGAATTGCCACGCTCATTGAATTAAATGATCCTGCTGGAAATATCATTGAATTATTTACGGACATGGAACACTCAGCTGTTGGCTATGGTTCTTCGGGTATCGTTCCCCTGAAACTTGGACATATCGCTTTTTATGCGGACAATCACAAGGAAGTGGTTCAATTTTACCAAGAATCATTAGGCTTCTGGTTTACAGATCAAATTGGTGAAGACTTTTGCAACTTTTTAACATGTAATTCGGATCATCATGTATTGAATATTGTTGCATCCAACGAGACCAGAATGCATCATATTGCCTTCCAGCTGAAAGATGCTAGTCATCAATGCAACAGTTCAGATGTATTGGCGAAACATGGCCGCCCGATACTTTGGGGACCTTCGCGCCATACGGCTGGCCATAACATTGCTTCATACCACCATGATCCAGATGGGAATATCATCGAGCTTTACACGGATCTTGATGTATTCATCCCTGAACTTGGTATGTTTGAGCCGCGTCCATGGCATAAATATTTACCGCTTAAGCCGAGAGTTTGGGAAGGTTTGAGTTCATGGGGAACTGAATTCGAAGTGGATTTGGCAAAAGTTTAAGAGTATAGGGCGAGCGGTGATCGATCGTTAAAGCGGCAACAGAATGGGGCAGTCTTTTTCTCTACCTCTGATCATGAATTGGACTTTTCATTTTCCAGATGCTTATTCTCAGTGATCTAATGGATTAGGAGGGGGCAGGAGGAGAAATCCATGAATGCCTGAAGTTCAATTTAAAGTATGTTATGTAGGAGCCAATTGGAGGGTTGGCTCCTCTTGTTTTCAAGCATCAGGTAATGAACACAAGCTGCAGACATCCGGAAAGCTGAACCTGATATGGTGTAGGCGGTTATCACCTGGCCTATTTCAAATGCTACAGTAGCGGACTCGCATTAAAAAAATTCCCCTAAGATTCAGTTCCAAGGGGAATTTTTAAGAATGTAAGCTTCTTAATCAATATCCTGTTAAAGGGGGGAAGGTGATGTTCCCCAGGATGACATCCTTTTTTGCACCTGTAGCGCAGGGGACATTACTTGGTTTGCCATGAAACGTCTCGTTTGCAAGCAAGGCAAATGCTACGGCTTCTTTTGCTTCAGATGAGTATCCGAGTTCTTCCTGCGTGAGGACGGTTATGGAATCTCCAAGCAATGAGCGGATCATTTCAATTAACGTGTTATTGTAGCTGCCGCCCCCGCCGATGATCACTTCTTCTATGTCGGTTTTCGGCAGGATGAATGCTCGATAGTTGTCGACGATGGACTTGGCGGTAAACATCGTTACCGTCGCTAAGATGTCTTCGCCCGGAAGCGTGTTGAATTTCCTTAATAGGGTTTCAACATATTGTTTGCCGAACAGCTCCCTGCCTGTCGACTTTGGTGGCTGGCTCATAATATAGGGGTGGCTAAGGCAATAAGCTAATAGCTCTTCATTCATTTGCCCCTGCTTCGCCATTTTCCCGCCTTCATCATATTTCCTATGAAATAACTGGCGGCATACCTCATCAATGATCATATTGCCTGGACCGGTATCGAAGGCATACATGTCTTCGAGGGTGGCTTGCTTGGGCAGCACCGTCACATTTCCGATTCCCCCGATATTTTGAAGCAATCTCCCCTTCGTTTCACTTCTGTAAAGAACATATTCGGTATAAGGTACGAGCGGGGCACCCTGACCGCCAGCGGCCATGTCCATGGTGCGGAAATTGGATATGACTGGTGTATTCGTATCGTAAGCTATCACGGCTGGTTCCCCAATTTGAAGGGTTGACGGAACCAGGTTCTTTTCCCGCAAAGGCTGATGATAGATCGTTTGTCCATGGCTTCCTATTAGATCCAGGTGCTCCAGGGGAAGTCCGGCTTTCTTGCAAACTTCCTTGGTTGCCTCTGAAAATAATTTTCCTAACTTGAAATTCAAACTGCAAATCAATTGCACATTGGATGTATCAACGGATAAAGACTGAACGATTTCTTCTTCCACGGCTTTCGGAAAAGGGTAGGTGATGAATTCGATCATTTCAATTTCCGTCTTCAGGCCGCTATCATTCACACGAACAAGTGCCGCATCGATGCCATCCAATGAGGTTCCGGACATTAATCCTACTATGTACATTTTCATGCCACCCATCTTTGCTAGTTTTATCATAACAAGGAATGTTATCTTACCTTTATTTTAATCTGCTTGGTTTGTTTGCTTTCATTGTGGGTACGGTCCAAGGCAGTCACTACATAAGTGTAAGTCTTTCCTTTTTCGACGGTACGGTCGTTGAACGATTGATCATCCTTTTCTTTGTGGACTGTAGCCAGTAAGTTCGTTGAATCCTCAAGATTTCCTTCATGCTTCCCATCAAAACGATAAATGGCATAATAAGATGCATCTGAATGCTTGTGGTCGCGAATCTTGAATTGGATTTCGGCCCCCTTCTGCTTTGCCTTGCCAACCTTAGGAGCTTTTGGCGCTTCATTATCTATCCAAGACATCGATGGAACCAAGGCAGGATGGCGGTAAATGTCTTCACGTAAACGGTCTGCTATCCCGAGGGGGTTATTCCGTAAATCTTTTGCACTGAAATGCATGCTGCCATCGAACTCTTTAAAAGATCGATTTAATTTTATCTGGTTTGGCAGTTCTTCCGGATCAAACCAGTTTTGCACGCCGTTGGACTCCGTATTGATTTTGTAATCTGCCTGTCCAATATAGAGCTGGACATTTTTACCTTTGACTTCTTTTGTCCACCAATCAAGAAGCTTCGCATAGTCGGCTACGGGCAATCCTATGTTCCAGTATAATTGAGGCGCAATGTAATCGATGTAGCCATTATTGATCCATGTTCGTGTATCCGCATATAAATCATCATAATTGGTTTGCCCGGCAGCGGTGTCCGAGCCTGTTGGATCAACCGCTTTGTTACGCCAGACGCCAAATGGACTGATACCAAACTTCACATAAGATTTTTCCGCCTTGATTTGTTCATTAATATGTTTAACTAGATTGTTAACATTGTCCCTGCGCCAATCTTCTACATTCGAAAATTCAGCTGCGCCATACCTTTGATAGGAGTCATCATCTGGAAAAGGTATGCCGGCAATCTTATAAGGGTAGAAATAATCATCCATGTGAACCGCGTCGATATCATACTTCCTAACAACTTCCATAATACCGTCAATCACGAACTGTTGTACTTCAGGGATGCCTGGATCAAAGTACAATTGCTGTCCGTAGGGGATGACCCAATTTGGATGCTTTCTGGCAGGATGGGATTCCGGTAGTTTATCAAGGTCAGAGAGTTCAGCCGTTTTTCCTAAAGGCATGGTGATTCGATAAGGATTGAACCAAGCGTGAAATTCCATATTCCGTTTGTGGGCTTCCTCAATCATGAATGCAAGGGGATTGTACCCTGGATCCTTTCCTTGTACACCTGTTAAATATTGTGACCAAAGTCCATAGCGGGAAGGATAAAAAGCATCGGCTGTCGGTTTGATCTGCATGACGACAGCATTCATCCCCATCGCTTTTTGCTCATCCAAATACTTGATGAATTCTTCTTTCTGAGCCGTAACTGTCAATCCGGGCTTCGATGGCCAGTCGATGTTTAGGACGCTTGCAATCCAGGTGGCACGAAGTTCCTGCTTAACATGGGCCGTTTTGGGAGATGGCGAGTGAGCATCTGCACCTGCCATCAAGTCAGCGGGAAGGAGAAGCGATCCCCCCACTAAAGCAGTCAGTGCCAATGAACCTAGTTTTCTTTTTGTCATTCTTCCATTCATCAATCGTACAACCTCTTTTCAGCTAGTAATTTTTATATGATTATTTGTAAGCGTTAACAAATAATGAATATACCTATTCACTTAAAAAATGAAAGGGAATGCCTGAAAATATTAAAAGTATGCAGAAATTCATAAAAATATAGAGGTATTATGCTTATTTTAAAATTAATTTTCAAAAATGTATATACGATATTGAAATTAATTTTTAGTAATGTTATATTCTTTTTAGAGATTCAACAGCATCACTACAGAAATAAAAAGGATGATAGGCATGCTAGAGCATTTAACGACAGAACGTCGTAACGAAAAGACCATGAGTTTGGATGAAATGAAAACGATTGAATTTTTAGAAGTGATGAACGAGGAAGACATGAAAGTTGCACAATGCGTTAAGAAGGAATTGCCGCAAATTTCAAAAGCCGTGGATATGATCGTTGCAGCAATGAATGCGAAGGGCAGATTGATCTATATGGGTGCCGGAACGAGTGGACGCATCGGTTTATTGGACGCCGTGGAATGTCCCCCTACCTTCAACACTGACCCCGGGGAAGTGGTGGGTCTTATAGCAGGAGGAGAAAAGGCTTTCATCAAAGCGGTTGAAGGTGCTGAAGACAGCTTTGAATTGGGACCCGAGGATTTAAAGAAAATCGAATTAACAAGCAAAGACGTTGTTGTCGGCATTGCCGCAAGCGGGCGAACGCCATATGTCATTGCCGGCCTTGAATATGCCAATCAAGTTGGCGCAGGCACGGTATCGATAAGCTGTAACAAAGGTTCAGAGATAGGGAAAATCGCCAAAGTTGCCATCGAAGTCGTAAACGGGCCTGAAGTTCTGACTGGTTCTACACGATTGAAAGCGGGCACATCCCAGAAACTAGTGTGCAACATGCTTTCCACAGCTTCAATGGTGGGCATCGGGAAAGTCTATGGGAATTTAATGGTGGATTTACAGTTGACTAATGAAAAGCTGGTCGAACGGGCAAAACGGATCATCATGGATGCCACCGACTGCAGTTATGATGTGGCAGATGAATATTTAGCAAAGGCACATTCACAGCCTAAAATTGCCATCGTGATGATTTTAACGAATGTTTCATATGAAGAAGCGACAAACCGTTTGGAAATCGGAAAAGGTTTCATAAGAAAAACGATTTAAGCTTTTTATAAAAAAAATGGGAGGAATTAATAATGAAGGTATTATTCGTATGTTCAGGTGGAATGTCAAGCGCAATCGTTGTAAGCGCTTTAAAAAAGGAAGGCGAAAAACAAGGTATGAATATTGAAGTGTTAGCAGTGGGCTCTCAAGAATTCGATTCAGAGGTCCGGAACGGCTGGGATGTTGCCATGGTGGCACCTCAGGTCAAGCATCGTTTTGACGGCTTCAAGGCATCCGCCGATGATGCGGGAGTGCCATGTGAAGCGATACCTGCCCAAGCTTACAGCCCGCTTGGCGGTCCTAAGCTTTTAAAGCTAGTAACAGAACTAGTAAAATAATGAATCACCAAAAAGCTTCTTATCTATCATAAGTAAAAGGGGAAAACAACCATGGACAAGTTTGTAGCGTTTTTAGAAAATAATCTTTCAACACCGATGGCTAAACTGTCTGAGCAAAAACATTTACGGGCAATTCGGGATGGAGTGGTTTCTGCATTGCCATTCATCATCTTTGGGAGTTTGTTTTTAATCATCGCTTTCCCGCCTGTCGCAGCAGACTCGGCAATTGGTGAATGGTCTGCAAAGCACATAGCAGAAATTTTAATTCCATATCGGTTAACGATGTTCATCATGACGCTTTATATTACATTTGGTATAGGCTACAGTTTATCCCAAAGCTATAAACTTGATCCGCTATCAGGAGGCCTGCTCTCATTGGCTGCCTTCTTGTTCACAATCGGTGTAAAAACGATGGATGACGTGGGGTTTGTGCTGCCCATGACAAATCTCGGTGGCCATGGTCTATTTGTGGGAATGCTTGTATCCATTTTCGCAGTTGAAGTTTTACGGCTATGCAAGACGAAAAACATCACCATTAAAATGCCGGATTCGGTTCCAACATCCGTGGCCCGTTCCTTTGAAGCGTTAATACCGGTTTCGATCGTACTGCTAGTGATGACGTTCATTACCGTCGTGTTTGCAGTCGATTTACATTCCCTTGTCGATAAAGCGGTTGCACCGCTAATCAGTGCAGGTGACACTTTACCAGGTGTATTGATTCCAGTGTTTTTGATTACTTTCTTCTGGTCGTTTGGCATTCATGGCGTGTCTGTTGTGGGCGCCGTTGCTCGCCCGGTTTGGGAAGTGTATTTAGCGAATAACTCGGCAGCGGTTGCAGCGGGATCGACAATACCGCATGTAGCGCCTGAAACATTCTTCCAATGGTTTATTTGGATTGGTGGCTCTGGTGCAACACTCGGCCTGGTCATTGCAATGCTGTTAACGGCAAAATCGACCTATAGCAAAGCGATGGGGAAAGCAACGATCGTTCCAAGCATCTTTAACATCAATGAACCAGTCATATTTGGGATGCCGATTGTACTAAATCCGATCTTGATCATCCCATTCATCATAACTCCATTGATTGGTGCGACACTTGCCTATATAGCAACGTCCATAGGGCTGGTCAACCCTACATATGTAATGGTGCCTTGGACATTGCCTGCTCCGATAGGCGCCTATCTTTCAACAGGCGGTGATTGGAGAGCGATCATTCTTGTCCTGGTCAATCTATCAATCTCTGTAATTGTTTATCTGCCATTCTTTAAAATGTACGATAAAAAACTCTTGGCTCAAGAAAATACGGTAGAAACAACAGATAGCAAAAATATCGCTTTATAAGTGAGAGCAAAAAAGGGAGTTTGGAACGGAATGCTCCAAACTCCCTTTAATTAGGATGGAGAAGGTGGAGTACGATGAATACGACAACAAAAATTCACTTTTTTAGTTACAAAAGTGCATTTATCTTTTTCAGTTTCATTCTTGTTTTTAATTTTATCTTTAACGCATTGATGGATGCCCTCGGAATGGATAAGCAATTATCACTGTACTTAGGAAATACATGTGCGATCAGTGCAGGATTGACGATTGTCATATGTTTGGTTGAAGGTAAGTTTAAAAACAAGAAACAGGCGTCACTCTTATTTTTGTCTTTATTGGCAGTCAGCGCCGTTGTATGTCATGCAATCATCTATGCATAAAAGTAGAAAGTGGTGAGGGGTAAATGAAAGTGTCAAAAGGGTTGAAGGTAGCCACGATTGGAGGCGGATCCAGTTATACACCTGAATTAATAGAAGGTTTCATTAAACGTTTTGATGAGCTGCCGATTAAAGAACTTTGGTTAGTGGACATCGAAGCTGGAAAGGAAAAGCTGGAGATCGTTGGGACGTTGGCTAGGAGGATGGTCAAAAAGGCGGGCGTACCCATGGAGATCCATTTAACATTGGACAGGCGTCAAGCATTGAAAAATGCGGATTTTGTCACTACGCAGATGAGAGTCGGTTTATTGGATGCACGAGTCAAAGATGAGCGCATCCCATTGGAACTGGGATTGATAGGGCAGGAAACGAATGGAGCTGGCGGTTTGTTTAAGGGTTTGCGAACGATACCCGTTCTCCTTGAAATCGCCGAAGAAATGCAGGAGCTGTGTCCGGATGCATGGCTAATTAACTTCACGAACCCTGCCGGAATGGTGACGGAAGCACTTCTCCGCTACAGCAGCCATAAAAAAGTCATCGGGGTATGCAATGTGCCATTTAATATGCATATGTCGATTTCAAAAATGATGGGTGTTGATAGGGAGAGCGTACATATAGACTTCGCGGGACTGAACCATATGGTATTTGGGATTCATGTATACATTGATGATCGGGAAGTGACCGATGAGGTGCTCGAAATGCTCGCTAATCCGGAAATTCAGCTGACGATGAAGAATATTGCCCCGCTTCCTTGGAACAGGAGGTTCTTGAAATCATTAGGCGTAGTTCCTTGCCCATACCATCGCTATTATTACAAAACAAAAACGATTTTAGAAGAAGAGTTGGCAGCGTTCAAATCAGGGCAAACCCGGGCTGAAATTGTGAAAACATTGGAAGAGGGACTGTTTGATCTATACAAGGATGAAACCCTTGCCGTCAAGCCTCCGCAGTTGGAGCAACGTGGCGGGGCTTACTATAGCGATGCTGCGTGTAATGTCATTTCGTCCATTTATAATGATAAAAAGGACATTCAAGTTTTGAATGTCCAAAACAAAGGGGCGCTCGCCGAAGTTGATTTCGATTCAGCTGTCGAGGTTAGCTGTATCGTCACCAAAAATGGCCCAATCCCCCTGACTATGGGAAAACTGCCTGTCCCAATACTCGGCTTGATTCAGCAAATTAAATCATTCGAAAGAATAGGAGCGGAAGCAGCCGTTACAGGCTCCTATGACAAAGCGTTGCTCGCATTGACCATTAATCCGCTGATTCCCAGTGATGACCTGGCTGAAGAGGTTTTGCAAAAACTGTTGAAAGCACATGAGGAATACTTACCACAATTCTTCCATGAAAAGGCTTTGGCGGACATACAGGGATAAATCCAATCAACTGAATTTTTTTCATGAAAACATACCGATCATACTTTAACATAAATAGGAGTGTAGAAATATGTCAACTGAACTGAACAATAACGAAATGGAAATCTTTGAAATCATCTCACATAGTGGAAATGCCAGAGGACTGGCCTTTGATGCATTGACGGAAGCGGAAGAATTCAATTTTGAAAAGGCGGAAGAGCTAATAAAACAAGGTCAGGAAGAATTGAATTTGGCTCATAAGACACAAACCAAATTAATTCAAGCCGAATTGAATGGTGTTCCCAGTGAAAAGACTTTGTTGATGATCCACGCACAGGATCATTTAATGACGGCGATGAGTGAGCAAAAACTGATTGAACATATGATTCGGATCATCAAAAAATTAGCCCCGCAACAGTAATAAAGAAAGAGGTGAGACAAATGGGCAAACTAGGTATTTCCATCTATCCAGAACATTCAACCGTTGCAAAAGATATCGAGTACATTGCTATTGCACATAAGTACGGTTTCAAAAAGATCTTTACATGCCTGCTTTCAGTCGAAGGTGATAAAGAGAAGGTCATGAACGAATTCAAAGAAACGATTGTATATGCCAATCAATTGAATATGGAAGTGATGGTCGATATTGCGCCGCGGGTCTTCGGTACTCTAGGGATTTCTTATGACGATCTTTCATTTTTTGCTGAGCTGGGTGCATATGGAATTAGGCTGGATATGGGCTTTACAGGTAATGAAGAGTCGATCATGACACATAATCCATATGGTTTGAAAATTGAAATAAACATGAGCAATGCAACGAATTATTTAGAAAATATCATGAATTATAAACCGAAAAAAGAAAATTTGATCGGATCACACAACTTCTATCCTCATCGCTATGCAGGATTGAGCTACCCTCATTTTGTAAAATGCTGTGAATCTTTCAAAAAGCATAATATCCGCACGGCAGCCTTCATAAGCTCAAAGGCGGCGACTTACGGACCGTGGCCCATAACAGAGGGATTGTGTACATTGGAAATGCACCGGGAATTAGCCATTACCACTCAAGCGAAGCACTTGTTTGCAACCGGATTGATAGATGACGTGATCATTGCAAATGCCTATGCATCGGAAGCGGAATTGAAACAGCTTAGCATGCTCGATCGTGGATTGTTGACATTCAATGTAAATCTCCATGAAACCATAACGGATTTAGAGAAAAAAATCGTCCTGGAAGAATTTCATTTTTACCGTGGAGATGTGTCCGATTATCTTATCCGTTCGACTCAATCACGCGTCAAGTATAAGAATGAAGAGTTTAAGCCAACCTACACGCCTGATATTAAACGCGGTGACCTTTTAATTGAAAATGAGCTCTACGGACAATATAAAGGTGAATTGCAAATTGCGTTGAAAGATATGAAGAACTCAGGCAAAACGAACGTAGTGGGCCGTATCGCAGACGAGGAAGTGTTCCTGCTTGATCATTTGGAGCCATGGGGTAAATTCCAATTCAGTTCAAATTAATGGTTTAAAGGTGAAAAGGGAAGGAACAGTATACATTCCTCCCTTTTTTTAATGAATAGGAGAATGATATGAACTATATTATCGGTGTTGATGGCGGCGGCACTAAAACAGAAGCAGTTGCCTATGGAGTAGCGGGGAATATAATTAGTGAAAGCAAAGCCGGCTATGGTAATTTGCTCATAAATGAAGAACATGCGATAACGAACATCATCCAGGCCATTGAACAATGCAAGGCACCGATTGAAAATGGAAAATGCCTTTACATCTGTTTAGGATTAGCTGGATATGGCGGGGTGAAAAACCCACAAGGAATAAAAAGTGCATTAACGAAGGCGTTCAATATCCCTTTTACGATCGTTAATGATGGAATTATCGCCCATGCTGCCTTATTGAAAGGAAAAGATGGTGTTTTGACGATTTCAGGAACAGGAGCTGTAAGTATCGGAACCCATGATGGTGCCGTGGAGCAGGCTGGGGGCTGGGGACATCTCCTTGGGGACGAAGGCAGTGGCTATTGGATTGCGATGAAGGCATTCATCAATATGACAAAAGAAGATGACGAAGGCCTGGAGCAGAGCCAATTAACGGGAGCGCTTTTGTCAAAACTGGGCTTTCAACGTGTAGGGGATTTGAAAAAATTCATCTATTCCGCGACGAAGGCAGATATTGCCGCATTTGTTCCATTGATTGTCGAACAAGCAGAGGCAAGCGATGAGATTTCAGAGAAAATACTTATTCAGGCAGGATATCACCTTGCAAAAAATGCCCTCGATGTTTGCAGGAAGTTAAATGTTGGAGAGAATGTTACAATTGCAATGAAAGGCAGCATCCTGACCCAAGTCCGATTGGTTCAAAGCTCCTTTATCGAACATATCCAACTTGAAAAACCAGATGTGAATTTTATCGTGGATGAAGTATCATCAACGTTGGGGTGTTATTACATAGCGGTGAAGCATATAAGTTAAGACAAGGTCGAGGGAGCAATGATATGCACGTTGAAAATATTTTACTGAGAATTGAAAGTCTACTGAATCTATTGCCTAAATCAGAAAGAAAAATCGCCCAATATATTTTAGATAACCCTGCGGAAACCATAAGGATGACCATACATGAATTAGCTGCACATGCCGAGGCCAGCAGTTCGGCTGTGACAAGATTTTGCCGTTCCATAAAAGTGAACAGTTTTTCGGAATTGAAGGTATCTTTATCATCTCTTATTTCGCAACCGGAAAAAAAAGGCTTTCATGACATAGAACCTGACGAAACGATCGCCTCCATCAAGGACAAGATCGTTTCCAACTCTGTCCAGGCCATTCAAGAAACCGCACATTATTTGGATGAAGACGTCCTTGATCAAATCGTCGAAACCTTGAAGGTGGCCGATGTCATTTATGTTTATGGCCTGGGGGCTTCATGGCTGATAGCGGAGGACATCAGCCAGAAATGGTTGCGGCTCGGAAAAATCGTAAGTGCTAATCAAGATCCTCACATTACGGCAACAGCACTTGCTGCGGCATCCAAAAATACCGTTTTTTTCTGTATTTCCAATAGCGGTGAAACGGAAGAAATCCTCCAGCTTGTTGATATCGCTAAAGCATATGGTATCAAAACGATCGGCTTATCACGATTGGGCAACAATGGGTTGACCAAAAAAGTCGATATGCCATTACACCACGTACGGGCACCGGAAGCTAAATTTCGAAGTGCTGCAACAAGCTCGCTGTTCGCACAATTGTTAACGGTGAGTATTATTTTCTATGCGTACGTTTCAAAATATTATAATGAAAATAAAAACGGGATTGAGCGTTCGAGGGAATCTGTATTGAAATTCACCAAAAGAAATCAGGAAACGCCAGAAAAGTGAAGATAAACCTGCAAGAAAGATGTATCGTATGCTCGGGATTTGATAGGAAGAAACTGATTTCTTCGATAGTACAGAAGATTCCAGGTAGGATATTTTGGAAAACCTACATCACCTTGAAAGGATGTTGTATCCTATATGATCGATAAGAATTCGCCGCTTCCAATATACCATCAACTTGAAGAAGTGATTAAAAATGCAATTCAAACCCAACGATTACTGCCTGGCGAGATGATTCCTTCTGAACGGGAATACACGGAAAAATATGAAATAAGCAGGATGACGGTAAGACAAGCCGTAACCAATCTTGTGAACGAAGGATATTTATATAGGAAGCGGGGAGTAGGCACATTCGTTGCCCACCAAAAAATCGAGCAGCCCCTGAAAGGATTAACAAGCTTTTCCGAAGATATGCAGTCTAGGGGGCATGAGCCGAGTACACGTGTTATCCGGTTATCGGAGGTCCATGCTGATCGGGATCTTGCTGCCAAACTTGAGGTGGAGGCGGGAACGCCAATTCTTGAGCTGAAACGGGTAAGGCTGGCTGACCAATTGCCGATGGCTTATGAAACGGTTTATCTTTCAAAGGCGCTTTCACGGGGATTGACGGAGGAAATGGCCCTTACCTCCATTTATGGCTATGTAGAAAAAACGTTTGGCCTGAAAATTCAGTATGGAAGGCAATCCATTGAGGCCTCCATCGCACAAAAGATCGAGGCCGAGATGCTTGGGGTAGCCGTAGGGGACCCGGTATTGCGAATTGAACGAATTAGCAGGCTGGATACGAACAAACCGTTTGAAGTTGCCCATTCTGTTTACCGCGCAGATCGATATAAGCTTACGATTGAAATGGAGAGGTCATCGTAAGGGGACATTCCTTATTCAAGGATAATCGCTTTACCGTCCGCAACTATTCAATCACCCTAAATCCAATCAATGAAGGTGATTGATAGGAGAAGACCTTGCCTCACGTACTGTTCGACTCGTTTTCGATCAAAGCGCTACTTTACATTCATTCTTTTACTTTTTACATATTGTGAATAGTTCGCATCCGCCTTTTTTTGAAAGAGAGCAATATTCTTTCCGGACCATGTATCCGCCCGCGGATTTTCCGATCGTGTTTGGTAATAGGCTTTCATTTTTTGGTCATAGCTTTCTGTAAATTCTCGCTGCTCTTCTGCATCGCTGTTGTATTGATTTTCAAAATAAACGGCCTGTATCGGTAAACGAGGCTTAATTTCCGGTTTCTGGTCCGGGATGCCGATTGCCATTCCAAACAAAGGAATGACGTGGGAAGGTAGGTTCAATAGCTTGTCTATTTCCGGTAAATTCTTCGCGATGGCTCCGATATAGACGACTCCCAGTCCCATTGATTCTGCTGCGAGAGCGGCATTTTGAGCGGCTAACGATGCATCTATCGTCGCTATCTGATAGAACTGTGTACTTTCGAGCATGTCTTGCATGTTTTGTTTTTCCTCTTCAGAGGCCATGATCGTCAATCTATGTAAATCGGCACAAAATATGAGGAAGTGGCCATTGTTTTCAACATAGGTTAAGCCAGTGATCGTTCCGAGGTCTTTTTTTAATAGTGGGTTGGTTATCCCGATAATCGAATATGTTTGCATGAATCTGGAAGAAGGGGCCATTTGTGCTGCTTCTATGATGGTCTTCATTTGTTCTTTTGTCATGGCTTCATCCTTGAACTGGCGAATGGAGCGATGGCTCATTATCGTGTCAATGACTGGATTCATTAAGGCTACATCTCCTAATGGGCATTGGTATTTTTGTTTCCTGGAAACTATAATACCAATGCTTTAAATGGTTGTCAATATTGTTTCTTGGAAACAATACAGTTAGCTATGTCTTGATATATCGGTTAAATAAAATTATGATAAGTATTCAAAGGAGGTCTTTTTTTTATGAATGATTCTTCACAGAAAAAAATTATGGATTCTTTTATTAAATTAATGGAAAGAGAATCAGAGAATGACGAAGAAAAACAATGGTTAATGCAAAAAAGCAGTCATGATACCATCACCGACATGATAAAAGGAATGACGACCTTGATGCTGCATGTCCTCGATGGCATCGGTCGTTTTGAGCCCGTCAATGGGATCACGATTTCAAGACAGCTGAATATCCCTAAAGGCAGTGTATCAAAAATCACCCGGAAGCTAATGGCTAAAAAATTGATCAGGGCAGAATTTCTCCCCAACAATAAAAAAGAAGTGCTTTACCATACAACACTGTTGGGCCAAGAGCTTTTCAATCTTCATCAAGAATTACATAAGGAAATGGAAAAGAACTTTGGCCAATTTTTACAAAAGTACAGCGAAAGCGAGCTGCTAGTAATCTCCGCTTTTCTTCAGGATCTTGCCGGTACAACATTCGTAACCTTAGAGAAATAACCCTGTAAAACGGGAGGGTTTAATCCCCAGCCTTTGTAATGGATACGAAGGCTTTTTTGCGTTTTCATCGATTATGAATATAACAACTTAGTAGCCATTGTTTTCAATTCCTGGATATGGTATATTGGTCCAGAACTTATTAAAGTTATTTAATAAGTGTGTAAAAGGGGGTGATGAACCAAATGGATGAGTTAGTATTTAAGCCAAAATCGATGAAAAAATCGATCCTTCATGGCATTCGTGCTGCTCTATTAGAACATGGAAGTGCTACAAAGGTTGAGCTCAGCGAAAAATTGGGAATCAGTTTCCCGACCATAAGTAAATTTCTGCGGCAGATGGAGAAGGATGGAGAACTGATTTTGACAGGTCTCGATGACTCCAGTGGCGGACGAAGAGCAAAAAGATATACATACAATCCGGAGTATAAGTTGGGTTTGGCCTTGTTTATGGAGGAACATGAAACGAATTATGTGGTCTTTAATTGTTTCGGGGAAGTGAAGGAGCAGGGGAGAACGGCACCTGCCTTAATGGATGGTGCATTTCGCTTCTTAACCAAAGACATAGAAGACCTCATGGATCACTATCCGCAGGTCAGCTCCATGGCAATCGGTGTGCCCGGTTCCGTAGAGAATGGACGGATTTTTTTCATTCCAGGCTACGAGCATATTCAGGATTTTGATTTAAAAGGGTATTTTGAAGCTCATTTTTCCATACCGGTAGTCGTGGAGAACGATATGAATGCTGCAGTACTTGGCTATCACAATAATCGGAAAATCAAGCACGATCATTCTCTTATTTATGTATATTCCGGTCAAAATGGTCCAGGCGCAGGAATCATGATCAACGGGGGCGTGGTTCGAGGGAGCACTTATTTTTCGGGAGAGGTTTCCTTTGTCCCTCAGTATGATGACCGAAACTTTCTGCAAGCTTTGGCAAAAGGAAAGCAGACACAGAAGAAGGCCATTCGTGAGGAATATGAAATCGATGCGATCAGCAGGCTGGTGGCTTCTTTTACAGCCATCATCAATCCGAAAACCATCATTTTTTGCAATGATGAGGTGGACGAATCAATATTGGAACAGATTGCAGGAAGAAGCTCGACGTATATCCCGGAAAAACATCTTCCTGAGCTTGTCGCAAGTAATTGGAAACAAGACTATTTATACGGCTTACAAGTCCTTGGCCTTGATTTGATGATTACTGAAAAAAGTAGTTAAAAAGAGAAACAAATGTACGTGAATAAATGAACGGGAGGCGAATTCTACTATGGCTACATTTTTTTTGGTCATCATCTATTTGGCTTTTATCAGCCTAGGTTTACCTGATTCATTGTTAGGAGTCGCTTGGCCTGTGATGAGTGAGGAATATGGTGCACCGCTTGAGACGGCTGGATGGCTTTTTATGACGATTGCAGCCGGTACCATCGTTTCCAGTTTAGTCAGTGGAATCGTCCTTAAGCGGTTTGGAACCGGCCAAGTCACATTTGTCAGCTGCTTACTGACTGCGGGGAGCCTGCTAGGTTTTCATTTTGCTCCATCGGTTGTCTGGCTGGTCATATTCGCCATACCATTGGGGATAGGCGCAGGGTCTGTTGATGCTGGATTGAACAATTACGTGGCTACGCATTACAAAGCGCACCACATGAGTTGGCTGCATTGCTTTTGGGGCGTCGGGGCCACTCTTGGTCCCATCATTATGGCCCAGTCCATTTCAGGGGGGAATTCTTGGAGAAGCGGGTATCTTGCAATTGCCGGCATTCAGTTCGCATTGGTCATCATCCTTTTCTTCACCTTGCCTTTATGGAATAAAATCGCAAAAAACAGCGCTGCCGCGTCTTCGGAAAAGAAGGACGAACCGGCTGCTGCCTTGCTTGAAGAAGATGCTATACAAACAAAACCTTTGCGAATTAAAGGCGTGAAGCTTGCTCTGGTTTCCTTTTTGTTTTATTGCGGGGCCGAAGCAACAATAGGTCTTTGGGGAAGCAGCTTCCTCGTGAATGTAAAGGAATTGCCTGTTGATGTAGCGGCAAAATGGGTTTCGTTATATTATGCAGGAATAACGATCGGACGGTTCATTACAGGCTTCATTACATTAAAAGTCAGAAATCGCACGCTGATTCGAGTCGGTCAAGTGACAGCCTTGTTAGGAACAGCACTTTTATTATTACCCTTGCCGTCAGGCTTCTTGCTAGCAGGGTTCATCATGATCGGATTAGGCTTTGCTCCGATATTCCCATGCATGCTGCATGAAACGCCAGCGCGATTTGGAAAGGAACATTCCCAGACCATCATGGGCTTTCAAATGGCCATGGCCTATACTGGCAGCATGTCCATGCCTCCTCTTCTTGGATTCTTCGCATCTCACACATCAATCGGGATTTTTCCGTTTTTCATTGCCTTTTTTGTGGCAGCGATGTTCTTGGGATCGGAAAAATTAAATGATTTATTAAAAAAAAGGCGATCCGTACAGGGTGAACATTCGAATTCCATGACCCTGTAAACATGAAGGGGGTTGTTAAGGAGATTAAACAGAGGAGTCTTGAAATGGGAATAATATGGTGACTGGGTAACGATTCATATACAGGCGATCCTTACTAAAAAACACTGAGCCTAATGGAATTTTTCATTCCCCTTCGCAAAACTGATGCCAAAGACAACTGTGCGTGCTCGTTTGACACAATTAGTGTCGATGATATAATTTGGTAATAAGAATGCAAGTTTGGATGGAAGGTAGGCTTACGATAATGAAACCACTGGAGCATGGAAGTGTAATACCTCTTTATCACCAATTAATGGAGAGGTTAAAGGGGTCAATTGAAAAGGGTCATTGGGCGCTCGGTGATAAAATCCCATCTGAAAATCAATTAATGGACCAATTTGGTGTGAGTCGGAACACTGCAAAAAAAGCTATTGAAGAGTTAGTACAGGAAGGAATTCTTTACCGAATTCAAGGAAAAGGTACCTTCGTGGCAAAACCAAAATTGCAACAGTCATTGATGGGGTTTTACAGCTTTAGTAAGGTATTGAAGGAAAAAGGAATGAATCCCAAAGATATCATTCTAAAAATAGAGGAAGTCCATCCCACTTCAAAAATCAGGGAAGCGTTGCTGGTTGGGGAAGATGAGAAGGTAATTGAAATGAAACGCCTCCGTTGTGCAAACGATGAACCGTATATTTTGGAATCATCTTTCATACCGAAAAACGTGGTTTCCGATACGGAGCAACTTAAAAAAGTTGGTGAAGTTTCACTATATGATTTATTTTCACAACAATTCAATATCGTAGTAACCAGAGCAAAAGAATCATTTGAACCAGTTCTTATTCGTGCCGAAGAAAGTGAGCATCTCCAAACGGAAGAAGGTCGTCCTGCTCTGTTGCTTGAACGGACTGCTTATGATATCAATGGAAAGCCTGTGGAATTTTGTATTTCTATTGTTCGGGGCGATCGCTGCCGTTTTTATACAGAACTTACATAAAGATTCCATCACTCATAGCATTGTGTCTATGAGTTTTCTTATAAGCTAATAACTCCTAAACATACAAGAAGGACGAAATAGTAAATTACAAGGATTAAAGAAACATATTATGGTTTAAATTATTTAAGTTGTTGGGTTGACAGGTTAACTCACAGCGTATATATTTGTATTAGTTAAAATTTTCTGTCAATAAAGGAAGGTAAAGAAGACGATTTTTGCTGGAATCTTTTTTTTAATTTGACTTGTACCTACAACCCATTAACTTCGAATCCATAGTAAAAAGTAAAACTTCTCTTAAAACATTTTTAAGATGCAAAAGTATTTCTTAAAAGGATACAAAATTTGTTATCCTATTTAAGAAGGCTATTAAGTACATAATTAAGAGGTGTTTTATTCGTGATAAGACTAAAGGATATTGCTGAACGGGTAGGAGTTTCTATCTCTACTGTTTCGAGAGTAATTCAAAATGATCAAACCAGAAATGTTAACCAGGAAACAAAAGCGAGAATTTGGGAAGCGGTTAAGGAGTTAGGGTATATACCAAATCAGCATGCCCGAAATTTAGTTGCTAATAAGCAAGAGAAGCGGAACATAAGAACAATGAAAATTGGATGGGTAGCCAATCCCAAACAAGCGGAAATTAACCCTTACTTTGCAAATATTTATACAGGCATTCGTGATGAATTAACAAATAATGAGTACAACTTGATTAGTATTACCAAGGATGAACTTGAAAATGAGGCCCTGCTTCTTAAGACCATTCATGATTCAGGAATTGAAGGACTGCTTCTAATCGATAAGATTAATGATCGTATTATCGAATATATTCAACAATATATACCACTAGTAGGGTTGGACTTTTTTTATGCAGATAAAAATATAGCGATTGTCGATTACGATCGCGAGGCTTCTATCAAAATGGTTGTTAAGCATTTAGTTAAGCAAGGTCACCACGATATAGGCTTTATTGGCGGAGGCGTAAATGAAAACTTTGAAGATTTATATGCTGAACAACGGTTTAAAGGCTTTCAACGTGCCATGGAAGAAACCGGGCTGAAAATCCAACCTGATTGGGTAATGAATACACGGTGGAAAATGGATAATAGCTATGTGGAAATGAAAAAATTGATTAAAAAGGATTCGTTGCACCTGCCAACAGCTATGGTCTGTGCGAGTGATTTGATGGCGATCGCTGCCATGAGATCTGCCAGGGAAAATAACATTAGAATTCCAGAGGACATCGCCTTCTTTGGAGTAGATAATATTGAGATGGGCAAATATTCGTCACCCCAGCTGTCAACGGTAGATATCCCTAAATATGAAATGGGGAGAATGGCAGCTAAAACGATTATAGAAATGGTAGAAGAGAAAATTAAACTCCCGGTGAAAATCATCCTGCCATTTGAATTAGTCCTTCGAGAATCTTCTAACATAAAACGAACCTAAGCGGTTCTTTTTTTAAAACTCATTGGAAAACGTTTGGCTTAAATCGGGAAAATAATAGGAAAATTAAAGATAGGGGAATATGCCATGAAACAAATGAAAGCAATAATTATCGGAGCAGGTGACAGAGGGGGAAGAGCTTATGCACCATATGCCCTAAAGAACCCAAATGAATTGAAGATCACAGGTGTGGCAGAGCCGTTTAAAGAAAGAAGGGCCAAATTTCAAAAAGAACATGATATTTCCAATGAAAATTGCTTTGAGTCGTGGGAGGAGGTATTCAATTTAAAAAGAAAAATAGCAGATATTGCCATAATATGTACACTAGATCGCCATCACTTTAAACCTACCATGAGAGCATTGGAACTAGGTTATCATGTTCTTTTGGAAAAACCGATGTCCCCAGATCCGATGGAATGCATAGAAATGGAACAAGCAGCGCAAAAATATAATCGAAATCTTACAATATGTCATGTATTAAGGTACACAGAATTTTGGTCAGCGATAAAAAAGGTTATTTCCACTGGGGAAATTGGAGAGGTAGTATCGCTGCAATTGAATGAAAATGTAGAAGTGATGCATATGTCTCATAGTTTTGTACGTGGAAATTGGAATAACAAAGAAAGAACGAGCCCCATGATTCTGCAAAAGTCCTGTCATGACATGGATATCATTTCTTTTGTAATAGGCAAGGATTGTAAACGTGTAAGTTCATATGGTTCGCTTATGCATTTTAAAGAAGATCATGCACCTAAAGGAGCCCCAAAAAGATGTTTGGACGGTTGTCCAGTTGAATATGAATGTCCATATCATGCTGGCAGGTATTATCTTGGTGAAGGTAAAGGGTGGGCAAGGAAATTTACAGAAGATTATACGAATGAAGGAATCATAAAAGCATTAAATGAAACTCCATATGGAAAATGTGTTTATCGTTCAGATAATAATGTCGTCGATCATCAAGTAGTAAACATGGAATTCGAAGGTGGGGCAACAGCGACATTTAGTATGTGCGGGTTTACAAGGGAACAAACACGTATCGTGCAAATAATGGGAACAAAAGGGGAAATACGTGGAAATATGGAGGAAAATAGTATTTCGATTTTTGATTTTCTCACCAAGCATGAAACGGTAAAAAAATTTGACAATCCTATTGGTGGACATGGTGGTGGAGATAATAGCATCATGAGGACTTTTTTGAAAGAAATTCAATTTGGAGATAAACAAGATGGCGTGTCATCTGCCTTAGCTTCAGTAAGAAGTCACCTTATGGCATTTGCTGCTGAAGAGTCGAGGTTAAATAATGGTCAATCCATTAATATAGACCAGTATTACCGTAGTTTAGAAGAAAATACCAATAGTTAAGAACTTGGAGATTATAAAGGAAGTTTGTTCTCATCCAGGTTTTTAAACAAGATATCATCTGATGACTGAAGCTTTAAAAATAAAAAAATTACATCATGAGACCATTTTATTTAGTGGGGGTGGTAAGCTATCAGCATTTGGAGGGGTTTCGAAGTTACTTAATAGGAAATGTTTCAAGGGATGAAGCAAATGTAAGGGCTACCAAGGGGGAACTAAGCATAAAACCATCATGTCCTGGGAGTTTTTAGAATACTACTAACTTTATTTGAAGGAAGGGAAATATGATGAAAAAATGGCTAATGATAGTTTTTACCGCGATTTTAGGATTAATGGCACTAGTTGGATGCAGCAATGATGACGCTGCATCAGGGGACGGGAATGTTGAAATCACTTATGGATTTTGGGATAAAAAGCAAGTCTCTGCCATAGATGAAGTTATCAAATTATTTAACGAAAAATATCCGAACATTAAAGTCAAAACGGAGATCACTCCTTACGGTCAATATTTCCAAAAACTTGAAACTGCTGCCACTGGTGCGGCGCTACCTGATGTTATGTGGATGAATGGGGCACATGTTCAACAATATGCTGAGGGAAAGGTAATCCTTCCACTTACTGATCTTGCAAAAAAAGAAAACTATAGCTTAGATAATTATCCGGAATCTTTAATTGATCTTTATACTGTTAAAGGAGATATATATGGTATACCAAAAGATTTTGATACAACAGGCTTATGGTATAACAAAAAAATCTTTGATGAAGCAGGTGTGCCATATCCAGATGACACCTGGGACTGGAATAAGTTAAAGGAAAACGCCAAAAAACTGACGGATAAAAATAAAGGTATTTGGGGCTATGCTGCTTTAATGGGGAACCAAGGTGGTTATTATGATTTCATTTGGCAAAATGGGGGTTATATCATTTCTGACGATGAAAAGTCTGTAGGATTCGATCAACCGGAAGCGATTGAGGCACTTCATTATAATACTAGTTTCATAAAGGAAGGATTATCTCCGACACAAGCTCAAATGACAGAAACAGCCGCTTCTGAATTATTCTCTTCAGGAAAAGTAGCTATGATGTTCGATGGACCTTGGATGTTACAAGAGTATAAGAATAATCCGGATATAAATGTTGCTGTAGTACCAAAAGGAAAACAGCGTGCAGTGGCCATTCATGGGCTAGCCAATGTTATAGCGGCTAACACAAAGCATAAAGAGGCTGCATGGAAGTTTGTCCAATTTCTAGGATCTAAAGAAGCGGCAGAGATATTTGCCAAAACAGGGACGGTCATTCCAGCCTATAATGGTACGCAAGAGGCTTGGGTTCAAGCCGTTCCAAATATCAATCTTCAAGCCTTTATTGATGGTGCTGATTATTCTGTTCCGCTGCCTAGTGTTAAAAATACCGGAGAAATTTGGCAGTACGAAACGGACGTTCTTAAAAAGGTTTGGAGCGAAGAAGAAAGTGTGGAAGATGCCGTAAAAGAGTTAACAGACAAGGCAGATGGGGCACTATCCAAGAAATAGAAAAAATGAAGGAGAGAAGATGTTTCTTCTCTTCTTTCCATAAAAGGAGTGAGAACGGTGCAGGAACATTCTCTACAGGCCGAGGTCAAAGCAAATTCAAAATTTAAGGTTTCTAACTTAACGAAGACAAGGAAAAGTTCAGACCTTTTTTGGGCTTATCTCATGATTGCTCCTACCATGTTAGGTTTGTTCATTTTCTATCTCTGGCCCATCTTTCAGAACTTTTACTTTAGCTTCACCGAATGGGGAGCCTTTGGTCAATATGAGTGGACGGGGCTGGATAACTATAAGCGCATGCTAGAGGATACCAACCTCATTAAATCATTTAAGAATACAGCGATATATATTATCTTTACTGTTCCCATCGGTATATTCTTATCTATTCTACTAGCTGTACTCCTGAATCAAAATATTAAAGGGAAATCCGTTTATCGCACATTATATTTCTTACCCGTAATCACTATGCCAGCTGCCATCGCCATGGTTTGGAAATGGCTATACAATTCGGATTACGGACTGCTAAACTATCTTTTATCTCTATTCGGAATCAAGGGCCCACAATGGGTAAGTGATCCGAAAATTGCTTTATATTCAATTATTGTCGTAGCAATCTGGAGTGGAATCGGTTATAACATGATCATTTTCCTTTCCGGATTACAAGGAATTCCGAAGTCCTATTATGAAGCAGCGGAAATGGATGGAGCTGGCCCGCTTAAGGTATTCTTTAATATTACACTGCCGCTGCTCTCCCCTGTTATTTTCTTTGTAAGTATCACGTCCCTAATTGGAGCTTTTCAAGTTTTTGATTTAATTTTCATGATGATTGGTAAAAGTAGTACAGCCTTGGAAAGTACGCAATCAGTTGTTTATCTATTCTATCAGCACGCATTCGTTTTAAACGATAAGGGATACGCAGCAGCAATCGCTGTTCTTTTATTGATAGTAATCTTGATTATCACTGCAATCCAAATGGTCTTACAGAAAAAATGGGTTCACTATGA
Organism: Peribacillus simplex; assembly: GCF_001542915.1. Classification (GTDB taxonomy): domain Bacteria; phylum Bacillota; class Bacilli; order Bacillales; family DSM-1321; genus Peribacillus; species Peribacillus simplex_B. The sequence goes on along the minus strand of NZ_LNNH01000055.1, from coordinate 6,335 downwards.
CTAAAGGAGGTAGAAACAATGGAAAGAACGAGGCAGCTTGTGACAAGTAAAACATTCCTTATCCATTTTGTGCTCATTTTGGGATCTGTAGCAATGGTCACGCCTTTTTTATGGATGATCTTAACCTCCTTAAAAACGTATGCTGAGTCCATTCACGTTCCGCCTATAATCTTTCCGAAGGACTTGCAATGGGGAAATTATATAGAGATTTTTGGACTTTTGCCATTTTTTAAATTTATGTTTAATACAGTTATTGTTACGGTCGTAAGGACAGCGGGGCAATTATTTTTGTGTTCGTTAGCCGCCTATGCATTCGCCAGGATTGAATTTCCGGGCAGGAATATCCTGTTTTTGTTAGCTTTATCCGTTTTAATGGTACCAGGGCAAGTGTTTTTACTCCCGCAATATATGATTATGGTTAAACTTGGGTGGTTGAATACATTACAGGCGGTAATAGTCCCAGGAATGTTTAGCGCATTCGGTACGTTCCTGCTAAGGCAATTCTTTATGGGCCTTCCAAAAGAACTGGAAGAGGCAGCAAGACTTGATGGCTGTAACCATTTTCAAATTTACTGGAAAGTAATGCTTCCTCTCGCCAAACCTGGTTTGATTGCATTGGGTATTTTCACGACTCTTTGGAGCTGGAATGAATTGATGTGGCCAATGATTGTAAACAGTTCTCCCGGATCAATGACACTTTCAGTTGGATTGTCATCTCTTCAAGGTCAATATTTAACGAACTACCCTATACTTATGGCAGGCTCCTTTTTAGCGATACTGCCCATGCTCGTATTATTCATCATCTTGCAAAAACAATTCATTGAAGGTATTGCCGTAACAGGCGGCAAATAAAGACAAGAATAAATAAGGACAAAGGGGGCTAACCTTTAGTTCGCATCATTTTAACCACCTTATTAGGTGGGGGTGACCCAATGAGTTTTCTTGATGAGGAATATGCAGATGTAACGCCGTATGAATTTCAAGAAAAATGGAAAGTCTTTATCGCATGAAAAACTCATAGTATTGGCTATGAGTTTTTCATGAAAGTAACTTGTACCAACAACCCATCTTTTTTTAAGAGCGATGAAGATAGAAAAAGTAAAAAGCTTGGACTAAAAAGTAGGCGATCGAGAGGAATAAGGGGTGCAGGAAAATGAAACAGGCGATCGGCATTGATATTGGAGGGACTAAGATAACAGCAGGGATCATTACAGATTCCGGAAAATTGCTAAGGCGTGAGGATATTGAAAGTGATCCTTCAGATCGGGAAAAAATGTTTGCTAGAGTCTTGGAAGCGGTGGAACAACTCTTTAAAAAAACCTCTTTTTCCCTGGCTGACATAGAGGGTATCGGCGTGGGTGTACCAGGTAAAGTGGATTGTGAGAATGGCATCGCTATTTTTCAAAATAATTTACCTTGGGAACAATTCCCCGTCATCGCTCGTTTACGAGAGCAATTCGGCTTTGAAAGGATTAGCATTGACAATGATGTCTATATGGCAGCATTTGCAGAGTGGAAGGCTGCAAAGGAAAAGCGGAATGAAACATTTGTCTATGTGACGATTAGTACCGGCATCTCCTGTTCAATCATTCAAAATGGATCATTTTTCAGGGGGGCGGGATTTGCCGGGGAACTTGGGTTAATACCAGTACTTTTTAAGGCGAACAATGGGGAAAATAGGCGATTGGAAAACGTGGCGGCTGGACCGGCCATTAAAAAGTTGGCCAAAACGGAATTGCAATCCGACCAAATTTCCACCAAGGAAGTCTTTGAAGGCTATATAAAGGGAGCTTGTGAATTTCTACCCATCATCGACGAAGTGACTGACAACTTAGCTCAAGGACTTTATGCGATTTCCTGTTTATTGGATCCACATAAAATGGTTTTCGGCGGCAGTGTAATCGTAAATAATCCCTTTCTGCTTAAGTTAATTAAAGAAAAGCTAAGAAGTTACCTATTACCTGAACAACAACATATTTTAAGCCAAATGAGCATCAGTACATTGAAGCAAGATAATGGTGTCGTTGGGGCAGGATTGCGCGTATTCGAGAGATTATAAAAGAGGAGTGTCTTGGATGTTTACACTTAATCAGGAAAAATTAGTTTCGTTAGGTGCATCGATTACAACAGATGAAATCAAGCAACAACCTGTTCTATGGGATGAAACCTATTCACTGTATACAAAGAAACGTTTAGAAATTCAATCGTTTTTACAAAAATTAGCTAAACAATATGATCGGATTCGTGTCATTTTTACAGGTGCTGGAACTTCTGCCTACGTGGGTGACACGGTTACACCCTATTTAAAAGGAAAAGTGGATGAAAAAAAGTGGGATTTGCTGAATATTCCGACTACCACATTAGTGTCAAACCCCTATGAATTTTTAAAAGCAGATTGCCCAACCTTATTGGTTTCATTTGCTCGAAGTGGCAACAGCCCCGAAAGTTTGGCTGCCGTAGAATTAGCGCAAAACATCATCACGAATTTCTACCAGTTGACGATTACTTGTGCAAGTGATGGAGAGTTAGCGAAAAGGGCAAAAGGTGACGAAGACAATCTTTTGTTGTTGATGCCCGAAAAAGCCAATGATCAAGGATTTGCTATGACCGGAAGCTACTCATGCATGACTCTATCAGCATTACTGGTTTTCGATACGCTGTCATTGGAGGAAAAGGGATCACTTGTAAGCACAATCTCTCAAATGGGAAAAACTGTTATTGGTAGAGAAGAAGATATCCAACAAATCATCGATCATGATTTTGAAAGGATAATTTATCTTGGCTCAGGGTGCCTAGAAGGCTTAGCGAGGGAAGCTCAGTTAAAAATATTAGAGCTGACGGCTGGTAAAATCGTAACAGCATTCGATTCGCCATTAGGTTTCCGTCATGGACCTAAATCATTTGTCAATGAAAAGGCGGTGGTTTTTGTTTTTGTTTCGAATCATCCTTATACACGTCAATATGATTTGGATCTGTTAAATGAATTGAAGCGAGATAACATTGCTAACTACATCTGTGCCATAGAAGTTGATGGGAAATCCAGATATGCTGGAAACTCATTTTTATTTAATAGTGATGCTCAATCCGTACCGGATGCTTACCTGGCATTGCCATTTGTCATGATTGGGCAAACTGTCTCACTGCTAGCTTCCATAAAAGTCGGTAATACACCTGATACACCTTCTCCGACTGGAACAGTTAACCGTGTGGTCAAAGGCGTAACCCTATACGAGTATAACAAAATGTAATGTCCTTGCGCATGTAGTTGTTTTATAGAATGAGAAGATTAGGCATGTCAACATATATTTTTGCCGATTGTATGATGGCTGGTGGTATGTCAGAAGGAATTTATCAATTGGGAGTATTACCTGTGGAGGTTAAAGGTGGGGCTGCCTGTATGGAAAGGTGGAAGTTCAGCAGGCAGTGCTTTGCAATTGAAAGATGCCGTCAAAAATGTTGTCCAATGGGGTGTGGCCACCCCGGAAAAAGCCATCTATATGGCAAGTACTGCTCCTGCCATAGTGTTCAATTAAATTACGAATGCGGGAAAATTGCAACGGGGTACGCAGCTGATTTTATCGTATTGAATTCAGGGCTTGATTTTACTTGCAACTTATTTGAAAGGTGTCGGTCGTTATCAAGCCTAATCAACAATCGGAAAGAGGGATGACGATGATTGTAGCTGTAACAATGAATCCCTCGGTTGACATATCCTACCCATTAAATCGATTTAAATTTGACGATGTCAACCGTGTAGAATCGGTGAGTAAAACGGCTGGTGGAAAGGGCTTGAATGTTGCCCGAGTGATCGCGCAAATGAAAGAAGATGTCATATGCACAGGGGTTGTAGGCGGAACGATTGGCGATTACATTGTTCAGCAATTAGATGGAAGGCATATTCGAAATGACTTTTTGAGAATCGAAAGTGAATCAAGAAATTGCATCGCCATCCTTCATGAGGGTATGCAAACTGAAATCTTAGAATCAGGACCGACATTATCTGAACAAGAAGGTATAGCTTTTCTTGAAAAATTCGAAGGTTTGATTACATCTGCTTCTCTAGTAACCATTTCAGGAAGTCTACCGAAAGGCTTACCGACTCATTATTACTGCAAAATGATTGAAATCAGTCATAAAAAAGGGAAACGTGTGATTGTCGATTCTTCAGGTGAATCGTTAAAACAAGTCTTGATGCATGAGAAAAAACCTTTTGCCATCAAGCCGAATACGGCGGAATTTTCACAGCTAATGGGGTTCGAAGTGGAAGCTGAAATCATTGATTTGAAACGAACGTTAAGCCATAAGATTTTCGAGGGGATTGAATGGATTGTCGTGTCCATGGGTAGTAAGGGGGCTTTTGTCAAGCATGGGACTGATTACTATCAGGTTACGATTCCGGAAATAGATGTGGTCAACCCAGTAGGGTCAGGAGATGCGACCGTTGCCGGATTTTCTGTGGCCTTGAACCGCAATCAAAACGTGGCAACTGTGCTGAAAACGGCAATGACCACAGGGATGTTAAATACGATGGAAGCCGGAACCGGCTATATTAATAAAAACAAATTTAAACAGTACTTCGATTTCGTAAAAGTTGAAAAAATAGATTGAAAGAGGAGAATGCCGATGTTAGACCTATCAAAAAATAAAGTGGATGCTCTTAAACGTTTATCGGATGAAAATGGTGTGATTGGAGCATTAGCCATTGATCAACGTGGCTCATTAAAAAAAATGATTGCAACAGGTAATGCAAGTCATGTGGGAGATGAAGGCATCATTCGTTTCAAAAGATTGGTTTCTGAGGAATTAACACCATTTGCAACGGCTATTCTTTTGGACCCTGAATATGGTATGCCAGCGGCAAAGGTCCGGGACAAGAAAGCCGGTTTATTAGTAGCCTATGAAAAAACAGGCTACGATGCGTCAGACGTGGGACGGTTACCTGATTTACTACCGGAATGGTCAGTGAAACGCTTGAAGGAAGCCGGCGCCGATGCGATCAAATTCCTCCTGTATTATGATGTGGATGAAGAAGAAAAAATTAATAACGCTAAACATGTTTATATGGAACGTGTTGGATCCGAGTGTGCGGCTGAAGATATTCCATTTTTCTTGGAAATTGTAACTTATGATGCTAAAAACGAAGATGTGAAAAGTAGAGAGTATGCAAAAGTGAAACCGAATAAAGTGATTGGGGCGATGAAGGAGTTCTCCAAACCCGAATACCAAGTAGATGTATTGAAGGTCGAGGTTCCGGTAAATATGAACTTTGTCGAAGGGTATGCGGAGGGAGAAGCTGTTCACAGTAAAGAAGAAGCTGCCTTTCTTTTCAATGAACAAAGTAAAGCAACTGAACTGCCCTTTATTTTCTTGAGTGCTGGGGTGAGTGCAAAACTATTCCAAGAAACATTGAAATTTGCCAAAAGATCCGGTTCCACCTTTAACGGTGTATTATGTGGACGGGCAACCTGGAAGGAGGGCGTGTCACCTTTTGCCATAGATGGAGAGCAAGCAGGACGTGTCTGGTTACAAGATACTGGTAAGAAAAATATTGAAGAACTGAATGTCGTTTTGAAAGAGACAGCTAAATCCTGGTTTGGGAAAATAAGCGCTTCAACTTGAACCGATCGCCTTTTATTGAAGACTGCAACTATAGTTTTATATAATAATGCACCGAATTCAAATGTTTGACATCATTTTTGCTTAGATATGGAAAATGGAGTCTTCAAACATTAAACCAACAAGACCCAAAGAAAGTTGGGATACAGAAGTGACGGAGTTTTATTTATATGTTGAAAAGTTGTACTATCGCACATTCTTGCCTTTTTCATCTATAAGGAAAATAAAAAGCCTGTATCCAATTTGGATCAGGCTTTCAGACTGTAGACAAACTCGATAAAAATCGAGTTTGTCTATTTTTATGGCCTGTACAATTTAGACGTTGATTTCCACTCCAGGCACTCGCTTTCCGCGGGCGGTCGGGGAGCCTCCTCGGCTTTGCCTGCGGGGTCTCCCCTAGACGCGCTTTTCCCGCAGGAGTCTCGTACCTTCCGTTCCAATCAACTTTGTCTTACCTTTTAGATAGAACACTTTTGACTGGAGTCATTTTTGTTTTAAAATTGAAGGATTAAAACTTGAGGTGATGAGGATGCTTTCTAAACATGATTCTATTCAGCGAGATCAACTTGAAATGATTACTTTAGATCAACTGGTGCCACCGAACCATTTGGTTCGTAAGATGGAGGCTGCCATTGACTTCACTTTCATTTATGACTTGGTGAAAGATATGTACTCAGAGGTAGGACGCCCAAGTATTGATCCAGTTATTTTAGTTAAAC
>NZ_LNNH01000054.1 GCF_001542915.1 Peribacillus simplex | reverse complement strand
GCCCAGATCGTTACACCTTTCGTGCGGGTCGGAACTTACCCGACAAGGAATTTCGCTACCTTAGGACCGTTATAGTTACGGCCGCCGTTTACTGGGGCTTCGGTTCAAAGCTTCGCTTGCGCTAACCTCTCCCCTTAACCTTCCAGCACCGGGCAGGTGTCAGCCCCTATACTTCGCCTTGCGGCTTCGCAGAGACCTGTGTTTTTGCTAAACAGTCGCCTGGGCCTATTCACTGCGGCTTTTCCGGGCTATTCACCCTAAAAAGCACCCCTTCTCCCGAAGTTACGGGGTCATTTTGCCGAGTTCCTTAACGAGAGTTCTCTCGCACACCTTAGGATTCTCTCCTCGCCTACCTGTGTCGGTTTGCGGTACGGGCACCTTACATCTCACTAGAGGCTTTTCTTGGCAGCGTGGAATCAGGAACTTCGGTACTATATTTCCCTCGCCATCACAGCTCCGCCTTAATGGAAACGGGATTTGCCTCGTTTCCGGCCTAACTGCTTGGACGCGCATATCCAACAGCGCGCTTACCCTATCCTTCTGCGTCCCCCCATCGTTCAAACGATGTATAGGTGGTACAGGAATATCAACCTGTTGTCCATCGCCTACGCCTTTCGGCCTCGGCTTAGGTCCCGACTAACCCTGAGCGGACGAGCCTTCCTCAGGAAACCTTAGGCATTCGGTGGAAGGGATTCTCACCCTTCTTTCGCTACTCATACCGGCATTCTCACTTCTAAGCGCTCCACCAGTCCTTCCGGTCTGACTTCAACGCCCTTAGAACGCTCTCCTACCATCGACACCCTACGGTGTCAATCCACAGCTTCGGTGATACGTTTAGCCCCGGTACATTTTCGGCGCGGAGTCACTCGACCAGTGAGCTATTACGCACTCTTTAAATGGTGGCTGCTTCTAAGCCAACATCCTGGTTGTCTAAGCAACTCCACATCCTTTTCCACTTAACGTATACTTTGGGACCTTAGCTGGTGGTCTGGGCTGTTTCCCTTTCGACTACGGATCTTATCACTCGCAGTCTGACTCCCAAGAATAAGTATTTGGCATTCGGAGTTTGACTGAATTCGGTAACCCGTTGGGGGCCCCTAGTCCAATCAGTGCTCTACCTCCAATACTCTCATCTTGAGGCTAGCCCTAAAGCTATTTCGGAGAGAACCAGCTATCTCCAGGTTCGATTGGAATTTCTCCGCTACCCACACCTCATCCCCGCACTTTTCAACGTGCGTGGGTTCGGGCCTCCATTCAGTGTTACCTGAACTTCACCCTGGACATGGGTAGATCACCTGGTTTCGGGTCTACGACCTCATACTCATTCGCCCTATTCAGACTCGCTTTCGCTGCGGCTCCGTCTCATCAACTTAACCTCGCATGAAATCGTAACTCGCCGGTTCATTCTACAAAAGGCACGCCATTACCCATTAACGGGCTTTGACTACTTGTAGGCACACGGTTTCAGGATCTATTTCACTCCCCTTCCGGGGTGCTTTTCACCTTTCCCTCACGGTACTGGTTCACTATCGGTCACTAGGGAGTATTTAGCCTTGGGAGATGGTCCTCCCTGCTTCCGACGGGATTTCTCGTGTCCCGCCGTACTCAGGATCCACTCAGGAGGGAACGAAGTTTCAACTACAGGGTTTTTACCTTCTTTGACGGACCTTTCCAGATCGCTTCATTTACCCCGTTCCTTTGTAACTCCATGTTGAGTGTCCTACAACCCCAAGAGGCAAGCCTCTTGGTTTGGGCTAATTCCGTTTCGCTCGCCGCTACTCAGGAA
>NZ_LNNH01000052.1 GCF_001542915.1 Peribacillus simplex | reverse complement strand
TAAAGCGTTGGTTAAGTCCTCGATCTATTAGTATCAGTCAGCTCCACATGTCGCCACGCTTCCACCTCTGACCTATCAACCTGATCATCTTTCAGGGATCTTACTAGCTTGCGCCATGGGAAATCTCATCTTGAGGGGGGCTTCATGCTTAGATGCTTTCAGCACTTATCCCGTCCGCACGTAGCTACCCAGCTATGCCTTTGGCAAGACAACTGGTACACCAGCGGTGCGTCCATCCCGGTCCTCTCGTACTAAGGACAGCTCCTCTCAAATTTCCTGCGCCCGCGACGGATAGGGACCGAACTGTCTCACGACGTTCTGAACCCAGCTCGCGTACCGCTTTAATGGGCGAACAGCCCAACCCTTGGGACCGACTACAGCCCCAGGATGCGATGAGCCGACATCGAGGTGCCAAACCTCCCCGTCGATGTGGACTCTTGGGGGAGATAAGCCTGTTATCCCCGGGGTAGCTTTTATCCGTTGAGCGATGGCCCTTCCATGCGGAACCACCGGATCACTAAGCCCGACTTTCGTCCCTGCTCGACTTGTAGGTCTCGCAGTCAAGCTCCCTTGTGCCTTTACACTCTACGAATGATTTCCAACCATTCTGAGGGAACCTTTGGGCGCCTCCGTTACTCTTTAGGAGGCGACCGCCCCAGTCAAACTGCCCACCTGACACTGTCTCCCACCCCGATAAGGGGCGCGGGTTAGAATTTCAATACAGCCAGGGTAGTATCCCACCAACGCCTCCACCGAAGCTAGCGCTCCG
>NZ_LNNH01000051.1 GCF_001542915.1 Peribacillus simplex | reverse complement strand
TCGAAGAGCCCAAATCTCGTAACCTTTGGTCAAAATTTCAAAGGAATTTCAAAAGGGGTTCGGAATTTTTTAATTCCGAACCCCTTTTGTCTACAAACTGCAGCTTTCTTTTAAAAAGCTTGTTTTATATATTCCTTGGTTCTCGTCATGAACCGTTTTGTTTTGGTGGCCTTCAGTTCTATGATTGGCTGGGCCATGGTTGCGATCATCTCGCTTGATAACAGGACCGTGATCAAGAATGATAGGCAGGCAAGCATGATGAAGCTTTCCGTATTACTGAAATAGTCATGTATCGTACTCTCACGGAAGAATCGAATGAAGAATCCATGCAGCAGATAAACATATAAAGTTTGCTTGCCCCAATTGGTAAAGAAATACTGTCCCCGCGGGATGAAGGATAAGAAGCTGAACACGGAAATGAGGCTTAACCCGTAAAACCCAAGGCGTTTGAACATCGACACGATCGTTGCATCTTCCAGCTCGGCATATGGCTTGGAACCGAGCAGCCATTTATAATTGATATCGGTATTTAAATAAAAGCCGATGAATATCACTAACATGACACCAAGGGAAGCGAAACGAACTTTTGGTGTAAATAATTTCTTTAGATGGTCCTTACTTAAATGATAGCCGATTAAGAACATCGGGAAAAAAACGAAAGTCCTTGAGAGACTAAGGTAATTGGAGATATTGTCCATATAACCAATCAATAAGGCGATCATAATCGATAAACCTATCCCTATTGATGGTTTTAGCTTTGAAAATCCAAGCAGCATGATGTTCCAGCAAAATAGACTAATCAAGAACCAAAGAGACCACTGCGGATCAAGCAAGTCAACAGTGAGGGCAGACCTTTGATAAAGGAAATAATAATAAACGGCATATATTAATTGAAAGATGACGTAAGGTAAAATCAATTTTTTCGTAATTTTAGCTAAATATCCTTTTTGATAGAAGCCTTTTGCAAAGAACCCCGAAACTAGGATAAAGGCTGGCATGTGAAAGGAATAAATGGTTTTATATAAAGCGTAAATCGTTTCATTATCATGGATATACGTATTAAGCAAATGTCCAAAAACGACAAATGCCATAAGAATGAACTTGGCATTATCAAAGAAAAAATCGCGTTGTTTCATAGTTGCCTCCATTTAAGAGAATTTTAAGGTAGCTAGAAAGCATTGTTATTTTTATACCCTAATTTTGTAGTGGGGAATCATGATTTATTAAATTAATTTTATGATTTCATTCTTAATTTAAGCTTAACGCTAAATTTTATCGGATTCAACATACGATAATTTGACATGAAGGGAAATACTGGATTTTAAAATTGCGATTATTTTCGAAAAAATAGCGAGGAAATTCAAAATGGGTGTCGAATAAAGGTTGGTAAGTAAGGGTTTGATAAGGGGTGTGGATGATCATGAATATCGGTTTAAAAAATGAAACGGAATATAAACAGGAACTTGAAAAATTGAAAATGCAGATTGAAGATTTTCAAAACATTATCAACTCAATGCCGGAGCCTTATATCAGGATTGATGAAGAACTAGGGTTCACATATGTCAATGATGCCGCCTGTGCCCTGCTGGAGACCCCTGCAGGAAAGCTTTACTCCATGAAGATGACGGATTTTCTCGACGTCATCCCTTTGAATAATCAGGAAGAGTCCGCCATACGGGGAAAACCGAGAGATAGGGAGAAGCAAATGATCCAGCTCCATACAGGGGATCTTAAACAAATTGTATTCGTACCTGTCGGTGCCGTTACCGAAGGCGAGCAAATGTATCGCCTGGAAGATGTGAGTTTGGATGTGTCCGCATCCCGGGAAAAAAGCATGTCAAGGCAGATGTTTTTGGACATATTCGATACTTCCATAGAGAGCATTGTCCTGTTTGACAGTTCGGGAATAATCATGGAAGTGAACCATGCCTTCATCCATGTAATGGGGATTCCGAAAAAGGAAATCGTCGGAAAGAATATGCAGGATTTCATTTCCCCCGATTATAAGGGCTATTGGGATCAATGCATACGTAAAGTCTTTGATGTATCGAACTTCAAGGGAGAGGTAGAGATGATCATCAGGGACGAACCTTACCATTTCACCTTTTCGATAAGTCCAATGGGAGGAAATGACTTATACATGTCAGTGCTTCGGAGACTTACAGAATCCAATCTTATCGAAAAAAGGTTGGAGACGAGCGAACGGATTTTTGCCGAATTATTTGACCAGTCGATGGATGCGATCATTTTTTGGAATGATGACGGAATCATTTTTCGAGTCAATTACTCCGCTTGCAAAATATTCGAATCGACGAGGGAGGATTTGATTGGCAGTTATATCTGGAAATACGTTTACAGCAACAATCAGCATTTCGGGCAGATGATGGAAACGTTTGAAAGGGACACGCAAGTGAGGGGCGAGCTGTTTTATAAAATGCCGAATGATCAAATTAAATTACTTGAATTGACGGCAAAAAAACATGAGGGTGACGGGTACAACGTCACGATTTTCCGCAATGTCAGTGAGCGCTGGCTGATTGAAAAGGAATTGAGGGATAGTGAAAAGAAATTCAGGAAAATATTTGAGGGAACATTGGACGGCTTGATCTTGTGGAATCATGAGGGATTCAAGGATATTAACGAAGCGGGTCAGGAAATATTGGAAATATCGAAGGATAGGCTGCTTTCTTTTACGGTAAAAGAATTCATCGAGAAAGTTCCAGGAAATGCCCCTGACTTGAATGCACACATCGAGAATGTATACCAGCATGAGGTTTTCTCCTCCATCATTCCGATAAAGTTCGAGGATGGACGTGTTAAACATATTGAATTTTTAACGAGGAAAAATGTATATTCGAGTCTGAATTTAAGTATTTTTCGTGATGTGAGTAAAAGCCTGGAAATGCAAGAGCAAATCCGCAAGTCGGACACGTTGAACGTCGTCGGTGAACTGGCGGCCGGGATTGCCCATGAAATCAGGAATCCAATGACGGCTTTAAAAGGTTTTATCCAGTTGCTGGAGGATGGAGTGGAAGGGGATTTCTCCACATATTTTCATGTCATTACTTCCGAAATCAAGAGAATTGAAACCATCATCACGGAATTTCTAGTTTTGGCTAAGCCGCAGGCGCTTAAAATCATTAAACAAGATGTGCACACCATTTTAAAGGAAACACTCGAATTGCTTGCAGCTCAGGCTTTATTGGACAATATTCAATTCGATACGTCCTTCGAAGAAGTGGAGCTTCCCGTTTTATGTGAAGCGAACCAGCTAAAGCAGGTTTTCATTAACATCATAAAAAATGCTTTGGAGGTGATGCCGGATGGCGGATCTGTTCGGATTAAAACAAGTCGATGCTCAGGGAAATACGTTTGTATTTCCATTACTGATCAGGGAATGGGAATTTCATCGGAAAAACTGAAAAAGTTGGGTGAACCTTTTTATACGACGAAGGATCGGGGAACCGGGCTTGGACTGATGGTCAGCTATAAAATCATTGAAGAGCATAAAGGTTATATAGATGTCGAAAGTCAAGTGGATCAAGGGACGAGCTTTCATATATATTTGCCTTTGGAGTCTTGAAGAAGGCTTGCTGAAACCGTAAAGCATATCCTGATCAAATCCAATCCTTAAAAAAGGGGAATCGATGAATGGATTCCTTTTTTTTTTGCCTTTCGGAGTAGTGACTTGTACAGCTGGTCCATGTAGGGGATGCGTTTTTCCAAGGTTGATAGCGATAAGAATTCCCGTCATATTCTGTCTGCTTCTGGGACATGCTTTAGCGCAATTTAAGAAGTTTTGTCTTTTTTTGCGAATCTATTTACATATAAGGCATATTTTGTAATACTTCTTTATTATGATGTAACTTTAAAAGGGCAGGAGTAGTGAATGTAGTTATGAATTCTAGGGGTGCAATGGAAATTTGTTCTGAGATTCGCATGAAACGTTGGGAAATGATGGAGTTGGCAAAGGCGTATGGGATAGGCCATGAGTATACTCTTCGCCAAAGCGAGCAACTCGATAAGCTTATAAATGAATATTTGATCCTTCAACACCATTCATCGGTGGAAGTGAGGAATAAGCGAAAAGACATGGTCGTCATTGTACAGAAGCCATTTCATGATGACTTTGCATGATAAATGGAAGAAATATAAAGATAAAGGATATATCTAATTATTCATGATGAGAAGCTGAACTTCTACGGCAATCGGCTATAAACGATGAACTGTAGCGAAAAAATGGGGAAAGGCACCTTGAGGTGTCCTTTCATGCGTTGGAAAAGCCAAATCGGCAATTGGTTTTACATAGGTTGGATGACCAATGATATTGTCCAAGCGGAATATGGAAACGCTTGGATGAATAAAAAGTAACAGCTGACTCACTTAAGCGAGCCAGCCCATGCATTACAATATCTCCAATAATATGACCATGAACAAAAGGCCGATAATGAAGGAATAGGTGGAGGATCGTTCATTGCCATCTCCGTGACTTTCCGGAATCAATTCCTTATAGACAATGAAAAGCATGGCCCCGGCCGCAAAAGCCAGGCCGTACGGAACGAGGAACCCGATGTACGATGTTAAGTAAAAACCTAATAGGCCCGTAATTATTTCGATGGCGCCAGTTAAGGTGGCGATGATGAACGCCGTGAATTTACCGATTTTTTGATTGATTAAAAAAAGGGCGACAAGCAAGCCTTCGGGGGCATTTTGCAGCCCGATGGCAAAAGCGATCAAGTTACCCGTATCAGCAGTAGTCGAGGCGTAACTCACCCCGACGGAAAGCCCCTCCGGAATATTATGAAGTGTAATGGCAGTAATGATCAGCAAAGCCTTTTCATCGAACTGAATGCCGCTTTTCGTATGGCTGAGATCGATATGCGGAATATTTTTTTCCATCATCGTCAATGTCATGACCCCGAGAAAAACTCCAATGACAAGCTGAATATAGCCTCCCGTCGCAAGAGACTCAGGAATCAGGCTCAATAACGAAGCGGCCATCATGATACCAGCGGTGAATGCCAGAAGGGTGTCCCTGAACCGGTGTGTGATTGAGCCTTGAATGAAAAGAATAGGTAACGCACCGAGCCCTGTGGACATAGCAGATAGGATGCTGCCTAATAAAACTCCACTCATAAACGTCTCCTTTGTATGATACTTATCGATTCGTATTCGTAAACCATATGGTGAAACAATAATGTATTGTATTGAGCGGACGAAAAATTGGTTCCAGATAAAAGGGCATTCCGATCATCCTTTATGATCATTCTGCGGGATACCATTTTTTCAAAGTGGAATCCGTCGGCAGCAGCATGCTGATGATGCCGAGCAACGGCAGGAATCCGACAAGCTTGATCATGGATTCGATCCCGATTATATCAGCAATGGCTCCTAGTGATACGGATCCGATGGCGCCCATCCCGAAGGCCAAGCCAACAGTCAGGCCGGCCATCGTTCCCACTTTGCCAGGGACCAATTCCTGTGCATATATGACAGTGACTGAAAAGCTGCTCATGATAATGAAGCCTGCTATCAATAACAAGATGAAAGCCGCTGCTGGAGGCACGAATGGCAGAAGGGCGGTGATGGGCGTGCTGGCAGCGAAAGAAAGGAAAATCACGTTTTTGCGCCCGAATCTATCCGCGAGCGGACCGCCGAAAAACGTTCCTACAGCTCCAGCTGCCAAGAAGGCGAACAGGAATATTTGAGCGGATTTTATCGTGAATGAATGCTGTTCGATTAAGTAAAAACTATAAAAGTTGGTCATGCAGGATACATACCAGGAACGGGCAAAAATAATGAACAAAATTAAGATCAATGCTTTCGCGACTTTATGGGACCTTTCTTTATTGAAAACCTTGGCAGCTACCTTTTTCGGTTGAAAGGAAATGAGTCTTTGCGAATACCACTTGGCGATATAGAGCAATAAGATAACCGCCGTTAAGGCAACGAGGGCAAACCAGAGTGCGCCTTTTTGACCGAAAGGGACAAGCACGATCGCTGTGATGAGCGGGGCGAGTGCCTGCCCGCTATTCCCGCCCACCTGATAAATCGATTGTGCCAGGCCTCTCTTGGGGCCTCCTGCCATATAGGCGACCCTTGAGCCCTCCGGATGGAAAATGGCCGAACCGAAGCCCATCAGAATCACTGCACCTAGGATGATGGTGTAGTTCGGGGCAAGTGCTAGGATGATGACCCCGATTAGCGTGCTTGTCAAGCCAATGGGCAATGCATAGGGAATGGGCTTTTTATCCGTATAGAAGCCAACAGCAGGCTGCAGGAGCGATGAGACGATATTCAGGCAGAATGCAATCATCCCAAGCTGGGTATATGTCAGCGACATGGATTTCTCAAGGATGGGGAACATGGCCGGTACTACGGCCTGAAGAGAGTCATTCATCAAATGGCAAATGCCGATGATGATCATGATTTTCAACGTCATATCTTGTTTTTGTGATTTGGTTTTCATGGCAGTGAGACTTCCCATTTGTATATTTCCTTCTTCCTGATATAGAAATTTGACTATTCATATATATGTAAAAAGCAGAGGCCTTATTAACGGGTGCCGCTTATCCTGTCTTACTGGCAGGGACGATCATGGATGTTTGGTAACTAACGGTAAGCTGATTGTAACGGTGGTCCCGATAAGCGGTTTGCTTGCAAGCTGGATCGTTCCATTGAATGATTCAATGATTCGTTTGCACACGAACAGCCCTAATCCAGTTCCTTCTTTTTTAGATGTGTAGAAGGGGTCGAACACTTTACCGATTTCTTTTTCGTTCAAGCCTTGTCCAATGTCGATGATGTCGATTTTCGCATGGTCCTTTTCATTGTAAATTCGTATGCTCAATTTTTCACCATCCTTCATGGCCTCGAACCCGTTTTTGGCCGTGTTGAGAATGATTTGTTTAAACTGGTCCTTCGTGCATTGGACCCATATTGGCTCCTTCACGATATGCCATGTCACTTCCATATTGAAATAACGTGCTTCTGATTCTATTATTGGTCTCAATTCGGCAATGATACTGCGAACATCATAGATGGATAAGTCCCTTGCCATAGGTTTCCCTAAAATCAAAAATTCGCTGACGATGCTGTTGATCCGGTCGATCTCTTTCATGATGACAGCGTAATAAAACTGATCTTGTTCTTCAGGGTGTTTTTCAACCAGCAGCTGTATGAGACCTTTTATGCCGGTAAGGGGATTTTTTATTTCATGCGCGGTACTGGCCGCCAATGTGCCGACAAAATCTATTTTTTGCCTTTCAATCAATACCTTTTGTTTTTTTTCTTCTCTGCGAACGTTCAACTCCTCCACGGCAGTATAGATCATGTGGGTAAAAAAGAAGGTGAAAAAGACAAACATTAAAAAGACATTCATGTTATTTGTGTTAAGCGTGTCGGGCTTTTTGACGGAAAGGGTCCAATCTACTTCTGACAAAGGAACATCCACCCATTCCGAATGCCTGGAAATGGTTTCATTCATTCCTAAAACTCGAATATTATCGCTCGTTTTAAGTTTCAAGGTTTGATCAGGGATGAGTATATTCAATATTTTTTCCATATGGTCGAGCCGGATTTGTGCCAATAAAAACCCATGGGCCCTTTTCTCGTGGTCGAGAATGGGAGCGAATATGGAAAAATGGTTAATGCCTGAGTTATTCAATGCCTTGCCTTTTGCAACTACGGCTCTTTGCGTTATAATGGCACGGTTTATATCAGCTTGTTCGATTAAATAGTAATGGTAGAATTCCTTATTCGTCCCCGATAAGGAGACTCCGTCCATATTTATCCAATAAACACCTGCATATCTCGGGTCGGTATCCATGATCCATTTCATAAGGTGCTCAGTTCTATTATCATCCATATAAAGGACGGAACTGCTTAGGCTTAGCAGTTCAAGCTTTTTTTTCGTTTCACCGATAACTTGGTCTATATAATCTCGATAGACAGAACCGGCCCATTCAGCTTGCTCCTGTCTTTCCTTTTGGATGGACTTGTCTAAATGACGCCAATATATGAAGGACAGAATGATTAATGGTAAAATAACAATGAGAAGATAGGTCGTGAATTTATGTCTTGTTTTCATGTTCGTCACTACTTTAACTTTTTTTTTCAAGTATAACAAACTGTTTGATTAAACAATACATTCCCGAGTCGTAAATTGACAAAGAAGTCATAGTGTCATATAATAACTTTTAATTCAAGATATTTTAATTAAAAATACTTTAAGGTTGTGAATTTATGGAGAATAATAACATCCAACAGTCGTTGAAACTGTTCATTGTGATGTCTAGAGCTCATCGCTCCATTAATGATGTGGTAAATAAATATATAGCAGAAGAGGGTTTGAATCCAACTGAATTTGCGGTACTGGAATTACTTTATCACAAAGGTGATCAGCCTCTCCAGCAAATAGGCGGAAAAATCCTCTTGGCCAGCGGCAGCATCACGTATGTCGTGGATAAACTTGAGCAGAAGGAATATCTTCAGCGCATAGCCTGTAAGGAAGATCGCCGTGTAACCTTTGCCAAAATAACGGATAAAGGAAAAGAATTTATTGAAGGGGTCTTTCCCGAGCATGAAAAGAGAATCGATGATATCATGAGCGTACTTACCCAAGACGAAAAAGCTACAGTGATCGAGCTGCTCAAAAAGATAGGTTATTCCGCTCAAAAATAGCTTGTGAACCAGCGCCCCTTTATTGAATGGGTGCTGTTTTTTTTTGTGTGATGGAATGATTAGGAGCAACAACCGAAAACCTTTTTTGGCAGGGTTTGAAGGTTTTTAATATCGTTGCGGAGAATGTAGTTATATGACGGAACCTACATATAGGGCTTTGGGGAAAGAGGTAATATAGGTTAGGGAGAAAAAGCTGGCGAAATGGGAAAAGGAGCGTGTACATATGAAATTTAACGAGTATGAATATAACCGGCCAAAACTGGATGAGATTAAGGCCCGGTTCATGGAATCCTTGGAAAAGATGACGGACGCAAAAGATGTGTCTGCCCAAATGGAGGCTATTGAAGAAATAAATGAAATCCGAAACCATGTAGGTACGATGTTTAACTTGGTCCTTATTCGACATTCCATCGATACGAATGATGAATTCTATAAAGCGGAGAATGATTATTTGGATGACTTCTCCCCTGAAATGGAAGAGTTGACTTCGAAATTTTACAATGAACTTGTCCACTCTGCATATCGCCAGGAGCTTGAGGCCAGATGGGGCAGCCAATTGTTTGATTTGGCGGACGCCCAACTGAAAACCTTTTCACCTGAAATCATTCCGCAGCTTCAAAAGGAGAATAAACTATCCAGCCAATATTCGCAATTGATTGCATCCGCAAAAATTGACTTCGATGGCAAGGAGCTGACTCTAGCTCAGCTGCAGCCTTTTATGGAGTCCGAGGATCGTGAATCAAGAAAAAATGCAAGCGAGGCATATTATGGTTTCTTCGAAGAAAATCAGGAAAAATTGGATCGTATATTCGATGAACTTGTCAAGGTGAGGCATGAAATTGCGCTTGCGCTCGGTTATCGAAATTTCGTCGAACTTGGATATTATCGAATGACAAGGACTGATTATGATGCCAAAATGGCTGCTGCATTCCGCAAGCAGGTAAAAGAGGAAGTGGTCCCGCTTGTTACCAGGTTGAAGGACCGGCAGCGTGAACGTCTTGGCTTGGATACCCTGAATTACTATGACGAGGATTTTCATTTCAGGACAGGAAATCCAGTTCCTAAAGGTGATGCGGAGTGGATCATCGCAAATGGGAAACAGATGTATCAGGAGCTTTCGCCTGAAACGGGTGAGTTCTTCCATTTTATGATCGACAATGACCTGTTGGATCTAGTGGCTAAGAAAGGTAAAGAAAGCGGAGGTTACTGCACTTTTATCGAAGATTATAAGGCTCCGTTCATCTTTTCCAATTTCAACGGGACTTCAGGAGATATTGATGTTTTAACACATGAGGCAGGTCATGCATTCCAAGTGTTTCGCAGCCGTAACCTCGATATTCCTGAGTATTACTGGCCTACCTATGAGGCGTGTGAAATCCATTCCATGAGCATGGAATTTCTTACGTGGCCATGGATGGAGCTGTTTTTCAAGGAAGATACGGAAAAGTATAAGTTTTCCCATTTGAGCGGGGCACTTATATTCCTTCCGTACGGGGTGGCTGTTGATGAATTTCAGCATTTCGTTTATGAAAACCCTGAAGCTTCCCCACATGAAAGAAAGCAAGCCTGGCGTAAGATCGAGCGGGAGTATTTGCCGCATCGTGATTATGAAGGAAATGCATTCTTGGAGAATGGCGGGTTTTGGCAGCGGCAAAGCCATATCTATCAGTCACCATTTTATTATATCGATTATACACTGGCCCAAATATGTGCTTTTCAATTCTGGAAGAGATCCGTTGAAAAAGATGAAACGGCATGGCAGGATTATTTACAGCTGTGCCAACTTGGTGGCAGCCAATCTTTCCTTGGTCTCGTCGAATCCGCGAATTTGAAATCTCCCTTTGTCGACGGAACTGTCCAGTCTGTCGTGAAGGTGATAGACGAATGGCTCTCCACGGTTGATGATAAGGCACTATAATGGATGATAAGCATTACATGTCACGGTATAGTACCTGATGACAACGCTTGAGGATTTTTCCTTAAGCGTTTTTTTATGCAGTTCCGGATTTCGCATGGATGGCGCACTTGCTTTTTAACGTTCAAAAGCTAGCCTGGCGTAAGGAATATCACTTGGCTTGTCTTAAATGTATCTTCCTTACATATAGATGTAGGGAGGAGGGGAGCGTATGCTTTCAAGGTGGACGGGGGTTTTTCAGATTGCAGCCGTTTATGTAGGCACAGTGGTAGGTGCTGGATTTGCGACTGGAAAAGAAATCGTCGAGTTTTTTACCCGTTATGGGTTTTATGGCTTTATCGGGATCTTAATAGCAGGTTATATTTTCATATTTAGCGGTACGAAAATCATGCTCATTGCTGCAAGAATCAACGCAGCATCCTACGAGGAGTTCAATCAATTCCTTTTCGGGAAAAAAATAGCCGGAATCATCAATATCTTTTTCCTCTTCATGTTATTGGGCGTGACAGCTGTCATGATCTCCGGATCAGGAGCGGTGTTTGAAGAACAACTGGGCGTTCCGAAAAGTATAGGAAGCTGGTCGACGATCATCCTGGCATCGTTGGTATTGATGATGGGGATGCGTGGGGTTTTCACGGTCAACTCCTTTGTCGTGCCGATCATGATTTGTTTTAGTATCATCCTTTTTTGCTCGACATTAGGGAACGGGGATTTCCTTAGGAATCTTACGAAGGTGCC
The DNA here is from genome assembly GCF_001542915.1 of Peribacillus simplex. Taxonomy (GTDB): domain Bacteria; phylum Bacillota; class Bacilli; order Bacillales; family DSM-1321; genus Peribacillus; species Peribacillus simplex_B. Next base: position 96,017 of record NZ_LNNH01000051.1, on the reverse strand, counting down.
GGATGAAGTGATCACCTTGAAAATGATAGTATCCCCATTTGCCTATACGGCCTTCAATCTTGCATTGGCACAAGCTGTGCTTGTTCCCGTTGCCTATGAAGTCCGCGATGAGAAGGTCATCAAACATGGTGCAATTCTTGGAGGCATTTTTCTGACCATCATTTTATTGACGGGGCATTTTTCGCTCATGACGCTACCTGACGTTAATCGTTTTGAAATTCCTTCAGCGGTAATCATGAGGACTGCTGCATCCCAATTGTATTGGATGTTCATTTTGGTGATTTACGGGGAAATATTCACCTCGGTGATTGGAAATATATATGGATTACAGAGGCAAATAAGCCGGTATATTAAATTGCCAAGCATATTGATCATTGCATTGATTTTCTTAATAGCGTTAGGGATAGGCGAATTTGGATATGGAAGGTTATTAGGCTATATTTATCCGGTTTTTGGATACATCAGCCTGCTTTTTTTAATGTTGGTATGGAAAAGCAAGGCAGGAAAGGAGTAAGGAGAAACGGGGCATTTCCTTAGCCTCCTTCCCAAGATAGGAGGGTCAATCTTTCGAAAGCGTCTGGGCCATTTCCAGGAAAGCATCCCGGTAATCCTTATCTTTTTGCGTGAACATGGTCAAGCGGAGGGGTTCATTTTCATTTTTGATCAATACGGATGTTATGACTTCATCCCCATTCTTCACTTCAAATCCAGTTCCGTTCCCCACATCAAGCCCTGGATCCGAAATCGTTCCTGAAAGACTTTTCAGTTGGAGTTTAGTGTTTTCTTCCGCTTCATCCCAATCGGTGTCCCTTGCCAGCAACTCGATCCGCATGAATATCGAGTCATCTTCATTCAAGACGAGAACATCTTTTCCAGGTTCTTCGGCACTTAACTTGAACTGCTGCAGAACATAGAGGCTAAATGGTTGGTTGTTACTTTTTTTTAGGAACGCCGTTTTTTCTATGGTCCTGCCATTACTCTTATATTGCAAATTCTTTTCCATCAGTCTTACTTTGTTGTTTTTTTCAGGACTGCCATTTTCTTGATGAGCTGAATGATTTTCATTATCTTCTTTATCGACATGTTCTTTGGGCGCATCTTGGCTATCGTCTTTGGCCGCTCCACAGCCAGTTAAAAGTAAGCCCGTCAATATGGCACAGCCTATGTGAATTTTCCGATTGATCATGTTTTGGATCTCACCCTTCTGTTTGGAGTTCATGCAAGATAGTTGTGGAAGATGAATTTTCCCATATAAGAATAGACGGTCTTGGCAGAGAAAAGTTACAAAGCTGTAAAATGAAAGCGGAATGGTCAGTTTAGTGACCATTCCGCTAGGCTATGATGAAGTTATCCGATAATTTTATAATTTTTATGATTGACGACGGTTTTTTGTTCAAGTTCCAAATCACGATAATTTTCCATATACGTGACGTCCACGATTACGGAGTTCTCGTTCACTTTCTCGACGATTCCTTTTAAGCCTTCTCTAAATTCAATGATATTTCCAACTTCCGCTTTCTTCATGGTAATCATCCTTTCCCATTTCGTTTCCAATGATTAAAAAGTAATTATGGAGTAATTGGATTATTCGAACATCTTGCCGTTTAGATTTTGACGTGGGGGAGTGCAAGTAAAAGCATTGGACATCTCTTCTGTCGGTACAGTATGCTAAATTGTTAAGGATGGAGCCTTTCTTGTCATGAAGCGAGTGTAATGATAACGCTTTATTTGGTAGATCTTGCATATGGATGTGTTCTGACCAGTATGTATTCCTATGTACAAAAAATGCCAAACATTTTACATTATGATATTTTACTATACAGTTTGCACTATTTTAAAGCATACGTAAAGAATAATGTAGCAAGTATGCCCAAAAAATTCTGATTTAAATAAAGTGCCAAGCTTATGATAAAATGGAAACGGAATTTCTCCTGTCAAATGGATGGAAGCTTATTTAGAAAAAAAGGGGATCATATGATGAATGCAGACGAAGCAAATGAAGTACTGAGTAAACTGGCAAATCGTGAAATCGATGAATTCAGGATCTCAAAGGAAGATTTTTTAGGGTTTCGTGAGGTACTTGTGAACAGGGAAGACTTTAAGCATTTCCGAGGAAATGCACAACATGACGGTGTAATCATCTATACGTATTTAGAAGAAGCGAGAAGCTGATATAAGGAAGAGGGGAGGGTGGCTCATTATTTGAGCCACCCTTCCATCATTTACAATCAACTTGCAATTGCCTTCTCAATTTGACTAAAGCCGACTTTCTCCATGATTTGACGGCTGATGGGGATACCTGGTATATATAGGCGATTTCGGTTACTGTTTTATTTTGCAAGTAGGTTTGCAAAAGCCATCTTTGCTGATTTAAGGTCAACCCTTCGGTGTAGGTTAATAGATTTTCATTCTTGAAGGCCTCTTCGTGTATGGAAAGGGGATCTATGATTTCAAGGTTGACGGCATCATATGGTTTGTTGTTGGTTTCATATTTATGATGGTTCTTCAATTCATTCATGATGCGGCCTTTGATGACAGTATAGGCGTAGTTATGGAATTGTCCTTGGTCCGCATTGAAATTCCGATAAGACTCCCAGAGGGCGATCAACCCTACTTGGAAATACTCTTCCTTATTTTTATAAATGGAAAGAGATCGGATAATGTGATGGATCATCGGGGTGAATTTCGTTGTAATTTTCGAAAAATCCGTCATAAAGCACAACTGCCTCTGGAAAGTGCACTTTCATGTATTCCCGGGTGCTTTTACCATATCTGATTGGAAATGCTTTAGCGAAAAGGCATTTCGAGAAAAATGACAGGCCTAAAGGGAGGCTGCCATCCAACAAATAATAAAATTAATGCCATGATACTGTCCATTTTCAAGATAAGGGAAAAATGGGCTTGATTCCAGGTTGGATAGGCTCTCTTCATGATTGAAGGCAGCGTCCCCATTCTGTTTCATGTTTTAAGTAGTGTAGGTATATAATGCTGAATAAACCAGGAATCGGTGGAGAGAAGCTGAATCGAAATGCTTCATTCCTGTATATTTCATTATGTATCCCCTTTACATACTTCTACAGCACGTGCAGAGTTTCCCAAAATCGGCTCTTCGACGGTATGTCATTACCGCTGCGATTTACGGAATCCCGCTTCTTGTGCGTCTTGTTCGGTACAAAACATTTCCTCCGCTTTGGTTATATCGTAATATTGGCCGGAAGGAAGGTGATAGATTTTATTGCCTTTAGAATTTATATTCCCTTTAATTTTGGGATTGCTGCAAGCTAATGTCCCAGTGGATTCCCCCTTTGAGGCTTCATCAGTCTTCGAATCATCAAATCCTTTTGAAGTGGCATAGTCTTCAAGTGACCAAATGCCAATTCTCTCTTTTTGGGCTTGTTTCTGAATAGACTCCAATTCATCCAGATATTTAGTATTCGGTGCGTATACATAGGCGACTCTTGCCAATCCTTTTTCAAGCAGGAGCTCATTCACCATTTTTCCATTCACATAAAAATAGGCGAGCAGCCGACCATATTTATCTCTTTCACCAATACCGGTTTCCACTTCCACGGTAGATCCTGCAGGCATTAATTCCTTGGTGAACTTGCTTGCTTCCGGCCCAAACGGCTGTACCGGCTTGGAAGGGTGAACGGTTTCCGGTGTATCGATCAACAAAAGCCTGACCGTTTCTTCATTTCCATTCTCCAGTTTGATTTTTACAGTATCACCGTCAACCACCCTGACGATTTTGGCTGTGAAGGTTTCTCCCTTTTCTTCATGGACAGGCGAATCTGTACTGGATTGGACGTCTCCGTTGGACTTCGAGGTTTCTTGTGTCGATCCATTTCCCAGGCTATCTACTGTTCCCTGGCAGCCAGTCAAGATGAACAGGCAGAATGCACTCATGAGAATTGCGTGCAAATAAGTTTGTATAAAGGAATTTCCGTTCATGATCGTCCTCCGTTTCAAAGATGTTTTGTCAGTCAGTCATGGATCTAATCGGCAGAAATAATACTAACCTATAAAAAAGGGAAAGAAAACGAAAAAAGTTTAAATTTGAGTTTCCTTGCTACCCCAAACGCCGGTAGTTTCTTATAATGGATAAGAGGGGCAGGGGAGGAAGACTTAAATCATGACGTTTAGGCTCGAAAAAATCAGGTATAAAGGGATTCTGCATATCGATCATTTGAAAATATCAGCTGGGATGGTTACCTGCTTGACTGGAGAAAGCGGAGCGGGAAAGACGTCTTTACTCCGGTTATTGAACAGGATGGATGATCCGGATAGCGGTTCGATCTTCTATCAAGAGCAGCCGCTCGATCGTTTCAATCCGATCGAGTTAAGGCGTAAAGTCACGATGCTGTCTCAAACGTCATTCACGTTACCGGGAACGATTGGGGAAAACCTTCAGGCGGGCCTGGAAATGACGGAACGGGAAAAGAAGGATGAGGCCGTATTGTTGAAAGCGCTTGAAACGGTCCAACTGCATAAGTCCTTATCAGATGGGGCAGGGAATCTTTCTGGAGGTGAGAAGCAAAGGCTTTCACTTGCGAGAGTGCTTTTGTTGAAACCAGAAGTGTATTTATTGGATGAACCGACAGCAGCTCTTGATGAGGAGACAGAGCTGAAGGTCATGAGCCGGTTTTTAGAGGAAGTGAAACGGGATAAGGGAACGGTCATCATGATTACCCATTCTAAACAACTTGCCGAAATATGCGCCCAAAACACAATCACGTTGAAAAAGGCGAAGGAAGGTGAGTATTAATGGAGGGAAATGGAATAATAGATATTGAGTTCTGGCGTCTTAGTGCAGCGTATATCTTCGTTATCGTCCTGCTCATCATCGTGAAATGGAGGGGGATTTCAAGGGAGAAGCAAATCATTCTCGCTACGGTGCGGATGACGGCCCAACTCATCCTTGCCGGGTATGTTTTGACGTATATCTTTGAAAATCCCCAGCCATTGCTCTCCTTGGCATTTTTATGCGTGATGGCTCTGTTCTCCATCCATAATATTTTTAAGCAAGTTCCATTCACGCCCAATAAGAAAATCAAAAGGATGGTTATCCTAAGTATGCTGACAGGACCGATGGCAGCCTTGTTTTATTTTAACTTGGTCGTGATTCATTTCACCCCCTGGTACGAGCCAAGGTATTTCATTCCAATCGCCGGAATGATTGTCGGGAATGCGATGACTGGTGTGACATTAGCGCTTAAAACCCTTCATGGAGGGATTACCGATAATCGTGACAAAGTAGAAGCGATGCTCATGCTTGGGGCGACTCCTGCGAGGGCTGTAAAAAGTCATGTGGATGCAGCATTCGACTCGGCGGTGCTCCCGACATTGAACAATATGCTGGGGATGGGGATCATTTTCCTTCCCGGTATGATGACAGGGCAGATCATGTCGGGGATAAGCCCGCTTATTGCTATTGAATACCAGATTGCCATCCTTATCGGGATTCTCGGGAGTGTCTCATTGACGGTTGTCCTTTTCATCATGCTGAGTTTTAGAGCCTTTTTTACCAAAAATGCGCAGCTTTGCATTTAATCATTGAAAAATTCTAATAAGTAATAGTTGCAGTTCCATCTATATTTTTGTACTATTTTTAGGTACTGAATAGTTTTGGTTTGTTTGTTGGGTATGATAATGCTATTCTGATAAGGAAAAGGGCATTTCTTTTTCCTGATTGGATCGAGAGACCCCTTACATAACCTATTTTGTTAATTTATCTTAAAGGAGATTGATTCATATGGTAGAAAAAACATTTACAGTAACAGCAGAAACAGGAATTCACGCACGTCCAGCTACATTACTTGTACAAGCTGCAGGAAAATTCGATTCAGATATTAACCTTGCATATAAAGAGAAAAAAGTGAACCTTAAATCCATCATGGGCGTAATGTCCCTAGGTATTGGCAAAGATGCAGAAATCACGATCTCTGCTGAAGGAAGCGATGAAAACGATGCTCTAAATACACTAGCTGATACATTGAACAGAGAAGGACTAGCAGAATAATGTCCACTTTGATTAGTGGAATAGCAGCTTCAAATGGGATAGCCATCGCTAAAGCCTATCGCCTTACAGAGCCGGATTTAACGATCGAAAAAAGAAACATAGAAGACGTTCAGGCGGAAATATCCCGTTTTAAGGAAGCTATTCATAAGTCAACGGTTGAATTAGAGGTTATCAGGGATAAAGCCGAAAAAGATCTAGGGGCGGATAAAGCCGCTATTTTTGACGCGCACTTGCTCGTATTGGCAGATCCCGAGCTTATCAACCCGATTTCCGATAAAATACAATCCGATAAAGTCAATGCCGAGTTTTCTCTGAACGAGACAGCAAGCATGTTCATTACGATGTTCGAGCAAATGGATAATGAGTACATGAAGGAACGTGCGGCAGATATCCGCGACGTCACGAAGAGGGTACTGTCACATCTCTTAGGTGTCCATATCCCCAATCCGAGCTTGATTGCCGAAGAAGTGATCATCATTGCCGAGGATTTGACTCCTTCGGATACAGCTCAGCTGAATCCGGTTTACGTGAAAGGGTTTACGACCGATATTGGTGGACGTACATCCCATTCAGCCATCATGGCCCGTTCATTGGAGATTCCAGCTATCGTTGGCGCAAAAACAGTAACATCTTCCATTGAAAATGGAGATTTGGTCATCATAGACGGTTTAAAGGGTGAAGTTCATATCAATCCTACTCCGGAATTGGTGAAACGCTACGAAGAGGAACAAGTTGCCTATGCCAAGCAAAAGGCTGAGTGGGCCAAGCTGGTTCATGAACAAACGGCTACAAAAGATGGCCATCATGTTGAATTGGCTGCCAACATAGGGACGCCGAAAGACTTAGAAGGCGTACATCAAAACGGCGGTGAAGGAATAGGGTTATACCGTACCGAGTTCCTTTATATGGGCAGGAGTGACTTCCCTAGTGAAGAAGAACAGTTCGAGGCATACAAAGCGGTACTGGAAGGAATGTCAGGAAAGCCTGTAGTCGTCCGCACGCTTGATATTGGCGGAGACAAGGAACTGCCTTACTTAGAGCTCCCTAAGGAAATGAATCCTTTCCTTGGATACCGTGCGATTCGCCTTTGCCTTAATGAACAAGAGATATTCCGGACCCAGCTCCGTGCCCTTCTAAGAGCAAGCGTTCACGGGGATTTGAAAATCATGTTCCCGATGATTGCCACATTGGCTGAATTCCGCGATGCGAAAGCCGTTATGGCTGAAGTCAGACAGGAATTGCTTGATGGCGGTATTCAAGTTGCTGAAAACATTGAAGTCGGCATCATGGTTGAGATTCCTTCAACAGCCGTTATGGCGGACGTTTTTGCTAAGGAAGTCGATTTCTTCAGCATCGGTACCAATGACTTGATCCAATATACGATGGCTGCCGATAGAATGAATGAGAGAGTATCTTATTTATATCAACCATATAACCCAGCGATTTTACGTCTGGTCAAAATGGTCATCGATGCAGCTCATAAAGAAGGAAAATGGGCAGGAATGTGCGGAGAGATGGCTGGAGATGAAGTGGCCATCCCGATCCTGATCGGTCTTGGACTTGATGAATTTTCGATGAGTGCGACTTCGATTCTAAAAGCACGTTCGTTGATCAGCCAACTTTCGCTTGAAGATATGCAAAAACTATCTCAAGACGTTTTAGAGCTGGATACGAATGATAACGTGAAAGAAGCGGTTATCAATGCTTTGAAGTGATAAACCAATAGTGAAAAAAGGTGCCCCTTACCTGTTCAGGCTGGGGTACTGAACTGTCACTTTTTCTTTATCATTTTTAGGGAAATATGTTTATTGCAAAAAAATCGGGGTATATAAGAACCAAGCACAGTTGTTAGCTCTAAGCAGAGCAGCTGACATTCTCATTTCCCCCTTTGACGCCGGTTGGATTATCCAACCGGTCGTTTTTTTGAATTCATACATATGGGGGAACATGAAAAAGTGCTTGAAAATGATTATTCAGATTTTTCACTTTTTGATTATGACGATATAATGGAATTATATTTATATGGAGAATGGAGGATATGATATGGACTTAAAATTGGAACAGAAAAATGCTTTGATTTTAGCGTCAAGTCAAGGGTTGGGAAAAGCGATAGCGGAAGAGCTGGTTAAAGAAGGAGCAAATGTCATGCTCGCCAGCCGGGATGAAAACAAGCTCGCTGCCGTCCAAAAGGAATTGTCGCTGCTTGGCACCGGAAAAGTAACGTATGTGGCTACCGACATAACGGATGGAGAAGCTATCAAACGGTTGGTAAACCAAACTGCACTTGAGTTTGGGGGCATCGATATCCTGATCAATAACGCTGGAGGACCTCCTGGGGGGAGCTTTACCGATTTCAATGATGAAGAGTGGCAGCAGTCTTTTGAACTTAATTTACTAAGCTTCATCAGGACGATCCGTGAAAGCCTGCCACACCTGAAAAAACAGGGCGGAAAGATCGTTAATATTGCATCTTCATCCATAAAGGAACCTATTCCTGGATTGATATTATCAAATACATTCAGGACTGCAATCGTTGGATTGTCCAAGACATTAGCATCCGAATTGGCGCCAGACGGGATCTTGATCAATACAGTCGGACCCGGCAGGATCGCGACGGATCGCATTCAGCACCTGGACAAAATGAATGCAGACAAACTAGGGTTAACACAGGAGAAGATTACAGAACAATCGATCGGTAAGATCCCTCTCGGCCGTTATGGGGAACCGGAGGAATTCGCGAAGTTCGTTACATTCCTTGTTTCGGGTGCCAATACATATTTAACGGGCCAATCTTATTTAGTTGACGGAGGAATGGTTAAATCCATTTAAAGTATCATGAAGCAAAATGATTTGGAGGAAATTGCAGTGACACAATCAAACGAAACAATCGGATTCATCGGTCTAGGAGTTATGGGAAAAAGCATGGTTCGAAATCTTCTTAAAGCCGGATATGAGGTTCATGTGTATACAAGGACTAAAGAAAAAGCGGATGAACTGCTCTCAGAAGGAGCCATATGGGCCGCTGCCCCTAAGGAAATCGCTCGGAAAGCCGATTTGATCATCTCCATGGTAGGTTATCCAAGTGACGTGGAGGAAATTTACTTTGGAGAAGATGGACTTATCGAAAATGGGAGAGAAGGTACCTATTTAATCGATATGACGACCTCCACCCCATCTTTGGCAATGAAAATCGCCGAGGAAGCCAAGAAAAAAGGCATGGCTGCCTTGGATGCACCTGTATCCGGTGGCGATATTGGCGCACGCGATGCAAAGCTTACCATCATGGTTGGCGGGGAAAGCACCGCATTCGAAGCAGTCAAGACCATTTTTGGTAAAATGGGCAGCAATGTTGTCCATCAAGGTCCGGCTGGATCTGGCCAGCATACGAAAATGTGCAATCAAATTGCCATTGCTTCCAATATGATCGGAGTTACAGAAGCCATTTCTTATGCCAAGAAGGCGGGCTTGGACCCAGACCGCGTCCTGCAAAGCATTTCATCCGGATCTGCCGGAAGCTGGTCACTGTCCAATTTGGTGCCTCGTATGGTCCAAGGTGACTTTGAACCAGGCTTTTATATCAAGCATTTTATAAAAGATATGAAGATTGCCCTTGATGAAGCCGAAAGAATGGGAATGGACGCACCGGGATTAAGCTTGAGTAAATCCCTCTATGAAGATCTTGCGGAAGCTGGCGAGGAAAATAGCGGTACCCAGGCATTGTATAAACACTATAATTAAGTGCTAGCTTTTCTTTTTGATGAATAAGCTGATAGCGACAGCCTTTACAAAAAGGAGTGATCGTTATGGGCGAATTCGATGACATTCAGATGAAATTCCAGGAATTGGAGGATGGACGGTATATTGTCAGGATTGAAGGCTTTAAACGCGAAAAAACCATTCACCAAACAAAGCCCATTCGCTGGGACCTGAAATTAATGAATGAAAGTCCGCTAATCCTGCCGGTAAAGTTCAGTCATATTGAAACGAATGCCGGGTTCCAGATCCTGATGCGCGAATTGAAAAACTTAGGCTTTTCAAAGCCGCGGTCTGCGAAGGAATTTGAAGAAGTGATGGCTGATTTACTCGGATCGATCGTTGAAGTGAGCCTCACGACGACAAATAAGGAAGAAGGATACCGGGAAATTCGCTTTTTACGGAGATTATATTGATTACGATCTTGCATTCCCAGGAGCTTTTCAGGAGCTGGCATATAGATAGAAAGTTGAGGCCTTCAATCATCCATTCGATTGAAGGCCTCTTTTTTGTTAACTTTCAATCTAAAAAAGTCTCTATGCGATCCAAAGCCTTTTCCAGCGTTTCCATGGAATAGGCATAAGATAATCTGAAGTATCCTTCGCCGAGCGGAGAGAATGCATCTCCCGGGACTACAGCAACCTTTTCCTGTTTGACTAGGCTCAGGCAAAAGTCCAGCGAAGAGGAATACCCTTCAGGAAGTTTAATGAAGAAGTAAAAGGCACCATTCGGCTTGACTATTTCCAGCTTCATCGATTGCAAGCGCCTGTATACATATTCCCTTCTCCTTGCATATTCTTCCTTCATCGGAATGGCATCATCCTTGCCTGCGGTCAAGGCCGCCAAGGCCGCCCTCTGCGATATGGAAGCGGCACAGGTCACATTGTATTGGTGGACCTTCAAGAGGTGCTCAGAGATGGCCTTGGGGGCAAATAGAAGCCCAATCCTCCATCCGGTCATCGAATGGGACTTGGATAAGCCATTCAAGACGATGGTTTGTTCCTTCAGGAATGTGGCAATCGAAACATGCTCCTGATCAAATACGAGTTCGCTGTATATCTCATCGGCTAGAATGAAAATATCCTTCCCCCTGACAAGTTCCGCAATGTCCTGGAGTTCTCTGGCAGACAATGTCACCCCGGTTGGATTCGATGGATAAGGTAACACGATGCAACGAGTCTGGTCAGTTATGTATTTTTCGATGATATCCGCAGTCAGACGGAACCCATTTTGGGTTGTATCGGCATAAATCGGGGATGAACCGCACATTTTGATGATAGGTTCGTATCCTGGATATACCGGCCCTGGCAATATCACTTCATTTCCCGGGGTAAGGATCGTCCGGAATGTAATGTCGATCCCCTCACTGGCTCCTGATGTGACGATGACTTCATTCAACGGATCATAGGAAAGCTTGTATTTATCCATAACATATTCAGATGCTGCTTCTCGCAATTCAAGATAACCTGCATTGTGGGTATAAACCGTATGATCTTGATCGATGGCTTGTTTGGCCGCTTCTTTAATATGCATAGGAGTTGGAAAATCAGGCTGTCCAATCGTTAAAGAAATGGTCCCTTCGATTTCAGCGACCATATTGTAGAATTTGCGGATTCCTGATATTTGAACGTCTCTTACTAAAGGGTTAACTAAGTGTTCCATCTATGAATATCCTCCCTTTTCATACTTGATGAAATGATGTACTTCGTTTGACTGGTTCATCCTATTTTATCATTTAGTTTGGATGGGGGATAAATACTTTTTGCGATTCATGAATTAAAGGTATAATGAAAGATAAGAAAAAATTTGAGGGCTGATACATATGATTAGAACTTGCGCAATAACGTCCAACCAGGAAGTGACGTTCGATTTACCGCTATCTGATTTGAATGATTCGAATATAGAGTGGTTTTGGGTGGACTTTTCCAATCCTACAAATAAGGAAATCGAGCTATTATCCAACCATTTTCATTTTCATCCGCTGGCAATCGAAGACTGCCTCGATGACTTTAATCAACGTCCCAAGATGGATTTTTATGAGAACTATCAATTTCTTGTGCTTCATGCCCTGAGGCAGAAGGTATTCAGGGCGGTAGAGTTGGATATGTTTGTCGGGGAAAAATGGATCGTCACCTTCCATAAGGAAGATATGCTTGAGCTGGAAAAGGTATGGGAAGAAATTTCAGGTAATAAAATGCTGAAGCAAGGTCCCTTTTTCTTGATGCACAGAATCATCGACAGGATCGTCGATGAATTTTTCCCTCCCGTTTATAAAATGGAAAGCGAATTAGGGATCATCGAGGACAATACGGAAAATGAAACGATAAATGATTTGATGGATCAACTATTCGATTTGCGTACGGATATGTCCAGGCTTCGGCGGACCATTTTACCGATGCGCGATTTATTGTATAGGATGATTTCATCAGAGCGCTTGAATTATTTGAAGGACCAGCACCTTTATTTCAATGACGTATACGATCATCTTTTGAAGTTAACCGAAATGCTGGAATCCTATCGGGACTTTTCCTCCGATATCCGGGATAGTTATTTATCGGTGAACTCCAATAATATGAACTCGACGATGATGACCTTGACCGTCATCACGACCATTTTCATGCCGCTGACTTTCATAGTTGGTGTATATGGGATGAATTTTGAATTTATGCCCGAATTGACCTGGCATTATGGCTATTTCCTCATCCTTGGAATGATGGGCGGAATTGCCTTGATGATGTTTTTATACTTTGTTAAGAAAGGCTGGTTGAACCCAAGGAAAAAATCACGAAAGAACTGAAATTTAGCTTGATAGGACAGTCTTAGGGATATGTTCCTGAATACCAGCGATTCAAAAAGCACTTGGAGCGGATATCCAAAATTTGTGAATGAAAAAGAATTAAGAGTTTCAACTCCACCATGTTTTATCACGACATGACACGATTGGAGTCAAAGGTTCATGGCTGGAGTGAAAGGAACGAAGAGTGGGAGGTTCCCACTAGAAGTGCGAGCCCAGACTACAGCCCCAAAAGTGCCGACGAGGCTCCCGGACGAATTCGGATAAGCTTAGTGCCTGCAGTGAAATGAAACGATCAAAATGCAAATCCCTCCACTCGGAGGGATTTGAAGGTTTATCCCGTTTTGATGCAGAGCGCCGAAGCGGCCCGAGCGACCACCCGCACCAAAGCAAGTGCCTTGTGTTCCATGTGACAGTCATTTTTATAAGCCAATAAAAATCGGATAACCTCAATTATTTTTTTGCGAATTCTTTTTTTATCTATACTCTAAACAAAAGCCATAAATATCCGAATTATTAGGTATGAGCATTGATGAAAATCATCATGGTCCATTTGAAAGGCAGCTTTTGCTGCTTCGCCAAAGGTTTGGATTCATGGAGCGATAAAATGAAAAAAGCAAGAGAAGGGCGAGATGAACCAATGGAAGCAAATAAGGGGATATTATTGGAAAGTGGAACGAATGAGCTTGAGATAGTGGAATTCGGCATCGGCAAGAATAAATTCGGCATTAACGTAATCAAGGTGAAGGAAATCATTAATCCTGTTCCTATCACAGTTGTTCCCCATTCACATGCAAATGTGGAGGGAATCATTGAACTCCGGGGAGAGGTCCTGCCAGTTGTGAACGTGGCTGACGCGCTCGGGTTCCCTCCTTCTGCCACTCCTGAGCATGACAAATTCATTGTTGCGGAATTCAATCAGCAAAAAGTGGTTTTCCATGTACATACCGTGACACAGATACACCGTATTTCCTGGTCCCAAATCGAGAAGCCATCGGATATGTATCAAGGCCTTGAAAGTCAGATTATCGGAGTCATTAAGTTAAATAGCGAAATGTTATTGCTGCTCGACTTTGAAAAAATAGTGGTTGAAATCAATCCGGAATCAGGAATAAACATCCAACAGGTCAAGAAACTCGGTATCCGTCAAAACTCAGACAAGAGAATCCTGATCGCGGAAGATTCCCCATTACTTAGGAAGCTGTTGTTTGATACATTATCAGAGGCTGGTTTCAAGTACCTGGAGTTTTATGAAAATGGACTAGATGCGATTGGGTATTTAGAGAATTTGATCGAAGCAGGAAAAGACGTAACGGAAGAAGTGCAATTGGTGATTACCGATATCGAGATGCCCCAGATGGATGGCCATCACTTGACCCGGAGAATAAAGGAAAACAGTGAGCTCGCCGTATTGCCTGTGATCATTTTCTCTTCGTTGATTACGGATAGCCTGCGTCATAAAGGGCAAATGGTAGGAGCCGACGCCCAAATCAGCAAACCGGAAATAGCGGAGCTTGTAAAATTAATAGACAGATTCGTATTATAAGAATGAAAAACGAGCCGGGGAGGCAACACCTCACGGCCCGTTTGTATTTTCCAAGAATTATCCTTAATACTTGGAACCTTTTCCTAAAAAGGAGGATGGAAATGGATTGTGAAAAGGCTGCTTGACCGAATTTCGGCCATAAGCCTTTTTCTCGGTAGTGAGGTTAGGTTGTTTGTCACCGGCTTGTCCAACATAGGCTTGAAGGATTTGTTTTGCCTTGGATAAGGACAAAGCGGCTTTGGGATTGCGTATGGATGCTGCCCGGCTGCCGAGGTGGGGGAGTTTTTTCAAGTCTTCCTTAGTGGGAGGCAGATGAAAAACATACGATCCGCATTCGACAATGACATCGGATTGCTGCGCTGCAAAGCGAGGGTTATCAGAAAAATGCAAGCCGATCTTTTTTGCTTTGCCTTCTTGCATAAGCTTGCTTAATGCGAGCCGTTTTAAATGATATAAATTTTTAGGCTCCAACGCGGTCTTCGCATGTTTGTTAACGATAAACACGGCTTGGGCAAGGGAGTTAATCGAAAACTCATCCCTCTCAGAATGTCCCTTCGTTTCGTTCATTATGGAAACTCCTTTTCTTAATAAGGTTAGAAGGTATGATACATGGGTCCTTCAATAAATACCTGTATTCATATTGAGTGTAATAAAGATGCGGTGCGACTTGGGCTTATAGCCGCATGAAAAGGATGCTTGTACCTTTCTAGGGCAGGACAAATTTTACCAACACTTTACCATCTATGCTTTTCATATTATACCACTTCAAAATAGATAAGGAAGTAAATTTCAAATAGACAGTGTTTGGCCATACAAAAAGAAGGCGTTTCAGGACGCCTTCTGCCAATTTCTTATTGAGTGTATATGTTGATATTTTCAGAAACTCCTGCCTGTGCCTGTGCACCGAATTGTTGTGGATACCCCTGAAAGCCTTGATAAACAGGATAAGGAGGGTAAGCGTAAGCTGGCGGGTAAGGCGGGTAGGGAGGAGGATATGGCGGATAGGCTGGTGGGCGGTTATTGAATAACAATGGTCCCACTGCCAATCCCGCTACAAAAGCAACAGGTGCTAATAGAGGAAAGAACGGAAAAAATCGCTCGTCATTCCAATGTTCCGGTCCATATTCATTCCCATTCCTATATTCGTTTTGCAGCGTGAAGGATTGAGGATAGTAGTGGTAAGGCAAATACTGTGGTTGCATAATTGGCCTCCTTTCCTATAATTCTATACATAGTATGGATTTTTTTTAGAAAAGAGCCTGTTTCACCTCAATCTGTTATAATGAATCTACTTATGAAAAAAATCAGAGGTGACCGTAATGGATTTCCTTAAAAGCATTTTAGCCGTTGGATTCGGCGGGGCAGCGGGAGCAGTGTTGCGTTATACCGTAATCTTGGCGACCGCCCATACCTTCCTTCCATTGGGAACCCTCTTAATAAATATAGTAGGCAGCTTTTTACTTGGCATGATTAATGGCTATTTCGCCTCGAAAAGGAAATCGCTCGTTTTTTTAACTTTGGGCAGCGGGTTTTGTGGCGGCTTCACGACCATGTCGACATTCTCCCAAGAAACTGCCGATTTCCTGCAAACATCGGTGTTATATGCAGGAGTGTATGTGGGGGCCAGCGTTTCATTGGGCTTGCTTGCCGGTTTTCTCGGACTGGGCCTTTTCAATAGACAAAGAGGTGAAAGGCAATGAATCACCTTCTTTCAGTTTTTATCGGAGGTTTCTTTGGTTCAGCCTCAAGGTATGTTTTACAGATGATTTTTAATAGGCTAATGCCAGCAGGTTCGATCCCCATTAGTATTTTACTGATTAACCTGATAGGTTCTTTCGGTTTAGGGATTGCGTTTCCCCGGAAGGAAGCTTGGGACCCTTCTGTTCAAGTTTTCCTGACGATAGGTTTCCTGGGGGCGTTCACGACCTTTTCCACATTCAGTATGGAAACAATCGAACTTATAAGAAAATACCGTTGCATAGATAGCCTCATCTATGTAACGGTATCGATTTTAGGCTGTATCGGCGCTTTCCTATGTGGATATTTAATGTATGTATGACCTTCATGAAATTGGCCGATGTGGCTGGTAAAAAAATCTAAGTTTCTCATTTATCCTTCTAATGCTATAATTCATAAGAATTCATTACAAATGATAGGCAACAGCAAGTCATTCTCGTCGCACAGGTTTTGTTAATAAGTCTGGCGGCTTTCCCCTGTGTTCTTTTCTATTCCTTTCCGACCTTGAATTCGTATACGGTCAGCTCAGGGCGTGAGAGAAAACGATATGGAAGCCGGGTAGTGCCAAGCCCCCGATTGACATGTAACGTCAGTGAATCAAGTTCATATGTGCCTTCGCGATACTTTTCAGCATACGGAGGAGTGACAAGGGCACCGGCAAATGGAATCTGGACTTGACCTCCGTGACTGTGACCGCTTATTTGATACTGGATATTATAAGTCCTTGATATATCGGCCAGATCAGGGGCATGCGCGAGCATGATGGTGAATACTTCGTCTGGGATGCCGGCAAGGGCCTTTTCAAAATCCGGTTTCCCCAGCATGGCATCATCAACGCCAGAAATGAATATTTCTTCACCCGTCAATAAGGAAAGTTTGGTTGAGGTGTTTTGCAGCATGGTAAAATGAGATTCCTTCATGATATTGCTGTAAATCGTTGAGCCGTATCCGCCATGGTCATGGTTACCGTAAATGCAGAATTTTCCAAATGGTGCTTTGAGCTGATTCAAGACAGTGGGTATTTCCTGCTGGGAACCGTATTTATTAGGCTGGTCCATTAAATCGCCGGTAAATAAAATGACATCAGGATTCAGTTGATTGATCTTATTGACAACCGCTTGTAGATCCCTTAGCTGAAATTGAAAGCCTAAATGCGTATCACTGAATTGAATCATTTTCATGCCATTGAATCCTTTGGGGATAAGAGGGTGGCTGATGACCTTGTACTTGGTTTCTAACCATTTTGGCTCCAGATTATGGGCATAATAGTTTCCGCCTATGCCTAAACCGGTCAAGGCAGCCAAAGTACCAAAGCTTTTCTTTAAAAAAGTTCTTCTGGATATGGGTTTATTCAAATTAATCAACCTATCTGATTTAAAAATGTTACTTCCTCATACTAACAAACAATATACAAAATATGAAGAAAATATCTTCTTTACGCATATGAAAAATGGAACCCTATACGGTTTGAAATTGAACATCTATACGGAGGTAACATGATGACCGAACCATTGTTTATAACACTGATTATACTTCTATGCGCAATTGCGCTTTTTATACAAGCAAAATTTCGCGCAGACTTAATTGCGCTAAGTGCACTTTCCATACTCGGTCTCCTCGGGATACTTACATTGGATGAGCTTGTCGCTGGTTTTGCCAATCAAGTGGTGATCATGCTGGCTGGGTTATTCATCGTCGGTGCTGGCCTCTTGAATACAGGTATCGTGGAGAAGGCAGGAAACAAACTATTAGGTTTATGCGGGGGAAGTGAGTGGAAATCGCTGCTTATCGTCATGCTGACGGCTGGGATATTGAGTGCATTTTTAAGTGGGGCGGGCATTGTTTCCATTTTGCTTCCGCTCGTTATGAGCATGGCTTTACAACAAAAAACCAGCCCGACAAGATATTTATTGCCTCTTGCCTATGCAAGCAGCATTGGCGGGCTATTAACCCTTACCGGTACACCCTCCAATATGATCGTTGCTGACGTGCTGCAGCAAAACGGATTGGAGACTTTATCCTTTTTTGACTTTTCACCGATAGGCTTAATCGCATTTGCAGCCGGTTTATTCTTCATGCTGACACTTGGGCGCCTGCTGCTGCCGGAAAGAACGATTGCCGCTAACAATAGTGTCAAAGGTTTGTCGGCAGGCGAACTTGCCGGTATGTACAAAGTGTATGATCGATTGCACTACCTGCATATACCTGCAACTTCGGATATTGTCGGTGAAAGGCTGTCAGACTTGCAGCTTCCGATTCAATATGAATTGACTTTGATTGAAATCCAGCGGAAGCAGAAGGATAAGCAATTACCGCTGTTACAAAGGCAGCTTACCATTTCAGCCAGAGCGGATGAAGTGCTTCACCCTGACGATATCATATTGGTGTTCGGTGAAGAAGAAGCGGTTGAGAGATTGGCACTCAACTATGAACTGGAATTTAAACATTTCAATACGGAACAAATAAAAAAGCACTTTCTCAGCAGCAGATTTGGTTTGACGGAAATATTGATCGTTCCGAATTCCGATTATGAAAATCAAACATTGATCGATGTCCATTTCCGTGAGAAGTACCAATGCAATGTGCTGGCCATCAATCGTAATGGTGAATATATTCAAGCGGATGTCGGTACGGAGCGTCTGAAACCGGGTGATGCCATACTCATACATGGCGAATGGGAAAACATTGAGAGGATTTCCTCGGATTTGCAGGACGTCATCGTTATCGGAAGTACTTCGGAAGATGGCTCGCATATATACTCCAAAAGCAAAGCTTGGATTTCCGTGGGCATCACGGCATTGATGGTCATTCTTTTGTCGCTGGACTCGATACCTCCCGTGCTCTCAGTATTGACCGCTGCCTTGCTGATGATCATTACGGGCTGTGTCCGATCGATGGAAGATGCTTACCAAAAGATTAACTGGGAGCCTATCCTATTGATTGCGGCGATGTTCGGAATCACGACTGCATTGGATAATACGGGTGGGGTGAGAATGATCAGTGATTGGCTGGCAGTGCTGTTCAGCAATATCGGCCCACATGGTATACTGGCGGTGTTCTATCTGTTGACATTGATCCTTAGCCAATTCATCCCCTATGGGGCCGCCGTCGTGATCATGACGCCGATTGCGCTGACATCATCCGTTAACCTGGGGATTGACCCCATTCCTGTCTTCATCTGCCTTGCTGTCGCTGGGAGTTTGGCATTATCCACACCAAGGGTGGCAACGACCAACGCACTTGTCATGACAGCAGGGGATTACAAATATAAAGATTTTATCGTGATTGGGATTTCTATCCAGGTGTTCATCGGTGTCATCATGGTGATCACCATTCCATGGATCTTCCCATTTTGATGGATTTTGAGGCATTGCTCTATATAGGGACAATGCCTCTTCCATATGCTTATAAGCAAAGGGGATTAATTGGCGGAAAATGGAGTTATGCCTAAGGAATTAAAATTATTTATTATCAATATTAGAAACTAATGGTATAATTTTTGCATATTGGTGTTTTCGTAATTAGGGGGAAGATGCATCTTGGATACAGAAAAAATATTGAAAAATTTAGACAGGGTGACACCATTCTTTCAACCGATTTTCAGTGCAGATCAACATCAGGTAATCGGATATGAAATTTTAGGGCGTTATGAGGAACAATCGGAATATAAAAGCCTGGGTTCATTCTTTCATGATTCTTCAGTGCCTAAAGAGTATAGGGTGGAAGTGGATAATTACGTACTTGAAATAGCCTTGGAAAGAATAAAAGACTATGGGGAAGATTTTCTGATCTTCATTAACAGAGATCCGAATTTGCTCATGCTCGATCATGGCGAAGAATTCATGGAGATTTTACATCGTCATTTCCAGCCTGAGGAAATGCACAGGATTGTACTTGAACTATCAGACACGATCAGCCCGGAAAATTTTGATCCTTTACAGCATGTTCTTGCTTACTTTAAAACATATGGGATTAAAATAGCTTTCGATCATTTGGGTCAGGATACGAAATTGGATCAAATTGCGCAAATTTCTCCGAATATTTTAAAAGTTAATTTGGACCAGCTTCGCATTTCAGGTGGGGATGCCTATCAGGTCATCCTGTTTTCACTAAGCATGCTTGCACGAAAGATCGGTGCCAATTTACTATTTGAGAACATTGAGTCCGAATACCAGCTCCGCTTTGCCTGGAAGAACGGCGGACGATATTATCAAGGGTATTTCTTGGCCAAGCCCGAAGGTGAGTTCATCAATAAAGATTTACTTCGGGAAAAATTCCATCAAGAATGTCAGTCCTTCATTTCACTTGAAACGAAGAAGCTGGAAGCAGTATATCAAAAGACCTTGCAATTTAATGAAAATATGCAAACCTTTTTGAAGCAGCAAAAGCGATTTGGATCTCATGAAGAATTTCTCGGGACGATCGCGAAAAAGTTGGAGTCCATCTGTTTTCGACTTTACATTTGTGATGAAGAGGGGTATCAACGATCGCCGAATATCCTCCAAAAAAACGGGCAGTGGATCATCCAGCCGAGTTATCTCAATAAAAATTGGAGCTGGCGGCCTTATTTCCTCGAAAACATCGTAAAGATGCGCAATGAGAAAAAGGGGATTTTGTCTGATTTATATAGTGATATCGAAACAGGGGAGACCATAAGGACCTTTTCCTATCCGCTTAATAATAAGGAATACATTTTCTTCGATCTTTCTTATAGTTACCTATATGAAAATGATGCCCTTTTATAAAAAGGATTCATGTATATAAAAGCTTGAAATGTGTAAACCTAAGCAAAATGATGCGCTGGGAGGAGTCATATTTTGAGCACGTACATCTGGATTCTACTCATAGTCGTTACAGTCATGGCGTTATATCTTCTGTTTTATACATATTCTGTAGCCAGGGCACAAAAGGTCAAAGCCAGATATGATTCGACAATCGATGATTCAGTTAAAGAACATCCTTATTTGAAAAACCCGATATTCGTTTCTCTTATCGTTGGAACTCTTTTGGTTGCCGGTTTTATTTTCTACTATGCCTTTCAATGGTTATAAGAAGGAGATTTCATCATATGAAATCTTCTTTTTTTATGGCTGAGGATACAAATGGTCTTCATGACAATTTGTAGTTTCACTTTGTTCTGGACGGGTATTGAAAGAACATAGGCAGTAATCGGAACCAAATTATTCTATAGTGAGGGGATGATAGGAATGAGTAAATATGTAGTAGCATGTCTCGCCAGTATCCTTCTTTTTTTAGGCGGGGGGTTCACAGCTTCGGCAGAGGGGTTACATAGGGAGGAAGCACTTAACTTAGTAAAGGAAGCCGCAATGAGCCAGGGCTCGATAAGCGAGGAAGTAAGAACGAAAGAAGCGATAGATACCAAGCTCGAAAAACATTTCACAGATGATTTCATCAGGAAGTTTGTGAAAGCGAATGTAGTGAAAGTCGATGATGGGTATACTGCATTTGGATCGGACTTCGCGCCTTATTATATCCCATTTTTCAGCTACGATGAACATACTGAAGTTGTTTATGGGGACAATGGTGATCTCATGTATGTGCAGGAGGAGTTCAGGGGCACAGAGGACGGGCCGGTATTAAGCGGAAAACATGTTGAGTGCGTTACCTTGAAAAAAGAAAATGGCGTTTGGAAGGTAAAGGATGTAAGATATGAAAATGAAAAATTGAAATGAAAAAGTCTGGAGGGTGGCCCCTTCCAGACTTTTTGTTATATATTCAGTTCCTTTTTTATGGCATCAATTTCAAAGCCTATGATGGCCTTCCCATCGATGACGACCGTTGGTGTGGAATAAGCCCCATATTTATTCGTTAATTCTTTACGTGCATGTCCGTCTGCTTTAATATCTTTTTCATTATACACGACATTATTATCATCAAAAAACATTTTCATGATTTTGCAGGGAGGGCAATCAGGTTGGGTATAAAGCGTGACGTCTTTCATTTCATTCCTCCATGTATGTGCTATAGGTAAGGTTCACTCTTTCATTATAGGTAATCCCGAGCCATTTGGATAGGAAAAAAACTTCAGCAATCTACTTATTCTGCTCCTGCTTCATCAGATAGTCTATCAATCCCATGGAACTGACATTCAGGTCCATGGATATGATATCGAAAACAGGGTGGTTTATGCTTATCCCCTTTTCCTCCAAATGAGCTGCCACTACCTTGAAAATATTTTTACTGGTTGCTGCGACCCTTTCCTCGAAGGCAGCATACTCCCGGAATGCCGATTTTGCCGTCTCGACAAAAATAGGCAGCCAGTACTGAAGTTGCCTATATACTTCCTTAGGGTTTTCCGATACCCCGTAATGGCCGAAATATATTCGCTCCACGCCGACGCTTTCATACAATTCTGCTGCAGCCAGCATGGCTTCGGGGTTAAATTGATTTGGTGATGTGGATGGTAAGTGAAATTCCACCCCCTCCTCATCGAGTTCACGGTAATAGATGCCAATCGTGTCACCAGAAAACATCCCTTTTGACATGGAATCGAAAATGCTCATATGATGGTTTGCATGGCCCGGGGTGTCATAAAAAGTCAGCGTCGAGTTATCACCGATTTGTAAGGTTTCCCTATCATGTTTCCCTATCATCCTTTCGGGGGGAATGGGCAGGATCGGATCGAAAAGCTTATTGAAGTCTTCCCCATAAACCGCTTTAGCTCCGGCTATCAAACGTGTAGGATCTTCTAAGTGCCGTATACCTTTTGGGTGGACGATCACTTTGGCATTCGGGCAATGTTGTAAAAAAAGTCCGGCACCGCCTGCATGGTCCAAATGAATATGGGTAAGAATGATATATGTAACATCCTCGGGGGCTATGTCAAGTTCAGCGAGCCCCTTGAGTAAGTGTGGGATGGAGGGACTGGCGGAAGTTTCTACTAACGTGATATCCGTATCGGCAATTACATATGTTCCCGTTCGATTTCTTCTATCCAGATCAAAACCATCAATTAAAGAAATGCGATAACCAAGTTCACTAATGTTTTGCAATCGAATCTACCTCCAGAAAATTTTTCATGTACAAAATCCATTCCTTATTTTATGCTGTTAATAGTGTCATGTAAAGAATGAAGTTTTAAATTATTCTGAATTTATTTCAGCGTGGCTACTGGATAGAAAAGTATGGTATAGTGAAACCTATCGAAAAGGTTTTATTCAGAAAGGAGAGGGAGTATGTCTCAATTACAGGGCATCCTTACCAGATTGAAAAGTCTTCAAGAGCAAGCGAAGGAATCTGAATCTGCTCAACGTTTTTTTGAAATAGATGGTGTGAAAAAGTGCCAGGTTACATATTTCAGCAAAACAGAAATGTTCGAGCTTGAAGTATACAGTGATAAAGGGAAATCATCGAAATATCAATTCGATAATATCGATATGATTACCATTGAAATCTTTGATCTTCTTCAATCTTAAAAAAACATGAAAAAGCTGGCTTCCACTTGGAAGAGGCTTTCAGACCGTAGATAAGCTCCAGATTAATGGAGGTTGTCTACGGTTTTTTGTTTTTTGCTATTGGTCGTCGAAAACAAAGATAGAATCTCCATTGCATTTTTGATGGTTTGTACGATGAACGTTTCATTGCACTACAGAACTCCTTTATCCAGAGGCGGTCCTTGAGCCTCCTGGGCTTTTAGCCTGCGGGGTCTCAAGTAGACACGCATTTCCCGCAGGAGTCTCGCACCTTCCGTTTCATTCCACTCTGTGTGAAAACGAAAATTGAAGGGCGTTGCCTTTAGTTTTGTTGATTTGTAAAAAGACCGCTTCATTCCATTTTGCGTGAAGACAAAGAGGTAATCCCGATTGTCCATATGTAGCTGGAGAGAAAAGGGACAAAAAGCATGTGAAAAGTGCGATTTTTATGAGAACCTGCCTCAAATTCGATGAAAAGCCCAAACTCGCGAGTAAAAGCAAGAAACTGGCGAGAGCTGACTTCCGATTAGAAAAGGTGTTTTATTGTAGAGGCGAACACGTTTCGCTTTTTGAATGAAGAAGTGCTTTTTACGACATCTTATTAATTGGAGGGATGTAAATGAAGAGTCCAATCGTATTATGCCCTGTTTGCGGTGAGAAACGGGAAATGGAAAATGTATTGACGGCACAGTCCAACCAAAATGTCATTTATCAATGTCCTGAATGCGGTTACAAAAAGGCAAACATCAAAACTAGTAAGGGCTAAGGATTTCAAGGGAAAATCCCGCAGTTTGGGATTTTATTGCTCTGGGAATGAGCCTTTTCAGCTTACATATGTTAAACTAAAAGGAGAGCTGTATATAAAAACATATGGTAAGGGGTTTTAACATGATCGGTACTCATGATGGGGATTTATTGGAATCCAGCGTTAAAGATTTGATGATTTCTTCTGAACGCGTGGCCCACGTGCAGGTAACCAATAATTTAGAACATGCACTATTGGTATTGACAAAGAGCGGTTATACGGCCATTCCTGTGTTAGATCCGATGTATAAGCTGCATGGCTTGATTAGCACACCAGTCATTCTTGATTCAATCTTGGGACTGGAACGAATCGAATTCGATAATCTTGAGAATAAAAAAGTTTCAGAAATAATGAATATAGACATACCTCGCTTGCATATTGAGGATACACTGACCAAGGGTGTGGAATTGTTAATAGATCATCCGTTTGTCTGTGTAGAAAATGACGAACATGTATTTGAAGGAATCTTGACAAGAAGAGCGATCTTGAAAAAGGTATTCAAACAAAGTTCACCTGAATAAGTTCGGCTGCGCATTATGGTTCCTTCAGAACTCGCCAATTGGCGAGTTTTCTTGTTTAACTTGAACCGAAATCAATACATATTGGGAAAGGATGCGAAAATTGGGGAAAACAGCGGATCGTTCGAAAAAACAGCATAAACCATTGAAACGTCCCTTCATATTGACTGCCATCATGCTGGCAATGTTCATGAACGCCATAGAAGGGACGATCGTATCGACGGCAATGCCGGCCATTGTAAGTGATTTAGGCGGTTTTTCCTTATACAGCTGGGTGTTTTCAGGTTATTTGTTAATGAATGCCGTGACGGTCTTGATATATGGAAAGCTTTCCGATATTCTCGGGAGAAAACCGGTTTTATTATTTGGAATTACTGTATTCTTAATAGGCTCGCTTCTTTGCGGCTTTGCAAATAGTATGACTGAGCTCATCATTTATCGCTTTATACAAGGCTTTGGCGCGGGTGCTGTAGCTCCGGTTGCTTCAACGATCATTGGGGATATCTATAAAAATGAAGAACGGGCACGCGTTCAAGGATATCTATCCAGTGTATGGGGCATTTCGGCGGTCATGGGACCTGCCTTGGGCGGCTTGCTTGTTGAAAACCTGACCTGGAAACTGGTTTTCTGGGTGAATATCCCCCTTGGAATATTATCTTTTATTGGAATATGGTTTTTCCTTCATGAAAATATCGAAAAGAAAAAACGGGATATCGATTACTTGGGAGCAGCCTTATTGACTTTATCCATCTCCACTTTCATGCTGATCCTTGTAGAAGGAGGAGTGAAATGGTCATGGGCATCGGTACCGATCATTTCCCTAGCCATTGTGGCCTTGCTTGCCTTCAGCTTATTCATTCTTCAGGAAAAGCGGGCAGCGGAGCCGATGATGCCGTTTGAAATCTGGCAGGAGCGCTCCATCTTGATAGCGAATCTTGTATCCCTTACGACAGGGGTCATGATGATTGGTTTGTCGAGCTTTCTTCCGACCTTCGTACAAGGAGTGATGGAACGTTCGCCAACGGTGGCAGGTTTTACCTTGACCGCCATGTCGATAGGCTGGCCGATTGCATCCATGGTTTCAGGTTGGCTCTTGATGAAAATAGGCTTCAAGGCGACTTCTCTCCTTGGAGGGAGTTCCTTGATCATAGGAAGCTTGATCCTGGTCTTGATGAAGCCTGAAGCAGGCCCGCTCCTGGCAGCGTTTGGTTCGTTCTTTGTCGGGGTGGGGATGGGCCTGACTTCGACTTCATTCATTGTCGTCATTCAAAAAACAGTCAGCTGGGAACGGCGCGGGATTGCTACAGCATCCAATATGTTCATGCGTAATCTAGGCAATACTGTAGGCGCTGCCTTACTTGGAGGAGTCATGAATACCAGACTTCATGACTATTTAAGAGGACATGCACCAAAAGGGACGGAAGTGACGATCGATACCGCCAATAAGTTATTAAACAGTGAAGAAAGGGAGTTGCTTCCTGATGCTGTCGTGAAGGTCCTGCAGGAGGGACTCACATTGTCGCTGCACACGATTTATCTAATCGTTCTCGCCTTCTCTGCAGTTAGCTTCATATTGCTTACGAGACTAAGGAAGAACGGATAGTCATATAAAGCAAAGGCAGTCTCGTTCATGAGGTGGCCTTTGCTTTTTTCGTTAAGGAAAGGCAACGCGGATAATCAATTGAAGCAGCAAGGCAATCGTGACTCCATGTAAAATGAACTTCAGCTGACGGGTTGAGATTTTTTGGGCGACACGAACGGCTAGCTGCGAGCCGATCAGTGACCCAATGGTATAGTAAGTGGCAATCTCCCAGGCAATGTTCCCTGCAAGGAAATAGGTGATGAATGCAGCTGTGCAGCTTATGAAAGTTTGGAATCTAGTAAAGGCGAGGGATTGAAGGTATGTGGCGCCATTTCTTAAAAAGGTATACATAAGCATGGTTGCCTGTCCTGGACCGAACATCCCATCGTAAACACTGATCCCGAATAAAGAAGGGTACGCTTTTTTAGGCAGCTGCCAAATTGATCCCGATTCCGGCTTTGGCTTCTTGATGAAATTCATCACCAAGGCAATCGTCAAGAGGCAGATGGCCAATTTTTTCAGAAAAGGAATTAGCAAGAAGGCCGCCACAGAAGCCGCCAAATAAGGCAAATGGGATTAACTTGAGTGCATCCGCCACTTTTAGCTGTTTTTTCTTCAATAAGATATAAAAACTCGAAAATGAGGAAAACATATTGGAAAATTTGACTGAGCCAATGACTTGGTGAATCGGGAAGCCTATCAAAAGGAGGGAAGGCATGCCGATAAGGCCTCCGCTGCCAGCCAAGGTGCCTACGAATGAGGCGGCAAAACTGATGACCAGCAATAAAATGATCGTCAATGGATATCACTCCGTTTCTTTTCCCTTGTATTATAAGCGGACTTTGTTGATAATTACATGTAAATAATTTTAATCATCATGATAAGAAATAATTATCAAGAGGTTGGTGTGTATGTCATTTTCAGAATTTCATCTATTATCCGTGCTAGCTCAGGAAATGAATATGAGAAAAGCGGCTGAGCGGTTGTTTGTTTCCCAACCGGCGTTATCTCAGCGTTTACAATCAATAGAAAAGGATTGGGGCTCGAAACTGTTTCTCCGTTCACAAAAAGGACTATCCCTGACGCCTGCAGGGGAAGCGGTGATCCGATTGGCCAATGAAGTGATCGAAAAAGAAGAAAAGGTAAGGGAAAGTATCCAGGCAATGGATCATGAAGTGTATGGCACATTGAAAATAGCCTGCGCCTCGATCGTCGGCCAAAATTGGCTGCCTCAAGTCTTGAAAAAATTCGTCCAAAAATACCCTTATGCCAAAATCTCGCTAATCACCGGATGGAGCAGTGAGATTTTAAAGTCTTTATATGAGGGGCAAGTGCATATTGGCATCATCAGGGGAGCACCAGATTGGAAAGGAATCAAACAGCACTTATTTACCGATATGCTCTATTTGGTTGATACCGAAATGAAGGAATTGAATCAAGTGTTCGAAACGGACCGCCCGTTCATTCAGTTTAAAAGTGATTCCAATTATTATCAGGAAATTCAGGACTGGTGGCATCGGCAATTTAAAACGACACCAAAAAACACCATAGTCGTCGACCAAATTGAAACATGTAAGCAAATGGTGTTCAATGGAATAGGGTATGCCATTTTGCCGGCCATCACGTTACATGATAAGGATACGAATGTGTTCAAGATCCCGCTTTTGGATGGGCATAACCATTCGATTGAAAGAGATACATGGCTTTGCGGATATGAATCTGCTTTCCAGCTAAAGCAAGTCCAAGCGTTCACTGAAGTGGTGAAGGAACATATTCGTGAACAAGGCATGATATGAATCAGCTAAAGCCAAGATAGGGCCGAATAATAAATTGGAGTGACATTCAGCTTGTCTTGCCAGCAGTTGTCTGGTAAATTTAAGACGAGTAATGATACATATTTAGGAGGTTTTACCCGGAATGAATAAAATGGATGCAAACGAAATTATTTCTTTTATCTCAAATAGTAAAAAATCCACACCAGTCAAGGTATATGTCAAAGGTGATTTGGAAGGCATCGATTTTGGCGCAGCTTCGAAAACCTTCATTACAGGGAATACCGGGGTCGTATTCGGTGAATGGTCTGAAGTGGAAGAGGCAATCAAGGCGGCCGGAACGAAAATCGAGGATTATGTAGTAGAAAATGATCGCCGTAATTCTGCCATTCCTTTATTGGATCTAAAAGGAATCAAGGCGCGTATCGAGCCTGGTGCAATAATTCGTGATCAAGTGTCCATCGGGGACAATGCAGTCATCATGATGGGGGCATCAATCAATATTGGCTCCGTCATTGGCGAGGGTACGATGATTGACATGAATGCGATCCTTGGCGGTCGTGCAACCGTTGGGAAAAACTGTCACGTCGGGGCAGGGGCTGTATTAGCAGGTGTCATCGAGCCGCCTTCCGCACAACCAGTCATATTGGAAGATGATGTGTTGATCGGAGCCAATGCGGTCGTTCTTGAAGGCGTTAAAATCGGCGAGGGATCCGTTGTAGCGGCTGGTGCTGTCGTAACGAAAGACGTTCCTCCATACTCTGTTGCTGCTGGCATTCCGGCTAGGGTCATCAAGCAAATTGATGAAAAAACGAAATCGAAAACAGAGATCATGCAAGAGCTTCGCCAGCTTTAATTTATTAATAGAATATTGTCTAAAGCGTGGATAATTTTATCCACGCTTTCTGTATAGGGAGGAAAATCGTGTGAAAATAAATCCTTTTGCCGAGATTCGGCGTGAATTGCATCAAATTCCGGAGATTGGATTCAAAGAATACAAGACACAACAATATCTACTGAATTACATACAAGGTTTACCCTCTGAGCGAATGGAAGTGAAAACTTGGAAAACTGGGATATTCGTCAAAGTGAGGGGAAGGAAGCCGCGGAAAATGATTGGCTACAGAGCCGATATAGATGGGCTGCCGATAAAAGAAGAGACGGACTTGCCCTTCGCCTCCACTCATGAGGAGTATATGCATGCATGCGGTCATGATTTTCATATGAGCATCAGTTTGGGTCTATTGACCCATTTTAACGAAAATCCGATCGATGATGACTTACTTTTCATTTTCCAGCCAGCGGAAGAGGGACCTGGCGGCGCCGAGCCGATGCTGAAATCGGAAGCGATGATAGAATGGAAGCCGGATATGATTCTTGCCCTGCATATTGCGCCGGAGTATCCAGTGGGGACGATTGCCGTTAAGGAAGGGCTTTTATTTGCCAATACATCCGAATTATTCATCGAATTAAAAGGCAAAGGCGGACATGCAGCGTACCCTCATGAAACAAGGGACATGGTCATCGCAGCCTGCTCGCTGGTAGGGCAGTTGCAAACCATCGTTTCCCGAAATGTCAATCCGCTTGATTCAGCCGTGATTACAGTCGGAAAAATCACAGGCGGGACGGTGCAAAATGTTATTGCGGAGACAGCGCGCCTGGAAGGTACGATACGCACGCTTAATCCGGAAACGATGATAAAGGTCAAGTCGAGGATAGAAGCGCTTGTGGAGGGCATGAAAGTGGGCTATGAATGCCTTGCAGAGATAGATTATGGGGCGATGTACCATCAAGTATATAATGAAGAAGTATTGACCAAGGAATTCATGGAGTTTACAGAGGCGAGAGCTGATGTTCATCTGCATCGCTGTACGGAAGCGATGACGGGTGAGGATTTTGGGTATATGTTAAAAGAGATACCAGGTTTCATGTTTTGGCTCGGGGTTTCATCGGAATTCGGATTGCACCATTCCAAGTTGAACCCTGATGAAAGGGCAATAGAACTTGCCATCAACCATATTGCCGATTATTTAACGTTCAAAGGGAACGAAGCGTAAAGATTATACGGAACACAGAGCAAAGAAAGATGTTGGAGGGCTTAAAGTGAAAAAAGAATTTGCTGTGATTGGACTTGGTCGCTTCGGCGGCAGTATAGTGAAGACATTAGCTGAAGAAGGATTGGGAGTGTTGGCCATCGATGCTGACGAAGATCGAGTGAATGAATTCGCAAGGATCGCTTCACATGCCGTAGTTGGAGATACGACAGATGAAAATGTGCTGAAAAACTTGGGAATTCGCAATTTCGATCACGTCATTGTAGCCATTGGCGAGAATATTCAGGCGAGTATATTGACAACGCTCATGCTGAAGGAGCTGGGAGTCGGCAATGTTACCGTGAAAGCGCAAAACGATTATCATGAGAAGGTTCTTCGGAAAATCGGGGCCGATTTTGTCGTGCATCCCGAACGTGACATGGGGAGAAGGATCGCCCATAATATCGTTTCCAATAATATCCTCGATTATTTGGAGCTGTCTGATGAACATTCCATCGTCGAAATAGTTGCAAGCCAGAAGATGAACGGAAACTCGATATTTGACCTTGATATCCGTGCCCACTACGGGCTGAATATCGTCGCGATAAAAAGAGGCAATGAAATCAACGTTTCCCCGCAGGCGAACGACTTGATTCATAAAGGGGATATATTGATCGTAATCGGCGCCGATTCCGATATCAACCGTTTTGAAAAGAAGATTGTGGAATAAGAAAGATTCTTGTGCCTGACTCAATGGGACGATAAAAAAGCCCAGCCATTCGAATGGCTGGGCTTTTTCTTGTTTATTGAACTTCCATGATGATCGGCAGGATCATCGGACGGCGTTTCGTTTTTTCATAAAGGAATGGAGACAATGTATCCGTAATTTCATTTTTAATTTCAGACCACTGTGTAGTCTTCCGATCCATCACTTTATTCAGATGCTTAGTGATCAAGGATTGGGCATCGCTGATCAGATCTCCTGATTCTCTCATATAAACAAAGCCGCGTGAGATGATGTCAGGACCCGAAGCAATTTTAAATTCCTTCATGTTGATGCTTACTACGACAACCACAAGGCCTTCTTCAGAAAGAATGCGGCGGTCACGTAAAACGATGTTGCCGATATCCCCGATGCCGCTTCCATCGATGTAAACCGAACCAGAAGGGATTTTACCAGCGATTTGTGCGGTATTTTCACTTAAGGAAAGCACCTCACCATTATCCATGATAAAACAGTTTTCTTCAAGAACTCCGCAATCGACTGCATGGCGGGCATGAAGCTTTTGCATCCGGTATTCGCCGTGGATCGGCATGAAGAATTTTGGCTTGATTAAACGCAGCATTAGCTTTTGTTCCTGCTGTCCGCCATGTCCAGATGTATGGATATCACTCAATGGTCCGGAAATGACTTCTGCACCAGCGCGATATAATTGATTGATCGTTCTGGAAACACTGATCGTGTTACCGGGAATAGGGGAAGAAGAAAATACGACTGTATCCCCAGGAATGATCTGGATTTGTCGGTGTGTCCCATTAGCAATTCTCGAAAGGGCTGCCATTGGTTCACCTTGGCTGCCTGTACAAAGGATGGTGACTTTGTTTGCAGGCATGCGATTTAATTGCTGTACGTCAATGAACGTATCCTTCGGCGCCACAATATAGCCAAGGTCTTGGCCAATTGATATGGCAGAGTCCATGCTGCGGCCAAAAACGGCAATTTTACGCCCATTTGCCACCGCTGCCTCCACCACTTGCTGAAGGCGGTGAATGTTCGATGCGAATGTTGCGAAAATAATCCGGCCGTCCACCTTACGGAAAATGTCTTGAATGGTATCGCCGACACGGCTTTCGGACATAGTGAAATTCTGCACCTCACTATTCGTGCTGTCTGAGAGCAGGCATAATACGCCTTCTTTGCCAATTTCAGCCATCTTTGTCAAGTTGGCCGGTTCTCCAACTGGAGTGAAATCGAATTTAAAGTCACCAGTATGAACGATCTGTCCAGGCGGCGTCTTTACAACGATTCCGTAAGAATCCGGGATACTGTGTGTCGTCCTGAAGAAAGAAACGGAAGTCTTCCGGAACTTGATCACTTCATCTTCGCTGATTTCGATCATCGTCGTCTGACGTAAAAGGCCGTGTTCTTCCAATTTGTTGCGAAGCAACCCAAGTGCCAGTTTCCCGCCGTATACCGGGACATTCACTTTTCTAAGTAAATAGGGAATCCCGCCAATATGGTCTTCATGGCCATGCGTGATGAAGACACCTTTAATTTTATCTACATTTTTCTCTAAATAGCTGTAATCTGGAATCACATAGTCAATACCGAGAAGTTCATCTTCCGGAAATTTAATTCCAGCATCAATGACGATGATCTCGTCTTGAAACTGAACCGCGTATGTGTTCTTACCGATTTCGCCTAAACCGCCCAGGGCGAATACAGCTGTTTGATCATTTTTTACGAATTTCATAAATTATAGCTCCAATACTTTGTAATCTTCATTTTGTTTTTCATAGTCTAGATAGGCTCCGGTTACGGGCAGTACGATTTCTACGTTGTAAGGTTCTTTCTTTAATTTTAGACGAACGTCGCGAACGGATTCACCTTCGACAAACATCGTTTTCGTATTCTCCCTGATGGGAACCTCTGATATGGTTACTTGATAGTATACCTTAAAAACCATTTAAATCTCTCCTCACTTGTGTGCATTGCTTTTTTCATTATATATAAAAACAACAATTTTTACATGTTTTTCAACATCATGTAAAAATAAACCCAGCTCCGCCATGAAAACGGAAGGGGTTTTGCTGAACCAAATATACTAATGTCTGCCAAAGTATATAAAAAATAGATTGCCGGTCCGTTTAGTCCTCTATCCTCTATCCTAACCGTTTTTACTAAGTGTAAAACTTAAATCGGCAAAGAAAGTTTCGGACAGCACGTTTTCAGGCGATTTCAGCTTATCTCGATTACTGGAATGATCAATGTTTTCTTCCCGCCTAACCCAGCGTTTCAAGAAAGAATAACGGCTCCTATTCAACACGAAATATGTATGGTACCCATTGGTTGGCTGTTACATGGCCAATGGAAAGAATGCTTAACAAGAACTTTACAACAAGGAAGAAGCCCTCCGCAAGTTTTTGAAGGGCTGTCCGAAAAAAATTCGCAAATGGATGACGGCCATGGCAAGAAATGAATGGCGAATCATGCGATGGATTTTTTTCTTAAAAGATCATTCCACTGTTTTACAAGCTTTTTACGAAGCTTTTTTAACATGGCGATCACACTCCCTTAGTATTATTGTATAGGATTATTCAATAATGTAAATATGTCTTTACAAGTACTTGTTCCATTTTTGAAAAAAAGGCCCGAACGACGGCTAAATGAGTTTGTGGGGAAGTAAGGAGAAATATTAAATGGAGGCCGGGTAGGTGGACCCTTAACGATAGTATATGCACGTCCCCGAATAAAAAACGTGACTTAGCGTGGAATTTGGCACAGTTACTTGACTTATCTTGATGACAATTATTAAATGGGTACATATTAGAAAAGGATAAATCCGAATGAATTGGAAGTGAATGATTAGTGAAAATCGTATTTTTTGATATTGACGGAACATTGCTGGATCATGACAAAAAATTACCTGCCTCTACGAAAAAGGCGGTTAAGCAGCTGCAGGATAGCGGGGTGTTTGTTGCGATCGCAACAGGAAGGGCTCCTTTCATGTTCGAATCATTGAGGGAAGAACTTGGCATCGATACGTTCGTGAGTTTCAATGGGC
Source organism: Peribacillus simplex (assembly GCF_001542915.1). GTDB lineage: Bacteria > Bacillota > Bacilli > Bacillales > DSM-1321 > Peribacillus > Peribacillus simplex_B. The sequence continues at coordinate 62,240 of NZ_LNNH01000051.1, read as the reverse complement.
AGTATGTCGTGTTTGAAGGGAAAGTGGTTTATAAAAACCCGTTGAGCAAATCAGAGGTAAGGAAGCTTCACGATCATGCTGAGAAAAATGAAATCCCGATCGTCTTCATGAATGAAGAAACGATGAAATCAAGCGTGCCTCATCATGAGCGAATCGAAGAGGCCATTAGCACCTTGAAATTCCCCCATCCTGAGCATGTGGCCGATTTTTATGAGGATCATGAAATATATCAGGCATTATTATTTTGCTCCGAAGATGAAGAAACGGATTATGTAGGGAATTATGATGACTTCCATTTCATTAGATGGCATCCTTATTCAACGGATGTACTTCCGTTTGGAGGATCAAAAGCAGAAGGCATAAAAATATTAATGGAAAAAGTCGGGTTCGCGCTCGAAGATGTTTATGCCTTTGGAGATGGGTTAAATGATATTGAAATGCTAAAAGTAGCAGGCTATGGCGTGGCGATGGGGAATGCCGGCCAACTTGTGAAGCAGGAGGCAGACTTTGTAACGAAGGCTGTCGATGAGGATGGAATATTTTTTGGCTTGAAAGAACTTGAACTCATTTAAAAAATAAAAACTCCCGTCGGACAACAGACGGGAGTTTTTCACCCAAAAGGATCACCGTTCCACCGCGATCGAATGATCCGGCACGGCATAAGGGTCCTCCTTATTGATGCGATCATAAAACATAATTCCATTCAAATGGTCGATTTCATGCTGAAAGCAAATGGCTGGGATGCCTTTCAGCCGGAGCAGGACCGAATTTCCTTCCAAATCCGTACCTCCAACCGTAATTCTAGCATAACGTGGTACATAGCCTGAGACAGGCCGGTTAACGGAAAGGCAACCTTCTCCTGTAGTCAAGTAGGCTTTCTCCACTGAATGGCTTAGGAGCTTAGGGTTGAAAAGCGCATAGCTGTACAGTTTATCATCTTTTTCTTTTAAATGAACCGCAATCATTCTTTTAGAAACATTCACCTGTGGTGCGGCCAAGCCAATTCCTGCACGCAGTCCGTAGAGGGCGGCAATATCAGGCTTCTGGCTGTTTTGCACATATTCCATCAAGCTGGCCAAAAGCTGCTTATCGGCATCTGATGCCGGGAGAGGGACCTCCACTGCGACTTTCCTCAAGATAGGATCGTCTTCTTTAACAAAATCATCCATAGTAAGCATCGTTTTTCACCCCCATCGTACTGTCATTGATATGTATAGGGTTATTTTAACAAAAAACATGCCAAAAGTTAATGGAATGATCACAACTATTAATAGCATGGGATAGGAGGCGAACCCTTGGGTAAATCCCTATCCCACCCATTGTTTTATTTTCGAGTTAAGGTCAAAAGAAAAAAGTACATCTTTTTTTTTGAATCAGGGTAAATAGATAACATTTTCGGGTAAAGGTAATAGTAATTATCTGTTTAGCATAAGCAAGCGCCGACGATGATGAGCAGGATGAAAAGGACGATGATCAAGGCGAAGCCGCATCCGAAGCCTCCACCGCCACCACATTGCTCACCATAACCATAGCTGGGTGCAGCTGAAACCGGATAACAACATTCCTGGTTGTAACCTCCATACATAATTTCATACCTCCGTATTTGTATTGTTTTTACTTGTTGACCACTCTGATTTGAAACGGTCCCTACAGCCTATGCAGTAAGGTTTAAAGGGTGTAGGCTAACGCCCAGTAATGAAAAAATCCTGTTATGAATATGGATAGTACGAGGTCTGCTGCTATAACGGAAATTCAAAAGGAATTTAAATCTTCGAAGAACTTATCAGAAGGAGCTGTCTATATTGAAGCGTTTGGGCGCCATTGTTATTTTACTTTTTTCCACTACATTGATCATGTCCGGTTGTTTTAATGGTTCACCAGAGGAAAAAATCCAAAAGATTTTAGAAAAAACGGCAGAAAAGGAAAATGATTTCAACGAACATCAGGAGCCGCTTAATGAATTGGAGAAAAAAGAAAAAGAGCAGTATGAAAAAATTATAAAACTTGGAATGGATGAATATGAACAAATCGTAGAGCTATCAGATGAAGCCACCAAGAATCTCGAACAACGGGAAGCAATAATCGAAAAGGAACAAACTAGTATGCAGAGCTCGAAAGAAGAATTTAAAAAGATGGATGAACAAATAGGTAAGATAGAGGATGAAAAAGTAAAAAAAGAAGCGATTGAAATGGTAAATGTCATGACGGAACGTTATGATACATACGACAGCTTATATGAAGCCTACCGGCAAAGCCTGGATTATGATCGAGAATTATACGACCTGTTCAAAAAAGAAGATTTGAAGATGGATGAACTGCAGGGGCAAATCAAGAAAATCAATACCTCATATGCAAAAGTATTGAAAGCCAATAAGCAATTTAACGCCTTAACGGAAAAATCCAATCAAAAAAAAGAAAGTTTTTATGATCGTTCAGGCATAGAAATGGCTAATTCAACAAAAGAATAAATACTGATGGGCTGTGATTCTCACTCACAGCCCTTTTTTTGCATCAGGCTGAAACCAGGGTGTGCGTGAATATTCCAGGACCTGTACTAAAAAAAATCAAATGTGTAAAATCTAACAGCAGGATCAAATGAAAGCGTTTGAATATTTTTTCTGAATATTCCTCCAAATAGCGAAAATGCCTTTAGTTCAAGGGATTTTTGAATGGCTGGTATGAGTGGGCGAAGGCAAATGATCCTCATTCTCCCACCCAAAATGAAAGATAGCGCAATTTTAGTGATACAGTAATAAACGCAAAACTAATACAGAGATGCAAATCCTTTGTTGTTCGTACTATGGGTTTGAAAAAATAAGGAACTTCAAGACATTGACTGATGTTAATTCATCTTGTAAATTAATATTTGGATATCCCTTGTATCATTTTCCTTGATTTTTTTTATGGTACAGACTAAGATTGAAGCATATTAAGCGTATCCACGTTTGAGGGATTGGTCTTAAGGGAAAAATAATTCAATGGATTGTTGAAGAAGCTAAAAAGCAAACTATCTTTGCTTTATAGAAGAATAATCACAAACCTTTTTAATGAAAGGATGAGGTGCCAAATGGCTCAAAAAACTAAACAAGCTAAAATTAATGTTCAGGATCAGCTTAAGAAAGTGGAAGAACAATTTGAAACTTTTCAAATTATAAACGAAGAGGGAGAAGTCGTGAATGAAGCGGCAATGCCTGATTTAAGTGATGAGCAGCTACAGGAATTAATGCGTCGTATGGTTTATACACGTATCTTGGATCAACGTTCAATCTCATTGAACCGCCAAGGACGGTTAGGGTTCTATGCACCGACTGCCGGTCAAGAGGCTTCTCAAATCGCTTCGCAATATGCTTTGGAGAAAGAGGATTTCATTCTTCCCGGCTATCGTGATGTGCCGCAAATCGTTTGGCATGGCCTGCCGTTATGGCAAGCATTCCTATTCTCCCGCGGTCATTTCAAAGGAAATCAAATTCCTGAGGATGTTAATGTCATTTCACCGCAAATCATTATCGGCGCCCAATATATCCAAGCTGCCGGTGTAGCGCTTGGACTGAAAAAACGCGGTAAAAAAGCGGTAGCGATCACTTATACTGGTGATGGCGGAACTTCACAAGGTGACTTCTATGAAGGAATCAACTTTGCAGGTGCATTTAAAGCGCCAGCTATCTTCATCGTGCAAAATAACCGTTTTGCGATTTCAACTCCTGTTGACTTGCAATCCGCAGCGAAAACATTGGCACAAAAGGGTGTGGCTGCAGGTATTCCAGGTATCCAAGTTGATGGAATGGATGCATTGGCCGTTTATACTGCCGTTAAGGAAGCCCGGGAACGTGCCATTAATGGTGAAGGCCCTACATTGATCGAAACATTGACGTACCGTTATGGACCACATACGATGGCTGGAGATGATCCGACACGCTACCGTACTTCCGACATGGATAATGAGTGGGAACTGAAAGATCCATTGGTTCGTTTCCGTAAGTTCTTGGAAAACAAAAAGCTTTGGAATGAAGAGTTAGAGAACGAAACGATAGAAAAAGCTAAAGAAGATATTAAAGAAGCAATCAAAAAGGCAGATGCAGAACCTAAGCAAAAAGTAACTGACCTTATCGAAAACATGTTTGAAGAAATGCCTTACAACCTAAAAGAACAATATGAAATTTATAAAGAGAAGGAGTCGAAGTAAGCCATGGCTCAATTGACGATGATCCAAGCAATTACAGAAGCATTACGTACAGAACTAAAAAATGACGAAAACGTACTCGTTTTTGGAGAAGATGTCGGTCTTAATGGTGGAGTATTCCGTGCAACGGAAAATCTTCAAAAAGAATTCGGCGAAGATCGTGTGTTTGACACTCCCCTTGCCGAATCTGGAATCGGTGGATTAGCGGTCGGTCTTTCTTTACAAGGTTTCCGTCCTGTTCCTGAAATTCAATTCTTCGGATTTATATATGAAGTAATGGACTCCGTAAGCGGTCAGCTTGCTCGTATGCGCTACCGTTCAGGCGGACGTTACAGTGCGCCTGTTACGATTCGTTCACCATTCGGAGGCGGAGTGCATACTCCGGAAATGCATGCGGATAGCTTAGAAGGTTTAATGGCCCAGCAACCAGGGTTAAAGGTAGTTATCCCTTCAACTCCTTACGATGCAAAAGGCTTATTGATTTCGGCAATTCGTGATAACGATCCTGTCATTTTCCTTGAGCACATGAAATTGTACCGCTCGTTCCGTCAGGAAGTGCCTGAAGAAGAGTATACAATTCCGTTAGGAAAAGCGGATGTGAAAAGAGAAGGAACGGATTTATCCATCATAACTTACGGTGCGATGGTACAAGAATCCATCAAGGCAGCGGAAGAATTGGCCAAGGATGGTCATTCTGTCGAGGTTGTCGACTTAAGGACTGTATCTCCACTTGATATTGACACGATCATTGCTTCTGTAGAAAAAACGGGACGCGCCATCGTTGTTCAAGAAGCACAAAAACAAGCTGGTATAGCAGCGAATGTTGTTGCAGAGATTAACGAACGTGCCATCTTAAGCTTGGATGCTCCTGTATTGCGAGTGGCAGCTGCTGATACGGTATTCCCGTTCTCTCAAGCTGAAACAGTATGGCTCCCTAATTATAAAGACATTATGGAAACGGCGACTAAAGTCTTAACGTTTTAACTTAATCTTGAGTAACGCGAATGAAAGTGCTTGCTTGAGAAAGAATTAGCATGAATGAAATGCAAGATAAAGGACTTTATTCGAAGCACTAAGTATGATTTAATATAGGAGGTTGAACTCAGTGGCATTCCAATTTAGACTCCCAGATATCGGAGAAGGTATACACGAAGGTGAAATAGTGAAATGGTTTGTAAAACCAGGAGATAAGATTCAAGAAGATGACGTGCTTTGCGAGGTTCAAAACGATAAAGCCGTTGTAGAAATTCCATCACCTGTTGAAGGTACCGTGGAAGAAATCCTTGTTGAAGAAGGAACGGTTGCCGTTGTTGGTGATGTTCTTGTAAAATTCGATGCTCCAGGATATGAAAATCTTCAGTTCAAAGGGGATCATGGAGACGAAGAGAAGGCTGAAGGCGATAAGGATACGGAGGCTCAGGTTCAAGCTACTGCTGAAGCTGGACAAGAAGTCAAGAAAGAGGCTGCACCGGATCAAGCCAATAGTGCAGAAACGGGCGCAGGAGCACAGCCACAGGTTGAGGTGGATCCTTCACGTCGTATCATCGCCATGCCTTCTGTTAGGAAATATGCACGCGAACAAGGGGTAAACATTCGTGAGGTTGCTGGTTCCGGGGATAACGGCCGTATCATGAAAGAAGACATCGATGCGTTCAAAAATGGCAAATCCGCTCCACAGCAGCCAGCAGCTGAAAGTGAAGCTTCACAACAACAAGGTGAAAAGGAAACGACTGAAAAAGCTAAAGTGTCCATTCCAGAAGGTCAATATCCTGAAACTCGCGAGAAAATGAGCGGCATGAGAAAAGCGATCGCTAAAGCGATGGTTAAATCCAAGCAGACAGCTCCACATGTAACATTGATGGATGAAGTCGATGTGACGTTACTCGTCGCTCACCGCAAGAAATTCAAGGATGTTGCCGCTGCAAAAGGAATTAAGCTTACATTCCTTCCTTATGTTGTTAAAGCGTTAACAAGTGCATTGCGTGAATTCCCTATGCTTAACACATCATTTGATGATGAGGCTAGTGAGATTATCCATAAACACTATTACAATATCGGAATTGCGGCAGATACAGACAAAGGCTTGCTCGTTCCGGTTGTTAAAGATGCAGATCGTAAATCACCTTTTGCTATTTCACAAGAAATCAATGAATTAGCCACAAAAGCTCGTGATGGAAAATTGGCACCTAACGAAATGAAAGGTGCATCATGCTCGATCACGAATATCGGTTCAGCAGGCGGCCAATGGTTCACACCTGTAATCAATCACCCAGAAGTTGCCATTCTAGGTATTGGACGCATTGCCGAAAAAGCAATTGTACGCGACGGGGAAATTATCGCCGCTCCAGTTCTGGCATTATCACTGAGCTTTGATCACCGCATGATTGATGGAGCAACTGCTCAAAATGCATTGAATCATATCAAAAAGTTATTGAACGACCCAGAATTATTGTTAATGGAGGCGTAAATAATGGTTGTAGGAGATTTTCCAATCGAAACAGATACTTTAGTGATCGGTTCAGGCCCAGGGGGATATGTTGCAGCAATTCGTGCAGCACAGCTTGGACAAAAAGTTACGGTCGTTGAAAAAGGAACAATCGGCGGAGTTTGTTTGAATGTAGGCTGTATTCCATCGAAAGCTTTAATTTCGGCGGGACACCGTTTCCATGAAGCTCAGCATTCAGAAGACATGGGGATCTTTGCAGAAAAAGTTTCTGTTGATTTTTCTAAAGTACAAGCTTGGAAAGGTACTGTTGTCAAAAAATTAACGGGCGGCGTCAGCGGCCTGCTAAAAGGAAATAACGTGGAAGTTGTAACAGGCGAAGCGTATTTCGTTGATGAAAACAGCATCCGTGTTATGAATGAAGACTCAGCCCAAACATATACATTTAAAAACGCGATCATCGCCACTGGTTCATCACCAATCGAGATTCCGTCATTTAAATATACGAAACGCGTAATTAACTCTACTGGTGCCCTTGCTTTGGATGAAGTTCCAAAATCAATGGTAGTAATCGGCGGAGGTTACATCGGTACGGAGCTTGGCGGAGCATTCGCAAGCTTTGGCACTAAAGTGACGATTCTTGAAGGCACGGAAGAAATTCTTTCAGCTGGTTTCGAAAAACAAATGGCAGCACTTGTTAAACGTAACCTTAAAAACAAAGGTGCTGAAATTGTTACGAAAGCAAATGCCAAAGGCGTGGAAGAAACCGAAACAGGCGTAACCGTTACTTATGAAGCAAAAGGCGAAGAGAAAAAAGTCGAAGCTGATTACGTATTGGTTACTGTGGGACGTCGTCCTAATACTGCCGAAATCGGTCTTGAGCAAGTCGGAATCAAAATGACGGATCGCGGTTTGATCGAAACGGATAAACAATGCCGTACAAGCGTGAAAAACATCTATGCGATCGGTGATATCGTTTCTGGACCTCAATTGGCTCATAAAGCTTCTTATGAAGGTAAAATTGCAGCCGAAGCCATTGCTGGACATTCATCAGAAATCGACTACCTTGCCATTCCGGCTGTTGTATTCTCTGAACCGGAACTTGCATCTGTCGGCTATAATGAAAAAGAAGCGAAGGAAGCTGGAATTGAAGCGCTTGCTTCCAAGTTCCCATTCGCTGCAAATGGACGTGCTCTATCTTTAAACAATACTGATGGATTTGTGAAGCTTATCACTCGCAAAGAAGATGGATTGGTTATTGGAGCACAAATCGCAGGGCCGAACGCATCTGATATGATCGCGGAACTTGGCTTGGCCATCGAAGCAGGCATGACTGCCGAAGATATCGCGATGACGATCCACGCGCACCCAACTTTAGGGGAAATTACAATGGAAGCTGCGGAAGTGGCCCTTGGAACTCCTATTCATATCATTAAGTAATTTTATCCGATAGTAGCGTGCTGCCCTTGCAGCACGCTTTTTTCATTGGATTCGGCCATGAAAAAGGAATGTACCCGCCAATTCGAGATTTTCTTTACACTATTTAAATGAAAAGGACAAAATGGGCATAAGCTATATAAAGGGCTTTTTACTTTTTTTCTCCAAAAGGTTTGAATATGGTAAAAGAGGATAAAAAATAAGATGGGCAATGTGCGAATATAAAGTTATTGCTCATGACATGAGTAGGCCTGATGTATTCATTTGAAAATGGGGTGGATCACTTGAAAAATTATCTGGTAATCCTCTTTCAACTAATCGTATGGAGCGGCTATACACTGGTTGAATGGCTTTCTGTTAATGATCGGTTTGTCTTCAAGGTATTCATGTTTTTGGTCTTTTCATATTTGGCCATTTACATTGGTAAAATGATTTTGAAATCCAATAAGCGAACCATGCTTATAACTGTGATCAGCCTATTATGCTACGGGCTGTTACAAATCCTTTTGGAGACCTTAGTACCCGTTTATTGAATTTTCGCAGGGCCTGCAAAGACACAAAAAAACACGGAGGTATCATGTTCAACAAAGTTTTAGTTTTGTTAGCGAGTGTAGCCATTTTATTGATCGCTTGTACTGGCCAAGATCCCGATCACGCGGAAAAAGAAAAGAATAAAAGCGTGGAAACGGCAGCGTCCGTCCGAGATGAAAGCCAGCAAGAGAAAAAAGAACAAGAAGAAGCACCCAAGACGAATGCGGAAGAGAAAGTTAAGGCAGAATACCGGGTCAATAAAGATACTTGGTCATTTGAACCGATAGGGGACGCAGATCCGAAGGTTGTCTTGTTAACGTTTGATGATGCTCCTGATAAATATTCGCTAGAAATAGCCAAAACCCTTCATCGACTTAAGGTTCCAGCGATATTTTTCGTCAATGGCCATTTTCTTGAAAATGATCAAAATAAAGCGATGCTGAAAGAAATTCATGATCTAGGTTTTCCCATCGGCAACCATACATATTCCCATGTGAATTTGAAAGAATTGACCGAAAAGGAACAAGAGAGGGAAATCGTTAAACTGAATAATTTGGTTGAGGGCATTATCGGGGAACGCCCTAAGTATTTCAGGGCGCCGTTTGGTTCGAATACCGATCATTCAAGAAAAGTTGCTGAGGAAGAAAAAATGTTGGTGATGAATTGGACATATGGATATGATTGGGAAAAGGAATATCAGGACAAAAAGGCTTTAACAGAAATCATGTTGAATAGTCCTTATTTAGGAAATGGTGCGAACCTTCTAATGCATGACCGAAAATGGACGAGTGAAGCGATTGAGGAGATCGTGAAAGGTTTTCAAAAGAAAGGCTATAAGATGCTTGATCCTGACTCGATTGAGACACCTGCATGAGCTGGCTTTCAGCTTTTGCAGGTTTTTTCATTTTCTTGGATAGAAGTACATCACGCGATTATTAAAGAGGTGAAGCTGCGCCTTTAATTTTTTTGCGAGGAACTTGCATAATTCATTTGCTTTCCCTTTATCCCCGAAGGTTGCTGTTTCCGGAAGGGTGAATTGGATATAAGATTGGATTCGTTCCAGTCCGTCATCATCCTTAATCACTTCCTGGTCTACACCGATCAAGATCATATGGTAACGATCTTCTTTGGCTTGGAGATATATGGCTTTGTCTTTCATTTTTTCAGGTTCCCTCATTTCATAAGGAAAAGCTTTCTTATCGTAGTCCCAATCCAGTTGCTTTCCTGTTTTTGCCGTGATCATTTGATAATAGGTCAGCAATTCCTTTACATCCTCGATGGTAACGGTCGCTTTGACTGATTCGGGAACTAGCTTGATATACGCATTTTCTGCCATTTGGATCCCCCTTATTCGATCGGTTTTACTATTATATTAGCATTTTTTGGTTGATTTATATACTTATCTATATGTATATTTAAAAGTAAAATTACTTCCCCCCTTTTTTTGGAAAGAAAGGGAGGGCGAATCTTTCAATGGTATGAACTGCTGCTCATGCGATGCTCATTGCTTTACCAGCAGGATTGGCATACCCGTATAAACATTCCCTGATCCAATAAAATGATTAGGTCATACTTTTTAGCTTGATATTATAAATGTGTTATATTATAATTCATTTAAAGCGGTTACATTAATGGAATGTTGCATACAATATAGAGGAAGGGGTTGTAAAAATGGGAACTATCGTATGTCAAACTTGCAATAGCACGATTGAACATTTTGAAGATGAAAAAGTAAGTGTACTTTATACACACAATCACAACTGCCAAAGCTGTGATACAGCTGCCTCTCAGGAATAATACCGAAAACCTTCGATGAGATTAATAGAATTCAAGAGTGCTCCACGACTTTATGGTCTGGAGCACTTTTTTTGAACAACCGATAGGCTGCTGCGCCATTTTAATGCTGACTATATGAAAAAAACCAGGGCGGTCACCCGCTCTGGTTTGTGTATGCAATCAGTTCTTTATGATGCGTAAATATTTTATTTCTGGATCCTCTGGACCTTGAACAGGCAGGCCCGCCTCGATGTTTTTTTGGATATAACTGATATTATCTTCCGTAATCAGTTCACCAGGAATAAAGATCGGGATGCCCGGCGGATATACCATGATGAATTCAGCACTGATTTTTCCGACGGATTCCTCGATCGGCACCACTACGGTTTCGGCATAAAATGCCTCCCTTGGCGATAGGGCAAGCGGTGGTGTATCAGGAAGGAGCACTTCGATTTTTTCATGTTCAGCCGCCATTTCCTTAAACTCATCCGAAAGGTCCTTCAAGGCAGCGATCAGAAGATCCGCTTCCGTTTTGGAGTCTCCTGGTGTAATCAGGCAAAGGATATTATACAAATCGGAAAGCTCCACTTCGATATTATGCTTCTCACGCAGCCATTTCTCGACGTCGTATCCGGTAATGTTCAATTCCTTGATGGAAATGATCAGTTTTGTAGGGTCATAGCTAAAGGCAGCCTTGCTTCCGAGAATTTCGCTGCCGACACAGTATAGATAAGGGATCTCATTTACGGCCTCCCTGATGTACCCTGCAAGATTGATGGCCTCTTCGATCATTTGCCTGCCTACGGTCGCCAGCTGCCTCCTAGCCGTGTCCAGGGAAGCTAGAAGGATGTAGGAGGTTGAGGTGGTAGTGAGCATGCTTAAAATCGCTTGAACCCGATTTGCTGAAACCAATCCATCTCTCACATTTAAAATCGAACTTCCTGTCAGCGAGCCACCAAGTTTATGGACACTCGTTGCGGCCATATCCGCTCCAGCCTGCATGGCTGACATGGGCAAGTCCTCATGGAAGTGGATATGGACTCCGTGTGCTTCATCAACGAGGACAGGGATTTCGTAGGAATGGGCGATTTCGACGATTTTTTGCAAGTCAGCTGAAATGCCGAAATAGGTAGGATTGATTACAAGCAATCCTTTTGCATCACTATGCTCTTTTAACGTTTTTTCAACGGCATCGAGGGTGATACCGTGTGAAATGCCCAGATCTTTATCTATTTCAGGGTTGATGAAAACGGGAACGGCTCCGGAAAAGACAATCGCAGACATGACGGATTTATGTACGTTCCTTGGTACGATGATTTTATCCCCAGGGCCGCATACCGTCATGACCATCGTCATGATAGCTCCGCTTGTTCCTTGAACGGAAAAGAACGTATGATCGGCCCCGAAAGCTTGGGCAGCCAGATCTTGTGCTTGTTTAATGATCCCTTTTGGCTGATGGAGATCATCGAGCGGAGCGATATTGATTAAATCTATGGATAATGCATTTTCTCCAATGAATTCACGGAAATCGGCGTCCATTCCTTTTCCTTTTTTATGACCTGGAATATGGAATTGAACGGGATTTTTTTTGGCATGCTGCAATAAGGCAGTGTATAAGGGTGTTTCATTCTGTGACAAATCTTTGTGGCCCCTTTTCAATATAGTAGGTACAAATATGGGGGAGAAAGACTCCCTGTCTATAATGATCGAATGTTTCTCCGATTTTGCAACCATATGAATGGTCAGGTAGCTATGGAAAAACATAAAACAAATGAATTATAGCACGTCTTATAATAATTGCCTAGCATGAGTTTACCGTTCTGACATGAAAAATCATCTTGTTCCTCGAATGACCGGGGAAGAAATAATGGCGAATATCGTTAATGAACCAGTCTTTCCCATGAAGCTGGATTGTGTCGAATGTAAAAATTGAATGGTTAAACAATATTTGCCATAATGAACATGTACGTTCATATCATACATAAAAAGGGAGTGGGGAGTTTGAATTGGAAGACGCGTGTGACAGATTTGCTAGGAATACAATACCCGATTGTACAAGGAGGGTTGGCTCATTTAGCTTATGCGGAACTGGCAGCGGCCGTTTCAAATGCAGGGGGGCTGGGGCAGGTAACGGCGATGTCCTTGGACAGCCCAAAGCAATTGGTCGATGAAATAAGGAGAACGAAGGAATTGACCGATAAACCGTTTGGCGTGAATTTTGCAATTGGGCAGCATGGAAGACCTTATGAGCATATGCTTGAAGCAGCCATGGAGCAAGGAATTGCAGCTGTTTCCGTAACGGGCGGCAACCCTGGGCCCTTTCTTGATTGCGTCAAGGACACTTCGGTGAAAAAACTTGTGCTTGTTGCAGCGACAAGGCAAGCGGTGAAGGCGGAACAGCTTGGTGCAGATGCAGTTATGGTGGTTGGCCAGGAGGGGGGCGGACATTTAGGACGGACGGATATCGGTACCGCTGTTTTGATTCCTCAAGTTGTGGATGCCGTGAAGATTCCGGTCATTGCTTCTGGCGGCTTTGGTGATGGACGAGGTTTGATGGCAGCGATGGCACTTGGGGCGGAAGGGATCGAGATGGGAACCAGGTTCATTGCAGTCAAGGAGTGTATACATGCACATGAATTATATAAAAAAGCCTTGGTTTCCGGTACGGAAAATGATACCGTTGTCATTAAGCGGTCCATCGGTGCACCGGCCCGGGTGATAGCAAATGGTTGGACGAGTAAAATTCTTGAAATTGAAAAAGAAAACGGTGGATATGAGCAATTGAAGGATTACATAAGCGGAAAAGCGAATCAGCGCTATATCCATGATGGTATGGAAGAAGAAGGATATGCTTGGGCAGGACAAGTGATGGGTCTGATCCATGATGTTCCGGCGACAGCTGAGCTGTTCAGCCGGATCATCGGCCAAGCTGAGGAAATTCGCTCGAAATGGGCATACTGAAGGTGGATGGTCTCCCCCGACAACATGAAAAAACGATCTAGAAGGAGCGTGTTTAAGGTATGGATTATCAGTATCCAATGGACCTTGATTGGTCAACGGACGAAATCGTCGATGTAATTAAATTTTTCGAAGCGGTGGAAAAAGCTTATGAGAGCAAAATCCAGAAGGAAGCGTTCATGAAGGCTTACCGAAGATTCAAGGAAATCGTTCCAGGTAAGGCGGATGAAAAGAACTATACGGATGAGTTCGAGGCGGTCAGTACCTATTCTGCGTATCAAGTCATTAAGAAGGCTAAGGGACTTGAGGACGGCGACTGGGTTAAAATGAAATAATAATTTGAAAACTTTATTGACTTACTGAAAAGATTGTTTTAACATAATAACCAAGAAAAAGATAAAGGCAGTGACGAAGAAAAGTACCTTAATGCAGTTCCGCAGAGAGCCAGTGGTTGCTGAAAACTGGTGAACGAATTTAAGCGAATGGACTTCCGAGCCCCAAACCGAAACGGATGGACGGAGTAGGCTTTGGCGATTATCTCATCGTTAATGGAGATAGGCATGGAATGAATCATGCCGTAAAGTGAGCTAATTTAGCTAATTAAGGTGGTACCACGGGTTCCTCGTCCTTTGGATGAAGGGCCTTTTTGCGTTTTTTCGAAAAAATGATACTTAAATCTATGATTAAGAGTAGTAATCTTTTTAGATTCGTCACAGAGAGCCGGCATAGGTGGAAACCGGTACGATATAAAAGGATGAATGGACTTATGAGTGGTTTCTTGAAATAAGTAGGGAAACCCGGCTTCCGCCGTTAAAGGGTTTGGCAGGAAATATTTCCTGCTTGAGAGGGAAAAATGATTTGTTTTTCCAACTTGAGGTGGCACCGCGGTATCCCGTCCTCTGCAGACACATTTTTGTGTTTGCAGGGGATTTTTTTGTGGATTTTAATTCGGTTGAGGCAGAAGCGCCCTATACCGAAAAGGTCACGGCAATCGAATTCACATGATCGAATAAGAATTTGGAGGGGATTTTTGATGAAAGATTTGAATGAAAAGAAGATGCTTCGCTTCAAAATGGAAACCATTGAAGGCGATATTCATACACCCATTGCCATATTTCAGAAATTAGCAGGGAAACAAAGGTTTTTATTGGAGAGTTCGAATTCCCATCATGATGATGGACGTTACTCGTACTTAGGCTCGAATCCATATTTGGAGGTAACGTCACTTGCTGGCCGCGTTCATGTGAACGATTTTGAGACGGGTGGTCAAAGCGTCAAGAACATCAACATCATCGAGTTTCTGAAAAGGGAATTGTTGGTGGAGATAGGGGACGCCCCGGTTAACATTCCGCCATTTAATGGGGGAGCGATCGGATATATGGGGTATGATGTCATTCGCCTATTTGAAAATATAGGTCCTGTGCCTCCCGATTCTCTGCAAATGCCGGATGCCCATTTTCTTTTTTATAAGGAATTATATATATTCGATCATGTGCTTCAGAAGATACACCTGTTGACTGCGGAGGAAGAAAGTGAAAAAAGTCTGTTGCGGATGAAGGATACAATCAACCAGGCAAACCTACCATCAAAGGAAATATCGTCGGAATATTTGGAATTCGACTCGAATTTCACCCAGGAAGAATTCGAGCAGATGGTACGCGAAGTGAAAGAGGCGATTGTGGCAGGTGAGGTGTTTCAAGTGGTTCTATCGCAAAGGTTTAAAGCGGACTTCGATGGAAAGCCTTTCGATGCATACCGCCGTCTGCGTTTAGCCAACCCCTCCCCATATATGTTTTATATAGAATTTGGTGATTATACCATCATAGGATCTTCTCCGGAAAGCTTGATCAGTGTTTCATCTGGAGTCGTCCATGTTAACCCGATTGCCGGCACACGTCCAAGAGGAAAAACGGATGAAGAAGATAAAGGCTTTGAAAGAAGCCTGCTGATGGATGAAAAGGAACTTGCCGAACATAGGATGCTTGTTGATTTGGGAAGGAATGATCTTGGGCGGGTATGTGAAATAGGATCGATCCACCTTACCGAGGAAATGGAAATTCAAAGATATCAGCACGTGATGCATATTGCTTCGAAGGTCAGCGGAAAGCTTAGAGAAGGATTTACGAGTTTGGATGCATTGTCTGTCTGCCTTCCTGCCGGGACTGTTTCAGGCGCCCCTAAGATTCGGGCAATGGAGCTGATCAATGAACTGGAGAATTGTAAACGCGGGGTGTATTCCGGCTCCATAGGTTACATGGGCTTCGGAGGGGATCTGGATATGGCTTTGGCGATTAGAACGATGATCATTAAAGGCGGTAAGGCCTATGTACAGGCAGGTGCAGGAATCGTCTATGATTCAGATCCAAAAACGGAATATGAAGAAACACAAAATAAGGCACGCGCGCTAATGGAGGTACATGGAAAATGATTTTACTAATTGATAACTACGACTCGTTCACCTATAACCTTTATCAATATTTAGGGGAAGTGGAGAAAGACATCATCGTAAAAAGGAATGACGAAATAACCATAGCCGAAATCGAGGAACTGAACCCAATGGCAATCGTTATTTCCCCTGGCCCTGGACGGCCGGAAGATGCAGGTATCAGCATCGAAATCATCCTTCATTTTTATAAGAAGGTTCCGCTTTTGGGTATTTGTCTCGGGCACCAGGCGATTGGTGCAGCTTTTGGTGCGAATGTGGTTGGGGCACAACATATCATGCACGGGAAAACATCGGTTATCGAGCATGATGGATCAGGGGTATTTGCCAATCAGGATGTGCATTTTCCGGTCATGCGTTACCACTCCCTAGTGGTGGAGAGAGGAAGCCTGCCAAAAGAATTGAACGTTACGGCAGCAGCACTGGATGATGGGGAGGTCATGGCATTGCAGCATGATGAGTTCCCATTATACGGTCTGCAGTTCCATCCTGAGTCCATCGGGACGAAAATCGGCAAGGAATTATTGCATGAATTTTACGAGATTGCCGGGAATTTTCAGTTGGAAAAGAAACAATCCATTTTATAAATTCAAAAAACGACTGGGGGAGTTAGCGGTGAAGGAATATTTAGCAAAGTTAGCAGAGCGTCAGACATTGACGGAAGATGAGATGAGCAGAGCAGCCCAAGCGTTATTTTCTAAAGATATCACCGAAAGCGAAATGGCAGCTTTCATCATTGCCCTGAAAGCGAAAGGGGAAACGGCAGGAGAAATAGCAAGCCTTGTTAAAGTCATGAGAAAGGAAGCAAGGAGCGTCCAAACAAGCTCGGCTAATGTAATGGATAATTGCGGTACTGGGGGGGATGGGTCTAAAAGCTTCAATATAAGTACGGCATCGGCCTTCGTAATTGCTGGAGCAGGAGTCAAGGTTGCCAAACATGGCAACCGCAGCATTTCAAGCAGAACGGGCAGTGCGGATGTACTGGAAGAGCTGGGAGTTAATTTGTCCTTGGAGCCTGAGATGCTGAAGGAGGTGTTGGAGGAAAACGGGATAGCGTTTCTGTTCGCTCCATCCGTCCACCCTAATATTGCACGGATCATGAAAGTGCGAAAAGAATTGAAAATCCCGACAATCTTCAATCTAATCGGGCCCTTGACCAATCCAGTCCAACTTGAAACCCAATTATTGGGGATCAATCGTCGCGATATGCTCGAGCTATTTGCAGATGTGCTCCATAAATTAGGCAGAACACGCGCTATTGTCATAAATGGCGCCGGATTCATGGATGAAGCAAGTCTTCAGGGAGAGAATTCGCTCGTGCTGTTGGAGCGAGGGGATATCATTCCGTTTACCCTTCATCCCGAGGAGGTGGATCTGCCCGTATACGATAACGAAAAGATCAGGGGCGGCGATGCCAAACAGAATGCCGATATCATGCTGCGCTTGTTGAAAGGGGAAAAAGGGGCCTACCGTGATACCGTTTTATTGAATGCCGGCCTGGGTTTATACGCACATGGCACGGCAGCAACGATCAAGAAAGGAATTTCCTTGGCCAAGGAAAGCCTGGATAGTGGCTCCGCTCTTTCGAAATTGGAAAATTTGATTGCTTACGGCAATAGAAATAAGGTGGTCTTGTAATGGAAAATATCTTAACGGAAATCATCGAACAGAAAAAAGTCGAAGTCGCAAAATTAAAGGAAACAGGTTTAGATGAATCAGTCATGATCGACGTGGTCAGGCCGTCTCTCGTGCAAACGTTGAAAACTGCGAAGACCATCGCTGTCATTGCCGAAATCAAACGGGCCTCCCCTTCGAAAGGGAATATTAAGATGGATGTAAATCCGATCGAGCAGGCGCTGTCCTATGAAAGTGGCGGTGCGGCAGCGATATCCGTATTAACGGATGAAGCATTCTTCAAAGGGTCGATCGCGGATTTAAGGTCGGTGAGCGAAGCCATAAAAATTCCAAGGCTGTGCAAAGATTTCATCATCGATGAGATTCAGATCGATCGTGCCTATCGGGCTGGTGCGACCATCATTCTATTAATTGTGGCAGCACTTTCCCAAGATCGGCTTCATGAGTTATATCAATATGCAAAAAATAAAGGGCTGGATGTGTTAACCGAAATTCATGATGAAGCTGAATTGGAACGAGCTCTTGAAATGAATGCAGAACTTATCGGGATCAACAATCGGAACTTGAAAACATTCAAAGTGGATTTGGCTGTCACGGAGCGATTGGCGAAACGGCTTGATCCAAAGCGCCACCTCATCATCAGCGAAAGTGGAATCAAGACAAAAGAAGACGTATTGCGAGTGAAGAAGGCTGGTGCGGTGGGGATTCTGGTCGGCGAAACACTGATGACCTCAGCGAATCTTCCCAATACCATGGCAGAACTGCAAATGAGCCTATAAGGAGATTGCTATGTTAGTAAAAATATGTGGGATAAAGACATTGGCTGCTGCCCAAGAAGCCGTAAAATACGGAGCGGATTTAATTGGGTTCATTTTTGCAGAAAGCAGCAGGAAAGTAGCTCCTGAATTGGTCGGTGAATTCGGATTGAAGCTGCCGGGTCATGTTAAAAAAGTCGGAGTGTTTGCCAACCAGACCGAGCAAGAAGTAATAAGGATTGCTGAAGTGGCAGGGTTGGATTTTATTCAGCTGCATGGCGATGAGTCGGCCAGCTTCGCTCGCAGGATGCCGCTCCCGGTAATCAAGGCTTTTGCCATCCGCTCAGAAACAGATCTTGAAAAGCTTCAGGAGTACCCAGCTGAATTTTTATTGGTGGATCTTCCTAAGGGATCTTCTGGCAAGGGTCTGACTTTGGATTGGGATATGATCGGCGAAGCGATGTTACCTCGCAGGAAACTGATCCTTGCAGGCGGTCTGACTCCTGAAAATGTGGGGAACGCAATTAGTGCCGTTTCACCAATCGCCGTGGATGTGGCAAGCGGAGTTGAAACAAATGGATTAAAAGATTCGCTGAAAATGAAAGCATTTATTAATGAGGCGAAATATACAGCCGGAAAAGGGGAATGAATAGATGACTACTTATACACAGCCTGATCGAACTGGGCATTTTGGAGCTTACGGGGGCAGGTTCGTTCCGGAAACGTTAATGGCCGCGATAACGGAACTTGAGGAAGTATATGATCGATCCAAAAAAGATCCCGAATTCCAAAAGCAGCTGAGCTATTACTTGAAGCAGTATATCGGTCGCGAAACTCCTCTCTATTATGCGGAGAATCTTACGAAACTGGCTGGCGGTGCCGATATTTATCTGAAGCGTGAGGACTTGAACCATACCGGAGCACACAAAATCAATAATACGATCGGCCAGGCGTTACTGACTCAGAAAATGGGCAAGAAAAAAGTGATTGCCGAGACGGGTGCAGGGCAGCATGGAGTGGCGACTGCGACAGTTTGCGCTTTGCTGAAGCTGGAGTGCATCATCTTCATGGGAGAAGAAGATATCAGGAGGCAGAAACTGAATGTGTTTCGGATGGAGCTATTAGGCGCCAAGGTCGTATCCGTATCACAAGGAAGCGGGACACTGAAGGATGCAGTTAATGAAGCCCTGCGTTATTGGGTAGCTAATGTGGACGACACCCATTACATAATGGGGTCCGTTCTTGGTCCGCACCCTTTTCCGGTAATTGTTCGCGATTTTCAAAGTGTGATAGGCAAGGAAACGAAGCGCCAATATTTGGAGGAAAACCACACCCTGCCAGATGCCGTAGTCGCATGCATAGGCGGGGGCAGCAATGCGATGGGAATGTTTTATCCGTTCATTGAAGATGAAACGGTCGAATTATATGGAGTGGAAGCGGCAGGTCATGGACTTGATACACATTTACATGCTTCCAGCCTGACGAAAGGGAAGCCAGGTGTGCTGCACGGTGCATTCATGTATGTTTTACAGAACGAAGACGGGCAGATCCAGGAGGCGCATTCGATTTCAGCAGGGCTGGATTATCCGGGAGTGGGTCCGGAACATAGTTTCCTAAAAGATACCAAGCGAGTGGAATATACCTCTGTTACAGATGATGAAGCCTTGGAAGCGCTGATGCTGCTATCAAGGGAAGAAGGGATAATTCCTGCTTTGGAAAGTTCACATGCCATTTCCTATGGTTTGAAACTTGCCAAGGAAATGGGTAAAGGTACAGGATTGGTGATTTGCTTATCTGGCCGTGGCGATAAGGATGTAGAAACGGTTCAATCGTTAATAGGGGGCAGTGAACATGAATAAATTAACAAAGGCGCTTGAAGAATGTAGGATTAAGCAGGAAAAAGCGTTCATTCCTTATATAATGGCAGGCGATGGCGGTCTAGAACGTTTGAAGAGCCAGCTTCTTTTCCTTGAAAATAGCGGAGCGACAGCCGTGGAGCTAGGTATACCATTCTCTGACCCTGTTGCGGATGGACCGGTCATCCAGCAGGCTGGCATCCGTTCCTTGGAGAATGGCACCACTTTAAGGGATGTACTGAAAAAAGTGAAGGAAATCAAAAATGAGGTGAAGATCCCCATCATCTTAATGGGCTATTCCAATTCGCTCATGGCCTATGGTCTTAAAGAATTTACCGAAGATTGCCTTAGTGCGGGAATTTCCGGATGTATCATTCCGGATGTGCCAATTGAAGAAGAAGCGGTGTTTTCCTCTATCAAAATGGCAGGAATCGTGCTTATCAGGCTCGTGACACTCACCTCCTCGAAAGAGCGCATCACAGAGATTACAGCAGGGGCAGAGGGCTTTATTTATGCAGTTACAGTCAAAGGCATCACTGGTACCCGTGACACTTTTGCAGGTGAACTGGGGGACTACCTCAAGAAGGTGAAGGAGCTTAGTCCCGTTCCTGTTCTTGCTGGTTTTGGCATTTCGACCCCAGAACATGTCCGGGATACGATCAAGTCCTGCGATGGGGTCATTGTCGGCAGCAAGATCATAGAATGCTTCGAATCAGGTAAGCAAGATCAAATTAATGAACTGATACAAGCGAGCAAAGATTTAGTTCGAAAATAAAGAAAAAGGGTTCCGGAATTAAAAATTTTGGAACCCTTTTGGATTTTCGAGAATAACCCTACGGCCCGCTATGTAAGGCCAAACAAGGACCGTGTGTTTGGGCTAGGGAGATGAATGCTTAGACTGTTGCTTTTCCAAAGCGGGCATAAAAAAAATACCCCCTTAATTGTTAGTTTGGTACCTAACAGTTACGGGGCAGTTCAACTCATTTTTCATCGGGTTCGCATACAGACTGGTGAAGCAAGCGACCGCTCTCCTTTTCATTTGCAGCAAGATTGGCGAGTGTTCCATAATCCCATGTCGAATGATGATTCATCGTGTTTAATTTAATTTATATAAGGGTAAAAGATGTTCAAACGCATCTTGAATGGTCTTCATGAAATCATCTTCATTCATTTTAATGGCATCATCACGTGAAATTCTTATGCCGCATAGGATTTCAGCTTTCTTTACAGTTTGCAGCCGGTGGAACATAGAGTTCAAATCTTCTATGTCTAAACCTTCATGAGGAATGACATCAGGTTTTGTATGATCCATCGACCAAACATAATGAGATGGAATGCTTTTGATCAAACGGTCCGCCTGTTGCTCCAGTTTCTTTCCGATTTCCATTTTATTCGGGGCTTCATAAATGACGGCGTACCAAATGAACATATGGGTTTCCCACAGCCCAATTTGAAAATGCGGCATCATTTTATATCCTCTGCTGTTTGCAGCGAAAGCTACCCATGTATCTTTAGGAGGATTCACAGTCCGTCTAGCATGCTTTGCCACATGAGGGTACATTTCATCCCCCGTCATCACGGAAAGCTGTTGGGAAAAATGCTCGCCAAGAGCTTGTAGTTTTGGTTGGATTCGATCTTTTAAAGCATCCATGCGTTGTTCCAATCCATCAATCGTGAAAACGTTAAAATCATCTGCCGTGAATCTTGCTCTATTCATTATCATCTCTCCTACTGTGTCATTTGCACATATTGTAGCATAATTAAAAGTGAAAATTAATTAATACGATTATGGGGCGTCACCGCAAAATTCCTTCTAGGTTAAAACACAAATTAGTTGCTATTTGTTGTAGGAAGACATATGATAAACTATAAATAAATTCAGAAAATTAGGTTAATTGAAGGGAGAATGTTAATTATGAAACAAGTCATGAACCAAGCATTAAAGGCTAAAGAAGTTGAAAGACATAGAGCTGCAGTGTTAAGAATGGAAATGGACTATGAATTAGCAACCCTTTTTGAAGCGATTGGTGAAGAGAATGATCAAATGCGGTCACAATGCAAGCAAAGGCTTGAACGGATCCGGTTGGAATTGTTGAAGTTAAAAGCATTGTAAGAAGCTTGTCCGCAAGGATCATGAAGGAGAATGACTGAAGGAAATGAATCAATTTCAATACAAGGAATTTCATTATAGATGAACGGACACTTATTTTATTTAAAAAATAATGTGTCCGTTTTTCATTCGAAGTCCAAACTAAAAAATGGGGGCGCCCGACGTTTCCCTGCTTTCGTTAGGATTATCAAAAATGTAAGATGTTAAAAACTTGAAGACAAACTATATTTGCTTTAATCTTTATAGGAGGATCATTCTAATGTAGTTTCTGATCATAAAGGACGGGGATATTATAATGGCATCGGTAAAGGAAATGGATACATATGCAAAATTATGGATGAAGGAAGCGGGAGCGAGGCTAAGGGCTTCCTTTAATACCAAATTGGATATTGAAATGAAAACGAACCCTAATGATTTGGTTACAAATATGGATAAGGGGATCGAAAAGTTTTTTTGCGACAAGATTGGTGAGGTCTTCCCTGATCACCGGATTTTTGGGGAAGAGGGAATGGGCAATGATATAAAGGATTTAAAGGGGACAGTGTGGATTATTGACCCGATTGACGGGACATTGAACTTCATTCATCAACAGAGGGATTTTGCCATTTCTCTTGGGGTTTATGTGGATGGCATCGGAAAAATCGGCATGGTCTATGACGTCGTTAGTGATGAATTATATCATGTGATCAAGGGACAGGGAGCATACATGGATGATCAACGCCTTCCTTCGCTCGAGCCGGCAACGGTAAATAGGTCCATAGTTTCCATTAATGCAAGCTGGGTGACGGAAAACCGCAGGATAGACCCGCGTCTTTTAGCGCCGCTCGTCCGGGATGCACGAGGAACCCGTTCGTATGGTTCGGCAGCATTGGAGCTTGCCTTCGTGGCTGCTGGAAGGATTGATGCCTATATAACGATGAGGCTCATGCCATGGGATTTTGCCGGAGGAGTGTTACTTATAGAGGAAGTGGGCGGAGAAGTAAGCAATATCAAGGGCGGCAAGTTGAATTATATAGAAGGTGATTCCCTTTTCGTTTCCAAGCCGGGACTGCACAAAGAAGTATTCGATAAATACTTATCAGGTAACTCCGGTCTTTGATGTCGGATTGGCCTTATTGTAATAATTAACAAAAAAAACTCGCTGTTTCAGCGAGTTTTTTATATTATAACTTTCCTGCTTCGCGTAATTTTTTCTTCTGAGTGAATCCAAACCCCATTAAACCGCAAAGGACAACGATTGCAGCCAATATCCCAATCAAGCTTTTTTCAGCAATGAAGATGCCGATGGAGCCAATACTGGATGTTGCCAATATCGCTAATATTAAGAAATTCCATTTAATATTCATACTATCACCCCTAATATGTCTATTGTACATAATTTCTGTATTTGTTTCTAGTATGTTTGTGATATAATATGTAAGTTAATACTAGTGATACGTTATACACAAACTTTTTTAGGAGTGAATTTTTTGAAATTAAGAGAAAATATTCGTAATATAGCCATCATTGCCCACGTTGACCATGGTAAAACAACGTTAGTGGATCAGTTGCTTAAGCAATCTGGTACTTTCCGTGAAAACGAACATGTGGAAGAGCGTGCGATGGACTCTAATGCGATTGAAAAAGAACGCGGAATTACGATTCTTGCGAAAAATACAGCAGTACAATACCAAGATACACGGATTAACATTTTGGATACACCGGGTCATGCCGACTTCGGCGGTGAAGTGGAACGGATCATGAAAATGGTCGATGGCGTTTTGCTTGTCGTTGACGCCTATGAAGGTTGCATGCCGCAAACTCGTTTTGTTTTGAAAAAAGCTTTGGAGCAAAAAATCACGCCAATCGTTGTCGTGAACAAAATCGATAAAGATTCTGCACGTCCAGATGAAGTGGTTGATGAAGTAATCGACTTATTCATTGAATTGGGAGCCGAAGAAGAACAGTTGGAATTCCCGGTTGTCTTCACTTCAGGTATTGCTGGTACAGCAAGCTTGGATTCCGATCCTGCCAAACAAGAAAAAGACATGACACCACTATTCGAAACGATCGTTGAAACGATCCCTGCACCAATCGATAACTCAGAGGAACCGCTTCAATTCCAAGTGGCTTTACTTGACTATAATGATTATGTAGGCCGTATCGGTGTTGGCCGTGTATTCCGCGGTAAAATGCATGTAGGACAGCAAGTTTCATTAATGAAGCTTGATGGGAAGGTTAAACAATTCCGTGTAACGAAAATCTTTGGTTATATCGGCTTGAAGAAAGTTGAGATCCAAGAAGCTGTTGCCGGTGACTTGATTGCCGTTTCTGGTATGGAAGATATTAACGTAGGGGAAACGGTTTGTCCGGTCGAACATCCTGACGCGCTTCCAATCCTACGTATTGACGAGCCAACATTACAAATGACATTCCTTGTCAATAACAGCCCATTCGCAGGACGCGAAGGGAAATTCGTTACAGCGCGTAAAATCGAAGAGCGCTTGAAAAGCCAATTGCAAACGGACGTCAGCTTAAGAGTCGAAAACACCGATTCTCCGGATGTTTGGGTTGTTTCAGGCCGTGGAGAGCTTCACCTTTCCATCTTGATTGAAAACATGAGACGTGAAGGATACGAGCTGCAAGTTTCTAAACCGGAAGTTATCGTTCGCTTGATTGATGGTGTCCGTTGTGAACCGGTTGAACGCGTTCAGATTGATGTACCTGAAGAACACACAGGTTCTATCATGGAATCCATGGGAGCACGTAAAGGTGAATTGTTGGATATGATCAATAGCGGAAGCGGTCAAGTCCGTTTACTGTTCACGATTCCAGCTCGCGGATTGATCGGTTATTCAACCGAGTTCTTAACGATCACTCGCGGATATGGCATCATGAACCACTCGTTTGACAGCTACCAGCCAATGGCACAAGGCCAAGTCGGCGGAAGACGTCAAGGTGTACTTGTTTCCATGGAATCAGGAAAAACTACACAATATGGTACGATGCAAGTAGAAGACCGCGGTGTTATTTTCGTTGAGCCGGGTACGGATATTTATGAAGGCATGATCGTCGGGGAACATAACCGTGATAGCGATTTGACTGTAAATATCGTTAAAGCGAAACAAATGACGAATATGCGTTCAGCGAATAAAGACCAAACTTCTTCCATGAAAAAACCGAGAATCCTGTCTCTTGAGGAAGCTTTGGAATACTTGAACGATGATGAGTACTGTGAGGTAACTCCGGAATCCATCCGCCTTCGTAAAAAGATCCTTGATAAAAACGAGCGTGAAAGAGCGGCTAAAAGGAAAAAAGTTGCTGTTGAAGAAAAATAAATAGCAAGAGGAGGAGAATAGATTGGATATCCAAGAGCGATTATCATTTTTTGCAGCATTGTACAGAGTGGATGAGAATCCTGAAGCAGGAATGTGGTATTTGTATTTAACGGTCTTAGGATTGTGCATCCTTGTCTATCAGTTAGGTTTTGCCAAAAAGTTACCTTTGCTAAAAAATGTGGTCATTTATGCAGTAATGGCACTTGGATGTACCCTTCTTTCTTTCTTTGCGGTGTTTCTTCCTATGGGGGAAGCCTTGGTCATCGCATCTCTTGTTCTTGGGATTTATAGAATCCGTCTTCATAATTCCAAAAAAGAAGAACGGGCATAACCTGATGAAATCATTACAGGATGCTTTATACAATTGGTTGACAATAAAAGTTGTCTGTGATGCAAGACCTGATGATACTGCTGCGCGCGAAACCGAAATGTTTTTCATGCAGTTGTTGAAAGACGATCATCGAGTGAACATTGATTCGGTTTCACGATCAGAGCCTTTTTACTTCGTCGAGTATACAATGGATGAAGAAACGAAAAAGCAGCGTTTCCCAATCGAATTGATTGATATCATGTTAGATCAAATTCAGCTCGAACCAGAAAAGTATAAAAATATCGAGTAATGATAAAAAGAACCGTGCGAATTTCGTACGGTTCTTTTTATATGGCTTTTGGGAGGGAAAGTGCGTAAAACAGGTGCAGGAATGCCCACAAACTGAAGGCGGTCATATCAGAAGGCAGGACAGCGCCTGTCAAGGACCATGCCGCTAATGGAAAGTACAGAATGACCGCAGGGATGATCGTCAGGAATGCAAGCAGGTATGTATTCCAGCCCCTGAAGAGTTTTAACGGAACGACGATTTGGACATAACCATAAGTAATCGCTAACGAGAATAGCAGATGGAATAAGAACAATGACTCCTCACCCCAGGGAACGGTGCCGATGACAGGAAGGAAATCCACATTCAGTAAAAGCGTATACACTTTTATTCCAGAAAGCATTTCAACCCACTTCATAACCAATCCAAGGACAATCCCATTAAGGAGACCGATCACAACGGTTCTATACCTGCGATTACCATTCATCTTCCGTTTTGATTGTACGGTAAAGCCTGAAGTTCCCCGTTGCAATCCGTTCATTCGTACGCTTTTCTATGCGTTGATTGCATGTATTGCACATATAGGTATGTATAGGCCGATTACGGAGTTTCTTTGCTTCTGGACTATCGTCAGGGATTGATTCGATTTGATCGCATATTACACATTTAACCTTCATATCATTTGAACCTCACTTCAATTCGAATATGCTTTTAAGTATACCAATATTTTAATGGTAAAACGAGGATAAAGTGCAAGCGTATCTTGAACGTGAAACGTTTTTTGGCGCAAGGCCAGCCATAAAACAAAAACCCGAAGAATTGCTTCGGGTTAGTAAACTCATTCCATATGGTGATTGGATTGATCATTTTGCTCTTTATCCAGCTCTTTTCTTTCCTGATTATCATTCAGCTTATTCTTTTCCCTGTCAATCGTTTTTGATGGTATGGGTGTCAAAATATCACCCGGAACCTCAGGGATTACTCTGCTTGTGATGTCAGCCAGTTCATTCAAGATCCCTCTTACTGGTTTACCGTTTTTAATATCCTTTGCTACTTCCCGGATCCGTTCGTTTAAATCCGGATCGGCGACGATGATGGCACTTGCACCGTCAGGATCATGCTTTAACGTTTCACCGACCGAATATTTAATCGACCCTACCTGTGAACGCTCAATGTCCTGATCAATATCTATCCCTACTATCGCATATTTGCCGAGAACCACTGCAGTGGCATCATTCACTTCAGGAATGGACTTAGCCAAACCAGTGAGCCTTTTTGCCGTTTGCTGCCCGGTATCTCTGTCCGCTTCCTGGATGGTCGAGTTATTGACTTTCGTTATATGGTTTTTTGCAGGATCTTCCGACGCTTGATTTTTATTATCCATTGAACACCCCGCCATCAAGAGCATGGCAGAAAGCGATAAAATGATTTTTTGCAAGATATGGCCCCCCTTAAAGTATTTCGTTAGTTACAGCCTGTCCACACCGGCTATTTCTAATGCATATAGGCATAAATTTCAGCAGACAATGATATGTTCCGCGTTATGTGATGATATCTTTACAGGAAGTTTTCTTTATAGTCTGTAAATGTTCTTCTATCTTTATGCAAAGGAACATATATTTTATCAACAGTCTCGTCCGCTACATAACTGCTGAGTGTAGTAAATGGTAAGGCATATCCTAAAGAGCAGGCAGGAGGCGTCATATTGGGAAATAAAATCTATGTTTTAGATACGAATGTCCTGTTGCAGGATCCGTATTCGATTTATTCATTTCAAGATAATGAAGTGGTCATTCCAGCAGTCGTCTTGGAAGAATTGGATTCGAAAAAAAGGTATATGGATGAAATAGGAAGAAATGCCAGACAAGTATCGAAGCTGATCGATAGCTTCCGCGAAAAAGGGAAGCTTCATCTGAGCATCCCCCTTCATAATGGAGGAAGCTTAAGAATTGAACTCAATCACCGATCATTCCATGAGCTTCAGGAAATTTTTGTCGAGAAAACGAACGATAACAGAATATTGGCCGTTGCCAAAAATTTATCATTGGAAGAGGAGACGAAAGAAGACGGCAAAACCGTCATCCTTGTAAGCAAAGATACCCTTGTAAGGGTGAAAGCCGATGCGATCGGGCTTGAAGCAGAGGATTTTTTAAATGATCGCGTCGTTGAATTGGACCATATATACGGTGGGCATAAAGAAGTGTTCGTCGCGATTGATAATCTGAATAAGTTTTATGAAAAAAGTTTTCTGCCACTTGAAGAACTGACAAAAGATACGTATCATCCCAATCAGTTCCTGTTGATGAAGGACACGCTGGGGAGTTCAGCTTCCGCGATTGGCATAGTGGATGAGAACTGCAGGTTCGTTAAGAAATTGGTATATGAAGGTGAGCATATTTGGGGAATCAAGCCAAGGAATGTCCAGCAGACGATGGCCCTTGATTTGTTGCTTCGTTCCGATATCCAGCTGGTGACGCTGATAGGGAAAGCGGGAACAGGGAAAACATTATTGGCATTGGCGACAGGCTTGATGCAGACGGAGGATCTGTCACAATATAAGAAACTTTTGGTTGCCAGGCCGATCGTCCCCGTAGGCAAGGATATTGGATATCTCCCTGGAGAAAAAGAAGAGAAGCTACGACCTTGGATGCAGCCTATTTTTGATAATCTGCAATATTTGTTCAATACGAAAAAACCGGGTGAATTGGATGCCATTTTAGCGGGCATGAGTTCGATTGAGGTCGAGGCATTGACGTATATAAGGGGGAGGAGCATCCCTGATCAATTCATCATCATCGATGAAGCGCAAAATCTAACGAAGCATGAGGTTAAGACAATCTTGACGAGAGTAGGGGAGCGGAGCAAAATTGTCTTGATGGGGGATCCCGAGCAAATAGATCATCCTTATTTAGATGAATACAATAATGGCTTGACCTATGTGGTGGAAAAATTCAAGACAGAGCGCATAGCCGGACATGTTAAATTAATTAAAGGGGAACGGTCAGGATTGGCCCAACTCGCCGCCACGCTATTATAAAGGAATAGGCAAGCGGGGGAAGCCCCCCCTTGCCTATTCCTTTAAGGCTTTATGACCATTCAGCCACTATTTTATGGTGAAAGACCGAACATTCTTAATCGGATCTTCGAGATTGGAGGCATCCCCAAAATAAATTTCCATCGGGCCGCCCTCTGTTACTTTAAGGGGCTTGCCATCCTTGGAAAAACCAAGGAAAAATTGAAGAGCCGTTTCCAGAGGGAACGTAAATTCTTTATCTGCAGTTGTAACCATGACTTCCGTTACCCCGTTTTCAGGTTCGGCATTTTTCAAAAAAGGTTCGAACGGGATGCCAAAAGTCCCTTCCATCAGTCTTTGCTTTTCGAATTTCCGTTCCGTCTTCAATGTAGGAGGCATGGTTGCTCCTTCTTGTATTTCTTTTTGCCAATGCTTGGAGGCATTGATCGTATACTCTTCCAATTCATTGACTTCTGCTCTGTCAGCGTGGAAATATGTATCGATTTCAACTTTACGGTCATCAAAAATCCAGACACCGGGATCTAGCGTTATAGGATATTTCACTTTTCCATTTATAAACACGATGGGTTCCAAATATCTCATTCCTTTCTGTTGCTCTTAAGTAATTATAATCAATATTAAATGAAATGTCACATCATCAAGGATGTCGATTATTATCGTTGGCTTCGTATAAGTAACGGAGAGATGGATGTGACGTTCAGGCGGGAAATTGTTTGTCAATGTCCTTGCTTTTTCACAAAACTAAAGGTAGAATTTAAAGATAAGATATAATCGCTCTGAGCGGGGGGATTTAACATGGCATCTGATATGCTTGTCAATCATCGAGAAAAAGCTTATGCTTTATTAAAAGCAGATGCTGACAAGATTCTAAAACTGATTAAAGTTCAAATGGAGAATCTCACTATGCCTCAATGTCCTTTATATGAAGAGGTACTGGATACTCAAATGTTCGGCCTATCACGGGAAATCGATTTTGCCGTCCGTTTGGGCTTGGTAGAGGATACCGAGGGTAAATCCCTTTTGGAAACACTCGAACAGGAATTGTCAGTTTTGCATGAAGCATCATTGAAAAAATAATAGATAAAACATACTAACTCAAACAAATCTCGATGATTGTTTGAGTTTTTTATTTGTGTACAATCGGGTTTAATAGTGCTGTACTTTTTTTGAATGTTACATACTAATTACCGAAATAGCTCAATAGGGGGGCTTTTTTTTACGACCAGAATACGTAGGTTACGTGCATTTTTATGTAAAGCAAAAATTCCCGATTGGCACTCCTTCGAAATGGCTTCCACGAAAAAAGCATGCTTAATTCCTTGTTTTTGCATATGAATATACATAATTTTTTATTTTTTTATTGTATTCAGTTTATTTTAGTATTATGGTTATATTAATTGATTCCAAGTCCAACTGATTCTTTTTGATAATATATTATAATAGCTTAATATTCTGTTACTAAATGCTAGGGGTTATTTATCATTTGTGATAAGATACGTGAAAATAAAATCTAAAAATATATCGAAATAATTACAACGGCGATAGAATAGGTGTTATCTGATCGTTCTCCCCGCAGTGAGGGAATAACTTTGTGAATAAAAAGTGGTGTATTCATCACGCTTTTTTTCTATATATTCTATAAAAATACATATTGATTAGGGTGGTAGCAATGGGTAAACGTATAGAAAAAGTACTGGCGGCAAACCGTGGAGAAATTGCGATTCGGATTTTCAGGGCATGTACGGAACTGGATATTCATACAGTTGCAATCTATTCAAAGGAAGATTATGGTTCTTATCACCGTTATAAAGCGGATGAAGCCTACCTGGTCGGAGAAGGCAAAAAGCCGATTGATGCATACTTGGATATTGAAGGCATCATCGAAATCGCCAAAATGAGCGGTGTCGACGCGATTCATCCTGGTTATGGTTTCCTGTCTGAAAATATTGAATTTGCCAAACGGTGTGAAGAAGAGGGCATAATCTTCATAGGGCCGGAATCAAGACATCTTGATATGTTTGGTGACAAAGTTAAAGCAAGAACACAAGCGGAACTAGCCAATATACCGGTCATTCCTGGCAGCGAGGGCCCAGTGTCCAGCGTGGAAGAAGTCAAGGCATTTGGTGAACAATACGGTTTTCCCATTATTATCAAAGCTTCTTTAGGCGGCGGCGGGCGCGGAATGCGGATTGTCGGGAAAATCGAAGAAGTGGAAGAAGCATATGATCGTGCAAAATCAGAAGCCAAGGCAGCCTTTGGCAATGATGAAGTGTATGTAGAACGATTCATCCAAAATCCAAAACACATCGAGGTTCAGATCCTCGCTGATACGCATGGAAATATCGTCCATCTATATGAACGTGACTGTTCGGTCCAGAGGAGGCATCAAAAAGTTGTCGAAGTGGCACCTTCCGTTTCCCTCACGGATCAATTAAGGGAAGAGATTTGCGAGGCAGCAGTCAAATTGGCGAAAAATATTGACTATGTGAATGCCGGTACGGTCGAATTTCTTGTCGCCAATGGAGAATTCTACTTCATTGAAGTGAATCCAAGGGTTCAGGTTGAACATACGATCACGGAAATGATTACCGGTATCGATATCGTCCAATCGCAAATCATGATTGCCGAAGGACATGATCTTCACGGCAAAAAGATCGGAATTCCCGAACAAGCAGGAATAAAAACTCATGGGTACGCCATCCAATCACGGGTGACGACTGAGGATCCTTTGAATAACTTCATGCCCGATACCGGCAAGATGATGGTATACCGTTCAGGTGGGGGCTTTGGTGTTCGACTGGATGCGGGGAATGGATTCCAGGGAGCGGTTATCACGCCTTACTACGATTCCCTTCTTGTTAAACTCTCAACACATGCGCTTTCATTCGAGCAGGCAGCCTCTAAAATGGTACGTAACCTTAAGGAGTTCAGGATCCGCGGGATTAAAACGAATATTCCCTTCCTTGAAAATGTTGTAAAACATGAAAAATTCATAACTGGCGAATACGATACATCCTTCATTGATTCAACTCCGGAGCTTTTCAGCTTCCCGGTCAGGAAAGACCGCGGGACAAAAATGCTTTCGTATATCGGAAATGTCACCGTAAATGGTTTCCCAGGCGTCGAGAAGAAGAAAAAGCCTGTTTTCGACCCAGCCCCAATTCCTAATGTTGCTGGTTTGCCGCTTCTTTCCGGCACAAAAAGCATCCTTGAACAAAAAGGCGCAGATGGGCTCGTTAACTGGATTAAAGAGCAAAATGAGGTATTGATCACTGATACCACGTTCCGTGATGCCCATCAATCCTTATTGGCGACGAGAGTCAGGTCGAAAGATATCCTTGATATCGCCGAACCAACAGCAAAACTCCTTCCCGAACTATTTTCAATGGAAATGTGGGGCGGGGCAACGTTTGATGTAGCCTATCGATTCCTGAAAGAAGATCCATGGGACAGGCTGTTAAGCTTCAGGAAAAAGGCGCCGAATGTCCTTTTGCAAATGCTATTGCGGGCTTCGAATGCAGTAGGTTATAAAAACTACCCTGATAATGTCATTCGTGAATTCGTGGAAAAATCAGCGGATGCAGGGATCGATGTTTTCCGGATCTTCGATAGCTTAAATTGGGTCAAGGGTATGGAAGTGGCGATCGATGCAGTCCGTCAATCAGGTAAAATTGCGGAAGCGGCCATTTGTTATACAGGTGATTTGAATGACCCATCGAGAAGTAAATACAATATCGACTACTATAAAAACATGGCAATGGAATTGGAGCATGCCGGTGCCCATATTCTTGCGATCAAGGACATGGCCGGTCTCCTGAAGCCGGATGCCGCGTACCGTCTTGTTTCGGAATTGAAAGCAACGACATCGCTGCCGATTCACCTTCACACACATGATACAAGCGGAAATGGGATATACATGTATGCCAAAGCGATTGAAGCGGGTGTGGATATCGTTGATACGGCGATTGGCTCTTTAGCCGGGCTGACATCACAGCCAAGCGTGCAAACCCTTCATTATGCACTGGAAGGATCAAGCAGGCAGCCTAAATTGGAAGTAGATGCACTAGAGCGTTTAGGAGAATACTGGGGAGAAGTCCGGAAATTCTATAATGACTTCGAGAGCGGCATGAATGCCCCTCATACGGAAGTGTACAAACACGAGATGCCAGGAGGCCAATACAGTAATCTGCAGCAACAGGCTAAAGCTGTGGGACTAGGAGAACGCTGGCATGAAGTGAAAGAGATGTATCAGCGAGTGAATGCGATGTTCGGTGATATCGTTAAAGTTACTCCTTCTTCCAAAGTGGTGGGGGACATGGCTTTATTCATGGTGCAAAATAACCTATCCGAAGAAGATGTCCTGACGAAAGGCAAATCCATTGATTTCCCTGATTCGGTTATCGAGTTATTCGAGGGTTACTTGGGGCAGCCGGTTGGCGGTTTTCCGAAAGAGCTTCAGGAAGTTATCCTAAAAGGTAAGAAACCGATAACCGTAAGACCTGGAGAATTGTTGGAGGAAGTGGACTTCGGTGCCCTTAAAGAAGAACTATTCAAGGAATTGGGCCGGGCTGTCACGGATTTCGACGTGCTCGCATATGCCTTATATCCAAAAGTGTTCTTGGATTATAATAAAACCATCGAGCTGTTTGGCGATGTTTCCAATCTTGATACCGCGACTTTCTTGTATGGAATGCGATTGGGAGAAGAAATCGAGGTCGAAATTGAAAAGGGAAAAACCCTTATCGTTAAATTGGTATCAATCGGCCAACCATTGGCTGATGGAACACGGGTTGTGTACTTCGAGTTGAACGGTCAATCGCGTGAAGTGATCATAAAGGATGAAAACATAAAATCATCCGTTATCTCAAAAATGAAGGCTGATCCAAAAAATAAAGAACAAATCGGTGCGACGATGCCAGGTACGGTCATTCGTGCCGTCGTAGAAAAAGGCGATCAAGTCAAGCAGGGTGATCACCTAATCATTACCGAAGCGATGAAAATGGAAACCACCGTCCAAGCACCATTCTCTGGAACCATTAAAAATATCTATGTGAAGGATGGAGAAGCGATCAGCACAGGGGATTTATTGATTGAAATAACCAGGTAGTACCGCTGGCTGTGGCTCTGCAAATGAATGGGGGCATTAATGGGTAGGCTTGAGCCTTCAAGCTTCCCTATGCCCCTATATAGGCAAATTAGGGCCATCATATGCATGGATGAAATAGAAAACCACCAATCTAAAATGATTGGTGGTTTTTAAGTCTGTAGATACTCTGGTGAATAATGGAGAGTATCTCTTTTTTTTGCTTTGCCTTTCGAACGCTCCCTTTACATTTCAGGCCTTGTTTTGAGCCAAGTTCGCCCCAATGCCTCCAATAGAACCACATACCCATTCCAATCTTAGGGGGAGCATGACTATGTATACGATGCACCTTCTTCTAATGCTTCAAATCCAATGAAAAAAGGAAGGCAATGATGTCGCATTCCCTTCCTTTTTTTGCTTTGCACACTATATTATTGATTGAACAATCAGATATTAACGAGCGGGTAACGTCGGCGTTATATCGTGTTCATTATGCACGTTGACTGTGTTTGGGGAGCTCCCTTTCAGCTTGGCTAAAGCATTTTTCTTGCTTCTGGATGTCAGCAGCATCAAATAGCTCATGACACCAAAAAAGCAGGCGATAAACAAGGCGTGCGATAATGCGATGTATAGGTTCTGCCTTGAGAAAATGATGAATGCACCGGCGGTAACTTGCAGAAAAACAAGAATGAATGCAGCAATCCATCCGCCGTATATCACTTTTTGATTTTTGTAATATTTATGTGCAATATAAGTCACATAAGATACCCACAGGAATATCGTGCCGGCAATTGCGCGGTGCCCCATTTGAACCCATTCATATAGATTGGAGGGGAGCGCGGGGCTGTCATTAATGCATAAAGGCCAATCCTTACAAATCAGGCTGGATTCCGTATGCCTTACAAGGGCCCCCGTATACACGACAAATAGACTGAAAGCCAATACTCCGGTGATATGAAATTTCATCCGTTTATCAACGATAAGTTTTTCGGCTTCGAACTTCTTGTCCACTTCAAAAATCAACAGCGTCAATAAAAAGACGGATGCGAAGGAAATCAGCGATATGCCAAAATGGAGGGCGAGAACAAAATCGGATTGCGACCAAAGGACGGCAGCGGCTCCTATCAACCCTTGCAGCAACAGGAAGCTAAAAGAAAGGACGGATAAAAAACGCGCTTCCCGAATATGGCCAATTTCCCGCCAAGACATATACGACAATAATAAAACCAAGAAACCTCCTGCACCTGAAACGAGGCGATGGGAAAGCTCAATGACCAATTCAAGCGTGATTTTGTCAGGAATCAGCTGGCCGTTGCACAATGGCCAGGACCTGCCGCATCCCATTCCGGAATCCGTCTTGGTGACTAGAGCTCCACCCAGTAAGATGAATAGCATTACAATCGTAGTTAAAACAGCAAACCATTTAAGAGACGATTTCACTAGTAGTCCCACCTTCTTCTCTGTAGCCAAGTTATTTTGTTCCATAGTATCAATAATAGCATAAAATATTTCACAAATATTTGTCGAACTTCCTCGATCTTACACAAAATAGTATGATTTTACAAGTTCGGTTAATATTATGGTCCGTGAATTAAAATGCCCGAAATAGTTGAAAGTTACATAAGACTTTGATAGAAATAAAGGGAGTGTAAACCTTCAAGTAGGTGCAAAATAGAGATAGAGCCTAGGGGATGATGATAATGACGTACGATCCAAGTTCTGATGGAAAATCTGGCAGCTGCTTACGAAAGCAGTGAAAGGTATGGAGACACAAATTGGTCAAAAAATATCCAAAAATTTTTCACAAAAGCTTCCAAAAATGTGTTTTAATATATTGGAGAAATGATTTTACTAAATTTTACTGTTGATAAGCATGATATGAAGAATAATAGCTCTCGATGCATTCCATTGACTACAGTCATTGGTAAATAATTTACTTTTTGTTTTACGCTTCCTTGGTTACAAATATCGAAAAGTATGAAATAATGTTCCTATAGCATATGTAAGTATTTTTTTTGCATTTGCGTCTGTGTTTAATGATTTAAAGGAGGAAAACAAATGTCAGAAACAAGGGGTTTGTCAGAAGCTGTCATGAAGGACAGTAAAGCCGCCCTTCAATCGGATATACCGGAAACAACAGCTTGGAAGGACTTTCTCGCTCTTATAAAAGTGGGGATTGTCAATTCAAATATAATAACAGCTTTTACCGGTGTATGGTTAGCCCTTCATTTTTCGGGGCTAAGCTTTTTAAGCAATCTTGATGTAGTATTTTATACACTTGCCGGATCCGCGCTCATCATGGCGGGATCGTGCAGTTTCAATAATTATTATGACCGGGATATAGATCATTTAATGGAAAGAACGAAAAACCGGCCAACGGTAACCGGAAAAGTTCAGCCTTCGAAGGTTTTGGCGTTAAGCTTCGGCTTAATCGCTGCAGGGTTGATTTTACTGGCCTTGACTAATATGACCACGGCCTTGCTTGGTGCATTTGGCGTCTTCGCCTATGTTGTTTTATATACCATGGTATTTAAACGGAGATTCGTATCCAATACGATCATAGGCAGCATATCGGGAGCGGTTCCTCCGCTTATTGGCTGGGCTGCCGTCGATCCGGGCCTTGATACGATCGCTTGGGTTTTGTTTGCGATCATGTTCCTATGGCAGCCGCCCCATTTCTATGCACTTGCGATGAGGCGTGTCGAAGAGTATCGTGCAGCGGGTGTTCCAATGCTTCCGGTCGTAAAGGGGTTCAAGGCTGCAAAACGATCAATTATGTTATGGATCATCTGTTTAATGTTCATTCCTTTCTTCCTGATTCCATTAGGAATTCCTCTAGTCATTTTGGCAGCTTTATTAAGTACAGGCTGGCTTATTTTGGGAATTAACGGGTATAGAAAGAAAGATGATGTTAAATGGGCAACATCCATGTTTGTATATTCTCTAAATTATATGACCATTTTATTTGTAGCGATGGTTATTGTCACACTTATCTAGTTTGGTTAAATGAGCTGTGGCCTGTTCCTATACAGGCCGCAGCTCACCAATACATATTGCATTAACCGCCATACATACATATTAACGGAAAAGTTTTTCAGCAGGGTCTTCATAAGAGCGGTTACATGAATCATCGTAAAAAAATCCTTAGATTAGGGATTCTTTCTTTTTTAGAAATTGACATAGAGAGAATATTCGCAATTGCGCCCATTTTTTATTTTGTTAGAAAATTTTGACGAAAGAGGGGGTTCTGAAGCTATGAAAAAAAGGCTGCACAAATGGCGCCTGTTTGCTCTGCTGGGTATTGTAGGGCTTGTCCTTTCGGGCTGCGGCGAACCATATCTATCCGCACTGAGGCCAGCTGGCGATGTTGCACAATCTCAGTTTGACTTACTGATATTGAGTACACTAATCATGGTATTGGTTATTATTGTAGTGATTGTTTTGTTCGTTGTAGTTTTACTGCGCTTCCGTCGGAAGAAAGGCGACGAAACAATACCGAAACAAATTGAAGGAAGTCATAAACTCGAAATCATCTGGACTGTCATTCCTATCCTTCTTTTAATTGTTCTGGCTGTACCAACCGTCGTCACGACCTTCGACCTGGCTGACACAAAGGCGATGGATAAGAAAGATAAGGATGGAAAAACGAAGGATGCGCTCGTGGTGAATGTTAGGGCTAACCTTTATTGGTGGGAGTTTGAATATCCAGACCTAGGCGTTGTAACAAGTCAGGATTTGGTTGTCCCAACCGATCAAAAAGTCTATTTCAATCTGACTGCTTCGGATGTCAAGCATTCATTCTGGATACCGGCCGCCGGCGGGAAAATGGATACGAATACGGATGGAGTCAATAAGTTTTACTTAGAATTCGATAGTAAAAAAGCAGAAGATTCGAATAATTTATTTTACGGGAAATGTGCTGAGCTTTGCGGTCCTTCCCACGCATTGATGGATTTCAAGGTTGTCCCGAAGTCAAAAAGCGACTTTGAAGCATGGGCAAAAGATATGAAATCCGTAAAGGAACCTGTCGTGGAAGGGGATGCAGCCAAGCAGGGAGAAGCTGTGTTCAACAAAAGCTGCATTGGTTGCCATGCAGTGACTCCAAATGATAGCAGACCTGAAGCTGCTCGTCAGGCACCTAATCTGGCTACGTTCGGTGAACGTCAAAAAATAGCGGGCGTTTTGGATCACACGGAAGCAAATGTGAAGAATTGGATCAAAGACCCTGAGAAGTATAAACCGGGCAACACGATGACCGGTACTTACGGTGAACTTTCAGATTCAGATATTGATGCGCTGGCAGCTTATCTATTACAGCTTAAGGTGGAAGAAAAATAGAAGTTTGATCAAGGAGGTTAAATCGTGAGTACGTACGCTAATAAAAAAGGATTTGGCGCTACGATTTGGGATTATTTGACGACGGTGGACCATAAGAAAATCGCCATATTATATCTTATCTCTGGCGGGCTATTCTTTGTAATCGGCGGTTTGGAAGCGATGTTTATCCGTATCCAGCTTGCAATCCCAAATAATGATTTCGTAAGTGCCGGTTTTTATAATGAAATTTTGACGATGCACGGTACTACCATGATATTTCTGGCGGCGATGCCATTGGTATTCGCTCTTATGAATGCGGTCGTACCGTTACAGATAGGGGCTCGTGATGTCGCGTTCCCATTTTTGAACTCGTTAGGCTTTTGGTTATTCTTCTTCGGAGGAGTCTTTTTGAACCTTTCCTGGTTTTTAGGAGGGGCGCCTGATGCAGGCTGGACGTCATATGCATCGCTATCCATGCACTCTGCGGGGCATGGCATTGATTTTTATGTCCTCGGGTTACAGTTATCGGGTTTTGGATCACTAATAGCGGGGATCAATTTCCTTGTTACCATCATTAACATGCGTACACCAGGTATGACCTATATGCGTATGCCGCTGTTTACGTGGTCAACTTTCGTCGTTTCTGCATTGATATTATTCGCTTTTCCTCCGCTTACAGTTGGATTGGTGCTAATGATGTTCGATCGGATGTTCGGCTCGAATTTCTTCGATGTCGCAGCAGGAGGAAATACCATCATTTGGGAGCATTTATTTTGGATATTCGGTCACCCTGAGGTATATATCCTGATCCTCCCTGCATTCGGGATTTTTTCGGAAATATTTGCCACGTTCTCCAGAAAAAGATTGTTCGGTTACTCTTCGATGGTATTTGCAACCGTTTTAATCGGCTTCCTTGGTTTCATGGTATGGGCCCACCATATGTTCACCACTGGTTTGGGACCTATCGCAAACGCGATCTTTGCTGTGGCTACCATGGCCATCGCGGTACCGACCGGTATCAAGATTTTCAACTGGATCTTTACGATGTGGGGCGGAAGTGTCAGGTTCACGGTACCGATGCTATATGCGGTTGCCTTTATTCCTACTTTCACAATGGGTGGCGTGACAGGTATCATGCTCGCATCAGCTCCAGCCGATTATCAATACCATGATAGCTATTTCGTTGTTGCCCATTTCCACTATGTCATTGTCGGTGGGGTAGTCTTGGGTTTACTGGCAGGAATCAATTTTTATTGGCCGAAAATGTTTGGAACGATGTTAAGTGAAAAATTGGGGCAAATCACATTTTGGACATTCTTGATCGGATTCCACTTAACATTCTTCATTCAACATTTCCTAGGTCTTATGGGTATGCCTCGTCGCGTATTTACGTTCTTGGACAATCAAGGCCTCAATACAGGCAATATGATCAGTACCGTCGGAGCCTTCTTGATGGCATTTGGTGTTTTGGTCATGGTCATCAATATCATCATCACCGCCGTGAAAAATGAAAAAGTTGGCAATGATCCTTGGGGAGATGGGCGGACGCTCGAGTGGGCGATTCCTTCACCGCCGCCGTTTTACAATTTCAAGCAACTGCCGCTTGTTCGCGGTTTAGATGCTTACTGGGTTGAAAAGATGGAAGGCAAAAAGGAAATGACACCTGCAGAACCTCTAGGGGATATCCATATGCCGAATTCGTCCTTTCTGCCGGTGACGATTGCATTCGGTTTATTTGTAGCCGCCTTCGGAGCTTTATATCATATGGATGACAAGTCTTGGACATTGCCGATTATCATTGTCGGACTTTTGATCACATTCGGTTCAATGTTGATCCGTTCCGTTAAAGATGATCATGGATACCATATTCATAAAGAAGACCTGATGGACGATTCTGACAAGGGAGGTAAGGCATAATGCACACAGATGAAAGATTCACGGATGCCACTTGGCCTGCCTCTCCCGAGAAAGCAACTCTCGAAGGGAAAAATAAGTATTTGGGATTCTGGTTGTTTCTCGGTGGAGAGACGGTGTTATTCGCCTCACTATTTGCAACTTACCTTGCCTTAAAGGATAAGGTACCGAATGGTGAAGCAGCCTTGGCAAAAGATTTGTTTGAATTGCCACTCACTTTTGTGGCGACGATGCTGCTATTGACCAGTTCGTTAACAAGTGTATATGCGATGTACCATATGAAAAACAACCATTTCAAACAAATGCAAGCCTGGCTTGTCATAACGATTGCGCTTGGTTTCGGCTTTCTAGGCCTTGAAATTTATGAATTTAATCACTATGTTCATGAGTTTCATCATACATTCACAAGTAGCGCATTCGGCTCGGCTTTCTATACGTTGGTCGGATTTCACGGGGGGCACGTTGCGTTTGGTCTGATGTGGTTCATAACCCTTATGGTGC
Source organism: Peribacillus simplex (assembly GCF_001542915.1). GTDB lineage: Bacteria > Bacillota > Bacilli > Bacillales > DSM-1321 > Peribacillus > Peribacillus simplex_B. The sequence continues at coordinate 21,354 of NZ_LNNH01000051.1, read as the reverse complement.
GAAATGCAAGGAGGGGCCTTAATTTGTACAATGCCCCTAAATTTTATATTGCGAGTCTTTATTGGCATTTCATTGACGTGGTCTGGGTATTTATCTTTACAGTCGTATACTTAATGGGAATGGTGGGATAACTGATGGCGAATGAACAATCAAATTCAGCGAACCCGAATGTCGATTTAAAATATCGCCGAAAGAAAAACGCTGAAGAGATGAAACATCAAGTGATTACATTTGTATTAATGATTTTCTTTACAGTCATTGCCTTCATCGCAGTGGGAATGGAAGAGTTTTCACATTGGTTCATCAAACCGGTCATTTTACTGCTAGCGGTCATCCAAGTGGTGTTCCAATTGTATTATTTCATGCATATGAAGCACAAAGGTCATGGGACGATCTCTTTGTTTTTATTCTCTGGCCTGGCGGTCGGCTTAATTACGGTCCTCGTTTTCACAACGATCGTTTGGTTATAAACCTTAAAGGGAATCGGCTATTGCAAGATAGCCGGTTTTTCTTTTTGTGCCGATCATCAAGAATGAAAATCCAGGATTATCTATATTTGTTACTATGTTTCATTTTAGGTATAATGAAAGCAAGGAAAAAGTTGATGAACGAGGTGATATTTTGTCTATTGATATTTTTGGATTTCGTGCATTATGGAGTCCTTACTATTTTGCGGCCCTCGTACTTATAACCGTAGGCTATTTTTGGCTGATGACAAAGAAAAGGGGACGGTTTTCGGGCGGTACATCGCTTACCGGCAGGCAAATCACCTATTTTTTAGTGGCCATGATTCTTTTATATGCTGTGAAGGGGTCGCCGCTAGATTTGTTGAGCCATATCATGTTCAGCGCCCATATGTTCCAGATGGCTTTGCTCTATCTTGTGATTCCCCCTTTATTCATCATTGCAATCCCGGATTGGGTTTGGAGATCTTTCATAGATTCAAGGGGAGTGCATGGGTTTTTTCATTTTTTTACTAGGCCTCTATTTGCCCTTTTACTATTCAATGTTCTGTTCTCGTTATACCATATTCCATTAGTGTTCGATTTCATTAAAACGGGAATGTGGATACATGCGGGGTACACGGTGCTTTTGTTTGCGACTGCCATTCTGATGTGGTTCCCGCTTGTCAATCAATTAGCAGAACACGAGAGCCTCTCAGGTGTGAAAAAGGTGGCTTATATTTTCGGGAGTGGGATCTTAATGACCCCGGCTTGTGCATTGATCATTTTTGCTAACGCACCTTTGTATGATACGTTTACGAACGCGGAATCTTGGGCGAGCGCGATGGAGCTTTGCGTACCTGCATCAGCACTGTCCAACTTAACGCTCAGTGGTCCGGAAATGTTCAATGGATTGCCCTTGCTTGAGGATCAGCAGCTTGGCGGAGTTCTGATGAAGGTGATTCAGGAAATCGTGTTGGGCTATGTTTTAGGTGTCATTTTCTTTGCTTGGTTCAAAAAAGAGAATGGCGGGCAAAACGATATCGATCCGATCCCGGTGGATTTTCAGACGGTCAAATAGCTGCTTCATAAAGAACTTGTCTAAAGACAGACAAGTTTTTTATCTGTTTGCCGCCCCATCCCCATACGAATATAAAGAGATGAATAAAGATTCAGCCTAAATAGCCAGTGATTTGTCTTGGTTTTTCTGTAAAAGTGAGCATTCTGTTAATAATGCTTGATTTTATTGAATTTTATGATTGCCTCTTATAAAATGAAAGGTGATTAATAAATATAGAGAGGAATACAATTCTTATGTCTTTACCAATCCTTCCAACGATAAGTACAGCCTTCATTGTATTAAGTGCCATCACTGTTGCAATAGGCTGGTATCAAATTAAACAACGTAAAATCGAGACCCATAAAAAAACGATGATGGTAGCTGCCGTCTTTGCGGTGATCTTTTTCGCCATCTATCTCTCTAGAACGGTGTTCATCGGCAGTACGTCATTTGGCGGACCGGATGACATTAAAATTTACTATACGATCTTTTTGATCTTTCACATCACGCTTGCCACAACCGGAGCTGTCTTGGGAATCATCATGCTTACCACTGGATTTAAAGGGAATTTTGCCATTCATAAAAAAATTGGGCCTACGACAAGCATCATCTGGTTTTTCACCGGGATTACGGGAGTGGCCGTTTACATCCTGCTTTATGTCATTTATCATGGCGGAGAGACGACCTCTTTAATAAAGGCGATCCTAGGATTTTAAAATCATCAAAAAGCCTGGTGCAAAAAGCATCAGGCTTTCGTATTAAATTGCTCGAACCTCTTATTTGCAACGCGCTTTTGTTGAAGGCTATTACAGGCCGTTGAATTGTGTAAGTTCCTCTTTCACCTGTGCGAGGATTTTTTCACATTGTTTAACTAGAGATGCAGGGAAATCCTCACCTTCGCCATATTCTACTCCATGTGGATAATAGTGTTTTCCCAATAGCGGAACCATCAGTTTGATGACCGCCCTGTGGGCCCCGACATCGCCTTCTGTGGCATAGCCAAGTATTCGCAAGTAAAAGGTGCCTTCTTTCAATTCGAATTTACGATCGTAACTGACTCTTTCATAATCCCATTGTTCGGCACGAATCAACCCATATTGCGGCATTAGGTCATCTAATCGGTTTAGGTCGGCTGAGATATTTTCAATTTCAAAGCTTTCAAATTTCACGAGTAGTACCCCCTATGTTCAGTATTTAAGAATGAAAATGACATACCGGAAAATATTATGTACAAGAATATATTAAAAATCTCCAAGTATGTTTATAATATACCATTTTATCCTATATTTTATAATAGTACGAATTGCTGGAAGTTGCAATGAACTAAAACCACCGTATTTTAATCATTCGCAAAAGTATCGCTAGTGAATAAATTTATTGAAGCGGCAGTTTATCGTAAATTAGAAAATTATGATTGAACAATGATATAATCAGGTAAGGTAAGCAAGGCTTTTGCATTGGATACATAAAATAGATAGAGAGAGGGTGTGTTCCTCTGCGCAGATTAGGTAAGGTTTTCGTGTTGATCATTATTTTTTTCGTTATTGGTATTTATCTTAATATCGGCAATGAAGATGAAGGGAACCCTCTTATTGATGGTAATAAAGGTGTTAATCCCAATGAACATATAAATGAAAAGTCCAATTCCCCCGAAAAGGGAAGGGCGCCTAAAGCAACGGAAGGGTTGGCCGTGACAATCGGGAAAAATGCAAAAGAGATCGAAGAGGAGTTCGGTGAGCCAGATCGGATTGATCTGTCGGCCTACGGATATGAATGGTGGGTTTATAAAAAGGACTATAGCCACTACATTCAACTAGCCATTGAATCTGGAAAAGTGGTATCGGCTTACGGAATCGGTGAGAAGGTTAATGTCGCGCCATTCAAGATCGGGCAAACCCTTGATGGCATCTATTCCAGCTTATATGTAGAACCTACGGTCGATATTGAGGTTGACGATAGTTCCTATCGTTTTGAATTGTCTGAGGAAGATATGAATATGAGGCCGTTGATCAAACTTGGGAACATTCATGTTCAGCTGTATTTGGATAAATTCACAGGGACCGTATCAAGCATCCGATTTTTAAATGATTCCGCCCTTTTGAAGCAACAGCCCTATGAGTTGACCTATCATGGTAAACTTCCGAGCGCTGAGACTTTATCCGAAGAGGACTTGAAGAAGGTGGATGATGGGAATGAACAGCAAATTTTTGATATCACCAATATCATGCGCAGCAGGTTCGATTTGAAGCCTCTGGAATGGGAAGGTCCTACAGCGGAGGTTGCTTATCTTCATAGCAGGGAAATGACCGACTCGATTGAAGGAACACATGTTTCCGAAGCGAAAGGCGACTTGGAAAAACGGCTTGATGCTGGTCATGTTACATACAAGGCAGCAGGTGAGAATATTGCCGCTAAATATGTAGACGCAGCAGCGGTGATGGAAGGCTGGCTTAATAGCAAGGGTCATCGTGATACGATGCTGAGTGAGGAATTCACCGGTCTAGGGGTCGGCGTTTATAACAAATATTACACCCAGAATTTCATAAAAAAATAACAAAACGGATCCGCAATGGGTCCGTTTTTCATTTTCTGGCATCTTGCATTTTCAAGATGAAAAAATTTCCCGTGGATACAGCACACAGTTCCCCATCATCACGGTGGACCTTCCCCACGATGATGATCGTTTTGCTTCCGGTATGGATTAATTCGCATGTGCATGTCAATGAATCACCGATGGCTGGTTTAACATATCTGACCTGGATATCCGTAGTCACCGTTGCATGGCCTTTTGGAACGGTCGAGCTTGCCAGCGTCCCCATGGCCGTATCAATAAGAGTGGCTATCATGCCTCCATGGGTAATGTTCAATTCATTATGTACAAGAGGCGTGTTGGGCATGGTCATCGTAAGTCTCGTCCCGTCGGTGCATATATTCTTATTTAACTGGAGCAGGCTGGAAATATAGGAATATTTCCTTTGCTCCCTTCTTGCTTTTAGTCCGGAGATTAATCCGGATAAAATGGATAACTCTGTTGCATCCGCTGACTCTGCCAGCTTTTGAAATTCTCTGATCACATCACCTGAATCCATCATGGAATTCCCTCCTTCATTCCTTTACCTATATTATACTATAAAGAAAATGAATGACAGTAGAAAAGGGAGCGATGCACTTTTTATTTCCCTGTTGCATATGGTGAAATAGGCGATGTCTAAGTGTGAGGTGAGAGTAATGGCAAAAAAAAAGCGCCCCTCCGTGGATGGATTTAGGGAGTTTGTCAAGAAGCACCCTTATTTAGTGAATGAAGTGAGAAACAAGCAAGCAACATGGCAGGAACTTTTTGAGGAATGGTATTTACTCGGTGAGGATCATCCGCGCTGGCAGGCTGAAGTCGGCATGAATCAACCTGTTGTGAATGCAGGATCTCCAACACAGCCGGTGGAAAAGGAAGAAAGTACGGAGTTGATCGGTACGATAATGAGTGCAGTCAAAAATATGGATATGGGGCAGATTCAACAATATATTGTGAATGCCAACCAGGCGATCGGAGCCATCCAAGGAGTTCTATCTGCTTTTCAGGGAAATAAATCAGGGGGTGAATCGAGCCCTCCTGCAAAAGAAAAAGAGCAGAGAACCAACCCTTTTTTATTCACAAAAGATTAAGGAGGGATTTTGATGCGTCAAAATATATATGAATTCATTCAAACGAATGAAGATATGCGAAATTACTTGAGAGTTCAACCTGCTTGGTACAAAAGATTAATGCGTAATCCTCATGAAGTGGATGTTTTCGAAACTGAGGCTAAATATTATTTCGAGAAGTCGATTCCTCATCGTGTTTCTAAATTTTCCGAAAGCGTTCAGGTTGCCTCGATGATGCTTCATATGTTTCAAGCCATGAACGCTCCCGGTGAATGAAGAAAAAAAGAGTAATTTACTCCGTTTTGCTAACAATAAAGGCAAAAGGGGGACGATGGTATGAGAAAATTGATTGTCGGTCTAGCAGTGTTGATGGCAGTGGCGGGTTGTGGCAAGAAAATACCCGAACCTGAAAATGCAAAAATGGCTATACAGGATGTATCAACCCTAAAAGCTGCCACCACTGTATCAAGCATTCGAAATTCAGATGAGGATTTTCGGGTGAAAACGTTTGTAAAGGGCAACGCCGTTTATGTAGAGTGCTACTTGAAAAACTATGGTTTTTCAAACGAGAATGGTGAAAATGCGGCAACGGTGTCCGTATATATTGATAATGATAAAAAAGTCGATATGAAAACGGCAGCATTTATTGTAAAGGATGTCCCGAGTGGCAGGCATAAAATGAAGCTTGAGATATTGAATGGTTCTGGAAAGAAAACGGGACTGCAAAAAGAGTTTGAGGTACATATCACTTCTTCGCTCTAATTAAACCATTAGCATCTGTAAGGGAGTAATGGTAAAATGAAGGTGGAGGTGAGCTTGTTAATGCTTGCTACTATGGAAATCATCGACATTCTGCAACAGGCTGATGGATTAGCTGAAATGATCCTTCATTCTGAAATAGGAGAAGAATATCTCCTTAGTTTATATAAATTACAGAGCGACAAAGAGGCACAGCAAAAAATCTCGAAGTTCACTTCTTTGAAGGATCTATTCGAGGATGTCCAAAGGTTCGGTAAATATCATCCGGATTATAAACGCATCAACTTAGAAACGAGAGAGGCAAAACGGGATATGGATATGCACTCTACCGTTGCCGATTTCAAAAGGGCGGAGACCGAACTGCAATCCGTTCTTGATGAAATCAGCGGAAGGATCGGCCGCGCGGTTTCGGAGCAAGTCAAAACGCCTGCGGGCAATCCATTTTTTGTCTCTTCGGGTGGGTGTTCAACCGGAAGCTGTGGCACTGGAGGAAGCTGCGGGTGCTCTGCCTAACTAGTCGAACCTAAAGGTTTGCTGGTTGGCCGGCTTTGACGCAGTGCATTAAAGCCATCGGAATTCGCTAGTTTTCTCGGAGTCCGGTGGCTTTTCCATGTGCAGAACCTTAGGGAAGCGGTCAACTGCGAAAAAGGATACAATCCGGACAAAGATTTCCGCAGCAAAACATCTTTTTCTGCGGGACAAAAAAACGATGGCGGAATACATATACCTGCTCTTCCTGCCTGACGAAAATGGTTTCACAATGGAGCTGCTTGCCGCGCATCGAATGGCTCGCAGCCTTTTTTATGAGGAAAAAAAGCAACCCTTCATCCTTTTCCGGTGATTGGTAATGGATATATATAAAGGGGATGCCGGTGAACTTCTTTACCGACGCTTCGGTAATTTCATCATTAGCCAGAAGGTGAACGATAAATTGATGCCAAATTTGATCTAAATCCATTTTTTTTGAGCTCCCTTCCAGTAATTATATTCATAATAGTGAGAGAATTTCGTTTATAATCTTTTTCTTGGTTGAAAGTAAAGATTCTGCTATGCTACACTTAGTTAAAACCTTTATAAAAGGGAGTTATTGAGATATGCTTGGAGCGAGACAAGGAATCATCGTCTATTTACATACATTAAAACAAGCGAAAATGCTTAGGAAATTTGGAAATATCCATTATGTTTCGAAAAAACTGAAATATGTGGTCCTATATACGAATATGGATGAGGTGGAGCCCTTAGTGGAAAAGCTGAACAATTATTCGTTCGTAAAAAAAGTGGACCTCTCTTATAAGCCATTCTTGAAGGTGGAATACGAAAACTCCAAACCGGATAAGGCGAAGGAATATGATTATAAGATGGGGATTTGAAAAAAACTGACTCAAAAAGAGTCAGTTTTTTTTAGCCCAATGGAGGAAGGTATCTATTCATTCGCAAAATGCCGATTAAGTGCTGGTAGTAGAGCTCGGTTTCTGCAAAAAGCACCGAGGATTTCACATCGATTTCGATGATCGGTTTATCGAGCTCCTCAGCCAAGTTCTCAAAAAGCTCATAGCGTTTATTTTTGGTGATATGCGGATTCGGTATACCTTCACGGCAAATATAAAGCGGTTGGAATTTACCGGGATCCGTAGGCTGCATAACGATGACCATGGAGGTTACCTGTTTATCGTTTATGGTTGTATGCAGCGCCAAAAGCCTGATGACACGATGTTTTTGGTTGCGCCCTACCTCGAGCAATTCATATATATCAGAATGTCCTTGTCCAAGTTCAATAAAACGTTGAATCAATTAAACCTCTCCTAACTTGCTTATTATTCATTACTTTATCATTTTCCTCCTTAAAAGAGAAGGACAACTTATGTTGAATCATGACAAGAGATGATTGGTTTAATCGGTACATAAAAAAAGCCCTGCAAAAAATTTGCAGGGTCCTTCTATGTCTAACTATGGACCAGAAGGCAAAGGGAGAGGAGAAACCGGAGGAAGAACTTATGGGGAAACGTAAGCCTTCTCCGCGGTTGGCAACAACACCTAAAAAGGAATGTTGTTATTCTTATTATGACCAAAATTTGTTATCTTATTCAAAATGAATGAGATTTGTAAATTTGTCCTCCAGAGGAAACCAAAAGGGAAGCCCATCGCGCCATGAGGAATCGTATTAAATATTGGCTTGCTTTTTCGAATATGTTAGGATAGGAAAGTAACAGAAATTTGTCATAAAATGTGGTGAGAATGATGAGGGTCGTTTCCGGTATTTGTAAAGGAAGACCACTTAAGGCTGTACCGGGTACAGGAACCCGGCCGACTACGGATAAAGTGAAGGAATCCATCTTTAATATGATTGGACCTTATTTCGAAGGAGGTTTAGTCCTCGATTTGTTTGCAGGTAGCGGCGGCCTTGGAATTGAAGCGTTAAGCAGGGGCATGGATAAAGCCATATTTGTCGATCGCGACTTTAAAGCAAATCAAACGGTTAAATCCAATTTGGAGCTATGTAAGTTTACAGACCGTGCAGAAGTTTATAAAAATGATTCAGAGCGTGCTTTGAAAGCCTTGGTCAAGAGGGAAATGGCGTTTGAGTTAATTTTTCTTGATCCGCCGTATAAGAAACAAAAGCTAGTGGAAATTTTGGAAGAAATACATAAATACCGATTACTGAGCGATATGGGGTATATCGTTTGTGAACATGGACATGACGTTACGTTGCCGGAAAGTGTTGCCGGCTTTACCGTTAAGCGGAAAGAAGTGTATGGCGTCATTGCTGTTACGATATATCACTGGGGAAACGTACACGAACAGGGGGAACTATGAATGTCCAAAATAGCGATTTGTCCAGGGAGTTTTGATCCAATAACATTCGGTCATCTTGATATCATTCAAAGGGGAGCCAATGTTTTCGATGAGGTATATGTCGTCATCGTGAATAATTCAGCGAAGAATTCCCTTTTTTCAGTGGAAGAAAGGCTGGAATTGATTACGGAAGCTACGAAACATATGCCTAATGTTAAAGTGGATTTCTATCAAGGATTGACGGTCGACTATGCTGAAAGCGTTTCCGCCAACGCCATTATCAGGGGATTACGGGCGACTTCCGACTTTGAATACGAAATGCAGGGAACTTCCATGAACCGCTTCCTTAACAATAAAATTGAGTCATTCTTTATCATGACTAAAAATCAATATTCTTTCTTGAGTTCAAGTATCGTGAAAGAGGTCGCGAAATATGGAGGAGATATCTCCGAACTAGTTCCGCCTGTTGTCCAGGAAGCCCTTGCCAAAAAGTACGCACAACAGTAAAAACAGAAAAAAAGAGCATTGCCAGCCGCGCAATGCTCTTTTTTCTGTTTATGATAGTCCTTTGAATAACCTTTTCGTGAAAATGATGATATAAAGGACGAGAAAAAGCAGGGTAAGGATCGGACCGAAATCAATCATATATTGATATAGGGAGCTTGCCTGTTCCCCTGTATTGCTGACTGGGAAGGCATGCACCGGGCTGCCGCTATCCATATTGCCTCTATAGAATGGTACCCAAAGCAAGACGGTGATCATCGATGCCAAAAAACCATGTGCTACTCTGGCAAGGAAAAACGGCAAGAAACGAATGTCGGTCGATGCTATGATGCTGGCAACCTGTGCCTGTATGCTGAACCCGTTGAAAGCTAGGATGAAGCTTGTCATAACTGTCTGTTGGAAAAGACTCGCATTTCCGACGGCGCTGGTCAACTTTGAACCGAGCGTCATTTCAAACATTCCTGAAATGAACGGGAGGCTTAAGGAATCCGGAAAATGAACAATATGTAATACCCCTCCGACCCATGTTGCGAGCAGTACGGTAATATTCATGTGAAACAGAAGCTTGTTGACTACCGAAAAGAGAATGATGAAACCTCCGATCATTAATAAGGTTTGAATCGATGAGAGTACGGCGTCTCCGAGCAAACTGCCAAAGGGTCTTGTTTCCTTAATTCGTGTCCGGTGCATCTCGCTAAAGGCTTGTCTAATGGAGGGGAGCTTGGTCATGGATTTCGGATGGGATTTTTCCTCTTTCCGCCGGTAAAAACGCATGATGATGCCTACACAAAAATTCCCCAGGTAGTGGGAGAGTGCAAGGATGATCCCCAAATGAGGATTGTGGAAAAAGCCTACGGCAACGGCAACGAACAAAAACAAAGGATTGGATGAATTAGTGAAACAAACGAGTCTTTCAGCTTCAATGCGGGTCAATTGTTCCTCCTGGCGAAGCCTTACCGTGAATTTTGCACCAGCAGGGAACCCTGATGCAAGTCCCATGGCCCAGACGAACCCGCCCACTCCGGGTACACGGAATAAGGGCCGCATGAATGGTTCGAGCATGACACCGATAAACTTCACTACTCCAAAACTGATCAATAGCTCCGATAAAATCAAAAATGGTAAAAGGGAAGGGAAAACGATTTTCCACCACATATTCAGCCCGCCTGTGGAAGCTTCAAAGGATTCTTGGGGGAAGGTGATCAAGCCGACGGCCAGCATCGTGACGAAGGCGGCCAACAGTATTGTTTTCGATTTTGATTTAAGCAAAATTCAGCCTCCTTTTGAAGGTTACTAAATAGGGGCAGTCCATTTTGTATATAATAAAATATGAACTTTCTTTTCTAGAAAAGAAAAGTGCAGGATGCCATGTGATCTGCATGCACATGGCTACATGGGCAACATCGTACATTGTAAATTCAATGACCACATAAACCACACGGGACATGCATTCTCCGCCAAGCTTGTTTCACTGTCAATATAAATAATATGCTTCTATAAATCCGTTTAAGACCATAACTTTGAATGAGTTGTATTTTCAATATTTTTCAACAGGGGGGATATCTTTGTCGGAACCAAAGGTCGGGCTAGCTCTTGGATCGGGAGGAGCGAGGGGGTTTGCACATATTGGAGTGATAAAGGTATTGGAGCAAGAAGGAATTCCAATCGATATGATTGCCGGGAGCAGCATGGGGGCAATGGTGGCGGCCTTTTATGGAGCAGGTTCGGACATCGAACGCCTATATAAGCTGTCTCGTGCATTCAAACGAAAGTACTATTTGGATTTCACGATTCCTAAAATGGGCTTCATTTCTGGGAAACGAACAAAGGATCTGATCAGGGTATTTACATATGGAAAGAATTTTGAAGAACTCGATATTCCTGTGGCTGTTGTCGCTACTGATATAAAAACGGGAGATAAGGTCATTTTTCAAGAAGGTCCCATCGCCCCTGCAGTCAGGGCGAGCATTTCGATTCCCGGAATATTCATTCCCGAAAGAATTGGCAAGAGGCTGCTTGTCGATGGCGGGGTCGTTGACAGGGTTCCTGTTTCTGTCGTGAAGGAGATGGGGGCCGACATCATAATCGGAGTGGATGTCGCCCATGTGAAACAGGACATGGAGATAAACTCCATCTACGATGTAATCATGCAAAGCTTGGATATCCTGCAGATGGAGCTTGTTAAAAGCAGGGAATTTGCTTCAGATATCATGATACGTCCAAGGGTCGAGAAATACAGTTCTAAATCATTTACAAACGTACAGGAAATAATTAGTATTGGAGAAGAAGCAGCAAGAGGAAAGATCGATCAAATTAAACAAAGCATTGTTACTTGGAAGGAGTCCTTTGAAGATGAACCGTAAAATGTATGTACGCACTTTCCTGGTGGTTGCTATACTTCTCATAGCATCAGCACTTTATTCTTTACCTTTTTATGTATCCAAACCAGGGATGGCTAAGGAATTGGAGCCTATTATAGAGGTTTCAGGCGGGGATGAAGCGAAAGGGAGCTTTATGTTGACTACGGTAAGGATGGGCAGGGCGAATATTTATTCCTATTTGCTGGCGAAATGGAGCAAATATCAGGAGCTTTATCCGGAAACGTCGATCAGGAGCGCAGATGAAACGGATGAAGAATATAACATTAGGCAATTGCACTTAATGGATGGTTCTAAAAATAATGCCATTCAGATAGCATATGAAAAAGCTGGGAAAGAAGTAGATTATCAGTATTTAGGTGTGTATGTTTTGGACGTGCTTAAGGGAATGCCGGCTGCCAAGGAACTGAAAGCGGGCGACCAAATCATTCAGGTCGATAACCTTAAATTCAAATCTGCGCAAGAATTCATGGGCTACATTAACGGAAAGAAAGCCGGTGATAAGGTAGAATTGGTGTATAAGCGGGAAGAGACGGAGAAAAAAGCCGTATTATCCTTGGAGCCTTTTAAAGATGATCCGAACAGGGTTGGCATAGGCATTTCACTCGATGACAACCGAAAAGTGACAACAAAGCCGGCGATCGCCATCGATTCTGAACAAATAGGCGGTCCTTCTGCAGGATTGATGTTTTCCTTGGAAATTTATAATCAATTGACGGAAGGAGATCTTACGAAAGGTTACGATATAGCCGGTACAGGAACGATGTCGGATGATGGGACAGTCGGCCCGATTGGCGGAATCCAGCAAAAAATAGTGGCTGCCGATAAGTCTGGAGCGGAAATTTTCTTTGCCCCAAACGAAAACGGAGCAGACGGCTCGAATTATGAAGATGCACTTATAGCAGCGAAGGATATTGGTACGGAGATGAAAATTGTCCCGGTCGATAACTTTGATGATGCTTTAGCCTATTTAAACAAGTTAAAGGAAAAATGAAAAAAAGCGCAGGCAGGTTAACTGTTTGCGCTTTTTTGTTCAGGAAATCCCTTTTAATGGGCCATGCCGGAATCGTTCTTCATGTAAGGATGAGGGGAGCTTCGTATTCCCGTTTCATCAGGGCAGCTTGAGACGGACCGGATAAGCCAAGTGCGTATACCTGCGCTGCCCGGACATCCATTTCGATATCCTGCTTTTGATAGGCAGACAATTTGGATATGAGCGGTAGCGGCAAGTCCTTCTTGACGTTGTGCAAATATTCCCGTCCCTTGCCATTCATGCCAAGGAGCCTGAAATAGGTTGGGAGGTGAGTATGTGCCATATCCTCCTTTGAAGTATGGGTCAATATATGGACACACATACGTTGGAGCCGTGTCCATGTGTAGCGTTTTGTTTTCAGCCCCGTCATGAACTGTGAAAAGGTAGCGGCAGTTTGAGCCATCTGTTTGATCCGATGCTCTATCCCTTCCTCGATTTCATAAACCTCTGCCAATTCGCTTAAAGAAGAAGAGAGGATCCGATATTTCAACAAAGGCCAATACATTTCCCAATCATGCAAGGCGCGGTAGCTCGATAGGTAATGCTCAAGACCTGTTCTTGTCGGTCGGGGAACATAGTTTGAAACGGAATCCAAGCCTTTGCCCCCTTCTTCCTGGATGGCTTTGCGTATCCCTGTCGCGCTGGCAATGGAATCATTGGACAAATCAGTATCATGGTATCCGGCAGCAACTCGTCGGATCGTATAGGGGCGGATTGAAAAACCGTTAGTAAGGGCAGCACTTACATATTCCTTTCCAAGAATATTATTGGGCTTCGTCAAATCCAAGGCCCCCTCGTCCTTGACGATCGTTTGATAAGCTTTGGCCGCACTTGCTGGATAGCTGTTTCCGGCATCCATGGCCAGTTTGACGGCGGCATCGAAAGGAACCGATCGATCCGACATGACTTTATGCGCGGTGATGAAAGGTTCAATCCTGCCATCTTCGCTCCCGAAACAAAAAGAGTCGCAGCCAAGATACTCCAAAAGGGAGATGGAGCCTCTTGCGAAGATCTCCGCCTTCTGCGTTGCAAAAGCGTAAGGAAGCTCGAGGACCAGATCGATGCCTCCTTGCAGGGCCATGGCGGCACGGGTCCATTTGCTGACTAAAGCAGGCTCTCCCCGCTGTAAAAAGGGGCCGCTCATCACTGCCACCACGATATCTGCCCCGCTTTCTTCCCTGCTTTTTCTTGCATGTAAAACATGTCCATTGTGAAAAGGGTTATATTCGACTACTAAACCGCAAGCCTTCATTCGTTCACCTCAGAGAAAAACTTTGTATTTTTTCAACTTAGTGCTAAAATAGTATTTCAAGTTAAATTCTATAATGTTTCATCGTGATTTCTTGTTCGAAAAGAATCTCAAACTTTCGATAATCAGTTAGGATGACTACATTATAGTGTAAAGAAAAAATATTGACAAACTTATAATTGAAAGCTATAATTATTTTTGTTGCCTTGAGGTGATTTCATTTGAAATGGACGATTAGTCAACTTCAAAAAATTCGGGACAAAGATTTACGGTTTGATGAACTGGTGGATGTCTTAGACATTAGAGAAAGAGACCCGCAAATTCGCGATGTTTCTCCGATCAGAGTAGCAGGAAGAGCTGATATCAGCTCGACCGAGATTACTTTTCACTTGCATCTTTCAGGTGAATTGACATTACCTTGCTCCCGTACACTGGTAGACGTTAAATATCCGATTGATATTGATACAAAGGAAACCTTTCTATTAAAGGCAGATGGCACTGATTTCTACGGAGATGATGTCACTGTTGTAGAAGGCGATGTTGTAGACCTTATACCGGTAATTAAAGAAAATTTATTGCTAGAAATTCCGATGCAGGTTTTTTGTGAGGATGTCGATTCCAATGAAGCTGCTCCTCAATCCGGTAAAGACTGGGCCGTTATTTCTGAAGAGGAAAATGAGCATAAGGTTGATCCGCGATTTGCAAAGCTTGCCGACTTTTTTGACAACAATAAAGAATCTTGATTGGAACGGAAAATCGTTAATCCGATTTTTCCAGCTTTTTTATATTTTTTAAGGAGGTGGGAATAATGGCTGTACCTTTTAGAAGAACGTCGAAAACTGTAAAAAGAAAACGTCGTACACACTTCAAGCTTCAAGTACCTGGTATGGTAGAATGCCCAAGCTGTGGTGGAATGACTCTTTCACATCACGTTTGTAAAGAATGTGGAACATACAAAGGAAAAGAAGTTGTCGCAAAATAATTTCTTTTTCTACTTGAAAGCTTTGCTTTCTTGATGCAACACGCTAATCAAAGCGCAGAGATTTTCTCTGGGCTTTTTTTATAAGTTCATTTGGCGGAATATTCGGGAAACGCAACAACTTAAATGAAGAATATGGCGGAGGTGCTTACGTGAATCGGGTGATTAAGGTTGAAAAGGATTTGCGCGGTTTCATGAAGGTCATATTTAATAGACCGGAGAAAAGGAATGCCGTTAATTATCAACTTATGGACGAACTCGAATCGATATTGGCGGAAGCGGCCCGCGATGACGAGGTTAAAATGCTTGTCCTAACAGGGGCGGGTACCAAGGCCTTCTGCTCAGGCGGGGATTTGAGTGAGTTTCAAGATTTATATACCGAAGAAGAGGCCTTTACGATGTTATCGCGAATGGGTGAGATTCTGTATACACTAGCAGTTTTTCCAAAACCGACCCTGGCCTATATTAATGGCAGCGCTATTGGCGGTGGATGCGAAATAGCGACTGCCTGTGATTTCCGTTTAGCGAAAAGCGGAGTCAAGCTAGGATTTGTACAAGGGACGCTAGGGATCACTACGGGCTGGGGCGGCGCATCGATTTTACTTGAAAAAATACCAGGGCAAAAGGCGTTAAAGCTATTGATGGATGCAAGCATACATAAGGCGGAAGAGGCTCAAGGATTCGGTTTCGTAGATGAAATAGTCGGCGAGGAAGGATGGGAAGGTTTCGCGGAAAAATTACTCCGCCATGAGACAGGGGTATTGGCGGCTTATAAAAAGGTGCTGGTCAATAAGTGGCAGGCGAGTGGCCTTAAAGGGAGAATGGAGGCTGAAATCCATGAGTGTGCCAAACTTTGGGCAAGTGATGCACATCATGCTGCTGTCCGCCGTTTCTTAAGCATGAAAAAATAAAAAATTACTGCCTCTATATTTCTTCTATCTTTCCTAGCATGTGCATATTATGAATTAAAACTTGCTAAGGAGGTAGAGGGATGTCGATTGCGAGACAAGATGCATGGACCCATGATGAGGATTTGCTGTTGGCTGAAGTGGTGCTAAGGCATATAAGAGAGGGCAGTACACAATTGAAGGCCTTTGAAGAAGTGGGGAAGCAATTATCAAGAACATCGGCGGCTTGTGGGTTTCGGTGGAATTCTTTTGTAAGGAAGCAATATAAATCGGGGATCGAGCTGGCAAAGAGACAAAGGAAGGAACAGGCCGTCCTTGAGCCTGATGCGGAGCAGAATCCTGTTGCAGCAGTGGAACATAGCAAGTTTGAACAAGAGGAGTCCCAAGAGGAAGTACAAGATTCTATTACGCTTCAGAAGGTAATATTATATTTAACCAAAATGGATGAGTTCTTCCAGGTTGATAATAGGGAGAAGGAACGGATATCCGCGCACTCCCTACTTATTGAACAGGAAAATTGCCGTTTGCAGGAAGAGAATGCCCTGTTGAGAGAAAACTTGAATGCTGTGGAGGAAGATTATCGTGCACTGATGCAAATCATGGAGCGTGCCAGGAAGCTTAGTGTACAAGAGGATGAAAAAACGAACCCGAAAGTGAGTTTTCAGATGGATAAAAACGGTAATTTGGAAAGAGTCAACAAATAAAAAAGGCGGGTGGAAAAATCCGCCCGCATTTCGTTATTCTTCTGTATCTGTTTCTGTCTTCGTTTGGTTGTCGAATGGGCTCCAAATCAGCGGGTTTTCTCCGAGGTCCCGGTCCATGTCATAGGAAACGGCAGAAAAGCCCATCTTTTTCCAAAAATCTTGTGAGTGAACCCTTGGATTGGTTTTAATAGGCATGTTCAGGCTTTTGGCGAATTCGACCAAAGCTTTTCCATACCCTTTTTTCTGATAGTTAGGGAGGACTTCAAGTTTCCAAAGAACAAGGAAGTCCCTTGAATTGTCAAAATACTGATCAAATTTAGCGCTTCTTTTGTACAGGCTCATCCTGGCTACAAGTTTGTCGCCGTAAAAGATTCCATAAAAAGGTGATTGGCTGTCATTTTCGATGATGTTACCTTCCAAATCATCTAGCATTGACAGTTCCTGAATCCCGTATTCTTTGAATTTTTTGAATTCCTCAAGCGTTTTAAAATTTACAAGTAAACGTTCCACCTTGTATTCCATAAAAAAGCTCCCCCTTAATTCTGATAAACCTCTTCGATAGTGACCTTCGAAAGTCATCCCGCTGCCAGGTACCTTTCCGAAACCCGGCAAAAGGCTAAATCTAGCATGACATCGACCCATCCTGCTGACTTATGCTTATAGCCATTGCCAACCATCTCCGCCCCTAGCCTTCGATTGCTCGCCGCTTTTAGGTTGGAGGTATTTTCTATCCCTTAAAGAGTGAAGATTGGCTAAGCTTTTCGTATCTAATATACCATTAATTCAATGTTTAAAGAAGAAAATAAATCTCCGGCATCTCATTTATGGCACTTTTAATTGGAATGTTTTTCGAGTCGTGCGCATCGGATCTTCCTAACGCTGGGTCGCGGAATTTTTCAAAGGGGATGGTATGAAATTAGATGCAGGATAAAAAAGATTATGTGTTAAAATAGTAAATATATCTAGAAAAGTAAGGATTGGTAATATGCGCATTGGAATCATTGGAGGAGGGGCGATCGGCCTGATGTTTGCATCTCGTTTGAGCGGCAAACATCTTGTGACGCTCTATACTCGCACAGAACAGCAGGCCTCAATCATCAATCATGACGGGCTCCGGCTAATCGAAGAAGGTGAAAGCCGGTTACTGGACAGCGTCATGTCGAAAAGCTTGGACGAAGGGATAACCGATCACGACCTCCTTATTACGGCAGTTAAACAATACCACCTTCCACACATCCTTCCTGCGATCAATAGCCTTGATGTACCGTTGCTGTTCTTGCAGAATGGCTACGGGCATATTGCTCATTTAAGGAAGCTGAAATCTCCTGCCGTCTATGTGGGAGTCGTGGAGCATGGGGCCTTGAGACATGATGCGAATACAGTGGAGCATACCGGGCTTGGCCTTACCAGGATCGCTTCCTTTAAAGGGGAGCTGGATCGGCTCTCGTTAGTGAATGAGAAGATAGATGGTTTTCCTTTTATTAAGAGCGGGGACTATCGATCGATGCTCCTCGATAAACTTGTCGTCAATGCAGTGATCAATCCATTAACAGCGATCCTGCAAGTGAAAAATGGCAGCTTGATCACCAATGCTTTTTATTATCAATTGTTTCAGGAACTTTTTGATGAGATCTCCGGGATTTTGGAATTGGAGAATAAAGCAGAGTCATTTGAACATGTCAAATCCGTTTGCATGGCGACTGCAGGGAATCGATCGTCCATGCTCAAGGATTTGGAAAAGGGCAGCCAAACGGAAATTGATGCTATATTGGGTCATATACTTTCCATGGCAGAGGGTAAGGGGAAAACTGTTGGCCTGGCGTCTTCTCTATATAAGATGATCAAGGGGAAAGAGACTCAGGGGGGATGAGTGTGTGCCGAACGTTGTTTCTAGTCTAGTCGCGATATTCATTACATTGCCTTTTGTAGGGTATATACTTTTTTTTATAGGCGCCAAACAATTCACGGGAAACCATAGGCGCTCCGTTCAGTTCGCGATGGACATGAGTGCGCTGCTTTTCGTAATATCCGTCCATTATTTAATCATTGCCATTTGGGATAAGCATATCCTTTGGGTGATCATGCTGATCATGATCGTCAACGCATCCGTGGTGGTCATGGTCCATTACAAGGTGAAAGAGGAAATCATCTTCCATAAGGTGGTAAAGGGTTTTTGGAGAGTGAACTTCGCCTTCTTTTTCGTTGCGTACATTCTATTATTTTCCATCGGATTAATTACAAGTATTACAAAGATATTTACTACATAAAATAGAACACCACATCAATTTTCTGCTGCTGGGCAACTTCTTTTGTTTTCTTAAACCGGAATGTTATACTCTAAAAAGAATTGTAGTTGCAGAGAAAGGGAGAACAGAAATGGAGATGAAAGATCTCGCGTTACCATCTTTAAACCGTTTTGCATCGGACTATTTACAAAACCATCTTGAAGCGGAGGATTATTTTCATTATGACTTGTCCAAGCCGGCTATATATCGCGATAGATATAATGAATTGATGAACCGTGCTTTTTCCCGTCGTGAATTATCCGATTACATACAACGATACATGTCCCGTTTTTCGAGCAGTGAGGGAGTTAAAGGAAATATCGAAAGGTTGCGCAGGGATGATTCCGTTGTCGTGATCGGAGGACAGCAGGCTGGGTTGCTATCAGGTCCGCTTTATACCATCCATAAAGTGATTTCGATCATAAAACTTGCGGAAGAACAGGAGAAAGAACTTGGACGCCCTGTCATACCGGTTTTTTGGATAGCCGGGGAAGATCATGATTTGGCTGAGGTCAATCATGTGTATGTTATGAAAAACGGAAAGCCGCACAAAAAAACGTATCCTTCCTATCAGCCTTATAAAACGATGGTATCGGATGTGGAGCTTGAAACGGAAAAGGCAGAGAAGTGGTTCGAAGAAATCATCGAAACCTATGGAGAAACGGCCTTTACGAATAAACTCCTGATCAATATGAAAGAAACGATTAAGGAATCGAAAACCTTTGTCGACTTTTTTGCCCGCCTGATACATGAGTGGTTCCATGAATATGGTCTATTACTCGTGGATGCAGCAGATCCCGACTTAAGGCAAATCGAGAAGGGTCACTTTGTATCGATGATCCAAAAAAGTGAGCGGATCGCTGAAGTGGTCGAGGATCAACAAGCATTCATGCAGGCAAAAGGTTATCCGAAAATGATCGAAATGGATAGACACGCCGCGAATTTATTTTATTATGATCCAGAAAAGAAAGATCGATGTTTACTGGAGCGTGTAGAGGGCGGCTTCAGCGGTAAAACCGCGGAGGCATCGTTTTCGGAGGCGGAACTGCTGATGATAGCCCAGAATCATCCTGAACGGCTAAGCAACAATGTCATCACACGTCCGCTTATGCAGGAAATGCTATTTCCGGTATTGGCCTTCATTTCCGGTCCGGGGGAGATTGCCTATTGGGCCGAATTAAAACGTGCCTTTGAGTTATTTTCGATGAAAATGCCGCCAATCATCCCTAGGTTAAACATCACGATTGTAGAACGGGGTGTCCTAACCGATTTAGAAGAAATGGAACTTACTTTGGAAACTGTTTTGACTGAAGGAACCGCCAATGCTGTAAAACGGTACTTGGAAGCAGTGGAAGATGAGAAAACGGCTGATCTCTTCGGGAAACTGAAATCACAGCTTGAAGAGAATCATAAAAAACTCTCAGACCATGCTGTTTCTTTAGATAAAGGGATTGAGCCGATGCTGAACAAAAATATGGAATTCATCCAAAAGCAATTGGATTTCATATACGGGAAAATCGGTGACCGAACAAAGGAACGTCATGCGGTTACATTGAAAAAATATGAACGGATCGCCCATTCGCTTTATCCGCTGGAATCGCCTCAAGAGCGGATCTGGAATGCTTTTTATTACCTGAATCAATATGGAACGGAATTCATTAGCGATATCATGAAGCTGGATTACCAATTCAATAATCAGCATAAACTGATTTTCATTTAGAAAACGAGCCGTTTTGGGAATGGTGGCGGATTAAATTTCGTGCTTCATAGCGTTGCTGAATGCCAACCCCTGTCGGAGGTTAATAAGTGGAAAAAAGGGCGAATGCTATAGCCTGTCTAGGTTTGTAGTTTAAGGGGGTTCGGATTGAAAAATTCCGAACCCCCTTTTTTGTTCAGAGATTGGCTCTGCAAACCACTTTGGGTCAGCCATTTTCAGGTGCTTTCATGTAATTGCCCTTACAGTTTTGGAAGTGAAATTGGGCCTCGAACCCGCATGAAGTGGTCCAACACACTTGCTCTTCTTGCGAAAGAAACCTTCTTTTATTCGGGCGTGTGCATAGGGTAAGGAGGTGGGATTTCTTTGTTGAAAATAGTGTTCAATCACTTGTAAGTTGCCGATGCAAAAACGTTACGGTCTGCGGTCGCTTAGAATGAAAGGGTAAAAGTGCAACAAAGCGGTTTGGGACGGAAGGTGCGAGACTCCTGTTGCAAAGGTTACGTGATGCCCCCCCAGGCACCCGGACCGACCGTTGAAAACGAGTGCCTTTCATTAAAATCCTTCGAATGTTGCACACGTAAACTTCGCAGGTATTCATCGAGTTTGTCCACAGGATGAAAGACAGGTGCTAATCTTTCAGTTTGTAGACAAAAGGGGTTCGGAATTAAAAAATTCCGAACCCCTTTTGAAATTCCTTTGAAATTTTGATCAAAGGTTACGAGATTTGGGCTCTTCGAGCCACTATGTTAAGCCGTTTTAGGACCTTGCCATGTCCAAGTGGCCATCTTCTTTACATTCATGGTAGCGAAAGTAAGCATCGCCTGCATCGACAATTTTTTAAGTCCCCTTAAAGTAGTCCAACGCATACCATGCTTTTCTTTTGCATCTGCGAATACACGCTCA
>NZ_LNNH01000050.1 GCF_001542915.1 Peribacillus simplex | reverse complement strand
CCGAAATACTCCACCACAACACGGCGGGCAATCAAAATACAAACTTTGGTTTCACACCAAGTGGAATGCAACGGAAGGCAGCGACACTCCTGCGGGATATGCGCGTCTACGTGAGACACCGCAGGCTGAAAGCCGAGGAGGCTCAAGGACCGCCCGCGGAAAGGGAGTGCCTGCAGTGAAATGCAACGTCCGAAATACTCCACCACAACACGGCGGGCAATCAAAATACAAACTTTGGTTTCACACCAAGTGGAATGCAACGGAAGGCAGCGACACTCCTGCGGGATATACGCGTCTACGTGAGACACCGCAGGCTGAAAGCCGAGGAGGCTCAAGGACCGCCCGCGGAAAGGGAGCGCCTGCAGTGAAATGCAACGTCCGAAGTACTCCACCACAAAACGGCGGGCAATCAAAATACAAACTTTGGTTTCACACCAAGTGGAATGCAACGGAAGGCGGCGACACTCCTGCGGGAAATGCGCGTCTACGTGAGACACCGCAGGCTGAAAGCCGAGGAGGCTCAAGGACCGCCCGCGGAAAGGGAGTGCCTGCAGTGAAATGCAACGTCCGAAATACTCCACCACAACACGGCGGGCAATCA
>NZ_LNNH01000049.1 GCF_001542915.1 Peribacillus simplex | reverse complement strand
GGGGGGGGGGGGGGGGGGGGGGGGGGGGGGGGGGGGGGGGGGGGGGGGGGGGGGGGGGGGGGGGGGGGGGGGGGGGGGGGGGGGGGGGGGGGGGGGGGGGTGGGGGGGGGGGGGGGGGGGGGGGGGGGGGGGGGGGGGGGGGGGGGGGGGGGGGGGGGGGGGGGGGGGGGGGGGGGGGGGGGGGGGGGGGGGGGGGGGGGGGAGGGGGGGGGGGGGGGGGGGGGGGGGGGGGGGGGGGGGGGGGGGGGGGGGGGGGGGGGGGGGGGGGGGGGGGGGGGGGGGGGGGGGGGGGGGGGGGGGGGGGCGGGGGGGGGGGGGGGGGGGGGGGGGGGGGGGGGGGGGGGGGGGGGGGGGGGGGGGGGGGGGGGGGGGGGGGGGGGGGGGGGGGGGGGGGGGGGGGGGGGG
>NZ_LNNH01000048.1:2077-59211 GCF_001542915.1 Peribacillus simplex | reverse complement strand
ACATGTGGAGCTGACTGATACTAATAGATCGAGGACTTAACCAACGCTTTAAAAAATGAAATACCTTCTTATTATCTAGTTTTGAAGGAACAACGTTCCTGATATGTTTGGTGGCGATAGCGAAGAGGTCACACCCGTTCCCATTCCGAACACGGCAGTTAAGCTCTTCAGCGCCGATGGTAGTTGGGGGTCTCCCCCTGTGAGAGTAGGACGCCGCCAAGCCATTAGAAAAAAGATCAGCCACCTCGGCTGGTCTTTTTTCGTTAATCGACGATTCATCGTTTATGGAAACTTTTATATAGAGACATACACGTATTGAAAATCTCCATCATACATTGTTAAAAGCAGCCCCGGTTCTCTTAAACTATTTAAAATTGAAGTATGTGAACGATGGTTTTTGGGGAGAATGCAGGTATGGAGGTGGAGATGTTGGGGACAACAAAAACCAAAACGACGGCAGGGGAAACGTGCGTGGTGTGTGAACAAATAAAAGGAATGGGGATACACGTATATACGACTTTCATTTGTGAGGAATGCGAAAGGGATATGATCGGTACCGATACAAATGATCCGAGGTATAAATATTACTTAAAGCAATTAAGAAAAATCACCAATCCTGAAATATTTTCATGAGAGGCTAGGTATGGAAAGTTGAAGAGTTAGAGAATGAAGAAATGGACTGTCTCTTCATTCTCTGACTCTTTTTATAGTACTTTAGCAGAATGCTTGATGACTTGACCTGGCCGCAGGTAAGGGCCAGTGATTTCCCGTTTAATCGCCAGAGGAGATAAATTTGAACTTATTTGATAAAATGAAAAAATAATATGATTTGAGGGAAGATAATAAATGAATCAATCACAGACACCATTGTTCGATGCAATGAGTGCTTTTTATAAAAATGAACCAATTTCCCTCCATGTCCCCGGACATAAAAATGGACGGGTATTTAGTGAAAAGGGACAAGCGTTATATAGCCCCGTGCTCGGGATCGATGCTACGGAGCTAAACGGTTTAGATGACCTGCATGCTCCTGAGGGCGCCATTTTAGAGGCCGAGCAGCTGCTTGCCGATTTATATGGAGTGAAGAAGAGTCATTTTCTGGTCAACGGGTCTACCGTGGGTAACATGGCAATGATCCTTGCGGCATGCCGCGAAGGAGATAAGGTGCTTGTCCAAAGGAACTGTCATAAGTCGATTTTACATGGCCTGATGCTAGCCAATGTTCAGCCGATTTTTCTGCGGCCGGTTTTTTATGAAGAGTGGGGGGTCGCTGGAGGCATAGCACCAGAATTGATTGCAGAAGCTTTGCGTGTCCACCCGGATGCCAAGGCAATCGTTTTAACTTATCCGAATTATTATGGTCTAGGCGAGGATATGGGCGAAATGGTAAAGCTTGCCCATCAAAGGGGGATACCGGTGCTTGTGGATGAGGCCCATGGCGCTCACTTTCAGTTAGGAGATCCGTTTCCCGATACGGCTCTTAAGGCCGGCGCAGATGCCGTCGTTCATTCTGCACATAAAACATTGCCGGCCATGACCATGGGGTCATATCTGCACCTCCATTCAGCTTACATTGATGCCGATCAAGTATCCTTCTATTTGCAGATGCTCCAGTCGAGCAGCCCATCCTACCCCATCATGGGGTCGCTTGATTTATCCAGGGCCTACCTCGCCTCTTTCACCCCAGATGATAAAAAAGAGCTGAATAGAAAAATTGGGGAGTTCAGGGGGGGATTGGACGCCCTGCCATCAATTAAAGTGATGGAGGCGCCAAAGGGGACTTTTTGCGACCCATTGAAAGTGGTCATCCAATCAAAAAATGGTTTAAGCGGTTTTGAATTGCAGCGGTTATGTGAAGCAAAAGGAATTTTTGCCGAATTGGCTGATCCTAATAATTTGCTGCTGATTTTACCTTTATTGAAGATGGGTGCCGAATTTCCTTTTCATGAAATCATTGAAAATATAAACAACGCGACCATAGGCAGAACGGGCAAGAGCATGCCCATTCAAATGGATAGTCGGCATGCTGGAAAGTCAATGACAGGTCTTGAAATGCCATACTCGCTCATGAAACAAAGAAAACCGAAATCGGTTGAGTTCAGGAAGTCCATAGGGAAAGTGTCGGCTGAGATGGTCATTCCGTACCCTCCGGGGATCCCTTTAATTATGTCCGGGGAAATGATCACTGCCGAGCATGTATCGAGCTTGAAGGGACTGCTGTCGCTAGGAGCGAGGTTCCATGGCGGTTCCTCTCTGGCAAATGGTGAATTATTCGTTTATGAAAGCGGACAATCAGGTTAAAATGATATACTACAAACAAAGAACCTTGGAGGTACATCGATGAAGCGTGGCATTTTTATAACAATGGAAGGGCCCGAGGGTGCTGGGAAAACGACGATTACCCACATGCTTGGCAAGGCCCTGCAAGAAGAAGGCTATCAAGTCCTGTTAACGCGCGAGCCAGGCGGGGTTCCCATTGCGGAGCAAATCAGGGAAGTCATTCTCAATAAAGAAAATACAGCTATGGATCCTCGAACAGAGGCTTTATTATATGCAGCGGCAAGACGCCAGCATTTAGTGGAGGTGGTCATGCCGGAGCTGGATCGAGGCGGCATCGTCCTCTGTGACCGATTTATCGATAGCTCTCTGGCCTATCAGGGGCATGCAAGGGGCTTGGATATAGAAGAGGTTTACAGTATCAATAAATTCGCAATCGGAGGCATGATGCCCGACGCCACGTTCTTTTTCGATATTGACCCAGGAGAGGGATTGAGGCGCATTCAATCCAATGGGGAGCGCGAAGTGAATAGGCTTGACCTTGAAGCGTTGGATTTTCATAAGAAGGTTTGCGAAGGCTACCAGCTCATCATGAATAGATGGCAAGATCGCTTCATCATCGTGGATGCAGGACGGACAATCGAAGAAGTTTTTGAAGAAACGAAAGCCGGCTTATTAAACCTCCTGAAAGAGTCGGGAAGGTAATCATATTCGTTTTCAGATTATTCAACGGAATACTATTCCAGTCAATGACTAGTTGCTATAATAGAGGTAGAAAAAATTCAGAGTAACCGGAGGGTGATAAGAATGAAAATGATCATTGCTGTCGTTCAAGACAAAGATAGCCATCGGCTGCTGAATGAATTAGTGGAAAATAATTTCGGAACGACCAAGCTTGCCAGCACTGGCGGGTTTTTAAAATCGGGCAATACGACTTTCATGATCGGCACGGAGGATGAACGGGTTGATCAGGCCATTCAGATCATCAAGCAGAACTGCCAGTCACGCTCCCAATTAGTATCACCGGTTTCACCGATGGGCGGCAACGCCGAGTCCTATGTACCTTACCCAGTGGAGATACAGGTAGGCGGTGCGACCATATTCATTTTGCCTGTTGAAAACTTTTTACAGTTTTAATGGGTAGATGCATGGAGGTTCATAATGAAAATCAACCATGAAATCCCTATTAAGCTGGATAAGACACGCCAAGATGCCAAACAGTTTCAGTCTGCAAATGGAAGGTTTCAGCAAATGGTCCAGACACAGGATCAAAAGATGCAAATCCAAACCTTGAACCGTTTGATAGGTGATATTGAAGGGGCGGGGCAGCGTTTAGTCCGGTCACGTACCTTTAGGGAATTGGCAAAATATAAGGCGTTGGTTAAACGGTTTGTAAAAGAAGCGGTTGAATATGGATTGGAGCTGAAGCAATCCACTAGTTGGAACCAATATGGTCAAAGCCGGCCATTGAAAACCGTGGAAACGATAGATGCAAGATTAGTTGAGCTAAGTGAGGAAATTCTCAATAAAGAGAAAGGCTCGCTTGAAATATTGGAAATGATAGGTGAAATTAAAGGTCTTCTGATTAATCTATATACTTAAGTGAGTTGATGGTTTTGGATAAAACATGGCAGGATATGAGCCGAATTCAGCCGCAGGTGATGACCATGCTGCAGAATAGCATAATGAAGGACAGAGTGGCGCATGCGTATTTATTTGAAGGGGAAAAAGGCACGGGTAAACAGGATATAAGCAATACATTTGCCAAAAGCTTACTTTGTGAAGCCCCCACAGCAGGTTACGAGCCATGCGAAACTTGCCGGAATTGCAAACGGATTTCAAGCGGCAATCATCCAGACGTCCATTTAATAGAAAAAGATGGCCTCTCCATCAAGAAGGAACAAATCAAGGGGCTTCAAGAGGAATTCTCGAAAAAGAGCGTCGAGGCAGATCGCAAGGTTTATATGATTGCCGATGCGGACAAAATGTCGGTGAGTGCCGCCAATAGTCTATTGAAATTCTTGGAGGAGCCCTCGGCCGACACCGTTGCGATATTGATGACCGAACAGATTCAAAGAATTTTGCCGACGATATTATCAAGATGCCAAGTGATTTCGTTCAAGCCATTATCCCCGGAGAATGTGAAACGGAAGCTGATGGAACAGGATTTGGAGCCACAGCTCGCCTCGGTTATTGCACATATAACACAGAATGTGGAAGCGGGAATCGAGCTTAGCCGTGATGAATGGTTTGTACAAGCTCAAAAAATAGTGGTAAAATTGTATGAAGTGCTAAAACTTAATTCCTTGAAGGCATTGTTGTACCTTCAAACGGATTGGTTCACACACTTTAAAGAAAGAGAACAGGTTGACAGAGGTCTTGATTTGTTACTTCTTATATATAAGGATTTATTATACATTCAGTTGGATAAAAAGCACCTTGTTGTATTTCAAAATAAACTGAAGGAATTTGAAACTCACGCTCTTCATCTTTCCTCAAGACGCCTTGCCGAGCATATGGCGTGTATCTTGGAAGCAAAAAGAAAGCTGATGTCCAACACGAATCCACAGCTGTTGATGGAACAGCTTGTGCTGAATTTGCAGGAGGGATCATGATTTGTATGATGTTGTAGGTGTCCGTTTTAAAAAAGCGGGCAAAATATACTACTTTGATCCGGGTGAATTCGCTATTCCTAAGGACGATTTTGTAATAGTGGAGACTGTCCGCGGCGTTGAATTCGGTAAAGTTGTTACAGCCCGTAAGCAAGTAGATGAAAACGATGTTGTCCTGCCATTGAAAAAAGTACTTCGGGTAGCTGACGCGAAAGATAAGCTGATTGTCGATGAGAACAAGGCTGCTGCAGAAGAGGCTTACTCAATATGTTGTCAGAAGGTCATTGAGCATAAGCTGGATATGAAGCTAGTCGATGTCTCCTATACATTCGATAGAAATAAAGTCGTGTTTTATTTTACAGCGGATGGCCGCGTGGATTTCCGTGATTTAGTCAAAGATTTAGCTGCCATATTCAGAACTCGGATAGAGCTACGCCAAATTGGGGTTAGGGATGAAGCAAAGATGCTTGGCGGCATCGGGCCTTGTGGCAGGATGCTTTGCTGCTCCACATTTCTTGGGGATTTTGAACCAGTTTCGATCAAAATGGCGAAGGATCAAAATTTATCATTAAACCCTACAAAAATCTCAGGATTATGCGGTCGGTTGATGTGCTGTCTGAAATATGAAAATGACGAGTATGAAAGTGCGAAGGAAATGCTTCCTGATTTAGGTGAAATGATTAATACGCCTGGTGGCAAAGGCAAGGTAGTGGGGCTTAATATTCTAGAACGCGTACTTCAGATTGAACTAATCGAGCAGGAAAGAGTATTAGAGTATACTCTAGATGAGATTCTAAAAGAGGGAGCCGTTTCTATTCAAGCCACAGATTATTAAGGTGGTGGGAGAGCGTGGATAAGAAAGCTATTTTTGAGTCGGTGACCAATATGGAAACCCAGATAGGCCAATTGTATAAACAGCTTGGGGAATTGAAGCAGAACCTGGCTGAAATCCTTGAGGAAAACCAGTCGCTCAAGCTGGAAAACGAGCACTTGCGTCATCGGTTAGGCCTTGCGGAAGTCGAAACTGCGCCTGCTGCGGTAAAGATGAAGCAAAAAGTGAAAAATCGCACCGCTAGTACGGACAAGGTTATGGATATCGGGGAAGGCTATGATAATTTAGCCCGTATCTATCAAGAGGGCTTCCATATTTGTAATCTGCATTTTGGCAGTTTACGAAAAGAAGGAGATTGCCTGTTCTGTTTATCGTTTTTAAACAAGAAGTGATAATGGAATAATATATAAAAGAATGCTCCATCTCTTTTAAAGTGATAGATAGACCGTTTACAATATATAGTGATTCGGGGTCTGACGCATACTATGGGTCAGGCCCCTTTTTGTACGAGATGAAAGTCGAAGCATGGATCCTGGACATGCTTTTTCCATACATAATTAGGAGGGTAACAGCAATGGTGGAACTTAAAGGCGATGAGCGCCTCGATTATCTATTGGCTGAGAATTTAAGGATCATCCAGAGCCCATCGGTGTTCTCATTTTCATTGGATGCCGTTTTATTATCCAGGTTCGTGAATGTCCCGATCCAAAAAGGGAAAATTGTCGACCTTTGTTCGGGGAATGGCGTCGTGCCCTTATTGCTGAGCACAAGGACGAAAGCGGCAATTACAGGCGTCGAGATTCAAGAGCGGTTATATGACATGGCCCAGCGAAGCATGGACCATAACGGCTTATCCTCCCGGATCGAGATGATTCATGGGGACATCAAGGAAATGCCGGAACAGATCGGTTATAGCAAATATGACGTGGTTACTTGCAATCCCCCGTATTTTCCGACGCCATCGATTGAGGAAATCAATAAAAATGAACATTTTGCCATTGCCCGGCATGAAATCATGTGTAATCTTGAAGACGTCATGCGCGTTTCCAGTCAATTGCTGCGTCAAGGGGGCAAAGCCGCTTTTGTTCATCGGCCGGGGCGCTTGATGGATATCCTGCATTTCATGAGGAAGTACAGGATCGAACCGAAACGGCTTCAATTCGTTTATCCCAAAAGCTCAAAGGAAGCCAATACGATTCTTATTGAGGGGATAAAGGATGGGAACCCTGATTTGAAGATTCTGCCTCCGCTCGTTGTATATAATGACGAAAATGAGTATAATCCGGAAATCAGAAGGATTTTATATGGAGAAGAATGAACATTATTTTTATGTCGTAAAGTGCAGGGACGGCAGCTATTATGCGGGTTATACAAATGACTTGGAGCGAAGGATCGCTGCCCATAATCAAGGCAAGGGGGCAAAGTATACACGAGGACGCACCCCGGTTGAACTGATTCATCATGAATTATTCGAAACACAGACATTGGCCATGCAGGCCGAATATAAATTCAAGCAATTGTCAAGAAAGCAAAAACAAATGTGGATGGCGAAGGGAGATATATGATATGTGGCAGCAAAAGAGTTTTGAAAAAGAAGGATTGGAGCCAGCCCTGTATCTGGTCCCTACACCGATAGGGAACCTTGAGGATATGAGTTTCCGGGCTTTAAGGATCTTAAAGGAAGCGAATGTCATTGCTGCCGAGGACACAAGGAATACGAAGAAATTATGCAATTACTTCGAAATTACGACACCTATCGTCAGCTACCATGAACATAATAAGGAATATAGCGGGAAGCAGATGCTAGAGAGGCTGCGGTCAGGAGAGGTCATCGCTTTGGTAAGTGATGCCGGTTTACCTACGATTTCTGATCCCGGATACGAACTGGTCAAGGATGCAATAGCCGAGCGGTTTAAAGTCATCCCGCTCCCGGGTGCAAACGCTGCATTAACGGCATTGATTGCATCAGGGCTCACGCCGCAGCCCTTTTACTTTTATGGATTTTTACAGCGCGGAGCCAAAGAAAAGAAGCGGGAGCTGGAAAAGTTAAAAAAGATGGAATCGACTTGGATCATATATGAATCACCGCACCGCTTAAAAGAAACTTTGAAGCATATGCAGGAAGTACTCGGTGACCGTCGGATTGTATTGTGTCGTGAATTAACCAAGAAATTCGAAGAATTCATTCGGGGGACGATAAGTGAAGCGCTGACTTGGGCGACGGAGTCCGAAATCCGCGGTGAGTTCTGTTTAATAATCGAAGGCGGGCAATTTCCGGACGAAGAGGCTTCCGAAGCCTGGTGGGCGGAACTTGATTTAGTCGGGCATGTCAATCACTATATAGAAGCCGAGCAGTACACTTCAAAGGACGCCATCAAGCAAGTCGCAAAGGATCGCGATATCCAAAAACGAGATGTATATCAAGCGTATCACATTGATGGCGAGGATAAATGAGCAAAAAAAAACTTCCGGGGTCCGGAAGTTTTTTTGTTAGGCAATTATTTAGAAGTCGTGAAATTTTGTTGAATTTCTTGGATAAGCAATTCAGCGCCTTCACGGCTAAGGATCAATTTACCGTTTGCAAGTGTAAGGTTGTTATCGGAAACTTCACCTGTAACTTGGCAAGTCATGTTTGGTTTGTATTTTTTCAAGATGATGCGCTCGTCATCAACGTAGATTTCAAGAGCATCTTTCTCAGCGATTCCCAATGTACGACGAAGCTCGATTGGAATAACGACCCGGCCTAATTCATCAACTTTACGAACAATACCTGTAGATTTCATTTTAGAATTTCTCCTCTCAGATTACAATCTAGTACCCTATTTCTATTTTTTTCGCCATTATTCGACAAATTTTTTTATAAACTTATAATACCAGCCATTCCCATATTCGTCAATGATTTATTTTCATTTTTTTGTAAGAAAAGAGCATGACTGCATTTCCAGGGTTCAAAAATGGTTTTAATGAGCAAAAACTGGATATGTCCTCATCATTTAGATGTTCATCAGCTACAAAAAATTACGCATGTCACCACAATTCGACAAAAGACTTCTTTATTATATGATTAAATGCATTTTAGTTTCAAAGCATAAGTTCTCAGTTAAGGATAATTTCCAGAGAAAGCTTTCAAATATGTGATATGTTGCACAAAAAAAGATTTTTAGGTATATTTTGTGGAGGTAAGAGGTAATGCTGACAAAAAGGAAGTTACCCCCTTAACATTATTTTTAAAGACACCGATTCAAACGATTATAATTCCACCATCATGAGGATTTGATTTGTGATTATTGTCGCGCAGAATCGCATATAGCGTTAAAATAGAGATAATTACTTTTAATATAGTCTGATGGCTTTGGCAAGTCGCATCGCCAGTTTTCCAAAAGATGAGGAGGGAACCAAGTGAAAGATAAACTAAAAACATTTTATATCACGACACCCATATATTACCCGAGCGGTAATTTACATATAGGGCACGCGTACACGACAGTGGCAGGTGATGCCATGGCCCGTTATAAAAGGATGCGGGGCTTTGATGTGATGTATCTGACAGGGACTGATGAACACGGCCAAAAAATCCAGCGTAAAGCAGCTGAAGAAGGAATCACCCCGCAGCAATACGTGGATAACATCGTAACGGGGATTAAAGAGCTATGGGAAAAGCTTGATATTTCATATGATGATTTCATTCGGACGACGGAGGATCGCCATAAAGCGGTTGTAGCCAAAATCTTCAAAAGGCTCCTTGACCAGGGCGATATCTACTTGGACCAATATGAAGGCTGGTATTGTACACCTTGTGAATCCTTCTTCACGGAACGTCAGGTAGAGGAGAGCAATGGGAACTGTCCGGACTGCGGCAGACCTGTCGAAAAAGTGAAAGAAGAATCATACTTCTTTAAGATGAGTAAATATGCAGATCGATTATTGAAGTTCTACGAGGAAAACCCTGATTTCATCCAACCGGAATCGCGTAAGAACGAAATGATCAATAATTTCATTAAACCAGGCTTGGAAGATCTGGCCGTTTCGCGCACTACCTTCGATTGGGGCATCAAGGTGCCAGGAGATCCAAAGCACGTCATTTATGTATGGATCGATGCCTTGACCAATTATATAACGGCCTTAGGATATGGAACGGACAAGGATTCTAAATACTTGAATTATTGGCCTGCTGATGTACATCTGGTCGGAAAGGAAATCGTTCGTTTCCATACCATTTATTGGCCAATCATGCTGATGGCCCTTGATGTACCGCTTCCTAAGAAAGTCTTTGCCCATGGCTGGCTGCTCATGAAAGATGGGAAGATGTCCAAATCAAAAGGGAATGTGGTCGATCCCGTTACCTTGATTGATCGTTACGGCCTGGATTCCTTACGCTATTACCTATTGCGTGAAGTTCCCTTTGGTTCTGACGGTGTGTTCACTCCTGAGGGGTTTGTGGAACGAATCAACTTCGACCTGGCTAATGATCTAGGCAATTTGTTAAACCGAACGGTGGCAATGGTCAACAAGTATTTTGATGGTGTGATCCCGAGCTATCAAGGATCGAATCGTGAATTTGAAAAAGCCTTGCTTGAAATGAATCATGATACGGTTGGCAAGTATGAGGAAGCGATGGAGAAAATGGAGTTTTCAGTTGCGCTAACGTCCATTTGGCAGCTTGTGAGCAGGACGAACAAATTCATTGATGAAACACAGCCATGGTCGCTTGCCAAAGATGAAGCAAGAAAAGAAGAGCTTGCCAGTGTTATGGTTCATTTAGCGGAATCCTTACGTAGGACGGCTATCCTTTTGAAGCCTTTCTTGACGCAGACGCCGGAAAAAATCTTTGCCCAGCTTAGCATCCAGGATGAAGTGTTAACTTCATGGGATAGCTTAGCGGAGTTCGGCCAAATCCCTGCGGACACGAAAGTGTTGAAGGGCGACCCGATCTTCCCTCGTTTGGACATGGAAGAGGAAGTTTCATATATTAAAGAGCAAATGCAAGGCGGTGCCGAGAAAGCGCCTGAAAAAGCGCCTGAAAAAGCGGAAGAGCCCATTCCGGAGGTTGATGAAATCACGATAGATGACTTTACGAAAGTGGAGCTTCGTGTGGCCCAGGTCATCGAAGTAGAACCGGTGAAGAAGGCGGATAAGCTTCTGAAGCTGCAGCTTGATTTAGGCTATGAGAAGCGCCAAGTCGTATCTGGCATTGCCCAGCACTATAAACCTGAAGATTTAGTAGGTAAAAAAGTGATATGCGTAACGAATTTAAAGCCTGTTAAGCTTCGTGGCGAGCTCTCTCAAGGAATGATTTTGGCTGGCAGTCAGGAAGGCAAGCTCTCGGTCGCGACAATAGATTCATCGATTCCAAATGGTTCAAAGGTGAAATAAACCCTCAAAAAACATAAAGGTGTTTCATATGAAACATTTTTATGTTTTTTTCTTTATGGTTTTGGAAAAAGTAAATAGGCCTGCATGTACCCGTTGTAATCTTTTTGTTATCTAATTGTGAAACATAATACATTCATTCTTAAATAAAATAGTGCTAGAAAGGAAGAGTAAAAATGTTATTTGATACACACGTTCATGTAAATGCGGAACAATTCAACGAGGATCTCGAAGAAGTCATTGAAAGAGCCAAGGAAGCTGGAGTGAATCATATGGTCGTGGTTGGCTTTGACAGGCCAACCATCAAAAGGGCGATGGAATTGGTGGAAGCTTACGATTTCATGTATGCCGCAGTCGGATGGCACCCTGTGGATGCCATAGATATGACCGAAGACGACTTACAATGGATCGAGGAGCTATCCAGTCATCCAAAGGTAGTGGCAATTGGAGAAATGGGGCTTGATTACCATTGGGATAAATCGCCTAAGGATGTACAAAAAGAGGTATTCAGGAAGCAAATCCGGTTGGCGAAAAAAGTGGGGCTGCCCATCATCATTCATAATCGCGAAGCGACGGCGGATATCGTGAACATCTTGAAGGAAGAAGAGGCCTCCAGTGTGGGCGGCATCATGCATTGCTTTAGCGGGAGCGCTGAAACGGCGTTGGAATGCATAGAGATGAATTTCTATATTTCGTTGGGCGGCCCCGTGACCTTTAAAAATGCCAAAAAACCAAAAGAGGTAGCAGCTGCCGTGCCTTTGGACCGTTTGTTGGTTGAAACGGATTGTCCCTATCTGGCACCTCACCCTTTTAGGGGAAAACGTAATGAACCCTCTTATGTGAAGCTGGTCGCCGAGCAGATTGCGGAAATCAAACAGCTAACGATAGAGGAAGTTTCCAAGGCAACGACGGAAAATGCCAAGAAATTATTCGGCATTAACTGACAGTATTTTTGACAATTTCCATCGGGGTTCGCTAGCGAAAATCGCGATTTTCGAGATTTCAACAAATCTCACTCCCACAATGGGCTTATTATGTCGAGAAGTCGCCCTTTCCTTTTGATTCCGGACTATGCATAATAGGTAGTAATTTCCTGAATGAGAAGTGAATGGGTTGACAGCTTGATAACTAAGTCTATATAATCACCGGGAGGAAGGAGGAGTTTTTCATTCTATTAAATACTATGAAAAGCCTTATCCCCAAACAGCTTGGGAAGAAGAGAATGGCAATGGCCATATGCAGTGCAATTCTTGTTTCCGCAGCATTGGGATTACTAATCCATCAAGGAACAAAGCATACAGTCACGATCATGCTAGACGGAAAAAAAGAGGTAGTGCGGACACACGCATCTACTGTCAATGATATTTTGAAAGATTTGGAGATTACCGTTCAAGCCGCGGACTATGTCCACCCATCAAGGGACAGCAAGGTGGGCGACAATTTAGAGGTTGTCTACAAGCCGGCGCAAAAAATCGTCATGAACCAGGATGGTGAAACCGAGGAAGTTTGGTCAACCGCTGATACGGTAGACGAGTTCTTGAAAGAACAAGATTTGGATGTGAAGGACCAGGATAAGATCACGCCCTCAAAAGGTACGAAGCTAAAAGGGAATATGGAAGTTGCCATAGACAAAGCCTTTGCACTGAAGTTAGTGGTGGGCGGTGATGAAAAAAAGGTATGGTCAACTTCGACTACTGTCGCTGACTTTTTAAAGCAACAAGGAGTAAAACTCAATGATTTGGATCGAGTTGAGCCAGAACTAGCCGAGAAAGTTGAAGCTAAGAATACGGTAAACGTAATTCGAATTGAAAAAGTCACCGATGTAGTGGAAGAACCAGTTGACTTTGCTGTCATTACGAAAAAAGATGACTCCTTATCAAAAGGGAAAGAGAAAATTGTCAAAGAGGGAAAAGACGGACTCATTTCCAAGAAATTTGAAGTCATTAAAGAAAATGGCAAAGAGGTCAAAAGAGAATTACTTTCAGAAAAAGTCGTGAATAAAAAGCAGGATAAGGTTGTAACGGTCGGAACGAAAACGACAGTTGCCCAAGCATCACGCGGCGTAACCAACGTCAGTTCGCCCAATGGGAAAGAAATATACGTTTCATCAACCGCTTATACAGCCAGTTGCAAGGGTTGTTCAGGTGTCACGTCCACAGGCGTGAATCTCAAGAGTAATCCCGGTGCGAAAATCATTGCTGTCGATCCAAGCGTAATCCCCTTAGGGTCGAAAGTCTATGTAGAGGGCTATGGCTATGCAGTGGCTGCTGACAAAGGCGGAGCTATCAAGGGGAATAAGATCGACGTTTTCTTTTCTTCAAAAAATGACGCCTACCGTTGGGGTGTAAAGCAAGTTAAGATTCGCGTATTGGACTAATAAGGTTTCTCTCGCAGGAGATGAATTCGTCTCCTGTTTTTTGACGTTTTATTTTCCATTTGTTGAAAAACCTCATGTAAAACTGTTTTAATAAGATAGACGTAGCAAAAATTGCTTAAGATGTAATATGTGTGTTTATTTCATAAATGATGCTGGCTGGAATCATTGTCATTGTTCCGTAAAATTTCTTCTGCAAATGGGGAGGCATCACAGGTGGCCCAGATGCATGTATCGATAGCGATCCAAAGCGCATGCGCTTTTCTGTATGGAGGATAAGGATAACATGAAAAAAATTAAAGAAATCATTGTTGTAGAAGGTAAGGACGATACGGTAGCGATAAAAAGGGCCGTTAATGCCGATACAATAGAAACGAACGGCTCGGCTGTGGATGAAGCGTGTATTGAGCAGGTCAGGCTTGCACAAAAGACGCGAGGTGCGATCATTTTCACAGATCCTGATTTTCCTGGTCAAAAAATCAGGAATATCATTTCGGAACAGGTAAAAGGGTGTAAACATGCCTTTTTAACGAAGAAGGAGGCCCTCCCTAAGTCAGGCAGGGGAATAGGCGTGGAGCATGCATCGCCTGAGGCGATCCGTCATGCTTTGAAAGATGCACAATTAATGGATGAAGAGGCTTCGGAAGAAATTTCACAGCAGGATTTGATAGATGCAGGTTTAATAGGAGGTTCCGGCGCCAAGGAACGAAGGGAAAGACTTGGAACCATCTTGAAAATCGGATTCACGAATGGAAAGCAGCTATATAAGCGACTGAAAATGTTCCAAATATCAACCGAGGCTTTTGCTGAAGCAATGGTACAGATCAATCAGGAGGAAAACCATGAATAAGGATATAGCAACACCCGTCAGGACCAAGGATATATTGAAAAAGTACGGATTCTCCTTTAAAAAGAGTTTAGGCCAAAACTTTTTAATCGATACGAATATCTTGAAGCGCATCGTCGATCATGCCAATTTGACAGAGGAAAGCGGTGCCATTGAGATCGGCCCGGGAATCGGCGCTTTGACGGAACAACTTGCGAAAAGCAGTAAAAAGGTTACGGCATTCGAGATCGATCAGCGTTTGCTGCCAATCTTATCTGATACACTTTCTCCTTATGACAATGTGAACATCATTCACGGAGATGTTTTAAAGGCAGACGTGAAGAAGGTCATTGAGGAAGAATTCGCTGGCTTCTCGGATTTGATGGTTGTGGCCAATTTGCCGTACTATGTGACGACGCCAATCATTTTAAAGCTATTGTCCGAGAATCTTCCGATCAGGGGTATCGTGTGCATGCTGCAAAAGGAAGTGGCTGATCGAATTGCCGCTAAACCTGGTACAAAGGAATACGGTTCCTTATCGATTGCGATTCAATATTATACGGAAGCGGAGACCGTGATGATCGTTCCCAAAACGGTATTCATGCCTCAGCCTAATGTCGATTCAGCTGTCATTCGTCTTACTAAGCGAGTTCAGCCGATCGTTGAGGTTCTTGATGAGGATTTCTTCTTCATTGTCACGAGGGCCAGCTTCGCACAGCGCCGGAAAACGATTTTAAACAACTTAACGAGCCAGCTGCAAGATGGAAAAGCGAAAAAGGAACTCATACTTGCTGCTCTAGAAGCAGCGGAAGTCGATCCGACCAGACGTGGTGAAACATTGAGCATAGAAGAATTTGGCCGCTTGAGCGATGCACTATTGCCAAACTTCAAATAAGGATATTGGAAAACCGGAATGGGGTCACTCCCAGCTTCCGGTTTTTTTGTTTTGACCGGTGGCCCGCGCGATATGAAAAACCTGACTATGAAGATGGTCAATCCCCAACTTTCACCATTCAAGATTGGCTTGCATAACTTAAGAATGAAAATAAACTAGGGCGGGCTGAAAATAAGTCTTCTCATGGGGTGGGGCCATGAATATTCAAATTAACGATATTGTCGGTCGGGTTTCCTATAAATGCGACGTGCTGTTCCGGGTAATCGATATTCGTGAGATTGCCGGAAGACGGGAAGCAGTCCTTTATGGGGAAGATATCCGGCTGATCGCAGATGCACCTTTTCAAGATTTAATGATCATTAATGATCATGAAAGAAATGATCGACAAAGGTCGAATGAGGCACTTCAAGAGCAATCTTACCGTTTATTAACACAAGATCTTGAGCTGCAGCAGCAAAAAAACGGCTATCAGTCCAGTAATGGCTATCGCTATAGCGGTGAATACTTTCAAATACCAGGCAGGGTCCTCCATGTTGATGGAGATGCTTCTTACTTAAGGAAATGCCTCGATCTATATCAAAAATTCGGTATCCCGGTCAATGGCGTTTATTGCAATGAAAAGGAAATGCCCCAAAGGATCGGGGGATTGCTGGACCATTACAGGCCGGATATCCTTGTTGTCACCGGGCATGACGCCTATTCAAAATCAAAAGGGCCGATGTCCGATATCAATGCATACCGTCACTCAAAGGACTTTGTCCAGACAGTTAGGGAAGCAAGAAGGAAGGTTTCACATTTAGACCAGCTGATTATATTTGCCGGGGCGTGTCAATCTCATTTTGAATCACTCATCCAAGCTGGGGCGAATTTTGCAAGCTCTCCATCGCGTGTTAACATTCATGCTCTTGATCCTGTGTATATTGTCGGAAAGGTGAGCTTCTCTCCTTTTACCGAGAATATTCATGTATGGGATGTACTAAGGAATACGTTAACGGGCGAGAAAGGCTTAGGCGGGGTAGAGACAAG
Organism: Peribacillus simplex; assembly: GCF_001542915.1. GTDB lineage: Bacteria > Bacillota > Bacilli > Bacillales > DSM-1321 > Peribacillus > Peribacillus simplex_B. The sequence goes on along the minus strand of NZ_LNNH01000048.1, from coordinate 42,999 downwards.
AGGGGTGTTACGGACCGGACTGCCTTTCAAGCCATTTCAGGAAGAATGAGCGAGCTGCATTTTTAAAAGAATGCAGCTTGCTTTCATCGTATCAGGATTCGGATATCCTCCTTTGGAATCGGTGATTTAGCGATAGGTCGACAAAATATACGGTTATAATTACGAAAATTCGGCTGATTGAATAAGGTGATAGTTCGTTTACATAATTTTTCATTTCCCAGGATATAATAAAATTGTTCAGGATTTTGCCGAATTTCAGGTAAAAATATATTGACTACATTTTTAAGTGCTGATATAATTTATTATTTTGTTTGCGTATATATGTAAATTGTGATATACTTAACTTAGTGAGGTGGACCGAAAATGCCAAAAACTCTAGCTGATATTAAAACTGCACTTGATTCAAACCTAGGCAAAAGATTGCTCTTAAAAGCAAATGGTGGAAGAAGAAAGACTGTAGAACGTTTTGGAATTTTGGCGGAAACTTATCCGGCTGTTTTTGTAATTGAGCTCGACCAAGATGAAAATGCGTTTGAAAGAGTATCTTACAGCTATGCGGATGTTTTAACGGAAACCGTAGAACTAACATTTTTAAACAAACAACAAGAGATGTAACTTAGACGAAGCAGCGAACATGAGTTTGCTGCTTTTTGTTTTGGCCTGGAAGGACAATCGATTTTCATAAAAGGTGTAATGAAATAACGTATGATGCAAACACTAGGCATGTGACAGCATGTGAAAGGGGTCGTTTCGCTTGAGCAGGAGAAAAGGGATTATGTCAGATGGTCTTAAAGAAGAATTGGCAAAAGAACTTGGATTTTACGATGTGGTCCAGAAAGAAGGCTGGGGAGGAATCCGGGCCAAGGACGCAGGGAACATGGTGAAGCTTGCTATCGAAAAAGCACAACGTCAATTGGTGAACAAAGAATAAATTGAACACTAAATTGCAACATGCTGTCACCCTTTAAAGAAGCCGGGCTCCCGTTACAATGTATAGCACGATTCATTTTTGCTTACATTGTAGATAAGGAGTCCGGTTTTTTATGTATCGTAAGGGCTGTATGAATATTGTAAGCAGGGAGAAGCTGCTCGCCCATATGCCTACTGCATGTGTCCATTCGCCTCTGAAGGTCGATCTTCGCTTCAATACATTGAAATTACGATGAAAAAACCTTTAGAATATAAACAAATATGATAGAATAGGACAAGAACTTTTAAGAACGTTAAAGTAGGTGGACATATTGAAGCTTATGGAAAAAGCCCCGGCTAAGATTAACTTGGCTTTGGATGTGCTTTTCAAACGGCCTGACGGGTATCATGAGGTGGAAATGATCATGACGACAGTCGACCTTGCCGATAGAATTGAACTGAAGGAAATAAAGGGAAACCATATACAGATTCTATCCCATAATCGATTCGTTCCGGATGATCATCGGAATTTAGCTTACCAAGCCGCATTTATTCTAAAGGAACGTTTTGGAATCAATAAAGGTGTTTCTATAACTATAGAGAAAAATATTCCTGTAGCAGCTGGACTTGCCGGGGGAAGCAGTGATGCCGCAGCTACCCTGAGAGGCTTAAATAGACTGTGGAAGCTTGGGCTATCCATGGACGAGCTTGCGGAAATAGGAGCGGAAATTGGCTCTGATGTATCCTTTTGTGTCTATGGGGGAACGGCTCTGGCCAGAGGGCGCGGGGAAAAAATCACGCATCTGCCGGCACCGCCGAAATGCTGGGTCATTTTAGCCAAGCCGACAATTGGCGTTTCCACGGCTGATATATACAAAAGGCTCCAAATTTCAAAAATGGATCATCCGGATGTGCCTGGAATGATCTCGGCGATCAAAGCAAACAGTTATCAGGATGTATGCGATGGGTTGGGCAATGTTCTCGAGCAAGTGACATTGCAGTTATATCCGGAAGTTGCAAATATTAAAGATCAAATGAAAACATTCGGAGCAGATTCGGTCTTGATGAGCGGAAGCGGCCCTACCGTTTTTGGTTTGGTGGAACATGACTCGCGCATGCAAAGAATATATAACGGCCTGCGGGGATTCTGTGATCAAGTCTATGCGGTCCGTTTATTGGGCGATCGAAACAATCTTGAATAGAAACGTACATTAGTGGTATAGTTGCTATATAATATTCGGAATTCACAAAGGGGGTGTCTCAATGAAATTTCGTCGCAGCGAGAGGCTGGTCGATATGACCAATTATTTATTAGAACATCCAGGAGAACTTGTCTCGCTGACTTATTTTGCTGAAAGGTATAGTTCGGCAAAATCCTCGATCAGTGAAGATTTAACAATCATCAAGGATACCTTTGAACAGCGTGGGATCGGATCTTTAACGACCGTTCCGGGTGCGGCAGGCGGCGTGAAATATATCGTATCCATCAAGGAAGGCGAAGCAAATGCCTTCATTGACGAATTATGCGAAACGATTGCCAGCCCTGAAAGGCTTCTTCCCGGCGGCTATCTGTATATGACAGATATATTAGGGCATCCGCAAACCGTGAATAAGGTTGGCAGGATCATCGCTTCCATGTATGCCAGGAAAAATGTTTCGGTCATCATGACCATGGCAACCAAAGGGATATCATTAGCCTATGCCGTGGCAAATTATTTGAACGTGCCGGTCGTCATCGTTAGAAGGAACAATAAAGTGACGGAAGGTTCTACAGTGAGCATCAATTATGTTTCAGGCTCTTCGAAGAGAATTCAGACGATGGTACTTTCGAAACGAAGTTTGGTTGAGGGTTCGAATGTATTGATTGTGGATGATTTCATGAAGGCTGGAGGCACCATTAATGGTATGGTCAGTTTATTGGATGAATTCAAAGCAACAGTGGCCGGAATTGCCGTGCTGGTTGAATCGGAGCATACCGAGGAATGCCTTGTCGAGGATTATGTATCCTTAATCAAGTTGACACAGGTAGTAGAAAGAGACAAAAAAATCAATGTCAGCCGTGGAAATTATTTTTCTAAAAAGGGATAGGGGGAATCATTTCATGAAAACGATACATACGAATGAAGCACCGGCAGCGATCGGCCCATATTCACAGGGCGTGATCGTCGATAAGTTATTTTTCAGTTCAGGGCAAATTCCGCTTACTGCTACTGGTGAAATGGTGACGGGTGATGTCAAGGAACAAACTCATCAAGTGTTCAAAAACCTTCAAGCCGTGTTGAAAGAAGCGGGGGCATCCTTGGAAACGGTCATCAAGGCCACTGTATTCATTAAAAGCATGGACGATTTCGGTTCGATCAATGAAGTATACGGAGAATATTTTTCAAGTCACAAACCTGCCCGTTCTTGTGTAGAGGTTGCACGCCTCCCTAAAGATGCACTGGTGGAGATAGAAGTGGTTGCGCTCGTTAAATAACGGGCGTTTTTTTGCTTTTAAGGGGCATACGTAATGGGTATTTTTCCTGTAATATCAGGGAAGTTTCTATTATTTTTGAAAACTAGGCTGAATTTTCTAAAAAACTTACAGATAATAGAAGGAGTTCACGTTTTTTTGTTGAATATGTACTTTAAGTTTTAACAACAACAAAAAGGGATGGTGAGCTTAAATGGAAGTAACTGACGTAAGATTACGCCGTGTGAATACGGATGGTCGTATGAGAGCTATCGCATCAATTACATTGGATAATGAATTTGTGGTTCATGATATTCGTGTAATCGACGGAAACAATGGTTTATTTGTAGCAATGCCAAGTAAACGAACTCCTGATGGAGAATTCCGGGATATCGCTCATCCAATCAATTCCTCGACACGCGGTAAAATTCAAGAAGCTGTCTTGACAGAATATCATCGATTGGGAGAACTTGAAACTGAACTAGAGGAAGCTGGAGCTGGGGCTTCTTAATCAACCTTACTTTTAACATTGAAATGTAAACTCGTGCATCTAGAGCCTACTTCATAAGTAGTGCTCTTTTTTAGTTTATTCCAAAGCGGGAAATCCAGAACCATCCATTCGTCCGCAAAGTTCTGTGTTGATTGGATTTGTTTGGAAATATTTGCGGTGGTTCTTCAGCATTCATTTACCCAATCTTTTTATTTTTCAAACCTTTTTAATGATGCCATTTTATTGGGGATAGGGCCTATCCCTTTCATAAAAATGAGCCGAGCAACCTCATATCGTCATGTGGATGACTGAAGATGCGGTGCCGCTTTAAGATGCCCTTATAGGGCATGATGGCGAACGGGCCATTTTTGGCAATAATGGGTTGGGAAGGGCTTTCCGGGAGGGGAAGGCTCGGTTTCTGCATGATTTTGGTCATGAAAATGTGCGTCCGACAGAAATTTAACCTTTTTTCAAAGATTTCAAGGCTGCTAAACCGAATATCGAAAAGCTATTCGGTTATCGGAAATCGAATGTTTTCTGTTTCAAGCGGTTGACAATAATATGTACTTTTAATTGTTGCCTTGAAATGAATCACTATTTGAGATAATATTTTTAGTGGATAAAAAGGTGAAAATGGAGGCCTGTTATGAGTAATCGCTATGCAATAATTTTGGCCGCTGGGCAAGGTACAAGGATGAAATCTAAGCTTTATAAGGTTTTGCACCCTGTTTGCGGGAAACCAATGGTACAACATGTTATCGATCATGTCAATCAACTTCAAATAGAGGATATTGTAACAGTCATCGGCCATGGAGCTGAAAAAGTTCAAGATCAGCTTGGCGATTCATGCAAGTATGCCCTGCAAGACCAGCAATTAGGTACGGCACATGCCGTCATGCAAGCGGAGAGCGTTTTATCCGGTAAAAGCGGAACGACCCTTGTAATTTGCGGTGATACGCCCTTGATCAAAGCAGAAACGATGGAAGAGCTCATAGCATTGCATGAGCGGAGTCAGGCGAAAGCAACAATCTTAACGGCATATGCAGATAATCCGACTGGCTACGGAAGGGTCCTTCGCGGTGAAGGCGGACTTGTAGAAAAAATCGTCGAGCATAAGGATGCCTCTGATGAAGAAAGATATGTTAAGGAAATAAATACCGGTACATATTGCTTCGACAACCAAGCATTGTTTAGCGCATTGAAAAAGGTTTCAAATGAAAATGTCCAGGGCGAATATTACCTGCCGGATGTTATTGAAATTTTAAAACAAGAAGGCGAAACAGTGACGGCATTCCAATCCAGCGATTTCGAGGAGACATTAGGGGTAAATGACCGTGTGGCTTTATCGCAGGCCGAGCAGATTTTACGGAAACGCATCAATGAATCGCATATGCGAAATGGTGTAACGATCATCGACCCATTGACGACTTTCATTGAAGCTAATGTGCAAATCGGACAGGATACGGTCATTAACCCTGGATCATGCATCAAGGGAAACAGTGTGATTGGCCAAGATTGCTTGATCGGTCCGAATACGGAAATCAGTGATTGTGAAATTGGTGATGGAACGGAGATCTTTCAATCGGTCGTGCATGAAAGCAGAATCGGAAGTGCCGTTAAAATCGGGCCTTTCGCTCATGTTAGACCTCATTCGGATATTCACGATTCCGTTAAAATCGGAAATTTTGTCGAAATTAAAAAGGCCGTTTTCGGCAATGGAAGCAAAGCCTCGCATTTGAGTTATATCGGTGATGCAGAGGTTGGAGAGAATGTTAATATCGGCTGCGGATCTATTACCGTGAACTACGACGGCAAAAATAAACATTTGACGAAGATTGAGGACAACGTCTTCATAGGCTGCAACTCTAATCTTGTTGCACCTGTGACAATTGGAGAAGGGGCATATGTGGCTGCAGGGTCAACCATTACGCAAGATGTACCGCAGGAAGCCTTGTCAGTTGCCCGGGCTCGTCAAGTCAACAAAGAAGATTATGTGAAGAATTTAAAATTCAATAAATAACCGACGGAGGTCATCATGTCAAATCAGTATTTAGATCCTAATTTAAAAGTATTCTCGTTGAATTCAAACTTTGATTTAGCTCAAGAAATTGCAGCTGCAATCGGTGTTGAACTTGGAAAATGTAGCGTAACCAGTTTCAGTGACGGTGAAGTTCAGATTAATATTGAAGAAAGCATTCGTGGCTGTGACGTATATGTGATTCAATCAACAAGTCAACCAGTTAATGAAAATTTAATGGAACTTTTAATTATGATCGATGCTCTTAAACGTGCTTCAGCTAAGACGATCAATATTGTTATGCCATACTATGGTTATGCACGGCAAGACCGTAAAGCACGCGCACGTGAACCGATTACTGCCAAACTTGTGGCGAACCTTTTGGAAACGGCTGGTGCCCATCGTGTCATCACCCTGGATCTTCACGCGCCGCAAATCCAAGGTTTCTTCGATATTTTAATCGATCACCTTGTTGCCGTTCCGATTTTAGCGGATCACTTCAAAGAAAAAGATCTAAGTGATATTGTCATCGTTTCTCCTGATCATGGCGGTGTTACGCGCGCCCGTAAAATGGCAGATCGCCTAAAAGCGCCTATTGCCATTATCGATAAGCGCCGTCCAAGACCGAACGTGGCGGAAGTCATGAACATCATTGGTAATATTGAAGGGAAAACAGCAATCCTGATCGATGACATCATCGACACGGCAGGCACGATTACACTGGCTGCAAATGCACTTGTGGAAAATGGCGCTAAAGAGGTTTATGCTTGTTGTACTCACCCGGTCCTTTCAGGTCCTGCCATCGAAAGGATTCAAAATTCAACGATCAAGGAATTGGTCGTGACCAACTCAATCGTCCTGTCTGAAGATAAGAAAATCGATAAGATAGTCGGACTTTCCGTAGCACCTTTGATTGCCGAGGCCATCATTCGTGTTCACGAGGAACAATCAGTCAGCACATTATTCGATTGATGAAAATAAATACGCATACTAAAAAACATGGTGGGCCCTTAGGCTCACCATGTTTTAGGTTAATGGAACCAACATGGGGAATTACCTAATTCTTAGTTGACAGGTGTGAATAGTAGTAATAGAATGAACATACAATTTCCATCCATTTAAAGGGGATGGAATATAACGAAAGTACGCCGATCGGGCTACCGAAGGCTCCTTTTACTTACCATTGAATCATGAGGCATTTTTCTGTGCCTTATCCCATGGTGAAGAAAAGGAGCTTTTTATTTTATATAAAAAGTGGGGGAAGGGTGTGCAGAGTATGAAAAAAAAGCAAATATGGCTGCTGGCCATTCTTTGCGTCTTCTTGCTGATCATAGGTGGATGCGGACAGGAGAAAACCAGCTCCAAACGTAACGATGCAAAAGAATCGGCTAAAACCATTCAAATCGGTTATCAAAAATTCGGGACATTAAATATTTTAAAATCGAAGGGAGATCTGGAAAGACGTTTAAAAGATGCGGGTTATACCGTCGATTGGACAGAATTCCCCGCAGGCCCTCAGCTGCTTGAAGCCTTGAATGTCGGCAGCATTGACTTTGGGCACACAGGGGAAGCGCCGCCGATTTTTGCCCAGGCAGCCAATGCTCCGCTTGTCTATGTTGCCAATCAGCCGGCAAATCCTGCTGGGGAGGCTATTGTCGTACAAAAGGATTCCCCCATTAAAAGTGTGAAGGAATTGAAAGGCAAGAAGGTCGGCTTGAATAAAGGCTCCAATGTGCACTACCTTTTGGTCAAGGCTTTGGAGGAGGCGGGCCTTACATTGGATGATATTAAACCTGTCTACTTACCGCCGGCTGATGCAAGGGCGGCCTTTGAAGGGAACCAAATTGATGCATGGGTAATATGGGACCCTTTCTTATCGGCAGCGGAATTGGAACTGAAAACGAAAACGATCCAGAATGGAGAAGGGCTTGTTTCGAATCGGGAATTCTTCTTGGCTACCGATACCTTTGCCGGGAATGAAGAGGCTTTGAACATCATAAAAGAAGAACTGATACAGGTGGATAAATGGATAGAAGAAAACCCAAGCGATGTCGCCGAGTTTTTATCACCGGAAATAGGAATGAGTGTTGAAGTATTAGAAAAAACATTAAAAAGAAAGAAATACGGTCTTGAGGATATTTCCGATTCCGTTTTGGATGATCAGCAAAAAATAGCCGATACATTTTACAATCTTAAATTAATTCCAAGCAAAATTAACGTGTTGGATGCATCCATAAAAAATAATGAAGGGGGAAATGGAAAATGAAAGTTTTTTGGTTTTTGCCATCACATGGGGAAAGTCGCTATTTAGGAACGACAAAGGGCGGGAGGGCGATTACACTTCCGTATTTAAAGCAAATCGCACAGGCGGTCGACCATTTAGGTTTTGAAGGAGCTTTGCTGCCGACGGGCCGTTCATGTGAGGATGCATGGGTAGTGGGTTCTTCATTGATTTTAGCAACCGAAAGGATGAAATTTTTAGTGGCGATACGTCCGGGGTTAATGTCACCGACCTTGGCTGCCCGGATGGCTTCAAGCTTCGATAGGCTATCGGACGGCAGGCTCTTGATCAATGTAGTCACCGGCGGGGACCCAGTCGAATTGGCGGGCGACGGCGTCTTTCTTGATCATAAAGAACGCTATGGGCAGACGGATGAATTCCTGGATATCTGGAGAGAGGCTTTGGATGGCGGAAAAGTGGATTTTGAAGGCGAGCACTTGAAAGTTAAAGGTGGAAATATCCTGTTGCCACCTGTACAAAAGCCGTATCCTCCACTCTATTTCGGCGGTTCGTCGGAGCCGGCCATCGATATAGCCGGAAAGCATATTGACGTGTACTTGACGTGGGGTGAGCCACCAGGGCAAGTAGCGGAGAAAATCGAGAAGGTTCGTAAGAAGGCAGCAGAGTATGGACGCGAGGTCAAATTCGGCATAAGGATGCATGTCATCGTAAGGGAAACGGAAGCGGAAGCTTGGCAGGCGGCGGAAGAACTCATCCAATACGTCGATGATGAAATGATTGAAAATTCACAAAAAATATTCGGGCGTTTCGATTCAGTGGGACAGAAAAGGATGTCACAACTTCATAATGGAAGCAGGGATTCGCTGGAAATCAGCCCTAACTTATGGGCAGGCGTCGGCCTTGTGCGCGGCGGGGCTGGGACGGCACTAGTCGGAAGTGCGGCGAATGTTGCCGCCCGAATGAAGGAATATGAAGAAATCGGGATAGAATCCTTTATTTTATCCGGTTACCCCCACCTGGAAGAAGCGTACCGTGTGGCGGAATTATTATTCCCTTTGCTTCCGATTGAACAACAGCAAGCACCCGTTTCAAAGGCGACGAGCCCATTCGGGGAAATACTGGCAAATGACCACTACCCTACAAAAGGAAGTGAAAGTGAAGATGCAAGCAAAGTTAAACAAAACGTTCAATAAATCACATTTCATCTCATGGCTCGTCCCCCTTCTCCTATTGGTGATCTGGCAGCTGCTGTCCTTGTGGGGAATTCTGTCGGAGCGAATATTGCCTGCCCCGACAGAGGTGCTTCAAGCAGGTGCCGCTTTATTGGAAACGGGAGATCTTGCGGAATATATCGGCATCAGTGCAAAGCGGGCTTTCATCGGCTTTTTAATAGGCGGGATCATTGGTTTTGCCCTAGGGTTGTTAAATGGGATATCCAACATTGCGGAAACATTATTCGACACGTCCTTGCAGATGTTGCGCAACATACCGCATTTAGCTTTAATACCGCTCGTGATTCTTTGGTTCGGGATAGAAGAAGAGGCCAAAATCTTTCTTGTAGCCTTAGGGGTCCTTTTCCCTATCTATTTAAACACCTTTCATGGCGTGAAGTCGGTGGATAAAGATTTGATTGAGGCAGCGAGGGTTTATGGGCTTCATGGATTTTCTCTATTCTGGAATGTGATTCTTCCGGCAGCCCTTCCCTCCATTTTGGTAGGTATCCGCTTCTCGCTTGGAATCATGTGGGTGACGTTGATTGTCGCAGAAACGATATCCGCCAATTCAGGGATTGGCTATATGGCGATGAATGCACGGGAATTCATGAGGATGGACGTCGTCGTGCTGAGCATTCTCTTATATGCTTTACTGGGGAAAATATCGGATGTGTTTGCCAAAATGGTCGAAAAAAGATGCTTGAAGTGGCATCCATCATACCAATGAGGAGGCCTTTATGATGAAGAATGTAAATTCGTTGGAGTTGCAGGACGTAGCAAAGCGTTTTGGTGATCATGAAGTGCTAAAGGGGGTGGACCTTTCTTTTAAAAAAGGGGAGTTCGTAGCTGTCGTCGGTAAGAGCGGATGTGGCAAGAGTACCTTGCTTCGTCTTGTCGCAGGTCTGGATGAACCGACTGGCGGCAAGATTTTTGTGAATGGAAAGTCCCTGAACGGATTGAATAAATCATCACGCACGATGTTTCAGGATGGGCGGCTATTTCCTTGGAAAAAAATCCTTCAAAACGTTGGGATAGGTTTAAATGGCGATTGGAAGCGAAATGCCATGGAGTTGCTGGAGCAGGTGGGCCTTGCCGACCGTGCACATGATTGGCCCTCCGTTTTATCAGGAGGACAAAAACAAAGGGTAGCCTTAGCGAGGGCATTGGTGAATCAACCTGACATTCTGCTCCTTGATGAGCCATTAGGGGCATTGGATGCCTTGACAAGGGTCGAAATGCAGCGTTTGATCGAAGAGCTGTGGCGGAAAAGGGACTTTACTGCCTTGCTCGTTACACATGATGTCGAAGAGGCGGTTACCTTGGCTGATCGGGTCCTATTGATCGAGGAAGGCAAAGTCGTCATGAACAAGGAAATCAATCTTCCGAGACCAAGGCAAAAGGATAATATCCAATATGTATCCTTAGCTTCCCAAATCTTAAACAGGGTCATGCAGGTTGACGGAGCAATGGAGAGCAAGGCGATACACGCATAGATGCCGAGAAAAAGTTTAATGGTGATTTTTTAAGTCGAATCCTTTATTACCAGTATGTCCATACCTCCACTGAAGTCTTCCGGTTTTTACCTTTCATGTTTAATGCGTGCCGATTTAGGGAAATGTTAAATATAGAGAAACTTATAATTATAATATAGGAAGGCGGAGGATGTATGAGTAACTTATTAGCTGCAAAAGAACGTACAAATTTAAAACATTCGAATTTAAGAAATTTGCGCGAAAGCGGAGAAATTCCGGCCGTCGTATATGGCAATCAAAACGGCAGTACGGCCATTTCGGTCAATAACGGTGAGCTTCAGAAGACAATTAAGGAAATAGGCCGCAATGGTATCATTTCCTTGGACCTGGAAGGAAAGAGTTACAAGGTCATGCTCTCTGACTACCAAAAAGACCCGATAAAGAACTTCATCTATCATGCGGATTTTTTAATCGTCGATATGTCCGCTCAATTGCAGGCCCAAGTCCGCATTAACATCGTGGGTACTTCTAAAGGCGTGAAAGATGGCGGGGTCCTTCAGCAATCCCTTCATGAAGTGACGGTTACGGCCAAGCCGAATGACATTCCTGAGGCCATCGACGTCGATGTTACGGAGCTTCAGGTAGGCGATACAATCTACATAGGCGATATCCAATCGAAGCAGCATGTTACGATCGATAACGATGGTGAAGAAGTGGTGGCATCCGTTTTGGCCCCTCGTCAGGAAGAGGAAATCAATACAGGTGAACAGCAAGATGGAGGGATCCCGGAAAATGAAGAAGGAAGGGAAACCAAGCCCTCTTCAGAGTCATGATGCCGAGATTAAACAATTGAATCGTGATATAATAGGCGTAGCTCTTACTGGAGTTACGTCTTTTCAAGCTTTGGGTACAGAGATGTGGATGGCAATTAATCCCTATAAATAGAATTTTTTCTAATTAGTTCTCCCGTCGCTTGCAAGCCAGCTTGAAATTAGGGTACTATTTTTCTAAGGTCAATGACCCTTGGGAAACTTCGTCCCAATGTAACTCCATAAATAACCGTAACGACGGAGTGTGAATCATGAAAATTATTGTAGGGTTAGGAAACCCAGGTAAACAATATGAAAAAACCCGGCATAACGTCGGTTTTGAAGTAATAGATGAGTTATCCAGTAAGTGGTCGATTCCGCTCGATCAGGCAAAACATAAGGGGATCTATGGTGTAGGCATGGTTAAAGGAGAAAAAGTATTATTGCTTAAGCCTTTGACATACATGAATTTATCAGGAGAGTCCATATCGGCAGTCATGCATTTCTTTAAGGTGGATGTCGAGGATGTGGTCATTATCTATGATGACCTCGATTTGCCTCCGGGGAAGCTTCGTCTTCGCCAAAAAGGAAGTGCAGGCGGTCATAATGGAATTAAATCCTCAATCGCTCATATGGGCACACAGGAATTCAATCGGATCAGAATCGGGATAGGGCGCCCGATTGGCCGCATCCCGGTATCAGATTACGTTTTAGGGCGGTTTACGCCTGAAGAATGGGATCATGTAGGGGCGACAATCGAAAAAAGTGCAGCTTCCTGTGAAGCCTGGTTGGAAAAACCATTTATACAGGTCATGAATGAATATAATCAATAAGCTATGAGTAGATATAAGTAAAGAATAATATCTTCCTGTTTCGCTGAATAAAATCCCTCTGTTTTTGTACATACTAACACTATTACAAAATAGGGGGTTACGAAATGGCTCTCCATTATCGATGCCGACATTGCGGAACTAAGCTGGGCTCAATCGAGGCATACTCACTGAGCACGGAGCAGTTAGGTTTTAATCAACTTACTGATGAAGAGCGACAAGAGATGATCGTTTATGATTCCGAGGGAGATATGCATGTAAAGGCAATATGTGAAGATTGTCATGAGTCGCTGCAAAGATACCCTGAATTATATGAAAACGATTATATTATTCATTAGCGGAAGAGGGCTTTGGACAAAATCCAAAGCATTTTTCCGTTTGTCCAAATTGCTGCAACTCGTAAAATATACAACAAAAACCCGCTTGGTCGATGGGGCCAAGTTTTAATAAAAGATTTCATTTGGTTTTCGCAAGTTATAGAGAGGGGGGAAAGAAAATGAATGGATTACAAAACTTGTTCTCCAAACAAGATGATGTTCATTCGTTAATAGCGGGTATCGATGAAGGGCTTAAAGAACAAATCGTTTCTGGTTTGACAGGATCATCGAGATCGCTATTGCTGGCTTCAGTATATGAAAAGACGAATAGGCCGATTTTATTGGTCACCCATAATTTATTGCAAGCTCAAAAATTCCATGAGGACTTATCAAGTTTCATTCCCGAGGAAGAATTATATATATATCCTGCCAATGAATTGATTGCTGCTGATTTGAGTGTAGCCAGCCCGGAATTAAGGGCCCAGCGTGTGGAGGCATTGAATTTTTGGGCTGAAGGAAGGAAAGGGATCGTCATCGCGCCCATTCCAGGGGTTCGCCGAGTGCTTCCTTCAAAGGATATTTGGAAGCGGCATCAGCTTACGTTTAAGCTTGGTGAAGACATCGATCTCGAACCAACGTTGAATAACTTTATATCCATGGGGTATAACCGGTCTGAAATGGTGGCGTCCCCCGGTGAATTCAGCATTCGCGGCGGTATAATCGATATTTATCCAATCACGGAGCCTAATCCGATCCGTATTGAATTGTTCGATACGGAAATAGATTCGATCAGGACATTTTCAAGTGAAGATCAGCGCTCCATCGAAAAACTCAACAAGGTGATGATCGGACCGGTAAGCGAAGCGTTGCTCGAGCCGGAGCATATTGATAGAATCATCACAAAGCTTGAAAGCGGTTTAAGTAAAAGCTTGAAGAAGCTTAAAGACGAGAAAGCGAAGGAACAGCTGGTTCAAACGATTGGCTATGAGCTTGAACAGCTAAAAATGGGAAATAAACCCGACCAGATATTTAAATACTTAAGCTTGGCTTATGAAGATCCAGCTAGTTTAATAGATTATTTACCTGTAAATGGGTTAGTTTTCTTGGATGAAATAAGTAGAATCCAGGAAATCAATGATTCCCTGGAAAAAGAAGAGGCGGGCTGGTACACGGACCTTTTAAGCCAGGGGCAGATCATCCATGACGTGAAATTGGCGCATCCTATGCAGGAATTGATCATGAAATCCAGCAGGCCGTTTGTATACCTTTCCTTGTTTTTACGGCATGTACCGCATACGAATCCTCAGAATATCCTGAATTTTGCCAGTAAGCAAATGCAGAATTTCCACGGACAGATGAATGTGTTCAAATCTGAACTGGAGCGGTGGAAAAAGGGGAAATATACAATCGTCATACTGGGGCAGGATGACGAGCGGGTTAAAAAGCTGCATGCGGTGTTAGCCGATTATGATATAGAGGCCGCCGAGCTTTTTGATGCGAACAGCATCCTTCCTGGTAAAGTGCAGATTTTAAGAGGCAGTCTTAATAGCGGATTTGAATTGCCTATGCAGAAATTCAGCATCATCACGGAAACGGAGTTATTTAATAAGAAGTCCAAGAAATCGATACGAAGACAGAAACTATCGAATGCAGAGCGAATCAAAAGTTATTCCGAACTGAAAATCGGTGACTATGTCGTCCATGTCAACCATGGTATCGGTAAGTATTTAGGAATTGAAACGCTCACCATAAACGGCGTTCATAAAGATTACTTACATATTCGTTATCAAGCTGATGACAAATTGTATGTTCCTGTTGACCAAATCGACCTTGTCCAAAAATATGTCGGTTCCGAAGGGAAGGAACCGAAGCTCTATAAGCTTGGCGGAACGGAATGGAAGCGCGTCAAAAGCAAGGTTCAATCATCCGTGGAGAATATTGCCGATGATTTGATCAAGCTATACGCGGAACGGGAGGCGGCAAAAGGCTACGCATTTTCTCCTGATGGCGATATGCAGAGGGAATTCGAAACCTCATTCGCCTATAACGAAACGGAAGATCAACTGCGTTCGATTGTCGAAATCAAAAAAGATATGGAACGAGAAAGGCCGATGGATCGTTTACTATGCGGGGATGTCGGTTATGGGAAGACGGAGGTGGCAATTCGTGCTGCCTTCAAAGCGATTATGGATGGGAAGCAAGTTGCCTTTCTTGTCCCGACAACCATCCTCGCCCAGCAGCATTATGAAACTCTGAGGGAGCGTTTTCAAGATTATCCCATTTCAATTGGTCATATGAGCCGTTTCCGGACGAAAAAACAGCAAACGGAAACGATTAAGGGTTTGAAGGCTGGAACGGTGGATATAGTCGTAGGGACGCACAGGATTTTATCCAAGGATATCGTCTATCGTGACTTGGGCTTGCTCATCATTGATGAAGAGCAGCGCTTCGGGGTCACGCATAAGGAAAAGATCAAGCGGCTAAAAACCAATGTCGACGTACTGACACTGACCGCAACCCCTATTCCGAGGACCCTTCACATGTCTATGCTCGGTGTGAGGGATTTATCCGTCATCGAAACACCGCCTGAGAATCGTTTCCCGATCCAAACGTATGTTATGGAGTATAATGGCTCGTTGGTGACGGAAGCGATAGAAAGGGAGTTGGCCAGAGGCGGACAGGTTTATTTCCTATACAACCGGGTAGAAGATATAGCAAGAAAAGCAGAAGAAATTTCCATGTTGGTACCTGACGCCCGAGTCACCTTCGCTCACGGGCAAATGACCGAACAAGAACTGGAAGCTGTCATGTTCGGCTTTTTAGAAGGCGAGTATGATGTGCTGGTAAGCACGACCATTATCGAAACGGGTGTAGATATCCCGAATGTCAATACTTTAATCGTGAATGAAGCGGATCGCATGGGACTTTCCCAGCTCTATCAACTCCGCGGTCGTGTAGGGCGTTCCAACCGGGTGGCTTATGCATTCTTCACTTATAGGAAAGATAAGGTCTTGACCGAAGTGGCAGAAAAAAGGCTTCAATCCATTAAGGAATTCACCGAATTGGGGTCAGGGTTCAAAATTGCGATGCGTGATTTATCGATCAGGGGAGCAGGAAACATTCTTGGGGCCCAACAGCATGGGTTCATCGATTCCGTCGGCTTCGACTTGTACTCCCAAATGCTTAAAGAGGCGGTAGATGCGAAACGCAATGACCAGCCTGCCGAAGTGAAGAATACCCTTGAGATCGACATTGAATTAGATGCGTATATCCCTGATGCTTATATAATGGATGGGCATCAGAAAATTGAAATGTATAAAAGGTTCAGAGGGATCGCCTCTCTTGAAGAAGTCGAAGAGCTGCAAGATGAAATGCTCGATCGGTTTGGAGAGTATCCTCAGGAAGTCGCCTATCTGTTCCAGATTGCCGAAATGAAGGTATATGCTGAAAATGCCGGTATCGAGAGCATTAAACAATTGAAGCAGGAAATCAGCATTCTTCTTAGGGAAAAGGTAAGCAGCGACGTGGATGGTCAAAAAGTGTTTGAACTCGGCTCGAAATATGGCCGGATGGTCGGCTTCGGCATGGATGGCAACCGAATGAAGCTAGTCTTGCATATAAAAGGCGTCGAGCAAAGCAAATGGCTCAATATCCTATTTGAGATGACCAAGGGTTTACAGTTTGTTAAAAAAGAGACACAAGCAACCAAAAACTAATCGTGATTGATGGTCCTCTTATCAGAAAACGTTTTTAAGATACCATGGTAATAAAATGCATGAAAAAGAAAAATTTTTTCAAAGTGCATAGAACTTACCATTAGAAAAATACTATGTACAATAGCTGGTGATGATTATGTTACAAAAAGAGGATTTATCAAATCAATTAGATGAAAGTGAGGCAACATTTGATGAAAGCAACTGGTATCGTTCGCCGAATTGATGATTTAGGAAGAGTCGTCATCCCGAAGGAAATTCGAAGGACCCTTCGTATTCGTGAAGGGGATCCATTGGAAATCTTTGTCGACAGAGATGGTGAAGTAATCTTAAAGAAATACTCTCCCATTAGTGAACTAGGCGATTTTGCAAGGGAGTATGCAGAAGCCCTTTATGATAGCCTTGGAAACCCAGTTATGATATGTGATCGGGATACTTACATTGCAGTCGCAGGCGGCTCCAAAAAAGAATACTTAAATAAAAGTGTTAGTGAACTAGTCGAAAAGATCATGGAAGAAAGAAATCCAGTCTTGGAATCGCCGAACGGGCAAATTTCCTTCGTCGATTCAAATGATGAAGAGGTCCAATCGTATACAGCAGCTCCAATCATTGCGAGCGGCGACCCGATCGGTGCAGTCCTGATTTTTTCAAAAGAAGGCACAATCGGTGAAGTGGAACAGAAATCTGTCGAAACAGCAGCAAGTTTCCTAGCCAGACAAATGGAACAGTAAGCTTGGACATGCCATCATATTTTTAAGATGCAATAAAGGGCAGCTATCGCTGTCCTTTTTGCTTTTCATGAAGGCGGAATGTAATCTAGGAGAAGGGCCACGGGGAATGGAAAAACGTTTACAGGATCGGTCCGAATGAAAAATAACCTCTAAAATTATGCTATAATAACTACCACATATGAGTGAAAAGGGGAAAGAGAATGGCTGAAAAGCCTTATAAAACTTCAAATGAGCTTTTTCGGGGTGCGTTGATTCTTAGCGCAGCGGCAATCATCGTAAAAGTTTTGAGCGCGGCCTACCGCATACCGTATCAAAATATTGCCGGTGACATCGGGTTTTATATCTATCAACAGGTATATCCCTTCTACGGCGTTGCTTTAACGTTATCGACACTTGGATTCCCTGTCGTCATATCCAAACTGATTGCAGAACGGGAGTCTTCGAGAAATAATTTTGCAGTCAAGGACATACTGGTGTCTTCCTTCCTTGTCCTTAGCTCGATAGGAATCGTGATGTTTGCTGCCTTGTTCCTCGGCGCCGATTGGGTTGCCGGCTTGATGGAAGACCCGAAATTAAGCAGCCTGCTGAAAATAATAGCCTTTTCCTTTTTACTAATGCCGGTATCGTCCGTTTTGAGGGGCTATTTCCAAGGGATGAACGACATGTTTCCCACGGCAAGTTCGCAAGTGGCTGAACAATTTATCCGGGTGTTGACGATATTGGTGCTTTCCACATTATTCGTGCACCAGGGCTACTCACATTATGTGGTCGGCAAGGGGGCTGTCTTCGGGTCTATCGCCGGCGGCATAACGGGGCTTGCCTTGCTCCTGGTTTTTGTGATCCTGAAAGAAGAATGGCAGATTTTTTTACGAATGGATCTTAAACCGGCAAATTTCATCAAGATATCCAAAGCCTTGGTCTTTCAAGGGCTGGCGTTCTGTATAACGGGGCTGATCCTTATCTTGTTTCAGTTTGTCGACTCGCTGCACCTCTATTCCTTATTAAGGGAAACGGGAATGGGGGAAAATGAAGCCAAAGGCTGGAAAGGGGTTTATGACCGTGGGCAGCCCTTGCTTCAGCTAGGGACGGTTGCGGCCAATTCTTTTGCATTGGCGCTTGTACCTGTCATATCCGGATTTGTCCAAAAGCGTGATGAACAAGAATTATTCAATAAAATCAAATTGGCGCTGCGGGTAAGTGCTTCGCTTGGACTAGCGGCAGCGGTCGGCCTGGCAGTCATGATGAGTCCGGTCAATCATATGCTGTTCACGGATGACAAAGGGACGGTTACATTAGCCATTTTTTCAATATCGATATTATTCTCCTCCCTCATCATGACCGCTGCAGCTGTGATCCAAAGCCTCGGTTATACGGTCGTGCCGGTCGTCATTACGATTATAGGGGTGTGCTGCAAGTGGGCGTTGAACCTTGTTTTAGTGCCCCATTACCAAATTGCCGGGGCGGCCTCGGCCACGGTACTGGCCTTTATGATCATGTCTGCATTATTTTATGCGGTATTGAGGGTGCATATCAAAAAGCCATTAATGGAGAAGAGATACATATTCATCATCGTAAAGAGTGCGGTCTTCATGAGTGCGGTGGTTCTGTTATATAATGCCTCGTTTCACTTGATGTCCTCAGGAGAGGGCCGGTTGCTTGCCACGATCCAGTCGCTGATCGGAGTGGCGATCGGGGCAGCCGTCTTTGTTGGGACCGCCATACGTGCAGGTTTGTTTGAGGAAGAAGAACTTTCGCTTATACCTTTAGTATCGAAGCTAAAACGATTCATAAAAACGAGTAGGGGGTAAATATCCATGAATGAGATAACGATAATCGGCCTTGGTGCAGGGGACTTGGACCAGCTTCCGCTAGGGATTTATAAAAAATTGACACAAGTCCAACAATGCTTCTTAAGGACGATCGATCATCCTGTAATCGAGGAATTGAAAGCGGAGGGCATCCGTTTCACGGCTTTTGATTGGATATATGAAAAGCACGACCAATTTGAAGCGGTATATGAAGAAATTGCCGAAACATTATTACAAGCGGCTTTGAACCAGTCCGTTTTATATGCGGTTCCGGGTCATCCGATGGTTGCGGAAAAAACGGTCCAGCTTTTGCTTGAAAAAGGGCCTGCGCTTGGAGTGGACATAAAGCTGGAAGGTGGACAAAGCTTCCTTGATCCCTTGTTCCAAGCTGTTCGCATCGATCCGATCGAGGGGTTCCAGCTATTGGATGGGACGGATCTTTCGGCCAATGACCTGCATATCACCCAGCATATGATAATCGGCCAGGTGTATGATGCATTCAGCGCTTCGAATGTGAAGCTTACTTTAATGGAGAAGCTCCCGGATGACTATGAGGTCTTCATCGTAACAGCGGCAGGCAGCAGCAAGGAAAAAGTGACAAAATGCGCTCTGTTCGAGCTTGATCGTCAGTTGGAATTAAGTAACTTGACGAGTGTATATGTCCCTCCTGTCAGAGAAGAAGCGCTGCAATACCGCGAGTTTTTCAAGCTGCGGCAAATCATTGCCCAGCTTAGGGGACCTGACGGTTGTCCTTGGGATAAGAAACAAACGCATGAAAGCTTGAAGAAATACCTGATAGAAGAGGCATACGAGCTTATTGATTCCATTGATGAAGAAGATGATGAGGGCATGGTCGGCGAGCTT
Source organism: Peribacillus simplex (assembly GCF_001542915.1). Taxonomy (GTDB): domain Bacteria; phylum Bacillota; class Bacilli; order Bacillales; family DSM-1321; genus Peribacillus; species Peribacillus simplex_B. The sequence goes on along the minus strand of NZ_LNNH01000048.1, from coordinate 23,131 downwards.
GGGGATGTCTTGCTTCAAGTGATGCTCCATTCGCAAATCGGTGAAGATGAGGGCATGTTCACGATAGATGATGTGATCGAGGGCATTACGGCCAAAATGATTCGACGCCATCCCCACGTATTCGGCGATGTTGAAGTGAATGACGAGGAAGACGTAATGGTGAACTGGCAGAAAATCAAAGCGGAGGAGAAGGGCAGCGAAATAACGCTCCAGCCTTCCATATTGGATGGAATCGAGAAATCCTTGCCCAACTTACTTCGCGCCGAAGAATATCAGAAAAGAGCTGCAAAGGTTGGCTTTGATTGGGACGAGGTTTCCGAAGCATGGAAAAAGGTTATAGAGGAAGTGCATGAATTAGAAGAAGAAATGGTATCTCCGGATTGTGATGTGGAAAGAATTCAATCGGAGCTGGGCGACCTCTTTTTTGCGCTTGTCAACATTTCACGTTATTATGACATACAAGCGGAGGAAGCCGTCTACCAAGCGAACCGGAAATTTCATCAGCGTTTTACATATATAGAACAATGCATCCTAAAGACAGGCAAAAAGTTTGAGCATCATTCTTTGGAAGAGCTGGATTCATACTGGGATGAGGCAAAGGCTAAAGGACTTTAATCAAGGGGGAGAATAAGAATGTCGATGAGATTGGATAAATTCCTGAAAGTATCAAGGTTGATCAAGCGCCGCACACTTGCGAAGGAAGTTGCGGACAAAGGGCGGATCACGATTAACGGGCAACAGGCAAAAGCGAGCTCGAATGTGAAGGATGGCGACGAATTGACTGTACGTTTCGGTCAAAAGCTGGTGACGGTACGAGTCGATAAAATCCAGGAAACGACGAAAAAAGATGCGGCAGCAGAAATGTATACGATCGTTAAGGAAGAAAAGCTGGCAGAGGAGTAAGGACAAGCTTGGTTCTATTTCCCTTCTTACGGACATACACTTGTACAAAATCAGTGGTACTGTGAGGGATGAAAAAATGAGCCAATTTATTGAACCGAATGCTGGTTATACAAAGGGAACGATCCAAGAGCATGATGTAACGATGAAAGGCCGCCGTTTACTGGAAATTACCGGTGTCAAGCAAGTGGAAAGCTTTGATAATGAAGAGTTCCTGCTCGAAACGTCAATGGGATTCCTATCGATACGGGGGCAAAACCTGCAAATGAAGAATTTGGACGTTGATAAAGGCATCGTATCCATTAAAGGGAAGATTTTCGACCTTGTTTATCTGGATGAGCAATCAGGGGAGAAGGCTAAAGGCTTCTTTGGCAAATTGTTCAAATGACCTTAACGATCCAATTTTATACGTTGCTAGCGATGATTGGCATGGGCAGTGGTTTTGGAGCTGCCCTGGATACGTATAGCCGGTTTCTAAAGCGTTCCGAGAGGAAAAGGTGGATTGTGTTCATCCACGATTTCCTTTTCTGGATCATTCAAGGTCTGCTTATCTTTTATGTTTTATTTTTAGTGAACGAGGGAGAGTTTCGCTTCTATTTATTTTTGGCCTTATTTTGCGGTTTCGCTGCATATCAAGCATTGTTCAAAGGGTTCTATCAGCGGTTGTTGGAGTTATTGATACATCTGGTGATAAAGTTGGCAAGATTTATCACCAATTCTGTTCACATGCTGATATTTCTTCCGATAAAATGGGTAATAGTATCCATAATAGCCATCGTGATGGGGCTAGGCAAATTCGCCTTCGCATTATTGAAATGGGCAGGGAAAATCGTTCTCTTTATTTTAAATGTATTCTGGAAGCCAATAAAATGGATGTTGACCTATATGTGGAATTTATTGCCGGTTTTTGTTACGAAAAACGTCGGGAAGTTTTATAATAAAGGAAAAGGGATTTTATTGAAAATAAAGAATTCTATAAGTAGAACGCTCAATGGATGGAGAAATAAAAAGAAATGATGAGAGGAGTGATAAAATATGAGTAGCCTTCGTAAAAGGAAAGTGGCAAAAATAGAAAATGCCTACGTCGCCCAACAAGAGAAAAAAGTACAAACAGTAGAAAAAAAGAGGCGCGGTCTAATGCGTAGACTAACTCTTTATTCAGTTTTTGCGGCTCTCTTTTTAATTTTGGCTGTTACCACCCTCGTTACGCAAAATGCTGCACTTGATGAGAAAGTTCAACAGAAGAAGGAAATGCAAGTTAAGCTGGCTAAATTGGAAAAAGACGAAACCCTTCTTAAGGAAGAAATCGTCAAACTTAATGATGACGATTATATTGCGAAAATAGCCAGACGGGATTATTTCCTATCGGACAATGGCGAGATCCTTTTTACGCTTCCAAAAGGTAAGGAAGATAGTGACTAATATTGACACTGTTTTTTTACTTTCGTTATAATATAGTATGAAGAGATTTTTTAACATTTCTAAGGAGGAACATTTTTTTTATGTCAATCGAAGTAGGCAGCAAGTTACAAGGTAAAGTAACAGGCATTACTAATTTTGGTGCATTTGTAGAGCTCCCTCAAGGTTCCACTGGTCTTGTCCATATCAGTGAAGTGGCTGATAATTATGTCAAGGATATCAATGACCATTTAAAAGTGGGCGATACAGTTGAGGTGAAAGTCATCAATGTGGAAAAAGATGGCAAGATTGGCTTGTCCATAAAAAAAGCGATAGACCGTCCTGAAGGAGAGCAAAAACCTGCATACACACCACGTCCGCGCCAAGGAAGAGGGAATGACAGCCGTTCCAAAGACTTCCGCTCAAAAGGTAACAGTTTTCAGCCAAAGGAAAACTTTGAGCAAAAAATGGCAAAATTCTTAAAAGATAGCGAAGACCGCTTAACGACCCTCAAACGTAGCACCGAAACCAAACGGGGAGGTCGAGGAGGAAGACGCGGATAAAACTGCTGCTGAAATAATAGATTAGCAACTTTTCCTGTGAATACTTTCATAGTGTAGATAAAGGCAGGCAGCTTGCTTGTCTTCTTTTAATTGTATCTAAGTTTCCATGAATCACGCCAAAAAAAGCGCTCCTGTACACTAGTGTGCAGAAGCGCTTTTTCTTGTTTTTTGGGATGACCCGTACGGGATTCGAACCCGTGTTACCGCCGTGAAAGGGCGGTGTCTTAACCGCTTGACCAACGGGCCAGGAAAAAAAGTAAGGATAGCGGCAGAGGGGATCGAACCCCCGACCTCACGGGTATGAACCGTACGCTCTAGCCAGCTGAGCTACGCCGCCATAATGGTAAGTGCTACTGAAGCACAAGTTATATCTTACATTCGTGAGCAAAGAATGTCAACAAAAAAAATAAAGATTATCTATTTCCATTTTCCTGATGATTTATTCATGTTATTTTCCGCAAAAATAACCTAAAAACTTTGCTTTTCTTCAAAAAAAAAGGAACGCCCGTTTCTGTATTGGGAAAAACCGGACAAAAACCTGTATACAAATGATTGTTCAAGAAGAATTTCGTCGAACGTTTTTCCAATACGCTTTTAAAATTCTGACAAAAAAATGACAATCGCCTCTTTATAATAAAAATCACTAATACGAATGGGGTGTTGAAATGGAAAAAGTAGAAAGACCAATGTTGGAACCTCTTGGAGATGTTCAATTAAAAGAAGCGAAGGCAGGGGCCATCAATTGGATCCAGCAGCTGCAAATGAAATCGGAGGATATATTCATAAAGAAAGGCATTTCTTTAGCCATTATCGGTTTTTTATTAGGACGAGCATTAATCCTCTCGCAACTGGCACCATTTGGACTTCCGTTTTTCGCAGCCGTATTCCTTATGAGACGTGACAGGGCTCCGCTGGCATTATTCGGATTGATTGCAGGGGGGCTCACCGTTCACTATTCCAATAGTTTAATCATATTCGCGTCGGCGTTCCTGCTCCTGCTTTTTCATAAGATCAAGAAGCCCGCCGTCGAAGGACAATTCAAGACGATGTCGATGTACGTATTCGCTTCAATGTTCCTGGTCAACCTGGCCGAGCAATATCTGGTGTTCCGAACGATTCAGCTGTACGACCTTATGATGATAGGGGTGGAGGCGGGACTTGCCATGATATTGACCTTGATCTTCATCCAGTCGATTCCGCTGCTGACGATCCGGACAAGATCCCAATCATTGAAGACGGAGGAAATCGTCAGTATCATCATCTTGCTTGCGTCGGTGATGACCGGAACGATTGGCTGGATGATATATGATCTATCACTCGACCATATATTCTCGCGATACTTGGTACTTCTCTTCGGGCTGGCAGGAGGGGCCGCCATAGGCTCCACTGTAGGTGTAGTAACCGGACTGATATTTTCCCTTGCAAGTATTTCCAGCCTTTATCAAATGAGCCTGCTTGCTTTTTCCGGCCTGCTTGGGGGGCTGTTGAAGGAGGGACGGAAAATAGGGGTCGCTAGCGGCCTCTTGATCGCCACACTACTGATAGGTCTATATGGCGAGGGCACCAATAATATAATGGTCACACTTTATGAATCACTTGTTGCCGTTGCGTTATTTATATTGACGCCATCATCGATCATCAACAAAATAGCGAAGCATATACCGGGAACTGTTGAGAATTCCGATGAACAACAGCAGTATGCCCGCAAGGTGAGGGATGTTACCGCTCAAAGGGTTGAGCAGTTCTCACATGTATTCGAGGCGCTCTCGAATAGCTTCTCCCAAGTGGATGAAAGGGGGAGATTGGAGGAAGATGAGAAGGAATTCGATTATTTTTTAAGTAATGTGACGGAAAAGACATGCCAGCTCTGTTTTAAAAAGGAACAATGCTGGGCCAAAAACTTTAATACAACCTATGACGGCATGCAGGAAATCATGCTTCAATTAAGTGAAAATAATGGACAAATCCCGCAAAAAACTGCGAAGGAATGGGGGAAATACTGTACTCGCGGGCCTCAGGTCATCGGGGCTATAGCCCAGGAGCTCACCTACTTCGAGGCAAACCAAAAACTGAAAAGGCAGGTGAAGGAAAGCAGGAAACTAGTGGCGGACCAGCTGCGCGGCGTTTCTGCAGTGATGGATGATTTCGCAAAAGAAATTCAAAGGGAAAGGAAAAACCACCATTTACATGAGGAATCCATTATGGAGGCCATTCAGGATTTTGGCCTGCATATCGGTTATGTTGAAATATACAGCCTGGAGCAAGGCAACGTGGATATAGAGATGAGTGTCCCATACTGCCAGGGCAGGGGCGAATGTGAAAAACTGATCGCGCCGATGCTTTCGGACATATTGGGAGAAACGATCGTCGTTCATTCAGAAGAATGTGCAACATATCCAAACGGGCAATGTGAGGTGATATTTAGGTCAGCAAAAAAATTCACGGTCGAAACGGGTGTGGCTCACGCTGCCAAGGGGGGAGGGCTTGTATCAGGAGATAGTTATACGACGATGGAAATCGGCTGCGGTAAATTTGCGATAGCCATCAGTGATGGCATGGGAAATGGGGAAAGGGCCCATTTTGAAAGCACGGAAACATTGAAGCTGCTGCAAAAATTCTTACAATCGGGAATAGAAGAAAAAATAGCCATTAAATCCGTAAACTCCGTTTTATCACTACGCACTACCGATGAAATATTTTCAACTCTTGATTTAGCAATGATTGATCTTCAGGACGCAAAGGCTAAGTTTTTGAAAATCTGTTCGATACCGAGCTTCATAAAAAGGGGGGATAGAATCATAAAAATTGAATCGAGTAACCTTCCGATGGGAATCATCCAGGATTTTGATGTTGATGTTGTATCGGAAGAATTGAAGGCGGGAGACATATTGATCATGATGAGCGATGGGGTGTTCGATGGACCGTCACATGTGGAAAATATCGAGTTCTGGCTCAAACGAAAAATCAAGGAAATGGAGACGGACGATCCACAGGAAATTTCCGATTTAATATTGGAAGAAGTCATCCGGACGAAAGGGATCATAGATGATGATATGACAGTGGTAACTTCAAAAATAAAACATAATACGCCGAAATGGGCTTCCATTCCCGTTTCCTCGAAAAACAAAAAGGCCCAGTAGGACATTTATATAAAAAATATACGAATTCATGAATGAGGTGATGGAATGGTGGACGGGTAAAAGGTAAAAAGGTTGAACGCCAAAGGAAATTCCCGAGACTCTTGTTAATGTGACTTGATTGCGTATGCCGCTTGCGTATAAATTCCCTTTTTTTAGTCAATTATGGTAACAGATTGAAAAGAAGGGAGAGCAAAACATGAAAGCAGGAACATTAAGACAGATTTTGCTTATTACCGACGGATGTTCGAATCATGGTGAGGAGCCATCTGCCATGGCTGAACTAGCAAGGGAGCAAGGCATAACCATCAATGTCATAGGCGTCATGGAAAATGATGTGATAGATGAAAAGGGACTGAAGGAAATCGAGAAGATTGCCGGCTCGGGAGGCGGTGTAAGCCAAATCGTCTATGCCCAGCAGCTGTCCCAAACCGTGCAAATGGTCACCCAAAAGGCAATGACTCAAACCATACAGGGAGTAATCAATCGTGAACTTCAACAAATACTGGGAGATTCAAGCACGATGGAGGATCTCCCCCCGGAAAAACGAGGCGAAGTGATGGAGGTGGTCGACGAGCTTGGGGAAACAAGCAAGCTTGAAGTGTTGATCCTTGTAGATACCAGCGCAAGCATGAAACATAAGCTTCCTACCGTAAAAGATTCTTTATTGGACCTTTCCCTCAGTATGAACGCAAGAATGGGTGACAGCCGTTTTTCCGTATTCGTATTTCCTGGGAAAAGAAAGGATGTAGAAAAGTTGCTGGATTGGACCCCCAACCTTGAAGCCCTGACGGCAACCTTTCCTAAGCTCAGTACGGGCGGACTCACTCCGACAGGTCCGGCCATTCGCGAAGCGTTGACCTATTTCAATAAAAAACGTTCATTGAGGGGATTGTTATCACATGATGATGAACAATACTTTGAGGAATCAATGTAAACTCCTGCCTGGAAGTTCCGTCATTGGGAAATGGAATAAAAACCAGTACAAAATCTTGAAGGAATTGGGGTGTGGCGCCAACGGCATCGTCTATTTGGTGGAAAACGGAAATCGTCATTATGCTCTAAAGCTCAGTGATAATGGGACGTCCATTATATCGGAGATGAATATCCTAAAATCCTTTTCAAAGGTCCAGGGGTCTACCCTTGGACCTTCCTTTTTGGAAGCGGACGATTTCATCAAATCAGGAAAGCAGCTCCCCTTTTATGTCATGGAATATATCCATGGACACGATTTTTTGCGTTTTATCGAAAAAAAGGGAGCATCGTGGATCGGTGTCTTGATGCTTCAGCTGTTAACGAGTTTATCGGCCCTGCATGCAAATGGATGGGTGTTCGGTGATTTAAAGCCCGAGAATTTGATCGTGACTTCTCCCGCCTATAAGGTGCGCTGCGTCGATGTAGGGGGAACGACCCTGATCGGCCGTTCAGTCAAGGAATTCACGGAGTTCTTTGATAGAGGTTACTGGGGGCTTGGTTCGAGGAAGGCCGATCCGCAATATGACTTGTTCGCTGTGGCGATGATCATCATCAATTCAGCCTACCCGGGACGTTTCCATAAGAAAGGGGAGGGGTATAGTCAGCTAAACGACTTGATTAAGCAGAAAAAGGAACTGCTCCCCTATAGAAAAATGCTGGATAAAGCGCTGCACGGGAAGTACGATTCAGCGCTTCAAATGAGGGAGGATTTAGTTGCTGTGTTGAGTAAGCAAAGCCACCAGAAGAAAACGGGGACCGTCCAGGCGGCGGCAAGCAAGCCTGCGACAAGGCAGGCAAGAAGGTCCCAAAACCATTCCAACAAGAAGCGGGGAGGACTGTTTGAGACTTTTTTACTTGTTGCGATCATATCGATGCTCTATGTTCTTTACATATATGAACAGTTGTTATGATATAGTTAATTAATGAATATCATGAAATAGTTGGTACCATTTCATGTTTTGAACCGTATTAACTATTACCTGTCCATAAAGAAGGAAGATTGTATGTTAAAGGAAAAAATTCTCGACACTATCTATAGAAATGAATTGATCCAGGAAAAGACGAAATTGGTCATAGGTGTTTCCGGGGGACCGGACTCGATGGTGCTTCTCCATATCCTGAAGGAAATCCAACCGCTTTTTCAATACGGGATGATCGTTGCAAGTGTTGACCATATGTTCCGTGGAGAAGAATCATATGAGGATTATCGGTATGTCGAGCGAATATGCGCACGATGGGGCATCGCCTTTGAAGGGAAAAGGATCGATGTTCCTGCCGGGATGAAGCATACAGGGGAAAGCTCCCAAATAACGTCAAGGAAGTTACGCTTTGCTTTCTATGAAGAAGTGATGGATAAGCACCAGGCCGATACACTCGTGCTGGGGCATCATGGAGACGATCAAATCGAAACGATGCTCATGCGTTTAACAAGGGGGGCGACGGGGCAGGCGCGGGCAGGCATCCCTATGAAGCGGCGCTTTCACTCCGGCCAGCTGATCAGGCCTTTACTTGAAATCACGAAGTCGCAAATCATGGAGTATGCCGATCTTCATGGGATTGAACCGAGGTTCGACCCGAGCAATGATCAAGATACCTATGTAAGGAACCGCTTTAGGCACGAAGTCCTTCCGTTTTTAAAGCAGGAAAATGGAAAAGTTCATGAGCACTTCCAGCGTTTCAGTGAAGAGCTTTATGAAGATGAGGCATTTTTGCAGAACCTCGTTTCAGGTAAAATGTCCGAGGTTTGGATCAAGCAGGATGAAAATCAAGCGGTTATTAAGATTGATGAGGTCCTCGCGATGCCTAAACCTTTACAAAGAAGAGCGATTCAACTAATATTAAACTATCTTTATTTGGAGAGACCTTCATCGCTTTCAGCATTACATATTGATCAACTTTTAGTTTTGTTTTTTAATCCTCAACCATCTGCAGAATTGCATCTTCCGGAGGGCTTGATTGCGGAAAAATCATATCAAACTTGCACCTTTCGATTTTTTCGCCCAAAAAGCCAAGGATATTCCCTTATATTACAAATTCCCGGTGAGACTATTCTTCCGAATGGATATAAGATTAAAGCGCACTATATAAAAGAAGAAATTCCGACAGTCAGTGGAAACCATTCTTTTATACTTCCCGAATCCGCTGTTCGGCTTCCGCTTACCGTCCGAACAAGGAAGGAAGGCGAACGGATGGCAGTCAAGGGATTGGGCGGCACTAAAAAGTTGAAGGATATTTTCATTAATGAAAAAATCCCGATGCAGGAAAGAAATGTGTGGCCGGTCATCATCGATCAAGCGGGGAAGGCCATCTGGCTGCCCGGTTTAAAGAAATCGGATGTTGAGCCGGAAATGTTTTCTGATGAAACATCTTTAATCTACTTAGAATATAAAAAAGCTTAATTCTTCATGGGGGGCAATCAATTACAATGACCATGCAAAACGACATTGAAAAAGTGTTAATCACAGAGGAAGAACTTCAAACGAAAATCAAGGAACTGGGTGCACAGCTAGAAGCTGATTACCAAGGCAAGTTCCCGTTGGCCATCGGGGTGTTGAAAGGCGCGATGCCATTTATGTCTGACTTGCTGAAGCGTGTTGATACACATCTTGAAATGGATTTCATGGATGTTTCAAGCTATGGTAACTCAACTGTATCTTCCGGTGAAGTGAAAATCATCAAGGATCTAGATACATCAGTGGAAGGCCGTGACATCTTAATCATCGAAGATATTATCGACAGCGGTTTAACACTTAGCTATCTTGCGGAACTGTTCCGCTATAGAAAAGCAAAATCGATTAAAATCGTCACCTTATTGGATAAACCGACAGGCCGGAAAGCGGATATCACTCCCGATTATGCCGGATTTATCGTTCCTGATGCATTCGTTGTCGGATACGGTCTGGATTTTGCCGAAAAATATCGCAATCTCCCGTATATTGGCATATTGAAGCCTGAAATTTACTCGAATTGATTGTACCTGTTTGAAAGAAAAGACCAGATTAAAACAGCGGTGTTAAATTATTGTAATTCTTTAATTTTGTATGATAGTATTTACTATAGTTTGTTTACCCGTGGGAGGAGGTAAGGGATGAATCGGATCTTCCGTAATACGATATTTTATTTACTGATCTTTTTGGTCATCATTGGGATTGTAAGCATCTTTAATAATAACAATGAACCAAACGTAAAAATGACCCAAGATGAATTCTATAAGCATTTGGAGAGTGGGGACGTTACATCACTTACGATGCAGCCCGAAAGCAGTGTCTTTGAAATCACTGGTAAGCTCAAAGGTTATGATGATAACAAGAACTTCGTGACTTACGTGCCATTCAGTGAATATTCGCAAAGCCGGATCAATGACGCTGCAAACAAGCTGGATAAAGACATCATCACTGTCGAGCCTCCAGAAAAGACAAGTGGCTGGGTGACATTTTTCACTTCCATCATTCCATTTGTAATCATTTTTATCCTCTTCTTCTTTTTACTTAACCAAGCTCAAGGCGGCGGTGGCGGCCGTGTCATGAATTTCGGGAAAAGTAAGGCGAAATTGTATAATGATGATAAGAAAAAGGTACGCTTCAATGATGTTGCCGGAGCGGACGAAGAAAAGCAGGAACTTGTCGAGGTCGTCGAATTCTTGAAAGACCCTCGCAAATTCGCCGAGCTAGGAGCCCGCATTCCTAAAGGGGTACTATTAGTGGGGCCTCCTGGTACAGGTAAAACATTACTTGCACGGGCAGTGGCCGGTGAAGCAGGAACTCCTTTCTTCTCGATCAGCGGTTCAGATTTCGTTGAGATGTTCGTGGGTGTCGGTGCATCCCGTGTTCGTGATTTATTCGAGAATGCTAAGAAAAATGCACCATGTATCATCTTCATCGATGAAATTGATGCAGTCGGACGTCAGCGTGGCGCAGGCCTTGGTGGCGGACATGATGAACGTGAACAAACGCTGAACCAATTGCTCGTTGAAATGGATGGATTCGGCGGCAATGAGGGCATCATCATCATAGCTGCGACTAACCGTGCTGATGTATTGGATCCGGCATTATTGCGTCCAGGTCGTTTTGACCGTCAAATTACGGTTGGCCGCCCGGATGTCAAAGGCCGTGAAGAAGTGCTGAAGGTGCATGCTCGCAATAAACCTTTGGCGGAAACCGTCGATTTGAAGGCGATTGCCCAGCGTACACCAGGATTTTCTGGTGCCGATCTTGAAAACTTGCTTAATGAAGCGGCACTTGTGGCTGCCCGTCAAGATAAGAAGAAGATTGACATGTCGGATCTGGATGAAGCTTCGGATCGCGTCATTGCCGGACCTGCCAAGAAAAACCGTGTCATTTCCAAGAAGGAACGGAATATTGTAGCATGGCATGAAGCGGGCCATACCATCATCGGTCTGGTTCTGGATGATGCCGAAGTCGTTCATAAGGTTACGATTGTCCCTCGTGGTCAAGCTGGCGGTTATGCAGTGATGCTTCCAAAAGAAGATCGTTTCTTCATGACGGAGCCGGAATTGAAAGATAAAATCGTCGGACTGTTGGGTGGACGTGTATCCGAGGAAGTAACATTCGGAGAAGTGAGTACTGGGGCGCATAATGACTTCCAACGTGCAACGGGCATAGCTCGCAGCATGGTCATGGAATATGGCATGAGCAAACTTGGACCGCTTCAGTTCGGTAACTCCCAAGGTCAGGTTTTCCTAGGCCGCGATTTCAATAATGATCAAAATTATTCAGATGCCATAGCCTATGAAATCGATCTTGAAATTCAACGCATCATCAGGGAAGCGTACGAAAGATGTAAGAAAATCCTTACTGAAAATCGTGAAAAACTTGATTTGGTTGCTAAAACCTTGCTTGAAGTGGAAACACTCGATGCAGAACAAATCAGAAGTTTATTCCACAATGGAAAATTGCCAGACCGGGATTATACCGCTCTGAATGGCAATTTGACCACTGATGAGAATGTCAAGGTGAACATCAATACGAAAAAGGAAGAAAAAGAGGCCCTTTTGGATCCATTGGATAAAAGGGGACCTGAGGACCTTGAAATAACGGAGGAAGGGCTTAATACACCTCCGATTAATGAAGGGGCCCCTCAAGATAAGCCGCTTTCCTTCCCTAACGAAGATGACAATAAAAAGTCTTAATTCGACTAACAGAAAAGGGTATTTCCGCCTCGGAAATACCCTTTTCTTAACCATTAAAACGTAAAGGAACGGGCCTGGAGTTTTATTGGCTTTCGAAAAGTGAGACTAATAGCGTATGAAAAACCAGTGTGGTATGATGTTGGAGAATAATTTACCGGAGTGATGAAACGATGATTTTTGTATTGGATGTTGGAAATACGAATATAGTATTGGGCGTATACGATGAAGATATTTTAAAATATCATTGGCGAATCGAGACTAGCCGCCATAAGACGGAAGATGAATATGGAATGGTCATAAAGTCTTTGCTGCAACATGAAGGCCTTTCGTTTGACCAATTTGACGGAATCATAATCTCTTCGGTAGTTCCGCCAATCATGTTTGCGCTGGAACGCATGTGCAAGAAGTACTTTGGCATAAAACCGCTAATAGTGGGACCGGGAATCAAAACTGGATTGAATATTAAATATGAAAATCCCCGTGAAGTGGGTGCAGACCGGATCGTGAATGCCGTTGCAGGCATACAGGAGTACGGAAGTCCGCTCATCATCGTGGATTTTGGCACGGCAACGACATATTGCTATATAAATGAGGATAAACAATACATGGGCGGAGCCATCGCCCCTGGCATTAACATATCTACAGAGGCGCTTTATTCAAAAGCTGCCAAGCTTCCGAGGATAGAAATCAGCCGGCCAGACGGCATCATTGGGAAGAATACCGTATCGGCCATGCAGGCTGGGATATTATATGGATATGTTGGACAGGTCGAAGGAATCGTCAACCGAATAAAGGAGCAAAGTAATCTTGAACCGACAGTAATCGCTACGGGCGGATTGGCGACCTTGATTGCCAATGAGTCTACCGTGATTGATGTCGTTGAACCATTTTTGACCTTGAAGGGGTTACAGCTCATCTATAAACGCAATCGTGAGCAAGTGAAGAAATAAAGAATATGTGTGCACAACATGGAAGGAGCACTATAAATGAAGGATTATCTAGTGAAAGCGTTAGGCTATGAAGGTCAAGTTCGTGCATATGCTGTTTCAACAACGGATACTGTAGGAGAGGCACAAAGACGCCATTATACATGGCCTACTGCCTCGGCAGCCCTCGGACGTGCAATGACGGCCGGCGTGATGATGGGCGGCATGTTGAAAGGTGAAGAAAAACTGACGATTAAAATTGAGGGCGGAGGTCCGATCGGGTCGATCCTGGTCGATAGCAATGCAAAGGGAGAAGTTCGCGGATATGTAACGCACCCCCAAACTCATTTTGATTTGAACGAACACGGAAAGCTTGATGTCAGGAAAGCGGTGGGTACGGAAGGGCTGATGACCGTCGTGAAGGATATTGGCCTGCGTGATCACTTTTCAGGACAAGTTCCGCTTGTTTCAGGGGAATTAGGCGAGGATTTCACTTACTATTTTGCCACGTCCGAACAAGTGCCTTCTTCAGTGGGTGTTGGTGTTTTGGTGAATCCGGATAATTCGATCCTAGCTGCGGGTGGATTCATCATTCAATTGCTGCCTGGAACATCCGATGAAACGATCTCCAAAATCGAGAGTCGCCTGAGCACAATCGACCCTGTCTCGAAAATGATTCAAAGAGGCTTGACGCCGGAAGAAATCCTAACGGAAATTTTGGGTGAAGGCAATGTGAACATTTTAGAAAAAATGGATGTCGAATTCTCCTGCCAATGCTCAAGGGAGAGAATTGCCAATGCATTGATCAGCCTTGGGAAAGATGAAATTCGGGATATTATCGAGACAGAAGGAAAAGCGGAGGCGCAATGCCATTTTTGCAATGAAACCTACCAATTCTCGAAAGAAGATCTTGAAGAACTGGAAGCAGAAACAGAAAAATAATTGACGGAGGAAAAGGTCTTGCCTAAACAAAAGCTTCGGGCGATCATTGCCGGCCTTGCCGTGCTGAACCTTTTGACTATCATTATCTTTGTCATAAAACCATTAATCACTTCTAAATCCGTAATAGGAGAGGAGACAGCCGCCAGGGTTGGATCCAAGGATATTTCCCGGGAAGCATGGATTAATGAGCTCGAAAAGAGATATGGAGAAGACGTACTTGAGGAAATGGTGGATAAAGAGGTCGTGAAACAGGCAGCAGAAAAATACAAAGTGAAAATTTCGAATAAAGAGGTTGACCGGGAACTTAAAATGATGAAGACGATGTATGGAGCTGCAGGTCAGACTCTTAATAAAAGCACCGATCAATTGAGCAAGGAAGTTCAGTCGAGCCTCCTGCTTGAAAAGCTGCTCACCAAGGACGTCTCTGTCTCCGGGGCCGTCATGGAGAAGTATTATGATGATAATAAGGACATCTATCGGATTCCCACCACGTATCATATATCCCACATTACCACGTCTACGAAAAAGCAAGCTGAAAAAATCAGGCGTGAATTGGCTAAAGGTGTCTCCTTTGAGGTTTTGGCGATGGAAAAATCCCTGGATGAATTCACGGCCAATCAGGGGGGCGACATGGGGTATATATCACAGGATAACGAGCAGGTCCCTAAGGAATACATTGAAGTGGCAGAAAAATTACAAGTCAATAAGTGGAGTGAGGCGGTCAAGACGGAAGATGGCTGGGCCGTTCTCTATCTGCACGAAAAAATTAAAGGCAAGCAGTATGAATACGATGAAGTTAAAGATAAGATACATCGCCAAATAGCTCTTGAACAGATTCAGGCACCGGTATCCGGAAAGATTTTCTGGGATGAATTTGATGTGGAATGGTTTTATGGATTGAAGGAACAAAAGTAGTTCATTGGATGTGTAAGAAAATTTAGAATATAATAGATAATCATTGACAACGAACTAATGAAACTGGTAACTTTAAAATAATAAAACCTACAAAAATACTCGGTATTGAAATGATGAGGAGTGGAGAAAATGGCACGTATAGCTAATTCTGTAATCGATTTGATTGGGCAAACACCTATCGTGAAGCTGAACAAGCTTCAACCTGAAAACAGTGCAGATATCTATTTGAAACTTGAGTACTTTAACCCAGGCAGCAGTGTAAAAGATCGCATCGCCCTTGCGATGATCGAGGCCGCAGAAAAAAATGGCACCCTTAAGCCAGGTGACACGATCATTGAACCTACTAGCGGAAACACGGGTATCGGACTTGCGATGGTAGCGGCAGCGAAGGGCTATAAATCAATCCTCGTCATGCCGGAAACGATGAGTCTGGAACGCCGCAATTTACTTCGTGCTTATGGAGCGGAGTTAGTCCTTACGCCTGGACCTGAAGGAATGAAGGGTGCCATCGCTAAGGCTACTGAGCTGTCTAAGGAAAAAGGGTACTTCATTCCCCAGCAATTCGAGAATGTCGCCAATCCTGAAGTTCATCGCAACACTACAGGTCCTGAAATCGTCGAAGCCTTTGGTGATGAAGGCCTGGATGCTTTCGTAGCCGGTATCGGTACGGGGGGGACGATCACTGGTGCGGGTGAGGTTCTGCGTGAGAAATATCCTGACATCAAAATTTATGCTGTCGAGCCAGCGGATTCCCCTGTATTATCCGGAGGGAACCCTGGACCGCATAAAATCCAAGGGATAGGTGCGGGCTTCGTACCTAGTATCCTCAATACGGACTTATATGACGAAATCATTCAAGTCAATACCGAGGAATCATTCGATTATGCCCGCCGTGCAGCTAAAGAGGAGGGAATCCTTGGAGGGATTTCTTCCGGAGGCGCCATTGCGGCAGCCATTAAAGTTGCTGAAAAACTGGGAAAAGGCAAAAAGGTCCTGGCCATCATCCCGAGTAATGGCGAACGGTACTTAAGTACACCGCTATATAACTTCGAGTAATACTTTCGTTTAATGAGAAGCAAAGTCCCCGGTGGGCTTTGCTCTTCTTTTTGTAGAAAAAAGGTCCGGGCCATTGCTAATCTTCGCCGTTGGCTTGCACTATGCGTGTGTAAATGGGTAAACTCTTAATATAGATTTATATAGGCGGAGGAGAACGTTAGATGTCATTAGCTGGAGCGACAAAACTTACATGCGGCTCATTTGAATTGGATTACAGCAAGAAAACCTTAATTATGGGGATTTTGAATGTTACGCCTGACTCTTTCTCGGATGGCGGGAAATATAATCGGGTAGATGCTGCTTTGAAGCATGCGGAACGGATGGTGAACGACGGTGCGGATATTCTCGACATAGGCGGTGAGTCAACCCGTCCTAATTATGAGAGGATATCGGATGATCAGGAGATAGAAAGGGTCGCTCCGATCATCGATGCAATTTCCCGGAACATAGAAATTCCGATATCGATTGATACCTATAAATCAAAGGTGGCCAAGGAAGCTGTTAAGGCAGGGGCCCATATAGTAAACGACATTTGGGGAGGCAAAGCCGATTCCTTGATGGCAAAAGTTGCAGCGGAATTTGGTGTGCCGATTATATTGATGCATAATAGGGATAATATGGATTATGGTCATTTCGTTCGCGATGTCTTTGAGGACTTATTCGAAAGCGTCATGATCGTAAAGCAGGCTGGCGTCAAGGAAGAAAACATCATCCTCGATCCTGGTATAGGCTTTGCAAAAGACTTGAAGTTTAATTTGGAAATGATGCGGAATCTTGATAAGCTTGTAGCAATAGGCTACCCAGTACTGCTTGCAACATCGAGAAAGTCCATGATCGGGCATGTTCTTGATTTGCCTCCAGGTGAGCGAATGGAAGGAACCGCCGCTACAATCTGCCATGGAATTCAGCAGGGCTGCCAAATGGTTCGGGTGCATGATGTAAAGGAAATGGCGCGAACTGCAAAAATGATGGATGCGCTTTTAGGAAAAGGTGAATGAAATGGATAAAATATTTGTGAATAAAATGGAGTTTTATGGGTATCATGGAGTATTCCCAGAAGAAACGAAGCTTGGTCAGCGGTTTAAAGTCGACCTTACTGTCGAAACCGATTTAGCCAAGGCGGGGAAGAGTGACGATCTAAAGGACTCGATTAACTACGGCGAATTATATCAATTGTGTAAAGGTGTTGTAGAAGGGAAACCTTTTAAGTTAGTGGAGGCAGTTGCTGAAAAGATCGCTTCCGACCTTCTTCGCGGATATCCTTCAATTGATAGCTGCACGGTCAAGGTATATAAACCAGATCCTCCTATAGCGGGGCATTATGACTCGGTAGCTATAGAGATTGTAAGAGGACGCTGATTATGGTGAATATTGCTTACCTCTCAATTGGATCGAACTTGGGCGACCGACTCGATATTTTCCGCAAGGCCTTCCAATTATTGACTGAAAACCCGCATATCATGTTGGTTGCAACTTCTTCTTTTTATGAAACGGATCCGGTAGGATATGCCGATCAGGACTGTTTTTTAAATGCTGTGCTAAAGGTGGAAACCGACTTGCATCCCGAGGAATTGCTTCACGTTTGTATGCAAATCGAGCAAACGTTAGGAAGAAAAAGGGAAATAAGGTGGGGTCCCCGTACTTTGGACCTTGACATCTTGTTATATAATCATGAAAATATTGAGACAGAGATTCTTTCGGTCCCGCACCCTCGTATGCACGAGAGGGCGTTTGTCATCGTGCCTTTAATGGAAGTGGACCCTGATATAAGGCTTCCGCACATGCATGCACCTTTGAGCGACCTGCTTGAACAGATTCCGGATAAAGAAGGAGTTCGATTATGGAAGGTGAAAAATGGGGAAGGCGCATTCGCGCTTTTCGAAAGTTAAAGGGTTATACACAGGAAGGCTTTGCGAAAGAAGTAGGAGTTTCCGTTTCCTTGCTTGGTGAAGTTGAAAGAGGGAACCGCAACCCTTCAGAAGCATTTTTAATGGAAGTGGCGGATATCCTTCATGTGTCCATTGAGGAGCTTCAACCACCTGAGGATAAATGAACGGTTGTTATAGGAGGTCACACGTGTTAAAAATAGGCGATATAGAAATGAAGAATCCGGTAGTGCTGGCACCGATGGCAGGAGTCTGCAACTCGGCATTCCGCTTGACTGTCAAGGAGTTTGGCGCTGGTCTGGTTTGTGCGGAGATGGTCAGTGACAAAGGCATCGTCCTTCAAAATGCCAAAACGATGAATATGCTTTATATAGATGAAAGGGAGAAGCCGTTAAGCTTGCAAATCTTTGGCGGTGAAAAGAAATCCTTGGTCGAAGCTGCTCAATTTGTAGATAAGAATACAAATGCCGACATCATTGATATCAATATGGGCTGCCCGGTCCCGAAAATCACGAAATGTGATGCAGGGGCGAAGTGGCTTCTCGATCCGAATAAAATTTATGAGATGGTTTCCGCCGTGGTTGATGCTGTCGACAAGCCGGTAACCGTGAAAATGCGCATTGGCTGGGATGAAGAGCATGTATTTGCGATTGAAAATGCCCAGGCGGTTGAACGGGCGGGTGGTAAAGCCGTTTCCATGCATGGGAGAACCCGGGTTCAAATGTATGAAGGTAAAGCTAACTGGGACATCATTCGTGAAGTGAAGAAATCCATCAATATTCCCCTTATCGGGAATGGAGATGTGGAAACGCCACAGGATGCTGAACGCATGTTGAAGGAAACCGGAGTCGACGGGGTCATGATCGGCCGTGCAGCTCTAGGCAACCCATGGATGATATACCGGACCGTGAAGTATTTGGAATCGGGTCAATTGATGGAAGAACCTACAGTTCGAGAAAAGATGGATGTATGTGTCCTTCACATGGATCGTCTGATTGCATTGAAAAATGAGTACGTCGCCGTTCGTGAAATGCGCAAGCATGCTTCTTGGTACCTGAAAGGTGTGAAAGGGAATGGCAAGGCGCGTAAAGGGATCAACGATTGTGAAACGAGAGAAGATGTCGTGAGACTCCTTTATGGGATGGTCGATGAAATCGAAGCGAAGGAAATGAACATCCAAATGGTCTGATGTTGACTTCGCCTTCCTGTTTTCCTATAATACGCATATCTTAAACTGCCAGTAAATCTGGCAGTTTTTATATATACATAAAGAAGTTTTTAAGATAAAAAGCTGTTGAATTCCTGTACTTTATGTAAGAATAAATACGTATGCAAAATAAATATTGATTAATTATATAAAGCTTTTATTAATAAAGATGGAGATGATTTTCGTGAGTCATGAAGAATTGAATGATCAATTGCAAGTAAGGCGCGATAAAATGCAGGCAATGATTGATAACGGACAGGATCCTTTCGGGAGCAGATTCGAGCGCACTCATAGCGCCCAGGATTTAGTTCGTGCTTATGGAGAAATGGAAAAAGAAGATCTTGAGCAAAAAGAAATCGAGGTTACCATCGCTGGCCGCGTCATGACCAAGCGTGGCAAAGGGAAAGCGGGATTTGCCCATATCCAGGATATTAGCGGCCAAATCCAAATCTACGTTCGTTTAGACAATATAGGTGAAGAATCTTACCAGATTTTTAATCAAACGGACCTTGGCGATATCGTAGGGGTCACTGGCGTGATTTTCAAGACGAAGGTTGGGGAGCTTTCCATTAAAGCGAATGACTATGTATTTCTTTCTAAAGCGCTTCGTCCGCTACCTGATAAATTCCATGGTCTTAAGGATGTGGAAGAACGCTATCGGAAACGTTATGTGGACCTGATCACGAATGAGGAAAGTAAGAACACTTTGATCATGCGCAGCCGTATTGTGCAAGCAATGAGACGATATTTGGATGATCAAGGGTACCTGGAAGTGGAAACGCCGCTATTGCACTCCGTTGCTGGCGGAGCTGCCGCACGTCCTTTCCTTACTCACCATAACGCTTTGGATATGCCTTTGAATTTAAGGATAGCCATCGAGCTTCATCTGAAGCGACTGATCGTCGGCGGATTAGAAAAGGTTTATGAGATTGGCCGGGTTTTCCGTAATGAAGGAGTATCAACAAGACATAATCCGGAATTCACTTTGATTGAGTTATACGAGGCCTATGCCGATTATAAGGATATCATGAGTTTAACGGAAAACTTGATTGCGCATATAGCTCAAGAGGTTTTGGGGACGACTACCATTCAATATGGGGAATATGAGATCGAGTTAAAGCCGGAGTGGAAACGACTTCACATGGTCGATGCTGTAAAGGAATATACGGGTGTGGACTTCTGGGCTCACATGAGTAAAGAAGAAGCGCAACGGCTTGCCAAAGAGAACGGGATCGAAATTAAGGACTCCATGGAGTTTGGTCATATCGTGAATGAGTTCTTCGAGCAGAAAGTGGAAGATAAGTTGATTCAGCCTACTTTCATTTACGGACATCCGGTGGAAATTTCGCCATTGGCAAAGAAAAATCCGGAAGATGCCCGTTTCACCGATCGGTTTGAGCTATTCATAGTGGGCAGGGAGCATGCGAATGCCTTCACGGAACTTAATGACCCTATTGATCAACGTCAACGTTTTGAATCTCAATTGAAAGAACGCGAGCAAGGCAATGACGAAGCTCATGAAATGGACGAGGATTTCTTGGAAGCATTAGAATATGGAATGCCGCCAACTGGCGGATTAGGAATTGGTGTTGACCGTCTGGTTATGTTATTGACCAATTCACCTTCCATACGTGATGTTCTATTATTCCCATTAATGAGACACCGCTAATAAGCAAGAAGAAGCGATGATTACAGGACCGGATTCGGAATGCTGGAATCGATTGGGTGCAGCCCGTGGATTTCGGCAAATGAGTTCGGTTTTTGTTTTTTAATTATAGTTTCGTATCATTTAATTGATTTGATATCCAGGGTGAAAAGAAAAACATTATTATTTCGAAAAAACTTAATAAAAGGTATTGCGCAGTTAACGTAATGGTGTTATATTTATATCTGTCCTTACGAACGAGTTACAAACGAATGACAAACTTTAAAAAAGTTTTAAAAAGTTGTTGACTTGTAGTAATGAAAAATGGTATTATAAATAAGCTGTTTCGAAAGAT
>NZ_LNNH01000048.1:0-2067 GCF_001542915.1 Peribacillus simplex | reverse complement strand
ACATGTGGAGCTGACTGATACTAATAGATCGAGGACTTAACCAACGCTTTAAAAAATGAAATGCCTTCTTATTATCTAGTTTTGAAGGAACAACGTTCCTGATATGTTTGGTGGCGATAGCGAAGAGGTCACACCCGTTCCCATTCCGAACACGGCAGTTAAGCTCTTCAGCGCCGATGGTAGTTGGGGGTCTCCCCCTGTGAGAGTAGGACGCCGCCAAGCAGTTACATATGGAGGATTAGCTCAGCTGGGAGAGCATCTGCCTTACAAGCAGAGGGTCGGCGGTTCGATCCCGTCATCCTCCACCATTATTACACCTGCCGGTGTAGCTCAACTGGTAGAGCAACTGACTTGTAATCAGTAGGTTGGGGGTTCAAGTCCTCTTGCCGGCACCATCTTCGTACAAGCTTTAATAAGCATATATAAATAGTATATATGAGCCATTAGCTCAGTTGGTAGAGCATCTGACTTTTAATCAGAGGGTCGAAGGTTCGAATCCTTCATGGCTCACCATTTTTATTATGCGGGTGTGGCGGAATTGGCAGACGCACCAGACTTAGGATCTGGCGCCGCAAGGCGTGGGGGTTCAAGTCCCTTCACCCGCATGTTTAGCGGAAGTAGTTCAGTGGTAGAATACAACCTTGCCAAGGTTGGGGTCGCGGGTTCGAATCCCGTCTTCCGCTCCACTATTTATTTATGCCGGGGTGGCGGAACTGGCAGACGCACAGGACTTAAAATCCTGCGGTAGGTGACTACCGTACCGGTTCGATTCCGGTCCTCGGCACCATCTAAACTTAATATGCGCCCGTAGCTCAATTGGATAGAGCATCTGACTACGAATCAGAAGGTTGTAGGTTCGACTCCCGCCGGGCGCACCATATTTTTATCGGGAAGTAGCTCAGCTTGGTAGAGCACTTGGTTTGGGACCAAGGGGTCGCAGGTTCGAATCCTGTCTTCCCGACCATTATTTCCGGGGCCTTAGCTCAGCTGGGAGAGCGCCTGCCTTGCACGCAGGAGGTCAGCGGTTCGATCCCGCTAGGCTCCACCAAAAAAATCCTTGACAAACCAAAAAGGTTTTGTTAAGATATGAAAGTTGACTCTTTACCAGAGTTTAATTGCTCTTTGAAAACTGAACAAAACAAAGCGCCAACGTTAATTTTTAAGTGAGCACACACTATCAAAAAGCAAATGAGCAAGTCAAACATTTCTTCGGAGAGTTTGATCCTGGCTCAGGACGAACGCTGGCGACGTGCCTAATACATGCAAGTCGAGCGAATCGATGGGAGCTTGCTCCCTGAGATTAGCGGCGGACGGGTGAGTAACACGTGGGCAACCTGCCTATAAGACTGGGATAACTTCGGGAAACCGGAGCTAATACCGGATACGTTCTTTTCTCGCATGAGGAAAGATGGAAAGACGGTTTACGCTGTCACTTATAGATGGGCCCGCGGCGCATTAGCTAGTTGGTGAGGTAATGGCTCACCAAGGCGACGATGCGTAGCCGACCTGAGAGGGTGATCGGCCACACTGGGACTGAGACACGGCCCAGACTCCTACGGGAGGCAGCAGTAGGGAATCTTCCGCAATGGACGAAAGTCTGACGGAGCAACGCCGCGTGAACGAAGAAGGCCTTCGGGTCGTAAAGTTCTGTTGTTAGGGAAGAACAAGTACCAGAGTAACTGCTGGTACCTTGACGGTACCTAACCAGAAAGCCACGGCTAACTACGTGCCAGCAGCCGCGGTAATACGTAGGTGGCAAGCGTTGTCCGGAATTATTGGGCGTAAAGCGCGCGCAGGTGGTTCCTTAAGTCTGATGTGAAAGCCCACGGCTCAACCGTGGAGGGTCATTGGAAACTGGGGAACTTGAGTGCAGAAGAGGAAAGTGGAATTCCAAGTGTAGCGGTGAAATGCGTAGAGATTTGGAGGAACACCAGTGGCGAAGGCGACTTTCTGGTCTGTAACTGACGCTGAGGCGCGAAAGCGTGGGGAGCAAACAGGATTAGATACCCTGGTAGTCCACGCCGTAAACGATGAGTGCTAAGTGTTAGAGGGTTTCCGCCCTTTAGT
>NZ_LNNH01000047.1 GCF_001542915.1 Peribacillus simplex | reverse complement strand
CTCTCAGGATCCGTAGTACTTTCTTTAATTGCTTTGGTTTCTTCCTTATCAAATTTATCTGGTGGAAAAGGCTTCTTTCCGTGGTTTTCACGATCTTGATAGATTTCTTCTTGAAGACGTCCTTGATACGCTCGTGTTTCTTTACGAACGATATTCTTTTCAAATTTCCGTTTATTCGCACTGGCTTTCACATGTGTGGAATCCACGAAAGCGTGTTCTACACTTATTAACTTTTTATTAGCAGCTGTCATTAAAATGCGACAGAAAATCTGTTCAAACAGGTCTGTATCTTTAAAGCGTCGCTCATAATTTTTTCCGAACGTAGAGAAATGAGGCACTTTATCATGGAAACCATAGCCTAAGAACCAACGATAAGCCATATTGGTTTCAACTTCTTCAATCGTTTTACGCATGGAACGAATACCGAAGGGATATTGAATGAAAGTCAGTTTAACTAAAATAACTGGATCAATACTTGGGCGTCCTACCTCTGAGTACATATCTTTCACCAAGTCATAAATGAAAGTGAAGTCAATGGCAGCCTCCATTTTACGAACCAAATGGTTCGGTGGCACCAGTTGATCTAAAGTAATCATTTCAAGTTGATCTCGCTGAATAGAATCATGTTTAGAAAGCATCCTCATCACCTCAAGTTTTAATCCTTCAATTTTAAAACAAAAATGACTCCAGTCAAAAGTGTTCTATCTAAATGGTAAGACAAAGTTGATTGGAACGGAAGGTACGAGACTCCTGCGGGAAAAGCGCGTCTAGGGGAGACCCCGCAGGCAAAGCCGAGGAGGCTCCCCGACCGCCCGCGGAAAGCGAGTGCCTGGAGTGGAAATCAACGTCTAAATTGTACAGGCCATAAAAATAGACAAACTCGATCTTCATCGAGTTTGTCTACAGTCTGGGGCTGCATCCAATCCGATGCAGCCTTTTTTTATGCTTTACCTTACAATGATGCTTCTTTTGTAACTATTCTGTTGAATCTTGCATTTTCTATTGATATAATAAAAAATAGTGTATTGTGTCGACTAGTGGGAGTGAACGTCATGAATAGAGAAGAAAAATTAAAAAGACAATCAAAGATTCGTAACTTTTCCATCATCGCTCATATTGATCATGGTAAATCTACATTGGCGGATCGCATCATTGAAAAAACGAACGCTATGACTCAACGTGAAATGAAGAGTCAACTGCTGGATTCCATGGATCTGGAACGAGAGCGTGGAATTACGATTAAATTGAATGCAATCCAATTGAAATATAATGCGAAAGATGGCGAAGAGTATATTTTCCATCTGATTGACACACCGGGACATGTCGATTTCACGTACGAGGTTTCAAGAAGCCTGGCTGCGTGTGAAGGCGCTGTCCTTGTTGTCGATGCAGCTCAGGGCATTGAAGCCCAAACGCTGGCAAATGTGTATTTGGCTTTGGATAACAACCTGGAAATCATTCCGGTCATCAACAAAATCGACTTGCCAAGTGCTGACCCGGAAAGGGTGCGTGGTGAAATCGAGGAAGTGATCGGCTTGGATGCTTCCGATGCAGTCCTTGCTTCGGCTAAAGCCGGTATCGGAATCGAGGAGATTCTCGAGCAGGTGGTTGAATTGGTGCCGCCGCCACAGGGAGATCCGGATGCCCCTTTCAAGGCGCTCATTTTCGATTCACTGTTTGATGCCTATCGCGGTGTCGTTGCCTATATCCGTGTTGTCGAAGGTTCCATAAAAGTGGGCGACAAAATCAAAATGATGTCCACTGGCAAGGAATTCGATGTAACGGAATTGGGTGTCTTCAACCCAAAACCGCAACTGCTGGGTGAGCTGAATGTCGGCGATGTAGGGTTCCTTACGGCTGCCATTAAAAATGTCAGCGATACGACGGTGGGTGATACGATCACAAGTGCCGTCAATAGTGCGACAGAGCCGCTTCCGGGTTACCGGAAGATGAATCCGATGGTGTATTGCGGGTTATACCCAATCGATGCATCGAAGTTCAATGACCTAAGGGATGCTTTGGAAAAATTGGAATTGAACGATTCTGCGCTTCAGTTCGAGGCGGAATCATCGCAAGCGTTAGGCTTCGGCTTCCGTTGCGGATTCCTTGGACTTCTTCATATGGAAATTATCCAGGAACGGATTGAACGTGAATTCAAAATTGATTTAATCACTACTGCACCAAGTGTTATTTACGATGTTGTCCAAACGGACGGAACGGTTCTGAAGGTTGATAACCCATCCAACATGCCTGATGCCCAAAAGATTGAACGCGTCGAGGAGCCATACGTAAAAGCGACGATGATGGCACCGACGGAATTCGTCGGGACGATCATGGAAATCTGTCAAAACAAACGCGGTAACTTCATTGACATGGAATATATCGATGAGACACGTGTGAGCATTCATTATGAGATACCGTTATCGGAAATCGTGTATGATTTCTTCGATCAATTGAAATCGAATACGAGAGGCTATGCTTCATTCGATTATGAGTTGATCGGTTACAAACCGTCCAAGCTTGTGAAGATGGATATCCTGCTCAATGGCGAAACCGTCGATGCGTTGAGCTTCATCGTTCATAAGGATTTTGCCTATGAACGCGGTAAAGTCATCGTTGAAAAGTTGAAGAAATTGATTCCGAGACAACAATTCGAAGTGCCGATCCAAGCAGCTATCGGACAGAAAATCGTGGCCCGTTCCTCAATTAGTGCCATGCGCAAAAACGTATTGGCTAAATGTTACGGCGGCGATATATCTCGTAAACGTAAGTTGCTCGAAAAACAGAAAGAAGGTAAAAAGCGGATGAAACAGGTAGGATCCGTTGAAGTGCCGCAAGAAGCTTTCATGGCTGTTTTGAAAATGGATGATACGACACCGAAGAAATAAATAAAATTAACGATAGAGGGGAAAAGAGGGTAGAGTGATTCTAGCCTCTTTTTCTATCGACTCATTCGATTAAAGGTTGTGAACACGATGATTAAAAGCGCCTATCTCCATATACCGTTCTGTGAACACATTTGTCACTATTGTGATTTTAATAAAGTATTCCTGCAAGGGCAGCCTGTCGACGAATATTTACAGATGATGAAAAGGGAAATGGCCCTGCAGCTTGCCAAATACCCGACGACAGGATTGGATACCGTTTTCGTCGGCGGAGGGACACCGACCTCATTAGATGAAAAACAGCTGACATTCCTATGTGAAGCAATCAATGAAACCTTGCCATTCGAACCGAACAAAGCCGAATATACATTCGAGGCCAATCCAGGGGATCTTTCGAGGGAAAAACTCGAAATCCTGTATCAATCGGGTGTCAATCGACTTAGCTTCGGTGTGCAAAGCTTCAATGATGAATTGTTGAAACGGATAGGACGGACTCATCGGGCTTCCGAAGTGTACGAAACGATCCACCTGGCTCAGGAGGTTGGCTTCACGAATATCAGCATTGATTTGATTTATGGATTGCCTGGTCAAACGATGGCCGATTTTCAGGATACGCTGGATAAAGCCCTTGCCCTGCAATTGCCGCACTATTCCAGTTACTCATTGATCGTTGAACCGAAGACGGTTTTTTACAATCAGATGCGAAAGGGTAAATTGAACCTGCCGCCGCAGGAACTCGAGGCTTCCATGTATGAGAAGCTCATGGAAGATATGGAGAAGCAAGGTATCCACCAGTATGAGATCAGTAATTTTGCCCGGCCTGGTTTTGAAAGCCGTCATAATCTGACATATTGGGATAATGTGGAGTATTATGGCATTGGTGCCGGCGCGCATGGCTATACTGGAGGAAGGCGAGTGGCTAACCATGGCCCCGTGAAGAAATATATCACCCCTTTATTAGCAAATCAGCTGCCGGTTTTGGAGGAACATCAGGTCCCGCTCCATGAACGGATGGAGGAAGAAATGTTTTTGGGCCTCCGGAAAACAGAAGGAGTTTCAATCGAGAACTTCATGAATAAATTTTCTGTTGAAATGACCGAGATTTTCCGGAAACCGCTTCAGGAAGAAGTGGCAAAGGGCCTTCTAATGGTTGAGGACGGCTTCGTCCGCTTGACTGAACAGGGGAAACTGCTCGGAAATGAAGTGTTCCAATCATTTTTAGGTGTTGCCGAATCCGAGTAAAGGAAATCGCTTGTCATTTTAACGATGAATTACGGGTTTTCTTTGTTGACATCATTGGCTGCATTTGATAATTTATTAGTATATTAGCACTCAGAGAGACAGAGTGCTAACAGAGGTGATCATACATGCTAACTGATCGTCAATTATTGATTCTACAAGTGATAATCGAGGATTTTATCCATTCAGCCCAGCCAGTCGGGTCACGAAGCTTGTCGAAGAAAGATGAAATTACGTTCAGCTCTGCCACAATCCGCAATGAAATGTCTGATCTTGAAGAAATGGGATTTATAGAAAAAACCCATACATCTTCCGGCAGGATTCCTTCTGAAAAAGGGTATAGATATTATGTGGATCATTTACTTTCTCCTCAAGCTCCGAAAAAGAATGAAATGAAATTATTGAAATCCGTTTTTGTAGAACGAATTTATGAATTGGAAAAGATCGTTCAAAAGTCAGCGAAAATTCTTTCGGAACTGACGAATTATACGGCAATAGTGCTTGGACCGAAAGTGAATGAACATAAGCTGAAGAAAATCCAAATCATTCCCTTGAGCGCTGAAACAGCGATTGCCATCATCATTACCGATACAGGTCATGTGGAGAACCGAATGATTTCCCTTCCTCCTTCTTTCGATATAAACGAAATCGAAAAGATGGTGAACATATTAAATGCCCGATTGGTCGACGTTCCGTTAGTTGATTTAAAGGATAAGATATATAAGGAAGTGGCTGTTCTGTTAAGCCGCCATATTCAAAACTACGGATCGATGGTATCCGTCCTCGCGGATACCTTGACGGATACAAACCCCGAAAAAATATTTTTCGGCGGGAAAACGAATATGCTGAGGCAGCCGGAGTTCCATGATATCGCTAAGGTCAGCACGCTTTTATCCATGATTGAGCAGGAGCAGGGGTTTTATGATCTCATTACCCAAAACCCATCTGGCATCCACGTCAGGATCGGCCGCGAAAATCAAAACACAGTGCTTGATGATTGCAGCTTGATAACCGCAACTTATTCAATCGGACAGGAGCAAGTCGGCACATTAGCCATATTGGGTCCGACGAGGATGGAATATTCGAGGGTAATCAGTTTGCTTTCGTTTTTCTCGAAGGATTTGACTGCCCTCATGACAAAACTGTATCAAAAATAGGAGCAAAGGTAATATTGTTAAGGTGGCGGAGGGCAGCATCCCGTCGCCTGGCATAATACTTTAGCATAAATTGTATAACCCTTTTAGGGAGGTGAGATTGTGACAGATAATAAAAACGAAGAACAAACATTGGAAAATGAAACAATCGAAGAAAACGCTGCAGAAGCGGTTTTCGCTGAAGAAGAAATTCCAGCGGAGCAAAACCAGGATCCGGCTGAAAAGGATGAGCTTCAGTTGGCTCAGGAAAAGATTGCCGAGCTTCAGGCAAAAATCGAAGAAATGGATAACCGTTACCTTCGTCTGCAGGCCGATTTTGATAATTCAAGACGCCGTGCCAAGCTTGATATGGAGGCGGCTCAAAAATATAGAGTTCAAAGTATTGCTGGCGATTTAGTGGAAGCCCTTGATAATTTTGAAAGAGCTACAAAAATCGAAGCGGAAAATGAACAAACGAAATCCCTGCTTTCGGGCATGGAAATGGTTTACAAGACGATTACGGACGCATTGGCCAAAGAAGGCATCGAGCCGATCAGCTCGGTTGGTGAAGAGTTCGATCCTCGTTTGCATCAAGCGGTCATGCAAGTCCAAGATGAAAACTTCGGTTCCAACATCGTCGTGGAGGAATTCCAAAAAGGATACCTGCTTAAAGACCGAGTGATTCGACCTGCAATGGTGAAAGTGAACGAATAAGCATTTTACATATAATTACTGGGAGGTAGTGAAACTATGAGCAAGATTATTGGTATTGACTTAGGTACAACAAACTCTTGTGTATCTGTACTTGAAGGCGGGGAACCAAAAGTAATCCCGAATCCAGAAGGAAACCGTACAACTCCATCCGTAGTGGCATTCAAAAATGGAGAAAGACAAGTAGGGGAAGTGGCAAAACGCCAAGCGATCACAAACCCTAACACGATCATCTCCATCAAGCGTCATATGGGTACGAACCATAAAGAAGTAATCGAAGGAAAAGAGTATTCACCTCAGGAAGTTTCTGCAATCATCCTTCAATACTTGAAATCTTATGCTGAAGAGTATCTTGGTGAGAAGGTTACAAAAGCGGTCATCACCGTACCTGCTTACTTCAATGATGCAGAACGTCAGGCAACAAAGGACGCTGGACAAATTGCCGGTCTTGAAGTGGAACGTATCATCAACGAACCGACAGCTGCAGCACTTGCATACGGCTTGGATAAAACGGAAGAAGATCAAACGATCCTTGTATTCGACCTTGGCGGCGGAACATTCGACGTTTCTGTCATGGAACTTGGCGATGGCGTATTCGAGGTTAAATCCACAGCCGGCGACAACCGTCTAGGTGGAGATGATTTCGACCAAGTCATCATCGACTACTTAGTGGAAGCATTCAAGAAAGAAAACGGAATCGACCTTTCCAAAGACAAAATGGCTGTTCAACGTTTGAAAGATGCAGCTGAAAAAGCGAAAAAAGATCTTTCCGGTGTAACGTCTACACAAATTTCATTGCCATTCATCACGGCTGGGGATGCTGGCCCGCTTCACTTGGATGTAACCATGACCAGAGCTAAATTCGATGAGCTTTCTTCAGGCCTTGTAGAACGCACAATGGGACCTACTCGTCAAGCGATGAAAGATGCGGGCCTTTCTGCTTCTGAAATCGATAAAGTCATCCTTGTTGGTGGATCTACACGTATTCCTGCGGTTGTTGAAGCAATCAAAAAGGAAATCGGACAAGAGCCAAGCAAAGGCGTTAACCCTGATGAAGTAGTGGCCATGGGTGCTGCGATTCAAGGTGGCGTATTAACAGGAGATGTTAAAGACGTCGTTCTTCTTGACGTAACTCCACTTTCACTTGGAATTGAAACGATGGGCGGAGTGTTCACGAAATTGATCGACCGCAATACAACGATTCCAACAAGTAAATCCCAAGTATTCTCGACTGCGGCTGATAACCAAACGGCTGTTGATATCCACGTTCTTCAAGGTGAGCGTCCAATGTCAGCGGATAACAAAACGCTTGGCCGCTTCCAATTGAGTGACATTCCGCCGGCACCACGTGGAGTTCCTCAAGTTGAAGTAACATTCGATATCGATAAAAATGGTATCGTGAACGTTCGTGCGAAGGATCTTGGCACAAACAAGGAACAAGCGATCACGATCAAATCATCTTCAGGCCTTTCTGATGAAGAAATCGACCGCATGGTACGAGAAGCGGAAGAAAATGCTGACAGCGATAAGCAACGTAAGGAAGAAGTGGAGCTTCGCAATGAAGCGGATCAACTAGTCTTCCAAACGGAAAAAACGCTTAAAGATCTAGAAGGCAAAGTGGACGAAGCGGAAGTGACGAAAGCGAACGAAGCGAAGGATGAACTGAAAGCTGCCATCGAGAAAAACGAGCTTGAAGAAATCCGCGTGAAGAAAGATGCACTGAACGAAATCGTTCAAGCATTGACCATGAAGCTTTATGAAGAAGCGGCAAAAGCTCAGCAAGCTGGTGAAGCTGGAGCTGGCGAAGCTGGTGCAAAAGACGATAACGTCGTCGATGCAGAGTACACAGAAGTTAACGAAGAAGAGAAAAAATAAAAAGTGACCCATCCGGGAAGCTGATATATATGGCAGCGTTTTTGGCCTGTCATTGTAGAAAAGTCAAAGTCAGGTTATCTTGGCTTTGGCTTTTTTACAATGAATGGTTTTCTCCATACAAACGCAGCCTGGGGAAATATGTGATTATAAGAAAAAAAGTGTGCAATTCGGCGCTGACGTTATCATTTGCAAAAAAGTGTCAATGCCGTTTGTACTTTTCTAGTTGATTATTATCTTCGTTCAGTGATAATATTACCTTTATGTGAATCGAATCGGGAGTGGATTTTAGATATGAGTAAACGTGATTATTATGAGGTGTTAGGCCTTTCGAAGAGTGCTTCGAAGGATGAAATCAAAAAAGCGTATCGCAAGCTCTCCAAACAATATCACCCTGATATTAATAAAGCGGACGATGCTGCGGATAAGTTCAAGGAAATCAAGGAAGCTTATGAGGTATTGAGCGACGAACAAAAAAAGTCCCATTATGATCAATTCGGACATACCGACCCGAACCAAGGATTCGGCGGCGGTCAGGACTTCGGCGGTTTCGGCGGTTTTGAAGACATTTTCAGCAGTTTTTTTGGCGGCGGCGGACGCAGGAGAGATCCTAATGCACCGCGTCAAGGAGCGGACCTACAATATACGATGACGCTTTCGTTTGAAGAGGCGGCATTCGGAAAAGATACCGAAATTGAAATTCCTCGTGAAGAGGATTGTGATACATGTAAAGGGTCAGGTGCCAAACCAGGGACTAAAGTGGAAACTTGTTCACATTGCCATGGAACTGGTCAATTGAATGTAGAGCAAAATACTGCGTTCGGCAGAATTGTGAACCGGAGAGCATGTCATCATTGTCAAGGAACAGGGAAAATCATTCCCCAAAAATGTTCAACATGTGGCGGCGACGGAAAGGTTCAAAAACGCAAAAAAATCCAAGTCAAGGTGCCGGCCGGAATTGATGATGGCCAGCAGCTGCGGGTAACCGGTCAAGGGGAACCGGGAATCAACGGCGGACCTGCTGGGGACCTATATGTGGTCTTCCATGTACGCAGCCATGAATTCTTCGAGCGGGACGGCGATGATATCTATTGTGAAATGCCGGTCACGTTTGCCCAGGCAGCATTAGGGGATGAGATCGAGGTTCCTACCCTGCATGGAAAAGTGAAGCTGAAGATTCCAGCAGGTACACAAACAAGTACCCGTTTCCGTTTAAAAGGCAAGGGTGTCCCGAATGTCAGGGGATATGGCCAAGGAGATCAGCATGTTGTCGTGTTGGTGGTCACGCCTAAAAAATTAACGGAAAAACAAAAGGACCTGCTTCGTGAATTCAGCGATATCAGCGGACAACCAGGTATAGATGAGCAAGAGGATGGCTTTTTCTCAAAAGTGAAGCGTGCTTTTAAAGATAGGTGAATTAAAGTAAAAGAAGAAATTGGGAGTTGGTAGACTATGAAGTGGTCTGAATTTGCAATCCAAACAACGAATGAAGCGGTTGAACCTGTTTCGAATATTCTTCATGAGGCAGGTGCAAGCGGTGTTGTCATTGAGGATCCTCTAGAATTAGTCAAAGAACGTGAAAACGTTTTTGGCGAAATCTATCACTTGAACCCAGATGATTATCCGGATGAAGGTGTATTGATCAAGGCGTATTTGCCCGTAAACAGCTTCCTTGGCGAAACCGTCGATGCCATTAAGGAATCAATTAATAATCTCCTTCTTTTTGATATTGACCTTGGGAAGAATATCGTTTCGATCAGTGAAGTGAATGAAGAAGAGTGGGCAACCGCTTGGAAAAAATATTATAATCCCGTCAAGATTTCCGAACGTTTTACCATCGTTCCTACATGGGAGGATTACACTCCTGTCAGCAGTGACGAACTGATCATTGAACTTGATCCAGGCATGGCCTTCGGAACAGGCACACATCCAACGACGGTCATGTGCATCCAAGCACTGGAGCGTACAGTGAGGCCAGGCGACCTGGTAGTCGATGTAGGAACCGGGTCTGGCGTATTGAGCATTGCGGCCGCATTGCTCGATGCCAAGCAGATCCAGTCCCTTGATTTGGATGAAGTGGCTGTACAATCCGCTACGCAAAATGTGCAGCTTAATAATGTACAAGATAGAGTGTCTGTTTCGCAGGGCAACTTGCTGGATGGTGTGCATGAACAAGCCGATGTCGTCGTGGCCAATATTCTTGCCGAAGTCATCATGCGCTTTACCGATGATGTAGCAAAAGTGGTTAAGCCAGGCGGATATTTCATAGCATCCGGAATCATTCAGCCGAAGAAACAAGATGTCAAGGACGCGATCACGGCATCCGGATTCACCATTGAGGAAACGGTCTTGATGGAAGATTGGGTGGCCATAATCGCAAAAAGGAATGGTTAATTGGAAAAGTTACTCTGATTATCGGGTAGTTGGATAATCAGAGTACCTTTTTTTAGCTTGAATCTTTGCATGGCTTGCACTCGGGAAACGGGATTGTTAGCCTGTAGGTTTTTTAGACTAGACGGAGTGGGTGGCAGTGTGCAACGGTATTTTCTTAACGACGAAGACATCAAAGGAAGCACGGTAACGATTTCAGGCGATGACTTTCACCATATCGCCAGGGTGATGAGGATGGCTCCGGGAGAGCGAATCATTACCGTGAAGGAAAACGGTATGGCGGCTGTCATGGAAATTTCGGAAATGACGGATGATGCGGTTATAGGAACTGTCATTGAATGGAAGAATGAAGAGAAGGAACTTCCGGTGAGGGTGGTAATCGCGAGCGGTCTGCCTAAAGGGGATAAGTTGGAATATATCGTTCAGAAGGGGACCGAACTTGGCGCCGCTGAATTTATCCCTTTTATTGCTGCTCGTTCGGTGGTAAAATGGGACCACAAAAAGGTAGGAAAGAAATTGGAGCGGCTCCAGAAGATTTCAAAAGAAGCCGCTGAGCAATCACATCGAACGGTCATCCCTGAAGTCAAGGAGCCGATGACGGCTGACCAGCTAGCTTCGCACGCTGCCGGGTTCGATCATAAATTAATCGCTTTTGAAGAAGAAGCGAAACGGGGGGAAACTTCCGTCCTTGCGTCCGTCTTGAAAGATATCACCGCAGGACAATCGATTCTTTTCGTATTTGGTCCTGAAGGTGGCTTGGCAGACAAGGAAATCGAAAAACTGTCCGCTGCCGGCTTTGTAGCTTGCGGCCTTGGACCAAGAATATTAAGAACTGAAACAGCACCTTTATATGCACTTTCCGCTGTTTCTTATCATGTAGAACTTTTGAGGTGATGAAAAATGGCAACGGTCGCTTTCCATACATTAGGCTGTAAAGTGAATCATTATGAAACAGAAGCTATTTGGCAATTATTCAAAACCGGGGGATATGATCGTGTTGAGTTTGAACATGCATCGGATGTATATGTCATCAACACATGCACCGTGACCAACACGGGCGATAAGAAGAGTCGCCAGGTCATCCGCCGCGCCATTCGTAAAAATCCGAATGCCGTCATCGCGGTAACCGGATGCTACGCCCAGACTTCGCCGGCGGAGATCATGGCCATACCAGGCGTGGATATTGTCGTTGGAACACAGGATAGGGTCAAACTTCTTGATTATATCGAGCAGTTCAAGGAAGAGCGTGAACCGATCAATGCTGTCGGCAATATCATGAAAAATCGTGTTTATGAGGAACTGGACGTACCTGCTTTTACAGATCGTACCCGCGCTTCGCTGAAGATCCAGGAAGGCTGCAATAACTTTTGCACTTTCTGCATCATACCTTGGGCGCGTGGCTTGATGCGTTCCCGCGATCCAAAGGAAGTCGTACACCAAGCTAAACAGCTTGTCGAGGCAGGATATAAGGAGCTAGTCTTGACCGGAATTCACACTGGTGGATACGGTGATGACTTGAAGGACTATAACCTGGCGATGCTTCTTCGTGATTTGGAACAGGTCGATGGGTTGAAGCGCATCCGCATTTCATCCATTGAAGCGAGCCAAATCACCGATGAGATCATCGAAGTGCTGACGAATTCGAAAAAAGTGGTGCGTCATTTGCATATTCCGATTCAATCGGGCTCCGATACGGTCCTGAAACGAATGAGGCGTAAATATACGATGGATTTCTTTGGCGATCGGATTGAAAAATTGAAAATTGCACTGCCCGGTCTTGCCGTTACATCAGATGTCATCGTCGGCTTCCCAGGGGAAACGGAAGAAGAATTCATGGAGACCTATAACTTTATCGAAAAATACAAATTCTCCGAGCTTCATGTTTTCCCTTATTCAAAACGGACAGGGACACCGGCGGCACGAATGGAAGATCAAGTGGATGAAGATGTCAAAAACGAACGCGTCCACCGTCTTATCGCGTTGTCCGATCAATTGGCCAAAGAGTATGCTTCCCGTTTCGAAGGGGAAGTCCTTGAAGTCATCCCTGAGACGAAGCTGGAAAATGGCCTTTATGAAGGCTACTCCGATAATTACATGAAAATCGTTTTCCCGGCTACGGAAGAAATGGTTGGAGAAATCGTAAAAGTGAAGATTACAAAATCTGGATACCCTCATAGTGAAGGTCAATTCGTGACGGTTATGAAAGATTTTCCATTGCAGCAAGCAGCAAATATATAAGACAGCGAATTACGCTGTCTTTCAGACTGTAGACAAACTCGATGAAAATCGAGTTTGTCTATTTTTATGGCCTGTACAATTTAGACGTTGATTTCCACTCCAGGCACTCGCTTTCCGCGGGCGGTCGGGGAGCCTCCTCGGCTTTGCCTGCGGGGTCTCCCCTAGACGCGCTTTTCCCGCAGGAGTCTCGTACCTTCCGTTCCAACCAACTTTGTCTTACCATTTAGATAGAACACTTTTGACTGGAGTCATTTTTGTTTTAAAATTGAAGTTTTAAAACTTGAGGTGATGAGGATGCTTTCTAAACATGATTCTATTCAGCGAGATCAACTTGAAATGATTACTTTAGATCAACTGGTGCCACCGAACCATT
>NZ_LNNH01000046.1:125812-161121 GCF_001542915.1 Peribacillus simplex | reverse complement strand
GGCTACGCATCGTCGCCTTGGTGAGCCATTACCTCACCAACTAGCTAATGCGCCGCGGGCCCATCTATAAGTGACAGCGTAAACCGTCTTTCCATCTTCCCTCATGCGAGAAAAGAACGTATCCGGTATTAGCTCCGGTTTCCCGAAGTTATCCCAGTCTTATAGGCAGGTTGCCCACGTGTTACTCACCCGTCCGCCGCTAATCTCAGGGAGCAAGCTCCCATCGATTCGCTCGACTTGCATGTATTAGGCACGCCGCCAGCGTTCGTCCTGAGCCAGGATCAAACTCTCCGAAGAAATGTTTGACTTGCTCATTTGCTTTTTGATAGTGTGTGCTCACTTAAAATTTAACGTTGGCGCTTTGTTTTGTTCAGTTTTCAAAGAGCAATAATGGAGCGGGTGAAGAGAATCGAACTCTCATCATCAGCTTGGAAGGCTGAGGTTTTACCACTAAACTACACCCGCATTTAAATTTTCTTGAAATGTTACGAGAAAGGATGGTCGGGAAGACAGGATTCGAACCTGCGACCCCTTGGTCCCAAACCAAGTGCTCTACCAAGCTGAGCTACTTCCCGTAAAAAAATGGTGCGCCCGGCGGGAGTCGAACCTACAACCTTCTGATTCGTAGTCAGATGCTCTATCCAATTGAGCTACGGGCGCTAATTTCTATGATGTTAATGGTGCGGCCGAGAGGAGTCGAACCTCCACGGGGTTTCCCCCACTAGGCCCTCAACCTAGCGCGTCTGCCATTCCGCCACGACCGCGAAAGCGACTTCGTAAGTATAACACCCTTTTCATCTTGATGTCAAGAAGAAAATTATCAGTGCGGGTGAAGGGACTTGAACCCCCACGCCTTGCGGCGCCAGATCCTAAGTCTGGTGCGTCTGCCAATTCCGCCACACCCGCATACAAAATGGTGAGCCATGAAGGATTCGAACCTTCGACCCTCTGATTAAAAGTCAGATGCTCTACCAACTGAGCTAATGGCTCTAAAATAAAAATGGCTGGGCTAGAAGGGATCGAACCTTCGCATGACGGAATCAAAATCCGTTGCCTTACCGCTTGGCTATAGCCCAATGACTTGTGATAATTAACAGTCAGGTTAATATTATATCACAATAACTTTATTTTAGCAAGTGTTTCTTAAAAAAAATAATGGCGGTCCCGACGGGAATCGAACCCGCGATCTCCTGCGTGACAGGCAGGCATGTTAACCGCTACACCACGGGACCATGTTGATATGTAAGAGAGTGACCCATACGGGATTCGAACCCGTGTTACCGCCGTGAAAGGGCGGTGTCTTAACCGCTTGACCAATGGGCCTTGATATAATATGTAACTGGCGGAGAAGGAGGGATTTGAACCCTCGCGCCGCTTACGCGACCTACACCCTTAGCAGGGGCGCCTCTTCAGCCTCTTGAGTACTTCCCCAAAAAAATGGCTCCGCAGGTAGGACTCGAACCTACGACCATTCGGTTAACAGCCGAATGCTCTACCACTGAGCTACTGCGGAATAATGTAAATGGGTTCCTTTTTCATGCTCAAGGACCTTCGTGTTTGTCGTGAAGAACAAGTTGTTATCTTGTCGACTCTTATGATTATAAAGAGGTTGCAACTTAAAGTCAAGCGTTCTTTTGTGTTTTTTTATATTTTTGTTTCACCCTCTAAAAACCCCCGGTAGATCAAGGTTCCGCGGCATTTTCCACATACGAAACGGGAGGTGTCAATTCGTTTTTTTCTCATATATACCTGCTGACAGTCTTTACATGTATATTGAATCGTATTCATTTTTCTCTTTAATTGATTTGATGGCAGCGGCTTGCAAAATCTCGGAGCCCCTACCTCCATGAGTAAACGCTTGAAGTCCGCATCACGATGCTGATACCCCTTTTTTCCGATGTGAAGGTGATAATGGCATAATTCATGCTTTATGATACCAATGATTTCGTCGATCCCGCGTTCATCAAGATACTTCTTGTTAATTTCGATATTATGTGATCGCAATAAGTATCGGCCTCCTGTCGTTCTAAGGCGCGGATTAAAACTGGCAAGGTGTTTAAATCTCCTATTAAAGTCTTTCAACGATATTTCCTCTACTAGCTTTTGCAATTCCCGATTATCCATTTCCCCCTCCTATTCCCTGGTAACAGGACAACCCATTATAACATAGACTAATAATACAAGAGGAGACTAAGGGAGGAAAAGCTATGCCTAATTGGTTCCAGAATCAAATTCGTAAAGCCTTTTATGAAAAGGATTATTATCAAGTGAAGATGTTGAATCAATGCTGGTTTTTTTATCAAAGGAAAGAAAGCCCCGGTTATATATATCCAAAAAAAACTCCTTCCAATTAAAGAAGGAGCTTGCCGCAAGCTAGTTTTGTTCCTTTGGTTCGAGCATCGTCAAAGATACCCTTTGCTTTTGAGCGTCGACTTGTTCGACCCAAACCGTCACCACATCCCCAACGGCCACTATATCCAGCGGGTGCTTAACGAACCGATTGCTAAGTTTTGATATGTGCACCAATCCGTCTTGTTTAACACCAATGTCCACAAACGCACCGAAATCCACGACGTTCCTCACTGTACCTTGCAATTCCATTCCAACTTGCAGATCCTCCATTTTCAGCACATCCTGCTTAAGCAGAGGTTTTGATAATTCATCCCGAGGATCTCTTCCCGGCTTCAGTAAATCCTCTATTATATCTTTGATCGTGATTTCCCCAATGTCCAATTCATCGGCCAATTGAGCTGGGTCTAATTTGGTTAACTCCGCATTCAATGCATCATCGCCTAAATCAGCTGAAGTGAACCCCATCTTCTTCAACAGCTTATTGACGGCACCGTAGTTCTCTGGATGGATCGCGGTTTGATCCAAAGGCTCTTCGCCATTAATGATACGCAGGAACCCTATGCATTGTTCATACGTTTTCGCACCTAACCTTGGGATTTTCTTCAATTCCTTCCTGCTTGAAAACTTCCCTTCCGCTTCCCTTTTCTTGACGATATTTTGAGCAACGGATTTTGATAAACCAGCTACATATTGCAATAAGGAAGATGAAGCGGTATTGACGTTCACTCCCACTTGGTTAACAGCTGTTTCCACGACAAAGGAGAGGGATTCGCCCAGTTTTTTCTGGGAAACATCATGTTGATATTGGCCTACCCCAACTGATTGGGGGTCAATCTTCACAAGTTCAGCTAATGGGTCTTGAAGCCTTCTCCCTATCGATACGGCACTTCTCTGTTCCACTTGCAGATCCGGAAACTCTTCTCGCGCAATGTCCGAGGCAGAATATACACTGGCTCCCGCTTCGTTGACAATGATATAGGAAATATTCCCTTTGACATCTTTTAATATATCGGCAATGAACTGCTCCGATTCCCGTGACGCGGTCCCATTGCCAATCGCCACGATCTCAACCGAGAATCGCTGGAGTATCTCGATCGTTTTTTCACGCGCGGCCTGAAGCTTTGCAGCCGGTGGATGCGGGTAGATGACACTGATGTCCAGCACCTTGCCCGTTTCATCGACGACAGCCAATTTACATCCCGTTCGGTAGGCAGGATCGAGGGCAAGTACCACCTTTCCCTTAAGCGGAGGCTGCAGGAGCAGATTTCGCAGGTTTTCCGAAAATATATGAATGGCTTGATCCTCTGCTTTTTCAGTCAGCTCCTTCCTGATTTCCCGCTCTACGGATGACATGATCAAACGTTTGAAGCCATCTTCAATCGCAGATATCAGTATATCTTTTGCATCGGCATGACCATTTTTTATGATTTTTCTCTCAAGATGACCAATGATGATTTCAGTTCGCGGCTGAATCGATATCCGTAGCACTTCTTCCTTTTCCCCTCGATTAAGCGCCAAAACCCGATGCGGTACGATCCTTTGAACAGGCTCTTCGTATTCATAATACATTTCAAAGATTCTTTTCTCGTCCTTTTCTTGATTCTTAACAACCGAAATCACTTTTCCGGCTTTAAAAATCTCTGCCCTAATCCACTTTCTCAATTCTGCATCATCGGAAATATGTTCAGCTATTATATCCTGTGCTCCTGCAACAACCTCTTCAATAGAAGAAACTTCTTTTTCTTCCGAAATGAATTCCGCGGCTTTTTCATTCACTCGGGCATCCATATGGCATTCAAGCAGCCAATTGGCAAACGGCTCAAGCCCCTTTTCTTTCGCGACAGTGGCTTTCGTTCTCCTTTTTTGCTTGAACGGCCTGTATAAATCCTCGACTTCCTGCAGTTTTGTTGCCTTATCGATTTGCCTTTTTAATTCATCCGTCAATTTCCCCTGTTCACCGATTGAACGGGTAACTTCCATTTTCCTTTGGCCGAGGTTCTCTAGATAATTCCATCTTTCCATGATCGAACGAATCTCGACTTCATCAAGCGAACCTGTCATTTCTTTTCTATAACGGGCAATGAAAGGAACTGTATTCCCTTCCTGCAGCATTTGTATAACGTTTTGAACCTGGTGATTTTTCAAACTTAGCTCATTGGATATTTGTTTAATCAATTCTTTTAACGTATCTTCAACAACGATCATAACGTTTCCCTCCAGCCTTTCGAACTCATATATATAGTCTAGCAAATCAGGAATGAAGTTGCGAATTCCATATAAAAAAGCTCACTTCCGAATTACAACGAAAGTAAGCTTCCTAAAATGAATGTCGTATCATCTGCAGTTGCTGGACTGCTTTCCAATATGGATTTAGCGTTCAATTCGATAGGGGCCTGCCTTTTCAAAAATGATTTAGCACCCTTAAGCTCAAGGCCATCAGAGTAAAGAATGAATTTTGCATCCGGTTCATATTTGTATCTTTCCGTCCTGTATTTTTGTTTCCTGCCCGATAGATAACCTGTTACGGGCAACGGGTAGACAAGCTTGTCGACCTTGGGATTATACAGGAAGAAACGGATGTTACCAACGGAACTGTATACAAATTCATTCTTTTCATAAAAAATTTTCAAAATGGATACGGCCGCCCCCCGTTTGTCGATTAAAACCTGATTGCATACAGCCATCAGTGATTCGACATCCAATTCATGATTGCGTTTGACTTCTTCGATGACGGCATGGGAAGATTCGTACGCATATTTACCACTGCCGAGCCCATCTGCCAAAACACATACAAAGTATTCTTTCGTATGAAGAAAAAAATAATCATCACCACAATAGACCATTCCGTTTTTGGAGGATTGGGAGACGAGGATTTCAATTTTTTCTTCACGCAGAATAGCTTTAATCACTGTATTAACTCCGAGTTTTCAGCGTTAATCGCCTCTTGAAGCTTCTTGATTGCACGGCGCTGGAGCCTTGATACATGCATTTGGGAAATCCCAAGCTTATCGCCCGCTTCTTTTTGGCTTAAGTTTTCTAAATAGGTATGTTGGATGATCATCTTTTCACGGTCGCTCAAAACATGAAGCACCTTTTCAAGAACAAGGCGTTGATTGACCCTTTCAAACCCTTCATCCACATTCCCGAATATATCAAGCAAGGTGACGGTACCGCCATCGGAATCCGCTTCGATGGAATGATCGACAGATAAAGCTTGATAGCTTTTCCCCATCTCCATCGCTTCCAAAACCTCTTCTTCCGTCACGCCTATGCTATCGGCTATTTCATCGATCCTTGGCGAACGATGCAGCGTCGTCGTCAATTCCTCGACCGTGACCCTTATTTTCGGTCCCAGTTCCTTTATTCTTCTTGGAACATGGACACTCCAGGTCTTATCACGCAAAAACCTTTTGATTTCACCGATTATGGTAGGAACGGCAAATGCTTCGAAGCTTTTGCCGAATGATTCGTCATATCGTCTGATGGCACCTAATAAACCAATCATGCCGACCTGAGAAATATCCTCCTGAAATGATTTGCCTTTTGCGTACTTACGCGAGATCGTTTCAACCAAACCTTTATAATGGATGACTAGATTGCTTTGCGCTTCGTCATCTTGGTTCTGCTGATACGCTCTGATCCACTCGTTTACTTGTTCTCTTTGTGCCTGATTAGGTTGAGACTGTTTTTGCATCCATCTCCACCTGCTCTCCTTCTAAAAACTTAGTCATAAAAACTGTAACCCCGTCATGCTGATGAATTTTCACATCATCCATCAAAGTTTCAATGAGGTAAAGGCCCAAGCCTCCCTCTCTCATAAGTTCGACTTTTTGCCCATTTTCGTATGGTCCGAGACCTTGGCGAACTTCTTCGAAATTACAGCTCTTACCACTATCAGAAACCATGACCTCCAAGCGGTCTGGATAAAGGCCGAAACTGACCTTCACTTCCCCTTTTTCCGAATCCTTATATGCATGCTGCACCGCATTTGTACAAGCTTCACTTGTAGCGATCTTCAAATCCTCGATTTCCTCATACGCAAATCCCATACGGCTTCCTATTCCAGAAAGTGTTAAACGAATGACACCGATGAACTCTGGTTTTGCAGGTATTTTCATTTCGATGTAATCATATACTTGACTCATTCTAACCCACCCTCTGTACCACTTTTTATATCAATGATATCTGCAAGACCTGTAATATCAAATAAACGTCGCAGCCTTTCCGATAAACCAACTAAAGTGAATTCGCCATTATTCGCACGCACGCTTTTGAATGCACCGACAAACACTCCAAGACCCGTGCTATCCATGTAGGAAACTTCAGTCAAATCGATGGTGATCTTGACGTTGTCCCGTTCCGATATCGGGAATAGTGACTCCCTTAACTTCGGCGCAGTGTAAGCATCGATTTCACCTTTTAATTTCACTATAAATTCAGTATTCAATTCATTGACATCTACTGTTATATTCATCCTTGACCCACCTCTTCAAATCCTCTTCATTCTTATATCTATACCCAGAGAAAAAAAAGCTAAACATTTGATTTCAAAATTATTAAGGTGAAGTCATCCCTTAGCTGGAAGTTCTGCATTTTCTCCAATTGCTTATATATATTATTCACCATTTCCTGGGCTTGTAAATGCATATTCTTCTTAATGAAACCAATAAGTGTGTCCCTTTCTATAAATCCATCATTCGTCCGGCATTCCGTCACTCCATCAGATAATAAGATGATCATGTCCCCACGGTTCACCGTCTTTTCATATTGGCGGTACCTCGTCTTCTTATCTACTCCAAGCAAAAGACCTTTCGCATCCAAATCACTGAAAGTCCCTGAAGCGGCGTCATAATAAAAACCCGGTTCATGGCCAGCCGAAGCATAGGAGAATTTCCTGTCATGCGGATCATATAACCCATAGAACATCGTTATGAACATGCTCGGATCGACGTTATGCTCAACCACACGGTTCAAACTCTCAAGCACACTATTCGGTTCATGCCGGTGCTCAGGAAGACTATCCATGGCATATTTGATCATGGACATGCACAAGGCCGCAGGGATCCCTTTGCCGATGACATCTGCTATCCCCACTCCGATCCGCTCATTTTCATCTTGGACGAAGTGATAATAATCTCCATTCATCTGTCTGGCAGGAACACTTATCGCCCCAATTTCAAGAGACTTTATATCGGGTATTTCCGTTTCCAAAAGGGTATGCTGCACGTTTGCCGCAATTTCTATTTCCGTTTTCAATTCCTGCTGTTGATGTCTGAGGCTTTGATGTTCACGGTAGGCAATTCCATATCCCATCATGACTTCAAGCAGGAAATCGAAAGAATCCATCACTTTCCCAGGTAAATCGGGGTAAAGTTCCATTAAGTTATTTTTATGCATACTGATGATTTCTTCTGGAGATATATTGTATTTAATATGTAGGCGGCTAATCTTTTGCCCTTGATAGAGTGCCTGCTCATTTTGGTCTTTAAGATAAGTAGAAAGCGCCTCATGATACTTTTTCTCCATGTTCTCCCTATTATCCATAGTCCCCCCCTAACGGAGCCATTTCGTAGCGACAATCGTAGTCCCTTCACCTGGTGTCGATTCGATATCGAATTCATCCATCAAGCGCTTGGCACCAGGAAGCCCTGCACCCAATCCCCCTGAAGTGGTATACCCATCTTCCATGACTCTGCGGATGTCCTCAATTCCAGGCCCCTGGTCCTCTGCAATGATTTTCAATCCTGACTTCCCGTTTTGGTTAAGCTTTTCTATGCTTACACTGCCTTGTCCGGCATATAGGTAAATATTTCGGGCCAATTCGCTTATAGCCGTGGTGATCCTTGCCTGGTCGACAGTGCCGAACCCCAGCTCTT
Source organism: Peribacillus simplex (assembly GCF_001542915.1). Classification (GTDB taxonomy): domain Bacteria; phylum Bacillota; class Bacilli; order Bacillales; family DSM-1321; genus Peribacillus; species Peribacillus simplex_B. The sequence goes on along the minus strand of NZ_LNNH01000046.1, from coordinate 152,893 downwards.
TAGCGACATTTCTTCCTAGCTGCCTTGCAGCTACAATGTCCCATTCATTAATTATTTTTACGCAGGATTGGAACTCCATTCTTTAATCCCCCAATTCCTGTTGTAATTTCTCCAGGCCCTTCTCTAAATCTAATGCTGTCATGACATCATCGAGACTGATTCCAAGTTCGATCAATGTTATTGCAACAGCTGGCTGGATTCCCGTAATTACAACCTTTGCCCCCATAAGCTTAGACATACTAAAAACATCGCCTAATACCTTTGCGATAAAAGAATCAATAAAATCTATTGAGGTAATATCTATGACAACGCCATTCGCGCTCGTTTCATGAATCTTATGCAACAAGTCCTCTTGAAATTGAAGGGCGGTCACATCATCCAATTCCCACTGTATCGAGACTAACAAGCAGTCATAAAGCTTTAATATCGGAATCCTCATCCTTATCCCTCCACCTCTACGATCTTGCGGCTCGTTAATTCCAACGCGACTTCTATTCCTTTTTTCAATGTGTTTTTGGTAATCACTTCATTTAGGTTAATCCCAAGATTAACGATGGTTTGGGCTATTTCCGGCCGTATGCCGCATAGGATGCATTTAGCTCCAACCAAACGGACCGCTTCCGCTGCCTGAATGATATGATGGGCAACCATCGTATCCACTACCGGTACACCCGTTATATCAATGAGGACGACTTCGGATCTATGCTGTACCACGCCGGTCAAGAGGTTTTCCATTATCTGTTTGGCGCGCTCCGTATCAATGGTGCCGATCAGCGGCATGACCGTAATGCCCTCCAATACAGGAATGAGCGGTGCTGAAAGCTCCTGCAAGGCTATCTTCTGCATCGACACCGTTCTTTCCCAGGTTTGCGTATATATATTGACGATTTCATTGTTTATCGGTGTGGCCCACTTATCCAAATGATTAACAAGATTGACTTGATTATCCGGAGTCACCAGACCCTTTTCCACCATTCCATTAATGACAATCAACGTGAATTTATGAAGTCCTTCGTTGACGAATGTAAGAGGCCATCCCAATTGGACGACTTTCTCGGCAAAATCCGAAAGCTTCAATGTGAATTCCTTGTTCTTACTATCTACATTCGTGATGATCATATCGATAAATTCACTGCTCGTTTGCGTGAACATACGATCAGAAACAACTTTTATCAGTCTTTCGTCCGTACTTTCCTTCATGATATCCATCCACTCGGTCAGGATGTAATCTTGATTTTGCTTAATAAAATCGTAAACCAATTGATTCATAATATCCTCCCATTCTAACACAATTGCTATGTTTTCCTGTCCTCGTCACAAGGATGTTAACTAACTGTAATGATGTTTCCATCTAGCCTTTCCATAGGTTTCCCCCTGGCACTTTCGTTTTCACTTTAACTATTTACAACATAACTTTATACCCGTTATCCGTTTAAAAAAACATATTTCAAGGAAAACATCACAACCCCGCCCTAATGACGCACCGCTCCAGACGGGTTTGATTGTACACTATTTTTATTCGTCAATTTTTTCATATTTCCTGCTCTAATGACCCATTATCACAAAACGGGGTACGATCCCCCCTTATTTCAATCATAAAAAAAACGCGATTCCCTTATCAGGAATCGCGCCATCTAAATAAATCAAGAATGATTTGTATTATAATAACGCCCGCAAAAACGGGAAAACATTTCTCTAAAACTCAATGAGACCCAAGCTGATTTGCAAAGCTTCATTGACTTTTTGCATCATAGGTTCGTCAAGATGCGTGATTTTATCAGTTAAACGCTGCTTATCGATCGTCCTGATCTGCTCCAATAAAATGACGGAATCCCGCTCGAATCCGTATTTTTTTGCATTAATCTCAACATGTGTCGGCAATTTCGCTTTTTGGATTTGAGCTGTAATGGCTGCCACGATCACAGTCGGACTGAAGCGATTACCTATATCGTTTTGTAAAATCAATACCGGACGGGTTCCGCCTTGCTCTGAACCGACCACCGGGGAAAGGTCTGCGAAGTATACGTCACCACGCTTAACAACAATCAATGGCTCAGCCTCCGCTAACTAATCGTTCAACGCAATGACCAGCCTCGAATTCAGCCTGAAAAGCTTCAGAAGCAATCGTTAAATTAATGGCCGCCATTTCAATATAACCGCGTTTCATCGATTCACGGAACTCTTTCTTTTTACGTTCACGAAGATACATTTTTGTGGCACGATAAATAAATTCACTGCGATTCACATTTTCCTCACTCGCATACCCATCTAGTTCAGTTAAAAAATTTTGAGGTAATCGAATTAATATCTCTCTTGTTGCGCTGGATTCAGACACAAACATACACCTCCACCATCACTACACACCTGTATTATATATCCTTTTCAATATTACCATTAAAATGCCTATCTGCAAAGAGTATATTCTATTCTCAATCCTATTATCAGCATAATAAAGGAAATCTTATTCACATTCTTAGGATTTTTTTACAATCGGATCATTCCAAGATGTAGTTTCGGATATGTTTTTGCTGGTTATCTTTTATATATACGCGCGGTACCCTTGCCCCTATCATGCAGGTTACCTCATAATTGATCGTTTCCAGTTTCGCAGCTATCTCATCAATGGAAATCGTTTCCAGTCCGTCAGCACCAATGAGTGTAACCTCCGTCCCGACAGGGAATGATCTAGGGAGCTTGATCATGCATTGGTCCATGCAAATCCGGCCGACAATCGGAACCCTCATTCCATCTATAAGCACTTCCTGACCTTGCAGCTTACGGATCCAGCCGTCAGCATAACCAATCGGCAAGGTTCCGATCCATTCATTTCCTTGTGCCGTATAGGTCGCCCCATAACTTACACTTTCACCTTTAACCAGCTGCTTAACCGCGACCAATTTCGTTTTTAACGAGATGGCTTGTTGTAATGGAAATGGCACTATCGGCTTCATTTCCATCGATGGGCTTAGGCCATACATGGAAATACCCATCCTTACCGCATTCCATACCGGATCGGCAAACCTCAAAGATGCAGCACTATTGGCGGCATGGACAAATTCCGGAAGTGACGTAAGCGCAGTGAGCATCCCTTTAAATACGGCAAGCTGTTTTTCATAGAAATCGGTATTCAGTTCATCTGCCGTCGCGAAATGAGTGAATATCCCTTGAAAGTTGAAACACGCTTCCTTTTCAAGCGAACTTTCCACTTTCATCAGTTTATTTTTATCGCGTATGCCAATCCTGCCCATACCGCTGTCCACTTTTATATGAACCTGAAGGACTTGTCCCGGTTTAAGCTGGGCCTTTGCACTATCCAGCCAGGCATCATCAAAAGCTGTCACGGAAATCCCCTGCTCGGCAGCAATCGCCGCGCTTTCCGGCCTGGAGATCCCAAGTACAAGAATCGGAGCAGTTATCCCCTTTTTCCGGAGAGCCAGCGCCTCATCCATAAAAGCAACGCTTAAAAAATCAGCGCCCGCTTCAAGCGCCGTTTTAGCCACTTCATAATCCCCATGTCCATAAGCATTCGCTTTAACGACAGCGAATAGGCTGACGCCAGTTTGCAATCTTGTTTTCATTGAAGAAATATTTTCATGAATATGATCCAAATTCACTTCTGCCCACGTATCTCGATGAAATAATTTCGTTTCCAAGCCCATTTCCTTCTTTCTCATGCTTACGATAAGATTCTTCCCATAGCAAAGTTTGCTTTTCATTATACGACCATTCTATAACCAACCGCCAGAAAGATAAAGCGCTTTTCACCAAAGAATCTAATTTCCCAAGATACAGCCCGTTGCCGGATGAAGCTGATCCAAATGATAACAAGCCGCTTCCCCGCCTGCTCTTCCTAGAAGAAACCTTCCTAAGGAGACGGGAAACATCAGCTTGTTTTGCAAACCTATTTGACTGGATCTCCCCCAACCGAACGGGCCACCTCTATCATCTCTACCTGCGTCAAATCCTTTGATGCAAGCATATAATCCACACCTTCAAAAGTCCACGCAATCGTATTTCCAGTCATGGCTCCAACTGTATAACCCAAATCAACCGGATCACCATTCACATTCGTTGAAACGGAAGTTTGGACCACTTCAGCTTTTTCCTGAACCAATGTAAAGCTTTTCGTGCCCTCATATGTCAAAACGACACGTTCCCCATCATTATCGGTCTTGATTTCCTTTTCTTCCGTCAAGCTCATATCACCAATATTCTCAGGGTATTTCACTGCAAAGCCTTCATTTTGGACTTCTGCCATAACAGGCGCTTCAAGTTGTGCGCTTGTCATGTTTTTCTTCATATCAAATGAATCCTTATCAAAGGTCGTATCGAATTTCACTTTTGAAAATTCAACAAGGACCAACGCCGTTTTATCCGGGTCCATGACCTTTACACTGACTGGGGATAGATCCTTTTTGTTTATAGTAATCTCTTGATAAGGCAACATTTTATTGTTTTGGTAACGTGTCTTCGTTTCAAAGACATAATGTTTATCCGTTTCTTTGTATGTTGCACTTTTATCTTCCGTAATGTCTTTCACCAACGACTCGAATAAATAGGCCTGACTGCTGTTCTCCGGCCATTCACTTTGAAATTTAAAGCTTTTATTCAAAGCGGGCGTCAATACATACACACCATCATCATTCTTCAAAATCATTTGGCTTTGATCCTTCTCTTCATTTTTTAGGTTCACGCGATAAAAAGACGGATCCTTATGCCAAATTTCCACATTATATACTTGAGGTTCCGTGCCCATCTTCAACGTCATCTTCGCGTTAGCTTTATATCCCTTCATCTCGCCAAGCTTCTCATTCAATTCACTTACTACATCACTCTGTGATTTTTGGCCGCAAGCAGAAAGAGCAAGCAAGAGCATGATCCCTGCAAAAAGCATTAACATCTTCTTCATCTTTTCAACCCCTTTTTGTCATTTGAACGTAAAAGGGAGAGGAAAAGGCAGGATCCGGACATTGGCTCGACTGATGTCTTAGACTCCTCAGCATTTTAGCGCGGACCTAACATGATCCTGCTAAAAAGCCCTCTTAGAGCCCCCACTCTGCCATGTACCTTCTACCGGGCCTTGTCTCCCTATAGCACTAAATGTATATGAGACAACCTTAAGGTTTATGACCCGATCGGACAAAACTCAATCCACCCTCTCAATGATGACTTGGGCAACCGCATAATCACGGCTGTGGCTAATCGACAGATGCACCCCATTTGAAAACGGCTTGGAGATGGCCGGCTTTCCCTTATCATCCGCACTGATTTCGATATCCAAGAAGGATAAGTACTTACCGATTCCCGTACCGTATGCTTTTGAAAAAGCCTCCTTGGCTGCAAAACGTCCAGCAAAATACTCGATCTTCCTTCTTCCGTTCAACCCATCAAAAATCAAGATTTCCTTTTCCGTCAATATACGCTCCTTCAATCGCGGTTGTCGTTCAATCAATGTTTCCATTCTATCCAATTCAGTTATGTCCACGCCGATACCTTTAATCACTTTGACACCTCTTCTATTCAATTGATATGTTGCATAGTATTAGGAGGACTCTTTTACCTAGAAGGTGATAATATGGTCCCTAATTAAAACGATGCCCAGGAGGAATTTATGTTTACAAGAACCGAAAGCTTCCGCGAATATACCACTGCCTATCGAGCTGTGACTGCGCTCATTTTCATCATGATGCTCGTTTTCGTTCTCGTCCTTTTCCCCATAATTCCCGGCAATTTACTTTTTTATTACGGCTCAGGTGTAAATTTATTCATCAATGATGGACAATGGTGGCGATTGGTCACCCCGATTTTTCTCCATAGCACATTCACGCATTTACTGTTCAACGGGTTCTCGCTTGCCATCTTCGGACCAGCCCTCGAGAAGTATCTCGGTTCCTTTAAGTTCTTAATTTTCTTTTTGACGACCGGAATCCTGGCCAATATCGCGACCTTCTTATTTAAACCGCTCACTTATACCCACATAGGTGCAAGCGGTGCGATTTTTGGTTTACTCGGTTTCTTTCTTTACCTTGTGTTATTCAATAAAAACAATTTTACGAACAACGAAAGAAATACAGTCTATACACTGACCGGAATCGCCATCATCATGACCTTCATCCAACCGCAGATCAATGTTGTCGGTCACTTGGCCGGCCTGGTAATCGGCGTTTTAACCGCACCACTATATTGGAGAAAAAGATGATAGGAAAAAGAGCCGACTCTTTCGATCATTGGGAGTCGACTGCTTTTTTAGGTACATACCAAGATTCGATTGTTCGGCAATCCCCTTCTTCAACATCCCTGACAACGCCGACCCGGGAATGAACCCCAGACTTGATCGAGGCTGATATCGTGGCCAGTCCTTTCCGGCTCTGAAACCAGCTTTTTTTATAGGAAACGGATTGGATCCTGCTTCTTTGCATGATCAAGGTTTGCTTAGAGAACAAGCGATGGCTCAAAAGCAATAAATCTCCTTCTATATTCCATCCGGCATCCCTATATTGCATGTATGCCCAATAGATCCCCAACGGCAATAACAGTAGGGATAGGAAGCCCCAAGGCTTGAAAAACCAGGACAAGACACCAATGATAGGGATGATAAAAAGGGCTTTACGAAAAATGTAGCGGGAAATTGCCCGTTTAGGTATCGGGGTCATTTCCATAGTCGTTTGATAAACTGGTAACATTCCCCCTAATTTCCCTTGTAAATGCTTCTTCTTGATAAAAGGGAAAAGCATGATGGATAAGCTTTCTTTATCTTCAATACTGCCGCCCGCATATTCGAGGTAAACAGTCGCGAATCCCAACGGTTTTCGAACCAAATTTTCGATGATCCGAATTCCTTGAATTTTATGGACAGGGATGGTCAACTGCCTTTTCTCGAGAAGTCCTCTGGAAATGATGAGTTCCTCCTCCGTTTTCATCACGGTAAAAGAAGCATATTTCATGACCATGCTTAATGTGGCCAGTACATATACGGCCAATAAGCCCAATATTGCAAAAGAGGTCAAGATAACGGTGCCCATTCCAACAAAGTCTTCATAGTTCTTAAATATCCGTTCAAAAGGAATGACCTCATCAAACTGTGAAATAAAAGCGATGGCCCCAGATAAAAAGACCCCTACCGCTCCCGAGGTGGCAGCCATGAATACTAATTGCGGCAACGTCTGCTTATAAACGGAAGAAGCTATCACGACTTCTTCATTACCGGTCCATTCATCTTGTTCCAACCCAGGAGGCTCACTCGCTTTATTGTTTTTTTCGGCACTTATGAAGGCATTGATGCGCTCGGCATCACGTTTACTGATTGCCGATAAAACGGCATCCGCTTGGGTTCCTCCTGCCGTTTCAATATTGACCTTCACCAGACGGAATATCCGTTGGATGATGCCCTCCGAAATATCGATGCTATGAATCCGACCAAGCTTGATATACCGTTTCTTCCTTACGAACACCCCAGACTCGATTCTAAACTCGCCATCTTCTATGCGATAAGTAAAGCGTAGCCATTGAAGGAACGCATGAACGATCAAAAAAAGGACAATGACGGAAATGACTAGCGGTTGTACCCACCCAGGAATTCCTTCATTCCTTCCAGGAATAACGATCACCAATACGAAAGGCAGAACTAACTCCTTGATTGATTTCAAGATATTAAGCAATACAGCTATGGGGTGAAGCCTCTTTAATTCAGACATCTTCCTCCTCCACACTGGCCATTCTGGAAATGTAGCGCCTCAATTCATCTGCCTCTGCAAGGTCGAGTGCAGGTATAACATGCATGGTTGCCGCAGTCGAAATTTCCACGGAGGCCAACTCATATTTTCTTAACAACGGTCCTTGCTTCGTTTCAACATGCTGCACCCGAATCATCGGAATGAGTGTTCTTTTTATGATGAAAATACCGTTCTGGATGTCAATATCCGTATTCCGTACTTCATAACGCCATCTTTTCCATTTTATCGATGGCATCAAGTAGATGGACAGATACGACTGGATGATCGAAATGATGAATAAAATACCAACAATCCAATATGTCCACTTAAAAAAGATGGTAAGCGTGAGTATCGCAATGGATATGATCCAAGTGATTGCAGAGCCTATCAATCCACTGATTTTCCAGACGGTCAAGGCCTTATTCGAGATGCGATTTTCCGGTTCCATGAACCCTCCTCTTCCGCATGGGGATATATTTTGAAGCATTATCCAGCCTGCGTACTTTTCTCCATTATACTATAATAATCCCCTCTCAATTAACCTGCTTTTTCGGGACTTCTCTTTCAAAAGAACCTGGCTGGATTATACCTATACATAAAAAAAGCCGCTCAATTGAGCGGCTTTCATAATTAATTAAATTTTATTGGATTTTTCTCTTTTTTGGCTTGTGCTACGGTTTCCGTAACCATTGGATTTACGGTTCGAACTTGGGCGTTTGCTTGATCCGCTGCCGTAATCTTTTCTGCCTGAAGAACTGCGGCCATTGCGCTGTCTGTTATTGGAAGAACTGCTTCCCCCGCGATTGCGACGCATTGGAGATGGAGACTCTTCGGTTAACTTGATTGGCGTTTGATCCGGTTCTTTCGTCATTGATTTAAGCATGGCAGCCACTAGGTCAGCCGCACCATGTTTTTGCAATAATTCTTCCGCTTGACCAAGATATAATGTTAAATCATCATTCTCGATTGTAGAAAGGATTTTTTCAGTAACTGCTTTTTGTTGGCCTTCCAACGCTTCAGTCAATGTAGGAGTTTTAAGTTTTTCCATACGTTTTTTCGTTGTATGTTCAACCGCATGCAGTTGGCCTCTTTCTCTTGGTGTTACAAACGTAATGGCAATACCATGTTTACCCGCACGACCTGTACGTCCAATACGGTGAACGTAACTTTCAGGATCTTGAGGGATATCAAAGTTGTATACATGTGTAACGCCTGAAATATCAAGACCACGTGCAGCCACATCTGTTGCAACTAGAACATCGATGCTGCGATCCTTGAATTTTTTCAATACGGAAAGACGTTTAGCCTGGCTAAGGTCACCATGGATTCCTTCAGCCATATAGCCGCGAATATTCAAGGCAGAAGCCAATTCATCGACACGGCGCTTCGTACGTCCGAAGACAATCGCAAGATCCGGTGTTTGAATGTCAAAAAGGCGGGCCAATGTATCGAATTTTTCACTTTCTTTTAGCTCCAAGTAATATTGCTCGATGCGATCCACTGTCATTTCTTTCGCTTTCACGCGCACAAGAACTGGTTCATGCATGAATCTTTCAGCGATTTTACGGATCGGATCAGGCATTGTAGCTGAGAAAAGCAATGTTTGCCTTTCGTCAGGAACTGTTGAAAGGATGGATTCGATATCCTCAATGAATCCCATGTTAAGCATTTCATCCGCTTCATCAAGAACTACAGTATGAACTCCGCCCAATTTAATATTTTTACGTTTGATATGGTCTAAAAGACGACCAGGTGTACCAACGATAATATGTGGTTTTTTCTTCAATGCACGGATTTGACGGTCGATATCTTGTCCACCATAAACCGCCAGAACACGAGCGCGTTTTCCGTAGCCAAGCTTGAAAAGTTCTTCAGAAACTTGGATGGCAAGCTCACGCGTAGGTGCGATGACAATCCCTTGAACGTTTTCATTGTTGATATCGATATTCTCCATCAACGGGATGCCGAATGCTGCCGTTTTACCTGTTCCCGTTTGCGCTTGACCGATGATATCTTTACCTTCAAGTGCTAGAGGAATCGTTTGGGATTGAATCGGGCTTGCTTCTTCAAATCCCATTTTTTCTATTGATTTCATAGACGTTCTATCTAATCCTAATTCGCTAAACAATGTCAATGTTTTCGTACTCCTTTTTATATCGTAAATTTACACGTGCATTCAAGAATGATGCACAGATGTTTAGTTCAAATCCTCATCATCATGACGGATGTTCTACTTTATCTCTTATGCAAAAGTTTATCATTATCACCTAAAAGTATGTCTGCCTTTTAGTTCAAATGAACTCAATATGATTTTTTAAAAAGGAAATATACCAGCACGAGCATTCACTGGCATTTTTAGCTTCGCGCACGTGTAGAGTTATTTTTAACATACGCACATCTTTTTAAAAGTACATGTAACCAAAATTAAATTCAATATGGAAAATTAAAAGTAGCATAAACGGGTGTTTCACCGTTTTATTCAGGTGAGGGCTGCTGCACCTTATTCAACAGACTTAAAAAGACTGTATGAACAAAACTTGACGAGAGCCAAGATTCTTATACAAAACAGGCCCGGTGCGTTGAGGATTTGCAGAAGTGGAAAAGCGCTAAAATGCGGCTTGATTCCCTATTAGCTACTAAAGCCGCCAAGAGATGCAGCTTTTATATATGACCAGACGCGCGGCCTATTTAATCTAAAATAATCTCAAGAATGAACTCATGAAACATGTAAGAACATACAATTTTGTTGCCTCAACCTGATTAATTAAACTAATCATCAATGATAAGACATTTAAACTCATACTTCATATTACCATTTTCAAACTGTTAATGCAATAAAGGATATCGACCCATTCACTGTTCCCTACAACTTTTCATCACTTCGAAAATAAGATAAGTCCAAATCATCCATACGAATCCCGCCCTGTATCACATTTGGGGAGATGATGTCATAATTCCTTCTGGAAAAATGAACCGACAGGATTCTTAAAGGACCCACGCTTACTATATCCCAATACAAGGTGTAGGATTCTTTATTGAATAAGCACAATCAATACTTATCTGAAAGGTTTTACCTACTATATGATATGTATTTCGAACAAATAGTTTCAACCTGATTTTGAACCATGCTTCTCCAACTCCAATTCCTCATCTCAATCTCCCCCTTCCAAAAACCTAGGCATTCCAACTCAATGAATGTATATTTTTTCAATTTTAAAAGAAAAAACGGTAAAAACCGTTATGGATTACAGTATGATAGACCTATAAACATAACACTTAAGGAGGCTGTATGAATATATACTCATTAGATATACCTGCATGCAAGGAGTTTTGCCTATTGTTAAAAACAATGAACAAGAACGTCACTTTTTTGGAAAATCCAATGAAACAAAGATATCTATTTCAGGAATCAACGGACCTCATGCAAACACTATTCATATTACCATTGCACTTTTCAAAAGATTCCTGGCAGCAAACGGCCTTGTTTAGCTTAGCCGAATCCCTTGAAATTCCGATTTTGTTCATTTATAAACGGACGAAAAAAATGAGAGTTCCTCCTAAGTTACCAAAAAAGACCTTATATCTGACCATCCCCGTCCCTGCTGACCCGGTGGAAGTCAACATCAAGTTAAACTCACTCCAAAACATCAGCATGCACCTGTTCTCATTTAAAATGAAGGGACAGGAACTTGAAAAGATATATCAGAAGTCGGCAAGGAGCATGCGCATCGCAAGGGGCTTTCAACATTTATGCTTACCTACACCAATCCAAAATAACCATATTGAGATCAAAGGCCTTTCCCAGCCTTCCACTGAATTATTAGGCGATTTATTTTTCTGGACCGAGGTAAGTGACGGCAAATACGCTTTCATCATGATCGATATGTGCGGAAAAGGCATACATACAGCGCTTGTACACATGTCCATCCGAACCTTGATACCCGAGCTGATAAAACGGATACGGGATCCTATCCTCATAATCAGGGAACTGAAAAAGCATATGAAGGGTTTATTCCAGGGAATGCATTGGGAAGATACATTCAATGCCTGTTTTTCAGCCTTCATTGCATACGTGAATACAAGGAAAAGATTCATTGAATATGTGAACTGTGGACACCCCCCAGCCATTTTGCATGCCCCAGACACCAATTACATTCTCAAACTGAGTGAAGGGGCTGGCCCTATAGGCTGCATTAAGGAAACACCGATAACAAAAGTAGTATTTCATTACGAACCAGGAAGCCGCTTCATCATTTATTCAGACGGCCTCTCTAAATCTCCTAGCCCTTCCGCCGCTGAACGGACAGAACGCATCGAGAAGGAATTCATTGAAAACGCCCATCTTTCTACACACGACCTACTACAGGCGCTCTTGCTATCAAGAATGAGGCATTCCGAAATTGATGATGATATCAGCATCATTGCCGGTACACTTTTTTAGGATAAACGAGCGCCTGCAGAGGTATGCAACGTTTATTGAGAGAACCAAAAAAATCTGCAGATCAACTCCATGATTATCGAGTTGGTCTGCAGCCTGATTGAATCAAATAAAAACAACCTGTTTAAAAAAACCTTACTTCTGTAAAGCCTGAACGACTTCCTCCAACTTCATGCCCCTGGACGCTTTCACAAGGATGATGTCATTTGCCTGCGTCGATGTTTTCAGCTCCTCAATAAGCTTATGCTTATCTTGGAAGGAACGAACATTTTCTGCAGGAAAAGCTCCGCTTGCTCCCTTGCCAATAAACTCGGCCAAAGGACCATAGGTGAAAATCTTATCAATCCGGTCATTTGAAATCAATTCACCAATTTTCAAATGAAAGTCTTTCTCCTGCGGTCCCAACTCCAGCATGTCTCCCAGAACGAGGATTTTTTTCTCGAAACCGGATAAACCTTCGATCAGCTCGACAGCGGCCTTAACGGAAGTCGGACTCGCATTGTACGCATCATTGATGATTTTCTGCCCTTTTGCGCCCTCGACCAATTCCATCCTCATATTCGTTAACTGAATGGTTGACAGGCCTTTTCGGATGGAGGAATCATCCACACCGAACTCCTTCGCAACCAAAATGGCTGCCAATGCATTAAGAACATTATGATGACCTAAAACGGGTATTTCGTATTCAGCTTCCTTTTCATCACAGGCGATGGTAAATGTGGTGCTATCGGTCCCTTGGGTGATCAGCTGTGGAAATAGATCATTTTGTTCGGTGCGGCCAAAAGATATTACATTCAAATCAGGGAGATCCCTTTTGATCCGATTGCGAAGCAGCGGTTCGTCTCCGTGATAGATCAGCACGCCATCTTTCGCCAAGCCTTCGACAATCTCCAGCTTTGCATTCGCAATTTCCTCACGTGACCCCAAATCCAATAAGTGCGATTCACCGATATTGGTAATGATGGCTACATCAGGTTTTGCCATTTTGGACAAAAATTCGATTTCACCGCGGCTGCTCATTCCCATCTCCAAAACGGCCGCTTCGGTATCCTCTTCAATCGAAAGTACCGTTAGTGGCAAGCCTAGGTGATTATTGAAATTACCGTTCGTTTTATGAACTTTGTACGTAGTGGCAAGCAGGGCAGCCGTCATATCCTTCGTCGTGGTTTTCCCGTTGCTTCCTGTAATCCCGACGACCTTTATATTCAGCTGAGAAAGGTAGGAACGCGCTAATTCCTGAAGTGCTTTTTCCGTATTTTCGACAATGATTAATGGTAAATCGGTAGGGGGATTCGGAACATCCTTTTGCCAAAAAGAAGCTGCCGCTCCCTCCGCCAAAGCCTGCTTGACATACTGGTGCCCGTCAACTTGCCCCCCCTTAAGCGGAACGAACAAGCATCCTTCTTTAACTTTTCTTGAATCAATGGTGACCCCTTCAATTGCTACGGATTGAAATGAAGTGATATCATTCAATCCAGCTGCCATTTCATGCACTTGTTTTAACGTTCTCTTTATCATTTTGTTCCTCCTACATTCTTCGAAACATTAACCGATCTCCCATCCATTAACCAAATGAAGCAGAAACCAGTTAACTGCCGGCTCCTGCTAATTTGGACCCATCAAAAAATGACCATTTGACGGTTTGTTGAGATAACTTATACATCACCTGATGATTAGACGGTATATTTGATTTGCTGTTTTTCTTGATGGCGTTCCAAAGCAAGCTTCACGAGTTTTTCAATCAACGCTGGATAGTCGACTCCCGTATGCTTCCACAGTAATGGGAACATGCTGTAAGGAGTGAATCCTGGCATCGTATTCACTTCATTAATATAAATTTCACCATCTTTGGTCAAGAAGAAATCAGCTCTGACCAACCCTGAGCAATCCAATGACTTAAAGGCTCTTATTGCCATATCGGATAATGCAGCATATTCGCTTTCGCTTATCTCAGCCGGGATGACCATTGCGGAATTGCCATCCTCGTATTTTGCTGAGTAATCATAGAAGGCGAAGTCTTTTTTAGGGATGATTTCCCCTGCCACCGAACAAGTCGGATCGTCATTGCCGAGAATGCCAAACTCCACTTCCCGAGCAATGACCCCTTCTTCAATGATGATCTTCCGGTCGAATTGGAAAGCCTCAGCTACCGCTTTTTCCAAGCTTTGTGCATCATCACATTTGCTGATGCCGACACTGGAACCTAAGTTCGCCGGTTTAACAAAGCAAGGGTACCCTATTTCATCTTCAACCTTTTTAATGCCAGCTTCCTTATCGGCCTCCCATTCGGAGCGAATGAACCACGTGTACTTCACTTGAGGAAGTCCAGCTTGGGCGAAGATGTTTTTCATGATAACCTTATCCATTCCAGCTGACGACGCTAATACGCCATTCCCTACATAAGGGAGATTCAGCAGTTCCAACATTCCTTGAACCGTGCCATCCTCTCCATTTGGACCGTGAAGCAATGGAAAAATGACGTCATATCCAGTCGATTCACTATTTTCATCAGTTGAATGTGCTTGCAGCGCCAGCGGGGAAGTCGTTTTTTCAGGTAAGAAAGTCAAAGCCGCGACATTCTCGGCAGGTGCCGTCAATTTCGGTCCATTTATCCATGAACCTTCTTTTGTTATGTAAATCGGATATATATCAAACTTTGCTAAATCGAGAGCTTTAATGACCGCTAAAGCTGTCTGCATTGAAACATCATGCTCCGCAGATTTTCCACCATAAAGCAAACCAAGTTTAGTTTTCATGAGTTATTACCCTCCAATATTCTTTTAACCATGTTCATTGTATCATTTTACACTAAAACGGGAAAAGCGAAACTTCCATCATCGATGCATTTCCAATCATTTCTAAGGGCTGCCGTTCACTGAATCCCCTCTTATCTTGTATGCATGGGATAGTAAGTCTTACTACTAAAGAATGAAAAGATCGAGAATCTTCACTTGTAGGAATCATTTTTGATGACACAATCCCATATTTTTTCCTTTCTGCTGAAAGTGATGAAGACATCCGGACTCTTAGCGTTTCGGTCTGAAAAGTCCTCATGCATCTCGTCCATGTTTAAATAATCACCTACGACCCATACAGGAATTTCTATTTTCGCTCTTGAATATTTAGCATCTCGAAACGAAAAAACGATGCCCTCGGCAAGTATCGGAATCAAGGTGGAAATAACTTCCAGAGGAATGGCCGTCAACTCTTTTTTCTTTCGGACTCCGAGCCACGTCCGCTCTACTTTCAGCAGCTCCAGCTTTAGGGGGATCAAACTTCCCAACATTATATAAAATGTTGAAAGAGATCGAAAATAGACCTTATTGAACCATCCATCGTCCTGTGCAAGGTACGCAAGTTGGTTATTCAATTTAGGAAAAAAAGGAGGCTGCAAATGGGTCTTGGTATGACCTAAATATAAAAGCTCCGCCAGTTCCCTTCCTTCCAGCTCATTCAGCCCTTCCGCCTCTTCAAAGTCGACCCAGCAAAAATCACCATATGAGCGGACGTTTTCTTTAAGAAGCTTGGCGATGGACTCTGACGAAGCACTCTCAAGCAGCACATTCAAATTGTATTCCCCACCATCGAATTGATGTTTCAATAATAAGATGGAATCCAAGGCAAATGGCAGTGAATAGGAAAACTCCCGAAAGTTGAGTCCATTAAATAGGACAAACCGTTGGGAAGCTTGCATATGCATATATAATATATCATCGCTAACATTCTTCATAACCAGACCCCCTCCGAACTTGCAATCAATACTGTTATTTTAACAAACTTTTTGGTTTTGACGTAGGTTATATAACCGAGAATATTCATTCATCCTCACTAAATACGGAAGCTTGCACTACACTTTCACCTTTATATAATGAACTAACTCCGCACATTTAAATATCCACATGATAAAAAATGGGTACTCATGATAAGGATGGAGCCGAGGCAATCTGGAGAACAACTCTGAACCGGAATGACCAAATTCGCCTGGTGTGATGGTAAGATTTCAGGAGCATTTGAGACCCTATGTGATACGGGGGTGTCTTTGCAGCCGTCAATAGACGAAGCCGCGTTTTAAATTAAAAAAAATCCAGAGTGAACCTTCACTCTGGATTTTCGTTATTAAGAAACTTGTTTTAATTCCTCGGCGGATGGAGGATTGAATTGACCTTCCCATTTAGAGATGACAATTGCAGCCAGTGAATTACCGATTACATTGACTACCGTACGTCCCATATCAAGAATACGGTCGATACCGGCAATGAACGCTAAACCTTCGACAGGAATACCAACGGTTCCCAATGTAGCTAAAAGAACGACGAAGGATACACCCGGTACGCCTGCAATACCCTTGGAAGTAATCATCAGTACAAGCATTAACGTAACTTGCTCATAAACACTCAAATCAATTCCATACATTTGAGCGATGAAGATAGCTGCCAATGCTTGATATAATGTCGAGCCATCAAGGTTGAATGAATATCCAGTCGGGATAACGAATGTAGCAATATGTTTCGGGCATCCCGCTTTCTCCATTTTTTCCATGATTTTCGGAAGAACGGCTTCTGAACTTGCAGTAGAGAACGCAAGAATCAATTCCGCTTTAAGAAGTCTAATTAACGTAAAGATGTTGAATCCTACAAATTTTGCAATAAGCCCCAGAACGACGATAACAAAGAAAATCATGGTTCCATATACAGAAAGCGCTAACTTCCCTAACGGAATTAAAGATTCCAAACCGAACTTGGAGATGGTCACACCAATTAGGGCAAATACCCCGATAGGAGCGAATTTCATGACCATATTGGTTAAGTAGAACATTCCTTCTGCTGTACCTTGGAAGAAACGGAATACTGGTTTACCTTTTTCACCGATGGCCGCGATACTTAGTCCAAACAATACGGAGAAGAAGATGATTGCCAGCATATCGCCTTCTACCATGGCTTTTACTGGATTGGACGGCACAATGTGAACGAGCGTGTCCACAAATGATTCATGCTGCTTCGTTTCTGCTGTATCAACATATGTGGAGATATCTGTTTGTTCCAGATTATTCATATTCACACCGGCACCAGGCTGGATGATATTAGCTGAAATCAGACCAACAGCAATCGCTGTAAGGGTTACCACTACAAAGTATGAAAGTGATTTAGCACCCAATTTACCTACAGCTTTCAAATCACCTACGCCCGCAACTGCAACGATCAGGCTTGACACAATGATTGGTACAACAATCATTTTGATCATTCTTAGGAAAATGTCCCCGAATGGCTGTAAAAAGTTTTGAGCTGTCGCATTACCATAAAAAATGGCTCCAACGATTATCCCTAGAATTAAACCAATGAAGATCTGGCTTGCTAAACTTAATTTAATTTTCTTCATGTACTTTCCTCACCTTCTATAAAGTCTTTGATGCAAAAACGTTTGTCTCGGTAAGGGAAACAGATACTAATAGAAAGAAAGTAATTTTTCTTTTTTTGAAAAACTCTATCTTTACGCCGAAAAAAAAGACACTTCATGTGTCGATTTCTTATTGGCGTGAATATTCACACATGTTCCCTTAAAGACGCTGACGAGGTTAGCTGTCGGGTTAGGAATTGGAAACACAAATGCCCTTTCATTTCTGAATTCACCCCTAGCGGATTAAATCCACAAAGTTGGGTCCCCCGTTCTTGAATAAGATTAAGCGAATTAACTTATAATAAAATATTATACTAAAAACTTTAATCTGTAAATATTTATTCTTGTCGAACATATAAAAAATCTTTAAAAATGTCTGAAAATTCAGTATAGTAGACCGATTATACAAAAAATTATTTTCTAGATTTATCTAAAATAGTTATACCGATATATTATTCAGACTCTTTTCACACAAAGATTTTAGCTATTTTTCAAGGACTCCGAGCAATAAATATCTTACCTTTTCCCTAGTGGTGAACGTCTTGTAGGTTTTAATCTTCACTTGTTCGAAGTGAACGGGCGTAATGAAATGAGAATGGTTTTTCATCACATTCTCCGGTTCCATCAGGATGGCATCTCCTACTGCAGGTCCCTTTATAAGTTCCTGTTTTCCTTCAGCCTTAAGCCCCAATGTCACGTATTGTTTATCCAAATAGCCTTTTTTCGTCAATTTGTAGACATGCGGTTTTTTGGTTTGTTGAA
The DNA here is from genome assembly GCF_001542915.1 of Peribacillus simplex. Classification (GTDB taxonomy): domain Bacteria; phylum Bacillota; class Bacilli; order Bacillales; family DSM-1321; genus Peribacillus; species Peribacillus simplex_B. The sequence continues at coordinate 134,587 of NZ_LNNH01000046.1, read as the reverse complement.
CAGCTCCTACAGGGACAGAAGGTACACCCGCCTTTTCATTGGTTATGACGGATAGGTTTACCTTGGATCCAACCAACAACGGCTCAGTTTCTTCACCTTCCGTTTCGATCATCGCTTGAAATGGAAAACGGTTATCTTTTGTTAGTGTCGGCTCTTCTGCCGGATACGAATGGATACGGCTTATTTTCCCCTTTAATTCCTTTTTTAGATCGGGGACGCTTGCCTTTATAGTCATGCCCACTTTGGCTTTTTTCATTTCACTTTCGGAGAAATACCCTTCAATTCCCATATTTGCCGACGCAATGGATATGATGGGATTATTAAGGTTTTTGTTAATATTTTTAACTATGCCGTCAGCCTCACTGGTCGTCTCGACCGCGCTGGTCTGTGTCTCGATTGAACTTAACTGGGTACTCAACATCTTCACTTTCTCGTTCAAACGGCTTTTTTCGAGTTCTTGCTTGTACATTTCTTGCTCGATGTTACTTTTAATAAGGTCCGAGGAGCTTGTTGTTATATCAATGTTCAACTTTTGTTTTACCGAATCATCAATGACCGCTTTATCAGGATCCCGGTCCAGATTCCCTTGATAGGCCCTCAGCTTCGCTATGTATTGGTCGATCCCTGAAATTTCTCCTTCAGCAGCCGTTTTCTCCGCTGATAGATCCGCTTTAAGCGCATCAAGCTCCGTTGTCGTAAACTCAAACAATGATGTGCCAGCGGTAACCACATCCCCTTCTTTTACGAGGAATTTCCGGAAGTCGTTTTTCTTGGCATCGAAATAAATATCATGCACTTCTGCAGGCTTCACAATCGCCTTTGTTTGAATGGTTTCCGTAATGGTATCTTTTTTTACCTTTGACCAGTTTTCCACGAAAACGGTTCGTTCCACTTTGCTTTCTTTCTTTTCAATAAGATATATGTTAACTGTTATTAAAACGATCGACGCAACGGAGACCGCGGTTATCTTCCATTTCCCTTTCATTCCCCTTCACCCGCCTTAGACAAATACTCCCACATGTATGTATGCCAAAAAGGCTTTGGCAAACCATGTGACCAAATAGAATAGCGCAACCAATAAAAAAATCAAATAATGATTTCGTTCTGAAAATCCCTTTATATAGAAGTATTGCAGGGATATGATCAGCAATTGAAAAATGGTGATTTCACTGAAAACATGTATAAAGTAATCATTGCTGAGAAAATGCTGACTTATGACTCCGAGTGAAAAAGGATTGCCGTCGTTTCCTACATGTAACAATATGAACATCGGAATCAGCAAAACCTTTTCCAATAACTGCAAGCAAAATAGGATCATTTGAACGATTACTACTTTTATGTATGGGACATCCCCGATCATCCAAAAATAGAGAGACGCTAAAAATATGTATAAAGAAGGGTAAAGGAGACCGGCAATCATATTGCCGCCCATGATCAGCAGCTTACCCGCTTCGAATTCATTCATACTCATCGTCGTGATTTGCTTGGAAAAGGTTTCGGAACCAATCCCAAAATATCCACCAATGGCAAATACAATAAGACTAAGAAAATATAACAATAGCAATTTACTTCCAAGTCGAGTGATCGCCTCAGCATTTTGCAGCTGATAACGACTCCTGTCAGGCTCAAAAATGCCCTTTAACAATCTTACCTGGTAAACCATATGTGTTCCCCCTGCAAAAATTGATCTTTCTTCTAATATTTTATCTTATTTTGGAAACAATTGCAGATATAAGGAACCATTAAAACAAAAAACACATAATTAACCCCCGCTCTTCTCTAACTTGGGGTTAATACCGATAAATGGTGTTCAAGCACCTTAATTCCCGCAGGAGTCTGGCTGCTATAGTTTTCTCCATCCATGTCCACATCAAGCGGCGTCTTCGTTTCAATAGTTAAATTACTGCCCTGTACATAAGTCACTCCGGAATTCGAACCGAGATTTTCGGACCATTCACGTTTCATCGTTATTAATTCTAAAAAAGTACTAAAGTTTGCATTTTCCAAAATGGCAACGCCTAATTTCCCATCATCAGGATTCAGCATCGGAAAAGGCAAAACATTGGTCCCGATGAATGAGCCATTCATGACCAAAATCATGAGCGCTTCCCCTTCCATCTGTTTCCCATCAAATTCGACTTTGAATTGGAAGCCGTCATTATCTCCAATCGTCCTTATCGCGCTTAATAAGGAACCGATCTTTCCGAACCGGTTTTTTTCCTGATCATCAATATTGTTCGAGGTCTCGGAAACAAGTCCAATTCCCCAGAAATTAGAGAAATACACATCATTGGCCACCCCGATGTCAATGGGACGAACCTTGCCATTAACAAGGGCCTCCGCAGCTTGGCGAACATTTTGGGGAATGTTTAACGTCCTGGAAAAATCATTGCAGGTCCCTCCAGGTAAAACACCGAACAACGGCCGCTTCGCAAGTGGTGATAGACCGTTTACACACTCATGGACTGTTCCATCTCCTCCTAATACGAAAACTACATCCATCTCTTCCCCATATTCCAAGCAAAAACGGTGAGCATCGCCTTTTTCTTTGGTTTTCATAATAAGGAACTCATCTATTTGTGGTGCAATCACCGGAAGACAACCTTCGAGGTTTCTTGCCAGTTTGTGATTACCTGCATTCTCGTTATAAATCAGCATTCCTTTTTTCCATCTCATGATCTTCCCCCCTATACGTATAATGAACAAATCACATTTCACTACCTATACTTTCTCCTAAACCATATCATTTGAAACGCACTCATGACTAAATGTAATTTACGTACTCTATAAAAAAAAGAGGCGTTGCGCCCCTTTCTTTCATATATTCGTTAAATATTCCTTCATCGTTAAGACAAGCTTTGAATATAAGGGGCCCTTCTTATCACTTTTTTCCAAGAATAATAAAAGGCTCTCCAATATTATCGATCTTGGCTTACCGTTAGATAGCTCTTCTTGAATCGCACTCAATGCTTTCGTATTTTTACTCGCTTTCCTTCCTTCTTCTTGGGTTTCCATTTCCAATAGTTTAGTGATGATCAAAAGGATTTCCTCTTTTGGATTAATGTCATGCAACGTGCAATTCGGCAAAGGAAAGTGCTTCAATAGTGGGTCTTCCATGTTTTGCAGGCTTGCGATTATCGAATCCAACCGATTCAAAAAGAAGTTAGGGAATAATTCCACATCAAAAGCATCTTTTTTCCTCATGAGGATGCCCATATATCCTTTGAACAATGAATCCAGCATGACTGTGCAGTCCGGCAGAAATTCTGCAGGCAGTTCCGGGTATAACTCCGTAATTTTACGCTGGAACCAAATCATCCCTTCTTCATGGATATAATGCAAGAACTGATCCAGTTCTTTACTGATATGTACCATCTGCTCCTGCATCAGCATTTGAATTAAGTTGGTATTCCCCGTCATATGTTCAATTTGAACGGAGATTTGCCCTAGAAACCTGTCTTTATTGGACAAAGAAACATCAAGCTCCCAATCGAGCAAAGCGTCCGTCAACGCTTCATAGAAGTACTTGAAAATGGATACGAGCAGCTCTTCCTTCGATTTAAAATAATTATAAAAAGACCCCTTTGCTATCCCGCACTTTTCGGCAATCTCTTGAACCGAGGTAGCATGATAGCCCTTCTCCGAGAAAAGCTCTACCGATTTATCTATGATCAATTTATGTTTTTCATTCATCAGATCCATCCTATCCTTAAAATATTGTCCCTGTATGACCATCGAGTCACTTCATCCACATTGTATCTCAAAACCCTTGAAACCTCAATGATATGACTACGGATTACTATCTGTTGCAATCGTAATTAATATGCTATATATTTGAGTCTATGACCGGCTGGTCACAATCTTATGTATGGAGGGTACAAAGCTTGAATTCGATAATCAAATTTTCTTTAAAGAATAAACTGGCAATCTGGTTGCTTACAATCATCATCGTTGCAGCAGGTTTATATTCCGGTTTAAACATGAAACAAGAAACCATCCCAAACATCTCCACCCCTTTAATCAGCATCTCCACCGTATATCCCGGGGCTGCACCTGAGGAAGTAGCCGATAAACTCACAGACCAAATTGAACAAAAAGTCACCAATCTATCAGGAGTAGAATTGGTCAGTTCGTCTTCCATGGCCAATGTTTCTTCCGTCCAATTGCAATATGATTATGATACGGACATGGACGATGCTGTAAAAGATGTGAAAGAAGCATTGGAGAAGCTCGAACTGCCTGATGGCGTAGATGATCCAAGCGTGTCCAAGTTGGAATTGAATGCTTTTCCGGTTGTCGCACTTAGTGTAACCGATAAGGATTCTGATTTGCCTGCCCTGACAACAAATGTCGAGGATGTGTTAGTTCCTAAACTTGAAGGAATCGACGGGGTGACATCCGTAACGATTTCAGGACAACAAGTTAATGAAGGCAGCCTTGAATTCGATCAAAAAAAGATGGCACAATACGGGCTCAATGAAGAGGACGTAAAAAAGGTCATTCAAGCCGCTAATGTCAACATGCCGCTTGGCTTATATAACTTTGACGATAAAGAAAAAACGATCGTGGTTGACGGTAACATCTCCACGCTAAAAGACCTGAAAAACATTAAGATCCCCTTAACTGGCGGAGCACAAGCAGGAGCACAAGCACAAGCACAAGCAGGAGCACAAGCACAAACAGCACCGGCGGCACAGGGGCAAGCGGAAGCTAATCAAGCGGCCCCAGGAACGGCACCAACTGCTCCCCAAATGCAAAGTGTCAAATTATCGGACATTGCCGACGTGAAAATCATCGGTAAGGCTGAGTCCATTTCGAAGACAAACGGCAGCGAATCAATTGGAATACAGGTTACAAGATCGCCTGATGCCGATACAGTCGCCATTGTCGATGAAGTTCAAGACCAAGTTTCCAATTTTAAAGATGAATTTAAAGGCGTGGGCGTACATACTACGCTTGACCAAGCAAAACCGATTAAGGACTCTGTCGAAACGATGATTAGCAAGGCCATTTTCGGCTGTCTGTTTGCTGTCATAGTGATCATGCTTTTCCTAAGAAACTTCAAAACGACCCTAATCTCCGTCATTTCGATTCCACTATCCTTGTTGGCAGCCCTTTTGGTGCTCAAACAAATGGATATCTCACTAAATGTCATGACATTGGGAGCCATGACTGTTGCGATTGGCCGAGTCGTCGATGACTCAATAGTGGTAATCGAAAATATTTATCGAAGGATGGCACTAAAAGGCGAACAATTAAAAGGCGGCGAATTGATTCGTTCCGCCACTAAGGAAATGTTCATCCCTATCCTTTCATCAACAATTGTTACTGTAGCCGTATATCTGCCATTGGCAAGCGTTACGGGACCTGTTGGCGAGCTATTCATGCCATTCGCTTTAACGATGGTGTTTGCATTAGTCGCATCATTAATCATTGCCATCACTCTTGTACCGGCCATGGCAGACTCATTATTTAAAAACGGCCTTTCCGAAAAAGAGTTGAAGTCACATGAAGAAAAACCAAGCAAGCTATCCGGTTTCTACCGCAGGGCACTGAATTGGTCATTAAGCCATAAATTGATTACATTCGGTACAGCTATAGTATTATTGGTCGGCAGCTTATTCCTCATTCCAAGCATCGGCGTCAGCTTCATGCCTGCAGATGAAGAGAAGCAGATCATCGTCACTTATACTCCAGCACCAGGCGAGTTAAAAGAGGATATTGAAAAGGAAACGGAAAAAGTAGAAAAGTACTTGATGGATAAGGATGATGTTGAAACAGTCCAGTACACACTAGGTGAAAACATGATGAGCGGCATGATGGGCGGCTCCAGTAATTCCGCGCTCTTCTATGTGCTTTATGATGAAGACACCGAAAACTTCGGGGAAAAGAAAGAAAAGATCATAAAATATCTGACCAATCTTGACTCTCCCGGAACGTGGAAGCAACAAGAGTTCACATCTACATCAAGCAATGAAACGACTCTTTATGTCTATGGAAATACACAAAAAGACATTGAACCGGTAATCAATGATATTCAAAACATCATGAAGAAAAATAAACAATTGAAAGATGTCGATACAAGTCTATCCGATGCATATGAGCAATATACACTTGTGACAGACCAGAAGAAACTTAGTGAACTTGGACTAACAGCCGCCCAAGTCGGCATGTCCATTGCAAATTCGAACAAAGACGATGCTTTGACCACTATCAAGAAAGATGGAGAAGAAGTCAAAGTTTATGTAGAGACAGAAGAAAAGACATTCGAAGATAAAAAAGATCTCGAGAATACGAAAATCACTTCTCCAATGGGAATGGAAATACCTTTGAAAGAGGTTGTTAAAATCGAGGAAGGTAAGGCATCCGATACGATAAGCCGCCGCGACGGAAAAATTTACGCGGACGTTTCTGCAACGATCAAATCGGATGATGTTGCAGCAGTAACCAAAGAGGTGCAAAAGGAAGTTGATAAATTAGACCTTCCAGCAAGTGTCACTGTAGACTATGGTGGTGTGACCGAAGATATCCAAGAATCGTTCACTCAGCTTGGAATCGCTATGTTGGCAGCCATCGCAATCGTATACTTTGTCCTTGTCGTCACTTTCCATGGCGGGTTAGCTCCGATCGCCATTCTATTCTCCTTACCGTTCACGGTAATCGGAGCTTTAGTAGGCTTATTCATTGCCGGTGAGACCATTAGCGTTTCAGCCATGATGGGTGTGCTCATGCTTATCGGTATCGTTGTAACCAACGCCATCGTATTGGTGGACCGGGTAATCAAAAATGAAGAATCCGGATTATCTACACGTGAAGCGCTGCTCGAGGCGGGCTCTACCCGTCTACGCCCAATCTTGATGACCGCCCTGGCTACGATCGGTGCTTTAATTCCGTTGGCCATAGGAGCGGAAGGCAGCGGCCTGATCTCACAAGGCTTGGGAATTACCGTAATTGGCGGATTAGTGAGTTCCACCTTGCTGACACTTGTCATAGTACCGGTAGTATATGAAGTAATCATGAAAATAGGTAAAAAGAAGAAAAAAGCAGCTAAATAAAGATCATTGAAAAAAGCCCTTGTAGCAGACACTTAACAAAAGTGGCGACCTACAAGGGCTTTTTTATGTACAATGAAATGGACCTTGAACAAAACGATAATAAGGAAATAATACTAAAAAAGCCCTCAGTGAGGTCTTTGGGCGAGCGGATCGATTAAAATTGCCTATAACGTCGTCGTGCCGTTATCAGCGGCCCCGGAAGGCAGGATAAAAGTTGGAGGATAAAACCCGGCCTGGGATCATTTGATTTCACCGAGGGAGACACATACCAAACAGCCCAGCAGAGACCGCGAGTAGCTCCTCAAGCCCCGCTCCCTTCCTTTCGATAAGCTAAGGTTGGGCGTATACCTGTATTTCCAAGGAAATGCTTAGGTCCTTTAAATGACACAAAAAAAAGGAAAGACCGTTCCTTCCTTTTACTTACCTATGAATCAATGCTTGGTGAATGTTTGGTCAATCGCATCTTCCAAATCCAGTGATTTTTCCTTTAAATAACGCTTTGTCACATTTAAATCTTTATGACCGGCAAGCTTGGATATCGTTTGAACATCTATCCCATTATCCACTAGCCTTTGGCAAAAGGTATGACGCAATTTATGCGGATGCACATTATATTTTTTCAATATATATTGAACCGATCTCGGAGTGATTCTTTGATTATAACTCGAAAGGAACAAAGGATCTGCTTTATCTTTTAAAGAGTATAGATAATTCTTTACATGCTGAATCGCCGATTGTGTAAGGGGAATGGTTCGATCGATTTCACCTTTTGCATTTCTGACTAGTATGCAATTCCGCTCCTGATCCATGATGACGTCAGAGCCATTTAAGTCACATAATTCAGAAACACGGATTCCAGTATGCAACAACAGGTACACGATGGCGATGTTCCTTAGATTTCCCTCTGCTTCTATATCCCTCAACAGGATTTCCTGCTCTTTTATATTTAAAGTTTCAGGCACCTCATGCTTGTGCTCTTTAACCTTACGCTCGACAGAGAGCATTATTTGCGGTTTTCCTAAAAATTTGAAGAATACATTTAGGGCGATATAGTGTTTTTCAATTGTCCCTGGGCTTTTCTTGCAATTTTCTAAATTATCAAGATAATCCTGAACATCTTCAGAATCAATCTCCATCAATATCTTTTGTGTCTGGTCACAAAACTGTGAAAGGACACCAGTATATGTTTTGATCGTATTATCTGATTTGCCTTGGTCTCTCAACCATTCAGCAAACGAAAAAATCATTTCATCTTTAGCAGAGGTATCCATCGGCTATTCCCCCAATGACAGTTTCAGAACTAAGTTAATTTTAACATATATCCCTACAGAAACGAAGAATTCTGTCCAGATGTCTTCATCTGGTTAAGAATATATAGAAAGAAGGTGACGTATTTATCCATATATCATAAAAAATGCTTCAAATATAATATGCCCTAACCTATTCTATATAGTAATATCATTATTTGAAGCTGATAGCCGCTTCCTTTCTTCATGCAGTTGGATACAGCGTGGATAAGGATATATCTCGCAAAAAAAGACCAGCCGGATGGCTGATCTTGAAATGGCTTGGCGGCGTCCTACTCTCACAGGGGGAAACCCCCAACTACCATCGGCGCTGAAGAGCTTAACTGCCGTGTTCGGAATGGGAACGGGTGTGACCTCTTCGCTATCGCCACCAAACATATGAGGAACGTTGTTCCTTCAAAACTAGATAATAT
>NZ_LNNH01000046.1:30767-125802 GCF_001542915.1 Peribacillus simplex | reverse complement strand
GAAGAAATGTTTGACTTGCTCATTTGCTTTTTTGATAGTGTGTGCTCACTTAAAATTTAACGTTGGCGCTTTGTTTTGTTCAGTTTTCAAAGAGCAATTTGTTGTCGTTTCTTTCAGAAGCGACCTCTATAATGTAACATATTGTGTCACGTTTCGTCAACAACTTTTTGAACTTTTTTTCAATAGCTTGTTAGCCGTTTGTGTTGCTGTCTTAGCGACAAGAAATAATATACCATGTACAAAAAAGGTTTGCAATACGTTTTTATAACTTTTTTCAAAAATGTTTTTTTCTTGTTCCTGCCATTCTTTTTGCCTTTTAATGCCAAGCCTCAATCCTCATACCACACGAATCGAAGCATATTTACAAGCAAACGCAAATAGACATATAAAGATATCTTTTTCCCGTGAGGTGAAGCAATGGATCTAACATTAATCGGATTACTCATTTCCTACAGTATGGCTCTTTACTTATTCAGTACAGCCTTTTATGAAGCCATTCGGTTCAGCAGAGAAAAAGGCAAGGTGAATGGTACGACGTTTTTATTCAGTTTCACTTTCGCTTTGATTTTTACCAGGATCACCTATTTGTTCCACCCTTATTAAATAAAGCAGTAAGTCGGTTCGACTTACTGCTTTTATACGGAGACCGGTGATTCTTTGAGCACTTTGCTTTTCCTTTCATCCCTTAAGAATATCATCAAACCGGCCAATATGACGGTACCCCCGATAACCTGCGTCCAAAGTATCGGTTCATCCAATATGAAGTAAGCCAGAATCGTAGCTCCAACCGGCTCAAGTAAAATCCCCATCGAAATGGTGGAAGTGCTCAACCATTTTAATGACCAATTGAATAATGAATGTCCCAATAATGTAGGGAATATGGCAAGCAGAATGAAATACATCCAATCGGCAGCCGGATATGGCGCCAGCGGCTCCCCCTTGAAAATCACATATAGGAACAATGTGACCGCACTGATAGCATAGACGACAAATGTATATGTTATAGAAGATATGCGTTTTCTAACATTTTGTCCAAATAGTAAATAACCCGTTACAAGCGCACAGGCGATAAGCGAAAGAATGTCACCCCAAAGCGCCATGCCGCTTATTCTCAAATCACCCCAGCTGATGATGAGACTGCCGGCTATCGCAATGATGCCGCTCATTATCGCCTTCATTGAAAATCTTTCTTTAAAAAAGAAGTATGCCCCCACAAAAGCGAATAAGGGCTGGAGGGTGACAAGCACCGTTGAGCTCGCGACCGACGTGTAATTGAGTGATTCAAACCATAAAATAAAATGAAATGCCAGGAACACTCCTGACGCAACCGAATACAACCAGTCCTTTTTCTCAATGAATGCCAGCTCATGGCGATATTTCATCAAGAAAACAGGCAGCATGAACAGAACGGTAAATAATAAACGGTAAAATGCTATAACACCCGATGGAGCAGTCGCTAATTTCACCAGGATGGCAGAAAACGAAACAGATGCCACCCCGATCGCCAACGCTGCATAAGGATTGATCTTTGGCATTTGCATACACGTTCCTCCTTTCAATTTGGATTACCTCTCGATGAACTCTATTCTACTATGTTAAAATCATGGGAGTAAGCTTTTTTGAAAAAAGGGTATATGGAAACAGGTGGAACAATATCTTATTCTTCGATAATAGTTCGGAAGTGGTGAAACTACATGGAATGGACATTCGATCCTCAATCAGAACTGCAAATCCTTATCAAATTGGGGATTTCAGCTCTCCTTGGACTCATTATCGGGCTTGAGCGAGAAATGAAACGGAAGCCTGTTGGCTTAAAAACAAGCCTGGTCATTTCCATCGTCAGCTGTTTACTGACGATCGTTTCCATGGAATCCGCTTATAAGTTTCCGGGGAGTGACCACGTAAACATTACGATGGACCCTTTGCGGCTCGCCGCACAGATTGTATCCGGCGTCGGTTTCATCGGGGCAGGCGTCATTCTTCGCCGTGACAATAACAGCATATCCGGGTTAACGACTGCAGCCATCATTTGGGGAGCGGCCGGTATCGGGATTGCCGTTGGAGCCGGATTCTTTCTTGAAGCGATTGCCGGTGTCATCCTATTGATCATCAGCGTTGAATTGGTTCCCGCCATCGTCACTTGGCTCGGACCGATGAAATTACGGCAAAAGGAAATCTTCCTGCAGCTAGTGGTGCAAAATAAAGAAGACATTGCCGTCGTCCTGAAAAAAATCAAAGACGAAAAGATATTCATAAAAAACCTGAGAATCAAGGATGTTGCAGAAGGACACCATCTTTTGACGCTCAAGGTTTTGGTCGACAATAAAGTCAGGACCTCGGATGTATATTATACCGTCTCCACCCTTAAGGAAATAGCGCGGGTAGAGATCGAAAATGCGTAATGTATAGTAATAAAGAAAGGGAGTCGAAACCAACAGATTTCGACCCCTTTTTTATATCCAGGTAACAACACCGTTCAGCTTTATACCTATGAAAATGGTGTTTCAATTTCGGGAAACGGCCTTTAAAATCAAGAAAAACTGCACCACATTTGTTAGTCTCTCAAAAAAATTGGGGTGCAGTTCACTTTGTGGTGATCCCCCCGTTAGCCATCATGGAAGATTCACTCCTTTTTTATTAGCCGCTATCGTACTCTTCCTATTTACTCCGCACCCTGATTTGCTGTGATTTCCACTATCGGCTCAAATAGGCCTTTTCCTTCGTTCTTGTTTAAGCAATATGGCCAGGTGCTTTGCTTTTCTTTGATTGTGGATAAGCCCCCTGCAGTATTCCTTGAGTTAACCAGGATCCGAAAAGACCTGCACCTGCATAATCCTCATAAACCGCCGTGAAAGGGCTAACATTATGATACAATTGCAATTGCATCGCAGTTATAATCAAAAATCTCTTTAGGTAAGGAGCGATGAAAGTGAAAAAAGCGAATCTCTGTTTTATTGGTGCTGGATTTCATGCATCTACTAATATTTATCCTTCCGCTATCGAAGCAGGTGCAGCCATACAGGCTGTCGCCACAAGGAATATTGAGCGCTCTAAAGCTGCCCTTCAGCGTTTCGGAAGCGAAGGGACACCCTATGAAGACTATAAAAAAATGCTGCAATCCGAAGAGTGCGACGGGGTTGTTGTAGTCGCTCAGCCAGAAGATCAACCTTCTCTTGTGATGGATTGTATCAAGGCTGGAAAGAATGTATTTGTGGATAAACCTCTAGGAATGAGTGCTGACGAAGCTGCCGAAATTGCAGATGCTGCTGATGAAGCTGGCGTGACGGTAATGGTAGGGTTTATGAAACGTTTTGCTCCTTGTTATACTAAGTTAAAAGAGATCATCGAAAATGGCAGTCTTGGAAATGCCCGTTCGTTTCAAGCAAGGTTTGCAGCAGACAGCACCCCATTTTGCAAAGATGATGACCAGTTCATTAAGTTTGCTGCCATACATATCGTTGATTTAGTACGCCACCTATTCGGAGAAGCTATATACGTATCAGGTTTTAAGAATAGTGATAATGAGTTCATTTCTCAAACCATCTCACTAAAGTTTGAAAATGGTGTTGTCGGCAGCCTTTACTTTACTGGAATGACCGCTTGGTCTCGCGAAAGTGAAAATATCCTTGTTACATTCGATAATGGATTTGCTTTTGCAGATGAAGTGAATTCACTTACTATCCATAAATCACAAACATTCAGTGATTTGCCATGGAAGTCTCTTGAAGAGGCTGACACTGTATTTACTCCATCTGCATCCCCTATGTCTGGAACTTACAGGGATCTTTATTTACGTGGCTTCGTTGGAGAAATGATTCATTTTATAGACTGTTGCAAAAATAAAAGAAAACCCACTTCCAATGGAACTGACAACGTTCATACAATGTCTCTTTGCGACCGTATTTTGTCTGAGTTAATCTAAGCATTCTACAGCCATTTCCTTAGATATATACAAGACCTAGAGGAATATTCTAAATTGAGAAGTTACATATCATACGTTTTAGCTTTAGGCGCGGTACGTGAGCCTTCCTGGCGCTTGCGCCTGCAGGGTCTCACGTAGACGTGCATTTCCTAAACGAGAAGTTAATTGGTAAACAAGACCGACCTGCCGCCATATTTTTCATAATAAAGCCTCCTTACCTTGTTTCTATCAATATAAGGATAAGTAACGCGCCAACGTTGGCATCGACTCTATTCATTTCAACGTATTCCATTTGAACCGTTTACCTGCCCTCAAACATTTTTTAAAAAAAACTTTCATTCTTATATTGACTTTTCCTGAAAATCCGCTAAAATAATTATTGTACCTTAACCCGGGGCATTAGCTCAGCTGGGAGAGCGCTACGCTGGCAGCGTAGAGGTCAGCGGTTCGATCCCGCTATGCTCCATACTTAAAAAACCCTTGATATTTCAAGGGTTTTTTCCTATTTATATACCACTGAGTACCCGGAAAAAGTCGCGGCGGGAACGTGAAGCGATGCCAGTGACTCTTAGAATATTCAAGTAGAAAGACGACTGGAGTCAATTGGCGTTACCTCTTTCTCTCATTTTCCATAATCGCAATCCCTTTTTATCGATTGAGCAAATTCAACTTTAAAAAGTTTATCTACCCAGACTCTAGCTGGATCATGCATGACGAATTCCGGGTCCTATCCATTAATTTAGTATAGGCGATCCTCTGCTTCCCTCTCCGAAATATTCAACCTTCTTTGAACCTCTTGTACAACTCGGGACGTATATCTAATCTTCAACATGTCCTAGTTTACCTTCATTTTTTCAACACCACCTTGTTATAATGATATACTTTGAAGCTTCAGGAACCGAAAGCTGGTCATCTCTTCTTTCAAAGTGTTCAAACGAAGGCAGCTTTTCCCCGGTATTTCTTCGAATGTTACCTCCATGAACAAAAAACCTACCCTGTTTAAGGAGTAGGCGCATTCGTATCATTTACTTCTGGATCTGGCAGTCCGTTAAGAAAAGGTGCGATAACCCTTCCCAGTCTTTGTATTCCATCGATTATTTCTTTCTCATTGGCATAACTGAAGGAGAGCCGCAGAAACTCGGTTCCATCACTTTGATTCAAGAAGAAGTATTTACCCGGAACATATGAAACCCCCTCAGCCAGAGCCTGTGGTAATAATTCAGACGTATCAACGCCGGGAATCCTCACCCATACAAAATAACCGCCAGCTGGCACATACCAGGAAACGGGGTCAGGAAGAAATTGTTCCATCGCACGGAGTAACACGGCACATTTGGCACGATATACATCCTTTAGAAGGTGCAGCCGTTTCTCGAAATTCGTATTTTCCAGGTAAACAGCCATTGTACTTTGTGAAAATGGATGATCTAAATCTTTTTTAAACCACTCTGATGCCTTGATGAACTCACTATCTCCTGCTATCCACCCAATCCTCATTCCAGGCGCCACCACCTTGGATAATGAACCAACGTGGAGGACGCGGCCGCATTCATCAAAGGATTTTATGGGCGGAGGATTTTTATCGAAGGATAACTCCCCGTAAGCATCATCCTCGAGTATGAGGAAATCGAACTCGCTGGATAGTTCCAATAAATGTTTCCGGCGCTCAGTGCTCGTCGTCGTCCCGGTCGGATTTTGATAGGTTGGGATGGTATATAGAAACCGCGGGAGAGCCAGGCCGTTACGTTTCCTTTCAACCAACATTTCCTTCAATCGGTCCGTTCGGATTCCTTGCCCATCTATAGGGATACTTATGATCTGCTTCGTATAGTTTTGAAAAATCTCCAAAGCCTCCATATAGGTGGGAGATTCTACAGCTACGACCGCTTGATCATCGAGGAGAATGCGGGCAATCAGATCGATTGCCTGACAAGCACCTGAAGTAATCAAAAGCTGTTCCTCCGAAACGAAAACTCCACGCTCTGCCAGCCTTTTCTGGATTTGCTGTTTTAATCTCGTTACTCTCGGGCTTCCGAGATAATGAAGCGGCAAATCGTGCTCTTCATCGAGAAGTCTGGCTACCGCTGCTTTAATCTCCTCGGCAGGAATCAAGGCTGGATCCGGATAACCTGAACTCAAGCGAATGCAACCATCCGGCAAATTCGGCATCCAGGCACCAGGGGGATCATTCTTAAATGCCGCTTTACTATTTTCCGAAAAATAAGTTCCAACCTTCACTTCGGCCACACAACCTTCCGTCAATTCGAATAGATTACTACGTTCTTCAATACTTTGCGGATAACCATCCGTTTTACATCATCTCCGCTTATGGAGACAGCAACGCCTTTTTCATATTGCAAAAATAAAGGAAGGCAGTTCATCCGCCTTCCTTCACCTTTTACGAACCGCTTCCTGTCACCTATCACCCATTATCGGATCTATTTTGCATTCAAATCGGGTTGATGGATTCCGAATATATTGCCTTCGGTATCCGTATAGTATCCTTGCCATGCCATTCCAGGAAGGGCATATTTAGGCATCGACACTTGGCCGCCACCCGCAATGATCTTCGCTTCCGTTGCATCATAATTTTCCACACCCATTGTACATGCAAATGCATTTAACGCTTGATTCGTTTCCGGTGGAGCCGTTTGACGCTGCATCAGGGCTCCATTGACCCCAGGCTCGTTTTCATCGCCCGTTACGGCTCCAAAGTAGGGCATTCCTGCATAGTCACTCCAATCCTGAAAGGACCATCCGAATACCTCTCCATAAAACTTCTTTGCACGATCCATATCATTCACATGAATTTCGAAATGAACTAACCTTCCCATGTTTCCCTCCTACTTTCAAAAAAAATAATATGTCTTATTTATCATTATAATAGATATGTTAATAAATTCAATTATCAGATAAATGTAATCTTTTATATATACGCCCATAGCTTTGGAGCAAGTCAGTTAACGGTTCATCGCTGATGCCCTGCCGTTTATGGTTGTATATTTCTTCCGCCTCTTCCGTGGCCAGGTCACCGGTATACCAAATCTTTGCGAAACTATGCGTATATTTTTGCGAAAGGTAGACGAGACTGCTAGTAAATAAAATCTAGGAGGTTATCAAAATGTTCCGATTCGGGAAAGGAAAGCATCGTAGTAAGGTAGGCAAATTAATCGATAAGCATGGATATTCACAAGAGGAGTTTGTAAGTGCTTCTGGCATATCACGGAATACGATAAGCAGAATTTGCAGCGATCCGAAGTACGTGCCTTCAGCCGGAGTATTAAAGAAAATGATGAAGGCCATTCGGAGTCTGGATCCCCATGCAAAGTCGGATGATTATTTTGATATTTAAGGATGAAGAAAACGCAGGCTCTGCAGGCCAATCCAGCTATACTCCATAACGGAAAAAACCCTGAAATCCATTCTAGGGTTTTTTTGCTCTTTCATCCCATTAACATCGCAGCACATCTTCAAGCAGGTTTCCATTGTCGGTCAGGGACAAGTGCTTATGTATCTGCCGCAGCTATTTCCGGCTGAACATTCTCTTAATGAATTGGACCATAGGTGTCACGATGGTTTCACGTAAATTCGTGAGGGCGTAGCCGATCAGACCCATCAATATCAAAGCCAATATTAACCCTATGATCAATCCGGTCGTTTCTCTAAGTTCTTCAAAAACAGCAGCCATTCCTTATCCTCCCCCGCTATCCGGTATGACTTATTTTACCTCTTCACCAATTATAGATACCCATTCTTATTAAATATGGTTCATTATACCGTATTGGCTGAATATGGTCGAGTTGCCACTTCTATCACCTCCCGCAAGCGTTTCACTTTACATGAAAATAAACAGCTTCATAAAATGAAAACCCTTTCTTTTGTCCAAAACCGACAAATACGAGACAGAATTATTGGTTTTTTCGAACATTGTGAATATTGTCGAAAAACCGTAAGCTTAATGCATGAATACATCTTCTTAGGGGGTGCGCTTTATATGGAAGCCATTACAAGGGACTTTTTCTTGTTTTTATCTAAAAATAACATGCTAAATAACATTGCCAAGAAACGCGGAGGAAGCTTCGCCGCCGGTAAGATCATTGGGGGCACGGATTTCCAAAGCTCGATTAAATTCATTAAACAGCTTAACGATAGTGGCTTATCGGTGACCGTCGACCATCTTGGGGAGTTCGTTGATTCAAAGGAAGTGACTCAGGAGCGGACGGCTGAATGCATCGAAACCATTGAGATGATCAGCAGGGAAAAGCTCGATTCACAAGTTTCCTTGAAGATGACTTCCCTAGGTCTGGATATCGATCATGCACTGGTCATCGAAAACATGACGAAAATTCTCGATACAGCTGAAAAGCATGGTGTCATGGTCACGATTGATATGGAAGATGAGGTTCGCTGTCAGGCAACCATCGATATTTTTAGGCAGTTCAAAGAAAAATACAACTGCATAAGTACTGTACTCCAAGCATATTTATTCCGCACAGAGAAAGATTTGGATGACCTTGGTCAATATAAGCCATTTCTTCGTCTCGTTAAGGGTGCCTACAAGGAATCTCCCGAAGTGGCATTTCCCGAAAAGGCAGATGTGGATGAAAACTATAAAAAGCTGATTAAGCAAAGTCTGCTTAACGGCAATTACACAGCCATCGCTTCACATGATGACAAAATCATCGAATATACAAAAGAGCTGGCGAAAAGGCACAATATCCCAAATACACAATTTGAATTTCAAATGCTTTACGGCATGAGAAACAAAACCCAGCACGAACTGGTCAAGCAAGGTTACAAGATGCGTGTCTATGTTCCATATGGCCTCGACTGGTATGGGTATTTCATGAGAAGGCTTGCTGAGCGGCCATCGAACATTTCCTTCGCTTTCAAAGGGATGGTCAGAAGCTAACCGATACAGCGAAACATTTGAAACGCTTCAAAAAATCCATGAAAAGGTGTGATCATCAATGATTTCATATAAACACGAACCATTTGTCGATTTTACAAACGAGGAAAATAAAAAAGCATATGAGGCAGCCCTTCATACAGTAGAAGGCTACCTAGGCCAAGACTATCCCCTATACATCGGTGCCGAAAAAGTGACGACTGACGAGAAAATCGTTTCCTATAATCCTGCGGATAAAGAGGAAGTCATCGGCCGCGTATCAAAAGCGAACAAAGACCTTGCTGAAAAGGCGATGCAGGAAGCCGTCACCGCTTTTGAAAGCTGGAAAAAAGTGAAGCCGGAAATCCGTGCTGACGTTTTATTCAAAGCCGCTGCCATCATTCGCAGACGCAAGCATGAATTCTCGGCATTATTGACAAAAGAAGCAGGTAAACCTTGGAATGAAGCGGATGCAGATACGGCTGAAGCGATCGATTTCCTTGAATTCTATGCGCGCCAAATGCTGACACTCAAAGATGGCGTGCCTGTTCAAAGCCGTCCGGGAGAATATAACCGTTATGATTACATCCCACTCGGGGTCGGCATCATCATTTCTCCTTGGAACTTCCCATTTGCGATCATGGCAGGTACCGCTGTTGCAGCTATCGTCACTGGAAACACCATTCTTTTGAAACCAGCTTCGACCACTCCTATCGTCGCCGCGAAATTCGTTGAAGTGATGCATGAAGCCGGCCTTCCAACAGGTGTATTGAATTTCGTCCCAGGAAGCGGAGCCGAAGTCGGGGACTATCTAGTGGATCACCCAAAAACACGTTTCATTTCCTTCACTGGTTCACGGGATGTAGGTCTGCGCATTTATAAACGTGCTTCGGAATTGAATGAAGGCCAAATTTGGCTGAAGCGCGTCATTGCTGAAATGGGCGGAAAAGATACAATTGTCGTCGACAAAGAGGCGGATCTTGAATTGGCCGCTCAATCGATCGTCAAATCGGCATTTGGCTTCGCCGGTCAAAAATGCTCTGCATGCTCCCGTGCCGTCATCGTGGAAGATGTCTATGACCAGGTTTTGGATCGCGCTGTCGAGTTAACCAAGCAGCTGACTGTCGGGAATCCTACCGAGAATCATTTCATGGGCCCGGTCATCGATCAGGCAGCCTTTGACAAAATCATGAGCTATGTTGAAATCGGTAAAGAAGAAGGACGCATTCTTGCCGGCGGAGAAGGAGATAGCTCAAAAGGCTACTTCGTTCAGCCGACGATCGTGGCAGATGTCGATCCGCAAGCAAGGCTGATGCAAGAGGAAATCTTCGGACCAGTCGTGGCGTTTGCCAAAGCGAAAGACTTTGACGAAGCGCTTGAGATTGCCAATAACACGGAATACGGTTTAACTGGTGCCGTCATTACGACAAATCGTCTGAACATGGAAAAAGCACGCGAAGAATTCCATGTAGGGAACCTGTATTTCAACCGTGGCTGTACAGGCGCAATCGTCGGCTACCAGCCATTCGGCGGGTTCAATATGTCTGGAACCGATTCTAAAGCAGGCGGACCGGACTACTTGCAGCTTCATATGCAAGCCAAAACAACATCCGAAACGTTCTGATAACTGTTTCAAAAAGCTATTGAAAAGGAAATGCCCTCGTTTTGCTGATGTATCTTCAACTATATGATACAATACAAAACGATGTAAATTGGAGGAAGTGACAATTAGGTTGCTTCCTCTTTTTAAACAAAAAATTAACTATTTCATCCTGAAGGGAGTCTTCCTATGATCGATATTTCATTATTACTTTCCATTAGCATTTATATGGCGGGCATGCTGTTAATCGGATATTTCGCCTACAAAAGAACGTCCAATCTGAATGACTACATGCTGGGAGACCGGGGTCTTGGTCCTGCCGTCACTGCATTAAGCGCCGGTGCTGCCGATATGAGCGGCTGGCTCCTGATGGGGATGCCGGGCGCCATGTTCGCAACAGGGCTCAGCTCGATATGGATCGTAATCGGCCTGACGCTTGGTGCTTATGCCAACTGGTTATACGTGGCACCTAGATTGAGAACGTATACGGAAGTCGCCAATAATTCCATTACGATTCCCGCTTTCCTGGAAAATCGTTTTGGCGAAGGCTCACGGATCCTAAGGCTCATCTCGGCATTGGTCATCCTGATATTCTTTACGTTTTACGTTTCTTCCGGAATGGTATCCGGCGGCGTTTTATTCCAAAGTACATTTGGCCTTGATTACCATGCTGGGCTATGGATCTTAACAGGCGTTGTCGTGGCTTATACGTTATTCGGCGGATTCCTGGCGGTAAGCTGGACAGACTTTGTTCAAGGGATCATCATGGTCGTCGCCCTTGTTCTTGTACCGATCGTTACCCTTTTCCATGTTGGCGGCTTCGGCCCTGTCATAGAAACACCGCGTTCCATTGATCCTGCCCTTTTAAATATTTTTACCGGAACGAGTCTTTTGGGGATCATCTCATTATTCGCATGGGGACTGGGTTATTTCGGACAGCCCCATATCATTGTCCGCTTTATGGCGATCAGTTCCGTCAAGGAAATAAAGAAAGCCCGTACCATCGGCATGAGCTGGATGATTTTTTCCACAATAGGTGCGATGCTGACGGGATTCATCGGAATAACGTATTATTCCCAGAACGGTCTCAAATTAGCTGATCCCGAAACGATATTCATAGAGTTAGGGGAAATTCTTTTCCATCCATTCATTACTGGCTTCTTGATCTCAGCGATCCTGGCTGCCGTCATGAGCACGATTTCTTCGCAGCTTTTGGTTACTGCCAGCTCTTTGACGGAGGATATATACAAAACCTTCTTCCGTCGCTCCGCTTCCGATAAAGAGCTTGTCTTACTAGGAAGGCTTTCCGTTTTGATCATATCCATCATCGCGCTCATTCTCTCTTGGGAGAAAAATGACACGATTCTTGGACTTGTCGGTTATGCATGGGCTGGTTTCGGATCTTCATTCGGTCCGCTTGTGCTGCTAAGTCTCTGCTGGAAGCGCATGACGAAATGGGGTGCTTTAGCTGGGATGGTCGTTGGTGCCGCGACTGTGATTTTCTGGTCGATGGCAGGCCTGTCCGATACGCTTTATGAAATGATTCCCGGTTTTGCCGCAAGCTTGATTGCCATCATCGTCGTCAGTCTGCTTACAGCTAAGCCATCTAAAGAAGTCGAACAGCAATTCGAACAATTCGAAAGAGCATTGGAAGAAAAATAAATCTCCTGTAAGGACCGAGTCCATGATGACTTTTTCATGGACTCGGTCCTTCTTTGCGCTTGCCCCTATACACATCTTTCGTTTATCAGTATTATTAAGGTGTAATCCACTTCAAAAAACTGGGGGCCATATATGTCATTAGAAAAAATCCTTACTCTCACAAACATCAACGATATAACCGATATGGTCAGCACATACTTAAAAAAACCTGTCGTCATTGAAAATGAACAATTTTTATTGCTGGCATATAGTTCGTATTATATCGAGCACTTCGACCAAGCCAACCGGCAAACGATCTTCACGAAGCATTGGCCGATCCCGATCTTGGAGAAATTCATGGATGAGGGCATTGTCGAGCAGCTTAAAACGGTGCAGCATCCATTCCGGGTAAAGCAAATCGAGGAAATCGGCTTAAATCAAAGGGTCGTTGTAAGCGCTGTCCATAAAGGACAGGTATTCGGGTTCATTTGGGTCCAGGAAACGGAAAGGATGCAGGATGCCGATTTGGACTTTTTACATGAGGTGTCCCATCATATCGGCAAGCTCCTCCATCAAAAAAAACAATTGAACATGAAAAAAGACGAAGAAAAGAACGAGTTCTATCAAAAGATCATTGACGAAGTCTATCAAACTGAAAATCAAATAAAATGGGAAGCGGCCAACATGGGCATCCTCATACCGGAAACTTTTGTCGTGAACGTCTTCACCATCGCCCAATCCGATGCGGAGCTTCTTGATGAATTGACGGATACAGTCAGCTTATTTGCCAATGCCTTGAATCATTTTTCCCATGTATTCACAAACCAGATGAAGGTCGTCGTCATCATTGGCAGCAATGGGAAAGGGAAAGGCATGCTGGCTGATAGCGCCCATGATTTCACGAATACGGTGCTCTCCCAGTTTCATGACCATAGGATCTTCCCTGGAATCGGAAATGAGTATTCATCGATCCTTCAATTGCGGAAATCCTATCTCGAAGCATTGGAAGTGATTAACGCCGCCAAATTCATCGGGCAGCCTGAACAGCTTCCCTTTGAATACAGCAAACTAGGTATTTTCCGTTATCTCGAAATGATCTCCAATCATCACACAAAAACGAATTATGCCAACAAAGATTTACAGATTCTTGAAAAGAAGGACCAAGAAAGCCAGACGAAGCTCCTCCAGACGCTGGAGGTATATTTGCTGAACAATTGCCGGATCAAGCCGACAGCTGAGCAGCTATACATTCATACGAACACCTTGAAATATAGATTGAATCAAATAGCCGAGCTTACATCCATCGATTTTGACGACATGCATTCGCGAATACAGTACTACATCGACCTACAGCTCATGAAGCAGAAAAAATGAATGGGCATCCCCTTGCCATGTTCCATACTCCAGAACCCTTGCGGCACAAGGGTTTTTTTCATGCTTCGCGCCGGGTGCACGCTTCAATGGCATTATGTGAGCTCATTTACACTCGACTTTTCATGACTGAAGCTTCGACTCCGCTTCAACGATTGCCCTGTTCATCGAAGCTCCGGGCTGTTCCAGCATCTTCCCATGGCCTACAGCAAGCAAACGCGGTTTATAGCTTAGTAATTTCTTAGCACTTTCAAGAGCAATCCGCTTATCCCAGGTGGCAAGGGATGGGAAAGGAAATAATGGCTTGATCACACCATTCACCGCCGTTCCCCCTCTCGTTTGCAGGGCATCGCCGGCAATCAAGCTATGATTCCGCGTGTCGATCAGCGAAATCGAGCCAGGTGTATGCCCGGGAGAAAGAATAACTTCCAAAGAACCAATCCGGTCCCCCTCTTTTAGGAAGGAGTCAGGCTCGGTTTGTATATTTTTTGGAATTCCCCCGCGGATTGGGGAATCTTCATTTTCCAGGCGTGCGGAATCTCCAGCAAGTAAAGCTGCTTCCCTGATCGAAATGCTCACGTGCATATCGGGAAGCAACGCTTTTAGCCCGTCCAGTGCACCGACATGATCCTCATGCGCGTGAGTGATGATGATTCGTTTGATCGGTTTTCCAATCGTCTGCGCTGCCTTCACTATCTTTTTTGTGCTGTAAGGTAAGGCAGCATCAATTAAAGTTAGGCTATCCTCTTCTTCTACAAAATAACAATTCACAGGAAAAACACGCGGCATGAAGGATAGTTGATATACGGTACCTACCTTGGTCATTTTCATCTTATGACGAACGCCTCCCGCAAAACCAATTGACAATTAACTAATACGTTGAGTGTATCAAAAATATTCCATTCTTAGTTAGGCTGATGTCGGCATCCGCCCCGAAAAACAAGGCACCAGCAATATCGCTGGCGCCCTGTTTTCCATGATAAGTTACGATACTCTAATGGCACCGAGTATTTCCTGTTCCAGTTGTTTTGTTCTTTCCTCTTTCGTCGACTCGGACCAGCTAAAATATCCAGCCATATAGTCAATCACGGCACTTTTATGGGTTTGGACTAAATCGATATCGAATAAAAGGGTCCCCGTCCTGCGGAAAAAGAAGTCGACCGGTGTTGCCGCCATTTCATGATCCAGGGCATATCTCAACTGTACATACAATTTCTGCGGCAGACTTGTTGCTTCGTCACGATCGCTTTTGGCGATATCGAATAACAGAGGTGCGTTTGACCCATACATGGCCAATAGATCCTCGGAATCCTTGACAGATAGCCCAGAGTCCACTCCCGCTTGCCTATGTTGCTTAATATAGCTTGAAAATTTTCTCGATCCCCCGACATCGCCTCCGGAAATCGGCATGCCCTTCGTCTTGCTCGCGGGGTACGACTTATTGGACTTCCCTGCCACAAGGTCGACCGTCGTTTTCGCCATTTTGCGATAGCCGGTCAATTTCCCGCCCGCTATCGTGATCAGTCCCGAATCGGACTCCCAAATTTCATCTTTCCGGGATATTTCGGAAGGGTCCTTCCCTTCCTCCAGAATCAATGGTCTTACTCCGGCCCAGCTCGATTCGATATCATCCTCGGAAATCTTCACCTGCGGGAACATATAATCAATCGCCTTCAATAAGTAAGTTCGATCTGCCGATGTAACCTTCGGAACGGCCGGATTGCCATCATAAAACGTATCCGTTGTGCCCACATAAGCCTTACCTGCTCTTGGGATGGCAAAGATCATCCGTCCATCGGGCGTATCAAAGTAAATCGCCTGCTTCAAGGGGAATTTCGCTTGGTCGATGACCACATGAACACCCTTTGAAAGCTTCAGCGTTTTTCCCTGCTTCGATTGGTCCTTTTCGCGGATTGAATCCACCCAAGGTCCTGCTGCATTGATGATTTTGTCTGCATGAATTTCATACGCGCCCCCAGATAGTAAATCGGCAACCTGGACCCCAGATACCTTTCCGTTTTCATATAACAACTTATCCACTCGCGTATAATTAATCGGTGTCGCCCCTTTATCGACGGCTGCCTTCATGACTTCGATCGTTAGCCGGGCATCATCTGTGCGATATTCCACATAATAGCCTCCGCCCTTCAGTCCCTCTTTCTTCACAAGCGGCTCCCGGGCGAGCGTTTCATCTATTGAAAGCATCTTCCGGCGTTCGGCTTTTTTAACGCCTGCCAGGAAATCATAGACGCGCAGCCCAATGGAGGTACTGAACTTCCCAAAAGTGCCCCCTTTGTGCATCGGCAGCAGCATCCATTCCGGCGTGGTCACATGCGGCCCATTTTCATAAACGATCTCCCGCTCTTTCCCGACCTCAGCCACCATTTTTATTTCAAATTGCTTCAAATACCGCAGCCCCCCATGGACAAGCTTCGTCGAACGGCTCGAAGTACCTGCAGCAAAATCCTGCATCTCCACCAATGCCACCTTCATTCCACGAGTCGTCGCATCCAAGGCAATGCCTGCGCCGGTAATTCCCCCACCAATCACCAAAACATCATATTTATCTTTTTTCAGCAGTCCGATTGTTTCTTCCCGATATTTATTCGAAAACTTCATCCCTAACTCCCCCTTCATCAGCTTGTTTTACTAGTATATTTAGACGTTTACACGTCAGTTTGTGCCATTACTCGTTAATTTGCGTTCGTTACTCGCGAATTGGCGCTGCACTCGTGAGCTTTTGCTTTTATTGTTAATTGGTTCGTTTATCTTGGTTATGGCCCTTACTATCCATAATCTGGAAAGGAATACAAAAAAGAGACCATAAATGCACATTATCGTCTGCACGATAACGCATTCATGGTCTCTCCTGTTCTCCGGCCGAGTTATTAACTTGATTTCAGTATACCATACTCCATTCGATTTTAGAAAGGAATTGCCTTGTTTTTTTTATTTAAAGGCCATCGCTGCATGTACGGCTTTTTTCCAGCCTCCATATAATTCTTCGCTTGCTTGCTGTTCCATCGCTGGTTTGAAGGTTTTATCTATCGCCCATTGCCGGGAGATTTCTTCTTGATCCTTCCAATAGCCAACGGCAAGTCCGGCTAGATAGGCAGCGCCTAGTGCGGTCGTTTCGTTTATCGTCGGTCTTTCGACAGGCACTTGCAGTAAATCACTTTGGAATTGCATTAAGAAGTCATTTTTGACGGCCCCTCCATCCACTCTCAATGTCTGAAGCTCGATGCCGGAATCGGCCTCCATGGCGTCAAGGACATCTTTCGCTTGATAGGCCAATGATTCAAGCGTGGCCCGGATGAAATGTTCCTTTGAGGTACCGCGTGTCAATCCGAAAACGGCTCCCCGAACCTCGCTGTCCCAATATGGAGTCCCGAGCCCTACAAATGCCGGCACTACATATACGCCGTCCGTGCTTTCGACTCGTTTTGCATAGGCCTCGCTGTCCTTGGCATCAGTCAGCATCCGCAGTCCATCACGCAGCCATTGGATGGCTGAGCCTGCTACGAATATACTGCCTTCCAGGGCATACTCCACCTTCCCGTTCAATCCCCAAGCAAGCGTCGTCAATAGTCCATGTTCGGAACTGACAGCCTTGGTACCTGTATTCATGAGCATGAAGCAGCCAGTACCATACGTGTTTTTGGCCATTCCTTCACTGAAGCAGGCTTGGCCAAATAGGGCTGCCTGCTGGTCACCGGCCGCGCCTGCAATCGGAATCGATTGTCCGAAGAAATGATACTCGATCGTACGTGCGTACTCTTCGGACGAAGGCCTAACTTCCGGAAGCATCGATTTTGGAACGGTCAATATTTCCAGAAGTTCTTCATCCCATTTCAGTTCATGGATGTTGTACATCAATGTCCGGGAGGCATTGGAATAGTCCGTGACGTGAGCCTTGCCCCCTGAAAGCTTCCAAATCAGCCAAGTATCGATGGTGCCGAATAATAGCTTCCCTTCATCCGCCCTTTGCCGTGCGCCTTCCACATTATCGAGGATCCATTTCACCTTGGTACCGGAAAAATAGGCATCGATCAGCAATCCCGTCTTATCCCGGAATAGATCATTCAATCCCTTTTCCTTCAATTCATCGCAGATTTCGCTTGTTTGCCTGGACTGCCAGACAATTGCATTATAAACGGGGACCCCTGTCTCCTTATCCCAAACGACTGCCGTTTCACGCTGATTGGTGATCCCGATGCCGGCAACTTGCTCTGGCTTGACACCCGATTCCGAAAGCACCCCGGCGATTACCGCTAGAATCGATCCCCAAATTTCATTGGCATTATGCTCGACCCAGCCCGGCTTAGGAAAGTGCTGAGTGAATTCCTTTTGCGAAGAATGGACGATTTCGCCCTTTTGGTTAAATAAGATCGCCCGTGAACTTGTCGTTCCTTGGTCTAAAGATAAAATATATGTTTCCATGGTCAATGCCCTCCTTTAAATTAACTAGCGATATTCCTGCTTTCCAATTCATGCGCCTGCTTTTTTCCAAAAACATATGCTAGTGCCAATAGTATCACGCTCACTCCCAAAACGGACCAAAACCCTACTGTTATATCCCCCAAAAAGAAGGCTTTATAACAAACGGCACCAAGTGAACCTCCAACGATCGGTCCAACGACCGGAATCCACGAGTAGCCCCAATTCGAGTTTCCTTTACCCGGTATCGGCAGTAAAAAGTGCGCGATGCGCGGTCCCAGATCTCGGGCCGGATTGATCGCATATCCTGTCGTGCCCCCAAGGGACATCCCGATCACGACGATCAATAGGCCGACAGCGAATGGGTTCAAACCTTCCGTGAAATTATTGGCCCCGATGAATAATAAGCCAAGGATGAGGATGAATGTCCCGATCATTTCACTTAATAGATTGGAAAATGTATGAGGGATGGCAGGCGCCGTGGCAAACACACCAAGCTTCGCACCTGGATCCTCAGTAGCCTTCCAGTGTGGCAGATAATGAAAGAATACGAGGGCTGCCCCCAGGATTGCTCCTATCAGTTGAGCAGCGATATAAACCGGCACATCACTCCAAGGAAACTTTCCAATGATGGCGAATCCGATTGTAACGGCCGGATTCAAGTGGGCACCGCTTATCGAGCCGACTGCAAAAATGCCCATCGTAACCGCCAGTCCCCATGCAATCGTAATAACGATCCATCCCGCGTCTTTAGCATAGGAACCCTTCAAACTTGAACCTGCCCCGATACCTGCACCGAATACTATCAAAATCATCGTGCCTACCAATTCTCCCCAAAATGGTGTCATGAATAAAACCTCTCCCCTAATGAATTGTAAATCTTTGACAACAAATAAAAGGAGATTCACAGCAGAACCATCCTCATAAAAAACATGAATGGCTCTGTTGTGAATCTCCTAGTCTCCGTCACATATATTAACTTGTAATTTACAATATACTAGGTTGTGAAAACGCTGTCAAACACTTTGTGAAAAATCAATCTAGTATTTTGCATTTTTTTCTTTCATGCCCGAACGGTTCAAATGATATCCCATAACTCGGTTTTGGAAGTGGTAATGGCCGATGCGCCTGCCTCTAGGGCGTTCAAGACTTCATCCGAAGTCCGGATAAGACCTCCTGCAAAAATCGGTGTTTGTAACCGCTCCTTCACTTCTTTTATCATCCAGGGCATGGCCCCCGGCAAAACCTCAATGTAATCTGGCTTGGTTTTCTGCACCAGCTTGTAGCTTTTCTCCAGCGCATGTGTATCTATTAAAAAAATTCGCTGGATGGCAATGACACCCTTTTGCTTCGCTTTCAGAATAACGCTTGTTTTGGTGGAAATCAGCCCAAAGGGATTATATTCCTGACAAATGAATTCCGCCGCGTATTCATCACTTCTGATGCCATGGATCAAATCGACATGGTAAATCATTTTCTTATTATGCTGCTTTGCCATCATACTGACATTTTTCAATTGAGAGATATGAAGATCAAGAAATACCCCTATTTCATACGGGCTATCCAGGAATCTTTCGAAATCTTTCATGCTTGCCGAGGCAGGCAAAATCTTCTGATCCATTCATTTCCCCCCCTTATCTTCCGGAAAAAATCCAAACTTTCAGGAACTTAGTATATTTTAAAGAACTTGATTTATCAAACACATTTTTCTACCCCCGATAAATGGACGCGCGCGAAAATGTATGTACCCGTCATAAGGAAAGGGTCATTTTCAATCCGCCATCGACCAGCTCACAAGATCGGATCGTGCCTATCGGGATTTTCCTGACGATGTTCCAGGCATTCATATTCATTTTGATCCTTCTGTTATCATATTCAAATATGGGCGGTCTGTTAAAAAGCTTTTGATTTATGAAATCCCGATCTATTGGCTTCAACTCGATCAATTCGAATGTTATCGTTCTTTTTTCCGTATGGACCGGCTTTAATGCCATTCGGAATGATACCTTTTTCTTGAACATCATTTTCTTCACTTCGGTCGTTCCCCAAAGGACCATATGCTCTGGCGTAATCTCGACATGAATATCATGCTCATATAATCGCGTTTTTATCATTCTCTCCAGCATGGCTGCCGTTAGCGTGATCGGCAATCCCTTCCCAAAAATAGTCGATGCATCGAATGCACTCATCCTGCTCCCATCCCTTCCTACCTATTACCTCACAATATGGAACATCGGTTATAGCATATGTGAGGTCGGATTTCCTGTTCATTGCATCAGACCTCCCAATAATCGCTATATTCTAAATGTTTCGGTTTCAGACCTTGACCTTTGGAACAACTCCCTGTATAGTCGTAAGTAATTTAATAGACAACTCTTATCAAGAGAGGTGGAGGGACTGGCCCTTTGATACCTCAGCAACAGACTTTCGATGTACTGTGCTAATTCCAGAAGTGTAAAAGCTTGAAGATAAGAAGAGTACATGACCTTGTTGCCTACCCCTCTTCTTATCTTTAAGAAGAGGTTTTTTATTTTGGCCGTTTTCGCCTATTTTGTTGCTATTCACCAAGTCATGCGGTGTTGTTGATAGCCTTTTCAACGCTCGTATTAAAAACAACAATCCTTACGAAACGTGCCTTTATTTTATACAGGGAAAGAAGGAATGCAACATGTCAATCACTTTAACAAAGGCCCCATTCAGGGCGGATCACGTCGGAAGTTTATTAAGACCGGATCGTATCCATCAGGCCAGAAAGCAATTTAAGGAAGGCGCCCTCTCTGCTGAGAGACTCCGCGAGGTTGAAACCGAAGAAATTAAACGGATCGTCGATAAGCAAATCGAAGTCGGCTTGGAGGTCGTGACCGACGGGGAGTTCAGGCGCACATGGTGGCACTTCGACTTCCTTGAGCATTTAAATGGCATCGAGGGATACGTGACTGAAAAAGGACTCACATTCGATGGTGTCGAAACCGAGCGATACAACGTTCGCAATACCGGGAAGGTTTCATTCAACCCTAAGCACCCCTTCCTTAACGATTTTATCGAATTGAACAAAATCGTCGGCGGGCGTGCCGTCGCCAAACAAACGATTCCCAGCCCCAATCAATTATTTGCTGTTGGGGTTCATAATGAAGACATCTACCCTGATATGGAGGATTATGCAAATGATATCATCCAAACGTACCAGGATGCTTTAAAAGCCTTTTATGAGGCAGGTGTGCGTTACCTTCAACTGGATGATGTATACATTGCCAGACTTTCAGCTCCTGATTTCCAGTTCAAGGATGGAAAGTATACGCGCGAACAATTAATCGATTTGGCTTTGCGTGTCATCAATGGCTCATTGGAAGGCAAACCAGACGATTTGATCATCACGACACATCTATGCCGCGGAAACTACCAGTCGACCTGGGCATTCGAAGGCAGCTATGCCCGCATAGCCCCGACATTATTGGCAAAAGAAAAAGTGGATGGATTCTTCCTCGAATATGACGATAATCGCTCTGGCGATTTCAAGCCATTGGAACACATCCCTACTGGCGGGGCGAAGGTCGTACTTGGAGTCGTCACGTCCAAAAATGGGGAAATCGAAGACAAGGAAGCCATCAAGGCCCGCATTAAAGAAGCCGCTCAGTTCGTACCGCTCGAGCAATTATGCTTAAGCCCTCAATGCGGATTCGCTTCCACCCATCATGGCAACAAGCTTACGGAAGAACAACAATGGGAAAAGCTGAAATTCGTCGTTGATGTAGCAAAAGAAGTGTGGGGATGATTCATCCCGAAAAGGCCATTCCCCTTATTGGGAAATGGCCTTTTCGGTGCTTCTGCTATTGGGGGGCATTTTCTTTTATACGTGAAACAAGCTCCTCGAGCCATTCGGCTGTATGCTGTGCCCGGCTGTATGAATGCTCCTTAATGAATTTATATCCCAAATATTGATCAGATTCTTCATCAACCGGCTGGTCAAAACTTAAATATGTTTCCCATGCCAATCGATGCTCTTCCATTTTGCGCTCTAAGATCGCTATTACTTTTTCGCTATCCACATGCTTGATATTCGTGAGAGCAATGTACATATCCGTGATTTGGGAGGCTTTTTCGAACGTTTGATAAATCCGTTTTACCAATTCTCCCCTTCCCTTTTCCGTAATTTGATAGACATGTTTATCTGGTCGATTCTCTTCCTTTATCGTTTCGACCGGCTCGATAAACCGATTGGCAGCCAGCTTGTCAAAATGGTAATACAATTTACTTTCGGTAATTCCGGTAAATTTATCAATTGGAATCGGTTCGGATAATCGCTTTTTCAACATATATGGATAGCTTTTTTCTTCAGCTAAAATACCCAGGATATAAATTTGGATCGACACGGTTAAAACTCCCTTCAATCGTCACCTGTCTTTATTTTATCAAACTAAAGCCTTCATTTCAGCTGCAAGGCGATCCGTCTCTTCCGTCTTTAGCGGTAATTCCTTATGGCGCACTGCCACGATCATGATATTGATGAGCAACGCAGCTGCCCCCACCATCAACATCATTACGTGTGCATGTAACGGAGCTCCACCACCATACATGATCGCGAAGTCCGCTTGTATCGAATAATACATGGGGGAAATATAGCTTAGCCACTGATATGGTGCATACATCATTTCCCGTGTGATTGCAGCCCCATTGGCAATGGTTTGCATAAGCAGGATCGGCATATTCAAGATCATGCCCCCCTCCCCGACCAACAGGATGAAGATGGATGTAAATTGCCAGCATGCATAATAGCCAAGTGCATGATGTCCCCATAATGTAAAGAATGTTTCAAGTCCATGTCCTTGTACGGCATAGGTGATTCCTAGACCTACTGCCGGTGCAACGACCGCAATCAGAAGCGCCGCAAGCTGCATGTAGCCAAACAGCCTCCACTTGCCTGCCTTCCCTTTGCTTTCATTGAACGCGGCCCCTAATTGCATCGCCCCAATCATCGCTCCTACATAGGCCGCCATCGTTAAGAACATCGGCGCCATCCCATTATGCATGCCTGCTGGGATTTCATTGATTTTCACAGTGTTTGCACTGAATTGATGCTGCATCGCTGAGGCCATTTCCTTCGCTTGTTCTTCCGGAACGTTTAAATTCATGAATAGGCCTTTCGCATATTGAGCTGAAAACTGTTCATTTAACGTCGACTCGATTTCCGTTACAACAGAATTCATTGTAGACGTGACGATCGTTGGCCCGGCTTCATTGATTGTAAAATCGATGCTTGATGCCCCTTTGCCACTCTCGACATTTTCGGAAAAAGATTTCGGAATATGAACAACTAATTTCACATCATTCTTATCCAATTGTTTTAATGCCTGTTTATTCGTTAAATCCGTCTTTATATCTTCGAACGGAAGCTTTTCCCCTAATTGGGCTGCAATCGTCGCACCAATTTTACCTGTATCCTCATTAACGATTGCAACTGGCAATTGATCGATATTCGCTGGCATTGCCGAATAGCCAGGCATAAATGAGCCAAGCATTGCGATTTGATAAAAAATCCCCATAAAGATGGCTCCAATAGCTCCTCTAGTCTTCAAAAATTCTATAAATTTCATATAAACCATCCTATGCTTTAATTTTAGTACTTTAATTAGAGTACTTTTTTTATTATACATTTTTCCTCTTGAAATACAACCCATAATTATTATCCTCGTTAATCATTTTTTCACGTAGTTCGGATGAATGACCACGGCTTCAAGAGGAAATCGGCGGATGGTAACGTAAGGGGGAAAATACATTCAAAAAAAAAAGAACGAGCATCATGCACGTCCTTGTCCTACTTGCAGCTATCTTCATTTTCGATTTTCTTCACGAATATGTCATCCGTCACCTTGTCCTCCAGCTTATTCCGTAAGGCCAATTCGGCAGCCTTTCCATCACTGGGCGACCCGTCTGAAAAATACATCGGAAATAAAGAGAAAAACATGATGTAGAAAGAGAAATAGATGAATTGATACCATATTACCGAGCTTTCCAAAATATTTTGGTACACCAGGCTATATACGGTAAGCATACTGACCAGATTAAAAATCGATCCACCTAAATAAATGAGCATATTCGTCAAGCGATTATCATGTTTCAGTCCCTTAAACTCACATGCTCCATTCCAAAAATAATATTTCCGTACCTCTATATTCAATAAGGAGAAAAGCTTATTGCCGCAGCCGATCACAATTTTCTTTTCAACCCCTCCAAAAATCGTAACGAAGAAGATATGCCCGCTCAAATGAATCAGCGTAACGATGGGCATGATCAAGAAAAAGGAAAAAAGAAATTTCATGATGTCATATAGACCAAAAATAATACATCCCCCCCTAGAATCCTTTTACAAAGATACCCCTGCAAGATTCCTGATAATCGAGTCATTTATCACAGCAAGAGAGGAAAAGGAGGCCCGCACGCTCCAAAAATCCATGGAGAATGTTGACCCTCTTTTTGATGATTTAACGAGATTTTTGATTGGGGGACCGAAGGATTTCCGCGTTGTTTTGTCCTGGCTTATGACCTGCATGTTTATATTCAGGAGTGAAAACGGATGTTTTGATCGGGCAGGCAATTTGTTTTTGTAGATTTCCCTGTCCATCGGGTACCTCCACGATCATCCCCCGCTGCTTCAATTGCGGGTGATCGGCCGCCTCGGCAAAGGTCAGCACTGGTTCTGCGCAGGCATCGTACTCAGCGAATATCTCCTGCCATTGATGAAAGTCCTTTGTCAGGATAGCTTGTTGGACGGCTTCTTTAAAGGCGGTGCCGCTCGCTTTGTCACTGTCCTTGCTCATTTCATGCAATTCCGGTTTTCCGATGGCATCGCATAATGCTTTTCTGAATGGCGCTTCCAGGCTTCCTATCGAAAAATAACGCCCGTCCTTCGTTTGGTAAAAGTCATAAAACGACCCGCCATTCAACATCAATTCCTCCGGTTCAAGCTCCAGCCCGCGTTGGAAATGAAGCGGTGCCGATATCGCATTCAACGCGAAACTGCAATCGGTCATGCTAATGTCGAGGGCTTGGCCGAGCCCTGTTCTGTCCCTGTAGATGACAGCGGATAATAGGCCGATCACTGCATGCAGTGATCCCCCCGCAAGGTCGGCAATTTGGGTTCCGTTTTTCGCGGGCCCTTCCTTTTTCGTACCGGAATAGCTAGATAAGCCGGCAATCGAAAGATAATTGATGTCATGGCCCGCGCGGTCTTTATAGGGACCAGTCTGGCCATATCCCGTGATTGAACAGTAAATGACCTTCGGGTTGATTCGTTTTAAGGCCTCATAACCTAGACCTAAACGTTCCATGACACCTGGCCGGAATTGCTCGACGACGATATCGTATTCCTTCACCAGATTTTTGACGGATTCGATGGACTCTGGCAGTTTTAAATCAAGGGTGATCGACTTCTTTGATCTGTTAAGGTACTGATCGACTCCCCATGCATCGCTCGCTGCCGGCCTTTCCACCTTCACAACGTCCGCTCCCAAATCTGCCAGCATCAAAGTCGCAAAAGGTCCTGGCAGCAACGTTGAAAAATCCAATACTTTCAAATGAGACAATAAGGTCATCTGCCGTGCACATCCTTTTCTACCGGTTGGATACCTTCCATTTCCTGCTGCCCTGTTCTTATCCATAAAGTGTATGCCCATCTTATATGAATTTTGAATAAATTTCCATCAACTTACATAAAAAGCCGGACAACGTATGAGCATTGTCCGGCAAATTTCACTATACGGGATTCATTCGTATTTTTTGTCAAAGTCAAACTCGACTTCATCAAGTTTAACGAATTTCGTTTTCCTTACCAGTTTGTAACCAAACCACAAGCCAAGGAACAGCGGAATTCCCAAATAAGCAGCGACGACACTGCCCCAATCGATGTGGTCTGAAAAAAAGGCTTGGATATTTTGCGACAGAATGACGATCAAGCCAATCAGTATGGCAAAAATAGGTCCTATCGGGAACCAAAGGGCTTTATATGGCAATTTATCCAAGGAGTGCCCTTGAGAGATGTAGGCCTTTCTAAAGCGGTAATGGCTGATGGAAATCCCAAGCCAAAAGATGAAACCGGTGATTCCAATCGCATTCATTAACCAGATGTACACCTTGCCATCTCCGAATATCGAGGCTAAGAAGGCAAGCATACCGATGGCACAGGTTAAAACCATTCCCGCAACCGGCACTCCCCGTTTATTCAGTTTGGCAAAAATGCGCGGTGCCTGTCCATCCTTTGCCATTGAATATAACATCCGTGTCGAGGCATATAAACTGGAGTTACCCGCTGACAGCACAGCCGTCAAAATGACTGCATTCATGAGTGAAGCGGCAAAGGCGATCCCAGCCTTTTCAAATATGAGCGTGAATGGACTTACCATAACGTTGTCCCCTTGTAAACTCGGGTTCGTATACGGGATGATCAGTCCTATCACAAAGATTGCCAAGACGTAAAAGAGAAGGATTCTCCAAAAAACGCTTTTAATCGCCTTCGGTATATTCCGTGCCGGATCCTCACTTTCACCGGCAGCCACACCGACGATTTCGGTTCCTTGAAAAGAAAAGCCGGCTGCGATGAAGACGATGAAGACACCCATGAAACCACCAGGGAAAGGCGCGTCATCGATCGTGAAGTTCTTGAAACCTACTGCTTCTCCACCCATAATGCCGACAATCATCAAAATTCCCACGATGATGAAAATGACGATGGCTGTTACTTTTATGAACGAAAACCAATATTCCCCTTCGCCATACCCTTTAACGGATAAATAGTTCAATAGGAAAATGAGCACCAGGAATGATGAGCTCCATAACAAGGATGGACTATTCGGAAACCAGAATTTCATGATCATCGTCGAGGCTGCCAGTTCCGCGGCTATCGTCATCGACCAATTGAACCAATACGTCCAGCCCAACGCAAAACCAAATGCCGGATCGACGAATTTCGACCCATAGGTACTGAAAGAACCGCTTGTCGGCATGAAGGCCGCCAGTTCTCCCAAGCTGGTCATCACGAAGTACACCATCGCCCCGACCAAGGCATAAGCAAGCAAGGCGCCGCCGGGCCCAGCCGTATGGATGGCTGCCCCGCTGCTAAGAAATAACCCGGTCCCGATAGCCCCTCCAATCGAGATCATCGTCAAATGTCGCGATTTCAAACCGCGCTTCAATCCCTGTTCTTCTTCGTGCTGCGGAGGATGTTGCAAGATGTCATTTTCATGTTTTGGTAGCATAAGCTTTCATCCCTTTCTATACAAGCGCTTACATATATGGGGAAATCCATTTAATAAATTTTCCTATTTCATGAACCTGCAAATAGACCCAATTTACAATCGAATATTCCTTTTCTGAATATATATGCAATTCCCATGCCAAAAATAGCAAGCCCGCCAATCAACCCTTGCATAAAAATAAGCCCGTTTTAAAGACGAATTTTTTTGCACTTGATGCCATGATCCTTTGCACTTTACGCCAATTATTTTTGCAGGCGGAAAGTACGGGGAAACGATGGATCGTTTCCCTCCCAATCTCCGATTCGGACCTACGGGAATTATTACTAGAGGAATATCTAGAAATAATTTCTCTATAAAAAACCATTTTTCACCATTTTTATCCTTAAAATGTCATCTTTTTCGCACTTTTTCACCATTTGATAATAAACGCAAATGATGCAAAAATAAGGTATTCTTATGAAGGAGTTGAGTGTTATGAAAGGTAAGGTATTTTTAGGAACTGCTTTATCCGTTGGTCTTTTATTTTCTGCTATTCCCCATCAAGAAGCTTTGGCGGCAAAAAATGTGTTGAGTGTCGAGAAGTATAATAAGCACAAAGATTCGCTAGAATTCAAGTCTGGTAAGCTTACAGATCCATCGAAGCAAACGGCGGAAGATATCATTCTTACCTTTTTTGATAAAAACACAAAATCTTACAAGCTAGAAAATCAAAAGGCGAAAGACTCCTTCATTATCCAGAAAGAAAACAAGGATGAACTTGGCAATACCGTCGTAAGATTGCAGCAAACTTATAAAGGCGTTCCTGTCTGGAATTCCACACAAGCTGTATTGATTGACGCAAAAGGTGTTTTATCCGTCGTCTCCGGTACGGTTGAAGCCAACCTAAACACTAAATTGGGGAAAAAGGCTAAAAAAGGGATCAGTAAAACAGAAGCCATCAAAATTGCTGAAAAAGATCTTGGATTCAAGCCTACCTACGACCACGCCCCAGAATCGGAACTGTTTGTATACGCAAGCGGCGATAAGGCCGATTATGTTTACAAAGTCAATTTGAATTTCTTGAGCCCGGAACCAGGCAATCATAACTATTTCATATCAGTCAAAACAGGTGAAATCCTGAATAAATATAATACCCTGGATGAAGTGACAGGGACTAATTCCGTCGGTACAGGAACAGGCGTTTTGAATAATACGGTATCGCCTTTGAACACGACCTTATCGAGCGGCAAATACTATTTACAGGACAACACTCGCGGTCAGGGCATCTTCACTTATAATGCCAATAACAAATCGAGCTTACCTGGCACACTTATGTCCAATACGACAAACGCTTTCACGACGTCCACTGACAAAGCGGCCGTGGATGCTCATTTTTATGCGGGCAAAACCTATGATTATTACAAGTCGACTTTTGGCCGCAACTCCTATGATGGATATGGTACAAGCCTGAAATCGACCGTCCATTACGGCTCCAAATACAATAATGCCTTCTGGGACGGCACGCAAATGGTTTATGGTGATGGAGACGGCACGACGTTCATCCCATTGTCAGGCGGCTTGGATGTCGTTGCACATGAGCTGACTCATGCCGTGACTTCCAGCGAATCCAATTTAACGTATCAAAATGAGTCCGGCGCTTTGAATGAAGCCATTTCCGATATTTTTGGTACAGTCGTAGAATTCAAGACACAAAGCTCCAAAGCGGATTACCTGATCGGCGAGGACATTTACACACCTAACATTTCCGGCGATGCACTCCGTTCGATGGCAAATCCAACATTGAATGGTGATCCTGACCATTATTCGAACCGGTATACTGGATCGGCTGACAATGGCGGTGTCCATACGAATAGCGGAATCATCAACAAAGCGGCTTATTTGATCTCTGCAGGCGGCACCCATCATGGAGTGACCGTGTCAGGAATCGGCATTGATAAACTGGGGACGATCTTTTACCGGGCTAACACGACCTACCTAACGTCTTCGTCCACCTTCTCTCAAGCCAGGGCTGCAGTCGTACAAGCCGCATCTGATTTGTATGGTGCAACCAGCGCAGAAACGACCACTGTCAAAAATGCCTTTACGGCAGTCGGTGTGAATTAAAAAACACAATCTATCAACCTACCCAAAACCTCCCTAGCTTTAGCGGGAGGTTTTTTCCTATGTATCCCTGCACCGGGAACGTTATTCCGACCGTTCAGCGTGATATTCCGGCCGTTCTACGTGATATTCCGGCAATTCGGCGCGGGATCCGGCCATTCGACACGTTATTCCGGCCGTTCGACGCGTTATTCCGGCCGTTCGGCGCGTTATTCCGACCGTTCATCCGCGGGATCCCGCCGTTCGGCGCGTTATTCCGGCCGTTCGGCGCGGGATCCGACCGTTCGGCGTGATATTCCGGCCTTCTCCATAATCTGTCAGCTAGATCGTTCGTTCATGGTTCCGTGCCGATGCATGTGAATTAAAGCTAACAAAGCAGGTAGAATATGATTAATTCCGTAAAATAGTTGCTTTTCTTCCTATTAACTGTCAAGCTAAGATAATCTCGACTATATTGAATAGAACAAGTAGGTGACGAACATGATTGAAGTTAAAACTTCCACACTCAGTGATGGGGAGTTCAATAGAGGCGTATTCGCGACACAGGACATTAAAAAAGGGGAGCTTTTGCATGAAGCACCTGTCATTGCTTACCCTAACGAGGAGCATGTTTTCATAGAGAAAACGCTGCTGGCCGATTATGCATTCGAGTATGGAATCAACCATACCGCCATGCTTTTAGGCTACGGCATGCTGTTTAATCACTCTTATACACCCAATGCAACATATGATATAAACTTTAAGAATCACACATTTGATTTCTTTGCTTACACCGATATAAAAGCAGGAGAAGAAATCCTCATTAATTATAATGGTGAGGTCGATAACGAAGATCCGCTTTGGTTCAACAAGGAAAACGATGGGGAAGATGAAGCTGAATGATCATCCATGAAAGCACTAGTGCTTTTGATTGCCCATGGAGGGTTTCAAGTGAAACTGGTGCTTTTCATTTTCCCTTCGGAAGTGCTTGTATCCGATGAAAAAAGCCCCCTTGAGGCATTCATTCCTCAAGGGGGCTTTTGGCCCTTAATGGGCAGATGGGTTACTTGATTTTGATTTTGTTATCGAATGGAGTTGGCTCTTAACCTTTTCAATCATTTCTGGTGTGGCTAAGGATTTGATTTGACTCATGGTTTTTTCACGAGTTTTCTTATTGCGCATTAAAAATGCGGCAGCTCCTATCACGACAGTTCCAATCATTTTGTTTGATGGCATTTGAGTTTCCTCCTTCATGTTGGTTATATATAGCATTCCCTCTACTAGCGGATTTAAACAAAAACAGGCAAGCTTCCCCTATTATTTTGCCTATTTCAGGCTTTCCAAATATTTTATGCTCTCAGGGCTTTTCACCACTTTTTCGGCTTGATCCGGCTCAACCCTCGTTCGGTTCAATGCGTGGAGCTTATAGGTCAGGACTCTTTTGACCGATTGATCAATCCGCTCCATAGGAACCTTCCCCGCTTTTACAGCTTCCCGTAAGCCTTCATATACCTCAAGCTCATGAGCATATTCATGGCAGACAAGCAATATATCGGCTCCGGCAAGTATCGCTTCCATCCCCATCTCTTCATAGGTGAAGTACTTGTTCACGGCACCCATTTCCAAATCGTCCGTAATCACAAGACCGCCATAGTTTAGTTTGCCCCGCAGCAGGTCTTCGATGATGACCTTGGAAAGGCTTGCTGGTTTTTCTTGATCATAGGCGGGATATTTGATGTGGGTCACCATTACGAAAAAGCTTTGATCATCCATTTCCCTTATGATCCTCTTGAACGGATAAATATCCGAATTCTCGAGATCTAGCTGGTTTGCTTCCACGGAGGATGTTTCAAGATGCGGATCGACTTCGCTGCGTCCGTTGCCTGGAAAGTGCTTCAAGGCGCCCGTCACGGAAGCATCATTCAAGCCTTGAATCGTTTTCTTTCCATACCGATAGACCTTTTTAGGATCTTTCCCCACTGAACGCTTGTCGGTTTCCGATAAATCAAGCACAGGAGCGAAATTAATATGGATGCCCATCGAGCTCAGTTCTTCTCCATTCAGTTTTGCCACTTTATACATGTCTTCAGCAGATGCATGCTGCCCAAGATCCTGCTGCGCAGGGAGCGGCGATACGCTTTCCCTCATCCGGATGATGTCCCCGCCTTCCTGATCGACCGCCACCATGAGCGGAAGCGAAAGGGAACTT
Source organism: Peribacillus simplex (assembly GCF_001542915.1). Lineage (GTDB taxonomy): Bacteria > Bacillota > Bacilli > Bacillales > DSM-1321 > Peribacillus > Peribacillus simplex_B. Next base: position 94,407 of record NZ_LNNH01000046.1, on the reverse strand, counting down.
TGCTTAGCCGTTTGCTGAAGCGAATTGGATAACATCGCCACCTGTTTTGGCGATTTCATATTGCGATCAAAATAAATGACGCCTCCTATATGGTTTTTTTCGATGAGCTCGTTAATTTCACGGCCGGCTTCTGTACCCTTGAAGCCGATCATCATTAGCTGACCGACTTTTTCTTCAAGCGTCATGCTTTCAAGCATTTTGTCGATTTTCTCTTGGTTTTCCGCAATGGCATCCATTCTTTTCTCCTGATCGATTTCGGAATGATCTTCTTTTTGGATGAACATGATGGCCATAACCGAAAGGAGCACGAAGAAAAGCGCACCCATATATATTTTTCCTTTCATGCCCTGCCTCGCGATAGACGGTCGACCATTACAAAATCTCTTCCTTCATTGCCTATACCATTCATTACCTCAAAACTCCTGTCTGCCTGGATTCGATCCACTACTCTTCATCTTGTTCATAAACCGGGCATTCTATATCAAGCCAAGGTATTTTTTTGCATAAAGCATTGGCGGCGTACCATACTACTTACATACACTCATGCAAAGGAGATGCACCCATGGACGGAATTTTGAGGAATTTAGCCGATACCTTCAGTCATGCAGTCGATTATGCAAAAGAAAAAATATCTGCCATTACGGGGTCAACCTCTGTTACCATCGCGGAATTGAGCCAACATATCATCAATCAGCCTGAAACGATACTAATTAAGAAAAACCTTTTAGGAATCCCCTTCTCTTTTTATCATTTGCAAAAAGAAGATGTTACTTATTATCTGGAAATGAGAAACTCACAAATTTTACAGCTGGATGTACAAGCACATGACCATACCATCGTGTCGTATCGATCTTATCGAGATAAGTCAGACCTGCCCGCGTCAGTTAAATTTCCGAAAACCCTTTTATAGACATACGAAGTCGCGTCTCCAAGTCCCCATCTTCTAGACCCGTTCGCTTTCGATAAAGTTCGGGAAGCGACTTCGTAAAAAAGCAAAAAAAAATGTAGACAAGCCTCATTTATAATCGAGTTTGTCTACAGTCCCAAAGCTGACACCCCCCATACTTAGGCGGGTACCAGCTTTTTTATTTTGCTTCTGGCCCTTTCCTCTACAGGGAGAAAAACTGATTTCTTTCCCTCGATATCCATTCATCTACATCCGCTTCATCCTTTTTAACCAGCCGGTTAACGAGAATATCATGCCAAATGTAATTTTCGAGAAAATTGATATGGATCGGATCATCCGTGTAAAACGCCGTTTCCCTCGTTTCCGATGCAGGACCGTAAATCGTCTCCGTACCATCGATCGATAAGATGAACCATTCGTTTTCGCCAATATTGTCCACATAACTCGTTTGGCGATGAATTTCTATCCCTGATAACGGGCTTTCAACCTGAAAGGCGATTCCCTTAAGTGTGCAATGTTCAGCTGCTTCTTTAAGCTCCGGCGCGAGTTTTTCGTACATGTTGCTCCATAAGGAAACGACGACCCTTTTCTCGGCTTTTTGAATTAAGGTGCGGCAAAACGATAGGATATGTTCTTCTCCTTTGAGAGTCATTACCCGATTGTCGGACACGGGTCCGATCTTCTCGAATTGCTTTAGTGTATCGCTGATGGATTGGTAGGTGTTGTCCCACCTCGATCGGACGGATTCCAAGAACACATCGACCGGCAGCGGGGAATATTGGATCGAGTCATTGATTTCCTCTTTGATTACGACGCCCTCTTCCTGGAGCCCATTGAGAATTTCATAGATACGCGCCCTCGGAATACCCGATTCCTTGCTAACTTGATAGGCGCTTGCTGGGCCCTGACGAACTAAAGAAACATAGGCCTTTGCTTCATATTGGCTGAATCCGAGAGACTGAAGTTTTTCAATGATATCTTGCATAGGACCTCCTTTTTACATCCCGTAAGTTATATCCATCATACCAAATCTCATGTTGAATGCCATTCGAATTCAAAAGTGAGGGGAGGATAGGCTTTCATTTTCTTATTTACAGACGATGCTTTTTTAGTTACTATCTTAATAGTGACTAATATAACATTATGGGTTAAGGACAACGAAAGCAAGCGATTCATTCTTAATGCCATTGATACGGAGGCCTATACGATGGAAGATATACAAATTTCCACACTTTTACTGCTAATGTTTTTCGGTTTTCTTGCCGCATTCATTGATTCTGTAGTTGGCGGCGGTGGCCTGATTTCCATTCCTGCCTTATTATTTTCAGGACTCTCCCCCGCTGCTGCGATTGCAACGAATAAGCTAGCAAGCTCCATGGGATCTTTAACGAGCACCATTGCCTTCATCCGCTCGGGAAAGGTCGATTTCCGATTGGTTTCCAAGCTCTTCCCCCTTATTTTCATAGGCTCGCTTTTAGGGGCATGGGTGGTTAACTTTGTTTCATCGGATTTGCTGAAGCCGCTGATCTTGCTTCTGTTGATCGCAATCGCGATATATACCTTTTTAAAAAAGGACTGGGGACAGAAATCCACCTACACCAAGCTCACGCTGCAAAAGGCAGCATTATTTGCCGTCGCTATATTCGTTATTGGCTTTTATGATGGGTTTTTAGGGGCTGGGACGGGATCGTTCATTTTATTTGCCTTTTTGATGATCGGCTTTGATTTTTTGCATTCGGCCGGGAATGCGAAATTTTTAAACTTCGGCAGTAATCTGGCGGCATTGATCATGTTCATATTTCTGGATGCCGTCAACTTTTCATATGGGATACCGATGGGGATCTCCATGGTTGCAGGCGCATTGGCCGGCTCCAAATTCGCCCTCAAGAAAGGCGTGGCTTACGTAAGAGTGCTGTTTATCGCCGTCACCGTCATCTTGATTATAAAAAATGTAGTCGATTACTTAATGGGCGATTGATGGGAATGCAGAAAATAAAATAAAACCGGAAAATCCTCCCGCACAATGTGACATATAGGAATAAATTGGGTATATGATAGTAAAGAATGTGTGGAAAGGTGTGGTTGGATGACTGATAAGTGGAATGGCGAAGAAATGGCGGATGTATCGAAGCAAACCATTGTAATTACTGGAGCCAATAGCGGACTTGGCTTCGAGACGGCTTTTGCCCTGGCCGGTAAGGGGGCAGAAATCATCCTTGCTGTCCGGAATGCTTCAAAGGGGGAAAGAGCGCTCGATAGAATCTTTTCGGTCTATCCTAACGCGAATATACGGGTCATGCAGCTGGATTTGAGCGATCTTAGCAGCATCCGGCATTTTGCTGACTCCTATAAGGAAAACTATGACTCCTTATCTGTCCTCATCAATAATGCAGGCGTGATGATCCCGCCTTACAGCAAAACGAAGGATGGCTTCGAACTGCAATTCGGTATCAACCACCTCGGTCATTTCGCTTTGACAGGACTCCTTCTTCCGCGAATACTGTCTACACCCAGCTCAAGGGTAGTCACATTGAGCAGCTTGGCCGCCATCAATGGATTCATCGACTTTGACAATCTAAATGGCGAAAACGGCTATAAACCAATGAAGTACTATGGACAGAGCAAGCTCGCCAACCTCCTATTCGCCCGCGAGCTCCACCATAAATTCAACCAGCATGGCGCAAGCTCGATTAGCGTAGCCTGTCACCCGGGGCTTTCCCATACGAACCTCATGTCACGCGGATCTGGCAAACCGATCAATCGATTCGTTCATTATCTATCGAAATCCATGACCCAGCCGGCAAGCATGGGCGCACTTTCCACCCTGTTTGCCGCAACGGAGCCTTCATTAACAGGAGGCGAATATATTGGGCCCGATGGCAAGAAAAGCAGGAAGGGCTTCCCTAAGAAAGACGATATCATCGATACTCTATATAATGAAGAAACATCGAAAAGATTATGGGACATATCGGAAACCATGACTGAGGTCAACTACCGTTTCACGGAGAGCGTTATGCCGAAATGACCCTGATTCATGTAAAAAAAGAGGGAGCACTATGCTCCCTCTTTTCACTGCGATCATTCAGCGTCGAAAACTTCGACTTTTTCCATTTTGTCGCCATTTTTCATGGCTTTTGCCGTTTCAAGCCCGGAAGTCACTTTACCGAAAACGGTGTGAACACCGTTAAGATGAGGCTGTGGCTCATGCACGATGAAGAATTGGCTTGAACCTGTGTCTTTTCCGGCATGTGCCATCGACAAGCTGCCCGCCTCATGCTTGTGAGGGTTTCCAGCTGTTTCACATTTAATTTGAGTGCCGCTTCCGCCTGCACCAGTACCTGTTGGATCTCCGCCTTGGCTTACGAAACCAGGGATGACACGGTGAAAGACCACACCATTATAAAAGCCTGTGTTCGCCAGGTTTTCGAAGTTCGCTACTGTGTTTGGTGCTTCGTTCGGGAAAAGATCGAATTCAATCTTTTCTCCATTTCCCATTAGTATGTATCCTTTTTTAGCCATGTAGAACATCTCCTTTAATATGAACTGAATCAATTCTAATAGTACCATTTTTCGCACAAGAATGAAAAGCGGGCGCTACTTATTTCGAACTGTCTCATTATACATATCGATGTTATTTCTTTTATAATGAGGAAGATGGATGATAAAAGGAGGAACGAACCATGACACAACGATTCGAAGCATTAGTCGTAAACAAGCAAGGAGATCAGTTTACCGTAAATATCCAGCAACTATCACTTGATGACCTGCCGCAAGGCGAAGTGCTCATCCGTGTCCATTATTCTGGGGTCAACTATAAAGATAGCCTAGCCAGCATTCCGAACGGAAACATTGTCAGCACGTATCCGATCAGCCCAGGAATTGATATGGCAGGGGTCGTCGTTTCATCTGAGGATTCACGATTCCAGGAAGGGGACGAGGTCATTGCCACCTCTTACGGAATCGGCGTATCCCAATCAGGCGGCTACAGCCAATATGCCCGTGTTCCGGCGGATTGGATCGTTCCGCTGCCTGATGGCCTATCATTGAAAGAAGCCATGATCATCGGAACTGCGGGATTCACTGCCGCCCTCTCGGTTCTGCGCCTAGAAGAAAATAACCTTGCCCCTGATCAAGGCAGCGTTCTTGTTACCGGTGCGACTGGGGGAGTCGGCAGCTTTGCCGTCTCGATCCTTTCCAAGCTTGGTTACTCGGTGGAAGCAAGTACAGGAAAAGAATCCGAGCATGGATATTTAAAGGAAATCGGGGCGACGACGATTGTATCTCGTAAAGAGGTCTACGACGGCAACCTGCGCTCCCTTGGCAAACAAAAGTGGAGCGGTGCGGTAGATCCCGTCGGCGGTGAACCTCTAGCATCTGTCCTTAGCCAAATCAAGTACGGCGGATCTGTAGCGGTCAGCGGATTGACGGCTGGCACCAACCTCCCGGCCACGGTCTTTCCTTTCATCCTAAGAGGTGTTAATTTACTAGGAATCGACTCGGTCAATTGCCCGATGGAAACAAGATTGAAAGTCTGGCATCGACTTGCGAACGACTTTAAATTCGATCACCTGGAACAGCTCATTCAGCAAGAAATAACCCTTAAAGAATTGCCTGACGTTCTCCCGACCCTCTTAAAAGGCGAAGCAAGAGGCAGAACGATCGTAAAACTATAATCCAAAAAGTGACGCGGGCTAGGCCCCCGTCACTTTTCATTGTTCAAACAGCTAGGATCCCGTGGTGGGACGGATTAACTCTTAGTTGGGAAGGCATACCGCCTGTTAGGACGGATTATACTCGCGTTCGGACGAATTACCGCATGTTCGGACGAATTACCACGTGTTCGGACGGATTACCGCATGTTCGGTCGAATTATCGCGTTTTTGGACGAATTTTACCCGCGTTCGGACGAATTTCTTGCAAACTCCCTTGCAGCGTTCTCCTTTTTAGGAAGATTGACGATTTGCGTTATGCTTATCCAGAAAATACACAAAAAGGCCAAACCTCCATAAGGTTCAGCCACTTCTTTAATAGGTATTATAAATATTTTCACATTCAGTAGCTGTTGGTTCATAAAAGCAATGAAGCTTAAAGCGGCCGACTAGAGGCTGATTATACCAGGTAGGCGGGCAATCCCCCTCTGGCCTGAAATACCACAGGCTAAATTTCGAGGGCCATAATCTTTCCCCGCTTACACTTCGACGTGCAAGCCTTTTTTCCCTATCTCTTGCCCGTTGGTAAAAATACCCTTTCTGCACAGCCTCAAAGGCATGCTCCTGATAAATCATATCCGGAATCGTCCTCAGCCCTTTGAAGTCGGAGCAATTCGATCTAATCCGGTTGACTCCAACGTTCCCGATCATCAACATCCCTTGATCGCCTTCACCTTCACCTTCCGCTCTGAGCAATCTCGCCAACAGAGCAATGTCGGCATCAGTGTGCTTAACGACGGTCATCCAATCACCTCCACTTTTTTTATCCTATGCCCAGGAGATGGAAAGATGCTCCGATTTTAATAAAACCTTCATATGCCGTACACGTCCCATCAACAATCCAACCTTATACTTAAGGAAGGTTGGATGGCACGCGTGGCTATCATGGTATTTGGCGTAGGCGGGGCCAATACTTTTTGTACATAGACAACGGCGCGGATCGTGCCGTACCAAACTGTAGGCAAACTCAAGATTCATCGAGGCTGTTTATGGTTTTTGTGTTTGGAGCTTTGATTTTCGGTGCAGGTATAGATTGCATCGCAAGTGCTTCCATTCCAAAAGTAATTAAAAAGGCTTCGGAATGAGGCCATTCCGAAACCTTTTTGTGTGTCGTGTCCTTGACTTGTCCATTATGCCTTCGCTTCAAAAGCAGCTTCAAACGCCAAAGATACCTTTTCGAATTCTTCGTCCGATTCGATATCGAACAGTTCGCCTTCGCCCTCGACCCTGAAGAAGAAAATATCGATGTCTTCCTCTGTATCTTGTTCAATATCTTCAAGCAAACCGACTGCCACATATTCCGTTCCTTCTACATCCAATGAGCCTAAAACCTCAACTTCATGAGCCTCATCACTGTCATCTGTAAGTGTGAAAACCTCACCTTCACGAATGTTACCCATCCTATCTCTCCTCTCTTATCCATTCATAATGGAGTTGTTTCCATAGTATATCGGCTATTTCCTTCAGAAACAAACTTTTGCCCTGAAAACTAGGGAAATTCTTTTTCCGCTACTTAGAATCAATGCCAGCCAATGGCCTATACAGGATGACCCCTATCGTTCCAAACATTATGATCAATAGAAAAAATATTGAAAAACAGTTAAAAAAGGGAATCCAATTCCGAATAATGTTATATATTGAACTATTAATAAAGGAGGCTGTTTCATTGCCCGCAAAAAGAATCGATCATATTGGAGTTGTCGTAAGAGATCTTGAAAAATCCATCACTTTTTATCAGGACGTGCTGGATTTAAAATTAAAAGCGCGTACTCCTCATACCAATGGTGTCATCCAACTGGCATTCCTGGGTTACGAGGAGTCGGAAGAAACGGAAATCGAATTGATTCAGGGGTATAGCGATACATTGCCATCTGAAGCGACGATCCATCATTTTGCCATTACCGTTGATGATATCGAAAAAGAATATGCACGAATCAAAAAACTGAATGACATCGAGCTGATCGACGAGGAAATCGTCACCCTTCCAAATGGCTACCGCTACTTCTACATATATGGACCGGAAAAAGAATGGATTGAATTTTTCCAAAGATAAATCGCATGCTAAAAAAGCAGAGTCCAGTCGACTTCTGCTTTTTTGCCGTTCACCCACGCTGAATCCTGGTACGCTGACTGTTTAGGTTCATCCGGACGATATACTCCCGCGTCGGGACGATTTCTCTTCTAATCGGACGGATTTCTCGCGTATCCGGATGATTTATCTGACGGATCGGATGGATTTTCGCGCTGTTTCGGACATTAAATGATGGGGTATCTCATTTCTTCACCACAATTAAATAAAAGCTGGCTGTTACCAGCTTGACTTTTTGACACCCGGTACATGCCCCTTATGGGCAAGCTCGCGAAAAGCAATTCGTGACATGTTGAATTTGCGCATATATCCACGGGGCCTTCCCGTTACTCCGCAGCGATTATGGATCCTTGTCGGGGAGGAATCCCGGGGGAGTTTGGCCAATGCTGCATAGTCCCCTTTTTCTTTCAATTCCCGCCTGCGCTCCGCATACTTTTCAACCAGTGCCAACTGTTTTTGTGCTTTCACTACCTTCGATTTTTTCGCCATTTTTCAATCTCCTTTACGTTAACTGGTCCACATAAAACAAAATCATTACGATTTAAAAGCGATCATTATTTCGTTTCCCGATGGATCGTATGTTTCTTTAAGCGTGGACAATATTTCTTCAATACGATTCGATCCGGATGATTCCGCTTATTCTTCGTTGTAATATAGTTACGGTCCCCTGTTTCCGTGCATGCTAAAGTAATATTCACTCTCATTTCCTTTTCCTCCTTTTTCCTTCTAATCACAACACAAAACGTAATGATTACGATTTAATCCCCTGATTTCCATCACTTTAAAAAGCTCCTCTTCATAATAAAACGTAATGATTACTATTTGCAAGTTTTTTTTATTCTTTTTATCGTTCAAATTCAGAAAAATCCTTCAGGCCTTGCATCTGATTTTTCCCGAACCAATAAAAAACCGAAGACAACCCCAATGCATTTCGAGTTAGTCTTCAGTCTAGAATTTTTATTATTTGATGTTGAATTTCCCGACCATATCCCCAAGCTCTTCAGCCATGGATGAAAGCGAACGGATGGAGGAATTGACTTCCTCCATGGATGCCAGCTGTTCTTCTGTCGATGCCGCTACTTCTTCTGAGTTGGCGGCATTTTCCTGGGCGTGCGCCGTCATATCATTGGATACCTGTGCCACTTCATCTATGCTTGCGGAAATTTGTTGGACACTGGCCTTGATTTCCTCGATTTTAGGTGTAATGCTTCTCGTACTGTCCAGGATTTGCGAGAATTTATTGGAAGTCTCGACAGATACCTTCACACCCTCCTCGGCATTTTCCATCACTTTTTTCATTATGTTCACTGAATCTCTCGTGTCGTTTTGCATGCCGTTAATCAAATCGGCAATCAGCTTAGTTGAGGTTTGGGATTGCTCAGCCAATTTCCTCACTTCCTCTGCCACAACGGCAAAGCCTTTACCATGTTCCCCAGCACGAGCAGCTTCAATGGCTGCATTGAGTGCCAGCAAATTCGTCTGTCCCGCAATTCCGGTGATGACCTCGATGATTTTTCCGATTTCATGAGATCGATCGGACAAGGAGCCGATCACCTGATTCGATTGATTGACGGATTCATGGATGAATCGCATTTGATTCAAGTTTTCCTCAACAAAATGACTGCCCTCTTCAGCTTGCATAGCAGATTCCCTTGATAATTCAGCTACACTGGAGGTACTGTCCGATATCCGAACGATTCCCTGGACAACTTCATTCAACGTTCCGAGACTGCCTTCAAGCTGTTTTGTCGTCTCCTCGGATGCCCCCGAAATTTCCTGAATCGATGTGGCCACCGTTTCAGCGGCAATGCTCGATTGATTAACACTTGAACTTAATTGTTCGGCAGAAGCGGCTACCATTCCGGCATTGGCTGAAATTGCCGTAAGTGTATCGCGAAGATGCTTGGTCATTTTTTCAAAGGATTGATTTAACTCATATAATTCATCCCTGCTCTTCAACTCTATTCTCTCGACCATCAAATTGCCCTCCGCTACCTGGTTGGCAGCAGCCCCCAGCTTTTTAAGCGGCTTGGAAATCAGATTGGCTGTCAGCCATCCAGCTGCAATCGCAAAGATAAAAGCAAATATGCTGATGATCAAGATTTTGTCCGTCGCCTTCTCGGATTGCTCTTTCGCCTCTTTCACCTTCGCCTTGATGACGCCTTCGGTTGATTCATTTAATGCATAGGTTTGTTCACCCAATTTCGTACTGATCGGCACCACTTTTTCCTGTGCCAGCTTTTTTGCTTCATTTACATCTTTAGCGGCAACCTCGATGAGCTTTGTGTTCTCCGCTATCCAGGCTGCATTCGATTCCTGAATGTCCTCCAGCTGTCGATCCGTTTCTGCCACTGACGAAATATCCTTTGCCTGCGCTATTAACTGATTGATTTTTTCATTGGAAGTGTACACATTTTCTTTCATCTCGGAGGTGCCATATAAGAGATATCCCCTTATGTAAGAAACCTGGCGAGTGGCCTCGTTCTGGATACTTTGTGCGTTGGTGTTCACCTCTGTTATATTATCGATGATATAATCATAATCCTTATTCATTTCTTTCATGCTGGTGTAAGAAATGAATGCAGAAACCCCAAATATGATAGAGATGAGCATAGAGCTCATGATCAATTTTTTCTTGATGGAAAATTTCATTCCAGCCTTCCCCCTTTTCTATATAAACCACATCTTGCTTTTGCTTCCTTTCTGTTATTATCGGTTCATATGAAAAAAATTCTATCAGGGAGAAGAGAAATTGCGCACAAAAAAAGCTGATTGCACATGCAGCCAGCTTTTTTTTCCTCATTTATAAAACACTTTATCGACGTTGTATTTAGCTCGAAGTGTATTGATCATGTAGGTTTCGTAAATTTCGCGTTCCATGGGATCCTCGACGATAAGGATGTCGATTTTCTTCACTTCATTACGGTGGTCTTTAATCGGAGACACATTATCCTCGAAATGCTTTTTGACCCTTGGTCTCAGCTTACGAGCTTTACCGACGAAAATCAGTTCCTCGCGTTCATTGTAAAACAAGATGATGCCGCCTTTATCGCGGGGAATCAAATGAAAATCGATAAATCCGTATATTTCAGGAATGACTGCTTCGTCTCCCTCTATCACTTGTTTTCTTTGTTTAATGCTAATATCCGCTGCAGGGATTTCAATATTTATCATTACAATTCACGTCCTCTATTTGTATAAGCTAAGCACATTCAAATTCCTGTGATACAGCCCAATCGCTTTTTTCTTAAAGGTAAATGGTATCATAATTACGAACGAAAAGCCATGCATGCCGTAATGGGTTCGGGGTTGTTTGCCATTTTTCTTAACACATCGCCATGAAATATAAAGAAGAAGACTCAATAAGAGTCTCCTTCTTAGTCGAAATATCCGTTACCACCTGTGAGCCTTTGCATTGCTTCTTAGGATAATGTTTGTTTGCGATACTTCCGTATGGCCATTAACTTGAGACTTCGAACGCTTAGGTCTTGTCCAATTATGGTGAAACTTTTGAGAATGTGGATCTAAATGATCTTTATAACTCATTCTGTGTCACCCCATCATTAGGATTTGGATATTTCAGCCGTGATAAGAATCCCTATCACTTGCTCTAGTATTTGATTTTTGCATCTCTTTCATACAACATTTCCTTCAAAATTCCAACTCAACCGACTTCCCCTTTGCCAGGACCTTCCCTTCACCATTGACCGCATCACTTGTCATGAAGGTAATTCCCGTCACATCCCCTTTTTTTACAATGAAGCCTACATTGCCGCTTTTCGTACCGTTCCCGGCCATTTCGCCGTTCAGTTCCTCCAAGTAGATATCATCCTCCCATGGAAGGTGTTCCCCGTTATTGGTTTCCAGAAAAGCGACCGGTGAGAACTTGATCTTTTTATCGCTATTGTTTTTGATATCAACCTTCACTTTTACGATGTCGAAATCCTCAGCATGTGTATAGCCATGAAAGAAATCAATCATGCTGTAATCCGGTGTAACGTGCATTACCTTCATTTCTTTGACCGTTACCTCGATTGGTCCAACATTGATTGCTTCGTTCACTTTTTTAAAGGCCTTCAATGTCAGTTCGCCCTTTGCATCCGAGACATCCTGGCCGATTTGGGTTAGCTTCCTATCATCAGGCAGCTGTGGATTCGGAACATAGACATCCTTCTTCACCAGTGGAGCGCCCATCTCCTCCGTTTTTTCTTTAGCCGCCTTTTCTTCAAATGCAGGTTGGGTATTAAGAGCCCCGAATGTGGTCAATATAAAGGCACCTATTATCAGTCTGTTCATGGAATCCCTCCCCGAAATGTTATTTCTGTTTCTTTAATAGCTCAAAGATGATCTTGGCATGATCCGTGTTATCGACCTGCCCGGCAAAACGTTCTTTATAAGGTCCATAAGCATAGACCGGTACATCTTCACCCGTATGTCCTCCGGTGGTCCATGCTGTATTCGTCCGGTTATCGAAAATTGCTTCTATGGCGTTATCGATGTTCGTGACATTTTTTGTTTCGGCCGCATCTGTTACCGACTTGATTTCCTCGCTCGTTAGCTTCAATTTCTTTTGATTGATGAATTGCTTTAAAGTCTTTTCAGCATCGGCCCCTTTTACGATTGCATCCGCCATGAAGTCCGGGGTGCGTTTGGCCGCCTTGATCGGTTCACCGTACCAGTTATATATACCTTTGGCACCGATCGAGAATCCTCCTGTTGAATGGTCTGCCGTTGCCACTACCAAGGTATGTTTGTCTTTCTTCGCAAATTCTATCGCCACTTTATATGCCTTTTCAAAGTCCTCCATTTCACTCATGGCGCCAACGATGTCATTATCATGTCCAGCCCAATCGACTTGGCTGCCCTCGACCATCAGGAAGAACCCCTTCTTATTTTTATCCAGACGCTTAATCGCCGAATTGGTCATGTCTTTCAAGGAAGGCGTTTCACTTGGGCGATCGATCATTTTCGGGAGTCCTTCGGAAGCGAACAAACCTAGCACCTGCTCATTTTTATCCTTGAGCATTTGTTTCTTATCCGTCACATAACTATATCCGTCTTTTTTGAAGGCCTTCGCCAAATTGATGTCCGGGCGGACAAAATTGGATTTTCCGCCGCCTAAGAGGACGTCGATTTTATGCTTGCCCTTGATCAGCTCTTTATAATAATCGTCGGCAATCGAATTCATGTTTTTCCGGTTTTCATCATGAGCGCCAAATGATGCAGGTGTCGCATGAGTGATTTCGGAGGTGGCGACCAATCCAGTCGCTTTTCCTTTTTGCTTCGCTGCTTCGAGGACGGTTTTGACTTCGGATTTATCATTATCCACCGCAATCGCGGCATTATAAGTCTTCACGCCGGAAGACATTGCCGTTGCGGCCGAAGCTGAATCCGTAATATTTTGGGCAGCATCTTCCGGATATGTCATCTGCTGACCAACCAGGTATTTATCGAACTCTGTCCGTTCCGCCACCATGGTATTCGGGTTATTTTTTAAATACCGGTAAGCGGACGTATAGGAAACACCCATCCCGTCACCTATCATGAAGATGACATTCCTGATTTCCGGATCTTCATTCGACTTGCCCCTTGCCGATGCAGATTCTGATGCAGACCAAGTTAAACTTCCAACTGTCAGTGCCGATGCCAGCGTAAGCGGCAAAACCTTTTTACTCCATGTACGATTCAAATGAATGACCTCCCTTTAATGTTTGAATATTTAATTAAACTATAAAGGGCAAAAATGAACACAGTGTCAAGGGGATGTAAAAATACGGTAGGATTAATGTGAAGACAAAGTAAATCCAGCGCTTAATGGCGAAGCTCATTACACCGGCAGCATATTCTGATGAGGACAATAAGAAGCAAGCACTAAAGGTGAGGTGATAAATTCATGCCATAAAAAAAAGGCACTCCATTGCAGGAGCGCCTTTCCCTCTTACTTCTTCACCGTTAAGCATTCCAAAGCCCGGGCCGCATTCTCCCTCGCTGCTTCGATTGAAGCAGCGGATGAGAGGGCAACGGCCACCCTTCTCCCAATCTTGGTGACTGGTTTTCCGAAGAGGCGCACCTCCGTATTCGGTAAAGCCAAAGCTTTATCAACACCAACGATCGAATATTCCGCCAACTCCTCGGACGCCTTTAATGGGCGGCTAGCGCCTGGGGTGATCAAATGGATTTCCGGGATGGGGAATCCCAAGATCGCTCGAACATGCAGGGCAAACTCGGATAAATTCTGTGTCACTAATGTCACAAGTCCCGTATCATGCGGACGGGGAGATACTTCGCTGAAATAGACTTTATCCCCTGAAAGGAAAAGCTCGACTCCGAATAATCCGTATCCTCCAAGTTCATCCGTAATGGCTAGGGCAATCCGCTTCGCTTCGTTTATCTGGGCTTCCGTCATATCATGCGGCTGCCACGATTCTATATAATCCCCGCCCTGTTGAATATGGCCGATGGGCGCACAATACAGGGTCCCGTTTACGGCTCGGACTGTCAGCAATGTGATTTCCGAATCAAAATGGATGAATTCTTCAATGATCACACGCGCATTTTGAACCCGGCCGCCTTCCATGGCGATTTTCCAGCACTCTTTTAGGTCAGCTTCCGTGCGGCACACACTTTGCCCTTTCCCAGAGGAGCTCATCAGCGGTTTTATGACATTCGGAAAGCCGATTTCTTTGGCAGCTTGGACAAATTCTTCATATGTATCAGCGAATTTGTAGGCGGCAGTCGGAATGTTCAAGGATTCGGAAGCCAGTCTCCTGATTCCTTCACGGTCCATCGTTAATTTTGCTGCCCTCGCGGACGGAATGACGGGAAAGCCCTCTTCTTCCAATTCCACTAATGCTGCAGTAGCGATGGCTTCGATTTCCGGGACGATCAAATCAGGCTGTTCTTTTTCCACGACTCCCCGAAGCTGTGCTGCATCCAGCATATTGATGACATGGCTGCGGTGGGCGACCTGCATGGCAGGGGCATGTTCATAACGGTCGACTGCCACTGTCTCCACCCCAAGACGCTGTGCCTCAAGCAGGATTTCTTTCCCCAATTCACCTGAGCCCAATAATAAAATCTTTTTTGATTTATACATACAGCCTCTCCCCCTTCAAACCCATTATATACGAACTATAACATAAAAAATATAATTTTCATTCGTATTTATAGTAACTCACTCTGAAAATATGACTCAAATAATTAAAAAGTGACGGATTTACAATACCAACTTGACAACTAAGAATAATCGGTTTATCCTTTTTCTTATAAGAAAAAGAAATACGCTGACCAGTTAACTGGAGGCTCTCTATTCACCTGAATAGGGGGCTTTTCGATTTCAAAAAAAAGGGGGCCAGACACTATGCAAAAGGAAAGGCTGGGCTGTATATCACTTGAAAAAAAAACGGAAGAAGCATGGGCGACTGGAAGAGATGGAGCACCTTAACCTTCCAGACAGAATGTTCTTCCACTGGTGCCAGCAGCAATATGCCCTGAATAGAGGGGTTTACAATACGATTGATAATTGGTTCCATGCTTATGGCATCATCGATATTCTATACCGGCGGATCAATCTTTTAGCCTTTCTCGAATACGCATCTGATTCGGAACAAACGATAGGGCGGGCAAAACCGATAAAATTCGGCAAGGGAGGGCTAACGAAAAAGCTTCAGGATTTCATGGAAATGTAAACTGACTTCAAGCTTTCCTTCAATGAAAGCTTGGAATGTCGAAATTTGCACTACGAATATTTTTGTAAATGTAAGCGCTTTCTATTATAATGAATATAGGTTGGATGGCATGCGTGGCCGTCAAAGTATCTGGCGTAGGCGGGGCCGATACAGGCGCTAAAGAGGGTAAACTTCTTTACCGCAAAACGATTAGAGTACCTATCATTCAGGGGCTGCAATATCCTGGACCAATAATGGCGGATGACCGTTATTTTTTAGGCTTAATAGCGACTTATTTTTGCAATCGATAAGTAAAGCGTACCTTTACTTATTTTTTGCAGCAGCCCTCATCGTTTTATCTCAATAATCGATAAGATAAAAAGCTCTTCCCCCATCGACTGGGAGCAGAGCGTTTTTGCATGTTCAGCGTTTACATATACAAGCCTGCCAAGAAGATCCCAAGTGACTTTTGATAAATTTCATCGAACTGGGATATAGGAAGCGGGTTGGTTCCTTTACCAAGCTCAACGGTAAATCCCGGCCTCCGCCAGTCCTGAATGTACCAATCCTTATACCCTGCGTAACTATTGGCCGACTTGACGGGCTCATAGCCACTTACCCTCGCAAACTCATTGACTATCGTTTCAGACTCTGGCGGCTCCATATCTTCAAACCCCCAGAAAATGACCTCTCCTTGAGTATGGAATGCGAGGACTCTCGCAAAGTCGCGCTTTCTCGTTAGATTTGCCATCGCAATCGCTTCTGGCTGTGTAAGCGGCCCTGTTCCCGAATAATTGGCCGGGCCTGGTTCATTTACCATGTTGCGGGCCTGCTCCAGCTCCCATTTTGCGGGGAATTGATCGTTCAGATCGACGCCATTGATATTCGCCTTCCATCCGGAAAAGTCCTCGCTGCCACTATTCCATCCCACGAGCCTCGCTCTCAATGTCTCATCTGCCGGCGGGCCGTTTTGCACCAATTCCACTCCATCCGGGTTCACCATCGGGACGATCGACAGAAGCGTCTTTTGATAATAGGGCAACATGGAAAGACCGCGGATATCCGTTTGATTCGTGATTGCCAACACATAATCATTTAAAAAGGTCATGATCACTGGGGTCGTAATCCATTCATTCGCATGAAACGATCCATTATAATGAATGCGTTTATCCCCCTGCCCGATGAGGATTTCGGGGATATCCCTATTTAACACCGAGTCGCCAATCGGGGATGTTTGAATAAAAGGGTAAATGTTTTTCAGCCGTCCAATATCGGCAAGCAATGTCTCATAGTCATAGTTCTGATTCCCTTGTGTGAGCCTCCACGTAATCCTTACTGGCACATCAATCGTCTGGCCGACTTGCAGGGCATTCGGGTTGAGGCCAGGATTAACCGCAAATAAGGCTTCCAATGAAAGATTACGTGATTTGGCAATTGCCCATAATGAATCCCCCCGCTTAATCTTATAAGCCGTCGACGTAAAGCCGGGAATTTTGATTCGCTGTCCTATCATGAGGCCCTGTGGATCGATTCCCCGATTGGAATCAATGATCAGTTGGTAGTTGACCTTGAATAATTGGCTATAATACCATATAGAGTCATTCTGCCTCACATAAACGTCCATATTGCACCTCCCCTTACCCATATGTGTATGCTCATTTTAATGAATTATGGCTAATGCACCAAAACCCGGCAGTGCCGCCCCATCCTGACTTCACAAAAACAAAGCAGGCATCCAATGGATGCCTGCTTAAACGGGTTACATATTACGCTTCTTGCGGGACCGCCAAGCCTAAACCTTCGGCGACGCGTGTTCCGTATTCTGGATCGGCTTTGTAGAAGTGGCCGATTTGACGAAGCTTGATTTCTTCCAATTCGACAGGCTTCATTGCGCCGACGATCGTTTCCACGAGGCGGGTTTTCTCTTCGGCACTCAATAACCGGTATAAGTCGCCCGCTTGTGTGTAGTGATCATCGGAATTATGGCCGACTTGGGCAGCTTGCCCAGTCACTTCAAAAGGAGCGACTTTATTTTCCGTTGATTCCACAGGACCGCCAAAGCTATTCGGTTCATAATAAACCGAGCCCTTGCCATTGTCATCTGCCCGCATGAATCCATCACGCTGGTAGTTGTTCGCCTCCACCTTCGGACGATTTACCGGAAGGTGGTTGTGATTCGCGCCAACACGGTAACGGTGGGCATCGCCATAGGCAAATAGACGTCCTTGAAGCATTTTATCTGGGGAGGCTTCAATTCCAGGGACGAATGTTCCCGGTGAGAACGTGGCTTGCTCCACTTCAGCAAAGTAGTTTTCCGGATTTCGGTTCAATTCCATCCGGCCAAGTTCAATTAACGGATAATCTTTTTGCGACCATACCTTCGTCACATCGAACGGATCGAAACGGTATGTGTCCGCATCTTCCAAAGGCATGATTTGAACATAAAGTTTCCATGCCGGGAAGTCTCCTTTTTCGATGGCATTGAAAAGGTCTTCCGTATGATAATCAGGGTTTTCGCCTGCTAGTTTTGCAGCTAGATTAACATCCAGGTTCTTGATGCCCTGTTCTGTTTTGAAGTGATATTTCACCCAAACGCCTTTTCCTTCATCATTCACCCATTTGAATGTATGGCTTCCGAAGCCATGTGTATGGCGAAGCGTTGCCGGAATGCCCCTGTCAGACATCAAGATCGTAACTTGGTGCAAAGATTCTGGCGAATGTGACCAGAAATCCCAAACTGCCGTTGGATTTTTCAAATGTGTTCTAGGATCTCGCTTTTGTGTATGGATGAAATCAGGGAATTTGATTGCATCGCGAATGAAGAATACCGGCGTATTATTGCCGACGATATCGTAATTTCCTTCTTCCGTATAAAATTTAACCGCGAATCCACGTGGATCACGTACTGTATCCGCGGAGCCCAATTCACCGGCCACCGTTGAGAAACGGATAAATAAATCCGTCTTCTTGCCAACACCATTGAAAAGTTTAGCTTTCGTATACTGAGAAAGGTCGTTCGTCACTTCGAAAGTGCCGAATGCACCGGCACCTTTCGCATGAACGACACGTTCAGGCACACGCTCACGATTGAAGTGGGCCAGTTTTTCCAATAAGTGCACGTCTTGAATGAGTACAGGACCGCGTTGGCCAGCCGTGATTGAGTTTTGATTATCCCCGACTGGTGCGCCCCAGCTTGTTGTAAGGTTTTTCTTATTCGTCATAATTGAACCACCTTTTCATTATTATTTATGTATATAATGATAAAGCTTATCAAGAAAAAATCAATACTTATTTATAATAATTTTAATATAATAATCAATTCATTAATAGATTGATGATCATGTACCTGAACATTCCATTCCAAGGGTTTTCAATCCAATGCCACTAATGAATTCCTAATAATGGTATACGCCCCTTATCTGCGATATTCCTCCATGAAAATCGATTTTATCCATTCTCCTTCCAATGGCATAGTAATCGAGAAACAGGATGGCCAACCACGGGGCTGTCCTGAAGCCCCTTTCGTTTTATGATTGGACCGCAGCCATTTTCACTAGGCAATCCACTCTTTTATATGTGATAAAGCAGCCTCACCCCTTAATCTACTAGGGATATCGGGAATATACCGGTTTGTGTTCGCTCGGAAAATGAGATACTATTACGTTAAAATGTCCAGCCAATAAGACTAAGGGTGATATAGATGAATGAGCGGAAACAACTTGTAGTTAAATATGCACACGAATTATTTATTGAAAAGGGGTATCAAGCAACATCCATTCAGGATATTTTAGATTATAGCCGCATTTCAAAAGGAACATTTTATAACTATTTTTCTTCTAAAAGTGAATTGCTTAAGGCAGTCTTCGTTTCCGCCCAGGAAAAATTCGAAAAGGAGCGAAATGAACTGCTTATTGGACAAAATCTTGCAGATATTGAAATATTCATTAAGCAATCCGAATTGCAAATCCACTCCAATAAGAGTAGTAAACTATTTACTTTATATGAAGAGATCATGATTTCAAATGACACCGATCTGAAAAACTTCATTACACATGTTAAATTCCAAAATATACATTGGCTCTCAAGTCGGTTTCTCGAAATTTTCGGTGCCGAAAAAAAACCATATATACTGGACTGTGCCATCCTTTATTCAGGGATGATGCACCAAACGATCCATTTTAACGCGATGGCTAAGGAGCCTGATTTCAACCCTACAGAAATCATCCGATATTGTGTCGATAGGATTTCAACCATTATCGAAGATGTGAGCCGAGCCAACGCACAGCTTTTGGAACCGGATGTCATCAAGCAATGGCTGCCTGAAATGTTCCATACACAGCAGGATTTTCATACAGCACTCCTGAACTCTGCTAATGCCTTAAAAAAAATGATCTTCAAGCTTTGTCAGGATGATGAAGCAGAACGTGTAAAAAACCTGAAATTAATCCACTTTGTCCAAGAGGAGTTTCTACAAAACACCGATCCGCGCATCTTTCTCATTGAAAGCGCCCTGCTGTCTTTAAGTACCAACCCAAAGCTTAAGGATACGGAGGAATTGAGTACATTCGAAAAGATCGTTGCCAATAGCTAAGGAGAAGTGAAGCTGTATCGTGTGAGCTTGGCTTGATAATGGTGAAGCGAAAGAGGATTAATCCCCCTTTTGCCGGCAAACGGAGACTCCTATCATGGGGTCTTTTGCTTTTGGCAAAGGAATCGGCACCATGATTCTCTTTTTTTGTGACAATTCTGCAAACATATAACTGATTTCATGAAATTTTAGTATAATGGCTTGTAGTAGAGTGACTTCAGGAGGAGTTTTTCATGAATATAATCATGCGTTTTCTTATCAACGGGTTAGTATTGCTCGTTATTGACTGGCTTCTCGACTCCATCACGATCAAATCTTACGGTACAGCCCTGCTGGCGGTTTTCATATTATCCATCATGAACTTGCTGGTCAGACCCATATTACAGCTGATTACATTGCCGATCACCATCCTGACGTTCGGATTGTTTTCGTTCATTATCAATGCCTTCACATTCCAAATCACTTCCTACGTAGTCAGTGGCTTTGACATATATTCCTTTTGGGGAGCTTTAATCGGATCGTTGTTATTGAGTTTCATTCAAAGCCTGCTCATAAAAAAGAATAAAAAAAACCGTCAGTAGGCTGCTGGCGGTTTTTTTCGCATCCGATCACCTTCCTTAACAAGCTTCGATATTTCCCGGGCTATTCCCCTATATTCCGCCAGCCATCACTAGCTGTATTCTCTCATTTTTGACAAACCAGAAGGAAAAAACGGGTTCCACCCATAATCTTACATATACATGCCATTTCCCCTGGAAATGAACATGAATCGATTTATGGAGGAATAACATGTTCAGAAAACATGAACCAAGATTTATCCTTTCCCTTTTATTCGTGCTTGCTTTCTTTATTCCCGTTCTTACCGGCGCCTCATCATCCGCAGCGGCTGGAGCTGGCTCTTTGTCCTCTCCTTATTCCGTCGCCCAGGCCATTTCCAATCAAGACGGCGCAATCAAGACGGTCTCTGGGTATGTGGTGGGTCAGCCAACTTCTGCCAATGTAGTCATAACGAGCGGCTATCCAAACGATTATGCCTTGGCATTAGCTGACAGCCCTACGGAAACAAACATGACCAACATGGCCTATATTCAGGTTCCCGCCTCTTTTCGCCCTGAATTCGGATTAAAATCGAACCCTGCTTTAAAAGGGAAAAAAGTAACGATTACCGGTGTGCTTGGTGCATATTTCAGCCATCCAGGCATAAAGAATGTAACTGCGATACAATCAAGTGACGCTTCAGTTCCAGGGACACCAGGGGCGGGCTCATACTATGACACTGCGATTGGAAAAACAGGTTCTGCGCTAAAGAGTGCACTTCATGAAATCATCGATGACCATGATGAAATATCGTACGATAATGTATGGGGCGCTTTACGGGAAACCGATGAGGATCCGAATAACCCCAATAATGTCATTCTTCTATATACAGGCCGTTCTCAAGGAAAGACGGTGAATGGATCTGGCGTCAATGATTGGAATCGTGAGCATGTTTGGGCAAAATCACATGGAAACTTCGGGACCACTTTAGGACCAGGCACCGATTTACATCATCTTCGCCCAGCTGATGTTTCGGTCAACAGTACCAGAAACAACCTTGATTTCGATAATGGCGGTTCCGAACACTCGGAAGCGAAAGGGAACTATTATGACTCGGATTCATGGGAGCCGCGCGATAGCGTCAAGGGCGACGTTGCCAGAATGCTATTTTATATGGCGGTCCGTTATGAGGGGGATGGCGGGGAAATAGATTTGGAGCTGAATAATCAAGTGAACAATGGCACTGCCCCCTATCATGGGAAATTGTCCGTCCTGCTGCAATGGAATGCACAGGATCCAGTGGATGCCTTCGAGCGGAACAGAAATGAGGTCATTTATAATAAATATCAGCATAATCGAAACCCATTCATCGATCATCCGGAATGGGCCTCCGCCATCTGGCAATAATCATGTTAAAGGGCTGTTCCTTGAAAATGGGACAGCCCTTTCCACTTAAGAAGTCTAAATTTTTAGAAAAATCACATAATTTAACTTTGTTTAAATAACAATATAATTGGATATTAATAAATTTACATGACGAATAATAAACTAGATTGCTTAAATGGTAAGCGTTTTCATTTTTTTCTTTACAATCTATCTATTAAAATATATTATTTAGTTGTAATATTATGTGAAAAATCAATAAATAATACGTAAGCGGCTCTACTAGTGATAAAATGCTAGATAGGAAGATGAAACTCCAACATAGAAAAGGGGAAAACTATGCAAAACTCCAAAGAATCTCAATTGCACAGAGGATTGGAAGAAAGACATATCGCATTAATGTCTCTTGGTGCAGCCATTGGTGTCGGTCTATTTCTAGGCTCGGCATCAGCAATTAAATTGGCCGGTCCTGCCATAATCATTTCCTATGCCATTGGCGGCCTCATGATCTATCTTATCATGCGGGCACTGGGAGAAATGGCGATAAAAAATCCGGTCGCAGGCTCTTTTAGCCGCTATGCGAGCGAATTTGTCGGACCTCTTGCCGGCTATATCACCGGTTGGAACTATTGGTTCGTTTGGATAGCCACCTGTATGGCTGAAATTACGGCGGTCGGGATTTACATGCAATTCTGGTTCCCTGGAACCCCGCAGTGGGCATGGGCTTTAGCCGCTCTAGCCATCATGACGACCATCAACTTTCTTGCTGTAAAGGCATACGGTGAATTGGAGTTTTGGTTCGCCCTCGTTAAAATCGTTACGATCATCCTTATGATCGTTCTTGGCTTTGGAATGATCATCTTCGGATTGGGGAACGGCGGAATCGCGGTTGGATTCGGCAATCTTGTGGAACACGGAGGATTTTTCCCTAATGGCATTTCCGGTGTCATGCTCTCTTTCCAAATGGTCATGTTCGCGTACTTGGGAATTGAAATGCTCGGTGTAACCGCCGGTGAAGTCAAAAATCCTGAAAAATCTTTAAAAAGAGCCATCGATACGGTCTTTTATCGTATTTTACTTTTTTACGTCCTAGCTCTTACGGTCATTCTATCGATCACTCCGTGGGATCAAATGAATGGTAAAGACAGTCCATTCGTGATGATGTTCGACAAAATCGGCATACCGGGTGCAGCAGGAATCATTCAGTTCGTCGTTCTGACTGCGGCCCTATCATCCTGTAACAGCGGTATCTTCAGTACCGGGAGAATGTTGTTCAACCTGGCGCAGCAAGGTGAATCACCTAAAAGCTTCGAGCGTACGACAAAATCGGGCGTTCCTGGCGTGGCCATTATCGTTTCGGCTGTCGTGCTTCTTTTCGGTGTCTACCTGAATTACATGGAAGCGGATAAGGTTTTCAGTTACGTTACAAGTGTCGCTACATTCGGTGCACTTTGGACATGGGGAACCATACTTATCACGCAAATCATCTCAAGGCGGAAAATGAGTCCTGGGGGAAAACAAGGCTTATCCTATAAGATGCCCCTTTTCCCATTCACTTCTTATTTAACCCTTGCTTTCTTGGTATTCGTAATGGTTATACTCGGCTTTTCGGCAGATACAAGAATCGCCCTGATCGTCGGTCCGATTTGGATCATACTGCTGGTAGTCTTGTATTATGTGACAGGCTTGCATAAACGAAAAAGATAAAGAAAGGGAGAGTGCCCTATCAAGTTTGGGCACTCTCTTTTTTTTACGCTTATTTTTCCCTTCTTCTTCTCATCACCCAGTGGACCAACAGACCCGCCATCCCTAAAATAACGAGGATCGGCAAGTTTCCGATGATAAATACGATGATTCCTGAACCGGCTTTAAGCAAAAGATTCGCACTCGTTGCAAGCTGTTTCTTCGTTCGCTCCCAAGTATTCAATTCCGCTTTATCAATGCCCGGGACAATGATGCCATCCTGTGCGAGCGTAATCGTGACCGTTGAATAGGACGTTTGGTTTTCCAAATACTTCATTTGCCCGGTCAGCTGCTCCATTTCTTCTTGAACCGCGGCAAGATCAGTGGATATTTTCAGCAGATCTTCCGTCTTTTCGGCTTCCTGCATGAAAGCGAGCAGCCGTTCCTCGACAGTCTTCTTTGACTTCAGTCTGGCTTTTAGATCCACATATTGCTCCGTTACATCCTGGCCGGTCACATTTCTTCCGATTACTTTCGAAGCTTCCCCTTCGCTAACGGCAAGAAAATCCTGAAAACGGGCTTCCGGCACTCGTACCGTTATCGTTCCCTCCATCTTTTCTTCATTTTCCCGGTACACATTGGACTCGACGACATAGCCTCCGTATTCCTCCGCCATCTCCTCTATCCTCTGCTGTACCTTTTCCAGGTCCTTTACCTTCCATTCAAGCTGAGCTTGATGGATGACCTTCCTTTCGGCCGTGATATCTTCTTGTTTCGCCACTTCTTCTTTCGGCTCCTTATCGCCGGAAAAGGAAGCATCCATTTTACTACTCGCCTTATCATCTCCCGATTCGGACACTGAATTATCACCTTCATTGTTGCTGCATGCCGCAAGCAAAAGGAACAAGCTGAATATAAGCATCATTTTTTTCCGGTTCATCGTCATTCCTCCTTTTCTTACTAGTACCGACGAGAATGATGGAAAAAAGTTACACTGCTTGCAGAGCTGTTTTTGCCTGAACCAAAAAACGGCGCCTTCGAGCTTTCCCAACACAAAAAAAGAGGGCGTCCAACGTATGCCGGAACGCTCCCCCTTTCTTCATTACTTATTGATATTCGTAATTCTGTGCTCGATCTCCGCTTTGATTTTTCCGCCTTTGAACGTTTCTTTCACATAGTTAACGAAGGCTTCTAGATCAGCGTGTCCAAATACACGTTCTTTTCCTTTCAGGACGGTATAGTTATCGCCGCCGCTTGCCATGAAGTCATTGACGGTCACTGTGTAGGTTTCGTCATCCTTGATCGGGGTGCCGTCCGCCTTCTTCAATAATGTGACACGCTCCGTGACCGGCTTACTGAAGTCAGCTGTATAGCTCAATCCTGAAATTTGCAGCGTTTTCGGAGCTCCTTCCACGATCCATTGCTGTTGAAGCAACGTTTTCACTTCCGCTCCTGTAAGCTCAAGCTTAACCAAGACATTGCCGAACGGCTGGATTTTCGCTAAATCAGAAAAAGTGACTTCACCCTTCGGAATGTCCGCACGAATTCCGCCTGGATTCATGAAAGCGAAATCGGAATTCAAATCGGCCTTCATTGAATCGGCGATTAAATTTCCAAGTGCCGTTTCCTCTTTGTAGGCATTGGTTCTTAAGATCTTCTCTTCCGTTGTCCCAAGCGGTGCTTTCAGCTCTGGGAACATATCCAAATAATCATTGATGAATTTTGTCGTCCCTGCATCAGCCGTGATGCCATCTTGTGTGACGGTCACGATTTCAGCGGACTTTTTGACAATATCCTTTGTCGCTGGATCGATTTCCAAATCGACATCTTCGAAAGCCGTCCCATAGGAATAAGCTTGGACAATCAATTTATTATCGACATAGTTGTTGACCTTGGCATGGTTATCACCGGCTAAGATCACATCGACTTCATCATCAACGGCTTTAGCTAGTTCAGCCACTTCACCTGTGATGACTCCGTCTTTTTCAGTGCCTGGGTCATGCGAGATGATGACGATCGATTTGACGCCTTTTTCCTTCAATTCAGCAACCGCCTTATTCACGGCAGGTGCCTGTTCGATGAATTCCACATTCTTAATGCCATCGGGGCTGACTTTCTGAGGTGTCGCATTCGTGACCACTCCGATGAAGCCAATATCAATTCCGCCGACCTTTTTTATGACATAAGGATCCAAAATGGGCTTTTTTGTATCCTTATATACAACATTGGCAACCACATATGGAAAATTCAATTTATCAAACACGACATCGGAGGTAGGTGACTTGCCGCCATTGATCTGGGCCATCAAGGTTTCCACCCCTTTATCGAACTCATGATTCCCGACGGTGCCGACATCGAATTTCATATCATTCAAAAATTGAAGCGTCGGTTTATCCTGGACCAAAGAAGATACCGGGGAACTTGCCCCGACTGCATCGCCTGCCGATAGTAAAAGAGTATTCGCAGGGTTTTCCGTTTTACGCTGCTTCAGGTGCGCTGCCAAATAATCCGCACGCCCTTGCTTGATGCCGCCAAAATCGGAGGTCGTATCGAGTTGGCCGTGAAAATCATTAATACCGAGCAATTGCACTTTGACATTTTCTTTTCCTAGATTGAATTTGTAAATGCCGAAGCCTTTATCGTCCTTTTTCCCTGTATAAGAGATCGGGCTGTTTTCATTTAAATATTCCGCACCCTTTGGCGATGATGGGAAAGTCACATTCACCTTGCCGGAAATCGGGGCAATCGACCAGTTATTATCAGCGGTTGGATTGATTTCACCCTCTTGCGTGATGTAATCCATCAAGATTTGGCGATTTTCGTCCGCAGAATCGACTACATACTCGCTTCCCTTCACTCCTGGGAAGTTACCCCCGCCTGAAGCGCGGTAGTTATTCGTCACGACGATGAAATCCTGGTTCGGATCGATTGGTTCACCGTTATATTTCAACTCGGCAATCCTGCTTGAATCCGACACCTTCGTTCCTTTTTCATCATAGCGCGGAGCCTTGGTGACATCGATTTGATAGGTTACTCCGTCGATGACGTCAAAATTATAGACGGCAAACTTTCCATTGAGCAATTCCTGCTCCTCAGTTTTGGCAGGATCGATCGTATTATATTTCCCTGCCGACATCTCAAGCCATTCCTTAACGACGGAACCTTTGATTTTGATAGCCTTTAACGTATTGTCATATAAATATAAATCACCGGCGCTGCGAATGGTCAGACCGCCTTGTTTGATATCCGTGAATTCCTCGACTCCATTGCGTCCCGCTTTAAAAGGAGCCCCTACAGAAAGGATCGGAAGGTCTTTGTATTCTGGACGGTTGTTTTTGATGTATTTCTCTACATACCATTTCTGGGCGCTTGTCACGACTTGTACGGAAGGATCATCCTGTACAAGGGCGAAGTAGCTATGGATCGGTGCTGTAGTCGTTCCAATCGGTGTATTGACATACTTGATCGTACCTTCGTGATCCTTTTTGACCGCTTTGACGACAGCCGGATCTTCAGCCGCTTTTTTCCCTGTCACTTTGTCGTTGATCGCGCGTGTTGATGAATCCGAATGAACGACTTTCCATTTTCCTTTGATATTCTGGATATCCAGGTCGATGATGCCCAGATTACTGCCGCCATATCCCGCTTGAACGGCCGGCACCCCATTTATGGTCCCTTTTTTATTATCGACACCTTTGAGGACCTTGCCTTGGCCATCCTTAAATAGACTGTCTAACGACGCTTCATCTTGTGCCGGAAAGACTTTATGTGTATGGGAGAACGTGATTGCATCGATACCGGAAACCTTGCTTAATGAATAGATGACATCCTCGGTATTCTTGGTGTCGCCATTGAATCCGGAGTGTGTAAGCGCCACGATCACATCCGCACCCTTTTTCTTCATTTCAGGAATATACTTGTTCGCAGTCGCGATGATTTCTTTCGTAATGACCTTGCCTTCAAGATTCGCTTTATCCCAATCCATGATTTGCGGCGGAGCGAATCCGATATAGCCTATCTTTACCGCTTTTTCATTCCCATTGATATCCTTTACCTTCTTGGTGACGATTTTATAAGGCGTATATTTATTTTTATCATTTTTCGGATCTTTGTCTTTATCTTTTTTATAGATATTCGCATTGACATAAGGGAAGTTTGCATCGTTGATGGCTTCGTCCAAATAAGATAAACCATAATTGAATTCGTGATTGCCGAATGTGGCCATATCATAATCAAGCAGGTTCATCGCTTTATAGACAGGGTGGACCTCGCCCTTTTTCAGTGGTGCTATCTTCGCTTTATACGTACCTAGCGGCGTGCCTTGAATAAGGTCGCCATTATCCACCAACACACTATTCTTCACTTCTTTTCGTGCTTGCTTGATCAAGGTCGCCGTGCGGGCAAAGCCGACCGATTCCGATGCGGCATCTTTGTAATAATCATAGCCCATCAGGTTCGTGTGTATATCGGTCGTTTCCATGATCCTCAATTCGAATGGTGCATCTGAAACGGAGGTTGCCAGACTGTTTCCGAAGTTGCTCGTATTGCCGTTATACTTGGAAACCACCGATACCTTGACCCAATCACCCGATTGGTACGAGTTGAAGTATGCAGAGAATTTTTGGGCCGATTTAATATCCGTCTCAATGGCTGACTGTGAAACGACCTTCGTCCCATGCATCAGCTGGAAGACAACGCTTTCATTTCCTTTGTTGCCTTTTTTCGGGGTGACGGTTACAGTCGCCTTGGTCCCTTTTGCGTAACTAACGGCAGGAGCCGATATGACGAATGGTTTGGCCGCCGGCTTTTTGGATGCCTCTTTGGCCGATGTCTCCCCCGGCACGGCAAATGGAGCCGTAATCAAACTTACAGCAAGCATAGGGGCGAGCATTTTTTTAACTTGAATCTTGAACGACATACTTCACAACCCTTCTAGTTTTGTAAAATGCTAGAATAATATACCATGATTTTGTCGAAAAAACGTCACATTTTGCGGTAATATTTAGAATCTTGGATAATTGGTACTATTTATCTATTTATTTTCACATTTTTGGCACCTTTTACCGGTATTTTTTGCCAGAATCCATGAATTACTTAAGGAAAAAGTCGCTTCAATATGGGCGAACCAAGCGACAAATAGCTTTTCAAGCATAATTTGACCAGATTGCCATTCGAGTCCTGCAACCTCAAAAAAACCGCAGGAAAATTACTCCTGCAGCCTGACACTCAATGAACCTGCAAATGCCGCTCGATCAAGCTTGCGGATACCGGCTCGATCCCCAGCTCCCTCGACCAGATGGACAACTGTCCGATATGGTGGATTTCATGCGCTATCAGATGGTTCAATATTCTGTTCTTATCATATAGCCGGCCGCCCATCCAAGCTGGTTCAATCATTTCATGCCCATCATCGAATGAAGGAGATTTCAAATAACCTATCACTTCATGGTGGTAACGCTTGGATAATTCCTCCACTTTTTCGATGGTAGTATAAGCGTCCAAGTTTATTTCGACATCCGCCTTCCCCTGTATAGCCCGGATCCAGCTGTATTCGACATCGATAATATGGGCCAGCGTCCGTAAAATGGTGCCCACCCCTCCCGTTCGCTGCCGGTTAAGTTCCTCATTCGCCAAGGGCCGGCACCATTCGATCCACTCATTTCGCACCTGCCAGTTATACGTGAATAATGTCAGCATTCCACTCCCCCTCATTCACTTCAGCCCTTCGTATCGGTAATAATCCTGGCGTTGAATCGTCTTGAATCCGCAAGATTCATAGAGTTTCAACGCATGATCATTCGTTGCCTCGACCTCGAGGAAAATATCATATCCGAGCTGGGATTGTTCGGCCACAAGCTTTTTCAATACCTTTCTGCCAAGTCCCCTTCCCTGATATTCCGGCAGGATGGAGAATCCATAAATCCAGGCTTCACCGCCTGAGTTATCAACACGGATCTTACCGACCGCCCGGCCATCCTTTTCAATCATCATCGTTTTCAACGTATCCTCGTAGAGAATGCGCTGATAATAATCCCGTGCCTCTTTTTCCGTAAAATGAAAGCAGTGGATATCCAGCAGTATTTCCGTTTGTTCATCGTTTCTCCGGGAAGGGCGAATGACGACATCTTCATATTCACCCAGCTCCATTTGGGACCATTTCATTTGATATTCGGAAAAAGCAAGCTGGCATGGCACCTGTGCCAAAAAACCTTTTCCGGAAGGTGATTGGGCGGGTGAATTCAAGATGATCAACTTATTTTCCCGCTTCATTGCGCTTCCAATGGCTTCTTCCAACATATTTGTGAAGATTCCCTGCCTCCGGAAATCCGGATGCACCATCCCGCACATCTCGATCTTGTTCCCAAAATCATAAAGGCCAAGAAAACCTGCCAGGTTCGAGCCAACATAATGAAAAAAATCATTTTGATGAACACCATTACGACTGCGAAGGGTTTCCCAGTTCAGCTTTAATGTGAACTCACCCCTTTCACATTCTTCTTGGAGAATTCGAATATCTTCCAGCTGTTTTTCTTTCAAGATTGTCACCCCTTTTCCATACTATCAGTTTATTACAAAAAATAAGAAAAACGGCACCCCTTTATGGGATGCCTCAAAGTTTTTGTAAGTTTTTTGAAAATGTTGTTTTTTTAAAAGTATTTTCACTTTAATTCATAAAACTAAAATCGTACAAGAGGAGGATTTCACATCTAATTCCATGGACGGATGAATTATTGTAGTAAAATGATTCCATTTGAGGATTATTTTTTACCTATTTTATGTTATATTCCAAATAATGGTTGAGTTTTTTTATTTGACTATATAAGGAGGGATATTGAGACACATTAGACCCATTTCTTTATACCCGAATTCCGGATTCCCTTTCACAAGAACCCGAAACTCGGTTTTACCACCTAGCACATGACGTCCTGAGGTTATCGTTTCGTTTTATGAGCGGACTTTTTTAAGTTCTCTACGTCCGTTGTCAGTTCTTTTAATTGTTTACCGAAGCGGAAGAGCAAAAACATAGAAACGACGAATGGATAGCCAAATTCGCTAACTAATGACACCCACACAGTAGCATCCTCAATCATCATCCTCTTCACCCCATTTCATGTATCTGATATCTAAAGTGAAACTTGTTTAAAAAAATCAATCTAGCACTATTGATTCATGGAAAAAAGAACGAATGTTCGTATATAATTGATTTATTCCCCTTGTCTATCACTTTAATAATTAAAGGAGGGATAACAATGAACCCATCAACTTCTCATTTTTTTTCTCATTCATTAGAGTTCTTACAGCAACAGTACTCATCTTTCTTTGAACAACCGATCATTCACGTATTTTTACAAAACCCTGAGCATATGAAGATTCTCACCGAGACTCTTGACTCCCCTTCTTCTCACAACATATGTCATCTCAACGAGACTTTCCAAATTTTCTATTACCGGGCTAAGGTATATAAATACATGTGCTCCTTGATTTATTTTTTCTCCGTTGATTTTGATAAAAGGGTACGCAAGCAGCGGGAACGCTATCGAATGGTACTTGATGCCGCACCGAGCGATGCCGTGAGAATGATCGATCGAATCGGCAATTATGACGGTCAGCTTGAAAAAATGGGGGAAACGAATGATTTGTCCTCACATATCAGTGATGAAGAGATGATAAAGGCCTTGCAGAAGTTAACGGCCAAACAAAACCTGGTACTGACCATGATCTTTTCTTATGGACTATCCAATAAAGAGATTGCTGCCTATTTCCATGAGTCACCCCAGAATATTTCCAGCATCCGCAAACAAGCACTCAAAAAGCTCCGAAAGCACTATATGGATGAGGTATATGATAGAAAGGAGAAAAGCCATTGTGGATAGTAAACTTTCTAAAGAAGAGCTGATGAACTTAATCAATTCTCTGAACCCAAAAATAAAAAAATCATTAAAAAACACAAACTATCAAGACCGGAGCGACCTCGAGCAAGAGATCAAGCTCAAAATCATTGAATCCTATGAAAAGATCGCCGCCATCGAAGCACCCAATTTCGAGGAGTTCCTTGCCGAATTCTTGACTAAGCAAAAACAATGAAAAAGCACCAAGTCCGGATCATGCCGGACTTGGTGCTTTTTTAATCAATAAGCTGGCTTCAAGGTCAGCTTATCACCTTTTGGATCATTCATTACCGTTTGGTGATATGTCCCATCTGCCCAATCGTCAAGCTGATCGTGGTACCATTCGCTTTTGACGTTACCTGATTGGCCAGGTCCAACGAGGTGATAGGCCTTGCTCATGTCGGATAGATCCATGACGAATCTCCAGGATCCGCCATGATTGACGGTACCGTCCTCCAAAAATGCCGCTGCCTGCACAGTGACGCTGCTGCCGCCTACCGGCACACCGCCGTCGCTGTTAAACAAATAATTTAACGGCGTGACGCTCGATAGCGGATGGTTGAACCTTACCTGATGGTAGTCCCCCCATTCCCAATCCGCTATATCGTTCCCCTGTGTTTCTTCCAATTCCTTTAACGTCTGCTGCAGCGACTTGGCAAGCACCTGCTCCAATCCGCCGCCCTCTTCGATCCACGGACCCGGCTTACCGTCCAGAGCCCGGCGCAGCAGTTCATCAATGGCAGAACGCCTTCCATTAAAGAGGTTGAGGGTTTCCTCCGGTATTTCTTCTTTAAGCAAAACATCCCCTATTTTCCGCATCCAGACATTAAAAATCATCGGTGCCGCTTCATCCGCGGAATCAATATGATTCCACTTCTTTAAAATCCTAATTGCCTGTTCTTCCTGCTTGCCCGATGAACCCTTCAATACCTCCAGGAACTGAGGGGCAAATTCCTTGGCTTGAAGATTCACCTGATCCATCTGCAGCGTTTGCATGTCTTCGGCCGTCAGCTTTTTATTGGCCTTCAAAAACTCCTGTATCCTCATCTGACGGTATGGCTGGGCCCAGTTATTGCTGATGTGGTAAGGGTACTCATCCGAGATGACTTTATTGTTCGCTGTCGATATGAAGCCTTCCTTTGGATTGATCGTTTTAGGAAGCTCATCAAACGGGATGTAACCCTTCCACTCATATTCATCCGTCCAGCCAGGAACAGGCAGCATGCTATCGCCCTTTTTCCGGATCGGGATTTTCCCGTTCGCCTTATAGGCAATGGTCCCATCGTTGGACGCAAAGACGAAATTCTGCGCCGGCGTTTCGAATTTCAAGAGAGCCTTTTCGAAATCGTTCCAGTTTTCCGCTTTATTCATATTCAATACCGCTTCAAGCTCCGCAGATGGATCAAGTGCCGTCCACCTTAAGGCAAGGACCGTATCTTTGCCGCTTTTGCCGGCAAACTCGGAGATGACCGGTCCATGACGGGTAACGGTCACCTTATAATCCAGGGTTTTCCCATCCTTCACCTTGATCGGCTCGTCCACGATTTCAACTTTTTCCCATTCATCCTTGAAGGCGAATTCCTTCTCGTTTTCCGGATTTCTCTTCTCAATGAATAAATCCTGGACATCCGGCCCCGTATTGGTCACTCCCCATGCGACCTTTTCATTATGGCCGAGGATGATCCCCGGAATTCCGGCAAAAATCACGCCGCTCACATTGACTGTCGGGGCTTCCAAATGCATTTGATACCAAACGGACGGTGTAGCCAGCCCAAGATGTGGATCATCCGCCAATAAAGGTTTCCCCGAATCGGTTTTACTGCCCGAAACGACCCAATTATTGCTGCCGTTGAATTCATACGGAATGACGGCCGCTGCGAAACTTTTTCCAATATCCAGCTCCTCCTTACTGATGATATAAGGAGCACTCTTTGGATAATCCGGAAATAAATCATACGCCTTTTCCTTCGGGAATGTTTGCAGCAAATACTGCCTGAACGCCTGGTCCTCCCAGTTTCCGCCTAAATCAAAGGCCATATATTTTCCGATCGTCAGCGAATCGACGGCTGTCCACCGCTCTGGTTCATATCCAAGTAAAGTGAACTCGACCGGCCATTTTCCATTCTCCTTGAGCTCATCGATATAAAGATTGACCCCCTCCGCAAACACATCCAACGCTTCCTTGCCCTCACTTGTATAAGCAGCATAGGAGGCCTCTGCCGCCCGTCTCAATCCAAGCGTGCGGAAATACTTATCATTTTTCACCGTTTTCTCGCCAATGACCTCGCTCAATCTTCCTGACGCCTGACGCCTGCTCAAATCCATTTGAAATAAACGGTCCTGCGCCTGGACATACCCTTGAGCTAAATACAAATCATGCTCATTCGCAGCATTGATATGCGGGACCCCGCTTGAATCCCTCACCACCGTAACCGGTTTCAAAAGGCCCGGCAGCGAAACTTCCCCCTTCGTTTCAGGCAAAGCCCTTGAAAGAAATACATTTGCGGCAATCAGGACAGACAGCAAAAGCACAATCAAAATCCCCAAACTCCATAATGCCCGCCTTCGCCACTTCCGTCTCGGCCTTTGCTGAGGTACGGCAACTTCCATCGACTCATCTCCCTCTCCCATTGAAAACTCTCATTCTTTCTACTTAAGATATTCCGCGCCTCCCTCCATCTTTCCTACCAACCTCCGAGAATTTTGCCAGTATTCTTGAAATTATGGAGTTGCCCCCGCAGGTTGGGGTCTTTGCTTGTGGATTTGAGTGGTTACTCGTGAGTTTGGATGGTTTATTCGTGAGTTTGAGTGATTTATTCGTGAATTTGCGCGGTTTATTCGTGAGTTTGAGTGATTTATTCATAAGTTTGGGCCGTTTCTCATAACATCGTGGCGTTCACTCGCGAATTCCGCCCTCCATCCACAAATGAAAAAGCACTGATACGATGTATCGGTGCTTAGTCTATTAGCTATTTGCCAATATGTATTCAATTACTTGATCTACGTCATCGGTATAGAGGAGGGCTTTGTCAAAGTCATGGGCTGCCTTTGTCTCTGCTTCCATGTATTCCACCGGAGAGAGGAAGCCGAAGAGCCGCTTCCATTTATGGTTTTGTTGGAGTAGCTTTCTTTCCTTTTTTATATCTTCCGGGATGAATTCGTTGATGATGAAGCAAGGGTCGGAATAGGCCGGGTGCTGAAAGCGTTCATTCAGGCTTTGTAATTTATCTCGGTCCCATTCCACCCGGATCAGGTCGGATATGACCTTTACATTTTGGAGCGAGTCGCAGATGTGTTTTGATAACACTTCATATTCTTCGTCCTCCAATCCGTGATCTGTCATGATTCCGATACAATACCATTTTTGAAATGGTTCATCGAGATTCTCATTTTTCTTGGAGAACATTGTTCATCCGCCTTTCTTCGTTGCTTTTAAAAAAAAGATACCCCATCAAGGATATCTCCATCATATCGGCTGAAGGGCCAGACCTCTTTGCTTAAAGATGAATTTCATGGCCTGCGCGAATGATAGAAAGGCTTTTACCTGATTGGCAAGGTCAAGTTTGACAATCCTTTTCGCCACATCAGGGGTGAAGCCGACAACGATCGTTTCCGTTCCCATAAGCGACAGTGCTCCCACCAATTGCTCTAGCAGAAAAAGCATATCGCTCTCTTCTCTAAAGGTAATCCCGGAGAAATCGATAATCAATACTTCCGCCTGTAACTCTGCACATTTTTGCAGGATCTTCGATTGCATCGACTCCATTCTCCAGTCATCAACGCCTCCGATCATCGGGAAGAGCAGCACATCCTTTAATACGGTCTGGACGATTGGAGTCGCCAACTCTTCCATGACTGCTTGGTTTTCCTTAATCTGCTGCAACGAATCAGTTGCCACCTTGGCCATTTGTTTGTAATGATTGACATAGCTTATACTGATACAGTGAATGTATTGGTCAAGGATCGAATCGATTATCGCACTAGCCTTCAGCAATATTTCGATGGAGTAGTACCGGTTGCTTACCTCTTCTTCTATGAAACTCCAAAAAAGATTACGCAGCAGCTGGGCTTCCTCGATGTTTTTATCTAAAGGTATCCCCATATCCACGATGCGCCTTCCGATTTCCATTCCTGCGGCTTTCATGCTTGCCATCGCTTGTTCCTTACCATGAATTAGCGCATCCGCATGAATTTGAATGAGCTGCGACCTTACCTGTTTACTCGTTTCAAGGTCATAGAGGGAATCCTCTTCATCAAACAATTCGATATGCTCCACTAAAATGTACTTAAACTTTTCAATTTTTTCGCCGATCAATCTTAATTGTTCCATTTCGACCTCCCATACAGGGCTTTTATCACATTTTATCAAATTTATTATGGATTGTGATATAAAATCCTTCTATTACCAATATGATAAGAGACGTTTACCCCAATCACAAAAGGGGTATTATGATATATGACTTGGAGGGATAACCATGAAAAAGAATCAACAAGACTTTGAATCCGAAAACATGAGCGATTTAGTCGAACTGATAAACAGTAAAAATAACAGCCGCAGGATCTTGGATGTACTTCGGCGTAATAAAAAAGATAAAACGAAAAACAAAGATAAAAAATGAAAAAGCCCAGACCAATTTGGCCTGGGTTTTTGCTTGGATGAATGTACACCGGTTCAGGACTATCTTTTTCTCCTAATTTCCTTTACATGGTTTCCTTCAGTAGTGATGTAGACCGTTTCTCCGATCTTATAGGTTAAATAACGGTCACAATCAATTTCCAACGTTTCCCCATTGTTGAATTTCATTGCACAATTGGAGCCCTCATCGGTTTTCGACACAGAAATGACCTTGTTCGTCTTAAACCCGACCGCTTTGCCATCGGAGAAATGAGGATAGTACTTTTCAACGATCTCCACCTTTGCCAATCTGCCCGGACTTGTTAAGTAGACAATGAACAATATAATTAATACGGCTATCAACCCAATGAGAATTACAGCTTTCCGTTTCACTCTATCTATTACCCTCTTCTCTTATCAATCTATTCTTCCCTATCCTTTTTTCACTAGATTATATTCAGCATCCGGAAAATCATGATAGAAAAGCTCAATTTATTTAGCGATTTTCACATTTTCAACCATAATGACACAAAAGGCAGCCAGGATGATGAGGATGGACACAACCGAGATGACCCCGCCCCAGCCGAACTTCATCAGGAATAAACCGCCAGATGCCCCCACGACACTGGACCCTGCATAGTAAAACAGCAAATATAAAGAGGAGGCTTGCGCTTTTTCGCTTTTTTCGGCTAATCGTCCGATCCAGCTGCTTGCGATGGAGTGAGCGCCAAAAAAACCGAATGTAAACAATGCTAGCCCCAGGATTTTCAGCAGCAGCGGTGCCATTAAGGTCATTAGCGCGCCCAGCAGCATGATGGCAATCCCGGAGAGAAGGACGCCCCTCCGGCCATACTGATCGGCGAGCCTCCCCATCCAGGTGGAACTGAATGTCCCGACAAGATAAATGATGAAAATGAAGCCGATCAATGTCTGTGATAAATGATAGGGCGGTCCCATTAATGGTATACCCACAAAGTTATATACGGTAACAAACGACCCCATCAATAGGAAAGCCATACTGAATAAGAGGACGAGCCTGCCATTCCTTAAGTTATTGATAAGCGAGGCTTTGATTCGCGACAATGACACTTTATTGCGAATGGCATGCTGGGAAGGGGGAAGCATCCACCAGAAGAAAAGACTGATAATCAGGCTTAATGCCCCAAGGCTGCCAATCGCTACATTCCATGAGAAATGATCGGTCAGCACGCCGACAATCAGCCGGCCGGCCAAGCCTCCGATGCTTGAGCCGCTCACATAAATCCCCATGACATACCCCAGGCTTTTTGGATGGAATTCTTCATTGATATAGGCCATGGCAATGGCCGGGAAGCCGGCAAGCACTGCTCCTTGAATCGCCCGTATGGCGATCAGGATGTATAGATCATCCTGGATGAAGCTGACGCATATGGATAATAAGGCAGATAGCGTGAGCGCTGTCCCCATTATTTTTTTTCGATCGATGTTTTCAGAGAAAAAGGAAACGAGCAATAAACAAATCGCAAGCGCCCCTGTCGCAAAGGATAATGTCAGGCTTGCCGTTGCAGGGGAGACGCCGAATTGCTTGGCGAATACCGGAATGACAGGCTGCGTACTATACAGATCGGCAAACGTTACAAAGCTGCCAAGAAACAAAGCCAAGATTGTCATCTTGAATGATTTACCAGCTGGCTCGATATAATTCAATTTCATTCAGACCCTTCACGATTTAAACTTTCCCCCTATGTTAATACGAACGGACCCCGTTGTCTATTTTGCCGCATGAAGCTGTCCGCATCATGAAAAAACCCTTCACCATAAGGAGTGAAGGGTTTTAAGTCCATATTCCGTTTAGCCTTCCAACCGCTCGCTCTTTTTAAGCAGCCAGTATACGGGCATGCCGATAACGAGGATGATTAACGAATACAAGGCATCCAGCGGGGTATCGATCAATGTGCTTGCCACAATATAGACGGCACCAGCAATCGCTACAATGGGAATGATCGGGTACAGCGGAACTTTATATGTTTTTGCATGCGGATCTCTCTTGCGCAGGATGAAGACGGCAAAGAAAGCTAATCCATAAAAACAGAAGACAGAGAATATCGCCATATTCGTAAGTTTGTCAGGGTTTGTCACAACCATCATGATGATTGCAATGATCACTTGCAAGATCGTCGCATTGATGGGCGTTTTGAACTTCGGCGATATTTTCCCGATTTGTTTATGCCCCGGCATCATTTTATCGTGCGCCATCGCCAGGGTAATGCGCGGAAAGGTCAGGAGCTTCCCGTTCAAGCAACCGAATATCGAAATCAAAATTCCGATCGCGATCAATTTCCCGCCCAATTCACCAAATAGCATCGTTGCCGCCACATTCGCAGCATTCGTGCCATGAGCGACGACACCCTCTGCGCCCAACACATGAAGCATGGCAAGGTTAACGGCCAAGTATGCGACCATGACCACGAGGATGCCTGTAATGATTGCGCGCGGTAACGTTTTTTGGGGATTCTTCATCTCTCCGGCCATGAAGCCGACGTTCATCCAGCCATCATACGCCCACAGTGTAGCCAATATCGCTCCAGCCATGCTGATTTTCATTGAACTTTCACTCGTTACATTGAAAACTGGCATATCACCTTGGGCAATCCCGAATACGGCGATGAAAAGGATCGGGATCAGTTTGCCGACGGTCGATAAGGTTTGGATGATCCCGCCGTACTTCGTCCCGAGCAAGTTCATCGCAGCCAAGAAAACGATCGTTATGATTCCAATTGCCAGCGTGTAATCAGAAGATATATTGAAAATTCCTGACACCAATAACCCGAAATATAAACTGAGTGCTCCCATGACAGCAGGTCCATATACCAACGTTTGCACCCAGCCGCAGAGGAAGCCCCAAACTTTTCCGTACACTTCTTCAAGGTACACATATAAGCCACCCGTTTTAGGGATGCGCGTACTCACTTCAGCGATCGTCAAGCCGCTTGCCAGGGTAATGAGACCGCCTATCAACCAAGCTAATAAGGCCATGGTTGAATTGCCGCTTAACTCAAGCACGTCACCAGGTTTCATGAAAATACCGGAACCGATGACCGTGCCGACTACTATAGATGTTCCGACCCAAAAGCCAATCGTTTTCTTCAACTGATCATTTCCCATTTTGTCCTCCCTGCGTGTACACTTGTATTTATTTTATACTAAAATTATATCATAAAAATTATACGAGAATAGTTTATGGAATAGTTTGAATTTTTTTACAAAAAGAATGATACCTTGATATCACTGTGCTCAAAGCGTTTTTTTTCTTACAAATTTTTTTCCTATTTATGTTCGCAACTTCTCCAAAAACCGAATATTTTTTTATTCATTAAAGAATTTTGAGTATTTACCGTAATAAAAGCGAACTTAAAATTAATAATAAACTAAATCATTCGTTGTATATTTTCGGACGCAAAAAAACCCACCCCTATCAAACGGGGTGGGTTCCTGAAGCTTTTCGCGCTTTGAATCATATTACCAGATAATGAATAATAAGATCACTGCCAAAACGATCCGATAGATGGCGAATGGAGTCAATTTCACTTTATTGATTAAAATCAAGAAAAAGCGAATACAGAATAAAGCAAAGATGAATGCACTGATGAAACCTGCAATGAAGAATGGCAGAACTTCAGGAGTGAAAGAATCCCAATACTTGACGACCTTCAACAGACTGGCACCTGCCATGATCGGCACGGCCATGATGAACGTGAAATCGGAAGCGGCCCGATAGCTCATCCCTAAAAGCACCCCGCCTGAAATCGTCGAACCTGAACGGGAAAACCCCGGCCATAGTGACAGACATTGGATCAACCCGACTCCAAGTGCTTGCTTGTACGTGATCTGGTCAACCGTTTCAGCAGTCAACTTCGGACGGAATTTATCCGCAGCGATCATCAGGAACGCGCCAAGGAATAACCCGATGATGACTGTCTCTATCCTGAATAACTTGTCATCGATGTAGTCTTCGAATAATAGACCAAAAATGCCCGCCGGCAGCAACCCGACGAATATCTGCAATAGGTTAAGCCTAGGACCCTTCACGGCACTTGTATCTTTCAATTTCTTCAACCCAAGCAAGTCCATGAACCGTCCCCAGAAGAGCACGACTACAGCGAGTATCGAGCCAAGCTGGATGACCACCTTGAAAGCATTGGCCACTTCACTCCCGAAGATATCGGTCGATTTCAGCCATAAATCGTCGACGATAATCATATGCCCTGTAGACGAAACAGGCGCAAATTCAGTTAATCCTTCTACAAGACCAAGGACAACTGCAACAAAAATTTCCCACATATTCATTTTATTCACCTCTTAATTCGAACACCTATTTATGGAAATACCATATGTATTTTACGCGTTGTTTAAAATATTGTCTATTAAACATTGCTGAAACATTTTGTGGGTAAGGGTATGATAGGTTCTAGATCAGTTTAAAGGGGATGTGATGATTTTGCAAAACATAAAAATTTTCGCCCATAGAGGCTCGAAAGGAACGCACCCGGAAAATACCATTGCCGCCTTCCAAAAGGCTGCCGAAACAGGAGCGGACGGGATCGAATTCGATGTCCATCTTGGTGCTGACGGGGAATTGGTCATCATCCATGATGAAACGCTCGACCGGACCACCTCCCTTACCGGGTATGTAAAAGATCATTCGTCCCAAGAGCTGAAAACGGGGGATGCCGGAGTCAAGTACGCCAAGAAATTCACCGGGGAGCGAATCCCTTTCCTGCGCGAGGTTTTTGACTGGGCCAAGGGTAATGACTTATTGATGAACGTCGAAATCAAAACGGATAAACTGGCCTATGAAGGAATCGAACAGAAGATTATCGATTCGATCCGCCATCATCAGATGGAGCAGCGGGTGATCCTCTCCTCCTTTAACCATCAATCGATTGAAAAGGTGAAGCTGCTCGCTCCAGAGCTTGAACGCGCCTTATTGTTCGAGGGGCTTCCGGATAACCTGGAGCAAATCTTGCGTGATAAACAAGAATCCGGTTTTCATCCCGATAAAAACAGCCTGACGGAAGCGACCAATGAAATCGCGAAAACCCTCGGATATAAAGTCAGGCCGTGGGTCGCCAATGAGGAGGCCGATATCATCAAGCTCGCCAAAATGGGCGTTGACGTGATCATGACGGATTTCCCGGAAATGGCCCTCAAGGCATTAAAGTCCTGGCAGGCGAACGGCTGAACAAAGCGAAAGAGAAGGAGCCGATGCCCCTTCTCTTTCTTAGCCATGTTATTCAGTTAATTAGCGAGAATAGTTTGATCCGCCTAGTTGTTGTTCAGCCATTTGAACCAAACGTTTAGTGATTTCTCCACCAACGGAACCGTTAGCGCGAGCAGTAGTGTCGGCACCTAGATTCACGCCAAATTCACTTGCGATTTCATATTTCATTTGTTGTAGAGCTTGCTCTGCGCCAGCTACTACTAGTTGATTGCTGCTGTTGTTGTTTGCCATGTGTTTTCACCTCCTACTAATATTAATTAGCATTTTGGGCTTAAATTATTATTGCCAATTTATTGAATTATTTTTTCTTTGGGAACCTTCATTCCAAAGCTCTTTATCATGATTTCCTTTGGCTGCTCATAAACTGTTAGGAAACTTTCTTTCAGTAGGAGGGAAAAGCATTGCAAATACATGTGGTTAGGCCAGGCCAGACGTTATATGGCATCGCCCAGACATACAGCGTAACCGTCGATCGGCTCGTGGAATCGAATAAAATTCCTAACCCAAATAATCTTGTCTCGGGGCAGGCCCTTGTCATTCCGATCGTCGGCAGCTATTATTTCGTGCAGCCGGGTGATAGTCTTTATTCCATTTCCCAAAAGGTCGATGTCCCTTATCAAGAATTGGCCAATATAAACGGGCTTCCAGAAGGTCAATCCCTCTCCGTCGGATATCGGCTCTATATACCGGCACGCAGGAAGCGGACTGCCGAATTCAATGGATATGTCGAGCCCAGGGGTACGACGGTTGCACCGGCCCTTGAAACGGCAGCAAGGGAAGCGGCACCCTATTTGACCTATTTAGCTCCATTCAGCTTTCAGGCGCTTCGTGACGGCTCCTTAAAGGAGCCATTGCTCAATAATTTCCCCGCCATCGCCAGAGAAAATAAAAACGTCCTGATGATGGTGATCACCAATCAGGAAAATGACCAATTCAGTGATGAGCTCGGGCAAATCATCCTGACGAATACTTCCGTTCAAAATAAGTTCCTCAACAACATCGTTGCGACCGCAAAGAAATATGGATTCAGGGATATTCACTTCGACTTCGAATATTTACGGCCAGCCGATAAAGAAGCTTATAATCAATTTCTCCGGAAGGCCAAGGAGCGATTCAAAAAAGAAGGCTGGTACATTTCCACGGCGCTTGCCCCGAAAACAAGCGCGGACCAAAAAGGACGCTGGTATGAGGCACATGATTACAAGGCCCAAGGTGAGATTGTCGACTTCGTGATCATCATGACATATGAATGGGGATATAGCGGAGGGCCGGCCATGGCCGTCTCACCGATTGGACCCGTTCGCGAGGTGCTTGAATATGCGATCACGGAGATGCCATCCAACAAAATCCTGATGGGTCAAAATCTATATGGCTATGATTGGACCCTTCCCTTTGTACAGGGGTCCACAGCCCGGGCGGTAAGCCCCCAGCAGGCGATCCAGATTGCTGCCGACAATGACGTTTCCATCGAATACGATGAAACCGCACAGGCCCCGCACTTCAACTATACGGATATTGAGGATAGGCAGCATGAGGTATGGTTTGAGGACGCCCGTTCGATACAGGCAAAATTCGACTTGATCAAGGAATTGAACCTCAGAGGGATGAGTTATTGGAAGCTTGGCCTATCCTTCCCTCAAAACTGGCTGCTCATCAGCGATAACTTCAACGTACGCAGAAGAGTGTGAGAGGCACGCCCCTTTTGGAAAGAAACAGGGAATAATTGAATATGACCAGGCATATAATCCACTATCGAGCATGAAGTCCAGGTATTTCAGGATATGTGACTCAGGTATAAAAGCCTTCCGGCGCTTTACGGAAGGCTTTTATCGTGAATCAAAGTTTTCCGCCCATGCCTTATGAGCCAAGTCTTTCTTGTCCATACTAAAAGGAACAGCTTAAGGGGTGTGAAAAAACATGATCAGAATCGGTCCATTCAATACCGCCGTTCCTAGATTTCCGCGTTTCATCAGATTACTTTCGATTATCGCCTTATTCTTACTAGCATTCGGGGTATTGATTCACCTTGTCGAGCCCAAGAACTTCCCCACCCTGCTTGATGGCATCTGGTGGGCCATCGTGACCATGTCAACCGTGGGCTACGGAGATTACACCCCGGTGACCAACCTTGGCAAAATCATCGGCATCATCCTCATTTTATCGGGTGTAGGATTGATTACCTCTTATTTTGCACACATTGCAAAAATGTCCATTTCCACGGAACAGCTATTCCTTACAGGAAGGAAAGACTTCACCGGCGGAGGACATTTTATCATCGTCGGCTGGAATGGCCGTTCTAAACGGATCATCCAAAACATTCATGAGCGCAAACATCATCAATCCATCGTCCTTATCGATGATACGCTGCAAAAGCATCCGCTTCCGAGGACGAATATCCACTTCGTTCACGGTAAAGCGACATTGGATTCCGTCCTGAAGAAGGCCAATATAAACCAGGCGATACGTGTTCTTATCACGGCCGACCTTAAGCAGGACGAGCTGCAAACGGATATGTTCTCGATATTGACGCTGCTGGCCGTCAAGGGGCTGAACCCTGAAGTGTATTGCCTTGTCGAGATCTTGACCCATGAACAAAAGGAAAATGCCTTGCGCGCCGGGGCGGACGGAATCGTCGAAACGAATAAATTCGCGAGTGAATTTATGCAGGATTGCTTATCAAAGGGAATAGTCGGGGAAGCAGAAGAGCAAGTTGAAGGAGCCGGATTGAAAATCAAACAGCTGCCCATTCAGGCGGAATGGGCAGAAAAGACGTTCAAGCAGTTGAGCACGGAGCTATTGGAACAGAACATATTAATCATCGGCATCCTATCAGGAGGCGAGACCTTCATCAAGCCCCCTGCAGATGAAATCGTCCATCGCAATGACGTCCTGCTCATCATTGATGATTAAGGGAGCAATAGCTTTTCCAGATCACGGACAAGCGATTTGCCATAAGAGATATAGTTTTCCGGAAATTCCGCATCCGGATCTTCAGGCTCGGCAAATTGGTTGAATGACGCAGAAAGGTTTCCGATATTCCCTTCATCATCAATGCCGTCCTCGTACTTATGGGACAA
Source organism: Peribacillus simplex (assembly GCF_001542915.1). Lineage (GTDB taxonomy): Bacteria > Bacillota > Bacilli > Bacillales > DSM-1321 > Peribacillus > Peribacillus simplex_B. Next base: position 50,003 of record NZ_LNNH01000046.1, on the reverse strand, counting down.
TAAGAATGGCTGTAATATCTCGACCATCGCCCCATCTTTATCGAGTGAGCCATCGATGGCCTTGAACGGGACCCGCAGGAATTGGTATCCGTCGCTGTCATCCATTTTGTAATCGAAGGATCCGTGGTCATAATCCCACCCACCGCCAATCACATAGCCTTCCGGTTTTAACTTCGTCTCCAGATCGAACAAGCCGAATGTCTTCCCTTCCAACTCAGAAGAAATCTTGATCATTGTAAAAAACCTCTTTCGCTATTTTTCTATTAGCATAACCAAATGGCCGTTAAAAAAACCTGGAATGGCCTTATTCTTCCTTCGATTGCACATAGAGGAGCCTGGCCGCGTCACTGATTTCCAAGCGGTCATCAGCCTTTTGCGACGTTTCTTCCCCCTTTGATGCCTCCCTGGATTCACTCCTTTGCAATTGCTGAAGCTGCCTTTCGATTTGCCGCATCTCCTGCTCCAGCTGCTTGAGCTTCACTTCCTTTTCTTTTGCTTCGTCATCCGTTTGGTATACTTCCTGGATATCTGCCTGCAGCTCCGTTCTCCGGTTCTCCAGCTCCTTGATTGCATATGCCGAATCGCCTGCTCCAGCTCTCGAATAAGCGGAGCTTGTCGTTGATGAAATTTGCATATCTGATCCTCACTTTCGTTTTGTTCTTCATGAGTATCGGATAGGATTATTAACTTTGCCTTAATGGACGTTTTTTGAGCCTATTAAAAAGGCATCAAGCCAGGATGAGATCATCCAGCTTGATGCCTTTCTTTATTATAAGCGCTTCTCTAATTCCGCTTTTTTCTCTTCAAAGCCAGGCTTGCCCAAAAGTGCAAACATGTTCACCTTATAAGCTTCCACACCAGGCTGATCGAATGGATTGACGCCAAGCAGGTATCCGCTCATTGCACAGGCCTTCTCGAAGAAGTAGACCAGGTAGCCAAACGTATACGCATCAAGCTTCGGAACCGTTACGATAAGGTTCGGAACGCCGCCGTCGGTATGGGCTAACAGCGTGCCCTCGAATGCTTTATTATTGACGAACTGCACCGTTTCACCTGAAAGATAGTTCAGGCCATCCAAATCATTATCCGCTTCCTCGATCAAGATTTCATGACGGGCATTATCGACTTTAATGACTGTTTCAAAAAGATCGCGACGACCTTCCTGAACATATTGCCCTAATGAATGCAGGTCAGTCGAAAAGTTGGCCGACGAAGGGAAAATCCCTTTTTGGTCCTTGCCTTCACTTTCTCCGAATAATTGCTTCCACCACTCAGAGAAATATTGCAGACCCGGCTCATAGTTGATCAGCATCTCAATCGTTTTCCCTTTATTGTAAAGGACATTTCGAACTGCGGCATATTGGTATGCCTGATTATCGGCTAGCTCGGATGAACTGAAATCGTTTCTGGCACTTTCGGCACCTTCCATGATTTGATCGATGTCCGCACCGCTGACTGCAATCGGAAGCAAGCCCACTGCGGTTAACACCGAGTAGCGTCCTCCAACATCGTCAGGAATGACGAAAGTTTCGAAGCCTTCCTCCGTTGCCACTGTTTTTAATGCGCCTTTTTCTTTATCAGTGGTCGCATAGATCCTGCCTTTTGCTTCTTCCACGCCATATTTTTGTTCAAGAAGCTTCCGGAAGATCCTGAAAGCCAGTGCAGGTTCAGTCGTCGTACCGGATTTGGAGATTACATTGATCGAGAAATCCCTATTTTCCAATACATCCATTAAATCCTGCATATATGTAGAGCTAATATTGTTACCTACAAATAAAACTTGCGGGGTTTTTCTTTTTTCAGAAGGCAATATGTTGTAAAAGCTGTGTTGAAGCATCTCAACCGCTGCCCGGGCTCCCAAGTAGGACCCGCCGATTCCGATAACCAGCAACACTTCCGAATCTTCCTTGATTTTCGCTGCAGCCTTTTTGATTCTTGAGAATTCTTCTTTATCATAGTTGGCAGGGAGATCGATCCAGCCAAGATAATCATTTCCTGCTCCCGTTTGTTCGTGTAGGGAATGGTGTGCCACTTTTACGGCGTCCTGCAAATAGGTTATTTCATGCTCCCCGAAAAACGGCAGGGCTTTTGAATAATCGAAACGTATATGGGCCATTCAAATTCCTCCTCCAATTGTAACTTTCCTTTTCACTTTATCTGATGTATTTCTGATAATCAAGAACTGGATAAAGTAATTGGTGAATTTTCCCGATTAAATAAATTGCATTCCCACCTCATAAAGGTGGGAATGGGGATATTTTTCTTGATTATAAAGAAGCGCGTAATATCGCAAGGACATCTTCACGGTTCAGGATCTTGAATCGGCCAAAATCGCCTCTGCTCATCGCTTTATCAGCGATGACTTCCAGCTGCGAGTCATCGATTCCATAATCGGAAAGAGTCGTCGGCGCCCCTAAGCTGCTCCAAAATGCACGAAGCCTGTCAATTCCCTCAAGTGCCGCTTCCTCATCCGTTTTCCCTTCAGGATCGACATCGAATACCCGGATCGCAACCTGTTTGAAGCGTGAGACATTTTCATGAAGTACATGTTTCATCCAATTCGGGAACAGGATGGCCAATCCGCCGGCATGAGGGATGTCATACACTGCCGAGACGGCATGTTCAATATTATGCGTCGCCCAATCACCACTGTAACCGACTCCGAGCGAACCATTAAGGGCAATATGCCCGGCATACAAGATCGTAGCCCTGTGCTCATAATTCTCGAGATCTTTCAATAGTTCAGGTGCCGTTTCCATCACGGTCAATAACAGCGATTCACAGAAACGATCCTGAAGCGGTGCATGCGTTTCGGGATGGAAGTATGTTTCGAACACATGTGACATCATATCGACCATTCCGTATACCGTTTGGTTTTTAGGTACCGAAAAAGTGTTTTCGGGATCTAAAATGGAGAATTGAGGGAAAACCAATGGGCTGCCCCAACCGTATTTCTCTTTTGTCTCCCAGTTTGTTATGACGGATCCCGAATTTGCTTCGGAGCCCGTTGCAGCCAACGTCAGCACCGTTCCAAACGGCAATGCCGCCTCGACCGGCGCCTTCTTGATGACGAGTTCCCATGGGTTGCCGTCATATTTAGCACCTGCAGCAATGGCCTTTGTAGCGTCAATGACGCTTCCGCCGCCAACGGCAAGGATAAAGTCGATCTGATGCTGCTTACAAAGATCCACACCCTTTTGAACGGTGGAGATGCGCGGATTCGGTTCAACCCCGGATAGTTCGTGCACCTCGGCATCGATTTCTTTCAAGGCTTTGATCACTTTTTCATATAAGCCATTTTTCTTTATGCTGCCGGATCCGTATACGAGTAAAACTTTATTTCCATAAGCCGGAATTTCGGATTTTATGCTTTCAAGCTGATCTTTCCCGAAAATTACTTTAGTGGGATTTTTAAACGTGTAATTTTCCATTGGATTTCTCTCCTTTTTTATGACACATCACCTTTTTTGCAGCCTTGTAAACATCCACGCGGGCAATGGCAAGTTTTTTCTTTTCTTCATTATGACCAATGTGACATATAAATACAAAAAATCCGTCCGGAACTTTTGTAAAGATGTATATTTACATGATGAAAAAGCATGATAAGTAAAGAACGAACTTATTTTAAAAAGGAGGCTGTACAATGAGTGGAATTCAAAGAACGGCACTTGTTCTTACAATAATCGGTGCAATCAATTGGGGATTAATAGGGTTTTTCCAATTTGATTTAGTCGCATCGATCTTCGGAGGCCAGGATGCTGCATTGGCCCGTATCGTTTATGGATTGGTTGGAATTGCTGGCTTGGTCAATCTTGGTCTTCTCTTCAAACCAAGTCCTGAAATATCCAGGGAGCCAGAAACAAAACCGACTCGTTAAAGAATGGGTAAGTTCCTGGACATCTTTTATGTACAACAAATAAGCCGGGGCATGGTTTATCCTGACCCGGCTTTATTTCATTAGTCAAAAAAACCGGCTGATCAAAAGATCTGCCGGTTTTAAAAAATTATTTTTTGATAAGGTCTTCGCGTTGAGATTGTTCGATCCACTCTTGAAGTTTGTCTTTCAATGTGTTGAATCCTTCAGTAGATTCGATGTGAGATGTTGCTTTAACAGATGCTTGGCGTTTTTTCGGAGCTTTTTTCGGAGCTTCAGTACGCTCAGGAGCTTCTTCTGTAGCACGGATCGATAAGCCGATTTTTCCAGCAGCTGAATCGATTGAAAGAACTTTCACTTTCACTTCATCGCCCACTTTTAAATGTTCGTTGATATCTTTAACGAATCCGTGAGTGATTTCAGAAATATGAACTAAACCTTGAGTTGAATCATCTAAAGCAACAAAAGCACCGTATGGTTGAATACCAGTTACTTTACCAGTAACTACCGCACCAATTTCGAATTTTTCAGACATGGTAACACTCCTATTTTATATATATTTTTTCGTCTTTTCACGCAATAAAAAATTATATCACATATTTGGTAAATAATCAAAGTTAAGTATACCATACTTTTTAGGATTTTACTCATAAAAAATGTTTGTTTTTTGGAAATAATAATTAAATAGATGAAATCGTTATTTATAACTTATCCTAATAATTTGCAAATAACCTGGATTTCCTTTTCCATGGCAAAACTTCAGCCTTCTAACATCGGGTCTGCCAGCTATAAAATCCTCATTACTGAATTTTTTTACCGCCTGATTCATTAAGATATGCTCATTTCGAAGTTTCGCAAGCGATTTTTTTCACAAAACCTACATATTCAGTTTCCTATTCTTAAGTTATAATATGGTAAAATAATGACATTAACTAAATTTTTTCCATAAAAAGGAGTGCCTACCCTATGTCAAATGTCGCGAAGAATATTCGGCAATATCGAGAAGACCATAACCTCACGCAGCAGGAACTGGCTTTGAAATTAAGAATCGGCACCAAAAAAATCGAAAAGTATGAATCAGGGGAATCGGTCCCTGATACACAAACCATTTTACGTCTTTCCACCGTTCTTGATATTCCTGCTTCGGAATTTTTGAAGGATGCCCCTACCGGGAATGCAGTTGGCATGGACGACGACATCAAAAAACTAATTGAAGAAATCGGCACCAAAAAGGCTGAACTCATCTTAAGGGCGGCCAAGGATTTCAGTGAAGAACAAATTCTGAATGTTATGCATACTTTATATAATACACAAGCTTAATTCAAAAAAATGGTCATGGTATGTGTATTTTTTATCAACAGGCTGGATATACTATGATTAACACTTTCTATGTTAATCCATTAGATTAACTCTTTTTTCTAATTCCCCCTATGGAAAGGGATCCGGCTGCATAATGGCCGGATCCCTATTTTTTTGCTTATTTACAATGGTTGGCCATGAAACGTTCCATTCTCTTCAGCGCTTCCTGAAGTTGCTCCATGGAGGATGCATAGGAACAACGGATATGACCTTCTCCGCTTTTGCCGAACACATCTCCCGGAACGACCGCAACAAGTTCCTCGGTCAATAGTTTTTCGGCAAATTCCATTGAAGTCATCCCGGTCTTCTCGATGGAGGGAAAGGCATAGAACGCCCCGCCGGGATTATGGCAGTCAAGCCCTATTTCGTTAAATGATTTGACGATATAATTCCTTCTTCTCCGATAGCTGCGACGCATATCCTCTACGTCCTGCATTCCATGCTTCAAGGCTTCCAATGCAGCATGCTGCGCCATCGTCGGCGCACACATCATCGCATATTGGTGAAGCTTGAGCATCGCTTCGGAAATTTCCTTGGGCGCACAAACGAAACCAAGCCGCCATCCTGTCATCGCAAACCCTTTCGAAAATCCATTGATGACTATCGTCCTCTCCAGCATGCCATCAATGGCGGCAAATGAAGTGAACTGCTCATCGTAGGCAAGCTCGGCATAGATTTCATCGGAAATGACCAGCAAGTCGTGCTTTTTGACGATCTCAGCAAGCATCACCAATTCTTCATGCCCAAGCTGGGTACCGGTTGGATTATTTGGGGAACAGATTAAAACGGCCTTCGTCTTTGGCGTAATCGCCGCTTCGAGTTGCTCGGGAGTCAACTTGAAATCATCGTCCCTTGAGGTTTGGACCGTGACCGGGACCCCTCCCGCCATCGTAACCAAAGGTGCATATGCAACGAAGCACGGTTCGACAACGATGACTTCTTCACCAGGATTCAAGATGGTCCTCAAAGTAATGTCCAGCGCTTGGCTTGCACCAACCGTGACGATGATTTGGTCCTCTGGCCTGTAAGATACATGGAACTGCTTTTCCATATATCGACTGATTTCCGACCTCAACTCATATAAACCGGCATTGGCCGTATAAGAGGTAAATCCTTCCTCCAGGGAATTGATCGCCGCCTCCCTTACTGCCCACGATGTAACGAAATCAGGTTCACCCACGCCAAGGGAGATGACCCCCTCCAAATTGGCTGCCAGGTCGAAAAAGCGGCGGATGCCTGATGGTCTAAGCTCTGCTATCGTTCTTGAAACATAACTCGTTTTGATCATGGTGACACCACGATCCGCTTATCTTCTTCAGTTTGATCGAAAATGGTGCCATCATGCTTGTATTTTTTCATGATGAAGTGCGTCGTCGTCGAAATGACGGAATCAAGCGTCGAAAGTTTTTCGGAAACGAAGCTAGCCACTTCATTCATCGAGCGTCCCTCGACAATGACTGAAAGATCATAGGCGCCTGACATTAAATACACAGATTGCACTTCTTTGAATTTGTAAATCCGTTTTGCGACCTCATCGAAACCGACGCCGCGTTTTGGTGTAACCTTCACATCAATCATCGCCGTGACACCGTGGTATTCATCCACCTTAGCCCAATTGATGACCGTTAAATAACGGACGATGACACGCATATCTTCTAATTTTTTCAATGTAATTTCAATGTCCGCTTCTGATAAATCGGTCATTTTAGCCAAATCATTCAGGTCGATCCGGCTGTTATTTTCAATGATTCTCAAGACTTCCAATTCCTCTTCATTCAAGTGCATTGGAAAACCCCCCTTTTGGAATTCACTAATGTAGATGTGATGGTTTTTGGCTGGCAGATCGGCTCACGAATGATCTCATTAGACTTTTTCGGAATCCTATATGACAATAAAAATTAATAAGTCCTATTCTGTCAGGATAAACTTACACTATTATATCAAAATTGATTGGCGAGCTGTTATAGCATTTGTCATTTTTACTGGGGATTATTACATTTACTGTTATGCAACAGCAGGACCATCCCTATATTTGGTGATTATGGCATTTTATCCGCTGACCAATGACGAGGAAAGAGGACCAATATGGAACGTCAAACAATCATCGGCAGGGAACGGGTGGATAATATAGATATCTATTTCGAATATGACCGAATGGATGACTCCCTTCCCACCCTTGTACTGCTTCACGGCTTCTTGTCATCCAGCTTCAGCTTCCGTAAGTTGGTGCCCCACTTAATCAAGGAATTCAACGTGATCTCATTGGACCTTCCTCCATTCGGACAAAGCGGAAAAGATTATCGATATACGTATTCATTCCGCAACATCGCCAAATCCGTTGTCCGCTTTTTAGCGGGGAAAAACATCGGCAAATTCAGCATCATCGGCCATTCCATGGGTGGGCAGGTTTCCCTGCAACTCATCCAATCGCATCCTGATTTGGTTGAACACGCGATTCTCCTTGCCGGATCAGGCTATCAGCCAAGCTATTCGGAAAAGATGAAGCTGGTCAGCTACCTGCCTTTCTTTTCATTCGGGATAAAGGGGTATCTACAGCGATCTGGCATCGAAAAGAACTTGAAAAATGTTGTCCATGACCCTGCCCTGATCGATGATGAAATGCGCCAAGGATATATAAGGCCATTCATGGAAAAGCATGATATATTCCGTGCCCTGGGGAGGATGCTCCGGGATAAGGAAGTAGATTTGCTGAAGGATGAACTTCGCGATATTCTGACACCCTGCCTGCTGGTATGGGGAAGACATGACCGCGTCGTGCCGCTGGAAATCGGCCAAAGGCTTCATGGCGATCTGCCCAATTCCGAACTAGTTGTGCTTGAAGATACCGGCCATTTGCTTCCCGAGGAAAAGCCTGCGGAAATCTACCAATTAATCAAACAATTCCTCGGAACAGCCGCCCTTGACTTTGGACCTAAGGAACATGCTCACGAGTAATGGGGCAAAATCAATAAAAAAAAGCGTCCCTGCATTTGGGGACACCTTTTTTGACCTTTATAAGGAACAGCTGGCATCATTTTTTATGATGAGCAGCTTCTGTGCAACTTCGAGGCATTTGTCGAAATCGATGGATTCATCGAAAGCGAACTCGTAAATGGATTGTATTTTTTCCGCGAGCTCCCGCGGGCTATCGATATCCCGGATGGCTACGACTGTATCGGCAATTTCCGGCTCATATAAGTCCCCTCCGATCCGGAAAGGGTCCCACTCTTGTAAAACGGCCACCAACGCGATATTCATTTGCTGTGTATCCATATAATCATCACCTGCTCGATAAATTCAAAGAACATGATATCATAGTATCATACTGACTGCTTCTTAGCGAAAACGACAAAAAATTTTTCGGTGGTGGATATTTTGAATAAATCAATTTTTGAAGAACATTATGAAAGGGAGAATACGGGATCCGTGAAATGGGATAAAAGCTCGCTTAAAACATTGTTTGGAAGCGAGGATGTACTGCCAATGTGGATAGCCGATATGGATTTCCCGGCTCCCGAAGGCATTCAAAAAGCGTTGTTCGAGCGCTTGAAACATCCCATTTTAGGTTATACCGCCCCTTCGGATACAGTTTTCACCGCAATTCAAAACTGGCTGAAAGATCGCCATTCCTGGAAAGTCGAAAAAGAGTGGATCTCTTTCAGTTCCGGTATCGTTTCGGCCATCAGCACGACGATCCAAGCCTTTACAAATCCCGGTGATAAAATATTGCTTCAATCACCTGTGTATACACCATTTTTTGATATGATCAAAAGCAACGACCGGGAAGTGGTCAACAGTCCCCTTAGCCTTGAGGAAGGCCGCTTTACGATCGATTTCACCGATTTTGAAGACAAGCTGAAAAACGGAGTGAAGGTATTCCTTTTTTGCAGCCCTCATAACCCGGGCGGACGTGTCTGGACAAAGGACGAACTGCTGCGAATCGGGGAACTTTGTCAAAAGTACGATGTCATCATAGTCAGTGATGAAATTCATGCTGACTTGTTCCACAAGGGATCGACACATTACCCGATTGCCTCGCTTTCAAAAGAATTAGCGGCGATGACCGTGACGCTGATGGCCCCAAGCAAAACATTCAACATTGCCGGCATGCAGGCTTCATTCCTGATCACCAGCAACAAGAAATTGCAGCAGCAATTGCAGAAGGTTCAAATGAAATTAGCTTTCCACGGCCTCAACATCTTGGCCTTGACAGCCATGGAAGCCGCCTACCGGGAAGGCTTGGAATGGCTGACGGAAATGATGGACTACATCGAGGAAAATATTAAGCTGGCAGAGAAATTCATGGCTGAAGAACTTCCTGCACTGCATGTGATGCATCCTGATGCTTCGTACCTATTATGGATAGACTGCCGTGACCTTGGTCTGTCCGATGAGGAAATCAAGGAACGGCTGATCCATCACGGGAAGCTTGCATTGGAGCCAGGGTCCAAATATGGCCCAGGCGGGGAAGGCTTCGTCCGAATGAACATCGGTTGTTCACGCGCTACACTCCTGGAAGGGCTAAAGCGGTTAAAACGAGCTTTTTCATAAATGGTCTCGATAGGTGTTACAAAAGGGTTTCCGAATGATCTCATTGGGAAACCCTTTTCGTTTTTCAAATGTTAAAAGGAGAGCACATCGCAGTCGCTCTCCTTTTGCCATTTATTCTTTATCTTCCTCCACATAAGGATCATGCTCATAACGAGGCAAATCCCCAAAGGAGGTTTGGATATTTTCTTCAAAAAGCTCTTCCTTCAGTTCTTCATACTGGGAATTCGGGTATACCGTTATTTCCTTCCCATAAATATCGACACCTACGAAATTTTCATAATCCTCTACATACCCGATGTTCTCTTCTGAATCGATGTACATATCTTCGTAGTCGTTTGGCGGATAAGCGAAATCGGAAGGCGTTTCGGATGTTCCAAAGGATGCCACTTCCTGCCATGAATCCTCGGCATCGAATGCGACCGATTCGTTTCGTTCTTCGTTATCGAATTTACCGAATGATGGCCCCAGCACTTCTTCCTCGATCGGACGATTGTCCGAGGTTTCCCTTGATGGGGTATGCTCGACACAAAAGGTTGTCGTAGGGATGGCATTCAACCGTTCAAGCGGAATATCGGCTGAGCAAACCTCGCATTTACCATACTCCCCTGCCTCGATGGCGGTTAGGGCCCGATCGATATCACTTATTTCATCGCGATAATGCTCTGTAAGCGCCAAATCCTTTTCACGTTCATATAATTCGGTTCCTTGATCGCCAGGGTGATTATCATAACTGGATAATTCACCAGTCGAATCGTGCATGCTCCTTCTTAAATCGAAGTCGCCCGAATCATGTAATCGCTCCTTCAGCTCCTGCTTCGTTTGCTGCAATTGCTGTTGAAAGCCCTTTAGCTGCTGATTGGAAAGCATGTGCAACATCCTTTCAAAATTGTTCTCCCTCTAGTATTTCTCTCTTCGAGTCATTCCATAAAGGTATTTTTTACCTTAGGAATAAAATAAATCAGCTGACAAAAGCTAATTGAGAAATATCAATTTCTAGGGGGCCTTTCATTGTATTTTTATAAAGAAGATTTAATCAATATGATCGTTCCTGATAAGCCTGATCCAAGTGCGGCCAAAGTTCTTCAGGAGGCGCTTGGAGGACAATTCGGTGAAATGCGGACGATGATGCAATATTCATTCCAGAGCGCCAACTTCCGCGGCAAAGCCAAACAATATCGTGATTTGATCCGTGGTGTATTCTTGGAAGAGCTAAGCCATATTGAACTGGTCCAATCGACGATCAACCAATTGCTGAATGATGCAGGCGGGAATATGCCGGGAAATTCCGGTATCGATGGCGCCCCATTGGATGATGTCATCAAGGGCGGCGCAAACCCCCACCATTTCATCATGGGGGCAAAAGCATCCCTCCCCGTCGATGCGGGAGGAAATCCTTGGACTGGCGCATATGTTTATGATCATGGAAATCTCGTTGCCAACCTTCTGAATAATGTCGTTCTTGAATCGACTGGGGTGCTGCAAAAGTCGAGGATTTATGAAATGAGCTCCAATAAATCGTTGCGTGAAACGATCGCCTTTTTGATGGTTCGCGACAATGCTCACCAAAACGCTTTTGCCAAAGCCTTGGAAACACTCGGGGTCAGTTGGGGCAAGATCTTTCCTGTACCGAATTATGATTTGAATAAATACCCTGAATGCCGCAAATATGTGGATTTAGGCTATCACAATGCCCAGTTCAACTTCAGGCTCGACCAAACCCGGATCAGTGAGGTTTTCCAAGGTGAAACGCCTAGCCGCAATGGCGGACAGCTTACTGTCACGGAGCCTCCGAATGGCTACCCCGTTCCTGAAATGCCGGATATGCCAAATGAGCATAGCCCTGGTTTGTATGACTTGAACAGTTAAAAAAGTGAAGGCGGACACATGAACCTGTGCCCGCCTCCCTTTTAATTATTGATATATTTTTCAAAAACGTATCCGAAATCTTTCACATGGTATTTTGTCCGGCTATCCATCAACCATTCAAACGCTGCGGCATTGATTTCCTTGAAGCTTGCCGCCATTTGATTTCCTTCGGTGCGAACTTGGTTCAAGGTCGAAGAAGCCAGATTTACGCTTTGCTGCGCAAATTGCAGGGCATACTCGTTCTCATGGCAAATTTCCGATATTTTCACGAGTGACTTGAACAGGTCCTTCAATTCTTCGATGAATTTTTTATGGACATCGATGGAAAAGGTCCTTGCACCGATCGAAAATTTGATCTCCGCATCCAAATCCACGGTACCCGCCGTCTCAAGAGTCACGTTGGAAATAGTATTCTGGCTGTAGCTGTACCTCATAAGTGTACGCTTCTTGCTGATTGCACTTGTCCCATCCAAATGGATGAAAGCTTGATTGGTGAAGCAATACTCATCCGTTTTCGATTTGATCAGGAAATAAATTTTTTCCCCATCTTCGTGCATGATATAATCATCTGCATCGACCTTGTCATAATCGGCAGGACTTATCACACTTCCAATATCACTTAGACCAAGGGCATCAGCCGCTATTTTCTTGAACATTTCTCCATTCCTCCTATCATGATTCCAGGTGAACTACACCCTTTTAGACGTTTTTCTCCAATATGATCTCATCTCGGATCGGGATGCCATCTCTGCTGTAAAAAGGAATTTCAGGCTTGATTTCCCGTGAATGTTCCACTGCATTTTTGACGATTTCCGAAATGGCATACCCTCTCTTTTGAAAGAACTTCAATGCCTGTAGATTATCATTCGTCGTAATCGCTTTAATTGTATGGCAGTTTTTCTCCTTAGCGATATTCTCCATCACATAAAGCAACGATGAGCCCACACCTTGATTCTCATGCACACTATTCAAAGAAATGATCTGGCATACTTGATCGGACACCTTGTACGTGCCCAATCCAGAGATTTCTCCATCCTCATCCATCACCCCGAAACCCTCAAGTTCGGCATAATGAAATAAGCCCCTTGAAAAAACGACTTGGCTCGTCTCCCAGTGGTGAATGAAAAAACGCTTAACCGTATCTGCCGCAATCATCCTTTTCGCTACGATTTGCATAACAACTTACGCCCCCAAAATTTCTATCTCTATGATTTATAGTATAAATTGCTTATGCTGATAAGGGAACTTTTTATTATTCATTCTAATTTTATCCTAGGTCAAGTGAGCCTGTCATCCTTTAAACGCTGGTTCCTCTTCGTCACTTCATCCTCGAATTGCTTCGTCTTCATCTCTTCTTTTTTTGAATATCTGATAATGGCCCTCATCGTAAAAACGGCGGCAACCAAAAAGATGAAACAAGTGATGCCAGCCGGAATATACTCAGACTTGTCTTCCGGAAAATAAAGAAACAAACCTAGTAAAGCATGATCGAGAAAATCCATCCGATACTTCCTCCTTGATAGAGATATGCACTGCTTTCTATTATTATATCAATTCCCAGAACAATCCACTAGTGGACCGAATTGGCTAAAACAAAGAGTGATATTGGAATTCCATTTGTTACTCAACCCCCTTTACCGATTGAAGGTAGAACCATCCTAAGAATTCCTTGTTGATTTGGATCCATTAACTCACCTGTTTTCGATAAGCCCTTTTCAAGCTCCGCTACCATTCGTCCACTCTTATTATTTGGTTCTTGTATGATTGCCTGGGCTATCGTATAAAAAGCCTCACCATACCAAAAGGTTATCTTCTGCAGTTCTTGATAGCCATCATTTGAGAGCGTATCGTTCATGTAGAATGCCACTAATGTTTTATAAAAAATCAGAATTTGCCTTAGCACCGTCTGTTCCTGCGCTAGCTCAATCTTGTCAAGACCAGCCTGAAGGATTTCATTCCCCTCCTCAGGACGATGGGCTGCCAGATAATGATGGAGTAGCAGAAGCGTTATACTAAAGACATCGTCAGATTTGGCTGCCTCATTCATTTTTGCTTTCAGCCAACTAATGTCATGAGTTGTCAGCTGTTGGACGGGGCGAAAGTAGAATGATTCTAGCTGACTATCGCCCTTAACCTGCTCTTCTGTCCTCTTAATAATTTCCATAATACTCCACCCATCTGTTCCTTCAATAGGAACCATAGTGGCAACCATGATCACAAGATTCAAAACGATGAAGTAAGGCAATACATCACTAAAACTCCCTTTATCCCAGTCCAACATGAAATGTACCAGAGAGGCTACGGTAAGCAAGAAAAAATTCGCTAACGGGCCACCAGCATAATACCAAATTTTTCTTTGCCTAATATTACTTTCAGACAGACTGTCATCAAAATACATTTTCGTCACTCCAAAAGAGAGCGGCAGGCTATTATTTAACTCACATCTAATCTTCCCCTCTTCTTTCGTTAGCAAGATACAGAAAAACGCAAGGAATTTAAATTTCATGTTCAACAAGGTACCCAGCAGCCAATGACCCAGTTCGTGGAATCCTATCGCGATGACGAGGATGGCTGCTAATTGTCCAATCAATATATAAAGGGTGTCAGTCGTCATTACAAACAGAATGCCCAATAAGAAAAAGAGACAAAACAAACAAAATAACGGGTGAAGGACTACATATTTATAATCAGGCATATTTGCATCTCCCTTCAAATGATAAATTGCCATTACAGTATCCATGTTAAAAGTGGTTCTATTCCTTTTTGTTTCGATATAGTGAAGATTGTTTTCAGACATCGCAAACAGTAGAAGGACTTATGACGAGAGAAAAAAATTCTATCAATGGGCTGATAAAACTTTTAAACACTCACTTCGTTACATTTATCAATTATTCCATTAGATCATATAAATTTTAGTAGGGCGTTTCCATTTTGAATTCCAAAGTATCATATTTGGTTTTATGAATATCGTTATTGGAAGAATTTCTAGATTGAACATATACCAGATCTTCCACGCTCATACATAATCATACTGCGGAATGATGAAGTGTAGGACGGAATTTCCAGATTCAGGGCGGATTTTTGGGTGTAGGACGGAATGGAATAAGCGGGAGTTAGGTCGAATTAACGGAGATTAGGACGGATTAAGCGGAGTTAGGTCGAATAAATGGAGACTGGGACGGATTAAACGGAGACTAGGACGGATTAAGCGGAGTTAGGTCGAATTATACGAAGTGTAGGACGAATTTCTCAATTATAGTAGGATTTCGTGTTCCCCTAGTACGGTTTGCCGCTGCTTTTTCCGGATTCCGCATCACTGTGGACTGCGTTCATGGCTCCGGACTTGCAATAACTTCAGGCACATCCTTGCACATAAAAAAGCGAGAGACACTCGGCCCCTCACTTTTGATGGTTTATAAAATGGTGATTCCTTTAATGACTACATCTTCGGCTGGCTTGTCTCCTGCCACGGTTTCCACGTCAGCAATCGCATCCACGACGTCCATGCCTTCGATGACTTGTCCAAAAACGGAATGCTTATGGTCAAGCCATGGTGTGCCGCCTTGTTCCATATAAGCACTGATGATTTCCTCAGGATAACCGGCTTGCTTCATTTGCCCGCCCATCCTGCTGTCCACGTGCTGGGCTTGTACGACGAAGAATTGGCTGCCGTTCGTTCCCGGTCCTGCATTTGCCATGGAAAGCGCTCCTCGCAAATTGAATAATTGCATCGAGAATTCGTCCTCGAATGGCGCTCCCCAAATGCTTTCTCCACCCATTCCAGTTCCTGTTGGATCTCCGCCTTGCAGCATGAAATCCTTGATGACACGGTGGAAAATGATCCCTTCGTAGTAACCGTTTTCAGCATGTGTCAAGAAATTTTCCACTGTCTTTGGAGCAAGCTCAGGGAATAGCTTGATTTTAATATCGCCAATCGTCGTTTGCATGATGACCGCTTTTTCATTTTCCAATACTTCACTTGTTAATTGCGGAAAGTTTGTCATTGTCATACCCTCTTTCTTTTTTATAAAATGGCCTCATCTTCATTTGTACACTTTACACGATTTTCATAAAAAAAGCATCTTTGCAAAATTGAACAAAATCGCTGTGAAAAATCGGTGTTCTTATGTATCATGAAGGAAGTTAAAGAAAGGTGGTAGGGAAATGTCAGAACAAGATTTTAAAATCGGCGATAAGGTTACCGCGATATATAAAACAGGAAAATACATCGGCGAAGTCACCGATATCCGGCCTGCTGCATATCTTGTTAAAGTGTTGGCTGTCATGAAGCATCCCATGCAGGGAGATCTTCATAACCCGAAGCAAACGGAAGTGTCCATGTTCCATCAACGGCGTGCCCTTGCATTCCGGGAGCAAACCAATGTGCCTAAGAATATGGTCAGGGTCTTTGATGGGGAAATTCCTGAGTATCGGGAATCCTTAAACGAGGCTGTTGCGAAAATGAAACAAACCTTAAGCGAAGACGATACGGAGTGGAATGAAAAAAGCTTGCGGCTCCTCGAAGACCTAGCGGTGGATTATTTCAAATAAAGCATGATAAAAGCCAAATCAGTAGTAGATGATTTGGCTTTTATAACGCTAAATGATTCAGCACCTTCGATAAATCAATGCGATCGCCAATCGTGGTCGGTTCATGATTTTGCATATAGCTCTTATCCTTCTCTACCAGCTTAAAGATATTGTATGTCGTGATTGCGTCATCCAGCGCCCTATGATGCTTGCCTGTCCCTTCTTTCCCATAGGCCTGTACAGCCTTCCAAAGGCCGGTTTGATTTTGATCCCCGAAAAAGCGTTTATACTCCAAACAAAGATCCGTCTGTTTTCCTGAAAACGGGAACTTCAACCCTGCTTTCTGACAGTTTTGGCGGAGCACCTTCATGTCCATATTCCCCCAAGTCACAATTGTCGTTGGATGCTGCTCATCTATCTTCCTCAATAAAGAAACCAGCTCTTCAAATGAAATCCCCCGGTCCACCTGGTCTTGGGTTATATTCAAGAATTTCTTGCACCTTCCCGTTAAGTCTGGAAATTTCAATGGGTTGACAAAAGAAGAAAATTGCTCCTGAATCGTCTCATTCATGACGGTGACGAAGCCGACCTCAATGATTTCCGGATAAAAGCCTACTGGATTCGCTTTCCCCTCCGGCATCGTAAATTCAAAATCTATGAATACATATTGCTGTTGTTCGTCCATTTTTATGACCCCCTTCTTAGTCCTGACGTTTATTTATGACCATATATTAGTTTTCTTTTCTCATGAGAATATTATAACAGAAGATTTAGAAAGTTCTTCTTCGGATTGCCCTCACCTTCAACACCCTTACCGGAGGGCAGTCCTAAATTCCCCAAAAGTCTTTATTGTCTTCCTTAATTGGATTATGATGGATGGATGAACCAAAAGTACCATTCCACTCCTTATTTTGTCCAAGAACATACTAAAAATATATTAGTTAGGAAGTTGAACTATGCGCACGTATCTTGGTTATATCACGATTTTCTTGTTAGTTCCTGTTCTGGCCTTATTCATCTTTCTTTCCTATCAAGAATGGTCATTGGCCCAATCTCCCTATCATGTGCTCGATGAGCGCATTCCCATTGATTCGATTGAATTGGCCCAGACAAGTTACATGACGGCCGCAAATGGAAAAGTGATCAGCGAGGTATCCGATGGCGGAAAAAGGACCTACCTAAAACTTGATGATATCCCTCTATTCCTGGAAAATCTGTTCATCGTTTCCGAAGATCAAAAATTCTATGAGCATGGCGGCGTCGACCTGTCGGGGATCAGCAGGGCACTTCTTATCAATTCCCAAAATGATGCGATCGAACAAGGCGGCAGCACCATCACCCAGCAACTGGCCCGGAATGTTTTCCTTACCCATGATCGGACTTATAACCGGAAACTCAGTGAACTCCTCTATGCCTATCAATTGGAGCGCAAGAAATCCAAACAGGAAATCATGGAGCTATATTTGAATGCCATCTATTTCAGTAATGGCGCCTATGGGATCGAAGCCGCTTCCCAGTTTTACTTCAGCAAACCGACTCGGGAGTTGTCCAAGGCTGAGCTGGCCTTCTTGGCCGCGATCCCTAATAATCCGGAACACTATAATCCCCTTCAACATTTTGATGCAACGAAAAAGCGACAAGAGAGGTTGCTGAAACAAATGGTAGCCGAAGGCGATTTGGAACAGATGGAGTATGATAGGCTTATCAAAAGTACGATTAGATTGAACTTGTCCACCTCGGTCGAGCTATATCCCGATTATGTGACGTATGTTCATCAGGAATTGAAAAATCTGGTGGCAACCTCTGAAGGTCTCTCGAAACCTCTGCAAAGTTCTGATGAGTCTGTCCGTCAAAAAGCGGAAGCCGAGCTTGCTAACAAAGTCGAAAAGCTTTTACATTCCGGTGTAACCATTCATACCGCACTCGATACGAAACTGCAAACCCAGTCCAAGACTGCCCTGCAATCGAAAATCGGTGTCAATGATATCGAGGGAGCGATAGTGGTTATACAGCATCATACGCACGAGCTTGTCTCTTTGATTGGGGGAAAAGATTATAAAAAAAATTCTTTCAATCGTTCATACCAAAGCTATAGGCAGCCGGGATCGGCCATCAAGCCCCTGCTTGACTATGCTCCCTACCTTGAGGAAACCGGGGCTGACATCAATCAGCTTGTAAGCGGAGCGAGCTATTGCAGCAATAGCTACTGCCCAAAGAACTATAGCGGTGATAGCTACGGGATGGTCACGTTAAGGACCGCCTTCGCTCAATCCTATAACACACCCGCCATCCGCCTTTTTGAAAAGACGGGTATAAAAAAGAGCTTTTCGTATCTCGACGCCTTCGATTTCAAAAGAATCACCATGAAGGATCACCATATCAGTTCGGCCATAGGCGGCTTCGAATACGGCATGAGTCCCCTCGAATTGACGAATGCCTATACCTCCTTCCAAGATGGCAACTACCAGCCAGCGCGCGCGATCATTAAAGTCACCGACAAACAAGGTAAAACCGTTTATAGCTGGAAGGATAAACCCAAGGAGGTATGGAGCAAAAACACCGTCAGCAAAATGAGGACGCTTCTCCATGAAGTAACCATGACCGGTACGGGCCGCAAAGCCTACTTCCCTGCGGAATATGTCGGCGGCAAAACCGGTACGACCAATGATGTAAAAGACATGTGGTTTGTCGGCCTGACCGCAAACTACACGACAGGCGTCTGGATCGGCAAGGACAAACCAGCCAACCTACAGGCCATTTATTCACGCTCACCGCATACACTGATATGGAAAGACATCAGCCAAACGGCCGAGCAATAAAAATAAGCTAACGAATATCAAGGTTGACTAACGACAAAAAGACTAAGAGCCAAATCCATCCGTACCGGGGGTTTGGCTTTTTAGCTGAAAAAAAGTGAATAGGAAGCCTGAGGAAGAATGCTTAAAGGGTTTTACGCTGAGCGGAATGCAACGGTCTTAGTACTGATTCTCCTGAACGCTGGGCATTCGGGGCTCCATCTTGTTTTAAGAAAAAAGAAGGTGCCTTCATTAGCACCT
>NZ_LNNH01000046.1:0-30757 GCF_001542915.1 Peribacillus simplex | reverse complement strand
AGCGTGGCGACATGTGGAGCTGACTGATACTAATAGATCGAGGACTTAACCAACGCTTTAAAAAATGAAATACCTTCTATATTATCTAGTTTTGAAGGAATGAAAATTTCTTCTTGCATTTTCTCAAAAAGACGTTATAATAATATATGTCTTGAAAAAATGTAAACAATGTTTGGTGACGATAGCGAAGAGGTCACACCCGTTCCCATTCCGAACACGGCAGTTAAGCTCTTCAGCGCCGATGGTAGTTGGGGGTCTCCCCCTGTGAGAGTAGGACGTCGCCAAGCTTATATTGTTCCGCAGTAGCTCAGTGGTAGAGCATTCGGCTGTTAACCGAACGGTCGTAGGTTCGAGTCCTACCTGCGGAGCCATAAATGGAGAGCTGTCCGAGTGGCCGAAGGAGCACGATTGGAAATCGTGTAGACGGGTAACCCTGTCTCAAGGGTTCAAATCCCTTGCTCTCCGCCATTTATACCTGGCCCGTTGGTCAAGCGGTTAAGACACCGCCCTTTCACGGCGGTAACACGGGTTCGAATCCCGTACGGGTCACCATTTCGGCAACATATTGGAGGATTAGCTCAGCTGGGAGAGCATCTGCCTTACAAGCAGAGGGTCGGCGGTTCGATCCCGTCATCCTCCACCATTTTTACATAAGGTCAGGTTGTTTCAGGTAGTGGATGGTCATCATTCCACAGAAACGATTCACACGAAAACTTGATTCTTGAATAGAAACATTATCACCGTCGCGGGGTGGAGCAGTCCGGTAGCTCGTCGGGCTCATAACCCGAAGGTCGCAGGTTCAAATCCTGTCCCCGCAATCTATGGTCCCGTGGTGTAGCGGTTAACATGCCTGCCTGTCACGCAGGAGATCGCGGGTTCGATTCCCGTCGGGACCGCCATTTTTAAAGTTTGGCTCAGTAGCTCAGTCGGTAGAGCAAAGGACTGAAAATCCTTGTGTCGGCGGTTCGATTCCGTCCTGAGCCACCATAGTAGTGCCGGTGTAGCTCAACTGGTAGAGCAACTGACTTGTAATCAGTAGGTTGGGGGTTCAAGTCCTCTTGCCGGCACCATGTTTCATCCATATGCGGAGGGGTAGCGAAGTGGCTAAACGCGGCGGACTGTAAATCCGCTCCTTAGGGTTCGGCAGTTCGAATCTGCCCCCCTCCACCATCTCTATAGGGGTATAGTTTAAAGGTAGAACAGAGGTCTCCAAAACCTCCAGTGTGGGTTCGAGTCCTACTACCCCTGCCAATTTCAATCTTATCATGGCGGTTGTGGCGAAGTGGTTAACGCACCTGATTGTGGTTCAGGCATTCGTGGGTTCGATTCCCATCAGTCGCCCCATTTTTCTTTAAAATGTGCTATAATGAAACAACGTTAATGGGCTATAGCCAAGCGGTAAGGCAACGGATTTTGATTCCGTCATGCGAAGGTTCGATCCCTTCTAGCCCAGCCATATGCGAAAGTAGTTCAGTGGTAGAATACAACCTTGCCAAGGTTGGGGTCGCGGGTTCGAATCCCGTCTTTCGCTCCAAAACGTTGGCGGCATAGCCAAGCGGTAAGGCAGAGGTCTGCAAAACCTTTACCACCGGTTCGATTCCGGTTGCCGCCTCCAACAATCATGCCGGTGTGGCGGAATTGGCAGACGCGCACGACTCAAAATCGTGTTCCTCTGGAGTGCCGGTTCGACCCCGGCCACCGGTATCATGAAAAGGGTTTAACCCTTTTAAGTCAATGCTTTGAGACAATCTCAGCATTGGCTTTTTTTGTGTTTAATTGACTAAAGCAGAATGCTAATCGTGTAAACAAGCTATTGCTCGTTATGCGGTGGCATACCAAATTAGTGAGACAAAAGGTTTTGCCTATACGTTGATTAAGTGCCTGAACAAACTGATTTAGTTAAAGTAGAGATACGGCCAAGAATTGATGGGAGAAACGCAGAACCTAGAATGTTTTTCCGTAATGAAAAAATCGCTATCACATCAACAAATGATGATGTGGAAACCTCAGGCGATATTTTAGCTGTAAAAGATGTAGAGGTTTATATTATTGGGACTGATGACCGTTCGTAGATTACTTATGCATATAAGGTAAACGTGGGCGATAGATTTTTTGAGGAAGAAGGCCATTTAACTAGCTTAAGGCTGGAACTATAATAAAATTAAGTGGCGAAAATAATAATAATACTCCAATATAGCAATCGTTGTAGGACCTCTTCAGGAGTGTCTTTTTTTAAAAGAGTTAATTTATTAATTGACAAATATATAATAGTATATTATTTTAATTAAAGGGTATTTATTAATCGTATGGACAATTACATAATTAGCATGTGCTAAACTATTGTAAACTCCAACAATCATGCCGGTGTGGCGGAATTGGCAGACGCGCACGACTCAAAATCGTGTTCCTCTGGAGTGCCGGTTCGACCCCGGCCACCGGTATCATGAAACAGCCAGGAGTGCTGTTGGAAAAAGGTCTTACACTTAATTGTGTAAGGCCTTTTTTGTTACACTACCAATACTAAGAGAACGTTCCTTCTATGTTGTGATAATGAAAAACGAATGGAAGTGTGGACATAAGCCCTGACTACTTGGAGAAGGATTAATGCTAATTTTGTACGAACAAAAGAGACCACATTATGTGGTATTACTTACTAATTCCAATGGAACTAGTTCATCCGTTACTTTGGGTCATAGGCAACACCACAGGAGCAACGATTTAACGCTTATAACGGGTGATAAGATGCGGGGAGTACATGATTGATTCGTTGGACTTCATTAGCAAAACCCTGATCATCCTTCGGCATTGGTGAAAGTGCATCCGCTTTTTCGATTAAGCTCCAGGCGGTACAAACCTATTAGGTGGAATTCGAACGCCAGTAGTTACTACAGAAGAAATTAAGCGTGAACATTCCTCTAGGCAAAGGCTCATCACGGAAACGGTATGGGTGGCCCCTAACTAACAGAAATGGCTATTCTCAGCCTTGCTTAATGGAGATCATTCTCCTGATGGGGAATTTTGCGAGGATGGAGGAAGATACGAGAAAAAAACGCAAAAAAGGAGCCCGCCAAATCAAGCTGCCTTTGGCGGACCGGTTCTCTATTTTTTTAGATTTGACATCATTGCATTGGGAGTCTATGCATCGTTCATAGATTCATTTTGGCCCGATTCCTACCCAAAATAGATCTACTAGAGCTTGCGCCGTTTTTTCTGGTCCGCCCAATTCAATTATTAATTCTTTTTTGTTTCGAATCATGGTAACTGTAGAAAAGGCATGGGCGAGCAATAATGGATTTTTGACTACTATTTCCCCATTTTCCATTGCTTGCTTGAATATGTTCTCCAGTGCTTGATGAACCTCGTTTTCTGCTGTGCGGATCTCTTGGATATGTTCTTCTGTAAGGGAAAGGGAAGCCTCCTGCAGTAATGTTTCAAAATCTATATGTGGTCTAATTAAATGCTCGAACGTTACTTCGTATAATCTGTGCTTCAATCCATTGGAACTGTTCAGCAGTTTATCTGTCTGTATTTTTATGCGGCGGAACATGCTTGATACTGCGATGGTGAATAAAGTTGCCTTATTTTTAAAATAGTAATAGACGCTTGCTTTTGTAACATTGCTGGCATCGGCAACTTGTTCCATTGAAACGCCTTCATATCCAAAGGTCATGAATAGGTAGGATGCAGTTTGTAGAATTTGATCTCTTGTTATATTTGAGTCATTCGTCAATTTGGGTCGTCCCGGTTTTTTCTTCTGGATATTATGATTATGCATATGAAACCTCCTTCTGGTTGAATTAATTTCCAAATGAAATTAGTTGATTAATTAACCTTCTGGTATATATAATTAATCGTATGCTATATGTATATTCTAATAGAAACAAACCAAATTGGAAACGAGGGAGTTCAGATGAAAAAATCTATACTAACAACCTTCAGCTCATATATGACTGGTAGGGTTAGTCGCTGGGTTGTCATTGGCATATGGGTTGTTCTAACGGCAGCATTAACCATTGCTTGGCCCGCAGTAAATGACTCAGAAGTTAATAATGCCCCAAATCTGAGTGAAAATTCACCTTCTGTGGAAGCAGATAAGTTAGTTAAGAAACAATTTCCAAATTCCTCTGGTATACCTGCATTGCTTACGTGGCACAATGAATCGGGATTAACGGAAGAGGATCTGAATGCAGTCCAACAAATGGCTGAACATTTAGAGAAGGATCCGTTAGAAGATCAATCGTCAACACCTCCCCTGCATAAAATGCCTGTATCAGCACTGCAACAAATGGTTTCAAAAGACGGAACAACGTTAGTGCAACCTATTTTTTTCCAAGAAAGTGTTGATACCGAAGTCTTAAAGGGAAATATAGATGACATTAAAGAACAAGTGAAAAAGCAGGTTTCGTATAACCCTTTCAATGTAAGTATAGATGAAAATAATAAACTGAGTACACGTGTCACAGGTCCAGCAGGGATTCAAGTGGATGCAACAGGTCTATTTGAAGGAGCGGATGTTTCGTTACTGATAGCTACTGTTGTGCTTGTCTTAGTACTGCTTCTTATTATTTATCGTTCCCCAATCTTGGCGATTATTCCTTTAATCGGTGTAGGATTTGCATATATGCTGCTTAGTCCTATTCTAGGTTTTTTAGCGGATAAAGGTTGGATTACCGTTGATGCCCAATCCATATCCATTATGACCGTCTTATTGTTTGGCGCGGGAACAGATTATTGTTTATTTTTAATTTCTCATTATCGTGATGAGCTTCTGAAGGTAAATGATAAACGAAAAGCACTTATACATGCGTTTAAAGATGCCTCCGGTGCCATAGCTATGAGTGGAATTACTGTGGTCATTTCTCTTCTCGTCTTAATTGTAGCAGAATATGGGGCTTACCACCGTTTTGCCATTCCATTTAGCTTGTCCATCTTTATTATGGGCATAGCAAGCTTGACCCTCATTCCAGCACTACTATCCGTTATGGGAAGAGGTTCGTTTTATCCTTTTATTCCACGTACTCCTGAAATGGAAAAAGAGAGGGCCGAAAAGAAAGGAAAACCGGTTCCTGCCAAAAAAGGAAAGAGCCGCTTTGGAACTTGGGTCGGTAATATCGTGACAACCAAACCTTGGACGATCATCATAGCGTGTGTGATCTTCTTTGGAGCAATGTCGGTATATTCCAGTCAAATCAAATACACCTATGATGTATTATCTTCTTTTCCAGAAGACATGCCATCAAGAGAAGGGTTCAAGGTCATTTCTGACGCATACTCGCCAGGTGAATTAGCTCCGGCTCAAGTGGTAATCGATACAGAGGGAAAATCGGTAGACCTTGAAAAAGAGTTAAAGAAACATGACCTGGTCAGTACAGTGTCTAACCCCCAAAGCGGTGCGGACAATGATGATCTAAAAGTATATGATGTTAAATTCAATGTTAATCCCTACAGTACAAAAGCGATGGAAGCTATTCCAGAATTGAGGGATGCAGCAGAGAATGCATTGGCGGAAGCTAATGTTCCTTCCGTGAAATCCAAGGTCTGGATTGGCGGGCAAACAGCGACTCAATATGACACCATGGTAACTAGTAATAAGGACAACGATCTCATTGTTCCATTGATCATTGTCTTTATCTCCATCCTGTTATTGGCTTACTTACGTTCCATTGTAGCTATGCTTTACCTAGTTGGCACGGTTATCTTATCTTACAGTGCAGCATTAGGACTAGGGTGGCTTATCATCCATAATGTAATGGGCGCTGATGCTATACAGGGAGCCATTCCTTTATATGCTTTCGTATTCTTGGTTGCTCTTGGAGAGGACTATAACATCTTCATGATCTCGAGCATTTGGAAGAAAAAGAACTATATGCCATTGAAGCAGGCCATTAAAGAGGGCGTAAGTGAAACGAGCGGGGTCATTACTTCAGCCGGTATTATATTGGCGGCCACCTTTGCCGTGCTAGCGACATTACCGATTCAAGTTCTTGTGCAGTTCGGAATTATCACGGCTTTAGGCATTCTTCTGGATACCTTCATAGTCCGACCATTTCTGGTACCGGCCATTACTACCGTTTGCGGAAGATTTGCTTTTTGGCCAGCTAAAGTGAAAATGGTAAAAGGAAAAGAGAATTAACAGGAGGATATGGATATTCTGTGCGGTGGAAGAGAAATTTTGGCACCTTATCAATGAACAAAAAAACAACAAATACTGCAACAAAATGGATTCAATAAAACAGTGTTTGGAGTAACTCGCTCTGAACCATCAGAATGTCGATTAAAAGGTTTCGGAATGCTTTCATTCCGAAGCCTTTTTGATTTATCACCGGGATTGAAGCGGCGATAAGGAATGGGTAGATAGGATAGGACGGTCAAGAATGCTCCGGGTGTAACGAGCGCCTAAACTCCTAATTCAAAAACGTGGAAGCAACCAATATTAAAGAAGCATACATATGCGATAAAAAACAGTTCGAAAACGAGGTAGGCAAAAAACGAATTTGCATCTCCTTTTCACGCAGAGTGGATTTGGCCGGCGATCCTCCTGCGGTAAAGGCGCCTCTACGGGAGACCAAGCAGGTGCAAGCGCCGGAGGCAATGCATGCAGGGAGGAAACCAGGGATCGGTGCAGAAAAGAGGATTTACCATTAGGCTTACCGTTACATTTGAACATTTGGGGGAAAGGTTTTAGTATGAAAGGAAATCTCCTGGTAAGAATGGAATAGAATATTAATGGAAATTAAGCCGATGAAAAATTTTAGTGCCCCCGTATCTTTTTCTCTTTCTGAAACGTTTAGAGGATAGAGGGTGTTGAAGGAGTGAGAAAAATGATAAAGAAGTTGAGGGAAGAAATTCATGAAATAAAGGATAACAACATGGCCTTAGATGAGGTATATCCTGAATTGCTTCGGTTTTGCCGATTCTTGACGCAAAATAATTGGGATGGTGATGACTTGGCACAGGATACGATTATGAAGGCCATGCGGGTCTATGGGAAGAAGAAGGGGCTAACACCTGCTTTATTGAAGACGATAGCCCGCCATTCCTGGATCGATACGATACGAAAAAGAAAAAAGGAAGCTTTAGGCGATTTGCAGGATAACGATTTGCAAGGGGCAATTGGGGAAAATCCGTTTGAAACGGTGGAGTATATTATAAAATCCCTTACCACGAAGCAAGCCGTCGTATTTTTATTAAAGGAAGGATTTCTTTATCGCTCCAAGGAAATCGCGGATTATTTGAACACGACGGAAGCGGCGGTAAAGGCGATCTTGAACCGTGTCAAAAAACGTTTTGACCATGATGCTGAGGAGCGTAAGCTGTCCGTCGTGGAAGATTGGGAGTATGAGGAGGAGCAAAGGCTGATATCACTGATGACACAGGCATTGCAGCAGCAAAATCCTGATATCCTCATTAGAAGCATCCCATCTTTCAAATCGCTTAACAGTGAATCGATGATTCCTAGATCAATGAATCGATCGCTGCATTTCAAACCATGCTTCACTCCTTCAAACACCCTCTCAATGGCTGCATAGCTAATCATTTTGTTAGGAGGAAGAAGAGATATGACTACCATTCCTTATGTAATTGAGCAATCCGGCAAGGGTGAACGCTCGTACGATATTTATTCCCGGCTGTTAAAAGATCGCATCATCATGATTGGCGAAGAAATCACTGATCATTTAGCCAATAGTGTCGTCGCTCAATTGTTATTCTTGGCGGCTGACGCACCTGATAAAGAAATCACCATTTTCATCAATAGTCCGGGGGGATCGACTAGTGCCGGTTTTGCCATATATGATACGATGCAGTATATAAAGCCTGATATCCGGACTGTATGTACGGGAATGGCTGCCTCATTCGGCGCCATGCTTTTGCTGGCAGGTACGAAGGGAAAGCGGTGTGCATTGCCGAATAGCGAAATCATGCTTCATCAGCCGCTTGGAGGGGCAAGGGGGCAAGCCACGGAAATTGAAATTTCGGCCCGGAGGATCTTGAAGCTAAAGGACCATATCAATCAAATCATTTCGGAAAGGACGGGTCAGCCTATCGCTAAGGTGGCGAAGGATACTGATCGTGATTACTTCTTAAGCGCTGATGAGGCGAGGGATTACGGAATAATCGATGAAATAATCGTTCAGGATCGTTAATTTGGGAAAAAGGGTTTCGGGGCGCTCATACCGAAACCCTTTTTCCTTAGTTTGCTTTCGCATACTTTGTTGCTAATCACCAAGTAAG
This sequence comes from Peribacillus simplex, assembly GCF_001542915.1. GTDB lineage: Bacteria > Bacillota > Bacilli > Bacillales > DSM-1321 > Peribacillus > Peribacillus simplex_B. Next base: position 22,525 of record NZ_LNNH01000046.1, on the reverse strand, counting down.
GAGGTGTGGTCGATTTCCCCTCCGATGCTCAGCTTTTCAGAGGGTGTGTGAGCCTCTTCGGGGTTATCCTCTGTGAGGTCTTTACCTGTGGCTCGCACCTTCGCGCCAATCAACAGTAAAACCAAAAATCTTAAAGAGCCTTTCTTTCGGAACGATTTTTTCACCCGGACAATTCTGGATAAGGGAGTGCCAACGGTGTGAAAGCAGGAAAAAGCACGTTAAGCTTTCTATAGTAAGTAAGGTACTCAGAAGTTAGGGGCGTTATTTCTTATTAAGCAGTCTGCTGGATTCGTTCTCCTTATTTACCGGGATTTCTTTTCCTACTGTCACACGGCGGACGACACGGTGCTGGTCTTCATAATCGGCGATGGCATAATGCTGTGTGGCTAGGTTGTCCCAAATGGCCACGTCACCTTCACTCCATTGCCAGCGCACGGTATTTTCCAGACGGGTTACGTATGAATCAAAGATACTCAATAATCGTTCAGACTCACTTGTTGTATAACCTTCCACTCTTCCGGCAAAGCCACCTAGCAATAAATGTCTTTTCCCAGTTTCGGCGTGCACGTGGACGACTGGATGCCGCGTTTTATAAATGGTGGATTCGAATATTTCCCGGTATTTCTTTTTGACCTCGTCCGTTGTATTTTCGACTTGCTTGAATTGGGCATAATCATATTCATTTGTATGGATGGCCCATAGTTCGTCCGCTAAATGTCTCAATCCATCCGGCAGGTCTTCATACGCCTTATTAGTATTGGCCCAGACTGTATCTCCGCCAACTTTCGGGATGGTTACACCTCTTAAAATCGAGTATTTGGGAACTTCTGGGACGAAAGTGACATCGGTATGCCACTGGTTCGCTTTGGCACCCTGTGCGGAATCAAGTTCGAATATATAGTTCGTATCGTTTTTGACCGGTACCGTAGGATGGGCATAGGGCTCACCGAGGAGCTTGGCAAATGCCTCTTGGGAGGCATCATCCAAATGATTTTGTCTTTTGAAGAAAACGACTTTATGATCGTTCAGCGCTTGCTTGATTTCGCTGAATATATTTAAATCCAAGTCACCACTTAATTGCACTCCATGAATTTCCGCACCGATCCGACCTGCTACAGGCACCACTTTTATTTGTTGTGTTTTAGTATCCGTCATAATCGATTTCCTCCCGTAATTGTTTTTTATTTGTTAAACGCTTCCTCAATGTATTCGTTGTGGATCTCTTTCTGGAAATCAAACGATTTCTTGATGTAGCCCACGCTGGCCAACGTATCGATCGATTCTTGCTGGGCCTTGATGGCATCTTTGGTAAAGAAGATATTTGGCTCTTCGGCCGTTATTATTTTCTTGACTGTGGCAGCAGGCATTTTAGTTTCTTTGGCATAAATTTCAGATGCTTCATCTGGATGTTCAATTTGCCAATCCGCCGCCTTTTTATAAATCCTTAAATACGCCTCGACAATTTCAGGATGCTCTTTGGCAAATCCAGTACGGGCGATGATTGCACCAGGAGCCAGTATTTTGCCTTTTACATTCAATGCGACAGCATTCCCTTTTTCAATATTATTAAGATAATAAGGGTTCCAAGTCGCCCATGCGTCCAGCTGTTTCGTTTCGAAGGCAGACTGGGCATCATCAGGCTGTAAATTGATGAGTTTGATATCATCCGTCGTTAATCCATGGGCCTTCAAGGCCTTGATTAAATACACATGACCTGTTGTTCCGGAGGCAACCCCGACCGTTTTCCCCTTTAAATCTTCAACCTGCTTAATGTTACCGCCGGTCTGAGTGATGATTCGGACAGAAGATCCGCCTTGTCCGGTTTGGGCAATCACTTCGAATGGAAGCTTCTTATCAATACCGGCTATTAGTGCACCATCTCCTAAAAAAGACAAATCAACCCGGTTGGAGGCCAGCGATTCCAAAAGTGGCGGCCCGCTCTGGAATTCACTCCACGAGATTTTTGCACCCAGTTTCGAAAATTCATCATCGAACAATCCCTTTTCCTTTGCAATGACCAGCGGCCCCATCTTGCCATTCAAGGCAATACTGACTTTAACTGGCTCGCTCTCCCCGGAAGCTTTGCCGGCATCTGAATTACAGCCTGTCAATGCAGCAGTACTGAGGATGATCGTAAGCAGCAATCCGGTTAAATGGTTACGATATTTCCTCATGAATTCCCTCCCTTAAGGTTCATTACACCTACCTCATCAGAATAGTCAGAATTAGGACGAAAAAGAGATTCAACGAAGAGTGAATGGAGATACTCTTCATTGAATCTCCAGTAGTCCAGTGGATTCAGATGACCTTTTAAGAATATGGTTTTGTGTATGAGTGCATCTTATCAGCTGTTAGAATAATCTGTCAATTATTTTTATAATTAATCCGATAAAATAAATCGTCATTAACTGTTGATTCTCGATAATTGATAAGTTAATATAAAATGAAATATTGAAGCAATCGACTAGTTAACTAGAGATTTTAGCAAAGGGCCATGATATGCCCATTGCTGGAACTCTAGTTTTTTTATTCGAGAAGGGGTGAGTAATTTGGTATCCACGTTAGAAATCAATCATGTAAGCAAGACCTTTAAGAATGATCAGGAAAGCATTCTCGTTCTGAAAGATTTGTATCTGACTGTCAATGATGGTGAATTGGTTACCATCATCGGACCTAGCGGTTGTGGGAAAAGCACATTATTAAAATTGATTGCAGGCCTTGATTTGGACTTTGATGGCAAGATAATTGTGGGCGATCATCCGGTTAGTGGCCCGTCCAAGGCCCGCGGTTTCATTTTTCAGGAGCATCGCTTATTTCCGTGGCTTAACGTGGAGAAGAATATATCAGGTAATCTTTCATTGAAAAATCCGGATATTCGCAAAGGGGTGGACGATTTGATATCGCTTGTTAAGCTTAAAGGATTTGAAAGGGTATATCCGCGTCAATTGTCCGGCGGGATGTCGCAGCGTGTGGCCATTGCCAGGGCACTGTTGCGTAATCCTGAAGTTTTGTTGCTGGATGAGCCCTTCGGTGCATTGGATGCATTCACCCGAACACATCTTCAGGAAGCATTACTTGAAATATGGGAAAGGAACAAGACAACGATGGTGCTCGTCACCCACGATATTGATGAATCACTTTTTTTATCGAATAAAGTGGTCGTCATGGATGCCAAGCCCGGAAGGATCAAGGCAATCGTTCCCATTGATTTACCATATCCAAGAACGAGGACAAGCAAGTCTTTTCAGGAATTGAGGTCCCATATCCTAAACCTGCTGGACCATCAGCCTCAGGATAGGGAAGATTGGAGCATTTGATTGATTTTTGAAAAAAGAAGGAAAGGATGATGAAAATGTCTTCACAAACCATTGCTCAAAACAAGCAGCTTATCATGAGGGAAAGGAAAAAACAATCAAAAATCGCCAAATCTGCATTGCGTGGTTTTTTCCTGCCCTTAATAGTATTGATTGCCTGGCAGGCATTGGGTTCAGCCGGAATCCTGCCGGCCCAATTATTCTCATCACCATCCTTGATCGTCACGGCTTTCATGGATCTCGCCCGATCAGGGGAAATGGCCGGCCATTTGCAGATCAGTTTAACCCGGGCGCTTCTTGGCTTTGCATTAGGCGGTTTTTTAGGGATGTTGATCGGTGTCATCGTAGGCATGCAAAAAAAATCCGAGGAATATTTAAACCCAAGCATCCAAATGTTACGAACGGTTCCTTTACTTGCGATAACACCTTTATTCATCATGTGGTTCGGATTTGGTGAACTATCCAAAGTGCTGCTTATTGCATTAGGCGCTTTTTTCCCATTATATTTACAAACATTTTTGGGTTTGCGGAATGTGGATAAAAAGCTATATGATGTGGCACGAATCCTGGAGTATAGCCCTTTGGAACAAATAACGAAGCTCATGATCCCAGCAGCCTTGCCCAATATATTGCTTGGGATTCGCTTAGCATTAAGTTCCGCATGGATGTGCTTGGTGGTCGCTGAATTGCTGGGAGCGGATAGGGGAGTGGGATTCATGATCCAGGATGCCCGTTCCTTCATGCAAACGGACATCGTATTCGTCGGCATCATCATTTTTGCCTTGGCTGGTAAAATCTCAGACTCATTTGTTCGCTTTTTGGAAAATCATTTGCTCAAATGGCAAGACAGCTTCAAAGCATAAAGGAAAAGGATGACCACCGGCAATGGGGTCATCCTTATTTTATGTTTATTTGGTTTCTTTATAAAAAGGCAAATGAATCGTGAAGGATGTCCCTTTGTTCAATTCGCTTTGGACGACGATTTTTCCTTTGTATTTTTGAACGATGGAATAACAAACGGTCAACCCGATGCCTGTTCCCCTATCTTTCAGCGAATAAAACGGAGTTCCTAAAGCTTCGAGCTGATCTTTGGAAAGGCCGATGCCAGTATCCGTTATTCGTATTTTGGCCATATGGCGCTCCTGCTCGGTTTCGACATTGATGAAACCAGCATCGTTCATTGATTCAATTCCGTTTTTCATGATATTGACGAGTATTTGTTTAAGCTCGATTGGATTCATATTCAATTGTAGGTTACAGCGGAAATCAAGGCGGAAGCCTATATTGCGATTATTGGCAAAGCTGGTCAATAAATCGGAAACCTTCTGGATTTCATCATTTAAGCCAATGACCTGTTTATCACCCGTATGCGGCTTTGCCAAGGATAAATAGTCATTGATGATTACCTGTGTATATTCAAGTTCAGTAAGCATGGTTTGTACATAAAATTTTTCCGTTTCATTCAGTTCTTTCTCTTGATCTAATAGTTGGGCAAACCCTTTCACGACTGTAATGGGATTCCGGATCTCATGCGCAATGGTCGCAGCAAGCTGACCAACCGAACTCAATTGCTTGGCTTGCTGAATTTCCTTCTGGAAGGCATTTGTCGATTCCATCCGATTATGGGTTCCAATGAATACAAATACCAATATGATTTGGATGGCAATGAAATTCAATATGTTTCCAAAGCTATCCAAGGAGACATATTCATAAGTGTTTTGAAGATCTGTATGCGAAATGATAAGGATGAAAGCAGGACCTAATATGATATTTAACGTCGCGACAATATAAAAACCGATTTTATCGAAGAGAAAGATCGGAATCAAGGGCGCTAATGCAAATAATGCCAGCATGATTGCGGTATCAGGAAATACCCAGAATTTACTATATAAATAAACAGTGATTAAGGAAATGAATAATCTTTTATAAAAGTTGCCTTCTGTTTTAATGAAAAATAGCAAAGAAATGATCATTCCAGATATGAGGATGACCTGAAAAGTCATTTCGTAAGGATTTTCCTTCCAACTGATTGGTGATACGGATATGCCTACCAATAGTAAAAAGGATATCATGCCCATAAATGCCCTCATGATCAATCGTTGTTTGTTTTGGTAATATTGATGGTTTTTTAACATAATTCCCCTTAAGATTAATGTTCTGTTTGTTCAATAGTAAGCTGATACGTGTTTTTTGTAAATCGCTTAATGTTGAAAGTTTCCATAAAATGTTGATTTGCGCCCTCCTCATGCCCAGTAGGTCATTATATTCATTTTACCTATTATAGGGTTTCTTTACACGATAACTGCTGCAGCTTCACATTTCCCTTTTAAACTGATGGTAAAGATGGAGGGGAGAAAGGGAAAGTGAAAAAGAGCATAAAGAAAGCAGGGGTAAGCATGATAGGTGCGGCCTTTATATTGCAGGCTGTTTCTATGAGTGCCTCGGCAGCACATGAAAATCATTCGAATTCACCTATTTATGAGGACAAAATCGTGAATATTGCACATCGCGGGGCATCCGGTTACGCACCTGAACATACGATTCCCGCCTATCAATTAGGAGAAAGGATGAAGGGTGATTACATAGAAATCGATCTCCAGATGACAAAGGATGGAAGATTGATAGCGATGCATGATGAAAGTGTCGATCGCACGACGGATGGCACTGGCCTTGTGAAAGATTTAACGCTGACCGAAATCAAAAAACTGGATGCCGGTACGTGGTTCAATGACAAAAATCCACAATTGGCAAAAAAGAAATATGAAGGGTTAGTCGTTCCCACCTTGGAAGAAGTCTTTAAGAAATTCGGCAGGGAGGCCAATTACTATATAGAAACAAAGTCCCCTGAAGTATATCCAGGAATGGAAGAAGAACTGCTGAAGGTTTTGAAGGATTATAAAATGGTGGATTCAAGGGGGCATACCAAAAATGTTCTGATCCAATCGTTCAGCAAGGAAAGCCTTTTGAAAGTTCATGATCTGAATCCAAAGTTACCTCTAGTGCAACTTTTTTCTTATAAGACTCAAGCAGCCATTTCTGAAAAGGAATTGCAATCCATTAAGCGATATGCAATGGGAGTCGGCCCAAACTTCAATATGGTGGACGGAACATATGTGAAAATGGTCAGAAATCATGGCCTCCAATTTCATCCCTATACAGTCAATGAAAGGACTGATATGAAAAAAGCACTGGACTGGGGGGCAACGGGGGTATTTACGAATTATCCGGATGTGTTTAACGAGGTCTTAAGAGAGTATAAACATAATCATAGACTTAACAAGGAGAAATAATAAGCCACAATGAAGGATTTCATTGGTGAGTCACGATTATCCTGTCTGATTATTGGGGAAAATTAGGATAACAAGGCTTGCCAATCTTTGTAAGCGGGTATAGCAGGATTATTAAGAATTTTTAGGAGGCTGATCATGAAGGCAGTTACTTTTCAAGGGGCAAAAGATATTCAGGTGAAGCAAGTTGAGGATCCGAAGCTTCAGCAGAAGGAAGATATCATCGTACGAGTTACTTCAACGGCAATCTGCGGATCCGATCTCCATATCTATCAGGGGGCTTTGCCGACGCATAAAGATTATGTCATAGGTCATGAGCCGATGGGCATCGTTGAAGAAGTCGGACCCGAAGTAACGAAGGTGAAAAAAGGGGACAGAGTTGTCCTGCCTTTCAATATTTCATGCGGGCATTGTTATTATTGTGAGCATGATATGGAGAGTCAATGTGATAATTCCAATCCAAACGAAGCGGTGGATACAGGGGGATACTTTGGTTTTACAGAACGTTATGGAAACTATCCCGGCGGGCAGGCGGAATATTTAAGGGTCCCATTCGGGAATTTCATGCCTTTTGTCATCCCGGAGTCTTGTGAGCTTGAAGATGAGGCGCTTCTGTTCATGTCCGATGTGCTGCCGACCGCCTATTGGAGTGTAGAGAATGCCGGCGTGAAAAAAGGGGATACGGTAGCGATACTTGGCTGTGGCCCGATTGGCTTGATGGCACAGAAATTCGCCTGGATGAAAGGCGCAAAGCGAGTCATTGCCATCGACAATCTTCCTTATAGGCTCAATAGGGCGAAGCAGATGAATAAGGTTGAGATATATAATTTCGACGAATATAACGATATGGGCGGCTATATTAAGGAAATCACTTCAGGCGGGGCGGATGTCGTGATAGATTGTGTCGGAATGGATGGCAAGAAATCGGCGATTGAGGCTATCGAGCAAAAGCTGAAGCTTCAGGGCGGGACGCTAAGTGCAATCGAGATTGCGATTAAAGCTGTTCGCAAATTCGGCACGCTCCAGCTGACTGGGGTGTACGGATCCAAATATAATATGTTCCCATTAGGCGATTTATTTGAACGGAACATCAACATTAAAATGGGACAAGCACCGGTCATTCATTATATGCCCATGCTTTTTGACAAAATAACAACTGGGGAATTTGATCCTACTGAAATCATATCCCATCGAGTCCCTCTCGAAAAAGCGGGAGAAGCTTATCAAATCTTTAACGATCATGAAGACGAATGCATTAAAGTGGTGTTAAAGCCATAATGATAGATGATAAAAATCCAATGCAGCTAATGCATTGGATTTTTTTAGTTGGCGCCACAATTTCAATAGGGGCGTAAATGAAAGAGAGATAAATAAAATGATGAGCGAAATCGCTGGAACAGGAAGCAAAGTTTATCTTTAAGAAGTTCCGATTGTGACATACAAAGAATTTTTAAGAATAAGTTTATCTTTTTTTAAGAATTTATTTAGAGGCAGTTTATAACTGGGGACTATCATGATAGTAGTGGTAACAAGGTTCTTTGAATGCATCTTGTGCGTTTCAATTCCCAATCAATTCAAGCGGCAGAACACAAGGAGGATGTTGTTGGCAACGGAGCAAGATAGTCAGATTTTATAAGCTTCCCAGTAATGAATTACTGTTTAGATAGTAGGACATTCTAACATACACCACAATCAAGAAATGAGGAGAAATGAAAATGAACAAAAAAGCAAAAGCAATAACATCATTAGCGCTTGGATTCACATTATTCTTAACGGGCTGCAACACTAACACCAAAGAAAATGATAATGAACAGAAGCAAGAACAAGCCGATAAGAAAACTGACAAGGAAGATAAGTTAACTAAAGGCCAGGAAATGGCTAACACCCTTAGTAGAACAAATTGGCAGGGTACAAAAGTGTATGACAAAGATAATAATGATTTAACAAAAGAAAATGCTAATTTCATTGGCCTTGCTAAATATGATGCGAAGTCAGGGAGATATGAATTTTTCGATGCAAAGACAGGAGAAAGTCGTGGCGATAAAGGAACATTCTTCATCACTAATGATGGGAAGAAGAGAATATTAATTTCAGAATCAATGAATTATCAAGCAGTGGTTGACATGGAAAAAATAGATAAAGATGTTTTTACTTATAAAAGAATGGGAAAAGATGCTAATGGCAACGATGTAGAGGTATTCGTTGAACATATTCCATATAAAGAAAAAGAGCTCTCTTTCACTGATCCGGACAAGAAGTTGGACGCTACTACAGGGGATATTGTTAAAGACGTTGATGGAGATAAGATCTTAGGTAGTACCCTTTGGCACGGAACAAAGGTAGTAGATGAAGACGGTAATGATGTAACCAAGGCCAATTCGAATTTTATAAGCTTGGCAAAGTTTAATGACAAGAATAATAAATATGAGTTTTTCAATGGTGAAACAGGCGAAAGCCGCGGTGATTATGGCTACTTCGCTATTGTACACGAAAATAAAATAAGAGCTCATGTTTCAATTGGAAATAATAAATATGGTGCCGCTCTTGAGCTTACCGAATTGAATGAAAATAAATTCACGTATAAAAGAATGGGTAAAGACAACGATGGCAAGGACATAACTATATTCGTTGAACATGAACCTTATAAAGGTGATCTTAAACCAAAATTCACTAAATGAAGTAAGACTAGCAGCTAGTCAAAAAGGGAATGGTTTCTCCGTTCCCTTTTTGTTTTCATGCAAGAAAAAAGGAAAGTGAACCATATTCAAATTAAGCAATGTCATGGACAATGCCCTATAATTACTTTAACGATCTTTTGATCAAGGCTGTTTTCGCATGGGTGAATAGCTGCGGAAACAGCCTTAATTAAAACATTGATGGAGGTTTTGAAATGGATAAATTCATGGAACGAGCAGTAGAACTAGCGATAGGAAATGTTCGTGAGGGTGGTCAACCTTTTGGTGCAGTACTTGTGAATCATAACCAGCTTGTAGCTGAAGGCGTCAATGAGCTGCATAAAACTTATGATATTAGCGGGCATGCGGAATTACTTGCCATCCGGCGCGCCCAAGAGGAATTTCAAACGAATGATCTATCCGGTTATACCATGTATGCAAGTGGGGAGCCTTGTCCGATGTGTCTAACGGCAATGTACTTTGCCGGAATCAAGAAGGTTTTTTATTGTGCTTCAGTCGAGGATGCAGAAGAAGTGGGTTTAGGGAAATCTAAGAGTATATATGAGGATTTGCAAAAGACTAAAGCAGAACGCTCACTTTCGATGATACAAATGCCATTAACTGAAGGGCAAAACAATCCAATGAAGCTTTGGAAGCAGCGATCGTAGTCTTTGGAGACTGTAGGTTATTAATTCGGGAAAAAAATCCATAGTAACGATAAAAGTCCAATTCCTCCATTTAAGTCCTGGGAATTTGGACTTTTTTTATTTACTTAGAGCATATTCGGAACTTCATGCCGTTTGTCATCCCATAGTTTCATGAACCAGAAGATGAGGCGCTCCAGCTCATGTCCGACATACTGCCGACCGCCGACCGCATATCCGTGTGTAGTGAATGCTGGCGTAAAAAAGCGGATACGGCCTAGTGAGCAACCGTAGATGGCCGGCGAATTAGCAGCAAGAAAAACTCTGGATGTGCTTTTGGTAGGTTGCACAAAGGGTTTCAAATGAGCTTAAATAAATGTTTTTGGTAAGGAAAAGAAGTATTATATAATGTTAGTGACAATAGGAGGGTGTTTTAGATGGTATATAATTCGGCAGCGGAACTTTGTGAGGGGATTGAACAAGTGTATCCTTCCATTCACGTTCAATTGACGATGGAAATCGTCGATAAGAGATTGGGACCTGTAAAGGCGGAGGCAGAGATTTCCATCAAGCCCGTTAAGTCACAGGGGTATCTTGAAGTGCTGGTGGAAGAATTGGAATCGGAGCATATCTTTGCTGATGAAAATGGAAGCATCTATGGCAGCTTTGGCATTGATCAAAGCATCGAGATATATGATGAAGTGCTGGCCGTCATTCCATTCGATGAGATAATCGGTAAGGAAAATTGGAATGAGATAGTGGATGCCTCAATCACAGTGGATAAGCTTAAGGAACAGCTCGGAAAAGCCCTAAATGATTATCAATTCAGTGATTTAAGCGGAAAATATAAATTCAGGAAAAGATGTACGATCACCGAGCTTCAATTCATAGGTTGATAGATCAATGGAGAAGGCAAATGCTTTCTCTTTTTTCCTTCTCTTGATAAATTTTCTCCTTTGTTAGATAAAGTGACGGAAAGGGTAGTAAAGCAGAGAAGTCCACGGCAATATCATCAGTCTTGCTTAGTCGAGAAATGATAGCGGGACACTTTACAGCGAATATAGAGGCAATGCATTTGTCTTGGTTATATAAAATACATACTGAATCAATCAATAAAAGAATTTGCATGATGAAGAGGAGTACATATGAAAATTGGGTTGGTAAGGCATTTTAAGGTGGCGCATGAGTTCCCGACGGGGAGATCCGTGTCGGCGGATGACATGAAGCAGTGGTTCATCGACTATGATGCTGCGGATATCATTTATGGATCGACTTCATTAGGTCAGGCGGAGTGGGAGGAATGCTATTGCAGCGATATGCCGAGAGCGGTCAAGACAGCGGAACATATTTTTCCTGGCACGATTCATTTTATGGAAGAACTGCGGGAAATACCTTCCCCACCCCTAAAAGGGGAGTTGAAGCTGCCGTTCATCCTTTGGGCCATCTGGATTCGCTGCTGCTCTGTCATGAACAAGCAGACGAGAGCGGAAATAAAGAATGCAAAGCGGAGGATCAATAAAGCATTGGACGAGATCTTTGCGAAGGGGGAAAGGGATGTCTTGATCGTGAGTCATGCCGCACTTATGGTCTTTTTAAGGAAAGAGTTGATAAGACGGGGGTTCGGAGGTCCAAAATTCAAGCTTGCCAGCAATGGAAGGCTGTATGTTTTCGAAAGGTGATGAATGAGCATTTAAGCTTCTCAGCCAGGAAAGCAGAAAGTTACTGTCATTTTCCGAATAATTATTCATTTCCCCATGATTGTAGTTTATGATTGTACTAATGTAATTTTAGCGAATTCCATAATGGGGAAAGAGGTCGGATATTTTGATTAAGGCAGTTTTTTTTGATTTGGATGATACATTACTATGGGATCAGAAAAGTGTGAAAGAGGCTTTTGTTGCCACATGCGAAGCGGCTAGGGAGAAATATGATTTAAATGTCGGAGAGCTTGAGGACGCGGTGCGAAAGGAAGCGCGTGAGCTTTACTCTTCTTACGATACATATGCATTTACACAAATGATCGGAATCAACCCTTTTGAAGGACTGTGGGGAAATTTTAACGATGATCATGAGGAATTCCGGAAGATGGCGGAGATTGTACCGGCTTATCGCAGTGAAGCTTGGACGAGGGGCTTGAAGTCATTAGGTATCGATGACCCTGAATTCGGCCTTGAACTGGCAGAACGTTTTCCAGCGGAAAGGCGTAAAAAACCGTTTATCTACGAAGAGTCCTTCCAAGTTCTGGATGAATTGAAGGGGAAGTACAAATTACTTTTGCTGACGAATGGTTCACCAGAACTGCAGAATACCAAACTTGAAATCACACCGGAACTGGTCCCTTATTTTGATCGAATCGTCATCTCAGGAGCGTTTGGCCGCGGTAAACCGGATGCGTCCATTTTTGAGCATGCTTTGGAAATCATGGAGCTGGATAAAGATGAAGTATTGATGGTCGGCGATAATTTGATGACGGATATCCTCGGGGCATCGAGAGTGGGTATAAAGTCGGTCTGGATAAATCGCGAGGATAAGGAACGGACTGAGGTGGTTCCAACCTATGAAATCAAGCATTTGAAGGAGATCTTCCCTATTCTTGAGAGCCTGGAAGATTAAGTAATTGATCTCGATTGCTTAATGATTCAGGGAGCGGATGATGGAAATATTAGGACTTTAAAATGATTTACAGAATGAAACGGGTGAGATATAGTTACCCTGTGTTCGATTATATTGTTCAGACTAGGGGTGTCCAATAAACGTTGGGCTGAGAGAGAAGCGCGTAAAGCTTCTTAACCCTCAGGACCTGATCTGGTTCATACCAGCGTGGGGAAGTTAGAATCTACTAAGCAATGACGATACATGGGGTCATTTCTGTAGTCATACTAACGTCAGCCAGGTCTTGAATCGGAGATCTGGCTTTTTCGTGCGAAAAATGAATTGGATTTTGTCCTTTTTAAATCAATTAAAAAGGAGAAATGAAATCATGATGGGTAATTCAGTAAACGATTTGAACGTTTCGATTATGTCCAGTTTTGCAGGAAGTAAAAAAGTGTATGTAGAGGGATCCAGACCGGATATTAAAGTACCAATGCGTGAAATTACGCTAAGTCCGACTACAGGGACCTTCGGTGAGGAGGGAAATCCGCCTTTACGGGTGTATGACACGAGCGGTCCCTATACGGATACGGCATATCCGGTGGATATTCATAAAGGCCTCGACCCGATCAGACGCAGCTGGGTCCTGGAGCGTGAAGACGTCGAGGCCTATGATGGACGGGAAATAAAACCCGAGGATAATGGTTACAAAAAAACAGGGTCACAATCCAATGCCGATATCTTTCCAGGATTGAAACGGAATCCGTTAAGGGCGAAGGTGGGGGAAAATGTTACCCAGCTCCATTATGCACGCAAAGGCCTCATTACACCTGAAATGGAGTTCATCGCGATTAGGGAAAATGTCGACCCCGAGTTCGTGAGAGAAGAGGTAGCGAGCGGAAGGGCGATCATTCCGGCAAATATTAACCACCCTGAAAGCGAGCCGATGATCATCGGACGTAATTTTCACGTGAAAATAAATGCCAATATTGGAAACTCGGCCGTCAGCTCATCGATTGAAGCCGAGGTGGAGAAAATGACTTGGGCTACCATGTGGGGAGCAGACAACATCATGGACCTTTCCACAGGGAAGAATATCCATACGACACGGGAATGGATCATCAGGAATTCGCCGGTGCCAGTTGGAACGGTCCCGATCTATCAAGCGTTGGAAAAAGTGAATGGAATTGCAGAAGACTTAAATTGGGAGGTCTTTCGGGACACGTTAATCGAGCAGGCTGAGCAGGGAGTCGATTACTTCACCATACATGCTGGTGTGCTTTTGCGGTATATCCCCCTAACGGCAAAGCGGGTTACGGGGATCGTATCCAGGGGCGGGTCGATCATGGCTCGATGGTGCCTGGCCCATCACAAAGAAAGCTTTCTCTATACTCATTTTGAAGAGATTTGTAAAATTATGAAGGCATATGATATCTCATTCTCATTGGGAGACGGGCTTCGTCCCGGATCGATTGCAGATGCGAACGATGAAGCACAATTTGCAGAATTGGAAACATTGGGGGAATTGACGAAGATCGCTTGGAAGCATGATGTTCAAGTCATGGTGGAAGGTCCTGGACATGTGCCGATGCATTTGATCAAGGAAAACATGGATAAGCAGCTGGAAGTGTGTCAAGAAGCCCCTTTCTATACTTTAGGGCCTTTGACAACAGACATAGCTCCTGGCTACGATCACATTACATCGGCGATTGGTGCTGCGATGATTGGCTGGTTTGGAACGGCCATGCTCTGTTACGTAACACCTAAAGAGCATCTGGGCCTTCCGAACAAGGAAGATGTTCGAGTCGGTGTCATTACTTACAAAATTGCCGCCCACGCAGCTGATCTTGCAAAGGGCCATCCGCATGCACGAAAACGTGACGATGCCCTCTCCAAGGCTAGGTTCGAATTTCGGTGGAGAGATCAATTCAACCTTTCCCTCGATCCCGAAAGAGCTGTCGAATACCATGATGAAACTCTGCCGGCTGAAGGTGCCAAAACGGCACACTTCTGCTCCATGTGCGGCCCTAAATTCTGCAGTATGAGAATTTCTCAGGACATACGTGATTTAGCGAAAGAAAAGGGGCTCGGTTTTGAAACCGTAATTGGCGAAGGACTAAAAGAAAAAGCGAATGAGTTCAGGAAAACGGATGGAACCATCTATCAATGATTGGTGAGAGGCAGAATTCGCTGAATCGGGTCATCCAAATAAAAGGTGAAATGAAAGTACTGGAAGCAAAATTGGAGCAACTGAAGAAAGAGCTGAACATGCTTCGGGAAAATTGCACGCATGAATTTGAAAAAAAAGACTATATACAAAAATGCATAAAATGTCACTTAATCGAAAGTCTGCATTGGTAGAGATTATTCATTGGGAAAGGAAAAGGGATAGGACCAGTCCTATCCCTATCTTTATTATTGTTTCATCTGATTGATTTCCTGGATGCACTCCTGGACGAGGGTCACTGCCTGACTCATGGTCGCACCTCCGCCGAATGCCGCTGTAACACCAACGGCTTCAAGGATTTCCTGTTCCGAACAGCCTTGATCCAGGCACCCTTTAGTATGATAGATGATGCAGTATTCGTCTTGTGAGTACAAACTGATTCCCAATGCGATAAGCTGTTTTTCCTTTTTGGTCAATTGACCTTCTTTAAAGCACTCTTCCGTAAAGGAATTGAATTTCTCGGCAAGGTCGGGCATTTTCTCCGTAAAGGCACCAATTCCAGCCTTATAATCATGAAGAGCATTTTCAGTAGAATTCTTTGCTTCAAATTCCATTTTCCATTCAGCTCCATCCTAAGTTTAATTCATCAAAAATTAGTATGAGCCAAATGGAGCCTGATTAATCAAGAAACATCGGAGTTTATTATTGATCTTTTTGTCGCTAAATGGCAATTGATTCCTTCGGACGGGCGGCTTTGAACCATTGGCAGCAAAGGATGCAGATAAGCACAAGGTCAACGGCATCACCTGCATAGTACATTAACATTCCGCCACTCTCTGCCTGTTCCTTCATGACTCCGCTAGGTGGATGGGCATATATGTATTTAGAAAGGATATCATGTCCGGCCAATGAAAGGGCAAACACGATCATCCGGAACTTGAAGGTGAGCGGGTGCGGCGCCGGATCGATGTAAATCATGGAGGCAGTGAATAAATAGCCCGCTGCGAATACATGGAAATGCACCAATGCGTGCAGCGTGATATTGTGCTGCATCGCCCCATACAGGCCAGTCGTATAGAGGATCCATAGCCCGCCAATATTGAGAATGGACGCAGAGATGGGATGGCTTATAATCCGCAATGGCCAGCTTTTCAACAATCTAGATAGGCGGCGGGCCGATTGCACATCCAACGTTCTAAGAGCAAGTGTAATGGGGGCGGCGAGTACCAAGAGAATGGGTGCAAGCATTCCAAGCAATAAATGGCCGACCATGTGTGCCGTAAAGTCCATATGTGCCCGAGCGGCTATGGGGCCGACTATTGCAGAGGCTGCACTCATGACGCCAAGAATCCAAAACAACGTGCGCGATAATGGCCATTTTTTATATCGGCGGCCTGAATATAAGGCAGCTCCTATATATATCAAGATAACTAGTGCGAATGATCCCCACAGCATCGGTTCAAACCAAGCGCCGCCATCATGAAGATGTCCGTCACTGTGCATGATGGTTGTCCGCTTTCACATTAAGTAAGCTGCGCCGTGTCCGGATGATCAAGACAAGGCCGAACAAAATCATTGCAGACGCTGCGATGTTCCAAATCAAGTCATAAGGGCGAATATCGACATTGTAACGAATCTGATGGAGACGCATGAGCTTGTGCTGGACGATGCCGTCATACAATTGAAAGAAGCCTGCCCCAAGCAATACGCCCCCGGCCCACCTTTTCAGCCATAAACCTTTTCGGCGACGAAGATCGGCAAACATGAACAAAGACCCTACTGTTGCGAACCAACTGAGGGCATGAAACAAGCCGTCCGAGACCAACCCAATACTGGACGTGGATTTGTCATAGAAGTGATGCCAATGTAATAGTTGATGGAAGATGGCCTCATCGATGAAGGCAATCAGCCCGATGCCAAAAAGAATGCCGGACCATAAATTGCGGGCCGAGTAAGTATAGCGTATTTCGGCAATGGAATGATCCTTTTGATTCCTCGGTTTGAATTCCATATGGTTATCCTCCTCTGTTAATTAAATTTCTTTATTGTGTATCGATTTCCTTAATATGGTTCTTTTACTTTACCCTGTTTTGTAAGGAATAGACAGGGTAAAGGGACCTTTTATGCTTCATTATTTATGGAGACGTATAGAACGGCATCTTCATGGCTTGAATCTGGTAGGACCGGACCGAATCATTTGCGTGTGGATATATTTTGGAGTAGCATAGTTTCCATCTTCAAGACAAACCATTTTAAAGAAGAAAAGCCATTTTAATCATAAGGGAGTGGGATGCATGAAAGCTGTAGTGGTAAAAAAACCGGGTGGCCCAGAGCAGTTGCAGTTTCAAGATTTTTCAAAGCCTAAGGTCGAAAACGGAGAAATTTTAATAAAGGTGAAGGCATCTGCAATCAATAGGACCGATATCGTTTCACGGGAAGGTAAATCGGGATACATGGCCAACCCAATATTAGGGATTGAGGTATCTGGAGAAGTAGTGGAAAAAGGTGCGGGGGCAAACATAGAGTTAGGGACGAGGGTAATGGGGCTTGTGAATGGCGGCGGTTATGCAGAATATGCTGTGATGCCGGCAGACAGGGCAATGAAAATACCGGATAACCTGTCATTTGAAGAGGCGGCAGCTATTCCCGAAGTATTCTTGACCGCTTACCAAACTTTATTTTGGTTAGGCGGATTAACCGATGCAGATACCGTATTGATTCATGCAGGCGGAAGCGGTGTCGGCACGGCAGCCATCCAACTGGCTAAGAAATTGACAAAAGCAACAATCATCACCACTGCAGGGTCAAAGGAAAAATTGGATTTCTGCCGCTCACTGGGAGCAGACATATGCATTAATTATAAAGAACAAGCTTTCGATGAGGAAGTGCTGAGGGCCACCAATAATCTAGGAGCGGATGTTATTCTCGATTTCATCGGTGCTTCTTACTGGGAGAAAAATCTTAAGGGCATCAATACCGATGGACGCTGGGTATTGATCGGCATCCTTGGCGGAACTGTTGTGGAAAAAGTGAACCTTATGGAACTTCTTTTAAAAAGGGTGCAAATAAAAGGCACTTTATTGACTCCCCGAAGTGATGCGTATAAAAAAGAGTTGACGGAGGAGTTCGTTTCAAGTGTGATGCCGTTGTTCCTAGAAAATGAAATCAGGCCAATCGTGGATCGCGTCTTCCCTTTTGCAGATATTCAAAGGGCCCATGAACATATGGAGGCGAATAAGAACGTAGGTAAAATCATGTTGAAGATAAATGAATGATTCCTGCAAGGATGGCGGAGGCCTTCACTCATGGGAATCTGATATAATCACTGATATATGAAGGAAGTTTCCTTGAATGAAATGATGGCGAAGCTAATAAATATTTATGAAGCATAAACGCTTGAGCGTTGCTGACTTAAGGGAGGAATCGGCATGAGTGATCTGAATGCATTATTCAGGAAACGAATAGGCATCAAGGGAGAGAAGAAACTGGCGTTTGAAGGATTGGATGATATTCTTGAAAAGACAGGAAAAACGATTCCTTTCGAAAACTTATCTATCATCACCTCCAATCTTCATGACATCAACAAAGAGAATATCATTAATAAAGTCCTTGTAAGAAACGAAGGGGGAGTTTGCTATGAACTGAATGCAGCCCTTTATTTCTTCTTGATGGAAAATGGCTTCGAAGTATCCTTGGTCCGGGGCGTCATCTACAATCAAGGATGGATGACAATCGGAAGGACTCATGTCGCCATACTTTTGAAGCATGACGGCCAAACGTATTTAGTCGATACGGGATTTGGAGGCAATCTGCCGCTAAAACCAGTTCCATTGACTGGGGAAACCGTCATTTCCCAAAACGGCGAATTTAGGGTAAAACAGGAAAAAACCGAACATGGAAATCATATTCTTGAGCTGAAGCTGAAATATAAAGATCCTGATTGGAAAATAGGGTATGCTTTCGATTCCTCCAAGCCGGTAGAAAATGTAGCCGAACTCAATGAGGTTCAAACGATCATCAAGGAAGATCCCCAATCACCTTTTAACAAGCATCCATTGATTACCTGTCTGACAAACAGCGGGAACATCACTTTAACGGATACATCCTTTACACAATGGGCTGATGGAAAAGTGACGAGAGAAGACATAGATGGCAAACGATTCAAAGAGCTGCTGAAACAACACTTTGATAGATAGTAGCAATGGAGTCCCGATCCACGCTGATTAAAAGACTGTCGAGGATACTTGCCGGTCCTTTAGTGGATGAATATTCAATCGAAAAAATTAGATGAGAATTAAATTAGAGGAACCTCAGCTTTGTCCCATCTACTAGATGAATGAAGAAACAGAAGAGCTAGCGGCAATGAAAGCGTTATAGAGATAGATGGTACGAAAGATAGGGGGAGCGTTCATGGAAAGAAACAATAGGTTGGTATTCTCCAGATCGAATGCAGGCATGAAACGAAAATTCGATGAAGCAATCTCGATATTGGAATATAGCGTAATGCTGGTTGAACTCTTTGAATTGGAAGAATTCACTCATGTAATCGCCGTCCAGCTAAAACTAATGCTAGGTGAAACGAGGCATACGCGAATAAAAAGGGAAAAAGTCACGATAGATCAATCCTTAATAAAGAAAATCAATCCTCATCCTAAATTGTATCCTGTGAAGGGCGGCATTCAAATCAGCAAAACGGGTCTTGCAGAAGTTCCTGAAGAACTCTTCGACTATTCGAAACAGAGAATCGACCTAGTATCCTGGAGAAATCAAGTCATCTTTAAAACGAGCATGGAAGGAAAACTTCATGAAGTGACCGTCATCGACTTCATTAAAGAAATGGCAGATAAAATTGGAGGGGCCCAAGCTGATTCAAGGCTACCATATAAATCGGTGATAGCAAACGAGCATATCAGTATTTTATTGGTGGGCATAGCGAAGGGGTTATTCAAGTCGATCGGCAGGGATTATAAACAGCGTTCGTCCATGAATCTTGCGCATATCACAAAAAAGATCGAGCAATCGCAAGCCTCGGAATAGTGGACCCGGAAAAAATTATATGGACCTGACGAAAGGAACCATTACGACCACTGTCAAGCAAGAAGGACTGAGTTTAGTCCTTTCAGACTTTAGACAAACTCGATGAAAATCGAGTTTGTTTATTTTTATGAGTTGTACAATGTGGCCGTTGATTTCCATTCCAGGCACTCGCTTTCCCGGGCGGTCGGGAAGCCTCTTCGGCGCTTTGCGCCTACGGTGTTTCCCCTAGACACGCTTTTCCCGCACGAGTCTCGAACACTCGCTCCAATCAACTTTGTTTTAATTCGTAGATAGAAGCCTTTTCCACCGGATATATTGGATAAGAACGAAGTCAAAGAAATAAAAGAAAGTACGACAGATTGTGAGAGTGGCTACTATGTGAAAGATGAACGAACAAAACAGTTACCCTATTCATTCCGCGCGGCCGCATACAGGGGGCACGTATCTTAAAATTCAGGCGAACATTCGAACCCCTTTTGTCTACACACTGGAAGGACTGAGTTCAGTCCTTTTTTTCTTGCACCCATTCTATCCGGAAGAATGGGGATCCCCGGATTTGGATTCGAACATTGTTTCTAATATTTGGGCTCTGTTAAAGATTAGTGTTGTTTATTTTCCCGTTAATAAGTATGACAGTAAGTACCAAATTTAGGTAGAAAATCAAAATGAGACAGAATCCCCTGTATCTTGTATCTTAACAATCTTTACATGCAGCAATGGCATTGCTTTTAGTTAACACTTGAATCATCTAACCGAATTTCAGCAACTTTACCACTATTGATACACCAAAACTCTAAAGTTATCTCTTGTTTGTGGTCAATATATCCGATAATATCGGCTCCTTGCTCATTACTTTTGTAATATTTGTTTCCATATAAAGAAAGAACTTTTTCTTTTGTATCACCTAATTTAATTCCTTTTGCGGTGTGGAGAGGATTATCAAATGTTTTTTTATCCGTACCAGTTATGATTAACCGCATTATTGAACCTTTATCTTTACCAGAATTAATAGAAGCAGTTTCTAATCCGCCTTTCCAATGATAATAATCATATAAGTCATTATCTTCTTTACTTAATCGTTTGTCATACTGTGTCATAAAACGACTATTATTTATATTTTCGTGGATTTTCACACCTCCAATGGACTCGTTGGAAAGGTTTGTAGATGTTGTCAATTTCTCTGAATATGCTGAAAAATAAGTAAAAACTAAACCTCCTATCAATAAAATGCTGATACTTAAAGCAATGCGTTTTTTACTCATATTCCTCCTACTTTCTTAATATTAGGTACTGGTTTAATTAGTTAATCTGGATAATCTTAGATTATCATAAGTTGCATACGTCTAGAGCAAGCGCAAAATGATATTTTAGAGCCCATAGCCTTATCAAATTGCGTTTGCATAATCCACTCACACAAGGTCTTAATATGATCCCTGTCCTCCTGTTCTGAGTGAATAATAGCGTGGCTGAAGAGAAAGAGAGAATTCTATTACAATGTTAGCAAAAATCAGCAAGATTGACGTTTAAACAGCGAGACGATTTTTTCCATTGTGAAAAAGGGAAATTCGTCTTCATTTATCTGGATTTCATGAGAAATATGTCTGGACAAATTCATATAAGGGGAAAACTAGGAAGTATAACAAGATGTTTGGCTTCATTTTCTCATCACGCGTGCGCTCCATAATTTCTGCATATTTAATTGGTACGATGTCATGTAAATACTTAAGGAGGTTTTATCATGCTGAATGCAAAAACAAAAATGCCGATTGTTTTATCGATATTGGCAGCTCTGCTCTTAGTCCTTGGTGCTTGTTCCAATAACAGTGAAAATAAAGGAAAGGAACATAAAGAAGAGGTGGACCATAGCGAAATGGACATGGACCATTCTGGATCAGGGGATGTTCCTGAAGGATTAAAAGCTGAAGAAAATCCTACTTTTGAAATTGGCAGTCAAGTGATTATCAAAACCGGTCATATGGAAAGCATGAAGGGTGCAAAAGCAACGATAGTGGGCGCTTATGATACGACGGCTTACGCTGTATCGTATACACCTACAACCGGTGGGGAAAAGGTCAAAAATCATAAATGGATCATTCAAGAAGAGATTGAAGGTGCAGGCGAGGAAACGTATGAACCGGGAGCGGAGGTTATAATCAAGGCTTCTCATATGAAAGGGATGGATGGCGCGGTCGCTCATATCGAAACGGCAGAAAATACGACAGTGTACATGGTTGATTTCACACCGACTTCGGGAGGAGAGACAGTGAAGAACCATCAGTGGGTAACGGAAAGTGAGTTATCGGCTGCTGAGTGATATACATCGGCTCATATAGAAGAGGAGTGGCTTTAAGCCATTCCTCTCAGACTGTAGACAAACTCGATGAAAATCGAGTTTGTCTATTTTTATGGCCTGTACAATTTAGACGTTGATTTCCACTCCAGGCACTCGCTTTCCGCGGGCGGTCGGGGAGCCTCCTCGGCTTTGCCTGCGGGGTCTCCCCTAGACGCGCTTTTCCCGCAGGAGTCTCGAACACCCGCTCCAATCAACTTTGTCTTACCTTTTAGATAGAACACTTTTGACTGGAGTCATTTTTGTTTTAAAATTGAAGGATTAAAACTTGAGGTGATGAGGATGCTTTCTAAACATGATTCTATTCAGCGAGATCAACTTGAAATGATTACTTTAGATCAACTGGTGCCACCGAACCTTTTGGTTCGTAAAATGGAGGCTGCCATTGACTTCACTTTCATTTATGACTTGGTGAAAGATATGTACTCAGAGGTAGGACGCCCAAGTATTGATCCAGTT
>NZ_LNNH01000045.1:470-571 GCF_001542915.1 Peribacillus simplex | reverse complement strand
TGGTGGGCCTAAATGGACTCGAACCATCGACCTCACGCTTATCAGGCGTGCGCTCTAACCAGCTGAGCTATAGGCCCATTCACATAAATAATAAGCTTCTT
>NZ_LNNH01000045.1:0-460 GCF_001542915.1 Peribacillus simplex | reverse complement strand
TCCACCGTGCGCCCTTTCTAACTTAACCGTTAAAAAAGTCTTACAGATGCTTTGAAAAAATTAATTGCCTTCTATCTATTATCTAGTTTTCAAGGAACAAGTTGTCCCAATCACATCGTGATTGATTCATTGGTGGAGCCTAGCGGGATCGAACCGCTGACCTCCTGCGTGCAAGGCAGGCGCTCTCCCAGCTGAGCTAAGGCCCCGTAAATGGAATGGTGGGCCTAAATGGACTCGAACCATCGACCTCACGCTTATCAGGCGTGCGCTCTAACCAGCTGAGCTATAGGCCCATTCACATAAATAATAAGCTTCTGCTTCCCAAGCTTATCGCGGGATTGCTATTTAATTGAATGAATCACTCATTCAAAACTGAACAAAACAAAAGCGCACTCGTATTATCCTTAGAAAGGAGGTGATCCAGCCGCACCTTCCGATACGGCTACCTTGTTACGACTTC
>NZ_LNNH01000044.1:399-18859 GCF_001542915.1 Peribacillus simplex | reverse complement strand
TTAGCTCCGGTTTCCCGAAGTTATCCCAGTCTTATAGGCAGGTTGCCCACGTGTTACTCACCCGTCCGCCGCTAATCTCAGGGAGCAAGCTCCCATCGATCCGCTCGACTTGCATGTATTAGGCACGCCGCCAGCGTTCGTCCTGAGCCAGGATCAAACTCTCCGAAGAAATGTTTGACTTGCTCATTTGCTTTTTTGATAGTGTGTGCTCACTTAAAATTTAACGTTGGCGCCTTGTTTTGTTCAGTTTTCAAAGAGCAATTTCGCTGTCGTTTACTTCGTAAGCGACTTTTACATCTTATCATGTCTTCAACCGAGTTGTCAACATGTTTTTTTATTTTCTTTGTTTTGATGAAGCTGCGAAAGCTGATGTCCCGCAGCGACATGTATTAATATATCACCTATATTATTATTGGTCAATAATAAAAATCAATTTTTTAAAAGTTTTTTTAAACGGAATAATATCGATGATAAACCTCGTGCCCTTTCGTCTCCACTTTGATCACATCGATCACCTTTTTCTCTATCAAATATTCTATTAAAACGCCTAAATCGACTGAGTAATATTTAAGTTCCGGATGGTCCATGAGCTCCGCGATCGTCCACGCTTCCTCTTTCGTCCCCATTATTTCAACCAAATGCTGTGAACCTGCATTCGTCCTCGAATAAATAAGGAATTCACTCGCAAGGAAAAGGAGTTCCAATCTTTTTTCAAGCGTTTCTTCACTGCTGATCAATTCTTTATAGAGCTTGTATATTTCAGGTTCCATATGCTTCACTTGATTCCAGACAGTTACCTCCGGATAAAAACCTTGTTCGATTATCTCCAAGCGCGCCAAGTGATGCAGAGAGTGGACAATATGATTATATGCATCAAGGTAATGCCCTTTTTCGAAGAAACTTTTCCCGTCCATATACCTGCGTATCAGCTTCCCGAACTCCATCCCCATTTTTAACTTCCTTCCATAGAAGGGGAATTCCCTGATTTCGGTTTTCAAACGGTCCAAATATTCATTCCGGTCATAAAGGATTCTCCCATTATAGATCCAATCAACCACTTTGCGGTTGGTCCCTAACAAAAGCCATTCCTGCAACTGATCTTCCTTTACGATATGCAAAGCAGCCTTTTTATCCTTGTAAGTGTAATGCTTTAAAAACACGGCCTCTTCAGCTTCATCTGCAATGACAAAAAGGATGTAGTCAAATGTATCGGTAATCGGGCTATTATCTTCTTTCTTTTCTATCAACAAGATCCCAAGTGTAGATTTTAAGCTTGCTCGCTCTTGATAAATCGGGCGAAGGATATCTTCCATCATTAAATTCCTCCAAAACCTTTTTTTTTAAACGTTCGACAAAACTCTTCAAAATCCTGCTTACATCACTGACCAGAACGCCAATCAGTTAAAAGTAATATGTATCCTTTATTTCTTTTTTGTTCCATCCTTAGTTTATGTTATAGTTAAAGTTATATTTTAGGAGGGAAATTCCATGGCTAAATATTCTAGCAAAATCAATAAAATTCGTACATTTGCTTTAAGTTTGATTTTCATCGGCTTTATCGTGATGTATCTTGGACTTTTCTTCAAAACTCATCCTATTGTCATGACGCTTTTCATGGGGCTTGGCCTTTTATTCATAATCGCAAGCACCGGGGTTTATTTTTGGATAGGGATGCTCTCCACCAAAACGATACAGGTGGTCTGCCCTAACTGCGGCAAGCCGACAAAAATATTGGGGCGGGTAGACATTTGCATGCATTGCGAAGAACCGTTGACCCTCGACAAGAAGCTTGAAGGCGAAGAATTCAACGAGAAATATAATCGCAAAAGCCTGCAAGACTGAATGGCATCCTTCCTTCATAACAAGAAAAAAAGTTCCAACCAAGTGGAGGAACTTTTTTTTAATGGCTTTCTTTTTTCGCACAATCCGAACAGTCACCGTAGATTTCCATCCGATGGTGGCTGACATTGAAACCAGTCACCTGTGCTGCGAAATGTTCGACCTCATCCAATGCGGGATAATCGAAATCCACTATCTTTCCGCAAGTTTGGCAGATTACATGATAATGATTCGTGGTTACGAAGTCAAACCTTGCTGACGAATCACCGTAAGTAAGTTCTTTAACCAAGCCGACCTCTCGGAAAACGCGGAGGTTGTTGTAAACCGTCGCCACGCTCATATTAGGAAATTTGCTTTCCAGTGCTTTATATATATCATCAGCTGTAGGGTGTGACATGGAGTTTATCAAATATTCAAGAATCGCATGGCGCTGAGGAGTTATTCTTACACCGGTATCTTTTAATGAATCCAACGCTTCTTTCAACTGAACTTCAGACACCGTCATCCACCTCGTTTTCTAATTAAGTATGAATTCTTAGATTGTAATATTTATAAATAGTGTACCTTCTATCCGTTGATTTTGTCAATATTTCTATGACTTCCCGTTCTTTTTTAGTTTATTCGTCACCTCTTTGAATCTTTCCCATTTTCATATGGTTTTAGTATCCCTTTGATAAATCGATTACGTTAATGAAGTCTTTTCCAGCTTTCGAATATTCAAGCATGTTTTGTTCGAATATCGCAAAGGTCCTTGGTAAATATTCTCCGCTTTTACTCGAAAGGTGAGGTGTTACCGTTACATTCTCCATGCTCCAAAACGGATGTCCGTTCCTTAAAGGCTCCGGATCGAATACATCCAGGATGGCATGTGCCAGTTCCCCGCTTTCGAGAGCCTTTTGCAATACATCAGCCTTAACCAAGTCGCCGCGGCCAATGTTGACGAAAACGGCCGAGTCTTTCATCGCAATAAAGTGCTCCATTTGCAAAAGATGCTTCGTCTCAGCCGTACTCGGTAACACGGACACGATATAATCCGCTCTTGATATGACCTCCAACAAACAGTCAAGGGTATACATGCGGTCGATGCATTCCACTGGTTTCCCGCTCCGGTTCATGCCTAGCATCGTCATCCTGAAGGCCTTGCCCAGACGGGCCACTTCCCCTCCAATCGCACCAGTACCGATGACGAGCATCGTTTTGCCATTCAGCTCCCCCACCTCGATTTTCCTGTCCCAGCGCTCTTCCCTTTCATTTTTCATGAGCAGCTTTAATTTCTTTTCATATTGTAAAAGCATCCCTATTGTATACTCAGCCATTGGTATTTTATGAATGCCTCTTGCGTTGGTCACCATAATCCCGCGTTTCTCAATCGCTTTAAAAGGCAGCAATTCCATTCCTGCGCTCATGACCATGATCCATTTCAGGTTTTTCGCCTTACCGATGATTTCTTCCGTTAAATCCTCGCCATATGTAATAAAGACTTCCGCTTCACTAAGCGGCCCATCCGCCCATCCTGCATGATAGACGAAGGTCGAATCCGGAAAACCTTCCTTCATCCTCGTTTGGATGCCTTCATCCGGAATGATCGTTGAAAGTATTAACATGTGTTTATCTCTCCCTTTTTATTGACATAAAAAAACACGGGCTCTGTATGTCCCGCGCAACTTTCTCTGAGGAGGTATTCCCTTAATAAAGCATATTCAGGTGTCCCCTTTTTGAGTTGGACAAAAGCCTTACCCTTGTTAAAAAAGGCGCTATTTCATTCAATTAGAATTTAAATCGAGGAGCTCCGGCAAAACGAAAAGACCATCCCTCCTGATCAGGACGTCATCAAAATAAATGTCCCCGCCGCCATATTCAGATCGCTGGATCAAAACCATATCCCAATGAATCGATGAACGGTTTCCGTTATCAGCCTCATTATAGGCCGCACCCAATGCCAGGTGCAGACTGCCGCTTATTTTCTCATCGAACAAAATATCGCCCATGGGCTTCACTATGTAAGGATTGATGCCAATGCCGAACTCGCCGATGAAACGAGACCCTTCATCCATATTCAGTATCTCGTTCATTTCAATCATGTGTTTGGAAACGGCTTTAATGACTTCTCCCTTTTCCAATGTTAATTCTACATCACCGAAAGGAGTTCCTTCATAGGTGGCGGGGGCATTGAAGGCTATCGTCCCATTGACGCTTTCCCTCAGCGGAGCCGTAAACACCTCGCCGTCAGGCAGGTTCTTTTTACCCGCACAGATGATTGCCGGCATCCCTTTGATTGAAAAGGTCAAATCAGTCCCTGGTGAAATGATCCTGACCCTGTCGGTTCGTTCCATCAATTGCTTTAACGGTTCAAGTGCCGCCTCCATTTTCACGTAATCGATAGTACATACGTTTAAAAGGAAATCTTCATACTCATCAAAGCTCATGCCGGCTTTTTGCGCTGATATGCTGGTCGGATAATTAAGCAAGACCCAACGTCGATTGTTGACATAAAAAAGCGTAGCAGCATGCATCATCTCCCCTTGAAGACGATGCATCTCAACAGGGACATCCGTCATTTCCATTGAACTTTCATCACCGGTCATGATGATGAGCGCATCAATATCAGTATATTTTTTCATGGCCCATTGCGCTGAGGTGGCAAGCTGTTCTTTTACATTCCCTCGTAACAGGTGACGATTTATTTCATCATCCTCCAGTTCTACATATGGAAATGCCCCGACTCTGTAAGCTTCAACGATCAGCTCTTTAATCAGTGGCTTCGTGCAGATATGGCCCCTTATCAGGATTCTCTCTTTTGGCTTCAATCGTATTGAATGATGAATCAACTTGGCGGCGAGCTCCCTATGTCGCTCACCCTTATTTTTGGAGTTCACGAAGAGTTTCAAGAGCGTCTTCAACATGGCCTTTTACTTTTACTTTGCGCCATTCTTTGACGATCATGCCTTCCTTGTCAATCAGGAAGGTGGAACGCTCAATGCCCATATATTCCTTGCCAAAGTTCTTTTTCAATTGCCACACATCGAATGCTTCGGCAGCTTGATGACTTTCATCAGCCAGCAAAAGGAAAGGCAATCCATGTTTTTCAATGAACTTTTCATGACGCGCGGCTGGGTCCGGGCTGATGCCAATGATGACAGCATCCAATTCCTCAAAGTGTTCATTGTGATCCCGAAAATCACAGGCCTCCGTCGTGCAACCCGGGGTCATATCTTTAGGGTAAAAATATAAAACAACGTATTTGCCCTTGAACTGCGAAAGGGAAACCATTTCACCGTTGTTAGCAGGTAAATGAAAATCAGGTGCTTTTTCTCCAATTTTAACAGTCATATTGAACCCTCCATTTTCTTCATTATGGTAAGGGTACCCAATAATCGAAAGAAACACAACTTTCATTTATCCTTCCTATCCTTCTGGTCCAGGTCGATCACCGTCCGAATCACGAATGCCGCCGGAAGCGTGTATCCGATGAATGCCTGTATTGTCGCTATCATCCGGCCCATGCCTATAGGGGCTATATCGCCATATCCTACAGAAAACATCGTCATCGCACTGAAATAAAAAGAAGTTTTCAGTTGTTCATAAAAAGTGCCATCCAATCGATTGCCCATATCAAGAATCACTGAGTGATTCTGAAGCTCGTATAATAAATAAATCAGTGCAAAACCAACTAATATCGTCGCATATAAATTGCCGAGCCAAAGCATGTCTTCAAGAGAGAACTTTTTCCCCCCCGACTCGACAAGAAATAACGTCCGAATGCTCATCACCATGCAAAAAATGATTCCAGCAATCAAGATGTAGAAAGTCATCCCCCACGCCCCATTTCAAAACGCCCACTTCCTTATACATACTCCCTGTCCAATCAATATATTCTATTTTGGAAAGACTTCAGCCTTGTCATAAACCACTTGTCATAGGGCATGTTTACGAAACTTTTGCTTGTTGACCCTTTTGGTCGGATATGTTAAGATTGTCTAAATTTTTATAATAGTTTCTATTTTATAAATTTTTAATTTACCGAATTTCATATGTGGAAACAGGTTCCTAATGTTCATTAGGATTAAAAGGGAAGTCCGGTGTAATCCCGGCACGGTCCCGCCACTGTAATGGGAATGTTAGCGCCACCCGATATGCCACTGATCCCAAGGATTGGGAAGGCTTGCCGCTAATAATATGCCCTAAGTCAGGAGACCTGCCTGTTTCAACAACACTGTTTTAACCTACGGGAGATAGGGAGGTGTTAGGAACCTTTCATGTAAGTGGCAATTCGCTTGACACTTTATTTTAAGCATTTCTAACTTTCTCTTTTTGACTGTTAGGGGTGCTTTTTTTGTTGGATATCAATCAAATTCAAAGAATGTAGGAGGATGGAAATTTTGAAAAGTAGTAATCTGGGATACCCCCGCATCGGGGAAGATCGTGAATGGAAACGCACATTAGAAGCTTACTGGTCAGGAAAAATCGAAGAAACGGAATTCGCATCGCAACTGGAAGCGATCCGGTTGGGCAACCTGCGAAAGCAAAAAGAGCAAGGCGTTGATATCATTCCTGTCAATGACTTTACTTTGTATGACCAAATGCTCGATACTTCCGTGATGTTCGGTCTTGTTCCCGAACGTTATTCCTCTTATGAAGGAGGAAGTGTCCCCCTTTCCGTTTATTATTCAATGGCCCGCGGTAACAAGGACGAAGTCGCATCCGAGATGACGAAATGGTTCAATACGAATTATCACTATATCGTCCCGGAATTAAAACGCTCCCAGCTGACTTTAACAGAAAATAAGCCGCTTGCTGCATATCGGGAAGCCAAGGAGAAGCTGGGGATTGAAACGAAGCCGGTGCTTATCGGACCGTATACCTTCATCTCCCTTTCCAAAGGCTTCAATAAAGAAGATATCCCTGGCATCATCCTGAGCCTGCTCCCCCTCTATACACAAATATTGCAGGAGTTGGAGCAAGAAGGTGTGCAGTGGGTTCAGTTAGATGAGCCTTCCCTTGTTTCATCGATATCCAAAGATGATATGGAAACTGTTACATACCTCTATGAAAAACTGAATGAAGCGGCACCTCACCTGAACATCATGCTCCAAACATACTTTGATGCCGTGGAACACTATGAAGCGGTCACTCAATTGAAAGTTCAGGGAATCGGGCTCGATTTTGTTCATGATAAAGGAAGAAATGTCAGCAATCTTGAAACATTCGGCTTCCCGGCAGACAAAGTGCTTGGTGCAGGCGTGATTGACGGAAAAAACATTTGGCTTTCCGATTTATCGAGCAAGCTTCAATTAATCGAGACGATCAAGAACAAAGTGGCAGAAGATAAAATCTGGCTCCAACCCTCTTGTTCCCTGCTTCATGTTCCAGTGACCGTTCGCAATGAAAACGCGCTTGCTAAAGAAGTGAAGGAGGCACTTGCCTTCGCGGATGAGAAGCTAGAAGAAATCACTACCCTTGTCAAAGGCAGCAATCTAGGTTTGGAGGCAATCGTAAAGAAAGTGGATGCGAATAAATTGGCGATCCAAACGTTAGCCAGTTCCCAGGCCCGGAATCATAAAGCAGTACAAGCCGATGTAGAAAAGGTTAAATCCAAGACCTCGGGACGTCAGCTGGCATTTAAAGAGCGTTACCAAAAACAACGTGAATTTTTCAAGTTGCCTTTTCTTCCTTCTACAACGATCGGCAGCTTCCCCCAAACATTTGAAGTGAAACAAGCACGCAGTAAATTTAAAAGAGGAGAATGGACTGCTGCCCAATATGAAACATTCATAAATGATGAGATTGCCAGGTGGATCGATATTCAAGAAGAAATCGGCCTGGATGTTCTCGTTCACGGAGAATTTGAACGGACGGATATGGTTGAATATTTCGGCCATAAGCTGGGGGGATTCGTCTTTCTGGAAAAAGGGTGGGTTCAATCCTACGGTTCTCGCTGCGTCAAGCCCCCCGTCATTTACGGCGACGTTCATTTCATCAAGCCGATGACAGTCAGGGAAAGCGTCCATGCTCAATCACTGACAAAGAAAACGGTAAAGGGAATGCTCACAGGTCCTGTAACGATTTTGAACTGGTCATTTGTCCGTGATGATATTTCAAGGGAGAATGTTTGCTATCAGCTTGCCCTTGCCTTGGATAAAGAGGTACTTGCCTTGGAAGCGGCAGGAATCAAGATGATCCAAGTGGATGAGCCTGCACTTAGAGAAGGACTTCCATTGAAGAAAAGCGACCGGGAAGAGTATTTGAACTGGGCGGTGAATTCGTTCCTGATTTCCACATCGAGCGTGGAAGATACAACGCAAATCCATACGCATATGTGCTATTGTGACTTCAACAGTTTCATGGATGTCATCTCTTCCCTCGATGCCGATGTCATTTCCATCGAAACATCCCGCAGCCACGGGGAGCTTGCCTCCGCATTCGAGGAAAAGACATACGAAAAAGGAATTGGCCTAGGGGTATATGATATTCATAGTCCTCGAGTCCCGGCTGTGAAGGAAATGGTCGACATGATTGAACGAGGCATCAAGGTATTGGATAAAGACCAGTTTTGGATCAATCCTGACTGCGGCCTGAAAACGAGGGGCGTCCCTGAAACGGTTTCTTCCCTTAAAAATATGGTCGAGGCAGCCAAAATCGTCCGGGAAAAGCTATTGGCCCAAACAACCGGCAAATGATCGAAAACGACGTAGAGATAGCAGCAGGCCAACCCACACAGCAGTCAAGGACCTTTTTAACTGACCTTGTTTTCCCCCCTGACACAAATCATCACAATACCATTTTTGGCGGGAAAGTAATGGCCTATGTCGATAAAATCGCCTGCATTTCGGCTATGCGCCATTGTCGAAAGCCAGTCGTGACAGCATCAAGCGACTCTTTTGATTTTTTGGCCCCCATCAAGACAGGAGATGCGATTAACCTAGAGGCTTATGTGACATGTGCCCACCGCACTTCCATGGAGGTATTCGTGAAGGTGGAGCGAGAAAACTTATTAACAGGTGAAAAGCAGCTTACGGCACGCGCCTTTTTAACGATGCTTGCCATTGATGAAGATGGTAAGCCGACCGAAGTTCCAATGGTAATACCGGAAACGGAAATGGAAAAACAGCAGTATGCCGAAGCCCAGGCAAGATATATAGAAAGAAAGAATAAGCGTAAATAAACAAAAAGAAATCCCTTCAACCTGATGGCTGAAGGGATTTCTTTTTTAGTTTCCTGCCCCGCGGTACCGCTTCACTCCCTGATTCCAAATGACGACGGATATCATGAAAAAGACAACCCCGATTACAGGTGTGGCGAAGGCATACGCATACCACTCCTCTTTCCTAAGGAAATAGGATGCCGGATAAACACCGACAAACGCGAATGGCAGCACCCATGTAAGGACAAAGCGAATGATCTTATTATAAATATCGACAGGATAGCGTCCATAATTCCCGATATTATACATCATGGGCATGATGGAGGTTTTTGCATCCGACCAAAACCCGATGCTTGCGATCACAACGAAAATGGCCGCATAAGCAAGCGCCCCTCCTATTGCAAAGATGATGAAAAGAATCGGATCATACCAGGCAAGCTCCAGATTCAGTGATGCCCCAGAGTAAAATATTATGATCAAACCAGTCACAACACCAAATAATGATTCAAGCTCGATTCTTTCCAAAATGACTTGAAACAGGCTATGTATCGGCCTTGTTAATATCCGGTCCATCTCACCCTTGACGATATAGCGATCATTGAAATCCCAAATATTGAAAAACGCTGAAAAAAGGGCGAATGGAATAAGGAAGAACCCATAAATGAATATGATTTCTTCGCGGCTCCAGCCGCTTAAAAACTGAGTATGGCCAAAAACAACCAAGATGAAAACCAAATTCACGACCTGATTCAGCAGGTCAGATAAGATTTCCATGAAGAAATCCGCCCGATACTGCAATCTTGTTTTCATATATTGACTTACATATTGAAAAAACATCGATACATAAAACATCCGATCAACCCCCTTGAATAATCAGCTGTTTTTTTGCGACTATCCATAAAAGCTGAATCGGTATTATGAGAATGATGCACCAAATGAACTGCTGTAAAAGCGCCATGCCAATTTCCCCTGAACTGTACCCGTTCGTGAAGATCATGCTTGGTACATAGCTGATCCCTTGAAACGGCAAGTATTTCATTACTTCCTGCGCCCATATCGGATAGAAACTGATGGGTAGCAATAGACCGGAAAACAAATCGATGATGACCCGTTTAGCCCGGATCAACCCCGCGTTATTATAAAGGAAAAAGGTGGTGATCCCCGTCAATAAATTAATTTGGGTATTGATGATGAAGCTGAACAGCAAGGAAATCCCGAATATCGCCCATGTTGCCGGTTCGTTCGGCAGTTCGATCGGAAAAATCAAGGCTACCAGCAGCATGCCCGGGATCGAGAAGAAGAAGAAACGGAATATCCCTTCCCCAAGCCCCTGCATCGTCTTCATCCCTAAATAATTATAGGGTCTGATCATCTCGATGGCGACCTTCCCATCCTTGATTTCAGTGGCAATTTCGCGGTCAATGTTATTGAAATAAAAGGCCCTCGCCATCCAAGCAACCGCCACATAAGTTGTCATCTGCATACTTGAAAGACCTTCGATGGAGCTTTTTTCTCCATATATTGCATTCCATAAGAAATAATAAGCCCCGATATTAATGCTATAAATTAAAATGCCGGTATAATAATCCGTTCGATACGCAAGCATCATCAAAAAACGCATGCGAATCATCGCTAGATATTTTCCCATGGCACTCTCCCCCTCCTTGATAGACACGTTGTTTCTTAATGATAAGAGAGTCAGACAGTGCCTTCTTCATAAATATTACGCACAATCTCTTCAATGGACGTCTCGTGAATTTTGATATCCTTTATTTTAAAATGAGATACGACAGCCGAGACAAGCTGGGAAATATGGTCGCCTTCTTCTTTCAGCAAGGCGATGTAGGTTTGGTTTTTCTCATCATAAACCCAGTTTGCGTTAAATGGGAGCGGCAAGGATTGCAATTCCTGAAGGGAAACTCCCTCGATGAATTGAAAATGAATCTGTTTTTCCTCAGCCCAGTTATCCTTCAGACTCTGCAATTCCCCATCATAAATGATCCTGCCTTCATCAAGCATGATCACGCGCTCGCAAAGCGCCTCAATATCGCCTAAGTCATGGGTGGTCAAAAGGATGGTCGTATTATATTTTTCATTGATTTCTTTCAGGAATTCGCGAATCTTCAGTTTCACGAGTACATCTAGCCCAATGGTCGGTTCATCCAGGAACAGCAATGGTGGATTGTGGATCAATGCTGCCGCTAGCTCGCAGCGCATTCGCTGACCTAGCGAGAGCTTCCGCACCGGTTTGTCGAGCAAAGGACCGATATCAAGCGTCTTGATGACATGCTCCATATGATCGTTATATTGTTCATCCGTTACCTTATAAACCTTTTTTAACAGCCTGAAGGATTCTTGAACGGCAATATCCCACCAAAGCTGTGAGCGCTGTCCAAATACGACTCCGATCGTCTGGGTGAACTTTTCCCTTTCCCTATGGGGGTTCATCCCATTGACCGAGATTTCGCCTGACGTCGGCTCCAAAATACCCGTGAGCATTTTGATCGTGGTCGATTTCCCAGCGCCATTTTCACCGATATAAGCTACCATTTCACCCTTTTTTACAGTAAAATTGATATCATTGACAGCAGGGACGATCTTATAATTTCTTGTAAGTAAATCCCGGAAGGCGCCTTTTAAACCCGAACGGCTTGATGCCGACTTAAATTCCTTCCGCAATTGTTTCACTTGTATTGCATCACTCATCCTGTTACATCCTCCGTCATCTCTTGTCCTAATGCATTAGTTTATCCAACCTCAGCTATTTAGACAATAAAAATGCCTGATGTTCCGCCCCCCTTCTTTCAGGATAATCCTGACGTTGTAAGAGATACATATA
The DNA here is from genome assembly GCF_001542915.1 of Peribacillus simplex. Lineage (GTDB taxonomy): Bacteria > Bacillota > Bacilli > Bacillales > DSM-1321 > Peribacillus > Peribacillus simplex_B. The sequence goes on along the minus strand of NZ_LNNH01000044.1, from coordinate 7,040 downwards.
TAAAGGAGACAAATATGCCATGAATATAAAAGAATTATTATTATCACAAATCGAAAAGGTCGTCATTGGCCTTCGTTATGACTTCCTTTATGAGGATGAATTTGGTCCATTATTATGCCAGGTCATTCAAAGGGATTCCGATGGATCGGTAGAAAGCACCCCCTTAAGTTTCCAAATTCATATTAATGAAGAAAAAGGCACCGGCAGCCTCATTTACTACCAAGCCGAAGGAGAAATGAACCGCCAATCCTTCGACATCGAAAATCCGGACTCCATCGTCGGCATCCTGACCTTCCTGACTGGAATTTTGGGACCGGATCCGATTTCCAGCAAAAAATAACGGACCATGGATTCAGCTGTTTCTAGGATTCATGCGGGTTTTTTAAGGGCTGGCGACATTCCTTGGCCTCCACCCCCGGATTTCCGGACGAAAAAGTGCTATGATGAAGAGGAATACGTTTGTACTTTTAGGAGGTTTTAAGATTGGATTTTAGTAATTCGGAGCTTTTACATAAAGAGGCATTGGAACATATCGTCGGCGGGGTCAACAGCCCTTCGCGTTCATACAAAGCGGTAGGCGGCGGGTCACCGGTTGCCATGGATCATGCCAAAGGTGCTTATTTCTGGGATGTCGACGGCAATAAATATATCGATTATTTGGCGGCATATGGTCCGATCATCACAGGGCATGCACATCCACATATTACGGAGGCAATCGTTAAAGCAGCAGAAACAGGTATATTATATGGAACTCCAACAAAGCATGAGGTCAAGTTCGCCAAAATGCTGAAAGAGGCCATACCGTCCCTTGATAAAGTCCGCTTCACCAATTCAGGCACCGAGGCAGTCATGTCGACCATTCGCGTGGCCCGTGCTTATACAGGACGCGATAAGATCATCAAGTTTGCCGGCTGTTATCATGGTCACTCCGACCTTGTTCTTGTAGCCGCTGGCTCGGGTCCGTCCACACTTGGAACGCCGGATTCTGCCGGAGTTCCAAAAAGCATCGCCCAGGAAGTCATCACGGTGCCCTTCAATGATATCGAACCATTTAAGGAAGCATTGAATAAATGGGGCAACGAAATCGCAGGCGTACTGGTTGAACCGATCGTCGGCAACTTTGGCATTGTCGAGCCAAGCCCCGGTTTCCTCGAAGACGTCATTTCCTTATCCCACAAGGCAGGATCATTGGTCATTTTCGACGAAGTCATCACCGCTTTCCGGTTCATGTATGGAGGCGCTCAGGACTTCTTGGGAATCCAACCCGACTTGACTGCCCTTGGCAAGATCATCGGCGGCGGACTTCCGATCGGTGCCTATGGCGGCAAGAAAGAAATCATGGAAACGGTCGCTCCCCTCGGTCCTGCCTACCAAGCAGGTACAATGGCAGGAAATCCGGCTTCCATGCTTTCCGGAATAGCTTGCTTGGAGGTCCTTAAAGAGGAAGGCCTGTACGATGAGCTTGATCGATTAGGAAAAATCCTTGAAGAAGGTATCCAAATGGCAGCCGGTCAATATAATGTTCCTATCACGATCAATCGCCTTAAAGGGGCCTTGACGATCTATTTCACGACGGAAAAAATTGAAAACTATGAGCAGGCGGAAAATACGGATGGCGAAATGTTCGCCAAGTTTTTCAAACTGATGCTCAACCAAGGCATCAATTTGGCTCCTTCCAAATACGAAGCGTGGTTCCTGACCATTGCACATACGGAGGACGATATCGCTTATACCCTTAAAGCGGTTGAACATGCATTCAAGAACTTGATTCAAGAAACGATAACAGCATAATTATGCATATTTTATACACCCCAGGATGTTCTTCATCCTTGGGGTTTTCTTATCATCAGGCAAAATAATCATTCAAATTAGCCTTCCACTCCCATATTCACGAAAAACCCCTCCAATTTAACATCCAACCAATTGTATAAAAAATTGATTTCTGAATATTTAAATGATATGATATGGATACATTTACTTACATTTATACCCTTTCTTTCAATCTATCAAGAACTCGGACTATCGTTCGGGTTATTAATATTTCCCCAATTGAATCAAATGCTACAGGAGGTGAAGGGCAGAAAATAAGGGGAACCTTATTCAAGCCGCATATATGACCCAACAATGGACACCCGCTACATTCAATGAGTTTCACAAGCAAGAACATGATGCCTGCGGAATCGTTGCAGCAATCGAAAAAAAGAAAATCCCTACAAACGAAAACATCTTTGCCTGCATCGATGCTCTCGTTAAAATGAACCATCGCTGCGGCTTCATCAATGGAGAGGGAGATGGCGCAGGAATCCATATCGATATTCCGCGGGCTCTTTGGAAAAAGAAGCTTGAAAAGGCTAATGTCGATCAAGGCTTAGTCGATCAAGACGACTTCATAGTCGGCCACTTATTTCTAAGCAAAAAGGCTGATGCAAACGATTTAAAAATTGAAGTCAAAGAAAAGCTCCTTCAACATGGGCTTTCCTTGATTTTCGAAACGGATAAGGCCTACCGCTCTGAAGCCTTGGGGCCAATCGCCATTCAAGAAGATCCTGTGTTTTGGCAGTTTGCCTGTTCTGCCGCCAACGTCCACAGCAAGGAGCTTTCAAATGTTCTTTTTGAGCTGTCCTCGGACATCGAAAAAAGTGATTTCATTCATGTTGCCTCCTTAAGCCAGCATCATGCGGTCTACAAAGTGATGGGAGCCGGGGATACGCTCCCTGCCTACTATCTTGATCTTGCCGATCCACTAGCAGCCTCCGCGATGACACTTGGGCATAATCGATTTTCGACCAATACTTTATCAAGCTTCTTTCGGGTCCAGCCTTTCAGTGTGCTTGGCCATAATGGTGAAATCAATACGATCGCCAAATTACGTGATGAAGCGAAAATGATCGGCGTGCCCATCGCCAAAGACGGAAGCGACTCGCAGGATTTAAACAAGACGATTGAAACCTTCATATGCCGGCATGGCTACTCTTTGTTTGAAGCCGTCGACCTTATGTTCCCGCCAATCATTAATGAAATTAAGGAATATCCCGAACACTTGCAAGACTTATATACGTATTTACGGGAAGCATGGGGCCATTTCGCCCAAGGTCCGGCAGGGATCATTTCCCGCTTCGGCGACGAGGCCGTATTCTCCGTCGATTCTTTAGGGCTGCGTCCGTTATGGAATATCGAAACGGAATCTTCCTATATGTTCACTTCAGAACCTGGAATCATTCCTTCCAGTGAATTTACCGGAGATCCAAAACCGTTGGGTCCTGGAGAAAAGGTTGGGTTGAAATGGAACGGCGACTCCATTCAATTGTACACCTACAAGGATTTTCAAGAGAAAGTGTTCAGACTATTCAATGATCGTTTCATCCTTTCCGATGACCGCGTTCGCTTGCAGCCACACACCTTTGAAAAAATTATCTCCATGGCAAACACGCAAGCCATTCATAATGGACAGTATAAAGCTTTTGGCTGGGAGAGGGAGCATGTTCAATTGGTGGAACAGATGGCCGAGAAAGGTGCCGAGCCCATTCGTTCCCTTGGTCATGATGCGCCACTTGCAGCACTCAATCCGCAACGTACCAATATTGCAGACTTCATTAAGGAAAGCGTAGCGGTCGTAACCAACCCCGCCATCGACAGGGACCGGGAAACAGAGCACTTCTCGACGAGGACCATCATCGGAAAACGCCCTTCCCTATTCGAAGCGAAAAAGGCCGGCAAAGTCTACGAGCTGCTGACTCCCTTATTGATTGAAGGACTGACTGGCTATGAATGCTCATCCATCCTTTCACAGCCAAGCTATGATCAATTCATTAACTATAACCAGGATCAAAAACTCGTGCACTTCCTTTCAAGCACCTTCAAGGAGAACGAAAGCATTACAAATGCCCTGACCAGGATTACGGATGATGCGGTCCATGCAGTGGATGGCGGCAAAACGCTGCTCGTTTTGGATGATGCTCTCGCCCATCAAAATGGTCACCTGCTGCTTGACCCCCATCTTGTCACTTCAGCTGTCGATCAAGCTTTGGTGCAAAAGGGCAAGCGCCGGGATTGCTCCATCCTTTTACGTTCCGCCTCATTAAGGTCATTGCATGATATCATCGTTTCTTATGGTCTTGGGGCAAATTTGATCAGTCCATATTACATGTTCCTTTCCTTATCTTCAGATGACCTAAAGAAGGTTATCAATTTATATAACTCCTTGACGAAGGGGCTTGAGAAAGTCATTTCCACCATCGGCATCCATGAGCTCCGCGGGTATGGAAGGCTTTTCTCCAGCATCGGCTTACATGAGGAAATCGCGGCCTATTTAAATGTGGCTAACTTCTTTGGTTCAGATGATTTGGATTATAATTTCGATAAGATCAAAGCTGACGCCATCCAGCGTGCGGAAGATTATAACAATGATAAGGAACGCATGGGAAAGACCTTTCATTTATTCCCGAGGATCTGGAAGTCGATTGGTGAAGTGGCCTCAAGCGGGGACTATGATGCTTATCGTGAAAAGATCACCGAGCAGGAAGAATCCAATCCAACGGCAATCCGCCATTTAACATCTTTAAAAACGTCAGATGCTCCGATTCCATCTGAAAAAGTCAATCTTTCGATCGATGAACAGGAACTTCCTTTCGTCATAGCTTCCATGTCCTTTGGATCGCAAAATGAGATTGCTTTCCGTGCGTATGCAGAGGCTGCCGAACGGCTAGGCATGATCAGCATGAATGGCGAAGGCGGGGAAATCAAGGATATGCTTGGCAAGTACCCGAAATCGCGCGGACAGCAAATCGCTTCAGGCCGTTTCGGTGTCAATGCGGAACTCTTGAACTCTTCAAATCTTCTGGAAATAAAAATTGGGCAAGGGGCTAAGCCTGGTGAGGGGGGGCATCTTCCAGGTTCAAAGGTTACAGCGAAAATTGCGGAAGCGCGGAATGCAACGATCGGTTCGGATTTGATCTCCCCTTCCAATAACCATGATATTTATTCCATTGAAGATCTGGCCCAAATGATCCATGAATTGAAAACGGCAAACGATAAGGCGAAAGTGGCCGTCAAGGTACCTGTCGTGCCAAACATTGGCACGATCGCAGTCGGGGTCGCCAAGGCAGGCGCCGATATCATTACGCTATCCGGTTTTGATGGCGGAACGGGAGCTGCCAGGATTCATGCACTCGCACACGTCGGCCTTCCAGTCGAGATTGGTGTGAAGGCGGCCCATAATGCCCTGCTGGAGTCTGGCATTCGCCAAAGCGTAGAAATTTGGGCTGATGGCGGGTTAAAGAGCTCAATGGATATCATGAAAGTGATGCTGCTTGGGGCGAACCGTGTAGGCTTCGGTACCCTTTCAATGATTGCTGTCGGCTGTACCACATGCCGCGGATGTCACCTTGATACCTGTCATGTAGGCATTGCCACACAAATCGAATCGGAAGCACAAGCGAAGGAGCACGGACTGCGGCGTTTCGTTCCCCGAAAATTCGATTTGGCCGTTCAAGGCTTGATGAATATGTACAGTGCCTTTGCCAAGGAACTTAAACTATTGACAGGGTCGCTTGGCGTGAAAAATCTTCAGGATATCGTGGGCCGTTCCGATTTGCTCCAGCAAGTTACGGGGCAGCATTCACTTGATTTAACGTATCTATTAAAGAACCTGGATATTACGCCATTCTCCCATCAGGAAAAAGAGGCGTATTTGGATGAGAGCTCGATGCAGGTTGCAGTTGGCGCCGAATATCTTGATTCACATGTAGATGACCTGCAGCAATCACGAAGTTATAGCTCGATCACATCCGAGCAGCGTGTACTCGGCAGCCGGGTCTCCTGTCACCGCGTTAGGGGCAGGCTTGATGGATCGTACAAAAAACTTCCCCCCGTTCACCTCTCTTACCAGGATGGTTCCATACCGGGCAATGGACTTGGGGCTTACAATACGGAGGGGATTACGATCAGCGTGAACGGCGGCGCACAGGATGGAATCGGCAAAACTTCAATCGGCGGCAATATCGGCATCTTTAAATCTCCCGGCAAAGATGGGAAGTTCTACAATGGATCGGTCGGCAAGGGGTTCGGGTACGGTGCACAGCACGGTCTTCTCATTGCCCAGGGAGATGCCGATGCAAGGGCGGGAATTCGGCTTTCGGGAGCGGATATGATCATCGGGGGATTGTTGAAACAGCCTCTGCCCGAAAAGGAAACCGGTAATATTGCGGTAACTTCCAATATAAAAGGATTCGCTTTCGAATACATGACAAATGGGAGAGGTTTGGTTCTAGGAGATCCTGGCCCATGGATTTGTGCAGGCATGACCGGAGGTGTCGTCTATTTACGTCAACAGCCAGAAAGCGGTTTGACGAAAGACGTGATTAAGAAACGGGTTGCCAAAGGCGCAAAGATTTCGATAGAGCCCCTCTCTGCCCTAGGCATACAGGACGTGACCGAACTTCTCGGCAGCTACACGAACCTTTTGAAAGAACAAGGTCAAACGGAAGAAGCGGTCTCTTTAGAGGTCCTGCTCCAAGATCCCGGAAAGCATTTCCTTCAGATCGTTCCAGTTAAGGAACAGGCAGATCCCGCCGTTTCCACGGAATGATTCATAAAAAAAATAACGGTCACTCAAAAACTGATGCTCTTTAATTCGAGCATCA
>NZ_LNNH01000044.1:0-389 GCF_001542915.1 Peribacillus simplex | reverse complement strand
TTTGGGCTCTTCGAGCCACTATGTTAAGCCGTTTTAGGACCTTGCCATGTCCAAGTGGCCATCTTCTTTAAATTCATGGCAGCGAAAGTAAGCATCGCCTCATCGACAATTTTTTAAGTCCCCTTAAAGTAGTCCAACGCATACCATGCTTTTCTTTTGCATCTGCGAATACACGCTCAATCGTTTCTTTGCGTTTCGCATATATAGGTTTTACCTCTTGATGATGACGCAGATGATCTGCTTCTTCCACATATGCTTGCCAGATATGCCGTGTCACTACTTTTTAATAGTCTTTGCTTTCCGTACACCGTGATAAAAATGAGCATGTTGCACAAATTTGTTTGGGCGATTTGTACTCGCGATAGCCCTCTTTATTTGTTGTTGAGTAC
>NZ_LNNH01000043.1:18194-107684 GCF_001542915.1 Peribacillus simplex | reverse complement strand
GACATGTGGAGCTGACTGATACTAATAGATCGAGGACTTAACCAACGCTTTAAAAAATGAAATACCTTCTTATTATCTAGTTTTGAAGGAATGAAAATTCTTCAAAAATGAATATGGTCTGGCAGTGATGGCGAAGAGGTCACACCCGTTCCCATTCCGAACACGGAAGTTAAGTTCTTCAGCGCCGATGGTAGTTGGGGGTCTCCCCCTGTGAGAGTAGGACGTTGCCAGGCTATTCATTTAAATCTTTAAATGGGTTTTAGGAAACATTATATTATTCCGCAGTAGCTCAGTGGTAGAGCATTCGGCTGTTAACCGAACGGTCGTAGGTTCGAGTCCTACCTGCGGAGCCATATGCTTCCATAGCTCAGTAGGTAGAGCACTTCCATGGTAAGGAAGAGGTCAGCGGTTCGAATCCGCTTGGGAGCTTCCCAATCTATCTATGAACACAATAAAGTCCGGCCCGTTGGTCAAGCGGTTAAGACACCGCCCTTTCACGGCGGTAACACGGGTTCGAATCCCGTACGGGTCACCATTCATCATTTTAAAATCCGGAGGATTAGCTCAGCTGGGAGAGCATCTGCCTTACAAGCAGAGGGTCGGCGGTTCGATCCCGTCATCCTCCACCATTTTAACCTTTATTTGCCGGTGTAGCTCAACTGGTAGAGCAACTGACTTGTAATCAGTAGGTTGGGGGTTCAAGTCCTCTTGCCGGCACCATGTACAACCATATATTGCGGAGGGGTAGCGAAGTGGCTAAACGCGGCGGACTGTAAATCCGCTCCTTAGGGTTCGGCAGTTCGAATCTGCCCCCCTCCACCATCTCAATGAAATCCTGTGGATTAGTTATATATTCTCTTTAATGGGGAAATATATGATTACCACCTTTTTATTTTGTTGAATATAATCAATACATAACATATTTTGGGCTATAGCCAAGCGGTAAGGCAACGGATTTTGATTCCGTCATGCGAAGGTTCGATCCCTTCTAGCCCAGCCATATGCGGAAGTAGTTCAGTGGTAGAATACAACCTTGCCAAGGTTGGGGTCGCGGGTTCGAATCCCGTCTTCCGCTTTATATTCCATAACCCCTTTGGGGCCTTAGCTCAGCTGGGAGAGCGCCTGCCTTGCACGCAGGAGGTCAGCGGTTCGATCCCGCTAGGCTCCACCATCATCTACATACACCAAAACTTACGTCTTAAGCCTGCCAGGCTTAAGGCTTTTTTTTATTTTAAAAAGGCCTATTTGTATCACTATGATCGGCAGGGGAGGAACGGGGAAGCCTGCATTTTTATACATGGGAGTGTTCGGTTGAACCATAAGGCGTTTACGATATAAAATGAGGGAAAGGGGGGAATTGTATGTCTATTCAGAAAATTTCAGTCATTGGATTGCCCATGGACCTAGGTCAAGCAAGGCGCGGCGTGGATATGGGACCTAGTGCAATTCGCTGTGCAGGGATTATCGAGCGCCTTGAACATTTAAATATAGAAGTAGAGGATCTAGGAGATATCACGGTGGGCCGCCCTGAGAATGCCAACGATCCTGGAACGAATTTAAAAAACCTTTCACTTGTTGCGGCGAGTAATAGTGAGTTGGCTGCAAGAGTAGATGAAATAATCGAAAGCGGCTCTTTTCCACTCGTATTGGGTGGAGATCATTCAATCGCGATAGGGACGCTCGCGGGAGTAGCTAAGCACCATGATAACGTCGGGGTGATTTGGTACGACGCCCATGGAGATTTAAATACGGAGGACACGTCGCCATCAGGGAATATTCACGGAATGCCGCTTGCTGTCAGTATGGGGCTTGGGCACCCGGACCTAATCCATATCCATGGTTCCTTTCCTAAGGTGAAACCTGAAAACATCGTGATCATCGGGGCAAGGTCTTTGGACGAGGGGGAAAAGGAGCTTATACGTGATAAAGGAATTAAAGTCTACACGATGCATGAAATCGACCGTATCGGAATGACACGGGTAATGGAAGAATGCATAGAGTATTTAAGGGAAAGAACAGACGGCGTCCACCTATCACTCGATTTGGATGGGGTTGACCCGGCAGATGCTCCAGGTGTAGGGACCCCGGTAATTGGCGGCATTAGTTATCGGGAAAGTCACTTGGCGATGGAAATGCTCGCGGAAGCCGATTTGATTACTTCGGCGGAGTTCGTTGAGGTGAATCCGATTTTGGATGAGCGAAATAAAACGGCGATCGTTGCCGTTGCGCTAATGGGTTCCCTATTTGGTGAAAAGCTATTATAATCGATGAAATATAAAAAAACAGTAACCTGCTTGTAATGGGTTACTGTTTTTTATATGCTAGAAGGCGTAAGTTTATTTTCCTGGGTGTATGTAACTGGAACATTTCTAAACATAAATGGCTGCAAACACATTTTCATTTTCAAAGGGCACGTCTGTCCTTAAGACTCCTGCCTTTTGTTAAGTGGAGGTATTGATTGATCAATATATCGAGTTTGCTGCTTACTTCAACCACTTCATTATCCACCATCGAAGAGCGGGAAGCCAACATCATCATTTTTTGTCTGTATTGTTCAATATGGTCTAAAATTTGTTCAGCAGTCATAAAGAGATCCACTCCCTTGGATTTTACAATTTCTTACTATATAACCCTGTTTTTTTTTTCTTAAACATTAAATGTAAAACTTTGTTAAAATTAATGTATTAAAATTTTGAAACCTTTTAGCTTACGATTCGTAATAATCGTATAGCCGCATGAGCGGGGGTAATACTGGAAAATGGATGCACTCATTAAAGAGAGAATTAATCAAGTAGTAAAGGGAGACCATAATGCATTTGGAGAAATTGTCGAATTATATAAGGACAAAGTTTTCCAGATATGTTTCAGGATGCTTGGAAACAGGCAAGAAGCTGAAGATTTGGCGCAAGAGGCTTTCGTTAGGGCCTTCGTGAACATCCGCAGCTTTAATATTGACATGAAATTTTCTACATGGTTATATCGCATTGCGACTAACCTTTGTATTGATCGCCTTCGCAAGAAGAAACCGGATTATTATCTCGATGCTGAAGTTGCTGGAACAGAGGGATTAAATATGTACTCCCAGCTTGCATCGAATATGGCAAAGCCCGAGGAAGAGGCTGAATCTCTAGAACTGCAGGAAACGATTCAAGAGGAAATCATGAAATTGCCCGAGAAATATCGATCGGTCATCGTATTGAAGTATATTGAAGAGCTATCTTTAAAGGAAATAAGTGAAATACTCGATTTGCCAGTCGGCACTGTCAAGACAAGAATACATCGTGGTCGGGAAGCCTTGCGTAAACAACTACGCCATTTATAAAGAGTAGGTGAGAAAAATGAACTGCCATGAGGAAATCATTGAATATATGCATGATTATTTAGATGAAGACATCGAACCGGAGCATAAAGAAATACTGCGTGAGCACCTGCATGAGTGTGCGGAATGCCAAGCATACTTTCATGAAATGAAAAAGGCAGTAGCCCTTGTACAAAGCACTTCCCATATTAAGGCGCCGGATGATTTCACAGCGAAGGTTATGGCTCAATTGCCAAAGGAAACGAAAACAACGGGTGCCAAACGCTGGTTTAAAAGCCATCCCTTCATGACAGCGGCAGCCATGTTCATTATTTTGATGACCGGCTCCGTTTTTTCCACTTATAATCAGGACGAACATTTTTCGGTATCCAAGCAGCCCAATTTAGTGGTTGAAGGCGAAACGGTCATTGTGCCTGCTGGTGAAACAATCGAGGGGAATGTCGTGGTTCAAAATGGCAATATCCAAATAGATGGTGAAGTAGAGGGAGATGTCACAGTCATAAATGGACATAAGTATATGTCCAAGGCAGGAAATGTGACAGGAAGCATCCATGTCATTGACCAAGCTTTCGAGTGGATGTGGTATAAGGTCAAGGATACGGCAACCTCATTGATTCCTTCGCATGAGGGGAAAAACGAATAGGAGCTATAGAGCTGAGCGGGGACATCGTGTTTCATATGCGATGAACTCCGCTCAGCTTTCCTTTTAAGGGTGGGGAGGGACAATTATTTACGTGTGCCGAAGTCGGCCAAGTAAATTTCTCACACTAGTTTTAGAAGTCTCATTTAAAAAATGGTATACTATTAAGGTTATTACATAACGATTGTAATTGTTATTTGGAGTAATACTGACTGGAGGAAACAACATGTCTTTATCCAATTTGAATGTTTGGGACTATGTAGTAAATTTCATTGATATTCTCCTTGTTTGGTTTGTGATATATAAATTGTTAACTATTATTCGAGGCACGAAGGCTATTCAGCTGCTAAAAGGAATTTTTGTGATTGTCATTGTAAAAAGCTTAAGCAACCTGTTTGGTTTCAATACACTTGGATGGTTAATGGCACAAGTCATGAATTGGGGAGTATTGGCAATTCTCGTCATTTTTCAACCAGAACTGAGAAGGGCACTTGAACAATTGGGACGCGGTAAGCTCTTTTCAAGGGGCACCGTACCGGAAGAGAATCAGCAAGAGCGTTTAGTAGAAGAAATCCTGAAGGCGTCCACATATATGGCGAAGAGGCGGATAGGGGCCTTGATCACGATAGAAAAGGGAACGGAGCTTGGGGATTATGTTGAAACGGGAATTCCTCTAAAGTCCTATATTTCTTCAGAACTGCTCATTAATATTTTCATACCTAATACGCCGCTTCACGATGGTGCGGTCATTCTGCAGAATAATCAGGTGGCCGCTGCAGCCTGCTACCTTCCTTTATCGGAAAGCCCGTTCATCTCAAAAGAACTCGGCACACGGCATAGGGCCGCGATCGGCATGAGCGAAGTGACTGATAGTCTCACGATTGTCGTTTCAGAAGAAACGGGCGGGATATCGGTTACTAAAAATGGTGAGCTCTACAGGGATTTGGATCAAGAATCTTTCAGGGCGATGCTGACAAGTGAGCTCGTAGTGGAGAACATCAAAACAACTTCCTCAGGTATCTGGAATTGGAGGGGGAAAAAGAATGGATAAATTCACCAATAGTGCGTGGTTTATGAGAATCGTAGCGTTTGCCTTGGCAGCACTTCTGTTCATTTCCATTAACTTTGAGATGGAGTCGGATAAAAAATCCCTTGGTTTATCCACTGCCCCCGAAATCAGTACGGAGACCATTGAGAATGTGCCGGTTGAAGTCTATTATGACCGTGAAAACCTAGTGATAAGCGGAGTGCCGGAAACGGTGGATGTGACTTTAAAGGGAGCAAAAAGCCTATTGATCAACGCTAAAAACCAGAGGGGCTTCAAGGTTTATGTAGACCTGTCAGATCCCGAAATTTCAATGGGGAATAGGACGGTCACATTCAAAATAAGTGATTTGAATGAAAAGCTGGTGGCGACAATCGATCCGGAATATGCAGAAGTCAATGTTCAGGAACGAGTGACGAAGGATTTCAAGGTTGAGGCTGAGTATAATACCTCCTTGCTTGAAGATGGGTATACCGCTGGGCAGCCGACAGTGAGCCCGCAAACGGTCAAAATAACGGGCGCTAAAGACGCCATCGAACAAATTTCCTATGTTAAGGCAAACCTTGAAATAAGCAAGGGCCTGAACGAAACGGTAAACGGAAAAGCAACCGTCAAGGCACTTGACCGGGACTTGAATAAGTTGGACGTGACGATCGAGCCTGCTTCAGTTGCCGTCTCCTTGAAGGTGAGCATCCCTTCCAAAACGGTTTCCATCGCACCAAAGCAAACCGGGAAGGCAAAGGATGGCATCAGGATTAAGAGCATTAGTGTCGACCCTGCCGAGGTCACCTTATTTGGATCGGAGTCGAACCTGGAAAAAATAAGTCAATTGAAGCTTCCTGTAAATATCTCCAAAATTGATGGGGATACAGAACTGGAGCTTGATCTTACAAAACCGGAAAGTGTTCAAAAAATGTCCTTAGGTAAGGCCAAGGTCAAAATTCGCACGGAAAAAGTCGATGTCGATCAGGAGACTGAAGATCCAGTCGATGATGAAGAGGTAGTGCAAGAACCGGCCGAAGATGATGAACCGGAAGAAAAACCAGTCGAAGAAGATGAACCGGCTGCCATTGAATCCAAGACATTCAACAATGTCGAAATAGAGCCTGTGGGCATACAGGAGGGCCAAGATGCTAAATTGGAATCCGATGCCACGAGCATCACGCTTCAAGGCGAGGCCGACGAATTGAAGAATATCACGAAAGACGACATTAATCTTACAGTAGATTTAAGCAATTTAGATGAAGGTACGCATGATGTGGATGTGGCGGTAAATGCGCCTGCGGGATTGGATTGGGAGCTGGGTTCTAAAACGATCTCTGTTTCCATAACTCCAAAAGACGAAGAGACATGAACTTCCTTTAACATCATTTAATTCAGTAAGATCTAAAGAAGGAGCGATTAAGATGGGTAAATATTTTGGAACAGACGGAGTTAGGGGTATAGCGAATAGCGAATTAACACCGGAGTTGGCATTTAAACTAGGCCGTTTTGGTGGCTACGTCCTTACTAAAAATACAGAAAAACCCAAAGTGCTAATAGGGCGCGATACACGCATTTCAGGTGAAATGCTGGAAGGTGCACTTGTTGCCGGTCTCTTATCGATTGGGGCAGAGGTGATGCGCCTTGGCGTCATTTCGACACCGGGAGTTGCCTATTTGACAAAGGCCCTTAGTGCTGAAGCTGGCGTCATGATTTCAGCTTCGCATAATCCAGTCGCCGATAATGGCATTAAATTCTTTGGACCTGATGGCTTCAAGCTATCCGACGATCAAGAAGCGGAAATTGAAACACTGTTGGATATGGATAAGGATGAACTTCCTCGTCCCGTCGGCGGCGATCTAGGCCATATAAACGATTATTTCGAAGGCGGTCAAAAGTATTTGCAGTACCTGAAACAATCTGTGGACGAAGATTTTACGGGCATACATGTTGCGCTTGATTGTGCACATGGAGCAACGTCTTCCTTGGCCATGCATTTGTTTGCGGACCTTGATGCGGACATCTCCACGATGGGCGCATCGCCAAATGGCCTGAACATTAATGATAAGGTCGGCTCGACCCACCCTGAAGCACTTGCTGAATTCCTGAAAGAAAAAGGGGCGGATGTTGGCCTTGCTTTCGACGGGGATGGGGACCGCGTCATTGCCATCGATGAAAAGGGAAATGTAGTGGACGGCGACCAAATCATGTATATCTGTGCGAAATACCTGAAAGAAAACAATCGCCTGAAACAAGGAACTGTGGTTTCTACAATCATGAGCAACCTTGGCTTTTATAAAGGCCTGGAAGAGCATGATATCCAAAGTGCCCAAACGGCAGTGGGAGACCGCTACGTGGTCGAGGAAATGAGAAAAGGCGGCTATAACCTTGGCGGTGAACAGTCCGGACACATCATATTCCTCGACTATAATACGACGGGTGATGGTCTATTGACGGGCTTACAGCTGGTTAATATCATGAGTGATACCAAAAAAACCCTATCCGAGCTTGCCGGTGAGATGAAGAAGTATCCACAAACGCTTATTAATGTCAGAGTAACCGATAAACATGCTGTTACGGATAATGAGAAGGTACAGGCAGTCATTAAGGAAGTTGAAACGGAAATGAACGGGAATGGCCGCATTTTGGTTAGACCATCCGGCACTGAACCGCTTGTACGTGTAATGGCCGAAGCACCGACTGCTGAGGAATGCACGAATTATGTCGATCGCATTGTCGCTGTTGTGAGAGCGGAAATGGGATTGAACGAATAACCAATCTTATGCATAAAAGGAACGAAAAATCCTTTTATGCATATTTTTATAAAGAATGGTTTTTTCATGAACCATGATAATAAAGAATTGACCTTTGTCCCTTGTTTAAGGTATGATTATCCTGATTTACAACCTCTCTTCTAAATAAGGTTGTATCAAAAAAGGAGGGTAGGCAAGGAGAGAAATGATTGACAAAAGCGCCTGAACTAGGTCTGGTCGAGAATGGCTTAGTTGACGAGGAGGAGGTTTATCGAATGTTCGGCGGATACCTCCCGGCTGAAGTGCACAGCCGCAGTAATTCCAATTTTAAAACAGTGGGGCAACTTACTGCACAAAGGATTGGAAATGCACAATGGGATAAATGCTTTTGGGCATTTCCTTAATAAAAAATATATATTAGAGATGAGGGGGCAGGGATGCCCCCGTGCATTCCTGTTCCCTCGGATCGGTTGGAGGAACGGAAATTATGTGTGGAATTGTTGGATATATTGGACTTAATGATGCGAAGGAAATCCTATTAAAAGGCCTTGAAAAGCTCGAATACCGCGGATATGACTCTTCTGGTATTGCCGTGAAGAATGAATCGGGCGTAACGGTTTTTAAGGAAAAGGGACGAATCGCCGACCTGCGTGGAGCCGTGGACGAAAATACGGTTGCACATACGGGAATTGGACATACGCGCTGGGCAACTCATGGTATTCCAAGCCGCGAAAATGCCCATCCTCACCAAAGCAATTCAGGTCGCTTGACATTAGTCCATAATGGGGTCATTGAAAACTATGCGATTCTAAAGCGTGAATATTTGCAGGATGTTGCCTTTAAAAGTGAAACGGATACGGAAGTCATCGTTCAACTTATCGAGAAGTTCGTAAATGATGGCATGGAAGTGGAAGAAGCATTCCGTCAAACACTCACGTTATTGGAAGGATCATACGCGATTGCCCTATTGGATACCAAAAATGATGAAACCATTTTTGTCGCGAAAAATAAAAGCCCGCTGCTGATCGGTGTCGGAAAAGACTTTAACGTTGTCGCCTCGGATGCAATGGCCATGTTGCAAGTCACAGATCAGTTCCTTGAACTGATGGATAAAGAAATGGTCATCGTGACGAAGGAAAAGGTAACGATCAAGAATCTTTCCAATGAAGAAGTTATGCGTGCTCCATATACTGCCGAACTGGATGCAAGTGATATTGAAAAAGGAACGTACCCTCACTATATGCTGAAAGAAGTCGACGAGCAGCCTGCTGTCATTCGTAAAATCATTCAAGCGTACCAAAATGAAGAAGGCAAACTTGCAATCGATTATAATATTACTGAAGCTGTAAGTGAGGCGGACCGCATTTATATCATCGCTTGCGGAACTAGCTATCACGCAGGATTGATTGGTAAGCAATTCCTCGAAAATATGGCTCAAATTCCGGTTGAAGTCCACGTGGCATCGGAATTCACATACAATATGCCGTTATTATCGAAAAAACCACTTTTCATCTTCATATCGCAAAGCGGGGAAACGGCTGACAGCCGTGCCGTATTGGTTTCGATCAAAGCACTCGGCCATAAAGCCCTGACCATTACAAACGTACCTGGCTCCACATTATCACGTGAAGCGGATTATACGCTCTTGCTGCATGCCGGCCCTGAAATTGCCGTTGCCTCAACAAAAGCCTATACAGCTCAAGTGGCCGTGTTGTCCATACTTGCAAATGTAACTGGCCAATTCCGTAACCTGGAATATGACTTCGACCTTGTAAAAGAGCTTGGAATCGTAGCGACAGCCATGGAAGCCCTATGCGACTCGAAAGAAGAGATGGAGGCCATTGCCCATGGATACCTGTCCGTTACAAGAAACTGCTTCTTCATCGGCCGCTCCCTTGACTACTATGTTGTCCTGGAAGGCGCGCTCAAGCTGAAGGAAATTTCCTACATCCAGGCGGAAGGCTTTGCTGGCGGCGAGCTTAAACACGGAACGATCGCCTTGATAGAAGAAGGCACACCCGTCATCGCCCTTGCCACGCAAGCCGGCGTCAACTTAAGCATCCGCGGCAACGTCAAAGAAGTCGTTGCGAGAGGAGCCAACCCTTGCATCATTTCGATGAAGGGGCTTGAAGAAGAGGATGATCGTTTCATCATCCCGGAAGTGCACGAACTATTAACACCCCTTATCTCTGTTATCCCGTTGCAGCTCATCGCCTACTACGCCGCCCTGCACCGCGAATGCGACGTGGATAAACCACGTAACCTTGCAAAAAGTGTAACGGTTGAGTAAGCTTGGAATGAGTGCAGCGTATGCTGCAGTTTTAAAATAAGTTTAACCCCTTTAGTTATCATTATCTAAAGGGGTGTTTTTATGTCTAAAAGAAAAAGAACATCTACCATTAAAAAGTGGATTAAGGAAGGCTGTGGGACAGTAATCGGTGCAGATTATCAACGGTGGCTAAAGATTAAAGACGTATCTTCATTAGGTGTGGGGAACTTGCGAAATATATTGCTTTTTAACAAAGAGAAGGAAAAGTCTTAACTAAAATGTGTCCATGAAAATATTTTAACTCCAATGCTTATTATTTCTTCATTACTTTAACAATCAAAATTCTAATAAATAATGCAATAAATAAAACCAAAATAATTAGAGCTATTGTTAAATTTGTCATTGTGCTTTACTCCAAGTTTGGGAAGTTACAGTATAAACATCTCCGATTTAGTAGTTATGGTAGCTTGACTATACATCGATGTATATGTTGGTAGTATCGAATTATATTAATTCGTCATATCCATCTTTGTAGAACCTAAAGATGAAGTTTTAGATATAGTCACATTACCTTGATAAACTCTACCCACGGAAGGATATTTACCTGACCAACCAACGATTCCATATGCTGAATGATAAGTAGTTAATTTCACTTTCTTTAAATCACCTGAAACTTTCTTTATTGTTAAATTCCCTCTAAATGTATATGACCCCATTCCTTGCACAATGTTTTGGTGCATTGGGTATTTACAGGGAAATGTGAAAAGTACCTGTAGAATAAGTAGAAAAGGTTTGTATGGCAAATAACGGAAATGTTAATCTATAAGAAATACGGACTTTTGGAGGAGATTTATTTGTTATTTATAGGTATTCCTATTTTAATTGTTTTGGTTATAGCTACGAGCATAATAGAGAAGAGTTTAAAATCTATTGAAAAACAAAATGCAGTAGTGATAGATCTATTAAAAGAGATAAAAGATAAAAAATGATTAAATATACTTGTAGATTCGCAGTCTGGAAGGCAACAGTTAATGTAACCTTCCAGACTGTCAGATCTAAAAAAGTGAACGTTTAATAGTAATTTAATCTGGCAAAAGTCTTATCTTTCTGGGCATATAAAGTTAAGCTTCTTGAGACTGTATAAAGTCCTAATTTGTGTGTGAACTGATTAGTATATTCAGCTTTTGCAGCAGCACTGCTGGTTTCTTTTGATTTAAGTATTTTGAATTTCTTTTCTGTAACACTGTAAAGCACTGCGTCCACAGCTTGTTTAGAAATAGAAGTAATACTATCATAACCGCCTTGAACACTACTAACTTTAGCATTGAAACGTATATTCCAAATTCCATCATTGTATCTAGCAGTTACATTGCAATTCCTATATCCTGATCCTGATGTGCATGAATTATTTTTAACAGTTCCAGTAGCGTAGTCATACGTGACTATTAGTGGTTCTACATCCTCTTCCTCTAAAGAAAGCTGGATTCTTGAACCATCTTCAAATTCAATGTATTTTTCTTCAAGATCTGTATCAATAGTTAACTCATCCTCGTGTTTGGCTACCTCTGTTTCTTTTTGAGCATCTAAAAGTTCGCCATTAACTACCTTCTGTACAAGTTTTTCTGCTGTTTCATCATCAATTCCCAGTCTAATAAAGTTGTCTTTTTGTTGTTGTAGTTCTTCTTTTGTGAATTCAGCTTTTTCACTAGCATGAGAACTAAGAGTACTAAAGAAAAAAAATAAAGAGCTCAAGAATAAGGTTGCGAT
Source organism: Peribacillus simplex (assembly GCF_001542915.1). GTDB lineage: Bacteria > Bacillota > Bacilli > Bacillales > DSM-1321 > Peribacillus > Peribacillus simplex_B. The sequence goes on along the minus strand of NZ_LNNH01000043.1, from coordinate 95,909 downwards.
GATCTTTAATGCAATTTTTGAATTTTTCATATTTAGTAATCCTCCTTTTGGTAAATAAGCTACAGGACCAAGAGTATTGCTCTCAAAAGGTTCTTTTCTACCATATGAGGCTTTAGCTGGAGAACAAACTCCCAGACATAAATTAAATTGCGGATTAAGCTGTAATACAAACTAACTTTTTCATAAAAGCCCTCCCTCTGTATAGTAATCAACATTATAATATCAAATATTTTTATGAATAAAATTCCACTTATGGAATAGGATTGAACATAACTGGGACTATAACTATATAATTTCTATGATAAAATACAAATTTATGATATGAATTATCCGAAAAATAAAGATAGTCATGTATATGCCATTGAGATGTTTTAGGAAAGATTAATGTAAAAACAGGAGAGAGTTATCTTGAGGGAATCGATATAAGAAAAAATATTAAGGCTTCGAAAACTAATAGAATATAGAGATCCCTTACTTACCTAAGTGCAGTGAACAAATGGGTAGTTCTACAGATCACAGAACAAGGGTGTATGTTGCCAATTCATGAGGACTACTTTCATAAGTAAATCTTAAAAATGAAACAAGGAGTTCCTAAATTGGAACTCCTTGTGTGTTTGATTCTTGATAAGATGGAAATATAATCGTTTCTCAATTAAAACTCTCAGAGGCGGTGATGCGTATATGTATAAATCAACTCTAATAATCAGTTTTCTTTTAGTCTCTCTTGTAACTGTCATTTTTCTAATTAAAGGTGAAGGGCAAAATGCAATAACAACTTGGGCATTTTATGGTGGGATTTTATCTGTAGCAGTGTATTTTTCCTTTTTCATAAAGAAGAAAAACTGTTGAACCCTAGATTGTGTGGCCATCCTGAAGTTAGATGTATTGACGTTCAGAAGATATTGAAACTCTAGCTCTATAGGGGATTAGTGTTTTTACAAAGGGGTAAAAATGAATCCTGATATTAAGCAAATTCATCGCTTTATATTATATATTACGATACTAATTATGATTATTTTTCCTTTTTCACAACTTATATTACAAGAACTTTCTTTGCAAATAAGCAAGCCATCATTTTTCTTGATTAGTAAACTGATTATTATCTATATGCTTTTTGTTTACTTAAAAAAGAAAAAAATAAGTCTATTCAGCATTAGGCTAAAAAAGGTACATATAAAATATATTCTTCTTGGTATTTTAATGGGCATCATCGCTCACATGCTCACTATGTTTTTTGATAGGACCCAATATTATCTACTAAAGGGCGAATGGCTTACTGCGGAAAAGATTGTTGGTACACTTATGGAGAGTAATCAAAACATAAGTTTTTTCAGCATTATCATGATTGGCTTTTCAGTGGCGATTAGTGAAGAAATTCTCCTTAGAGGTATATTATTAAAACAATATCAGAGAATGAACATAAAGCCGGCCATACTTTTAAGTGCTCTTATTTTTAGCCTATATCATATGACGGTGGGAAACTTGTTTTTTGCATTTGTCATGGGTATCTCTTTTGCACTCTTAACCATCTATACGGGAAGTATCGTACCGGCTATCTTTTTTCATTTTTTAGTGAATGAAATAATGGATCATCATGCATTTCCCGGTAAAGGTTACTGAAACTTATATTAAAGTAATGGTGTCTCCAATTACGACGATAACTGGTTTAATATTATTTCTATCTATATCAACTTACCTATTTATAAAAGTAAGAAAAAATAACCATTTTCAAAGTGAATTTGTTAAATTCTTTGATAGATACATTATCTTGTTTTTATTTATGTAGTTATTCTCTTAACACTTTATATTATAAAAGCATCTACAGGATTTCGAGGAAAAGGATCAAGCCCAAAACATAAGCTTTTGGGCTTGATCCATGGTACAGCATTTTTTTGTGAGCTTGCCTGCTTATAAATACCGCCCACGGAGCTTATGAAGGGTTTTACTCGAATATCTTAATCTCCCTATCGACCTTCTCAGCTAGCTCCAAAGGTAAAAAGGCATATTCGCCGTCCCTGAGGATTTCACCTTTGCGAACAGCGATCGGTTTTTGGAAGAGCGGCCCATCAATTACTGTGGTATGGAATTCCCCGCCTTCTCCGCAAGGGTCGATTCCCCGGGCTACAAGCTCCTGCACGTATTCATGGGTCAGCGTGCGGCCTAAGTCGTCCTCACGCATTCCTAGTGAAAGATTCACCGTTACAATCATCGTTTCAAATCCTAGGTTTATGAACTCTTCGACAGCTTGGCGATGGTCCATCTCCCATAAGGGCATCCCGAGCTTCAATCCAGCATTCGTAGCAACTTTATCATTCCAACAGCCATGTTCAGGCATATCCAAATCTCCAGTCACCAACACGCTAGCTCCATTGTTTTTAGCTTTTTCCAAAAGGCGCATGAATTCCTTTTCATAATCTGTCCAGCTGGCAGCGGCCGTGTATACCGGCAAGCCTATCGATCTCGCTTGGGCCTGGATGAGTTCCGGCGGCATTCCATGTGATCTGGACCGTTTCCCTTCTTCCTCCAGCATGACGATCAGTCCGACCGCTTCACCGGCTTTCATCGCTTTATGAAGAGCTAGGACACTATCCTTTCCTCCGCTAAAAGAAGCGATGAATTTATGTCCATGGGCACCATTCTTCCAGTCCTTCAATTCTGTCATCCCCATCTTTCCCCCTAAATGTAATCGTTTCATTTGTTTGATTTTATCATGAATGGATTATTAAAAAAGATATTATTGTATGTTCAATCATGGATCGTTCGCCCAGGATAGTATTTCTTTTGTTCATCCAGTCCATTTTCTTTTGCCGTTATCGTGATAGGGGTGATTTTGAATAGGACGGTTTTGCTGCCTAGGGATGAGCGGTATTTATCCACATGTGTTTTGGATAGGGGAGAGTCATAGTAGTTCGGTACATATTTATCCAGTAAAGCCTGCATGGCAATGACAGCTTCATCCAAATCATTAATGATTTCGACGATTCCTTTCGCGATAACGCTCATAAAGGCAGTATCCGTTTTTGCTGGGATGGGATCGACCATCGTTCCGTAATTTTCACTTACTGTAAAGCAAGCATGGGGGTTCGTATTCATGATGGCTATTTTCCTTCCTGCAGCTGCGCCATGAAAAAAGAAGCTTCCTTCATTCCAGACGAAGTTCAAGGGAATGACGTAAGGTTCTTCTTGATCTACCAAACCTAGAAAGCCAGTTTGTGCTTTTGATAAGAAATCGCTGATTTGTGCTTGATTCGTACAGGATCTTTGCCTATATCGAATGGATTGTTTCATGGCCATCTCTCCTTTATTGCAAATAAGATATAATGAGTGTATTAAAATATTGTCCATCTAAAAAGTGACAGTTTCTATAAAACGGATAGGGACAGCTGGAGGTACTATGTTAGAGCTTAATCCTTTACTAAATAAGCAGAATGGCGTTTCCATATATGTTCAGCTGTATCAATACATAAAAAAAGGGATAGAAGAGGGCGATATACCGGAGGGGGCCCGCTTACCTTCGATCCGCTATTTATCAGCGCAATTAACGATCAGTAAAAATACGGTGGATAATGCCTATCAGCAATTGGTGGCGGAAGGCTATTTGGAAAGCAGACCAAGAATCGGGCTAACAGTGCTACCTTTGGAGCAATCGGTTCTGTCACCCTTTTCCCGAGAGCAGCAAATGAATCCCAAAGTATCGGTCGATCATGACACACCAGTTAAGTATGACTTCAAATATGGAGACATTGATATTGAAAGTTTTCCGCTTCAGCTTTGGAAGCGGTGCTTGAATAAAGCGTTACTGGAGGAACCTGAACAGTTATTGCAGTACGGGCCAAGACAAGGGGATGTTGGTCTTCGTACTGAATTGACTAATTATCTTTTTCAATCAAGAGGGGTCCGTTGCTCGATGGAGCAAATCGTGATTTGTTCAGGAACACAGCATGCACTCAGCCTTATTCTTCAATTGCTCCATTCCCAAGGCCAATCCGTCGCCATGGAGAATCCAGGTTATGGCGGTTCCCGAGCCGTCTTCAACAATCATGGATGGTCCATTGAACCGATAAGTCTTGAACAGGATGGAATGGATATAGAAAGGCTAAGGAAAAGTAAAGCCAAAGTTGCCTACATTACACCTTCCCACCAATTCCCCTATGGGATGGTGCTTCCAATCCAGAAACGGTTGTCATTATTGGAGTGGGCCAAGCATAATGACAGCTTTATCATAGAAGATGATTATGACAGTGAATTCCGATATCAAGGTCAACCAATCCCATCTTTAAAAGCTTTGGATACGAATGGGAGCGTCATCTATTTAGGTACCTACTCCAAATCATTTTTACCTGCAGCACGAATGAGTTATATTGTTTTGCCTGAACGTTTATTGGGGGTATATCATCACAGATGCAGTCCTTATAGCCAATCGGTTTCGCCGATCATTCAAAAAGCATTATATGTATTTATGAACGAGGGACACTTTACAAGCCATATTCGGAAAATGAGAAAAGTGTACCAGAAGAAGCATCAAACTCTTATACTTGCATTAAACAAGCATATGGGGAACCTCGTGGAAATCATCGGCCAAAAGGCGGGAGTCCATCTGTTGGTGAAGGTTAAAAATACGTCTACAGCAGAATTGGTGGACAAGGCAAAAGCAGCTGGAGTGAGGGTATATGAGACGTCTTCTTATTGGCTGGATGGAAAGGAGACGGAGCCATCATTGGTGATGCTCGGTTTTGGCGGCCTTTCTGAAAAGGAGATCGAAGAAGGAATTTCCGTGCTTCGAAATGCTTGGTTTTCAGATTTATAAGGCATTGAAAGGACAGAAGTCATTCAATGTGAGCGATGGTCGGATATCATCCTGAAGCAACTTTACTTACAAATAGAATGAAACCAGCTGACAAGTCAGCTGGTTATTGGTGTCCTTCACGAAATCGGAAGCAGGATCGTGAAGGTCGTCCCTTTTTCGAGTTCGCTTTTGACGGATATCGATCCATCGTGCATATCAATGATCTTTTTCACGATCGATAACCCTAGGCCGCTGCCGCTTTTTGTGCGTTCCCGTGCGAGGTCGGCTTTGTAGAATCGTTCGAAAATGTGGAACTGATCTTGGTCTGAAATGCCGATGCCGGTATCGGATATCGTGATCGAAGCTTGATCATCAATTTGTTGGAGCCTGATCGTGATTGTGCCATGCTGCCGGGTGAACTTGATGCTATTGTGAATCAAGTTGGTCCATACCTGGCTCATTAAATCTTCGTCTGCGAAGATCGAAACCTTTTCCAAGGAGATATCCATTTCGAGTTCTTTTTCGAGCCAATTCGGTTCGCAAGCCAAGATGATCGAGCGGATTTGCTGGTCAAGCCGGCAGTTCGCCCTTTCAAAAGGGTGATGCTCGGATTCGAGGGAGGTAAGCTTCAGAAGATTATCACTCAATTTGGATAATCTCCTGCTCTCTGTCTCAATGATATGGAGGTAATGATTGCTTTCCTCCGTTGTCAGCTTATTTGATTGAAGCGCTTGTGCGAACCCTACAATGGAAGTAAGCGGCGATTGGATTTCATGTGAGACGTTGGAGATGAATTCCTGGCGCATTTCCTCCATTTGCTTGAGTTGCTTGGCCATATGGTTGAACTGGCTTATGATTTCCGTCATTTCGTTTTTCTTACCTGTGTTCAAGTCCAATTGGACATCATAATCGCCATTGGCAATCTTCCTTAATGCATGAATGATTTCCAAGTAGATGTTTACGCGTTTATTGTGGCTGAAGGCATGGATCAGGTAACCTGTGAGCATCATGATCGCGATGCTGGTCAGGATTGTCAGTAAATACTGGACATAACTGGATAGCTTTACAGGCAATAGCTGAATGATAAAGTAACCTGCTGAAAAACAAACGGAAGTGTATGTCAAAAAGCCAAGAATGCGTTTAAAAAAGGCGACATTCATTTGGTTAGCTCCAACCGGTAGCCCAATCCCCAGATCGTCCGGATCCGAAACGGGAATCCTGTTTCAGGGAACCGCTCCCGCACTCTCTTTATATGAACATCGACGGTGCGCTCATCACCTTCATAGTCATAGCCCCATATGTCTTCAATGAGTTCTTCCCTTGAAAAAGTTTTTCCAGGATAGCTTCCCAATTTAAATAGCACTTCGAATTCTTTAAGTGGGATCGTATATTCTGCACCTTTGAATGACAGCTGATGTGTGTTGCGGTTCATTTGTAAATCACCGATATTCAATGTTTGGGAGCTGGTGATTTTATAGCGTTTTAACAAGGCCTTTATTCTAATGACCAATTCGATCGGTTCAAATGGTTTAACAAGGTAGTCATCGGCCCCGAGTTCGAATCCCTTCACCTTCTGCGATGTTTCGCCCTTGGCCGTCAGCATTAACACCGGGATATCACTGAACTCACGCAATTCCTTGCATAATTGCCATCCGTCCATGTTAGGCATCATGATATCGATGATGGCTAAATTGATTTTCACCTTCTCCATCATGCTCAATGCTTGAAGTCCGTCCGGGGCGACATACAGATCGAATCCTTCTTTTCTTAACAAGAGCTGGATCAGTTCACGGATATGGGCATCATCATCGACGATCAATATCTTTGTCATCCTTCTTCCGTCCTTTCGGTGAATGAATTAAGCAAGCTCGAGCTTGTGTAATTGCTGCTGTGCAAATTCACGGTATAATGCATGCGTTTCATATAGCTCTTTATGTGTTCCGCTGCCTGTAATTTTCCCCTTTTCGAGGAAGATGATTTGGTCGGAACCAATAACGGTCGATAAGCGGTGGGCAATGACGATCGTTGTCCTGCCTTTCATCAAATCATTCAATGCCTGCTGAACGACATGTTCCGATTTACTATCCAGGCTGGAGGTGGCTTCATCCAGCATCAAGATTTTGGGGTTTCTTAAAAAAGCACGGGCGATGGCGATCCGTTGCCTTTGACCTCCTGAGAGTTTCATCCCTCTTTCGCCAACTTCCGTATCATAGCCATTTGGAAGATCGGAAATGAACTGATCTGCATACGCCATTTTAGCGACTTGATTTAACTCCTCATCTGTTACATCCCGGTCGATTCCATAGCAAATATTATCACGAATCGTACCGGATACAATCGGACTTTCCTGTGAAACATAGCCGATTTGGCTTCTCCATGAGTAAAGCGTGAAATCATTTATCGATGTCCCGCCTATGGATATCGAGCCCTGCTGTGGTTTATAAAATCGCTCAAACAAAGAGAAAAGGGTCGTTTTCCCGCTGCCGCTTGGCCCGACAATCGCGGTGACCTTGCCTGCTTCAACCGTGAAGTTGATATCTTTTAGCACTTGTTCACCATCGTGATAACGATAATCCAGGTGATCTACCGTGATGGTTTGACTGGAATTTTGAACTTCCATCTTTGCATCTTCTTCCTCTTCAGAATCCAAGATGGCAATGATGCGTTCCGTGGCACCGGTAGCTTTTTGGAATTGCGTAAAGAATGCTGCCAATTGCGCCATGGGCATGATGATCTGGAAAAGATACATGATGAATGCAACTAGTGCTCCTGCTGACAGGGCCCCTGATGAAACACGCATCCCGCCATATCCTAAAATGAGTACGAGTAGGGCCATCATGACGAGACTCATCAACGGACCGATCAGCGCTTGGATTTTTGCTTCCTTTAAACCAAAATGGAATAATTGGGTGATTCCCTTTTTTCCATTTTCATATTCGAAGGTTTCTGCATTCGATGCTTTAACAAGCCGGATTTCCGTAAGCACCTGCTGGAGGACGGCGGTGAAGCTCGCTGTCTCATCCTGCATCCCTTTCGATATGCGGTGCATTTTCTTCCCCAGTGGCAGTAATAGTAAAACGGAGAGCGGGATGGCTATGAACATCAACAGTGACATTTTCCAATCAAGCAAAAATAACACGATCATGGCGCCGACAATGGATATGATGCCGGTGACGAAATTGGATAGGTGTTCCGAAATCAAGCCTTTCACTACCGTTGTATCATTTGTCATCCGACTGACCGTTTCGCCCGATGGATGTTCATCGAAGTAATCCACGGGTAATACGAGCAATTTTTTCCATAGTTGATCGCGGATGCCGGCGACAACAGATTGACCGATCTTATTCAATAAATAGATGGAAAATCCGCTGGCCAATGCTTGAACGATAATGGCAAGCACGAGAAGTGTGACCCGTTCCGCATTTAGCGAACTGAGGGAGAAATCATTGATAAGATTTTTTGTGAATAATGGGACCAATAAACTTACGCCAGTTGTGCTTAAGCTTAATAGTAATGCAATCCCGATCATTATTTTAGAAGGCTTCGTTTGTTGGACCAATCGGATGAACTGGCTCCAGCCTTTTTGTTTTTTTTCTGGTTTCATTTATTAACATCCCTTCTTGAGCTTCATTATAAACGGTAGTATACAAAGAAGTTATGAATTGAATATGAACTATTTTTAATAACTTGCTTGTTATGGGTAAAAGAACCACCTGGCTACCTTTAATGTGGACAGGCAGGCGCCGATGCAAACATGAGCTTGATACTGAAAAAGGTAATTGTAATATTTGGAACATTTTGTTATATTTAAGTAGAAAATTAAATAATGAAATTAATAGGTGCAGATGAATTTATCTGTTTATCTGCTTAAAAGGGAAGTCGGTTAGATTCCGACGCTGTCCCGCAACTGTATTTGGGAGCGATTCGAAAAATATCCACTGTTTCTGCACTGGAAATGGGAAGGGTTCGAAGAGCGAAGATCATAAGCCAGGAGACCTGCCTAATTAATGTGCATCAAGTACCTACGAGGATAGGGGGTGTTAATTGCGGACTTTTTGGCATGAAAAATTTTGATCATTTCTCATGTTTATTTGAGTACTCTTCGTAAATTAACAGCTTCCTCTGGAAGTTGTTTTTTTTATGTCAGTTTAATGGGAAAATCGTTGAATTACAAGAGATTCCGACAAATTTTGATAACGCTTTCAAAAAAGTAGCTTATTCAGAGGAGGAATGAAAGATGAAGGAACAAGGAACTTATTCCCCTGGGCTTGATGGAATTGTAGCAGCTGAAACAAAGCTATCTTTCCTGGATACAGTTCAGAGTGAGATTGTTATACGAGGATATGATCTTATCGATTTATCTGAAAAGATTGGATATTTGGAGATTGTCCATTTGCTGCTTCACGATAGGCTCCCGAATGCTGCGGAAAAGGGGCGGCTTGAACAGGCTTTGAAAAATGAATATGAAATCCCGGAAGCTATCCTGGAATTGTTAAAGCTATTGCCGGGGAAAACACATCCGATGGATGCTCTCAGAACAGGCATTTCAGCATTGGCTGGATATGATGCAAACATTGATGATCGTTCCTCCTCGGTGAATCGAGAGCGGGCTTACAAATTATTAGGGAATGTCCCTGCCATCGTCGCAAACAGTTATCGAATCCTGAATAAGCAAGAGGTTGTTCTTGCGAATAAGGATCTATCTTATAGTTCCAATTTTTACTACATGATTACGGGCAAGGTTCCATCGGCAATGGAAGAAAAAATCTTTGACCAATCATTATTATTGTATAGCGAACATGAAATGCCTAATTCCACTTTCACGGCAAGAGTAATCGCCTCGACGCTTTCCGATTTATATGGGGCTTTGACGGGAGCTGTAGCTTCCCTAAAGGGCAACCTGCATGGAGGAGCCAATGAAGCGGTCATGTACATGCTATTGGAGGCGGGTACCGTCGCGAAATTCGAGCGGCTGCTTGATGGGAAATTGGCAAATAAAGAAAAAATCATGGGGTTTGGCCATCGCGTCTATATGAAGAAAATGGATCCAAGGGCATTGATCATGAAGCAAGCATTAAAGCAGCTTTGTGATGCCAAAGGGGACGACCGTCTTTATAAAATGTGTGAAGCGGGGGAAGTGATCATGGAAAGGGAAAAAGGCCTTTATCCGAATCTCGATTACTATGCAGCGCCGGTTTACTATATGCTGGGCCTTCCCATTGCCATATATACACCGATTTTCTTCAGTGCGAGAACAGTGGGTTTATGTGCTCACGTGATTGAGCAGCACGCAAACAACCGTCTCTTCCGACCTCGTGTGAGTTATATAGGCGAGCGTCATAACCGCAATGTCATTTCCAACTAAGGAAATGTAGATTACTAGCCCGCCAGATGGACGTTCTGACCAACGTCCATCATTATAATAAACAAATTTGCCACGAAAGGGAAGATGAGAATGCTAAAAACGAATGGTATCAATCAAACGGATGTGTTATTGGAAGACATTGCGGATTATGTAATGAAAAAAGAGATCATTAGCGATGAAGCATATGAAACGGCTCGTTACGTTCTTCTCGATACAATCGGCTGCGGGATTTTAGCGCTTCACTATCCTGAATGCACCAAATTATTAGGACCCGTCGTTCCCGGCACGGTCGTTCCAAATGGGACCCGCGTTCCAGGGACTTCATATGTACTGGATCCAGTGAAGGGTGCATTCAATATTGGTTGCATGATTCGCTGGCTGGATTATAACGATACATGGCTGGCGGCGGAATGGGGACATCCTTCTGATAACTTGGGAGGGATCTTGGCGGTGGCTGATTACGTAAGCCGTGTGAATATGGCAGAGGGGAAAAAAGCATTATCTGTTAGAGACGTCCTGGAAATGATGATTAAAGCACATGAGATTCAAGGCGTACTGGCGCTGGAAAATAGCTTGAACCGGGTTGGCCTAGACCATGTCCTATTTGTAAAGGTGGCTACGGCGGCGGTAGTCACAAAAGCTTTGGGCGGAACGAGGGAAGAAATCATCCATGCATTATCCAATGCGTGGATCGATAATTCAAGCCTGCGTACGTATCGCCACACTCCAAATACCGGATCGCGAAAATCTTGGGCAGCTGGCGATGCCACAAGCAGGGCCGTACAGTTGGCCATGATGGCCCTCAAAGGAGAAATGGGATATCCAACAGCCCTTTCGGCGCCAGGCTGGGGGTTCCAGGATGTATTATTCAATAAGAAGGAATTGAAGCTTTCACGCAAGCTCGATTCCTATGTGATGGAAAATGTCTTATTCAAAGTATCCTATCCGGCGGAGTTCCATGCGCAAACGGCAGCGGAGTGTGCAGTGAAACTTCATCCGGAAGTGAAGGATCGCCTTGAAGAAATAGATAAAATCAAAATCACCACACATGAATCTGCCATTCGCATCATTGATAAGGAAGGGCCATTGAACAATCCGGCCGATCGCGATCATTGCATCCAATATATTACGGCAGTCGGTTTGATCCACGGCGATGTGACAGCTGACCACTATGAGGATGAGGCGGCGGCCGACGAGAGAATCGATCGCTTAAGGAATAAGATGCTGATCGTCGAAAATGAGCAATACACAATGGATTATCTGGATCCGAGCAAGCGCTCGATCGCCAATGCCATCCAAATTTACTATAAGGACGGATCGGTATCGGAGTTCGTCGAATGCGAATATCCGCTTGGGCACCGGTTTAGAAGAGAAGAAGCGGTTCCGAAAATAATCAATAAATTCATTGATAACATTAGCACGCACTATTCGCACAAACAGCAAATTCGAATTCAGGAAGCATGCTTGGAGCCCGATGTTCTTTCGAACTTGAAGGTAAACGAATTTATGGACTTATTCATCATTTAAGGGGGACTGAGAGATGACATGGATCGTAAATCAACAGTCGGGACAAGCGGAATTAGCAGCTCGTTTTCGGAAGTTCATGGAAGCACCGGGCATCTTACAAATCCCAGGCACCCATGATGCGATGGCTGGTCTTATAGCGAAGAAAATAGGCTTTGACGCCCTTTACCTTTCAGGTGCAGCATACACGGCAAGCAGGGGCCTGCCCGACTTAGGGATTGTCACATCCTCTGAAGTGGCGGAGCGGGCCAGGGATATTATTCGGGCGACGGACTTACCGGTGCTTGTAGACATTGATACAGGCTTTGGCGGTGTCCTGAATGTGGCGCGTACGGCTAGGGAAATGCAGGAAGCGGGCATCGCCGCTGTACAACTGGAAGACCAAGACCTTCCAAAGAAATGCGGCCATTTAAACGGTAAGAAGCTTATAGCGATAAATGAGATGACACAAAAAATAAAAATGATAAAACAAACCGCCCCTTCGCTGGTCATTGTGGCACGTACGGATGCAAGGGCTGTGGAGGGGGTGGAGGCAGCAATAGAAAGAGCCGCGGCCTATATCGAAGCAGGAGCTGATGCGATATTCCCTGAAGCGCTGCAATCGGAAGCGGAGTTCCGTCAATTTGCCAAGCGCGTTACTGTGCCGTTACTTGCGAATATGACGGAATTCGGTAAAACGCCTTATTATAAGGCTAAGGAATTTGAAGAAATGGGCTATCAAATGGTGATTTATCCGGTCACTTCCCTAAGGGTGGCCGCAAAGGCATATGAGAGAGTCTTTGAACAAATCATGCAGCATGGAACACAGGCAGGCGCCTTGCAGGACATGCAAACACGAAGTGAATTATATGAAACGATCTCCTATCATGATTTTGAAGGCTTGGATCAAGAAATTGCAAAACGGTATTGACCAAGGAACAATAATATCATGTTAAAATATAGAAAGTTGGCCCGGGGTTAGAGCTCCGGGCTTTCCGCTGTGCAAAAAAACCAACGGTTCAGGTCTGGTTCTTATAGACTGGTTCCAGAGATCGGTCCAGGAAGGGAGAGAGGTGCAATAATGTCGAATTTTAGCTGATTTTACTATTCTAAAACAATAAATAGGCACAAAAGGCTAATTCGGACTTTAAAAATGGTTCTTTTAGCCGATTAAATATGGGGATATAAAAAACAGTATAAGTTAGGTGGAAAACATGATTATTTTGAATGAGTCCATTGTGTCACCGATTCTTCTAAAGGTGTTAGTCGAACAGCAAATTCCAGTATTGGAACAAGGGCAATGGGGAGACGCGATAACACCTGAAAAGTTAAATGTTCAAAACGATACAGAATTTTTCAAGTCCATGGGGATGGAGCAAAGAATTCTTACAAACTCTGAAAATGGCATCACGGTATTAGGCCATTTCCAACCAGATAGCAATGAATACATATGGTCCAAATTATTGAAGGATAAGAGTGAGGTACGTAAGTTAACGAAGTCATTATATCCGGATTTCCATTTCCATGATATTGATTTATCCATGATAGATGATCTGGATAAAGACCAAATACCGTTTCCGGTCGTCATCAAGCCAAATATCGGCTATTCAAGTGTTGGCGTACACAAAGTCAAGAATGAGCAGGATTGGGATATAGCCGTGGCCCAGCTTAAAGAGGACCTGCTTCTCTCGGATGGGTTGTATGATTCCGAAGTGGTCGGTTCCCAGACCATCTTGATAGAAGAGTGGATACAGGGGGAGGAATTCGCCATTGATGGTTATTACGATCAAGATGGTGAGCCGGTTATTCTGAATGTCTTTAAACGATTATTCAAGGACGATTATGATACATCCGATCGCATTTATTATACTTCGAAGGCAGCCATCAACGAAATCTATGATGATGCAAGAAGGTTCATGAAGAATATTCAAACGGTCCTACCGCTTAGGAACTACGCTGTACACTTTGAAATTCGCAAAAATGGGGATAGGGTAATACCGATTGAAATCAACCCACTTCGTTTTGCCGGTGCGGGTACAACTGATTTAGGCTACCATGCATATGGGATGAACATGTATCAACACTATTTCTTAGGTACGAAACCAGATTGGAATTCGATTTTGGAAGAAATGGATGATGCGGTTTACAGCTTTTTCTTTGCAGAGGTTCCGCTGGAAATAAACCTGGAGGAAGTGGCGAATATCGATCATGAAGGGCTGCAACATGAATTCGAACAGATTTTGGAATATAGGCAACTTCCTTTTCAAAATGACCGGAGCATGTCGATCATATTTTATAGAAGCGAGGATTTGAACAAGAACCGTCAATTGCTTCACTTGGACTTACTTCCATACTTGACGATAAAACAACTGGCTTTAACCTAAGGGGGTCATGAGAATGAGATTTTCAAAGCTGAATCCTAAAAATTCACTAATGGCAAAACTATTCTTATTTTATATCATTCCATTCGTGCTTTTTGCAGGAGCCATGGGACTTTGCTTTTCCTATATTACGAATAAAATGATCAATGAGAATGTCCTTCCGCAATTCGATGAGCGTCTTTCTGAAAATGCCCGTAGTCTCGCAGCAAGCCTCAACCCGACTTTGATCAACAAATCTGCGGAACGGGGAGAAGATATCAGGCAGAAATTAGATGCCTTCGTTGAAGACAAAAAGGGTATTGAATATGTGTATGTGCTGAAGCGGGAGAACGATGCAGATACGATCGTAGCCTTGAATGGAAGCGATGATTACATGGTGCAATCGCCCTTCACGCCGGAGCAGGCTCAATCGATAAATGGACAAGAAGACGTATTAAGTGAAATATATAAAGATAAATGGGGAACGCACAAATCATACTTTACGCCAATCAATGGCACGGACGCCATTGTAGGGATTGATATGGATGCGAAGTTCATTGATGAATTGAAAAGCAGAATGATATTCTATAATATTTTATTTCTTGCGAGTGCCATTATATTAGGCGTACTGTGTGCCATTGTCATCGGGAGGAAGATCTCGGGTCCCGTCAATGAACTTGTTGGCTACACGAATGAAATGGCGGCAGGGGATTTAAGTAAATCGATTCCGGTTGGCAGGCAAGATGAGATTGGAGATCTGTCCAATGGCTTTGAGGATATGAGATTAAGTTTATCCCATATCATCGATAATGTGCGTGAACACGCGCATACGATGAATCGAACCACCGTTTCCATCCATCAATCCTTTGAGGAGATGGTGGAGTCCTATAGCCAGATCGTCACGGGGACAACGGAAGAAGCGAAGGCTTCAGAAGAACGTGCCCATCATATTGATCGGATTTCCAATATGATCAGTGACTTAACGGAGACCATCCGCTTAATGAATGAGCAAACGAATAAGATGAATGAATTTACGATGCATGCGAACACACTTGCTGAGCAAGGAAGTGAACAAGTGCAGGATGTAACGAGCCAGATGGGTAAAATCATGGAAAACGGCCAAGCGAATAAAGCCAATTTGGTGAGCCTTGAAGAGGATGTAGTGAAGATAAATGAAGTGATCGGTTTAATCAGGGTCATTGCTTCCCAAACGAACCTGCTATCCTTGAATGCTTCCATTGAAGCGGCACGGGCGGGGGATGCCGGCAGAGGCTTTGCGGTAGTCGCCCAGGAAGTGCAAAAATTGGCTGTGCAAACGGATGAATCGATTGATATCATTTCCGAATCAATTACGCGGATCAATGAACAAACGGCGAAGGTCATCCAAAATAACGATGAAAGCTTTGAGGATATAGTCAAGGGTGTTTCCTTAGTGGAAAACAATGGCGAGATTTTCAATAAGATTTTCGATTCCGTAGAGAAATTGCTGAAGGGCACGGAACAATTGGCCACCCACTCGAAAAAAATCAATGAGTCATCTGATGAAAGTTTAGCATCGATCCAGGAGATTGCAGCGATTTCGGAAGAGGGAGTCGCAACCACTGAACAAATCTCAGCGGCAGCCATCCAACAAAGTACGATCATGAATGGACTGAAGGAACAAAATGAAGAGTTGGCAAACAAATCGGCCATCTTGGAAGAAATGGTTGAAAAATTCACCACCGAAAAATAATCGCTCCATGCCAGGCTATCTATGATGTCTGAACGGACTGCAGACAAACTCCGCTCGAGTTCGTCTGCAGTTTTTTTCTGATAGCTGAACGTTGCATTCAACTTGGCCTGAACATGAAGATGGCATTCCAATGCAGGTGCTTAGCTTTCCAAGATAAGGCGCCATTTCACTGCTGTCGGGAGAGTTTTGGGCGTAAACTAAATGTGTTTGCACTTTTTATACTGATGTGAATGGGTTTAGCTTGTCAGTGAATTCAAAGAGTATTAAAAATTGCTTGAATAAAGTTTGGGCAAACCATTTGCAATCGCTGCCATTTAATGTTATGCTTAGTCTTAATTATTTTTGTTCGGTACTAAGGATACTAAAAGTACTACTTTTCGTTTTCGATGATGACTTAGAGCAAGGATAGTAATAACAATGTGCATATGCACTAGGAGGCAACAACAATGGAACAAGGTAAAGTGAAATGGTTTAACGCAGAAAAAGGTTTTGGATTCATCGAACGCGAAAACGGAGACGACGTATTCGTACATTTCTCAGCTATCCAAAGCGAAGGTTTCAAATCTTTAGACGAAGGTCAAGAAGTTACTTTTGAAGTAGAACAAGGTCAACGTGGACCACAAGCTTCTAACGTTCAAAAAGCATAATTTCAAAACAAAAAAAGGCAGATCCCGTTTGCGGGGTCTGCCTTTTTTATTTTGTGGATAAATCCGATGACAAAAAAACCCCGCTCAGCATTGAGCGGGGAAAGCGGTACAAGTAAAGTAAATCGCTTAAAAAGGTTTGACTAAGTATATCATAGTTCTCCAAGAAATTAGTAAATTAAATATAATGTACGTTTCGAGGAAGGTATAGGGAAATAATAAGTTCCCCCTGACCCTAATTTAAAGCATGAAGCAAAGCCCCCCAAAAATAGGCTCCTTCCTTTTTTTGTGCGGGTAGCCACGCTGGAAATGAAACAAAAACCGATAGGGTACATATAAAGACATATAGGCCGCTTTCACGATGAGGGGGAAGTCGTCATTCAAATATAGGTTTGAATATTCAACAAATTATGGTATATTTTAATCAAATGAAGATTTGAATGAAGGGTGTGGGAAGATGATGGAACAAAAAGATGTATGTGATGTCCATCTGCATGATCAAGTAAAGGTCAATCGCATTCAGAAAGAAATGAACCAGGTCGATATTTCCAGCATATCAAAGCTGTTTAAGGTGATAGGTGATGATAATAGGGCGAAAATAGCCTATGCGCTCTGTGAAGACGAGGAATTATGTGTGTGCGATCTGGCCCATATCATCGGTGCCTCGATGGCGACAACGTCTCATCATCTTCGTACCCTCTATAAGAATGCCATCGTTAAATATCGAAAAGAAGGAAAGCTAGCTTTTTATTCATTGGATGATCACCATATCAAGCAATTGATTCTCATTGCATCAGAACACCAGCAGGAGGTGAGGTCCGATGGCTGAATCGGCTTCGAAAACGTACCGCATCCAAGGTCTATCCTGTACGAATTGTGCGGCTAAGTTTGAGAATAATGTTCGTGGACTGGAAGGAGTAAGGGACGCTAAAATCAATTTTGGCGCTTCAAAGATTTCGGTACAGGGAACTGCGACGATTGAAGAGATAGAAAAGGCAGGAGCCTTCGATAACCTGAGAATCCGGGGAGAGCAGGAACAGGTGTCCCTTAAGGAGCCCTTTTGGAAACAAAAAGAAAATATTAAGGTGGCATTCTCGGCCATCCTGTTGCTGATCAGCTGGATATTGGAAAACCAATTTGGGGAAGGAAGCATCTTTCCGGTAATTGGGTATGCGGCGGCCATCATAATGGGGGGGTATTCGTTATTTCTCAATGGCTTGAAGAATCTCTTTAAACTTCGCTTCGATATGCACACCTTGATGACAGTTGCCATCATCGGTGCGGCGGTGCTCGGTGAATGGGGCGAAGGGGCGACTGTCGTCATCTTGTTTGCCATCAGTGAAGCATTGGAGAAATATTCGATGGATAAAGCCCGGAATTCCATTGAATCCTTGATGAATATCGCACCTAAAGAAGCCTTGATCCTTAGAGGCAATCACGAAATGATGATCGCAGTCGATGAGATCGAGGTCGGCGACACGATGATCGTGAAACCAGGTCAGAAGCTTGCTATGGACGGCAGGATCTTGAAGGGGGCCTCGACACTTAATCAAGCAGCCATTACAGGGGAATCGGAGCCGGTTTATAAAACGGTTGATGGCGAGGTTTTTGCAGGAACCTTAAATGGCGAGGGGCTGCTGGAAGTGGAGGTCACGAAGCGCGTCGAGGATACGACGATCGCAAAAATCATCCATCTAGTTGAAGAAGCGCAGGCTGAAAAAGCGCCCTCCCAGGCCTTCGTGGATAAATTCGCTAAATACTATACACCGGCAATCATGCTCATTGCCTTGGCGATTGCGGTCTTGCCGCCGCTTGCTGTGAACGGGGATTGGGCCGAGTGGATTTACAGGGGATTGGCTGTACTGGTTGTCGGCTGCCCGTGTGCCTTGGTCATTTCCACCCCGATTGCCATAGTCACAGCTATTGGAAATGCAGCGAAAAATGGAGTATTGATCAAGGGCGGAATCCATCTGGAAGAAGCGGGAGCCATAAAGGCGATTGCGTTTGATAAGACGGGTACGTTAACAAAGGGCATTCCTGTTGTAACGGATTTCAAACTGTTGGCTGAAGGATTCAGTCCAGAGGCTGTGCTGGCCATTGCCGCTGCTTTGGAAAGCAGGACACAGCATCCCCTTGCCACGGCAGTGCTTCAAAAGGCGGATGAACAAAGTGCGGAGTATCGCTCTTTAGTGGTAGAGGATTTCACTGCCATCACTGGCAAAGGGATAAAAGGAAACATCAATCAAGAAACCTATTACATTGGCAAACCCCATCTCTTTGAAGAAGTGGCAGGATTAGTTTTTCCTGATGATGTGCTGGAGCAAATCAGCGGCTTGCAAAATGAAGGGAAAACGGTGATGTTGCTTGGCGATCAAATGAAGCTCCTGGCGCTTATTGCAGTTGCTGATGAAATAAGGGAAAGCAGCAAAGAAGCGATTCGCAAACTGCATGCACTCGGTATCGAAAAAACGATCATGCTGACGGGCGACAATAGCGGTACGGCAAAGGCGATTGGAGCGGCGGCGGGCGTGGATGAAATTGAGGCGGAGCTATTGCCCGAGAGTAAATTGACGATCATCAAGCAATGGAAGCAAAAATATGGGCGAGTGGCCATGGTGGGCGATGGTGTCAACGATGCTCCGGCATTGGCAGCTTCGACTGTGGGGATTGCGATGGGAGGCGCGGGCACTGATACTGCGCTTGAAACAGCCGATATTGCCTTGATGGGTGATGATTTATCGAGACTTCCATATACGATCCGCTTAAGCCGCAAAACATTGAAAATCATTAAGCAGAACATCACGTTTTCCTTGGTGATCAAAATCGTGGCCTTATTATTGATCGCTCCCGGCTGGTTAACCTTATGGATGGCGGTTTTTGCCGATATGGGTGCGACCTTATTAGTAACGTTGAACAGTCTTAGATTATTAAGAATAAAAGAATAGTAGTTTAAAATATGTTCCCCGTTGCTTATTTTAGGTGCGGGGAGTTTTTTTATTCGATCTTTCCGATTGTTTCATGTGAAACTTTAAAATGATGCATCCATTTCCCTTTTCAAAACGTACATAGATTAGAGCATAGAAATTGTTATGGATGATCCAAATATTGCTATAATAAGTAATTATGGTAGGAAGGGGACTTCAATGAACGATATAGATGTAGAGCTATACGAGAAAGTTCATCTGGGGGATAAGCAGGCCCTCGAAAAAATATATGATCGCTACGAAAAGATCCTATACTCCCTGTCCTATAAAGTTACTGGGCAGAAGGAATTGGCCGAGGAAGCGGTACAGGAAGTGTTTATAAAAATTTGGACGAAAAAGGGTACGTATCATGCATCCAAAGGGAAGTTCTCCAGCTGGATCATGACGATGACCCGAAATGCAAGTATAGATCTGTTAAGGAAAAGAAGAGATATACCCTCCGACTTTGAATATGAACAGATTCCGAGTGAGAATCCCAGCGTAGAAAATCTCATCGAGTGGAAGGAAGAAGGCGCCATGCTGAGGCAGGCCGTTTCGGAATTAAGTGAGGAACAACGAAAAATGATTCACCTATTTTATTTTAAAGGCCTGTCACAGCAAAGCATAGCCTCGGAGTTTGAAATTCCGCTCGGGACCGTTAAAGGGAGAGTCAGATTGGCGCTTAAGCACTTACGAAAGATTATCCCGCAAAAGTTAAGCAAAGGGGGAGAGCTTGATGAATAATAATCCATGTGAATGGCTGTTAGATTACTTCAATGGACAATTGGATGAAGTCCCTCGGAGGAAGTTTGAAAACCATCTTGCGCAATGCCAGAATTGCCGTGAGGAATTAGATGAACTAACGATGCTAACGAAGGACTTGGCATTTATAGCTGAACCGGTTGATCCGCCAAGTGAAATGAAACAGCGGATTTTGGGAAATGTGTTTGAAACGGAGAAAGAAGAGCAACAGCCTGCATTACAGCAAACGGCTGAAAAAAGAAGAGGAAATGGATGGATGAAGCCATTGTTGGCGGCCGTCTTATTCGCTTCATTGCTTGGAAATGCCTATACCTTGCTTTCTAAGGATGAAGCGGATAACAATGCAGGGGAAAAACGGGAAACCATCGATAAGCTTCAGACGAGTGTGGCCCTGAAACCGGGTGAAGGCGCTCCTTTCAATGGCAGGGCGACGATGGTAGAGAAAAATGATAAAACGGAAATGATCATTCAAGCGGAAAATCTTGAACCGCCAGAAGGCTCACAGGTATATCAGGTTTGGCTCCTGGAGAAGGGTAAGCCTTACAGAGCCGGGACATTCGTGCCGAATGACGATGGCCTGGGCGTAGTGACGTATCACCTGGATCAAGCTGGTGAGCATGAGTGGGATACCGTAGCAATCACGCTTGAGCCCTCGGATGATAGCAAAATTCCTAAAGGGGATATTATCTTGAGCAGTGAATTATAGCAATTGGGCAGGGATATAAGCTCCCGTCCGAGGTTTGTAGCCAAACAGGCTTCGGAACGGTTTCCTTCCCGAAGCCTGTTTGTTTTTTACGATCCTGAAGAGGATGAAATTCGCGAGTAAAAACGCACGATTTCAAGGTCATGATCCGAATTCGCGAGTGAACGCTCCAAATTCAAGGATTAACATCCAAATGGTCGGGAGCCTGTCCTTTTTTTGGCTGAATGTCCTTTCGGGCATAAGGGATTCTAATAAGGAAGCAGCAGGCATTGGAATGGTTAATGTGCTACAATGTGGCAGACATTTAGTGAGGCATGCATATGTTCCTTAAGGTGCAATGGTTCAAGGAATAGGCATGCACAGAAGGGATTTGAAGGGATGGAAATGGAACAGAGGGCAATCCTTGTTGGCGTCAATCTCAATGGCCAGGGGGATTTTGAGTATTCAATGGAGGAACTGGCCAACCTGACGGAGGCTTGTGATGTGGAAGTTGTCGGGACCATCACCCAAAATTTGCATCGGGTGAATTCATCGCATTTCATCGGGACGGGTAAGATCGAGGAAGTGAAGAGGCTCGTTGAATATAAAGAAGCGAACGTCGTGATCTTTAATGATCAGCTGTCTCCTTCGCAACTGCGGAATTTGGAAAGGGATATGGATTGCAAGGTGATCGATCGGACGATTTTAATTCTGGACATCTTTGCGCATCGGGCGAAAACGAAGGAAGCTCAGCTCCAGGTAGAGGTGGCGAAGCTTCAGTATATGCTCCCGCGTCTCGTTGGCTTAAGGGAGTCATTGGGACGTCAGAGCGGCGGGGTGGGCACAAACAAAGGAGCCGGGGAAAAGCAATTAGAGCTTGACCGCAGGAGAATCGAGGAAAATATTAGCGTTTTGAATAAAGAACTCGAACTCCTTGTGGCACACCGGCAAACGCAGAGGAAGCAGCGCAAAAAGAATGCCATCCCTGTCGTTTCATTGGTCGGATATACGAATGCAGGGAAGTCTTCAATCATGAATGCTTTAATCGAAATGTTCCATCCGAATGCGGAGAAGCAGGTTTTGGAAAAAGATATGCTGTTCGCTACGCTTGAGACATCGGTGCGAAACATTCCGTTACCGGATAAGAAGGAATTCCTGCTGACCGATACCGTGGGCTTTGTTTCAAGATTGCCCCACCACCTTGTGAGGGCATTTCGGTCAACATTGGAAGAGGTGGTGGAAGCGGACCTATTGATTCATGTTGTCGATTTTTCCAATCCGGATCATGAGCAACAAATGGATATTACGGAACAGACATTAAATGAGATTGGCATTAAAGGGATACCGACGATTTTCGCCTATAATAAAGCTGATCTTACCGATTTGGAGATTCCCCGGGTGAATCGCAATTCTGTTTATATGTCAGCGAAAACGAAAGCAGGTCTCGAGGAATTGATTGAACAAATTCGCGAGCAAATTTTTACGGACTATATTCGCTGTGAGATGTTGATTCCCTTTGATCAAGGGCAGCTCGTATCTTTCTTCAATGAAAATGGTCATATAACGGATACCGAATATGAGGAGAGCGGATATCGAATTAAGCTTGAGTGCAAGAAAGCGGATTATGAGAAATATATTCGTTACATCATTAAGTCCGAATGAAGGGGCTGTTGATAAGTTGTTTGTTGTTTGTTGATAAGTGGAAAAACAAAAATGGTTTTGTGGATAACTCTGGTGAAAATGCTTTTGTTCCGCTAAGGAACTGAGATTAGAATGATCAGATTTGTGCATAAGTTGTGGATAAAATAAAAAAGCCCGAAAAAACCCTGAATAAAGTTTTGGGGCTTTTTTTATGTGGACAAAATGTTGATAAGTCCGTTGCATGAATATTCATCCGGATAGGTGAAGAATTATGAGGTTGATTGTAGAAAAATGACGAGCTTTAGCGTTTGTTGTTAGGAAATATAACATGGATATTACATTTTGCACAACCTCTGACTGGTAATACTTTACACTTTGTATAATGTATCTGGCGTTTTACCGTTATAAAATAAAGAATACTCAATTATCAGGTTCAGGATCTGTTTTTGAGTTTTTTTAGTTAGGGGGGGCTGTTAAAAGCCGGAGGAAACAGGGACCGCGGCTTGGCCAATTTAGAGAATGATAGATATGAATAGACGGATTGAAGGACTGAAGGCTGAAACATGCGCTGCGCAGAATCCACACATGTAAACCAAGAAAATATGAAGTAGAGAAATGCATGCAATTCCTCCCTTTTTTATTTTTACAAATAAATGTTTGGAAGGAGAATAGTGGATGAGTATGACAAGTCCGTTAAAAGATCAACTTGAGATGAACTTTCAGGAAGCGGAGAGGGGGTTGTCCCGCCGTGAAGCCCTGGAAGAAGCGAATCGATGTTTATACTGCTATGATGCCCCATGCATTCAGGCCTGTCCGACAGGGATAGACATTCCAACCTTCATTAAGAAAATTGCGTCAGGCAATTATAAAGGGTCGGCAAAGACAATCATGACAGCCAATCCCGTCGGTGCCAGCTGCGCCCGGGTATGTCCGACCGAAGAGTTATGTGAGGGCGCATGTGTCCTCAACCATTCGACCAAGCCAATCATGATTGGCAATCTCCAGCGTTATTCCACAGATTGGGCCATCCAAAATAAACAAGCCCTGTTCAAGGCCGGGAAAAAGAATGGCAAAAAAATTGCCATTGTAGGAAGCGGTCCGGCAGGCTTATCTGCAGCAAGGGAATTAGCCTTGCTTGGCTACAGTGTAACCATTTTCGAAGCGGAAAAAAATCCAGGCGGATTGAATACTTACGGAATCGTATCCTTCCGGTTGCCACAGAGCATTTCATATTGGGAAGTCGAACAGGTCAAAAGCCTGGATGTTGAAATTAAAACGAATACACGTGTCGGGTCGGATGTTTCTGCTGACCAGCTGGTTGACGAATTCGATGCGGTCATTTTAGCGATCGGTATGTCGGAAGTTCCGAAGCTAGGGATCGAAGGAGAGGATTTCGCTGGGGTCTACGATGCAATCGATTTCGTTAAGGAGACGAAAACGGGAGCCATCAGCGAAAAATTCATTGGGAAGAAGATGGCGGTGATTGGGGCCGGGAACACAGCGATTGATGCTGCGACCTGTTCGGTTCGACTTGGGGCCGAACAGGTGTCGATCATTTATCGTCGGACCCAAAAGGAAATGACTGCCTATGATTTTGAATTCGAGTTTGCCAAACAAGAAGGGGTCGGGTTTCACTGGCTGACTACCCCCTCAAGGATCTTAGCGGATGAAAGCGGTCATGTAACGGGCATCGAATGTGTGAAGATGGTGCTTAGCGAGGCAGGGGAAGATGGGCGTAGCCGGCCCGTGCCTATATCTGGATCGGAGTTCGTGATACCGGTCGATGGGGTCATCCGTGCCATAGGCCAATCCAGGTATATTGGGCTGATTGAACAATTTGGGATCGAACATGAAGATGGCGTGGTTTTGCTGGAGGCAGACTCCTATAAAACGTCGAATGAAAAAGTATTTGCCTGCGGGGACGTGATTTTCGGAAAAGGTCAAGGGGAGGCGATGGTCGTTTCGGCTGCCCAGCAAGGGAAGGATACGGCTTATGAAATTGATCTGGCCATAATGGGCGAGGCAGTGGATATCGCTTAATAATAATGAAAATTAGGAGGCTTATCATGGCTGATTTATCTATAAATCTTGCAGGTATTAAATCACCCAATCCTTTTTGGCTTGCTTCGGCACCGCCCACCAATTCAGGGTATCAAGTCCAGCGGGCATTCGAGGCTGGATGGGGAGGCGCCGTTTGGAAAACGTTGGGCGATCCCATCCTGAACGTCTCATCACGCTTTGCGGCGGTTAGTTTTAATGGACAGAGAGTTGCCGGTTTCAACAACATTGAATTAATTACCGATCGTCCCCTTGAAGTGAATTTGAAAGAAATATATGAAACGAAAAAGAGGTTCCCCGATCATGCAATCATCGCCTCGGTCATGGTGGAGCCGCAACAGGAAAAATGGCATGAGATCATCAAGCGCATAGAAGATGTAGGGGTTGATGGATACGAGTTGAACTTTGGCTGCCCCCATGGTATGGCTGAACGGGGGATGGGAGCTGCTTCAGGACAGGTTCCTGAACTTGTGGAAAAGCAAACCTATTGGGCAAAGGAAGCTGCATCGAAACCTGTCATCGTCAAGCTTACGCCGAATATAACCGATATTACGGTCACTGCAGAAGCGGCAGTTCGCGGGGGAGCGGATGCAATCAGCATGATCAACACAATCAATTCTTTGGCAGGTGTGGATATCCATTCGTGGAATACGATTCCCCATGTTGGCGGTAAGGGAGCACATGGGGGGTATTGTGGTCCGGCGGTGAAGCCCATCGCCTTGAACATGGTGGCAGAGTGTGCAAGAAATCCAAGGATCGATCTTCCCATCTCCGGAATCGGGGGGATTTCCAATTGGCAGGATGCCGTGGAATTTTTATTGATGGGTTCGACGGGGGTGCAAATATGTACGGCTGCCATGCATCATGGTTTTAGGATAGTCGAGGACATGCTTGAAGGTTTGTCCAATTACCTCGATGAAAAAGGGATGGCCTCAGTGATGGATATTGTCGGTAGATCCGTACCGAGATATTCCGATTGGGGGAACTTGGATCTTAATTATAAGGTAGTGGCCCGCATCAATAATGATGTATGCATCAACTGCAATAAATGCCATATTGCGTGTGAAGACACCTCACACCAGTGTATAGATATGTTAAAGGACTCGGCAGGCAGCTCCTTCCTGAGGGTGCGTGAAGAAGATTGCGTAGGCTGTAATCTTTGCTCTATCGTATGTCCGGCCGATGGGGCAATCGATATGATCGAATTGACAAATGAATTACCGCCGATGACGTGGAATGAACGCCAAGCCTATCTTGGCGGCATTGAAAATGAAAGTGTTGATTTCGCAAAATGATGGAGGGGAAGAATATGAAGAAAATCATAAAAAACGGAACGATTGTAACCGCTGCGGATACGTATCAAGCCGATATATTAATTGAAAATGAGAAGATTGCCATGATAGGCAAGGATTTGACCGCAGAGGGTGCCGAAATCATTGATGCTAAAGGCGCCTATATTTTTCCGGGAGGCATTGACCCGCATACCCATCTAGATATGCCGTTTGGCGGGACGACCACAAAGGATGATTATGAAACAGGTACGATTGCTGCCGCCTATGGAGGCACGACGACGATCATAGACTTTTGCTTGACCGAAAAAGGGGCACCATTAAAGGAAGCGATTGGTACATGGCACAAAAAGGCAAATGGAAAGGCCGCGATAGATTATGGGTTCCATCTAATGATCAGCGAGATCAATGATGAGGTTCTTGCGGAATTGCCGGGCATCATCGCGGATGAAGGGATTTCCTCGTTCAAGGTCTTCATGGCGTACAAGAATGTTTTTCAAGCCGATGATGCCACGCTATACCGCACTTTGCTGCAGGCGAAAGAGCTTGGTGCGCTTGTCATGGTTCATGCTGAAAATGGCGATGTCATCGATTATCTTACGAAGCAGGCGCTTGAAAAAGGAAACACAGATCCGATCTACCATGCGCTAACAAGGCCTCCCGAGCTTGAGGGGGAAGCTACTGGACGGGCCGCAAAATTGACGGAGATGGCGAACGCGCAGCTCTATGTCGTTCATGTCACTTGTGCAGATGCGGTAGAAAAGATTACCGAGGCAAGAAATAAAGGGGTTGATATTTGGGGCGAGACTTGTCCGCAATACTTGGTTTTGGACCAGTCTTATCTTGAAAAGCCCCATTTCGAGGGATCAAAATATGTGTGGTCACCACCGTTAAGGGAGAAGAAGAATCAGGAAGTGCTATGGAATGCCTTGAAAATGGGTCAGCTGCAAACGGTAGGTTCCGATCAATGCTCCTTCGATTTCAAAGGTCAGAAGGATTTAGGAAGAGATGATTTTACGAAAATACCGAATGGCGGCCCCACGATTGAAGACCGCATGAGCATCGTTTTTTCCGAAGGGGTCAAGAAAGGGCGCATCACCTTGAATCAATTCGTCGACGTGACTTCTACACGTGCGGCCAAGCTTTTTGGATTATTCCCGAAAAAGGGGACGATCGCTGTAGGGTCGGATGCCGATATCGTCATTTTTGATCCGGAGGCGGAAAGGACGCTATCCGTCGATACACATCATATGGCGGTGGATTATAATGCCTTTGAAGGCATGGAGATTACTGGAGAACCGGTATCGGTCCTTTCCAGAGGGGAATTTGTGATTAAAAATAAACAGTTTGTAGGTGAGGCAGGAAAAGGGCAATTCCTGAAAAGGGCAAAATACAATGCGGATTTGAAGTCCGCTTCAGGAAAAAAGCTGCCGGTTTGAAGCTTCGGTAAAATGAAGGCAAATGGATAGAGGGGGATTTTTCCATGAGTGTGAAGAAAGATTATCTAAAGTCTCCCGATTTGCTGCCCATACCTCATAATGAGAAAAACATAAGTGCAGCCGGATTTGGGTTCATTTGGGTGGGGATGGCAGTGGTGTTGGCTGCCTTCGCGATTGGCGGGAACGGCGTCCAAAGTTTATCCCTGGGCTGGGTCGTGCTTGCAACGGTCATCGCCTGTGTGGTTCTCGGTTTTTTGATGACAATGACAGGAGATATTGGAGTGGAGCATGGCATATCCTTCCCAGTCTACATGAGGGCTCCTTTCGGAACGATCGGCACCCACATTCCCGCGGTTGTGCGGGGTTTTGTCGCTTCATGCTGGTTTGGCCTTAACACCTACTTTGGGGCGACTGCAATGAATGCCATCTTTGCAACCCTCTTTGATTTTGATAATTGGTTCATCTGCTTTCTCGTTTTTGCCGTTTTACAATTGGTGAACACGGCAATGGGGATCAAGTCGATCGAACGGTTTGCCGACTTGGCAGCGCCCGTTATCATTTTGATTTCCGGCTGGATGTATTTCACCCTTTCCGATCAAGCTATAGCCCAAGGCAGGGAAGTATGGACCTGGATCGAAAGCCCGGTAAGCGGCGGGGCCGCGGGGACAGCATTCATGGTCGTCATCATGGCAAATATGGGTTTTTGGGGGACGTTGACGGCTGATATGCCTACACTCTCCCGTTTTATAAAGGCACCGAAAAATGAAAAAAACTGGTTCAAGCGCAATAAAGGGCAAATCATTGGGAATATTATCACCTATCCCATCACTCAAACGTTCATGGTCATCATCGGAGCTGTTTCTTATATGGCCGTTTCCAATTATGACCCTGTAGTTGCCATACAGGGATCGGCAAGCGGAATGGCACTCGGGGTCCTCTTGATCATGATCGTTTTTGCACAATGGTCGACGAATACGACAGCCAATGTCATTCCCGCAGCTACCATTTTTTCCAATGTCATGGGTCCGAGGATGCCATTTTGGGCTGGGGTCGTTGTAGCGGGGGTCATCGGGATAGTGGTTCAGCCATGGAGCCTGTTCGGTATCATAATAGAAGTTTTATTGATCATTGGCGGAATCCTGGCGTCCATTGTCGGTATACTCGTAGCTGATTATTATTTACTCCGCAAAAGGCGGGTTCATGTAGAAGATCTCTATGAAGCTGATGGTCAATATAGATACTTAAATGGAGTGAATTGGGCAGGAATCATTTCTTGGGTGATTGGTGGAATCGGTGCCACGATTTATGCGAATTACTCCTTTATCATCGGTTTTGTCCTTGGCGGTGCAAGCTATTATGTATTGGCTAAGTTTTGGTGGTTCAACAAATATGAACAAGCTGAAATCATTGATCCCAGTGATGAGAAATATTTGGGCCTATCAGTGGGAAGGGATTGGAAAATAGATTTAGAATCTGAAGAAGACATGGTCATTACAGCTGCAACCGGCGGGGAAAACGTATAAAAAAAGGGGGAGTGCAAATGTCCGAATATCAAGAGTATCGCCTGGAAAGGGAGCAAATCGATTTCTTGCTTGAAAGAGGATATCGAATCACCCGGGTTTCGGAAAATTTAAGTGGTGCGTTTCTCGATTTTGAATTGATCGAGGGGACGAAACAGGAATGGAAGCAGTTGAATATCAAAACCCCTGAAGGAAGAAAATACTTCTCTACATTGCTTTTCAGGAAGTTGAATTGAACATGAAATAGTTATCTGACCTGGGCCTATTCCTTGATGAATGGGTCCTTTTTCTTGTCCCGTTCATTTTTTAAGATTTAAAGGATAGGAAAGCAGAAGGAGATGGAAAAAGGCAAAACTTTTGTAGAATTTTGACGTTAGATTTTCTGACAAGTACTGGAGATTTGAAGAACGTCCGTTTATAATAGGTTTTAAAGCAGTTTTATAAAAGGAAAGGATGTGAATGGATGAATACGTCGATTACGATCGAGGAAATTCTTATGCGAAAGTATTTCAACCTGACCGATATAATTGCTGGAAGCAGTGGAATAAAGCGTCAAGTGAAGTGGGTCCACTGTATGGAAGTCACCCAAATCAGCCATTTGTTAAATGGAAACGAATTGATTCTGACCACCGGCTTGGGTTGGAAAAAATGCGATGACACCTTTCTTTCCTATTTAAAGCAATTGATTCAATGCAACGCTGCCGGACTTTGTATAGAAATGGGCTCCAACATGCTGACAGTGCCGCAAAGTGCCATCGATTTTGCAAATGAACACCAATTCCCTATCATCCTATTTCATGAAGAAGTGCCTTTTGTGAAAATCACACAGGATATCCATACCTTAATCATCAATAAACAATACCAGATGATCTCCAACTTAGAAAACTACTCCCAGCAGTTAAATAAAAATCTCCTCGAAATGGACCATTATGAACCAATTCTAAAATTTCTCCATAGTTATTTGAATGTACAGGTCATTCTGATCTTTAATGAAAATGACATAGCGACCATTCCAAGAACCAAGAAAAAATTAACCTATCAAATGATAGCGGACGATTATGATGAAAAAACGAAACTGAAAAAAACGATGCTTAAACAGGCGATTCAAGTGCTCGGTGAGAATTATGCGGAACTGTACATATACAGTGATGATAGAGAGCTGACGGACTTTGATTCGCTTATTTTGGATAGGACGGCTACAGCGCTGGCACAGCATCTATTAAGGGAATTATATATAGAAGAGAAAAAAATGTCGGAAGAGAGTAAATGGCTGACCGACTGGATCGAAGGGGAGATAGGCGATGAAGCGATCCGGGAGAGGCTTTCCTATATCGACCCGAAGATGCAGCTCGATGGCGGAATGGTTTGCATTTGCAAACAGCATTCAAGGAATAATAAAAGTGCTGCCAAATTGGATGGAACCTATTTTAAAATCATGTTTAGGACGGTGTTTGAACAGTATGGATTTCATGTTTTTTCCATGGAGATTCACCAGCAGCTTGTGTTCATATTAGGAGATAATCGCTCATCTGAAGATTGGAAATCGAGGGTGGCAAGCGCAGTGGATCGCATGATGAAAATGGATCTGGGAAGCCGGAATCGTATGGGGCAGCTTTCGATGGGTTTTGGAAAGCATGTACAAAGATTAAACGAGATTTATAAAAGCTATGAAACGGCACGCGAGACCCTGCTGCTTCAGGATAGTTTACCAGAGGAGAGCAGGAGCATTTTTTATCAGGACTTACATATGCATCGCATGATTTCGCTCTTGAATAAGCATGGAAACCTGGAGGAAACGGTGCACGAGTACTTAGGTCCTGTCATTGAATATGACAAGCAAAACAATGGAGAGCTAATGCCTACCCTGAAGTCCTATCTTGCATGTAATGGATCTAAACAGGAGACTTCCAAACAACTATTCATTGTCAGGCAAACTCTATATCATAGACTGGAAAAGCTAGAGAAACTGTTAGGCTCCGATTTCATGCGATCGGATAAGCGTCTTGGCCTGGAATTCATGATTTTTGCATTGGATTTCCTTCAGTACAGCAGCAGGGACGTCACTGGGAATTATGTGGATAAATATATGGGGAAGTGAAATAAACATGAAGGGTGTCCAAGGGACATCCTTTTTGGCATGGTAAATGTAATGGGAGCTCATATACTGATGAATGGAGGGGGAAATGCTGACATCATAATAGGGGATATGGCAATGGGATGTCAGCATCCTTTTTCAATACTCATCTTTTTTGGATAGGCAATGATCACATTCCAAGAGGTACGATTCAGCTTGCTCGGTGATGGTGGTTCCGCACTCCGTACATTGTTTAGGCGGCAGGTTCCTGAAAAACTCCATAGGGTTTTTAGTTTGCATCATGATTCCTCCTCATATTTCGACCGATCAGTCTTCGCGCTTGGAAAGGCAATGATCACATTCCAAGAGATACGATTCAGCTTGCTCGGTGATGGTGGTTCCGCACTCCGTACATTGTTTAGGCGGCAGGTTCCTGAAAAATTCCATAGGGTTTTTAGTTTGCATCATGATTCCTCCTCATATTTCGGTCGATTAGTCTTCGCGTTTGGAAAGGCAATGATCACATTCCAAGAGATACGATTCAGCTTGCTCGGTGATGGTGGTTCCGCACTCCGTACATTGTTTAGGTGGCAGGCTCCTGAAAAACCCCATAGGGTTTTTAGTTTGCATCATGATTCCTCCTCATATTTCGATCGATTAGTCTTCGCGTTTGGAAAGGCAGCGATCGCATTCCAATAGATAGGAATTTGAATGGTCGACATGTGCTTCACCACATTCGGGGCAATGTGTAACGGAATCGATCGTCAATGAATTTGTTTGGTTTGCTTGCATGTCATGATCCTCCTTGTAGTACAGTTTAAGTTGTTTGTTTGTTGTTATAATACAGTATATACCCGAATTTGGAAAATGTATAGGTATTTTACAGAAAATTTCAAATTTATTTTGCGGAAAGGTAAAAACCCTTTGATGACAAGGATTCACTGCACGATGTTTTCCTCGTTCTTCTTGACGGAGATCAAGAAATTACAAAAAAATAAATCTAATAAATGAAAAACCAATGCAGAAATGCTCGGAATCGAGACCATTTAACCGCCAGTACTGTAACAGATGGTGCAAGTTAATCGAGAAGGTAAAGGAATGCTTCTTATAGGTGAATGTGACCGGCAGCAGGCTTGCTTTGGATGAAGGAGCTTCAAGGAGGAAAAAAATAGGCAATCAGAATATGACCATTGTGGTTTTAGTAATTCAATAAAGAGGTAACTTGCTAATAGAAGTGAATTAATGGGAGGTAGCTTATGTCGAAAGTGATGATTATCATAAATCCATCTTCAGGTAAGGAAAAGGCAGGTAAGATTTTGCCGAATGCAGAAAAGGTGCTGGGGGAGATGTACGATCAGGTGACCGTTCTTAAAACGAAGGGAGAAGGAGATGCTACGGAATTTGCCAAGGAGGCATGTGCCAAAAGGTACGATGCTGTCATATCGATGGGCGGGGACGGAACGGTGAATGAGATCGTGAATGGGCTGGCGGAACAGGAACATCGCCCGGCATTCGGGATCATCCCGCTTGGTACCGTTAATGATTTCGCTAGATCATTAGGTATCCCCCTGAATCCGGAAGCGGCGATAGACATCATTAAGGATAGGAAAATGAAAGAATCCGACATCGGGAAAATCAATGATCGTTACTTCATGAATGTTTTGGCGGTCGGTCCGATCGCCGAGGCTACCTATAATGTATCCGTTGAACAAAAAACCCGCCTCGGCTCCTTTGCTTATTTCATGGAAGGAGCAAAAGCCGTCATCAAGAAGAATCCATTTCCGTTAACGGTTGAACATGACCAAGGAAGATGGATCGGTGAGGCCCATTTATTAATCGCGACAATGACTAACTCTGTCGGCGGCTTCGAGCGGCTTGCACCAGACGCGGAAGTGAATGATGGAAAGCTGCACACCTTCATCATTAAAGACTTGTCTCTCCCCCTTCTCCTCAAGATCATCCCTAGTTTAATAAAGGGCGAGATCAAGGAACATGATGAAGTCGAATATATTCAAACATCCAAGCTCCACTTATCCACTCCCGAGGACATTAAAGTCAACATTGATGGAGATGAAGGCTTCCTCCTTCCTGTCCAGGCAACTGTCTTGCATAAACATCTTCGTCTGCTTGTCCCGGATACGGCATCAGCTGAATGAGGAAATGTGTACCCGCCTGGAATCCTGGATATGTATCACACGAATCATGAATGTTGGAAAAGCTGCTCGGGCCGATGCTGCCCGCTCAGCTTTTTTCGGCTTATACTGATAATACTTCGTCCACCGCCGGCAATAATTCGACCTGTGTCCAATTTAATTCGTCTCGATCACGCTATGAGCGGGACAAAAAAGCGAGATTTAGCTGTTGGGCAGGACGTCATTTCCCTGACTTCGATGACGGTTGATTAGGCGGGGAAAATGGCATCTTTATTCCGGGCGATTCTAGGCAAGAATAGTAATTGCATGAATGAATCGCTCTAAATATGTTACGCTTATAGGTATGAAAATAGATGAGAGAGGATGTTAGATGTTTGTATGGAGTTTTTTCTTATTATATTGGCCCTTCTAATATTAATTGGAATGTCCAATGTAATTAACCATTTTATACCCTTTATACCTGTACCATTAATTCAAATTTCATTGGGGGTTTTGCTGGAGGTCCTGCTTGGGATCCACGTCGAGTTGGAGACAGAGCTGTTTTTGCTGTTGTTCATCGCACCCCTTTTATTCAATGATGGGAAGAACGTGCCGCGTACAGCGCTTTGGAAGCTGAGGGCGCCCATTCTCATGCTTGCATTGGGCCTCGTATTCTTGACGGTTTGGTCTGGCGGTTATTTAATTAACTGGTTGATCCCTTCGATTCCATTGCCGGCTGCATTCGCTTTAGCTGCGATTTTGTCCCCTACGGATGTAGTGGCGGTCAGCGCGATGGCAAGCCGTGTTAAGCTGCCGAAGAGCATTCTGCATCTTCTTGAAGGGGAAGGGCTAATGAATGATGCTTCGGGCCTTGTCGCATTTAAGTTCGCTGTGGCAGCTACAGTCACTGGTGTTTTCTCCTTGGTGGATGCAACGTTTAGTTTCATATGGATTGCGATCGGCGGTTTTGCAGGAGGTGCCCTCATTGCCTTCATCATTATCAGACTGCGTGTGTTCCTTCGCCGCCTTGGCATGGAAGATGTTACGATGCACATGCTGATCCAAATCCTGACTCCTTTTATCATTTTCCTCGCTGTGGAGCATTTTCACCTTTCTGGTATTTTAGCAGTTGTCGCCGGGGGGATTGTCCATGCAATAGAACGGGATCGGGAAATATCACCGACGGTGGAGTTGCAGGTTGTTTCCAAAAGCACATGGTCTGTTATTTTGTATGTACTGAATGGACTGGTTTTCGTATTACTGGGCCTGCAAATCCCAAGCGTGGCGCAGACCATATTCGAAGATCCAGCCTTCAATAACGGACAAGTGATTATTTATATCGTGATCATCACACTTTTCCTCTTCGCTTTACGATTCATTTGGCTCTTGGCGGCCTGGTCGATCGGTTGGTTCACGAAAAAAGCAGGAGCTCAAAAACCAGATATGAAGGCGGCCGGAATCATCACCATTTCCGGAGTTCGAGGAGCTGTAACGTTAGCGGGTTCATTCTCGATTCCGTATGTATTGGCAGATGGAACTCCTTTCCCGGAGCGTTCGTTGATCATCTTCATTGCAGCCGGGGTCATATTGCTGACATTGGTTGTCGCAAGTGTGTTTTTGCCGATTGTAGCACGAACGGACGAAGAGGAGGTCGTGGATAAACAGGCTGACAAATCGAAAGCGGCTGCGATTCACACACATCAAGCGGCAATCAAAGTTATAGAATCGCAAATGACCGATGAAAACCGTGAAGCGGCGTTATCGATCATATCGAGATACCATACGAAAATCAATGCACTTTCCTATGTAGAACAAGAGAAAGAGCCCGCTGTATTAAGAGAAGAAGAAAAGGTTCTTCGCTTCAAGGCACTTGAGGCAGAACAAAGATTCCTCGATAAGCTTATCAAGGATGAGAAAGTGGATAAAGAAACGGCATTTATATGCAAGGAATATATCCAACGGATGGAGGGCGCGGTGACTAACCTGATGAAATTCCGCCTTTTGAGATCCGTAACACTTTTCAAAAGAAGTATGTTGAGAATCTTTAAATTATTTTTCCCTAATAAAAATGAAACAAGAAGATTCAACATTGAGCGGCTGGAAAAGGTGAGGGACCTTAAAGTCAGGATGTATAAAGCTGCCATTCAAGAGATACAAGCCGGCATTAATGCCGAAAACCATGAGACATCCTCGATGATCATTGAAGAATATAAAGTGTTGATTTTGAAATGCAAACGGGAAAATAGAGGCCGAGTCCCTAGTAAAATGGTCGAATATGAAAGAGAGCTATTTTATAAGGCGATTCAGGCAGAGCGTGATGAAGTACAGGAGATGTTTGAAACAAGACAAATTTCCCGTGAAGTTGCCAATATTCTCCGTCATCAAATCAATTTGCGTGAAGCATTGACGATCAATGAAAACACACATCAATAAGAACTTAAGGAGCGCTGCCGATTTCCTCGGCGGCGCTTCTTTGGTATATGGAGGGAATGCTCCAGGCGGCATCGAATGACCCTAAAATAATTAAAGATGAAGAGCGTACCTTAAGAGAGACGGGATCAGATAATCCTGAGGATGGGCATCCCTTCGTTAACATGGCAGGTGACATTCCGGCCTGCTTTTTCGTTTTACATGTTGGCGGTAACATCAGCTCCTTCACCAATGAAAGGGAAGCGATTTTGCTTCGCGGATTGCTTATTGATCGAAAATATCAAGGAAAAGGGTTGCGAAGAAGACTTTGCGGCTCCCTCCGAGCGTGATTTCCGGACAAGGAATCACTTATTTAAATGAATGTGATTGCGAAAATCCTTTATAAGAAATCGGTTTTTCGGGATACAGGGACCAGGAAGGAAGGCAGAAGCTGGTGGATGCAGTTCATGGAGTGATGATTGAATGCATTGGATTCGGAATAAGGGTTCAATCCATGTTGGGATTTTTTTCTTTGTCTAAATTGTTACATGCCTTCAAGGGAAAATGGCCAATTTGAATGGCCGTTTTTAATTATTCGGCTCCATTATGGTACACTTTATTTAATGTAAATTTCGTTAATCGAGGTGTATTCATAGATGAAAACAGTCGTAGTCGTAGGTGGGGGCATTACCGGCCTATCAACCATGTATCATTTACAGCAAGCAGTAAAAACGGCCAGCCAATCCGTACGATTAATTTTAATAGAAGGCAATGAAAAATTGGGCGGTAAAATCAGGACGGTCCATGACGGTCCATTCAAAATAGAGGCAGGGGCCGATTCCATTGTAGCGAGGAAGCAGAATATAAAGCCCTTTCTCAAGGAGTTGGGCCTGGAAGATCAAGTGGTCTATAATGCGACGGGAAAATCATTCATCCATACGGATGGCGTGCTAAAAAAAATTCCTGAAGATGCTTTATTCGGCATCCCGATGAGCCTGGAGTCCTTGGCGAGCAGTGAATTGGTCTCAGCACAAGGCAAGGTCGATGCCTTAAAGGATTTCTATACAAAAAATGAGACGTTTACGAAAAATGACTCGATCGGCTTATTTCTTGAAAGCTTCTTAGGCAAGGAATTGGTGCATAAACAGATTTCTCCTGTCCTATCTGGTGTGTATTCTGGGAAATTAAATGAATTGACCATTGCGAAAACACTTCCTGAAATGCTTGATTATAAAAATGAATATGGCAGCATCATCCGCGGCCTATCGGAAAATAAGGATAAATACCAAAGCAAGGGAAATAAGAAGTTCCTTTCATTCAAAAACGGCCTGTCGGTCCTGATTGATCGCATGGAGGAATGCCTTGAGATGGTGGAAATCATAAAAGGGGTCAAAGCGGAAAAAATAAGCAAGGATGGACAAGGGTATATCGTCGCCTTGGAAAATGGTGAAACGCTTGAAACGGACTTCATCGTATTGAGTACGCCGCACACCGTTGCCCGGAAACTATTGGGTGATCAGGAACTGGATCAAGACTTTGCTGGCTTGGTCGATAGCTCGATGATCAGCATTTATCTCGGATTCGATATCCCGGACAGCATGCTTCCTAATGATGGGACTGGCTTCATTGCTGGTGATAATAGTGACTTGATTTGCAATGCCTGCACCTGGACGAGCCGGAAATGGGAACATACGTCTGAAAAAAGTCAACTTTTGGTAAGACTTTTCTATAAAAGCTCAAGTCCTGACTATGAACGGTTACGCTCTCTTACAAAACAGGAGTTAATCAAAGTGGCCTTACACGACATTAAAAATAGTTTGGCGATTACCGGAACGCCGATAACGAGTGAAGTGACCAAATGGCATGAAAATATGCCGAACTACCATATGAAACACCCTCAAATCGTTCAATCTTTAGAAGCGAAAATGGCCAAGGATTATCCGAATGTTTTGCTTGCGGGCTGTTCTTACAATGGTGTCGGAATACCGGACTGTATTGCGGATGGAGAAAAGAAAGCACAAGCAATTTATGCGAAGTTGTAAATGAAGGGCTGCCAACATGCAGGCCCTTTTTTTTGAGCTGAAATTTCGATTGAAGTTTCTTATATTTCCTGTATAATAAAATTCGTTAAATTAAACTGAAAGTTTACTTATATCAAACTTTAATGACTGTAGGTTTACTATAAGTAAACCGATTGAGGGTAATACGATGCAAATTGGAAAGAAAATAAAGAACCTTCGCTTGAAAAAAGGGCTGACCCAGGAGGAACTGGGGGAAAGAACGGACCTAAGCAAGGGGTATATTTCGCAATTGGAAAGAGATCTAAGTTCCCCTTCCATTGAAACTCTTTTTAATATTTTGGAAGTTCTTGGCTGCAAGCCGACGCAGTTCTTCGATGAAGAGGAACTGGTCCAAAAAGTGGTGTATGAAGAAGAAGCCCAAACATTCTTTATCGATGAGGAACGGGGCTATCAGATTCAGTGGCTCGTCCCCGAATCGAATGAGAAGGAAATGGAACCGATTCGCCTCACTCTTCAGGAAAAAAGCGAATTCAAACAATTCGAGCCGTCCTTATCGGAAACGTTCGGTTATGTATTGAGCGGAAGAGTCATTGTAAAGCTCGGCACACATTCCTATTTCGCCCATGCCGGGGAATCGATATACTTCCATGCTTCTGACGAACATCAAATCGTCAACGATTTCGAGGGTCCTTCCGAATTACTGCTTGTGGTGACGAAATCATATTTATAGGCTTTTAAACAAATGCAACCGTCCGTTTAGGGTAAAGATAGATAAGTATGGTAATGGAAAGAGGGGGAGTAGCAATGGCTAACGAGAATATAATACGCTTTGAGCAGGTTACGAAGCAATTTGATGATGATACGGTAGTACTTGATAACGTAAGCTTTGAAATCGAGAGAGGGAAGTTCTATACGCTCCTGGGTCCTTCCGGCTGTGGGAAGACAACGATCCTTCGCTTGATTGCGGGATTTACGGAAGCGTCCAAAGGCGATATTTATTTTGAAGGAAAAAAGATCAATAATGTACCAGCCAATAAGAGGCAAGTGAATACGGTTTTTCAAGATTATGCCCTTTTTCCCCATTTGAATGTGTTTGAAAATGTGGCCTTCGGCTTGAGGATCAAAAAAATGAAAAACTCGGAAGTGGAAAAAAAGGTGAAGGAAGCTCTCAGTTTTGTCAATTTGGACGGCTATGAAAAACGGGAGATCAGGGAAATGTCCGGCGGACAGCGGCAGCGGGTCGCGATTGCCAGGGCGATTGTCAATGAACCTGAGGTCATCCTCCTGGATGAGCCGCTTTCTGCCCTTGATTTGAAGCTTCGTACTGAAATGCAATATGAATTGCGTGAGCTCCAGCAAAGACTGGGAATCACGTTCATCTTCGTTACGCATGACCAAGAAGAGGCGTTGGCGATGTCAGACGAGATCTTTGTCCTTAACAAAGGGAAGATCCAGCAAAGCGGGACTCCTACGGATATTTATGATGAACCGCTGAATCGATTCGTCGCCGATTTCATCGGTGAGTCGAATATCGTAAAAGGAAAAATGATCCAAGATTACCTGGTGGAGTTCGTCGGAAGGCAGTTCGAATGTGTAGACCAGGGATTGAACAGTAATGAAGCTGTCGATATTGTCATTCGTCCGGAGGATTTGGAAATTACCTCCGTCGATCGCGGAAAGCTCCAAGTCCGGGTCGATTCCCAGCTATTCCGCGGTGTTCATTATGAAATCAGCTGCTATGATCATGATGGAAATGAATGGCTTGTCCAATCAACCAAAAAGGCGACCGTTGGCGATGAAATAGGCCTGCACTTCGATCCGGAAGCAATCCATGTCATGCGATTGGGCGAGACGGAAGAAGAATTCGATAAGCGTTTGGAAGCGTATCATGATGAGGAAAGCCATGCAGAATAAACTATCAAAGAATATATTCTTCATACCCTATGTCTTATGGATCGCCTTATTCGTGATTGCACCGATTCTGCTGATCCTTTACTATTCCTTCTTTGACATCGAAGGAAATCTATCCTTGGTAAACTATCAGAAGTTCTTTACACCCGTTTATTTAAGAATGACATTGAGCTCATTTTGGTATGCCTTCCTGATTACGGCCATATCACTTTTGGTCGCGTACCCGACCGCTTTGTTGTTAACGAAAACCAAGCACAAGCAGCTGTGGCTTTTACTGATCATCGTCCCCTCCTGGATCAACTTACTCTTGAAGGCTTATGCCTTCATTGGGATTTTTGGCACATATGGTGTGGCGAATGGTTTTCTCGAGGTAATCGGAATCGGCAGTCAGCAAATTCTTTTTACTGATTTCAGTTTCATATTCGTTTCGGTTTATATCTTCATCCCATTCATGATCCTGCCGATCTTCAATGCGCTGGATGAACTGAATCCCACCCTTTTGGATGCGGCCAATGACCTGGGTGCGTCCCGGTGGATGACATTTCGCCGCGTCATTTTCCCTTTGACGCTTGATGGTGTAAAGACGGGATGCCAAGTCGTCTTCATCCCGGCGCTTTCATTGTTCATGCTTACAAGGTTGATTGCCGGTAACCGTGTCATCACGCTTGGTACGGCGATTGAACAGCATTTTCTCGTGACCCAGGATTGGGGAATGGGCTCGACGATTGCTGTGTTTTTGATTATTATCATGTTCCTGATTATGTTTGTAACGGGTAACCGAAAGCAGGGTGTGTAAAATGAGCAATAAATTATCGCCATTATCAAAGGCGTTTCTCGTTTTAATTTTTCTCATACTCTATGCACCGATTTTCTTTTTAGTGTTTTACTCGTTCAACAGCGGTGGAACGATGTATGACTTTAAAGGATTCACCATGGAGTGGTACAAGGAGCTGTTCAAAGATACAAGGCTGCTGATCATCGTATTGAATACCCTTGTCATTGCGTTATTATCGGCTCTCATCGCCACGATCATAGGGGTGATTGGAGCGATCGGGATTCGGTCGTTTACGAGCAGCAAGGCAAAGAATACGGTATTGTCACTGAATAACGTATTGATTGTCAGTCCTGATGTTATCATCGGTGCTTCCTTCCTGATTCTTTTCACGATGGCCGGAATCAAGCTTGGATTCTACTCGGTGCTGCTGTCGCATATCGCCTTCAGCATCCCGATCGTTGTGCTGCTTGTCCTGCCGAAGCTTCAGGAAATGAGCCCAACCCTGATCGATGCGGCGCGTGATTTAGGGGCAAGTCGGTGGGATGTATTGACGAAGGTCGTCCTACCGTACATTTTGCCAGGTATCTTTGCGGGATTCTTCATGGCACTCACTTATTCACTTGATGATTTTGCGGTGACGTTTTTCGTGACCGGCAACGGATTCTCCACTCTTTCCGTGGAAATCTATTCATTGGCCCGCCGCGGGATTTCATTGAATATCAATGCGTTATCGACTCTGCTGTTTGTCGTGACATTGCTGCTGGTCATCGTTTATTACTTCATCACCCAGCGAGTTAGGCAGACGGGAATGGGGGGGAAACGATGAAAAAGCTCATCCAATTGTTTTTAGTCATTGCCCTTGTATCCGCTTTGCTATTATATGCGATATCCAAGCTGAATTCTTCACAAGGTTTTACGAGCAGCAATACACTCACCATTTATAATTGGGGAGATTATATCGATGCCGACCTGATCGACCGTTTTGAAGAAGAAACGGGCATCAAGGTCATTTATGAGACGTTCGATTCCAATGAGGCGATGATGACGAAAATCGAACAGGGCGGTACGACGTATGATATTGCCATTCCGTCTGAATATATGATTGATAAAATGAGGCAGGAAGACTTATTGGTTCCCTTGGATCATTCCAAGCTACCGAATTTGAAAAATATTGACCAACGATTCATCGATCTGCCATTCGATCCGGGGAATAAATATTCCGTCCCTTATTTCTGGGGGACCGTTGGCATTGTTTACAATTCCAAGATGCTCGGCGGTAAAAAGATCACAGCTTGGGCCGATCTTTGGGATAAGGATTTAAAAAATGAAATCCTCCTGACGGATGGAGCCAGGGAAGTCATGGGCATGGGTCTGAACTCCTTGAACTATTCATTGAACGATACCGATGAAGCGCACCTTCAAGAGGCGAAGATCAAGCTCGATGCGCTCACTCCTAACATTAAAGCGATCGTCGGGGATGAAAGCCGCATGCTATTGGAGGCCCAGGAAGCGGCGATTGGCCTTGTTTGGTCGGGAGTGGCTTCCGAAATCATGGCTGAAAATGAAGATCTCGAATACGTGGTTCCGGAGGAAGGGTCGAATCTTTGGTTTGATAATATGGTCATTCCTAGGACGACCAAAAATGTCGATGCTGCCCACCAGTTCATCAACTTCATGCTTGACCCTGAAGTGGCGGCACAGAATGCCGAATATGTAAGCTATTCGACACCTAATAAAGAAGCGCTGAAATATATGCCAGAAGAAGTGGTGAAGGATGAACGCTTCTATCCATCACCAGAACTGACAGAGAAGCTTGAAGTGTATGAAAACCTCGGGAAGAAAAACTTGGCACGCTATAATGAACTCTTCCTCGAATTCAAGATGCATCGTAAATAACAAATGAAAAAGCATGGTGTAATGGAGAAATCCCGTTACACCATGTTTTTTTCGTATGCAAACGGGGAGAATCCGAAAGGCACAAAAATATTAGTGGGAAGATAAGTATGGTAGTATAATGGCTGGTCGGTTCATTCATATAGCCGCGGGCAGTTTATCTTAAGGATTAATTAATATTTAATCACTATCATTATAGAAAAATTGAGGGAGAGTATTCATGAAACTATTTAGAAGTACGAAGGCATATGTTTGGGCAGGATCCATTCTAATCATTGCCGGTATCATGGCATTTGCGATGGTATCGTCGATGGGTAAGGCAGTGGCGAGCATCGACGGCGAGAAAATCAATGAGGATGAGCTGCACGATGCCCTTGTTGCAGGATATGGAGCAGATACATTAGACCTTTTGATCACGAATAAGTTGATCGAATTGGAAGCGAAAAAAGCGGGAATCAAAATAAAGGATGCAGAGATCCAGAAGGAAATCGATAACATGGTTGCATCCTATGGCGAGGAGGCAGCGTTCAAAGAGCAATTGGAAGCAAGCGGATCTTCCATGGACGCCTTGAAAAAGGATATCGTTGTTTATCTGCAAACGAGAAAGCTGGTCGAACCGCGAATTACCGTGACAGATGATGAAATCAGCACCTATTTCGAAGACAATAAAGATACCTTTGCACAAGCGGAGCAAGTCGAGGCTAGCCATATTTTAGTCGAAGACGAAAAAACGGCTAAAAAAGTCGCAAAAGAAATAGCGGATGGCGGCGACTTTGCCAAACTGGCCGCCAAGTATTCCACCGATACGCAAACGGCGAGTAACGGCGGCAGCTTAGGGTATTTTGGAAAAGGTGATATGGTCGGCGAATTTGAGGATGTTGCCTTCGATCTTGATGTGGACAAGGTCAGTGAACCGGTCAAAACCGAATACGGCTACCATATCATTAAAGTCACTGGAAAGAAGGAAGCGAAAAAAGCGAATTTGGAAGATAGTAAAGATGCGATTAAAGAAACGCTTATCACTGAACGATTGCAGGAGGAATATCCCGCTTGGTTGGCGGAAGTGAAAAAAGACCACGATATAACGAATGAATTAACGGAGTCTGAATAAGGTCTTGAAGGTTTCGGAATGCTAGCAGCATCCCGAAACCTTTTTTTATTTTTTATCATTCCTTATTCGGTCACAGCCACGTTCACATGGCCATCAAATGACTGTTGGCAGAAGCGATTATTTAGATCTGCGACCATGCAGCCGCTGTGGCTTGGCGGGGTCTCAACGGACCGCCCCTGGATAAGCGAGTGCCAAACGATCAGAACTCAAAAAAGCTGCAGGCAAACTCCAATTAACGAGTTTGCCTGCAGCTTTGAAGCTGAGTCGTTTCTTCAGCTATTTAATCATTAGAAGTTCGATGAGATCGATTTTTGATTGGATAATTCCGATTTCGTTACGATTTCATCACTTTCTTTTTCCCCTTTTTTATTCGATTTCACGGATGAAGATGGCGTTTCTTTTAGCTGTTTCCCGGCAACGACAACTTTTGAGCTGATGTCTTTCAATTCACTTGTAGCTTCCTTGGCTGTACCAAGGGCATCAGTCGAGATATCCTTCACTTCGGAAACTTTACCTACCACGTCTTCATTGACGGTTTCATATAAAGCCTCAACATCATGAATGGCCTCTTTGATCGTCTCGGTAGCCCCTTTGACGCCTGATACCATCTGGTCCTTCACTTCTCCGGGATTTTCCTTAACCTGTTCAATCATATTCATGGAGTTATCTTTTAAAAGGACCGCAGAACGCTTCATTTTATTTCTTGTTGTGGAGTCCAGCAAGGTCAAGGCGCCGCCGACAAGTCCTCCGATGAGAATGCCTTTTAATAATTTGCTGTTCGATTGAGTTTCGATCGTCGATTGAGTCATTTATATTTCCTCCTTAAGAATAGTAGATTGTTTGCTTACTTCGGGTTTTCCCTTATTTACCATAATTTAAACTGGAAAAAATAAACTGTCATAGGATTGACATAATAAATAAACTAGTAGTAAGCTACATATAGTTAAGTGAGTGAACTAATTTTGCGAGGTGTTTCGATGAATGATGAAAAAATATCCATTTTAATTGACCGATATATGAAAGTTTCCTTTTATGTCAATAAGATGGGGGAACTATTGATTAAAGATCAAATATGTGATGTGCTGACGAACGAGCAATACTACACATTACGATTCATTGAACAACAACGATTATGTACCTCTACGGATATCAGCGAAGCCTTTTATATAAATAAGAGCGCGGTCACCTCCAATATCAACAGGCTTGAAGGCAAAGGGCTGATTGAGCGGGAGCAGGACCAATATGACCGGAGGGTCTTTCATTTGAAGCTTTCCGAAGAGGGAGCGGCATTGTTGCATAAAACGGAGCATAAGATTCATAAATTGGTCGAGGGCATCATGACTAAATTCGAATATGAAGAGATTGTTAAA
Source organism: Peribacillus simplex (assembly GCF_001542915.1). GTDB lineage: Bacteria > Bacillota > Bacilli > Bacillales > DSM-1321 > Peribacillus > Peribacillus simplex_B. The sequence goes on along the minus strand of NZ_LNNH01000043.1, from coordinate 51,469 downwards.
TTCCTTGATACATATGAGAAGCTCTCACAAATTTTCATAGAAATGAAAAATGGCGAACAGGAGGAACTGTAAATGAGAGGGATAATAAAGGCAAGGTGGTTAGTCCTGATCATCTGGGTTGCCATTACAGCCGGTTTAATGTTTTCGGCTCCGAATATCGCAAACCTTGTCCGTGATAAGGGCCAGCTTGATGTACCGGCAGAGTATTCCTCTGGAAAAGCCAATGAACTCATGAAAGAGATACAAGATGAAGATGAGTCCCAAGTAGCTCTCGTATTCCATGGTGATAAGAAGCTAACTTCCTCGGAATTGAAGGAAATCAAGCTAGCCATCGAAAAGCTGGAAAAGGATAAATCCGAGTTAGGCATCACGGAAATCATGACACATTTCAAAGAGAAATCGCTTAAGGATCAATTGGTTTCGGAGGATGGATCGACGGTATTGATATCCATCACGATGACATTAGGGGACAGGGAAGCCAAGGAAGTGATCGATACCCTTTATAAGGAATTGGAACAAGTCGATATCGAACATTATTACACTAGCAGCTGGATGATCGATGAAGATCTTAATACCAATTCCCAAGAAGGGCTGAAAAAAACCGAAGGCATTACGGTTGTCTTCATTTTGGCGGTATTGCTGATCGTTTTCCGATCGGTGGTGACACCGATCATTCCGTTGATCACCGTAGGCTTTACGTATTTATGTTCACAATCCATCGTTTCATTCCTGGTCGATCGATGGGACTTTCCGATTTCATCTTATACGCAAATATTCCTAGTCGGGATTTTATTTGGTATCGGCACCGACTATTGCATCCTGCTGCTTAGTCGCTTCAAGGAGGAGCTGTCGTCACAGGAATCATTGGTCGAAGCCATCGTGGAGACATATCGAACGGCTGGCAAGACGGTCTTCTTCAGCGGCCTGACTGTAATGATTGGCTTTGCGGCAATTGGTTTTTCCACTTTCAAGCTCTATCAATCTGCTGCAGCGGTTGCCATCGGGGTTTTCATATTGATGCTTGCCCTATATACGATCGTTCCATTTTTCATGGCGATTTTAGGCAAAAGGTTATTTTGGCCTGCTAAAGGGAAGCTTGCGCATAGTGAAAGCAAAATATGGGCAATCCTTGGGAATTTTTCCTTGAAACGTCCCTTATTGGCGTTAGTGATCGTTGCAATCATTTGTGTGCCTTTTTTGTTCGTATACGATGGGGACATATCCTATAACTCCCTGGAGGAAGCGGGCGATGACGTTCCTTCGATCATGGCTTTTAATATCATTTCCGATGAATTCGGACCGGGACAGTCGATGCCAACACAGATCGTCATAAAAAATGACGAACGGATGGACTCGGAGGAATACGTCGCGCTCGCAGAAAAAATCGGTCAGGAAGTCGCCAAGGTCGATGAAGTCGATATAGTCCGAGCCATGACCCGCCCGGCAGGTGAGCCCATCAAGGACCTTTTTGTCTCCAATCAAGCTGAAACGCTGGAAAAAGGAATCGGGGAAGGGAATGACGGGATTAAAGAAATCAGTGACGGGTTAAAAACGGCAGGCAATGAGCTCTCCGATTCAGGACCGCGCTTGAAGCAAGCGACTGACGGGATAGGGGGACTCATTTCTGGCACTGATGAATTAAAGAGCGGTGTAGGTCAGGTAGAGAAAGCGTTAACGAGCATTGAAGCAGGAATTCGTGATGGGTCTTCCGGTACAGGTGACATCAAAGTAGGTCTGAATGAAGTGAAGGCCAATTTGGAGAAGCTGTCTGCCGGAAGCGAGAAGCTCCTGGGGGGCTATCGGCAATCAACCAATGGTCTGACGGAACTCAAGAATGGTTACAAACAGATCCAAACGAATCTGACGGCTGTGTCACAAAGCCTGGCTGCTTTAAATCCTTCCTTTGAGCAAGTGGAAGGCGCACATCCGGAATTACAGGCAGATGCATCTTATCAAAAAATCAAGCAAACCGTACAAGGGGCCCAGAATGGGTTGGAGCCCATGTCAGCAGGTCTTTCCGAGCTCAATCGCAATCTCGGTGTGGTGTCGGGCGGCTTGAATACCGCAAACGAAAATATGGCAGAAATCGTAAACGGACAGAAAGCTCTAGGGAGCGGCCTGAACCGGTTGATTGCTGGTGTTGATGAGCTACAAAAAGGCCTGGGCACGATGGCCAATGGTCAAGGTGAAGTCATCAATAATCTATCACAATTCAAAGGGGGACTTACTAGCCTTAACAATGGGCAGCAAGAACTCCTGAATGGTTTTTCAAGTCTTGGAGGGCAGCTTACCGATTTGGAAGACGGTTTGAATCAAAGCGCAGATGGCCTGAATGAAGTGCATGATGGATTATCGTCTGCACAGGGGTATTTATCCGGGTTGGCAAAAACGGATAAAACGGTAACGGGCATGTACATTCCAAAAGAAGTAGTGGAAAGCAAAGAATTTGGTGAAGCATTGAACGCGTACTTATCTGAAGATGGTAAAGTGATGACAATGGATGTGGTCTTCAAGGAGAATCCATATTCCAATGAAGCAATCGAGCAAATCGACTCGATTGAGGAAACGGTAGAGCGAGTCACGAAAGGTACAAAGCTTGAAAATGCGCAGGTGGCGATAGGGGGAATCACAAGTACGCATCATGACTTGAGCGTAATGTCCGAGGCGGACTTCTCACGCACCGTCATCTTGATGCTGTCAGGCATTGCAATCATCCTCTTTTTCATGCTGCGATCACTGGTGATGCCAATTTACCTGATTGTGTCGCTCGTCTTGACATACTATACGGCGGCAGCGATAACAGAGTTGATTTTTGTTAACATTCTTGGTTATGCAGGTATCGGCTGGGCCGTTCCTTTCTTTGCCTTCGTCATCCTGATGGCCCTGGGCATTGACTATAGCATCTTCTTGATGGATCGCTTTAACGAAATGAAAGAAAAGCCGGTGAAGGAAGCGATGCTGCTGTCGATGAGAAAAATGGGAACGGTGATCATCTCAGCGGCTGTCATTCTGGGCGGGACATTTGCGGCCATGATGCCAGCAGGGGTTTTATCACTCTTGGAGATTGCCACCTTAATATTGGTTGGCCTTGGATTATATGCGTTTGTCATCTTGCCATTGTTCATACCCGTAATGGTTGCAACATTTGGAAACGCGAATTGGTGGCCATTTTTGAAAGATAAGGAATAAACGTAAATTAAAGAAGGCATCCATTCGGATGCCTTCAGTTTGTGTGCGCCCTGTATTTTGAAGGCAATAGTGATAACTGCATGAGCGGCCGGAAAAAGTGAGTGGATGGGCGGAAACATTGCGACGAAGGTCGGAAAAGTTGCCTGGAAGGGCGGGAAAAGTGAGAGGAAGGTCGGGAAAATTGCGTCGAAGGCCAGAAAATCTGCATGAACGGTCGGAAAACCTGCGACGGTCGAAAAAAGTGAATGGAAGGCCGAAAAACTGCGTGAAAGGCTGAAGTTGATTCGGGTTGGCTACAGTAAAAAGGCATCCATTCGGATGCCTTTTTTAACTATGTAGTGCATTTTATAATTGGGGAATTCTTGTTTTATATTTTGCGATGAGGCGTTGATTGTGTTCGTCGGCCCCTTCGATATTGCTGCTTAGGAATACCGGGGGGGTCACTCCTGAATCAATGATCGTTTCGATGACTTGGGTGAAGATCATGTTTAGGAGGACGGCACCGGTTACGGTCGATCCGGATCCAAATGTAATATTGTTTGATTTCAGCAAAGTATCACCTTTGGAAATATGATTGTCGATGACCATATCCACGACATCATGGAGGTAAAGTTTCTCTTTATGCCGGGAAGGACAGCTGGATGCATAAGCCGGTGATGTCAAACCTATGACAAAGGCGCCTTTTTCCTTAGCGATTGCAGCGACATCAATCGGTACGGGATTTACACCAGAGGATGAGATGACGATGCAGACATCACCCGGACGGATATCTTCATCCTGCATGAATTTTTCCGATAGGTTATTTTGCCGTTCAAGTTGCGATGCTCTTGATGCGCCTTTGAAAAGCATTAAATCTTCAACGAAAATGGGGCGGATGGCTGCCAATCCGCCAGCCCTGTAGAACACCTCTTCCGTCAAAATGTGGGAGTGCCCACTTCCGAATAAATGGACGATTCCGTCAGACATGATGGATGCTGAGATCCTTTCCACTGCTTCATTCAATGATTGTTTTTCCTTTTCTACAACAGTGGAAAGTAGAGCCTGCACTTCTTTGAAATATGAGTTCATTATATGACACCCTCCATTGATCATAGTGATGAAATTGTCTCTATACGAATATCAGCCAAAACAATCGAGGTTATCTGTTGATGGTGATGGTGAACTTATACCTGTCTGCCCGATATGCTGATCTGACAAATTCAAGGGGAGTTCCATCGATTAGGTACGTATTCCTTTGAATGAATAAAATGGGCGAGTGTTTGGGAATTGCCAAATGGGCGATTTCCAAATCGGAAGCAATCGATGATTCCAACGTTTGTGTCGCATAGTCTATTTTAAGTTTAACGTAATTCTCGACATATTGGTAAAGCGAAAGGTTAATGATTTCTTCCGTTAATCCTTTAATTAAATTCGCAGACATGTATACCGTCTCGAGTGCCATTGGGACATCATCGGCCAATCGAATCCGTTTGATTTCATAAACGGGGGCATATAGGGAAATATGCAATTCATTGGCGATTTTCTTAGTAGCCGGTATGATTTCGAAGCTCAGAAGCCTGCTGCTGGGATTGAGGCCCCTGGCCTTCATATCTTCTGTAAAGCTGGTCAGACCGTTAAGCTGCTGCTCGAGCTTCTTGTCGGCGACGAAGGTTCCCCGGCCTTTTTGCCGGTATAGATATCCATCATTAACCAAGTTATTTATCGCCTGCCGCACGGTCATCCGGCTAATTTCGAATTGCTCGGCATATTCACGTTCAGACGGCAGGGCATTGTGCGCTTGGAACTCACCGTTTTCTATTTGCCTTTTTATTTGTTCTTCGATTTGAAAATAAATCGGAAGAGGTGAGTTTTTATCAATCATCGATTTTCGCTCCTTTTAGGGCATTACCACGCCGGATAACGCTTTTTGGTCTGCGATAATTGTAACATTATTATGTTTTTTAAGGATAGATGCAGGGAATTCTTCCGTAATCTCTCCATCGAAGAGCCTCTTCAAGGTTTCGGCTTTTTCTTCGCCGGAAATCAGAAGAAGGATCTCCTTGCTTTTCATGATTGTGGAAATGCCCATCGTCATTGCTTGTGTGGGAACTTCGTCAATGGAGTCGAAATAACGGGCATTCGCTTGGCGTGTTGAATCCTCAAGCGTTACTACATGGGTACCGGAATTGAAAGAAGTTCCAGGCTCATTAAAACCGATATGTCCATTTTGGCCAATTCCAAGTATTTGCAGGTCAATCCCTCCCAAGGAATCGATTCTTTCGTCATACCGTCTGCATTCTTCATCTGAATTATCCGGTGTGCCGTTTGGTACGAAGGTTTGCCCTTTATTGATATCGATATGGTTGAATAGGGAGTCATTCATATAAAAATGGTAACTGTTGGGATCATTTGGTTTTAAGCCGATATACTCATCGAGATTAAAAGATGTTACATGTTCATAAGAAGTATGATTTTGGACATGGTCTTCGATCATGGAATCATACATTCCTTTAGGTGTACCGCCCGTTGCCAGGCCAAGGATGACTTCCGGATTTCCTTTAACCTTTCCAATAACGATTTCTGCAGCCGTCCGGCTCATTTCTGCATAGTCCTGCACTTTGATGATATTCATTTTACATTCTCCTTTTTATAAGCTAATTTACCTCTGCAAAACGTCATTTCAACGTCCAATTCTTCATTTAAGATGACAAGGTCCGCATCTTTTCCAACTTCAATGCTGCCTTTCCTATCAAAAATCCGAAGTTGCTTGGCAGGATTTTCTGCCGTCATTTTTATAATGTCAGTCATGGAACAACCGGTATATTGCAAAGTATTCTTAATCGCATCATTCATTTTCAGTATACTGCCCGCAAGTGTCCCATCTGGAAGCGTTGCTTTCGTTTCATCAACATTCACATCCTGGCCGCCCAAGTCGTAAGTGCCCTTTTCAAGCCATTTGGCACGAAGCGAGTCGGTTATCAGGATCATGCGATTGCTGGTGATTTGGTCAAAAGCCAATTTCACCATTTCCGGTCGGCAATGAATGCCGTCCGTGATAAGTTCAACGAATAACTCGTCACGAAGGTAGGCCGCGCCCAAAACGCCAGGCTCTCGGTGATGGAGGCCCCGCATCCCGTTATAAAGATGTGTCACATGTGTCGTGCCAGCTTCAATCGCTTCACTGATTTGGTCATATGTTGCATCGGAATGTCCAATGGAAGCGACGACGCCTGTTTCCTTTAGGTGTCGCGCAAGCTCCAGTCCATTTGGTTGTTCAGGTGCAAGCGTTACAAGCTTGATATGGTTATGGGCAAGCAATTGCCATCTCTTGAAGAGCGAAACATCGGGATCGACGATGAAGTCTTCAGGCTGTGCCCCTTTACGTGCTGGTGAAATGAACGGGCCTTCCAAATGAATCCCGACTATTTCAGCATGATCTTCGTTTTGTTCTTTAATATAGGTACCCGCATTAAGCAGTGCTGATTCGATGGCATCAGCAGATTGGGTCATCGTGGTTGCCAGAAAGCTGGTCGTGCCTTCTTTTGGAAGAGTCTTTGCCATCGTCGACAATGCTTCGCTAGTGGCGTCCATTGCATCGGCCTTGGCCGCGCCGTGGATATGAACATCGATGGCACCGGGGATGATCTGATACTCCGATGGAAGCGTAATTACCGTGGCATCGTCATCCTGTTTACATTGACTGGCTGGGCCCACTTCGGCAATTTTCCCGTCCACGACTTTAATGTACCCGTCCTTGTAGGTTTCCTTTTCGCTATGAACCATTAGATTATTGATAATGAATGTTTTCATACATAATCTCCTTTATGAAAGTGAAACGTAATGAATGAGTCACGAATTGAGTCTCACATATTTTGTTCTAATTTTATCGCTTTTATTAAAAGTTGTCTAGACCAGTTGCTTCGTACAAGCAACGAAAAAGAACGAATCGGGCTATTTCCGAAGAATTTCAATAAAATTGGTATAGACATCTATATATTTTTTGTGCTAGTATAAGCCAATGAAAAGTTATTAATGAAATGAAAACGCTTTTACACTTCTTGTCATTTAGCCTTATCAATAGAAGTTAGGAACAAGGGAGATGAGTTCGATGTTAAATTATTTACAAAAAATTGGTAAAGCTCTAATGTTACCGATTGCTGTCTTGCCGGCAGCGGCTATATTGCTTCGCCTGGGTCAGCCAGATTTGCTGGATATATCATTCATGGCAGCCGCGGGTAAAGCGATCTTTGATAACCTTGCCTTACTTTTCGCTTTAGGTATTGCAATCGGGTTATCTAAAGACGGAAGCGGTGCCGCGGCATTAGCTGGTCTTGTTGGTTATTTTGTATTAACCAATGGTACACAGGCCATTAATAAAGAAATCGACATGGCTGTTTTAGGCGGTATCATATCTGGTATCGTGGCAGCTTTCCTATATAACAGATACTCTGATATAAAGCTTCCTGAATGGCTTGGATTCTTTTCAGGAAAACGGTTTGTCCCGATTATCACTTCGCTTGCGATGATTGCACTGGCGGGAATATTCGGGATTGTATGGCCGCCGATTCAAGATGTCATCAATAACATTGGCGAATGGATCACAGGTGCAGGGGCTTTAGGCGCTGGTGTATTTGGCGTATTGAATCGTTTATTGCTTCCTGTAGGATTGCATCACGTTCTGAACAGCTTGGTATGGTTTGTATTTGGAGAATATAATGGAGCAACTGGAGATATTAATCGTTTCTTCGCAGGCGATCCAAGTGCTGGACCTTTCATGACCGGCTTTTTCCCAATCATGATGTTTGGTCTGCCGGCAGCGGCATTAGCCATGATTGCAGCGGCCAAGAAAGAGAAACGTAAATTGGTAACGGGAATGCTGGTCGGATTGGCTTTCACTTCCTTCTTGACCGGAATCACGGAACCAATCGAATTTCTATTTATGTTCATTGCGCCGGTGTTATATGTCATACATGCCCTTTTAACAGGGGTTTCCATGGCACTGGCTGTTATGCTGGATATCCATCACGGTTTTGGATTCTCGGCAGGGGCCATCGATTATTTGTTGAACTTTGGGATAGCTCAAAAACCATTATGGATCATACCGATCGGGTTGGTATATGGAGCCATTTATTTCGTGATTTTCTACTTTGTCATCAAGGCCATGGATTTGAAAACACCAGGACGTGAAGACGATGAGGAAGGCCCAGAAGAAGAAACGGTTGTGAAAACAGGTGATAAATATACCGATATGGGTTCTCTGTTCATTCAAGATCTTGGCGGTAAAGAAAATCTGAAATCTATAGATAATTGTACAACACGCTTACGTTTAGTAGTGGCTGATGCAGATAATGTGAATGAATCGGCTCTAAAAAGACATGGTGCACGAGGTGTGCTGAAGTTAAATAAAACAAGCGTTCAGGTCATAGTAGGAACGAACGTCGAATTTGTTGCAGATGCGATGAAACAGCTTGTTCAAAATGGAGTTAGTCCAAGCCAAGTGAAAACAGCACCAGCAGCACAAGTTGTGGATGAACGTGTAGTAGAAAACAAAGCATCAGAGTTAGGCTTCGATGATTTTGTGCTTCCGATCGAAGGGACCGTTTTACCAATCGAACAAGTCCCTGATCAAGTGTTTGCGATGAAAATGATGGGGGATGGCTTCGCAATCGATCCTGTAGATGGAAAACTTGTTTCACCTATCGATGGGGAAGTGCTTAATGTATTCCCAACTAAGCACGCCCTGGGATTGAAAATGAATAATGGACTGGAAATTCTGATTCATGTAGGGTTAGATACAGTTAAATTAAATGGAGAAGGTTTCAAATCTCTTGTCCAAGAAGGCCAGAAGATTACTAAAGGTACGCCGCTTTTGGATATCGATCTTGATTTCGTAAAACGGAATGCTCCTTCTGCGATCACACCTATCATCTTCACTAATTTACCTGAAGGAACGGCAGTGAAATTGCAAAAAACGGGAACTCAGAATCAAAATACAGCAGACATCATCCGTTTGGAAAATCATTGAGTGGATGGGTGGAAAAAAAAGGCGGTCGACAATGTCGACTGCCTTTTTCATTGGTTATTTGATAAAACGGCTTCTTTAAATGTTTCTTGCTGTGATAGATTGTCATATCCGAAACAAACAGGGGCCCCATTGGCAGGATCAATCATGACCCTTGCATCAATACGAAACACTTCTTCCAGTATGGCAGGCGTAATGATCTCCGAAGGAGGCCCGATCTTAATGATTTCTCCTTCTTTCATCGTGATGATTTCATGTGAAAACCGGGACGCGTGGTTAATATCATGCAAAACCATGACAGTCGTTATTTTCTGTTCTTTATTTAGCTTTTCAACGATTTGCAAAACCTCTAATTGATGAGCCATATCAAGGTAGGTGGTTGGCTCATCCAATAATAATATATCCGTTTTCTGTGCTAAAGCCATTGCCAGCCATACCTTTTGTCTTTGACCGCCAGATAAATTGGCGATTTGCCTGTTTCGAAATGAAACGGTCTTGGTAATATCCATGGCCCATTCGATCGTTTCTTTATCTTCCTTCGTCAGCTTATTTACATTATTACGGTGTGGATACCTTCCATATGAAATAAGTTCCTCGACCTTCAATTGTGCAGGTGCGACCGGGTTTTGGGGGAGCAAACTCAGCTGCTTGGCAATCTCCTTTGTGTGGATCTTATGCAGGTCCTGCCCTTGTAAAAAAACGCTTCCGCTTTTTTGTTTTAAAATCCGGCCGATTGTCTTTAATAATGTCGATTTACCGCAGCCATTGGGTCCAATGATGGTCGTGACCAGGCCTTCTTTTATTTCCAGATTCAAGTTTTTGAATACCGTCAATTTCTCGTAATTCGTTTCTAAATTTTCCATACGGAGAATACTCACCGATCATCTCTCCTTCTATGCTTTAGCTTTAATGAGTAAATAAAGAAAATAAGGGACACCAATAATGGAGATGACGATCCCGACCGGTAATTCTGCCGGCGCAAAAACGGTTTTTGCAATGAAGTCGGATGCGATCACCAGCAGTGCGCCAATTGCCCCGGATACCGGGATGACCTGATTATGATGAATCCCTACAAGATGCTTTGCGATGTGGGGAGCCATCAAACCTACGAAACCGATATTCCCCGACACCGAAACGGAGGCGCCCACCAATCCGATGCTGCAGAGTAAAAGGATGACCGTTTCCTTTTCTACGGAAATCCCCAAACTTTTAACGCTCGATTCTTCCAACTGATACAAATCAAGTAAATAAGCCTTTTTCTTAATGATCGGGATCAGGATTAACATCCATGGTAACATGGATGCGATGTATTTCCAGTTTGCATCATATATCGTACCCGAGAGCCAAACCGTTGCCATTTCAAAATCGGTTGATTTCATTTTTAATGACAAATATAAGGAAAGGGCGCCGAATGCCGAGCCTATCGCGATTCCGGTCAGTAAAAGGCGGCCCATGTCCAGGGTCCCGTTCTTCCAAGCGAAAAGGAAAATCACCAGGGCTGCCAAAAGTCCGCCAAAAAGACCAAATAGCGGTAAACTCATGATCGAGAACCAGTCCGAGCTGCTGGTTTGACCTTGATAGAAAAACATGAAAATGACAATGGCTGTCCCGGCACCGGCATTAATGCCGAGAATGCCCGAATCGGCCAAGCCATTTTTCGTAACACCTTGAATGACAGTGCCCGCAATTCCTAAGCTCACTCCCACCAAACCGGCGATCACGATGCGGGGGAGGCGGAAATCAAAAATGACCAAATCAAAATCGGGTACCGGATTCACCCTGAATAAGGTCTGAAGGACAGCCTTGACGGTCATGTCGAATGTCCCGGAAATCAAGCTGAAATAGCTTGTAACAACAATTAAACAGGAAATGATGGTCATCGTGAGGGTGAAGCGCCACCGAGTATTCTTATCCATTTTTTTCTCCTCCTCTCGTTCTTATTAAGTACAGGAAGAAAGGAATGCCGATCAGGGAGGTCACGACTCCTATGGGGGTTTCGAATGGATAATTGACAAACCGGCTCAAGACATCACACAGAGCTAGAAAAACCGCACCAATTACCCCGGCACATGGAACGATCCACTTATAATCGATCCCGATCAAAAACCGGGTGATGTGGGGGATGATAAGGCCAACAAAGCCAATTTTCCCTACAAGCGCCACGGCAATTCCCGTTAAGCAGATCACGGAAAGGAGGGCCACGGCTTTTACTAATTTCGTGCGCTGGCCTAAATTGATGGAAATTTCTTCGCCTAAAGATAATATCGTAACGGATTTTGAGATGGAAAGGGCGAGGATGATTCCCACCATTCCACACGGTATCGCTAATTTGAGTACATTGGGATCAATCTGGTGCAACCTGGAGTTGTACCAAAAACTTACATTTTGGGAAATTTGGAAATAGGATGCTATGGCAGCAGAAATACTGCTTAAAAATGTCCCGATCACAGTCCCGATTATGGCTAGCCGAACAGGCGACAGTCCATTTGGAAGCAGCGAACCAAAACCAAAGACAATTCCGGCACCCATTGCAGAACCTAACATGGAAAAGAGGATCATTTGGAATGAAGACATACCTGGAGCAAATACCATACATAGTGTAATCACGAACGCAGAGCCATCCGTCACTCCCATGATTGAAGGGGATGCAAGATAATTTCTTGTCATCCCCTGCATGAGTGCTCCTGATATGGCTAAAAATGCCCCGACGATAAGGGCACCCAAAACTCTGGGCAAACGGGAAGTCATGATGATCGTGTGATCAACGTTACCAGAGTCATAGTGGAAAATGGCATTCCATACCGTCATGGAATCTATATTTTTGGCACCATATAAAATCGATAAAACGATGGAAAAGCAAATCAATAGAGGTGCCATACAAAGGATTATTATTGGTAATGAATTTGTTTTGGCCATATCAATCAACGCACCTTACTGCTTATTTAGCTAATTTTTCCGTTGCAGCTTTCAAGAAAGCAGTCTTGCTCCAAGCCGTTCCACCTTGAGCAAGAGGATCAACCGAGTTGACGAACACTTTGTTTTCTTTCACTGCCGTGATGCTCTTCCAAATGGAGTTGTTTTCCAAATCTTTTAATGCTTCCGGTTTTTGTGCATTTTCACTTTCAGAGAACTGCAAGAAAACATAATCTGGATCAAGTTCTGCAAATTTTTCCAATGAAATCATTTCTTGTGCTTTAATAGGTTTAATTTCTTCAGGAACAGTCAAGCCTAGGTCTTTATAAACGACTGGGTTGAAATAAACATCCTGAGGATATAGGAAGAGGCTTCCATTCCGGATTCTCACCACTAATACCTTTTTGTCCTTCAATTTTTCACCGATTTCCACTTTTGCTTTCGCAGCGTCATCATTATAAGTCGTGATGATTTTTTCAGCTTCGTCTTTTTTACCTGTTAGGCTGGCCATCAACCGCAAGTTCGCTTCCCAATTTGTCGAGATATGTGAATAGGGGAATGTTGGCGCCACTTTGTCTAATTGCTCCGTTACGTTCGCTGGTGATTTAGAAGACCACATGATCACATCAGGTTTCAATCCAAGAAGAGTTTCATAGTTTGGCTGCATTTTTTCCCCGATTGATTTTGCACCGGCAAGGTCCTTCGCCAAATATTCCGGAATTTCTCCGCCTACAGTAACGACACCTGTTGGCTTAACCCCCAATATGGCAGCATCCTCCATGGATTCCAAACTAGCAGTCGCGATACTGGTAACTTTGGCTGGAATTGTATACTCCTTGTCCAAATATGTAACGGTTTGGGTCTTCGCTTCTTTTTTTGCAGTGGTTTCAGTCGCGTTGTTTTTCTGTGAAGCATCCTCGGAAGACTTTTCGGCATTACCGCAAGCTCCAAGTCCTAAACTGAATACTGTTGCCATTCCAAGTACGAATAATTGCTTTTTCATAAGTTGATTCCCCTTTTTTAATATATTAAAAATCATTTATCGCTGCTTCAAAGGACCAAAAAAATCAATCCTAATCGGTTGAAAATGTATTTTCACTTCCTTTGCCCAAATTAATATTAGCTTAACATAATAATGTGTGGTAGTGATAACGATTATCATTATCATCACCACACGATATTAAATATATAATTAAACTTCCAATAATTCAAGAATAATTTTCCAAACAATATATTTCGTTTGGAATTTCCCCCAAAAAACACTGTGAAGAATAACGCGGAGAGTGAGGATATAGCGGTTTTTTTGTAAGAGATTGTAAAAAGGTAGAGATACACTGTTGATATATTCATTGAGAAGGATTATCATTATCGAAGTCATGGTAATCTTTCTCAATTTGATTCTACCAAACTATGGTTTGGCAGATATCATTCCGAAAAGTGAAAATTAGATTACTAGTAATAATGGGTGGGGGAATTCGATAGGATGATACATAAAAAAATCGATACAAATGCAACGGATATAACGGCTGGCAGCGGAGAGGTCACGATTAAAGGCACCGAACGGAGCATCATGCATTCAAGCAATGGGAATCGTGAGTTTCAAATCTTTGTATCGCGGCCGCAGGAAGAGCCGCCTCCGTCAGGATATCCGGTCATTTATTTACTCGATGCCAACTCGGTGTTTGGAACAATGGTTGAGGCGGTGAGGTTGCAATCGCGCCGGCCGGAGAAGTCGGGTGTAGTTCCGGCCATCATCGTGGGCATTGGTTATCACACGAATGGACCATTTTCTTCTGAACGGTATTATGATTTTACATTACCGGTTGCAGCTGCCGAGCTACCTGAAAGACCGGATGGAAGTCCATGGCCTGCACATGGGGGTGCGGAGAACTTCCTGAAATTCATTGAAGAGGATTTAAAACCGGAAATCGGTAACAGATTCAAGATCGACCATAATAGCCAGACCCTCTTCGGGCATTCCCTTGGTGGCCTTTTCGCTTTATATGTTCTTTATACAAATCCATATGCATTCCAAAATTACATAGCTGGAAGTCCATCACTTCATTGGAACAAAAATTGGTTCCACGAGGAAGAGGGGAGGTTCCTTTCCCGGTTGAAACAAGGAAACGGGGATATCTCCTTAATGCTGGGAGTAGGGGAGCAGGAAGGCACGCATAAAAGCGGCATGAATGAAAATGCACGGAAGTTATCAACACGTTTATCGATGATCGATAGCGGAATAAATGTTCAATTCAAGGAGTTCGAAGAGGAAGGTCACTTATCCGTTTTGCCGCCTTTGATTAACAGGGGCCTGCGTTTTGCATTGAAGCGAAATATTCCTGATGAGGAATAGGACTATCTGAGTAAATCGCCAAATGGTACTTGACCACCAAGTTTTTAATATATATCATTACCTGTAGATTCCAGTTGATAATGATTATCATTATTAGTTGGAATCTTGCGTTTTGCAGCGTAATGGGTTAAGCCGTGAGTACCTCCCCATATTCGAGGGAGATGGTATTCGGGCTACTATATATTGAGATCTTGGAGTAAGAAAGGGAGTGTCATGGTGGACTTTTTGGAATGCAGTGGGAAGGTTGCACTTGTAACGGGAGGTGCCCAAGGAATCGGGGCCGCAGTCGTCCAGGCTTTGGCAAAGCTGGGTATGGTCGTTGCGGCAATTGATTATAATGCCGAAAAACTTAATGGCCAAGTAAGTGAATGGAAGTCTCAAGGTTTGGATGTACATGCCTTTGCGGCTGATGTAAGTGAGGGTCGTGCAATCGTTGGCATAGTCGATGAAATCGAACGTGATATCGGTCCCATAGAGACACTGGTCAATGTTGCAGGGGTGCTTCGCACAGGGTTGATCGAATCATTCAGTGATCAGGATTGGGAAAAGATCTTTGCCGTCAATACCACTGGTGTTTTTAATGTCTCACGTTCAGTGAGCACATACATGATGACGAGAAAAAGAGGTTCGATCGTCACGGTGGGATCCAATGCAGCAAGCGTCCCAAGAATTTCACTGGGTGCATATGCAGCATCAAAGGCAGCTGCCGTCATGTTCACTAAATGTTTAGGGCTGGAATTGGCCCAATATAATATTCGCTGTAACATCGTCTCGCCCGGATCAACGGATACGGAGATGCAGTGGTCGATGTGGAATGACGAAAATGGTGCACAAGCGGTTATAAATGGGATGCCTGAGACATTCAAAGTGGGAATACCACTGAACAAAATAGCTGCTCCTTCCGATATAGTCGACGCCATTCTGTTTTTCATATCCAATCAATCAAATCATATTACGATGAGTAATTTATGTGTGGATGGCGGGGCCACTTTAGGGGCTTGATGCAGCACATTCATTTCCGGTCTGAATATTACGTGAATTTGGAGGTTTTATATATATGATCAAGAGCAAAGAGAATTCAACCGTATTGGAAAAACAGCTGTTGGACGATTATGAGGTCGGGGACTTTTTTCTGGCATCGCCTTCTCAAACAATACTGGGAAAAGGTTCCTTTCTGACAGTTCCAAATGATAGGGAAAACCGTGATCAAATGACAAGCCTTGCAGCACGAGTGGCGGCTGCATTAAAAACTGCAAAAGAGCAAGGTCACCCCAATCCAATGGTAACGGGAGCCGTACCATTCGATTATGAAAAGGATGCCCAGCTCATCGTACCAGGAATGATATGGACATCAGTACCTTTGCAAGACTTAGGCACAAGTCAGCAAGCTGGAACTTCGAAGCCGGACTATGAAATCGAATCCGTACCGGAACCTTCTCGGTATATGGATGGTGTGGAACAAGGTCTCACTCATATTAAAAGCGGCCATCTTGACAAGATCGTCCTATCAAGATCGTTGCATCTCACTTCATCGGAGCAGGTGAATATCAATCGGTTGCTTCAAAATTTGGCGCGGCACAATAAGAACGGGTATACCTTTGCCGTGGATTTACCGCAGCCGGAAACGGAAAACGCGGATCCCGATAACCTGAAAACACTAATCGGGGCTAGTCCTGAATTGCTTGTTTCAAGAACGGGATTACAAGTGGTGGCCAATCCTTTGGCAGGGTCGAGGCCTAGGAGTGACGATCCAATCGAGGATAAGCGACGGGCGGAAGAGTTACTCTCCTCCGCTAAGGATTTACATGAACATGCTGTTGTCGTCCAAGCTGTGGCAGAGGCCCTGCGCCCATTTTTCAAAAAGATGGACGTGCCGGAAAAACCATCAGTGATACATACAGAAACCATGTGGCACCTATCTACGGAAGTAAGAGGAGAGCTTCAAGATCCTGAAACTTCCTCGTTGGAGCTGGCGATTGCGCTTCATCCGACTCCGGCCGTTTGCGGCTCTCCGTCCGAATTGGCCCGGGAGGCCATTCAGGAAATCGAACCGTTTGATCGTGGCTTCTTTACGGGCATGGTCGGCTGGTGCAATGCAGAAGGAGACGGCGAATGGATCGTTACCATTCGGTGTGCGGAGGTAGAAAAACAGGTTCTTCGCTTATTTGCTGGGGCAGGAGTCGTTGCGGAATCCAAGCCAGAAGAGGAATTGGCGGAAACATCGGCTAAATTCCAAACGATGCTGCGTGCAATGGGAATAGATGCAAAGTCATTAAACTAAAGAGTGTGGGGGGATAAAGAATGTTAACAGGGTGTTCTTCATGGCCTGCGGATTATGCGGATTTATATAAACGGGAGGGGTGTTGGAAAGGGAAAACCTTCGGGGAAATGTTGCGTGATCGTGCCGAAAAACAAGCTGACAAGATCGCCATTACCAGCGGGGACAGAAACATGAGCTATGCGGAATTGGATGATCGCGCCGACCGGTTGGCTGCTGGTTTCCAGGAACTAGGAATCAAGCAAATGGACAGGGTAGTCGTCCAGCTCCCCAACGTAATCGAGTTTTTTGAAGTTTGTTTTGCATTATTCAGATTAGGCGCATTGCCAGTGTTTGCCCTTCCATCACACCGAAGCAGTGAAATTAACTATTTTTGCGAATTCGCTGAGGCGGTTGCCTACATCATCCCTGATAAGCACGCTGGTTTCGACCACCGTACGCTGGCAAGAGGTGCAAAACGTAAGAATGAAAAATTAAACGTCATTGTCACGGGGGATGCCGCGGAATTTGTGAATTTGGCTGATTTATATATCGATCCCAAAAAAACCGGAGCAAAAGTGGCTTCAAGTGACATTGCCTTTCTTCAATTATCCGGAGGAAGTACGGGGCTCTCCAAACTGATTCCAAGAACACATGATGATTATATGTACAGCTTGGAGGTTAGCGCCGAAGTTTGCGGGTTGGACAAGGATAGTGTTTACCTCGCTGTGCTGCCGATCGCCCATAACTTTCCAATGAGCTCGCCTGGGACCCTCGGAACCCTTTATGCAGGCGGCAGAGTGGTTCTTTCACCAGGCCCTAGTCCTGACGAAGCCTTTCCGCTAATTGAAAAACAAGGCGTGACGATTACGGCACTTGTACCGCCCCTTGCTTTGAGATGGCTTGATGCGATATCCACCCGCGACCATGATTTATCCAGTCTCCAGGTGCTGCAGGTGGGGGGAGCGAAGTTCAGTGCGGAAGCTGCCCGTCGGGTATCTCCAGCTTTTGGGTGTAAATTGCAACAAGTATTCGGCATGGCCGAAGGACTGGTTAACTATACAAGATTGGACGATCCGGAAGAAATCATCGTCAATACTCAAGGCAGGCCAATGTCAAAATATGATGAAGTGCGCATTGTCGATGAGGAAGACAGAGATGTTGAGCAGGGTGAGGTGGGGCATTTGTTAACGCGGGGGCCTTACACCATCCGTGGCTATTACAAAGCGGAAGAGCATAATGCGAAGGCGTTCACGATAGATGGATTTTACCGAACGGGTGACCTGGTAAGTATGACCGAGACGGGCTATATCGTCGTTGAAGGGCGGGATAAGGATCAAATCAACCGCGGCGGTGAAAAGATCGCCGCCGAGGAAGTGGAAAACCATCTCCTGGCACATGAGTCTGTACATGATGTCGCCATCGTTTCCATGTCCGATGATTATTTAGGCGAAAGATCCTGCGCCTTCGTGATACCGCGCGAGAAGGCTCCGACGGCAAAGGAACTTAAACTATTCCTGAAGGGGCGGGGACTTGCCGCTTTTAAAATTCCTGATCGGATTGAGTTCACCGCGTCCTTTCCAAAAACGCCGTTAGGTAAGGTGAGTAAAAAAGCCTTGCGGCAAATCATATCAGATAAACTGAACAATCAACTTACACTGAAGTGACTAAATAACCTATATAGAAGGAGTGATTATGATGGCTATTCCTGCTATCACACCATACGCAATGCCTGTAGAATCCGAGTTACCAAAGAATAAAGTTTCGTGGAAAGTCGATCCATCGCGTGCGGTGCTTCTCGTTCATGACATGCAACAATATTTCCTCGATTACTATACAGTAACCGAATCACCGATAACGGAACTGATTTCGCATATACAGGCAATAAAAAGCCGTTGCGTGGACCTGGGAATCCCTGTTGTCTATACAGCTCAGCCTGGCAATCAGAACCCTGACGATCGTGCACTGCTTACCGATTTCTGGGGCCCGGGACTTGATGACGATATCAATCAAACTAAAGTCGTTGACGAGGTTGCTCCAAGCGAGGATGACATTGTCCTTACTAAATGGCGCTACAGTGCATTCAAACGGACGAATCTCCTTGAAATGATGAGGGAGCAGGGACGTGATCAACTTATCATCTGCGGGGTCTATGCACATATCGGCTGTCTTCTGACGGCAAGCGAGGCCTTCATGCAGGATATCGAGCCATTCCTGATAACCGATGCAGTAGCGGACTTTTCGTTGGATGAACATAAAATGGCGATCAAATACGCAGCTGAACGCTGTGCCGTCACAACATCGACAGCACGATTGCTCGAACAATTGAATAACGGCAGAGAGCAAGAAAAAGAAGATCAAGGTTTGACGTTGGATGGCCTGAGGATTACCATCGCTGACCTTCTGGGCGAATCGCCATCGGATATAGGTGACCATGAAGATCTAGTGGATATAGGAATGGATTCGATTAGAATGATGAGCCTTGTTGAAATCCTAAGAGGAAAAGGGGCGGAAATCAATTTCATGCAGATGGCTGAAAAACCGACACTCGCCGCGTGGTGGGAACTATTATCGTCACAAAAGGTGTTAGCTTGAATTAGAAACAGGAAGGAGGTAATTCGGAGTGCTTAATATTCAGGATCAAGATGTGCGCTGGAATTTGACCGGCGCACAATCCGGTATCTGGTTCGCTCAGCAGCTGGAGCCGGATAACCCGATATATAACACAGGGGAATACATAGAAATAGCCGGACAAATTGATATCGTGCATTTTGAACAGGCACTGACGCAGGCGGTCAAGGAGGCGGAGTTTTTACATGTCCGCTTTGGCGAAGATCATGAAGGTCCGTTTCAAATGAGTGGGGAATCGCTTGATTTTCCTTTTACATTCATGGACTTAAGCGAAGAGGAAAACTCCCGGCACAAGGCCATCCAATGGATGAAGGAAGATTTGGCTCATCCAATAGACTTGAAACATGACCCGCTCTTCAATCAAGTTTTATTCAAGGTGGAATCGGACCGCTTTTTCTGGTATCAACGCATTCACCATATTGTCATGGATGCATTTGGGTTTTCCCTTATCTCACAACGTGTAGCCAAATTATATACGGCACTTCAAAAAGGGGGAAATGTGAACGAAGCTGCCTTTTCCCCCCTACGTACACTGCTTGAGGAAGAGAAGGCATATAGGAATTCCGAAAAGTTCGAAAGTGATCGCCAGTTTTGGCTAGAACGTTTTGCCGATCAGCCGGAGGTCATGAGCCTAGCGGATCGTGCACCCAGGACCTCTAAAGGCTTTCTTAGCCAAACGGGTTATTTATCACCTTCCGCTACACAAGCTTTAAAAGCGAACGCCCATACATATTCGGGAAGCTGGCATGAAGTGGTGATTGCGGTGACGGCCGCTTATGTGAACCGTTTGACAGGATCGGAAGACGTCATCCTCAGTTTACCGATGATGGGACGGTTGGGGTCTTCCTCATTGAACATCCCGAGCATGGTCATGAATCTGTTGCCGCTGCGTTTGTCTGTAAAGCCTGAGATGAGCTTCAAAGAATTGGTGCAGCAAGTGTCCAAGGAGGTCCGCAATATCCGCCGCCATCAAAACTACCGTCATGAGGAATTGCGCCGAGATCTTAAATTGCTGGGTGATAACCAGCGATTATTCGGACCGCAAATCAATGTCATGCCGTTTGACTATGGCCTCGATTTTTCAGGAATCAAGGCGATCACACATAAGCTTGCCACCGGTCCTGTCGATGATTTGTCGATTAACATCTATGACAAGTCTGATGGAAAAGGGCTGAGGATCGATATTGATGCGAACCCGAAAGTATATGGCCTCGAAGATTTAGGTACCCATCATGCACGGTTTTTGAGCTTTCTTGAAAAGGTTGCGATTGCAGAGGAAGATCGTTCGATCGGTGAAGTTGAACTTCTATTGCCCGAGGAACACCAGCAGGTCCTGCTTGAATGGAATTGTACGGCAACAGAGCTCCCAACTGGACCTTTACCCCGATTGTTCGAGTACCAGGTGCGAAAAACCCCTGATTGGACGGCCGTAATCGATGATAACGAAGTTCTTACATATAAAGATTTAAACAGGCGGGTCAATCAACTGTCACACCTCCTTTTGCAGAAGGGGCTGGGACCTGAGAAATTCGTGGCGATCGCTTTGACGCGTTCGGTGGATATGGTCATTTCCATGTTAGCGGTTTTAAAGACGGGAGCGGCATATTTGCCTATCGACCCGGATTATCCATCAGATCGAATCGAATTCATGCTGGAAGATGCCAGGCCAGCAGCCATCATAACCAGTAAAGGGATTGCCTCGAAACTAACGGATGCCAAAGGAGCGGAGCGCATCTTATTGGACGAGCAAGAGACCGCTCTAGCGCTAGCGCAACAGCCGGATGCAAATGTGGAGGATGGAAACAGGAAGGGAACGATGTCCCCGCTTAACCCGGCTTATATGATTTACACTTCGGGTTCTACCGGGAAGCCAAAAGGTGTCGTGATTCAATCGCAAAGCCTTATCAATTTCCTATCTTCAATGCAAAACGAATTTTCCTTGGATCATCGCGACCGTCTCCTGGCTGTTACAACCATTGCCTTTGATATATCCGGTTTGGAAATCTTCCTGCCGCTTTTGAATGGGGCAAGCTGTGTCATTGCCGCTAAGGAAACGATTCAAGATCCGAAGACCTTGTCCGAGATGATCGTTCAGCATGAGATAAGCATCATGCAGGCCACACCAACGCTTTGGCATTCACTTGTAGCGAATTATCCTGATGTGATAAAGAATTTCCGGGTGTTAGTTGGCGGAGAGGCCCTTTCGATCAGCCTGACAAACGCTTTACATGAATTAGGATGTGAAGTGACGAACCTGTACGGACCGACGGAAACAACGATATGGTCTTCAGCCCTTACCCTTGATCCGGAACAGAGCGGTATGCCATCGATCGGCAAGCCACTTTGGAATACACAGGTATATGTGCTTGATGCAGCCTTGAAGCCCGTTCCTAAAGGGACTGTAGGGGAATTATATATCGCGGGTACAGGGCTTGCGCGTGGATATTTAGGACGCCCGGATTTAACTGCTGAGCGGTTTGTCGCTAATCCGTATGGTCCAAAGGGCAGCCGCATGTATCGCACCGGTGATCTTGTTCGTTGGCGTAGTGATGGCACACTGGATTATATCAGCCGTGCCGATCATCAAATCAAAATAAGAGGGTTCCGCATTGAATTAGGGGAAATCGAAGCAAGGCTTACCCGGCATCCTGACATCGAGCAGGCGGCAGTCATCGTACGCGAAGATCAGCCGGGCGAGAAACGGATCGTTGCCTATATCGTTCCTTCTTTGGGAGTGACGGTCGATGTTGTGGAAATACGGGAATTTGTAGGTAGTGTTTTGCCGGAATACATGGTCCCATCCGCTATCGTTGAGCTTGAGGAGTTGCCATTGACTCCAAATGGAAAGCTCAACAGGAAGGAATTGCCCGCGCCTGATCTTTCTGGCCTTGTTTCCGAACGTGCTCCCAGAACACCGCAGGAGGAAATCGTCAGCGATCTTTTCGCCGAGGTCCTAGGCCTTTCAAGGGTGGGTATCGATGATAGCTTCTTTAATTTAGGCGGTCACTCTCTGCTTGCCTCGACTTTGATGGTTCGAATAAGAGAAACATTCGGAGTTGAAATAGGCATTGGTAAATTGTTCGAGACACCGACCGTTTCCGGTCTTGTCAAACAGCTTTCCAACGGGAGAAGTGCAAGGTTGCCTGTTAAAAAGGCAAAAAGGCCAAAACAGGTGCCTCTTTCCTTTGCCCAGCGGCGATTATGGTTCCTTCATAGCCTGGAAGGTCCGAGCCCGACGTATAACATTCCGCTCGTGGTTGAAATGTCCGGCGAACTCGATACCGGGGCACTCGAAGCGGCGCTCAATGATGTAGTCGAGCGCCATGAAGCTTTGCGTACACTCTTTCCCGTTACATTGGGTACAGCTCATCAATATGTGCTCGATCCTTCCGAGGCGCAAGTGGAATTATTGGTATCGCATATAAAAGAGGCCGAGCTTGAAGCGGAAATCGCGACGGCTACGAGATATAGTTTCAATCTTGCGAAAGAACCGGCCATTTGTGCCCAGCTTTTCACAATGGCCCCTGACAAGCATGTATTGGTTTTATTATTACATCATATTGCAGGAGATGGATGGTCGTTAACACCGCTTACTCGCGATCTGACCGCAGCTTATGCTTCGCGAATTAAAGGTGACGAACCGAACCTTCCGCCGTTGCCTGTACAGTATGCCGATTATGCAATCTGGCAGGATGATCTTTTAGGAAGCGAACGTGATGAAGCCAGTTTAGCCAATGAACAAATCGATTATTGGAAAGAGATATTAGCAAACCTGCCAGACCAATTGGAATTGTCAACCGATTTTCCGCGGCCACTCGAATCCAGCTATCGCGGCGATACGATCGATTTTTCGATAAATCCCGACATGCATCGGCGTTTATTGGATTTGGCTCGTGAAAATGGCGTCAGCTTATTCATGGTATTGCAATCCGGCCTGACTGCACTTCTCACTCGCCTTGGCGCCGGTAACGATATTCCGATCGGAAGTCCGATAGCGGGTCGCAGTGATGATGCTTTAAGCGACCTGGTAGGGATGTTCATCAACACCTTGGTATTAAGGACGGATACATCAGGTGATCCTACTTTCCGGGAGCTTCTTGACAGGGTGCGGAGGGTCAATTTACAAGCTTATGAGCACCAGGACCTGCCGTTTGAGCGACTGGTGGAGGTGCTGAATCCAGTCCGGTCACGCTCTAGGCATCCGTTATTCCAGATCATGCTTGCGCTGCAGAATACACCAGATCCTAAATTGGAGCTTCCAGGGGTGCAATCCAACCTGAAGCTATACAGCGTAGGTGCTTCGAAGTTCGATTTGACCATGGAATTCCGAGAAGTGCACGCTGAAAATGGCAGGCCAGATGGAATCAGCGGGTTCCTTGAATATAGTACAGATCTCTTTAAACGGGAAACTGCCGAAATGCTAATCTATCGTTTATTAAGACTATTGGACGGCGCCCTTTCGGAACCCGATCAGCATATAGGGCTTTTGGATATACTGGCACCTGAAGAGCGTCAAAAAATCCTAGTGGACTGGAATGGAAGTTCCGATGAAATAGAGCATGCGAGCATACCTTCACTGCTTGAAGAACAGGTGAAAAAGTATCCTCAACATATTGCCTTGGTATTTGGTGAAACTTCATTGACATATGAAGAGGTGAACAAAAAGGCGAACCAGCTTGCCCGCCTACTCATTGCGAAAGGGATAGGACCGGAGCAATTTGTCGCATTGGCCTTGCCTAGATCATTGGAAATGGTTATCGGCCTGCTGGCTGTACTCAAGGCAGGAGCCGCATACCTGCCGCTGGATCCAGAGTATCCGGCGGACCGGTTATCGTTCATGCTCTCTGATGCCCAGCCTGCATGTGTTCTGACCGATTCGAGTGTAGCATCGAAGCTGCCTGATATGAAAGATATCAGCCAAATCATCCTGGATGAAGCGAGTACCATTGAAGAATTAGAGCATCATTCGCCGATCAATCCAACGGATGTTGACCGCATCCGCCCGTTATCACCCCTGAATTCGGCGTATATCATCTATACTTCCGGTTCGACCGGTGTACCAAAAGGGGTTGTCGTTCCGCACCAGAATGTAATCAGACTATTTGGGTCGACGCAGTATTGGTACGGTTTCGATTCCAATGATGTGTGGACGATGTTCCACTCCTATGCTTTTGACTTTTCGGTGTGGGAAATTTGGGGAGCATTACTCCACGGAGGCAAGCTTGTTGTCGTGCCGCACTCGATCAGCCGATCACCTATGGAATTTTTAGGGCTATTGGTTAAAGAAGGAGTAACGGTCCTGAATCAGACCCCATCGGCATTTTATCAATTGATGCAGGCCGATCGGGAAATGCCGGAAATTGGGCAGCAACTTGCTTTGCGCTATGTGATTTATGGCGGGGAGGCACTAGAACTAAGCCGTTTGGAGGATTGGTATGGCCGTCATCCGGAAAATGCACCATATCTCATCAACATGTATGGAATTACGGAAACGACCGTTCATGTCAGCTATCTAGAGCTTAATCGTGATATTACATCCATAAAAGCCAATAGCCTCATTGGGTGCGCCATACCCGATCTTGGGGTGTATGTGTTGGATGCCGTCTTACAGCCTGTTCCGCCAGGGGTAGTGGGGGAACTCTATGTTTCCGGGCCAGGCCTTGCCCGTGGGTATTTGGGACGCCCTGGCTTGACGGCGGACCGTTTTGTCGCCAACCCATTCAGTTCATCAGGTGAGAGGATGTACCGTACCGGGGATTTGGCTCGCTGGCGCGAGGATGGATCATTGGATTATATGGGGCGTGCCGATCATCAAATCAAAATCCGCGGATTCCGTATTGAATTGGGTGAAATAGAGGCAACGGTCGCCCAACACTCCGATATTGAACAAGTTGCGGTAGTGGTTCGTGAAGATAACCCCGGTGATAAGCGACTGGTCGCATATGTCGTACCTGGATCAAATGTGACCTTCGATGCTGCACATGTACGTCGTTCAGTAGCTGAAGGCCTTCCGGATTATATGGTTCCTTCCGCTTTCGTTGAAATGGAAGAACTGCCTTTGACACCGAATGGCAAGTTGGACCGTAAAGCATTGCCGGCGCCGGAATTCGGTGCCGTACAATCGGGACGCGGGCCGAGAACGCCGCAGGAGGAGATTCTTTGCGATCTGTTTATGGAGGTTCTAGATTTACCTCATGTCGGAATAGATGATGGATTCTTCGATCTAGGCGGTCACTCGCTGCTAGCTGTCCATTTGATGAGCAAAATCCGTGAAGCACTTGGGGTCGAGCTTAGTATTGGTAACCTATTCGAAGCTCCGACTGTTGCGGGGCTGGCAGAACGCTTGGAAATGGGCACGAGCCAAAGTGCATTGGACGTCCTGCTGCCACTTAGGAAAAATGGGAGGGAACTTCCGTTGTTTTGCGTACATCCGGCGGGCGGACTTAGCTGGTGCTACGCTGGATTGATGACTGCGCTTGGACCTGACTATCCAATCTACGGGTTACAAGCACGAGGCATAGCTCAGAAAGAGGCATTCCCGAAAACGCTGATTGAAATGGCGGCCGACTATATTGAACAGTTGCGGACGATCCAGCCAAAAGGCCCTTACCATCTATTGGGTTGGTCTCTCGGAGGCAATGTCGTTCATGCAATGGCAACCCAACTGCAAAATGAGGGAGAGGACGTACGCCTTGTTGCAATCCTAGATGCATATCCAAGTCATTTCCTGCCTATAAATGAGGCGCCGGATGATGAGGAAGCTTTAATCGCGCTGCTTGCATTGGGTGGATACGATCCTGATACATTAGGAGACCAGCCGTTGGATAATGCTAGTGCCATAGAAATCCTGCGTCGTGACGGAAGTGCATTGGCCAGTTTAGAAGAGGAAACGATCCTGAACCTGAAAGAGACATATGTGAATTCAGTCCGGATCATGAGTGAGTATAAACCAAAGACCTTTAAAGGGGATGTGCTCTTCTTTAGGTCGACGATCATCCCGGATTGGTTCGATCCGATTCACCCAGAGACTTGGAAGCCATTCATTCACGGTGAAATAGAACAGCATAATATCCATTGCCGCCATAAGGATATGTGTCAGCCAGGACCGCTTGCTGAAATTGGCCAAGTAATTGCTGAAAAACTCATCAATCTGCAGAAGTCAGCAAAGATTTATGAAGGAGGAGATAACTGATGACCAACCCTTTCGAGAATGAAAACGGCATCTACAATGTGTTAATAAATGAAGAAGGTCAGCATTCCCTTTGGCCCGCTTTTCTTGTTATTCCATCCGGCTGGTCCGTCATATACCAGGAGGAAAGCCGGCAGGATTGCTTGAAGTACATCAACACGAACTGGACGGACTTGCAGCCAAAAAGCTTGAAGCTAGTTGCCAGCAGTGACGGAACAAAGTGAAGGCAAGAATGCAGCTTGATCCTAAAGCAGTAGTGAGCATCGTTTATGTCATAGCGATGTTCATGGTTTCGATGGACGGGACGATCGTCAATGTGATCCTGCCAACGATCAGCAAGGAATTTAACATCGAGCCTTCGTCGACGAGTGGAATCAACACCGGGTATTTAGTAAGTCTGGCCGTATTCCTCCCGGTAGCTGGTTGGCTTGGTGATCGCTTTGGCACCAAGAAAATCTTCTTGATGGCCTTGGGTGTCTTCACGGCCGCCTCCCTTTTATGCGGATTCGCGAATGATCTCCAAACCTTGAACTTGTTCCGGGTTATGCAGGGGGCAGGGGGCGGTGTCCTGACACCGGTTGGAATGGCGCTTTTATTTAGGACATTCTCTCCTGAAGAACGGCCGAAGGTATCCCGGTCGCTTGTGCTGCCGATTGCCTTCGCGCCAGCCATTGGTCCTATAGTTGGCGGATTCTTTGCCGAACAGCTGTCATGGCGCTGGGCGTTTTATATAAATGTCCCTTTCGGCATTCTCGTTATATTATTCGGCTTACTTTTTTTAAAAGAACACAAGGAACCAACCGCAGGCAGGCTGGACCTCCCGGGATTCTTGCTTTCGGCATCTGGATTCTCCATGCTGATGTATGCACTGAACGCAGGGCCGGCTAAAGGGTGGGATTCCCCCGTGGTCCTGTATACAGGAATGGCTGGAGCGATTCTTGTTTGCACATTCATTGTAGTGGAGTTAAAAGTGGACAAACCGATGCTTGATTTGCGTTTATTATCCGACCGATTATTTCGGACGTTGGGCATCATTTCTTTATTTTCAATGGCAGGGTTATTGGGGATGCTCTTTGTATTCCCGTTAATGTATCAAAGTTCGCTTCAGGCTTCAGCTTTAGAAAGCGGCCTGACAACTTTTCCGGAAGCGCTGGGTTTAATGGTGGCGTCGCGGCTGATGCCTTGGACCACTAAAAAATGGGGAATCCATCAGGTGATCCGGATAGGCCTGCTTGGCACGATCATCATATTCACAGTGATAAGCCTGGTTGGGCCGACAGCCAACCCATGGGTCCTGCGTGCTTTATTATTCAGCGTCGGGATATGCTTGGGACACACGGTCGTTGCGGTACAATTCTCTACTTTCACAAATATCGACTCGGCTTCCATGGGAAGGGCAACGACATTGTTCAATGTGCAAAACCGAATGGGTTCCGCCGTTGGTGTAGCCATCCTGGCGAGCATTCTCGGGGCAGCCGGTACGAGCATGACGGGAGCGAATGGGGATATGGTGGTTCATTTAGCCTCTTATCAATTCGCCCTCCTCGGCTCAGCCTTGTTCCTCGTCGCTGCATTATTGTGGGCCCTGCGTTTGAGGAAGGATGATTTCAAAGCCATCATGCCAGCAAAGGATACTGCCAAGCCCCATGATGTAAAACAGGTCAGAAGCGTCAGTGAGTGACTCATCCAGTTAGCCTGGAGATTTCATTAAAGGGAAGGTCGCTGTGATTATACAGTGACCTCCTATTCATTTTGCCAGAAGAGAGAAAGGAGGAAGAAGAATGGTAGAGGTGTATATATGTACTTTGCCTGCCAAGAGAAGTGAGGGAGACTTGGACGAACTGTTTGCCCATGTTTCAACAAAAAGGCAGGTTCGTCTGAAAAGATACCATAAGGTGGATGATGCATACCGGTCCCTTATAGGGGACTTGC
Organism: Peribacillus simplex; assembly: GCF_001542915.1. GTDB lineage: Bacteria > Bacillota > Bacilli > Bacillales > DSM-1321 > Peribacillus > Peribacillus simplex_B. Next base: position 23,004 of record NZ_LNNH01000043.1, on the reverse strand, counting down.
TGCTGAGATTCATTCTTGAAAAACGGCATGGATCGGTTAGGGGAAATTTGGAAGTGGAGACTAATGCATATGGAAAGCCTTTTTTACCCAAGCATCCATCCATCCATTATAATATTTCCCATTCCGGAGAGTATGTGGTTTGTGCCTTCCATGATGCTGAGGTTGGAGTGGACATCGAGAAAAACGGTCCGTTCGATTTGGAGCTGGCAAAAGGTTTCTTTACAGAAGAAGAATATGCCGAGGTCTGGGAAGCGGGAGATAGACTTTCAGCCTTTTATGATATGTGGACCCTGAAGGAAAGCTATATCAAGGCAGTCGGTAAAGGTTTATCCATGCCTTTACGCGCTTTTAATGTGAGCAGGAATGGCATGGATGACATTCAACTGACAGATGTACATAGCAATAAACCAATAGCTGATTATACCTGTAAACAATATAGGGTAGACAGCGAATATAGTCTTGCCGTTTGTGCACATCAAGGAAGTGCCGCAGGATTCATCGATCAGCCCCTATTTGTCACCATCGAAGGGATATGCGAGGGTCTTAAAATAACCCCCAAGACATAAGGAGCAAGATTCCATATCGGTGATACCACTAGCTGGCCTTAGGAAGTGGATACCAAACATATACGGGGGAATAAACTTGCAGAATATTCATATTGCACACGTCATCGAAAATAGTAAATTTAATTCTTTTCACCTTTCCGTTTTATTATGGTGCATTTTTCTCATTCTTTTTGATGGGTTTGATTTAGTCGTTTATGGAGCCGTCATCCCGAGTGTAGGTGAAGCTTGGGGCACAGCGCCAAGCGTTTTGGGCATGATTGGAAGTTTGACTTTGGTAGGCGGTCTTATCGGTTCTCTTTTCTGTGGGATATTGGCGGATAAAGTGGGGAGAAAGGCAGTCATCATTACTTGTGTGGCCCTTTTTGGCACATTCACATTATTGACAGGTTTTGCACAGGGACCGGTTGATTTTGCTGTATACCGGTTTATTGCCGGGATGGGACTGGGCGGAATTCCTCCATTGTTAGTCGTCCTGACGTCCGAGTATTCGCCAAAATCAATAAAAAATATCATGGTGGCCGTCATGTTTAGCGGTTATTCGATAGGCGGCATTTTGGTGTCGCTATTAGGAATGAATGTGATTCCGGCTTTAGGTTGGCGATGGATGTTCTTCATCGGGGCGATTCCGCTGTTATCGATCCCTTTTTTAATTAAATTTTTACCGGAGTCCCTCTATTATTATGTTGAAAAAGGGGATTATCAAAAAGCCAGTGCGATAGTGAAGCGTTTGAACCCTTCCTACGTCCCGCAAAAAAACGATAGATTCATAAACGAATTATCGACGACAGGCGTTTCGGTCGCCAAGCTCTTTGAAAATCGGAGAGGAAGAACCACCATCATGTTCTGGATTGCCTGTTTTATGGGGTTATTAATGGTTTACGGATTGGGGACTTGGTTACCTCAATTGATGATGGAAGCAGGTTATCCATTAAGGTCCAGCTTGCTGTTCCTTTTCAGTTTGAATATCGGGGCGATAATCGGGTCGATTTGCGGTGGCTGGCTGGCTGATAGGATTGGATCGAAAAAGGTGCTCATTAGTTTATTTACCTTTGGCGCCATTTGTTTGACCTTACTCGGCTTTAAACCAGGTACGATCATTTTATATGGATTGGTTGCCGTTGCCGGAGCAGCCTCGATCGGGTCCCAAAATTTGAACAATGCATTTATATCGATCTTTTATCCTACCGATATCAAATCAACAGCTTTAGGATGGGCCCTCGGAATAGGGAGGTTCGGTGCCATTCTCGGACCTGCGATGGGTGGTATGTTAATCGAGCTAAAGCTACCCATTTATATGAATTTCATTAGCTTCGCGATTCCAGCCGTGATTGCGGCAGTGGCGATAAGTTTAATTCAGGACAAGTATAAAAGCTCCGGGAGTGCAAAGGAAGACGTTTTTAATGGTGAACGTCTGCAGCGACACGAAAAAGTGGATTGATCGATGGTTCCCTGCTATTAGACTAATAATATGGAGGAAAGATAATGGCACAATTCGATTGCATGGTGTGTGGTCGTGAATTTAAAAGTTACAATCAAAATGCTAAATACTGTTCCCAAACATGCAAAGGGACAGCCTATATAAAATATCAATGGAAGAAATGTGAACATTGCGGGAAAGAGTTTAAACCAAGAAAGGCAAGCAGTAAATATTGTTCATTGGAATGCAGTAATATCGGCAGGAAAAATAAAGCTGCCAATAAACAAGCGGATTGCATAGGCGTTCCGTTTGAATGAATGCCCCCTTATATGGAACACATAAGGGGAAACGAAAAAAAGGGGCCTGTCCAGGCCCCTAGTCATGCAAAGTATAATATTAAGCGTTGGAGCATGCCTTGGTGAATTCGGAAGCATCAACGATTCGCTGTACAACCGATCCCTCGAGTGTCTCTTTTTTCAATAGCTCCTCAACCAGAACTTCATATTGTGGGCGATTCGCGTCAATCAACATTTCCGTTTCCGAAATCGCCCTGGTGAATAATTCCTGCATCTTGTGTTCCTTATCGCTTTTATTGAAAGTAAGGGTAAATCCGTCTTGAAGCATTCCCGTATCGACCATCTGCTCAAGAAGCTGTTTCGCCTGTTGGACATCACCGCCGACACCAATGCTGTGCTCCCCTAAATACATCCTTTCGGCTACACCACCGGCCAGTATCATTTTGACTTGATCAAGCAATTCACTTGCCGTTGCCAAATGGAGCTCTTTTGGTATAGGTGCGACATATCCAAGGGCCTCGCCCCGGGGAATGATGGTCGCTTTTCGAACAGAGCCGGGCTTTGTCAAAGCGGCGATCAAGGCATGTCCGCTTTCATGGATCGCCACTCGCCGTTTTGTATCGACATCGTTCAATGTCCGTGATGTGGCACCTAGAATCGTGCGGTCAATTGCATAATCCAGATCTTGTTTACGGATCATATCCTGTTCATTCCTAAGGGCGTGGCGTGATGCCGTATCGAACAGGGAGGATAAGTCCGCGCCGGAGAAACCGGATGTACTTTCAGCCAATTCATCAAGGGATGCAAGGACGTCAGTTGCCAGTCGTTTTCCCTTCGTATGGATATCGATGATTTCCTTCCGTCCTTGAGTATCAGGAAGTGGAACCTGGAAGGAGAAATCAATCCTGCCCGGCCGTAGAAAAGCTTCATCAAGCATATCTTTGCGGTTTGTCGCGGCAATGAATAGAATGCCTTCATTAGGATGACCTCCATCCAATTGGACAAGCAGTTCCGTTAACGTTTTCTCGGCTTCCTCCCCGCCATGGGGTTTCCTTTTGCCAGCCAGTGCGTCCACCTCATCAATGAAAATGACGGCCGGCGATTGCTTGCGTGCGTTTTGAAAAAGGCTGCGGACCCGTGCTGCACCGACTCCGACAAACATTTCGTTGAAGGCAGAGCCGCTCGTTGAGAAGAAATTGGCACCCAGTTCTTTGGCAATTGCCTGTGCAAGCAGCGTTTTCCCGGTTCCGGGAGGTCCGTATAATAAAATGCCTTGAGGCGGCTTGATTCCAATCTTTTCCGAACGCTCAGGTTCCTTCAATGTAGTGAGGGTCTGGAGGATTTCTTGCTTGATCTCGTTCTGCAAGCCGCCTACATCAGCCAAGGTTATCTCTGGTAAAGGCCTGGGGGCGGAAAGGCTTTGTTTCTTACTGCCGATGCGCAGTCCGCCTTTGGTTCTTTTTTTGATGATCACCGCGGTTGCGGCGAGAGCTGCCATCAATGCGCCTAGAATCCATATTGCCGACTTATTGGTTGATGAAAAAGAATATTGAACATTATAAGTTTCGACTAGTTTGTTAATCATTTGACTATTGGGAGGGATGTTAGAAACATATTCTCCATCAGGTGTCGTGATGTGGAGAGTCCCGTTTCTTTTTTCTTCTATGGAGACCAGGGCCCCATCTTGGGCTTTGATCGTCTTTTCAACCGAAGAAAAGGGAATGACCTTATCCTTTGACTGAGTTACAACATACCAACTGATACCACCGATTATCACAATGAAAGCCGTCAGGAACGGCAGCAACTTCGAAACTAATTTAGAGTTCGAATTCAATTTTTCATCTCCTTTAAGAATATAACTTCAGTATAAAATTTTTAAACCTGTAATCTATGGGTCTTTATGCCCTAAATTAAAGGTAAATAATGTTAAAGTCAAGAAAAAGTATTTATTATTGAAGAGATAAGCGTGAAGTCATGCGTTAGGGACATCCAACCTGCACATTAGACTTTTTAAATCTGAAATGCTAAAGTGTAATGGTCTAAGTGATGAAAAAATAAAATGGTAGAAGAGTGTGAATTTCTATGAGTAAATTTATAAAAGACTATATGATCACGATGAAGGATATCGTTAGGGAAGGTGATCCCATTCTGCGGCAAGTAACGGAGGAAGTCAGCCTGCCGATTTCAGATGAAGATCGTGAAACATTGGAATGTATGATGCAATATTTGAAAAATAGCCAGGATCCAAAACTGCAAAAGAAGTATAACCTGCGTGAAGGAGTAGGATTGTCTGCCAATCAGATAGGTTTGAACAAGCGCATGTTCGTCATGTATTTTCCAGATGAAAAAGGGAAGCAGTATGAATACGCCCTTGTGAATCCTAAGATCATCAGCCATTCGGCCACAATGATCTATTTACCCCAAAGTGAAGGCTGCCTTTCTGTAGACCGTGACATCAAAGGCTATGTACCCCGATATGAACGCGTGAAAATTAAAGCGGTGGATGGTAATGGTAAGGAAATAGAGTTGCG
>NZ_LNNH01000043.1:0-18184 GCF_001542915.1 Peribacillus simplex | reverse complement strand
GAGCCCAAATCTCGTAACCTTTGGTCAAAATTTCAAAGGAATTTCAAAAGGGGTTCGGAATTTTTTAATTCCGAACCCCTTTTGTCTACAAACTGAGGCAAAGCGCCATGCTTTGCCTTTTTTTGTTCATTTATACAACAATAGATTTGAATAAAGGGTTTGCAAGGACAATTCGACCTGCATAGTCTATACTCTCTTTCAGTTCTCTTATTTCCCATATCAATATCGGACAACTTTAAACAGTAATTTTTTAAGATACACATCGAAGTATACCAATACATGAATTTCCATTCGGCAAGGTTAGTTTGGAAAAAGACTTTTTAATCATGATGCAGCGTTATCGCAAAATAATAAAATCTTGCTGAATCTACAGCCAGATTTTATAGAGAAAGGATTTTAGGACGGCTTATCCCTAATGCTTGCAAGAAACCGAAAGAACAACGGCAGTAATGCAGCAGTAACAAAAAAACTAACTAAAACAAAATTTTCAATTCAAAAATCATTCAACAAATCAGTTCAACTATGCACATCATCGCTGACCAAATAAAAAAAATTGCTAAATTAAGGAACATCTTGTTGATATAGAGAATAGATAGCACAAACAGCAAGAATACATCAATACCAAATTGGAAAGAGCATCAATCAAAGAGGAAAACAAAAAAAGTGGTGGAAGTTTTTAAGTTTCACCATTTTTTTTATTGTAAAGAACTTTTCTCATATAGGCACAAAAGAGGAATTAATTAGATAATAATTAATAAAATAAATTAAAAAGAGGAATTTGAACCATTTTATAGAATTAATCTAATAAAAAAGGACAGCTGAAAATTGTCTACTATAAAGATAAGAACCATAAGGGGTCAAGTAAAACTAGCTATCGAGATTTTTAAGATTAAATAGAGGTGATCATAATGAATAAATATTGGGCGTATAAAATAATCTTAACAAGTGTGTTTATTATTGCTACGATTATCTTTTATAGCTTTGGATTTACTAGTAGTGGTTTAATTTATTTTGTTAGCGTTGCAGTTTTATTAAGTGTTTTGAGTATTTTTAATCGTAAAATCAATTATAAAAAAAAACATGATACTTTTATTGATTAACAAGGCCGAGAAGAAGTTAGTTGTAGAATGATTTCCCGGCAATCTTCACCTTTAATATAAAAGGAAGCTGAAGGGCTTTGCCGCCATCGTGTTTCAACATGAGTTAGATCATTTGAACGGGATGATGTTTTATGACCGGATCAATGCCGACAACCCTTTCAAGCTTCCGGAAAACGTGGAAGTGAAAAGTCTGTAAAGTAAAAAAAGGCAAAGCGCCATGCTTTGCCCCGGACCGTAGGCAATCTCAATAATAATGAGGTTGCCTGCGGTTTTTCATTTTTTAAATATATCGGCCGTACAATAGAATGAAGGTAGAACTCCAATGGTCGCTAATTTCTGGTTTTGGAAATCCCTGCTGCCACTCTCTATTGCAACTGCGAGTTCTTATTGGAAGTCGTCCTTTACCACGATGAATGTTTACAATCAAATGAAGATTGTGAAGGCATTTTTCCTGTCATATGTTTCTTTAAGTCACTGAATATGGCCAAGCTCATTTGCTGATATCCTTCCGAGGTGAGGTGGATGCCGTCATCACTGATCAGGTGTTCCAGATCTCCGGAGGTTTTGATGTAGGAACGCACATCTATCAAAGGCACCTTCAATTCTTCCGCAAGTTTTTTCAATTGTCGGTTATACATGCCGTGCCAGTGCTCGATACCTCCGACATGGGAAACGAAATGCCCGATTGAATGCCCGAACTTATCAGCCAGGGATCTGTAATACCTAGCAGGATCCAATGGCGGGAGTGTTAAAAGGAAGGGTGTGACATGCTTGTCCTGAACCTGTTTGACAAGCTGGGTGATATTGTCGAGGTAGCGTTCGATTGGAACGATCGGCTCGTGATGACCTTCCGGATCTTTTGCTACTTCAGCCCAATGGAAGTTACAGTCATTTCCACCGACCTCTATTAAAACGATATCGGGATTTTCCGACATGACATCTTTCTCGAACCGGCTCACCAATAGGTCGGAGTTGTCATTGAAAACCCCTTTATTCAAAACCTCGACGAAGGGCAATGATTCTGTCAGCTTAGCTAAAGAGTTCGGGTAATTTTCTTTAATGATCCGTAGCCTGCCTTTGACATAAGAAATGCCTCTGGTTAAACTGTCTCCAAAACAGACGATCTTCAAACTTCTCACCTCGGTTTGTGAATGTGTTACTTATATTTTAGTTGTAGATTGATTGTCAGGCAATCTTTACCCCCAATTTCTTAATGGAAGGGCAACAAAAAAGCACTGGAAATCCAGTGCTTATCCGTTATTTATTGTCATGATTCCTCTTTTGCATGTGTTTCCACTCTCGTTTTCCCCATAAAGAACACGGTGATGGCTGCAAGCCCGATCGGGATGAGCGCCAAGGTGAATATCAATGAAATGGAATCGGACATGGCATGAACGATTTTATCCAGGATAAAGTCCGGGATCTCGGCCCGTGCATCGGATTGGAAGAGCTGGCGCGGATCCTTCAGCAATCCTGGATCTGGGCCGCCTTGCATTCCTTTGAATGCGTCCTCCATCTTACTTGTAAATACATTATTTTGGATCGCTCCATAAATCGTGACACCAAGCGTCATACCAAATGAACGAAGGAATGAGTTTGTAGAGTTGGCCGATCCACGGAATCTCGGTTCCAGATTGTGAATGGAAGCAATGGGTAATAGGGAAAAGGAGAAGCCCATGCCAAATCCAGTCAGAATCATGAATAACGTCAATGAAGTCCTGCTCGTTTCAGGGGTGATCGTCCCTAAGAGCAGCATTCCAACAAAATAGCAGATGACGGAAATCGTCATTAGGTTGCGAAAGCTTGTTTTTGTATTGAATATCCCGCCTATTGCACTGCCGACTACCGAGCCGAGCATCATCGGTGTGAGGATCAATCCGGCGTTCGTGGCCGAGCCACCGTAAACGGCCTGGACGAAAATCGGGATATAGACCGTTAAAATGATGAATGTCCCGCCATAAAGGATCGCTAAAATTTGGGAAGTGGCAAACAGTCGTCTTTTAAACAGCCACAATGAAATGATCGGATCTTTTGCTCTTCTTTCGAAAAAGAAAAAGGAAACGAAGAACACGGCGAAGCTAGCAAACAGAGCGATGATCGGAGAAGAAGACCAACCATACTCCCCGCCCAATTCGAGCGCAAACATTAAGCTGACAACGGCAATGACGAGCGTAGCCGCGCCGCCCCAATCGATTTTTTGCTCCTGGGTGTTTGCCGACTCCTTGTAATATCTCGAGATGAAGAATAGCGATATGATCCCAATCGGGACGTTGACGTAAAATATCCATTTCCAGCTGGAATATTCAGTGATATAAGCACCTAAAAGCGGGCCCAATACACTGGAGGCTCCGAATACTGCACCAAAAAGTCCTGTTAACTTCCCGCGCTTCTCAGGCGGGAATATATCGAAGATGATGGTAAAGGCAATGGGCATCAGGGCGCCCCCGCCTATTCCCTGGATCGCACGGAAGATGCTTAATTGCACGATGCTTTGGGCCATGCCGCATAAAGCCGATCCGATTAAAAAGACGATCAGTCCAAAAATGAAAAATCTTTTTCTTCCATACATATCGGAAAGCTTACCGAAAATCGGCATGCTTGCCATCGTCGCAACCATATAGGCAGATGTCACCCAGACAAACTTATCGAACCCGCCTAAATCAGAAACGATCGTTCCCATGGCAGTCGCAACGATCGTATTATCCATCGCTGACATCAAGATGCCCAATAAAAGTCCGGCAACAATGAATTTCTGGTTTTTTTGATTGTTCATTTATTATCCTCCTTCGTTTCAACCAGCTCTGAATTTGCTTTACATGGTTGAAAGGTAAACGTTAAGATTAAACCAAACATTTATCTTGAAAATCAAGATAAATTTAAGTTTAAAAGGGGTGGCATTTTATGTCAAGCGGTAAAGAGGTAAATGTAGCTCTATTGGAGAGTTTGACTCATGGCTTGCAGCGGTTCGGCATGAGATCCGTTTTATTTCAACAAAACATGGCCCAAAAGATAGGGGTGACCCATACCGACTTGAAGACTGCCGAAATATTGAAAGAAACAGGCGCGATAACTGCAGGTGAGTTAGCAAAGATTACAGGATTGAGCACAGGTTCGGTTACGGCGCTGATTAATCGTCTTGAAAAATCGGGTTATGTAAAAAGAGAACGGGATCACCAGGATGGAAGGCGAGTCATGATTGCACCGATACCAGGTAGGCAGGAACAAATCAAATCGCATTATCGATCACTGTCGGTGTCCACACAGGCTTTATGCTCCGCTTATAACGAGCAAGAGCTGACATTTGCCATCCAATTCATTGAGGATATCACAAATATCATGGATAAAGAAATCGACACATTAATGAAAGAGCGTGAAGGATAGCTAACTGAAAATATACACCTTCCAATAAAATATATATTGATAATGATTTTCATTATCTGCTAATATGAATCTACAAATCATATTAAAGGGAGAATACATTATGAAGAAAGCAAAGGCGTCATTAGCAGTCCTGCTATCTACCAGTCTATTATTCGGGTGTGCGCAGGAAAACGAAGGGACTAAGCCGGCAGATGACAAAGCCAAAGAAAAAAGTGAGAGTAAGCTGGATGATGTCTCGGGTGAGTACCGCGAATATGCGATCAATGAAATAGAAGAGTTTGTAAAAGCTACGGAAGAATTTACGGCGGCGGTATCAGCCGGTGATCTTGAAAAGGCTAAGGAAGTGTACGCACCAGCCCGTATGCATTATGAGAGAGCCGAACCAATTGCTGAAGTATTCGGTGACCTGGATCCGAAAATCGATGCACGTAAAGGTGATGTCAAGGATGAAGAATGGGGTGGATACCACCGCATTGAAATGGGACTATGGGAAGAAAACACGACAAAAGGATATGAAAAGTATGCAAAGCAGTTGATGAGCGATGTCAATTTGCTTCGTGCCAAAGTTGAAACGGTCGAGGTCACGCCGGATTTATTGATCACGGGTGCAGTCGATCTATTGAATGAGGTCTCAACAAGTAAAGTTACAGGCGAAGAGGACCGGTATTCCCATACGGATTTATATGATTTCGTGGCCAATGTGGAAGGGGCAGAAAAGATTTTTGAACTGCTTACTCCAGCGTTAAAAGAAAAGGATGCAAAGCTTGCCGTGGAAATCCAACAGCGTTTTGACGAAGTATACGCCCTGCTTGAAAAGCACAAAGAAGGCGATGGATACATCTCCTATACGGATTTAAAGGAATCCGAAGTTAAAGAGCTTAGTCAAGCGATTGATGCCTTGGCTGAACCACTTTCGCAAATAGGGATTGTAACGGAGGAATCGTAATTGAAGGAAAATACGCCGAATGATAAAACCGGGCTTTTCACAAAAAAAGTGAGTCGCCGCAATATGTTGAAAACGGCAGGGGTCGGCGGAATCGGAGTCGTGATAGGAGCATCTGGAATTGGCGGGCTGCTGACGCTCTCCGATTCAAGGGCGAAGGGACAAACGAAGGATATTGTCCCTTTTTATGGAGCGCATCAAGCAGGAATCACGACCGAAACGCAGGATAACCTGTATTTCGCTTCATTGGAGGTCACTACGGATAAAAGATCCGACTTAATTCAGTTATTTAAGGATTGGACGGAGGCCGCGGCCCAGATGACAGCGGGAAACTTGGTGGGGGAAGCATCCCTAAATGCGAATATGCCTCCAAAGGACACAGGGGAAGCGAAAGAATTATCACCATCCAATTTAACGATTACGTTCGGCGTCGGTCCGACCTTGTTTTCAAAGGATGGAAAAGACCGGTTTGGCTTGAACTCGAAAAAACCTGCTGAATTGAAGGATCTGCCGAAGTTCCCTTTGGATGCGTTGGAGGATTCATGGAGCGGTGGGGACATTTGCATTCAAGCGTGTGCCGATGATTTGCAAGTCGCTTTTCATGCCGTGCGGAACTTGGTAAGGATAGGAAGAGGGAAGACGATCATTCATTGGGCGCAGACGGGTTTTCAACGGACTAAGCAAGCCGATTCGAAAAAGACGACACCGCGTAATTTATTCGGTTTTAAGGATGGTACGGTCAATCCGGATACGGATGATGCCAGTGAAATGAATGAGCATGTTTGGGTAAAGGCCGGGGACGGACCCGACTGGCTTGTTGGCGGCAGTTATATGGTTGTGCGCCGAATCCAGATGTATATCGAGGTTTGGGACCGTACGATATTGAAAGAACAAGAAAACACGTTTGGGCGTCACCGGGACAGCGGAGCTCCACTAGGGATGAAGAATGAGTTTGATCGCGTTGATTTAGAAGCGAAAGATTCAAATGGAAACCTGACCATTCCGGAAAACTCCCATATGAGCCTAGCCAGGGGAGACGGCAAAGCAAAAATCCTGAGGCGTCCTTATTCATATGCGGATGGCATGGATCCCAAAACAGGCAGCTTCAATGCTGGTCTGCTATTCATTTGCTTTCAGCGAAGTCCGGGTAAACAATTCATCCCTATACAAGAGCGACTCGCAAAAAATGACAAGCTCAATGAATATATCGTTCACAGGGGAAGTGCGATGTTTGCGTGTTTACCAGGTGTGAAAAAGGGTGGATATATAGGAGATTCCCTGTTTGGATAAATTGAAGTTCAGATTTAGGACGTAAAATCGCCAGCGTGGATTTAATCCGGGTTGGCGATTTTAGTTCATGAATGAGGAGTGGCGAATATGAACGTTTTTAAATGGAAAAGTGGGATATTGGTTTTGATCGTCGGCCTTTTATTCATTTTACCTGGTGTCAGGATGGCCTCGGCTGGTGAAAATCACGATCAGCTTTTTGTCTATATTGGCGATAGTTTAATGAAGGTGAAATCGGGCGAAGTTGAGCAGGTATCGAAAAACATCGATTCATTCGAGAAAGATTGGGAAACGATTAAAACGGACAGCGAAGGCGCGAAGAAAGTGAGCAAAGAGCTGCAATCCGTAAAAAGTGCCTTGAAAGACGAAGCTTCAACGGCTGACATCAAAAAGCGGCTATCGTCATTATCGAGTGCGCTGATCGTCTATGACACGAACGAAAACCCCGTTGACAAGACAGACTATAAAGAACGGCTGCAATCCCTTCTGCCTTTAATCGATGAATTGGACGCTTCGATCACGGCAAAGGATTTTGATCAAGCTAACGTTCAATATGCCAACCTGCTGAATCGGTGGACAGACGCGGAGGTTGTGGTCAGGGAAAAAAGCGTGGCTACATATGGTGAGATCGAAACAAAAATGGCGTTTGTGCGAATTGCGATTACACAAGATCCTCCTGATCGGGAAAAAGGCAAAAAGAGTTTAGCTGAATTAAGAGGGCTAATGGAGGATTTCCTCGCTGGCAAAGTTGAAAAAGGAAGCAAGAAGACAACCTATTCCCTTGCGGATGTAACACAGCTGTTACAAGGGAGTGTAAAAAATATTGAAAAAGAGGACATGAATTCGGCCGTTGACCGGTTAAATGAAATTTTAAGGATTTGGCCCAATGTCGAAGGGGAAGTCTCTACAAGGGATAGTAAGCTGTACAGTGATATGGAAACGAAAGTCCCCACTGCCATCAGCCTCTTGCAATCGAAGAATATAAAGGCGGAGGAAGCAAAGGCGATCGTAGCCGATTTAAACACAAGATTACTTCCTTTGATTGATGATACAAGCTATACAACATGGGATGCCGCCCTGATTCTGTTGCGGGAAGGCTTGGAGGCGCTCTTGATTGTCGCTACGTTATTATCTTTCCTGAACAAAATCGGGCAAGCGGACAAACAGAAATGGATTTGGGCAGGTGTTGGTGCGGGCTTGGTTGCCAGTTCCGCATTGGCTGTCATCATCAACATCGTTTTCTCTCAGATCACGGCTGCGTCAAGCCGGGAATATATCGAGGGAATTACTGGAATAATAGCAGTATCGATGATGCTGACGATTGGCATTTGGCTTCATAGTAAATCGAATGTCCATGCATGGAACCGATATATCAGCAAGCAAATGAATCAGGCCATTGCCACGGGAAGCATCCTCTCTTTCGCGTTGATAAGTTTTTTATCCATTTTCCGTGAGGGTGCGGAGACCATTATCTTTTATGCAGGAATGGCCCCTTATATGGAGGTAAAGCAGCTGCTAAGCGGGATTTTGCTAGCCTTCCTCATCTTAATGGTCATTGGTTTCATTATGCTGCGCTACAGTGTGAAATTACCGATGTCGGTATTCTTTAAAGTGGCAACGATACTGATATATGCTCTAGCTTTCAAGATACTTGGAGTCTCTATCCATTCGCTTCAGGTTTCGCAGGTGATACCGACAAATACGATCAGCTCATTCCCGTTCATTGAAGCGATTGGCCTTTACCCAACAATCGAAACGCTTGTACCGCAAGCTGTACTGCTTCTATTGATCCTGCTTGCTGCTTATTGGGTTAAAAAGAGCAATTCCAAGCGTACTTCAGCATGATTTATAGGTATATCGCTTCCATTGATAAAGGATAAAGCAGCCGGTGCAAAAACCGAGAATGGCGATGAGGGAAGCTATCCCGACGATCAAGGTGAACAAATAACCGATAACGGTCCATCCAAGCAGGAAAGATATCAAGCCGGCCAGCGATCAGCTGATTGAATTGCTGCTGCGAATGTTCTTCAGGAATGTATTCGGAGGGCTTTTTACTCAAGCGGCATGATAAGCCAGCAACTGAACAATGAGATTATTTATAATTATTTTAATTTAGTATTGATTATAATAACGGAAGTGTTATAATGAATGGGACATCTAGTTTGAATGAGGAGGGGACGGTATAAATGGTAGCTAAAGTTTGTGAAACTTGCGGTACACCCATCAAAAAGCTAAAGCATTCCACCCTATGCCAATGCGGTCCTAAAATATTGAGCACTCAATTTTATGTGAAAACAAAAAAATAAATAACATAGATATAGTTGAAAACCGATTATCAAATAATCGGTTTTTTTATTTTCCATGAGGGGTAAGGATAAATAGAATGAAATATATACCCCTTCAACCAATAATATTATTTTTCATTTCAGTTAAAATATTGTACGATTAGATAATAGAATAAAACGTCAAGGTGTTAGGGCATGAATCTTCGAGGATGCCCAAACCATCACGCGACGGTTTGGAGGGGTTATGTTGGGAACGAGACATTAAAAATTGGCGAGTTGGCGGAAATGGCGAATGTTACGAAACGAACCGTTGATTATTATACAAACTTAGGTTTGCTTAAAGCAGAACGTTCCGCCTCCAATTACCGTTATTATTCACTCGGTGAACTGGAAAGGCTTCGCCTGATCGAGCGATATAAACGAAAAAACCTATCATTGGAAGATATAAAAGAATTACTTAAACAAGATTTGGAAACCGCATCAGCGATTGAAGAAACAGGACTTAAACTGAAAAGCAAATTGGATGGCTTGAACGAGGAACTTCAAGAAGTCATCACCTTGATCAAGCAGGACGAAAAAAATGAACTTCTTTTAAAAAAACAGATTTCCCATGAAAGCATGGCCTTAATCCAATCATTGTTAGTTTTGCTGGTATGATTGAAATTTATCCCCTATAGTTTAGTGTGCAAAGGTGCATGATAACGATATAGGCTAAATGGTTTTGGTGCATGCAGGAATGAAACTAACCATTTATACAGGAGGTGCTTGGGATTATACCGTGCATGTCCATTCCCTTGTTTAAAGGATGGTCACCATGCCTGGTCTACCCGCACATATTGGAGATTTTTATAAAATTATTAGCAGTAGCCGTATTAATAGCATTGACCGCTTTTTTCGTTGCTTCGGAATTTGCCATCGTCAAAGTCAGAAGTTCCCGCATCAACCAACTGATTGAAGAGGGGCATAGAAGTGCTTTGGCAGCAAAAAAAGTAACAACCCATATTGATGAATATTTATCAGCGTGCCAATTGGGGATTACCGTAACGGCTCTAGGGTTAGGGGTGTTGGGAGAACCGACCGTCGAGGCGATCTTAAAACCAATATTTACAAAATGGGGACTGGAGGCATCCGTAAGTCACATCATTTCTTTCGTAATCGCTTTTGGTTCAGTGACTTTCCTTCACGTTGTCGTCGGAGAACTGGCGCCTAAAACCGTAGCGATTCAAAAGGCGGAGGAAGTCACCTTGCTTTTTGCTAAACCGTTAATCCTTTTTTACCGTATTTTATATCCTTTCATTTGGCTGCTGAATGGTTCTGCCCGTCTCCTGACCGGCATATTCGGTTTAAAGCCGGCCTCCGAGTCGGAAATGGCCCATTCGGAAGAAGAGCTTCGCATCATTTTATCGGAAAGTTATAAAAGCGGTGAAATCAATCAATCCGAATACAAATATGTCAATCAGATCTTTGAATTCGATGAGCGTATAGCAAATGAAATCATGGTCCCCCGTACGGAAATGACCGTTGTTGAAAAGGGTATGCCGTTATTGGAAGTTGTTGAATTGATTCAAGAGGAGCAATATACAAGATACCCGGTCATAGATGGAGATAAGGATAATGTCGTGGGCATGGTCAATATCAAACGTCTATATACAGCGACGATTACAGAGGAGAATGTATCGGCATTGACGGTCGATTCATTCGTAACGCCCGTCATCCGTGTACTTGAAACGATTGCCATCCATGATTTGCTGCTGAAAATGCAGAAGGAACGGATTCATATGGCTGTTTTGACCGATGAATATGGCGGAACTGCGGGCCTTGTTACTGTTGAAGATATTCTTGAAGAAATAGTTGGCGAAATCCGTGATGAATTCGATCAAGACGAACGTCCGCTCATTCAAAAAATCGATGAGGGTCATTATGTTTTCGATGCAAAAACCTTGATCGAGGATGTCAATGATACACTTGCGATAGATTTACCTGAAGAAGATATCGATACACTTGGCGGATGGGTCCTGACTGGAAGGTTCGAAATTGCGGTCGGCGATAAAATGGAGTACGCCGGCTATGAATTCACCGTAAAAGAAATGGATGGCCACCATGTATTATACGTTGAAGTGAAGAAAATCCAATAAACAAGACACGTAAAAACCGAAGGTGCATACTTTCGGTTTTTATAATGGAGTCACTTTGCAGTAAAAATGGAAAAGGAATTTATGTAAAATAATTATGTAGGTAACCATATTCTCTTAGGAAATGTTAGAATGGAGTTCAGGCAATGAATCTACCTAGTTATCATTTTTATGAATGTTAAGCATATAATGAAATTTCTTCAAAAAACAATACTGGTGATAGGATGAAGATTTATCTTGCAATGCCGTTTATTATCGGCTGGTCATAAAAAAGTATTGAAGGTGGGCGGGAAAATGGGTTTTAAGAAGAAGCAAATGTTAGGGTTCGGTTTAATTTTGCTATTCTTGGCGATATTACTTTCTTTCATGATGTTTACTCTTAACAATTTAAAGAGCAGCATGACTGAAATAGTCGAAAATCGTTATGAAAAAGTTCAAGCTTCGATGGAAATCCGGCAGCTGTTTTCAAGGTCGGATCGTGAAATCCTGTTTGCGGCCAATGATGCAAACAAAGAAGAAAGAGCAGAAAGCCTTGAAATCATCAATGATAATCATAGTTTGATTGAATCAAAGGTTGCCAAGTTATCCGGCACGTTAAACAAGGTGAAGGCAAAGCAACTATTGAAAGAGTTTGAAACGCAGTATGCATCATACTCAATAACGGAAGCCGAGATCCTGCAAAAGATACAATCAGGGAATACTGGCGATAATATCTCCAGCCTGATGAACGATCAAAGGGAAAAGCGGACGAAAGTCATCCGTACGATGGATGACTTCAAGGATTATCAAGAAGGTGTCATGAAAGATACCTTGAAAAATTCGAAACAAACCTATGAAGACATGATCGGGTTCATCATCTTTGCGGTTATTCTTAGCATTTTGGTCATTTCGATAACGATGGCCTGGATGATGCGCAGCACGTCAAAAGACCTGCAATCCATTACGAAGGTCATCAAAAATATTGACTTTAAAAATCTATCGGTCATACCGAGGGTTCCGGTACGAACGAAGGACGAGATCGGTGACATTGCCCGTTCCTTCAATGATATGGCGGAATCGCTTGAAGTGTATAATCAAAAAGAAAAAGATTTTACGGAAAAAATCAGTGAGCAGAACTGGATTCAAACCCGTGTTGCCGATATCGCCACCATGTATCAGCGTATCGTTGATGTCGAGGTTCTGGGTGATCGGTTCATTACAAGGCTTGCCCCGATGATGGGAGCCTCAATCGGAGCGTTTTACGTCAAGCGCGGTGAAGGTGACAATATGCGTTTCGTGAAGCTTGCCAGCTTTGCGGGAGATGGCGAAGACTCAGGACGGCGTGAATTCCGATTGGGAGAGGGCTTGATTGGGCAGTGTGCCCTTGAAAGGAAATCGAAGATCATTGAAGATATCCCTGAAGACTTCCAGTTGGTTACAACGGGGTTAGGGGAAGTCAGCCCGAAAAGCATTGTCATTGCGCCAGTCCTTTTTGAGGGCGAAGTTGTGGCGATGGTTGAACTGGCCAGCCTCGATGCCTTTACGAAGCTGCAAAAAAACTTTCTTAATCATGTCCTTGATACATTGGGCATCACGATTAATAGTGTCGAGGGCCGGATGGAAATCGAGCGTTTATTGAAGGAGTCTCAGGCACAGACGGAAGAATTACAGGCTCAATCGGAAGAATTGCAATCACAGTCAGAGGAAATGCAGGCCCAATCGGAAGAACTGCAAACACAGGCTGAAGAGCTGCGGATGATCAATGAGCAATTGGAAGAGAGAAACCGTGAAACGGAAGAGAAATCGAAAGAGCTTCAGGTCGCGAAGGTGAACCTTGAAAAACAAGCGGAAGAATTAAAATTAAGTTCTAAATATAAATCGGAATTCATGGCAAATATGTCTCATGAGTTGCGGACACCTCTCAATAGTATATTGATACTATCGGAAATGCTTTCCGACCCGAATGATAGTAAATTGAACGAAGAGCAGCAGGAATTCGCTCGTGTCATTAACTCATCGGGCCAGGATTTACTGACCTTGATCAATGATATTCTGGATTTATCCAAGGTGGAAGTAGGAAAGCTGGAAGTGGTATTCGACGAAATGAACATGAGTGAGCTTCCCGACTTACTGCACCGCAACTTTGATCATGTAGCGAAGAAGAAGAACATTGATTTTATAATAGAAAAAGATAAAAATGTTCCTGACATTTTCTTTACGGATGAACAGCGCTTCCAGCAGATCCTGAAAAACCTGTTGTCCAATGCTTTTAAATTTACGGAAAAAGGTTCCGTTTCTGTCCAGATCAAAAAGGCGGACGAAGAAAATGTAGCTCAATGGATACAAACTAAAGGGGCGAGCAATTGGGTTGAAATCAAGGTGACCGATACGGGCATCGGAATTTCGAAAGAAAAGCAGAAAATCATCTTTGAAGCGTTCCAGCAAGCCGACGGAGCTACGGTGAGGAAGTATGGCGGTACAGGATTAGGTCTATCCATCTGCCGTGAGTTCGCTAAGCTTCTAGGCGGCTGGGTCGTTGTCGATAGTGAGGAAGGCAAAGGCAGCACCTTTACGTTCTTCATCCCAAGCATGCCAGAGGGCTTCAAGAATGTCGGTGAAGCGATAGCGGCTTCTCCAGAAGTGGCAGCAGCCACACACGAGGAACCACCCGCAGCCGCTTTTGTCAGCCGTGAAGAAACGGCGGTGGAAGTACTGGATGAGGATGGCCAGGATAAATCCAAGCCATTCTGCAATAAAACGGTACTGGTAGTGGATGATGACCACCGAAATATATTTGCGCTAAAAAACGCCCTTAAGCATGAAGGGATGGAAATCCTGATCGCTGAAAACGGCTATGAGTGTTTGGATATTCTCGAACAGGGAAATAATATAGATGCAATATTAATGGATATCATGATGCCGGGCATGGACGGTTATGAGACGATGACAAGGATTCGCGAACAGGATCAGTTCGAGAATCTTCCGATCATAGCGCTGACGGCAAAAGCGATGAAGGGCGATAGGGAAAAATGCCTCAAGGCCGGAGCGTCCGACTATGTCAGCAAGCCATTAAAATTAGATCAGTTGTTATCGGTTTTAAGGGTTTGGTTGACTAATTGATGGATAGTACAGGTAAGGAAGGTCTTACATGAAGGATACTTTAACGATTGAAGAACGAGAAGATATAGAAATCGATTTATTGTTACAAGCGATCTATTCCGTTTCCGGCTTCGACTTTCGGAAATACATGCGTTCTTCAATAAAACGCAGAGTGGAAAATCGAATGAGACTGGACCATGTTCGCAGGATAAGCGGATTGATTGAAATGGTTTTATATGAAAAGGGATATGTCGAGAAGCTTCTGAAAGATTTTTCGATAAATGTTACCGAAATGTTCCGCGATCCCGATTTCTTTAAAGCTCTCCGATTGAATATCGTTCCGCTCCTGAGAAACCTACCGGAAATCAGGATATGGCATGCTGGTTGCTCTACTGGCGAGGAAGCCTTTTCCATGGCCATCATTCTAAAGGAAGAAGGGCTTTATGATAAGGCGAGGATTTATGCCACTGATATGAATGAAGACGTCCTCCTGCATGCGGAAAAAGGGATTTTACCCTTAAATAGAATGCAATCTTATACGAAAAACTATTTGCATGCAGGCGGTAACCAAGAATTTTCGGAGTATTACACAACCGATTATCAGTATGCCTACCTTGATCCGAGCCTTCTGAAAAACATTGAATTCTTTCAGCACAACTTGGTGACGGATGGCTCATTCAATGAATTTCATATCATCATGTGCAGGAATGTGATGATCTACTTTACCAGCGAATTACAAACGTATGTTAATCAGTTGTTTTATGACAGCTTATGTAAAGATGGTTTCCTTGCGGTTGGCAGCAAGGAAACACTTCATACATCCTCCTTTTCGGAAGATTACGAGGACTTTGATCCAAAGGAACGGATTTATCGGAAATTGAAATAAAGAGTCCGCATTTATGCGGACTCTTTGTTTTTACTGGAATTGGTACAATTTTTTTCATTTTCTTTGCCTTTTCATGTTTATGGAGTGTCAGGATGGGGAATATGTAATCAGTTAGTCTGCAAGTGCATGTGCCTTCACTGCTTATTATTATTAAATGAGACTGAACTTCGTTATAATATAATAGAAACATCCCTAATAAAGGGAGCTTAATAAGTCGATCCATATAATAAAGATAAAAGTTGCCGCTCGATATAAGCCAAAAGGGGAATGAAAGAATGTCGATTTTAATCGTAGATGATAACCAGGTTAACCTTTTCGTTATAGAAAAAATACTAAAGCGGGCTGGCTATACGGACTTTCTATCATTAACTTCAGCTGTTGAGATGTTTGAATATTTACAGGTGGATAGTCCGCAACCTAAGGAGACTTCCGTTGATATAATCTTGCTCGATATCATGATGCCGGACATCGATGGGATAGAGGCGTGCAGAAAATTGCAAAGCATCCCTCATCTTAAAGATATACCCGTAATTTTCGTGACCGCTCTTGAAGATTCAAATAAGGTCGCCGAGGCACTTGATGTGGGCGGAATCGATTATATAATGAAGCCTATTAATAAAATAGATTTGCTTGCAAGGATACGAGTAGGATTAAGGCTAAAATATGAAAAAGATTGGCATAAAATGCAGGATGAAAAAATCCGCAACGAATTGGATCTCTCCATGCAGGTTCAGAGCAGTTTGTTAAGTGAACCCATTCTTAATGATCACTTAACCATCAAGGCTTCATACTTGCCTGCAAATAAATTAGCGGGAGATATGTATTATTGGCATCGAATTGATGAAAACCGGTATGGGATCATCCTGTTGGATATGATGGGGCATGGTATATCCTCTTCGCTCGTGTGTATGTTCATTTCCTCTGTTTTAAGGGATGCGATCAGGACCCATTCGGATCCGGTGGCGGTCATAAGCGAAATGAATCGCTGGATGAACACACTCAATAAAGAAGATAACCATGTGCATTATTACTTTACCGCAATTTATATGATCATTGATACGGAGCAAAAAACAGTGGAGTATGTCAATGCGGGGCATCCGCCGGGCTTTGCGCTGATGGATGACGGTAAGGTGGCCTCGCTTTCAAAAGGAACATGCCCCGTAGGTTTCTTTACTGAGATGAAAATGGAGAAATCGACCATTCATTATGAAGATAGGATTCAAATCCTGCTCTTTACGGATGGAGTGATGGAGGCCATAGATGGCGAAGGGTCGGATGGGCTTGATCAAATACAAGAAGCTGTCTCGACTCGGTGGTTGGGATGTAAGGAAATGGCTCCAATTGATTTTGTGATGTCCCCGGAAATGCAACAAGATCAACCTGATGATATGTGTGTCGTTGTCATTCAGGCTAATTGAACAACCGAGAAGAGGCGGCAGATTATCTGCCGCCTCTTCTCGGTTTGCAAGGGGGTGTAGTCGAGTTTATTTAAGGCGGGAATGTTATTTATTATCTTTTAGTTTTCCCAAACCTTCTTGAAGATTTCCTTTTAATTTATCAATTTTACCTTCTGTTTGTAAGTGAGGATCATTTTTCGCGTTTCCGACCTGGTCTTTTGTTTCGCCTTTTACCTTATTTACAGTACCTTTTATTTTGTCTGATAAGCCGCTCATTATGTTACCTCCTTTTTGGTTATAACTTATATATACCCGTGAAGTTCTTGCGTAAACCCTTTTATATGATTAAGGAGGTCAGTGGGGCGCTGTTTGCCTGTTTGGTATGTTTTTGAATGAAGCGATGGGTTTGTTCAATGATATAATCTTTATCATGATCGAGTGATGCCACATGATATGAATTATCAAGCGAAATCATTTCCTTATCATCAGACATGACTGTTTCGTATATTTGATGGGAGCATCGGTCAGGTACAACGTGATCATCTGGGGAGTGGAAGAGCATGAGTGGGCAAGTGATCCTTTGGAGTCGTGTACCGGTATGCTGCATGATATCAAGCAATTGATTCACCGCTTTTGTTGGAACCCTGTCATAAGCGATTTCAATAACGTTTTCCGCTTTTATATCCGGTTTGCCTTCAGGGATGAAACGTGGGACCGATTGGTTGCGGTATTTTTCATATTCAGGAACTTTGAGCGCTGCATTGATCGTGAGTATTCCATCGCAAGCCACTTTTGTGGCTAAATCGAGGACGAGAGCACCTCCCATTGATTGCCCGATGGCGAATACATTTGTGCAGGTCTTCTTTAATTCGGCGTAAGCCGCTTCGACATCTTGTATCCAATCCCGATAATGGCTCGTTTCCATTTCGTTCTCGTCCGTTCCATGGCCAGCCAAACGAGGGGCGAAGACAGTGAATCCTCTGGCAGCAAAGTTTTCACCTAAATATCTTACGCTTTGTGGTGTGCCATTAAAACCATGGCAAATAAGGATACCTATAGAATTGCCCGGCAAGAAAAAATGTTCCGCACCTGATATTACCTTTGCTGCTGTCATAGTCCCATCTCCTTTAAGCGTGTTTTGTGTAAAAAGCTGAACGGTAAGAATACAATATAAACTATTCCGATTATATTACTTGGTTATATACTAGCATAGTGAGATTTGTGAAGTCAACTTGGATTAGCGTAATTTCCTGAAGGTTGGATCGATGGCAAGGTAATTAAATGAACACGTTCCGATAAATATCCATTAGGTTGTAAGGGGACGGTCGGCAACTAAATAAAACTTCTTATTATATAAATTCTCCATTTTGCTTGGCGGCCGTTAAGAAGCAAGGAGATGGAACAAGAGATATTTATTTTAGAAAATGCGTTGACTTTGATCAGGAATAGGATTAATATAAATAAGCACCACGTAAGACAAACGAAAATTTCATCCGCTTTTGGTAGATTACTAAAAGAAATAATAACTATTGACTTCTTACTATGAAAATGATAAGATGAAATGGTCGCTGAGAAACAAGGCGATTAAAAACAAATTAAAAACTTCGCAGAAGTTGACAACTAATCAATAGTGTGTTATGCTAAATAAACAAGCCGTCGAAACGGACGATTTGTGAAATTGCTCTTTGAAAACTG
>NZ_LNNH01000042.1:744-8350 GCF_001542915.1 Peribacillus simplex | reverse complement strand
AGGTTGATAGGTCAGAGGTGGAAGCGTGGCGACATGTGGAGCTGACTGATACTAATAGATCGAGGACTTAACCAACGCTTTAAAAAATGAAATACCTTCTATATTATCTAGTTTTGAAGGAACAACGTTCCTCATATGTTTGGTGGCGATAGCGAAGAGGTCACACCCGTTCCCATTCCGAACACGGCAGTTAAGCTCTTCAGCGCCGATGGTAGTTGGGGGTCTCCCCCTGTGAGAGTAGGACGCCGCCAAGCCATTTCAAGATCAGCCATCCGGCTGGTCTTTTTTCGTCATTATATGTTCGTTTTTTGGGGGAAAAGGGAAATTGAAATAAATCGTCCCGGACATCATATAATTCGGCCTTCAAGTAAATGGTTACTTAATTGGATATAAAATAGATGGATTTCCTGTATTTAAGTTAAACAGAAATTAATCCGTAATTTGGTAACAGGAAATGCAAATGATGTTTCAATGACCGAGCGTCTATTATAGGGGAATATGCTTGAGCCCCAATTGTTTGTAAGCAAGGTATAGTATAATAATAAAGTCAAAGCAAATTTTGGGGAGACCTTCAAATACATAAATGATAGTGCCAGTATTTATTCGGGCCTATTTCATAGGTTTGACACAATTAAATTAGAGCAGTATAATAACTCAGGTAGAACGATATACTTAATTAAGTTAACAACAGTACTTGGTGAGTTCGCCATTCAGAATATGGGTAATGAAAGGTATATTTAGTAGAACGATATACTAAAAGAAGCTCTAAAGCTCTAGTAGTAGAACGATATACCAACCAAGCATCAACATTTAGTAGAACGATATACTAGCCAATATACTACCCATATTTCTTAGTAGAACGATATACCAAGGTTAGCTGAATGTATTGTTTTAATCGCCGTAATTGGGTTCCTGAATTCATTATATGAGGCAAGGGGAAAACTTCTGAACGATTTAAGAATCAAATTACATTTGAATAACTATCATAGGGGTGTGTTTCATGAAGAATCCATTTATTAAAATGGCAACAGGTTTATATATTAGCTATTTTATTTTAGGTATGATCAATATCATTATCGGGTCGAATATGAAAAATTTATCGGAGCAATTGAATACGAGTGCTTCAGGTATTAGTTACTTGGTCTCCGCAATAGGAATCGGTAAGTTGGTTTCATTGTTTTTTGCCGGCAGGTTGTCGGATAAATTAGGAAGGAAGCCATTTGTAGTTGCTGCATCTTTTATTTATTTAATCTTCCTCGTAGGCATTCCTTTGGCTCCAAACTATACATTGGCATTCATATTCGCGATATGTGCCGGTATTGCCAACTCATTTTTAGACGCTGGTACGTACCCTGCACTTATTGAAGCGTTTCAAAAGAAAGCGGGCTCGGCTACTGTATTGATAAAAGCTTTCGTCTCCGTCGGGGCGGCCCTGCTTCCATTCATCATGGCATTCTTCATCGCCAGGGATATGTTTTATGGCTATACATTCTTCTTGATGGCTGCTGTATATCTCGTGAATGGATTTTTCTTGCTTAAGGTTTCATTCCCGAACCATAAAGCGCCTATGGAAAACCAAGGTGAAGAACAAGCTGCAACGGTGCAAGGCCAGTTCCTTTCAAAACCTAAGTTTGCCCAGGAAGGATTGGCGGTCATCCTTTTAGGATTTACATCAACGGCTTTATTCATGCTTGTACAAGTATGGCTGCCGAACTTCGGACAAGAAGTATTGGGGTTAACCCAAGCCAAGGCTGTTCAACTGCTTAGTTACTATAGCATCGGGTCCCTCGTTTCCGTCATTTTATTGGCAGTACTGTTGAATAAGGTAATAAGACCAATTACCGTCATGATCATTTATCCTATTATAGCTGCATTATCTTTATTAGCTCTCATTTACATCCAGCAGCCATTCATGACTATTTTGAGTACTTTCCTCATTGGACTTTCAACTGCAGGAGTGTTCCAACTGGCCATGACAATAATTACTGAATTCTTCCCAGCCAAAAAAGGGACGATTACATCATATGTAAACATTGCGGCAAGTTCTGCTTTTATCATCATTCCTTTCATTACAGGGATCATTTCTAAAAGCGCCGGTTTGACTGCAGTATTCTTATTTGACGTTGCCATTGCGATCATTAGCATTATCTTGGCAGTATTCGTTTCTTACAGATATAAAAAAGTAATTAAGGTTCCAGGCAATTAAGAAGGCGAGTACCATCGATCGCATACCAACTGTTAATGTTTAAGGGGGAAATGTCCATGCAAACCATCACGATCAAAGACGTAACGATTGGAGAAGGAGTTCCAAAGATCATCGTTCCATTAATGGCGACAACAGAAAAAGAGCTGCTTAAAGAAGTTGAAACGGTACATGCGCTAGCGCCGGATATCATTGAATGGCGAGCAGACGTTTATGAAGAGGTTGAAAATTTGGCGGCTGTTGCAGAAATGATTGCTAAGCTTAAGCGTGCACTACCTAGAACCCTGCTTCTGTTCACTTTTAGAAGCCATAAAGAAGGCGGCAAAAAGGAAATCACTGATGAGCTTTATTTTAGACTGCTTCATACAGCCATCAGAACAAAGGCAATTGACCTTGTTGATGTAGAGTTGTTTTTTGAAGAATCGAAAGTAAAAGAGACAGTGAAGTTAGCAGAAGATAATGGGGTCTACGTAATAATGTGTAATCATGATTTCGATAAGACACCGGAAAAAGAAGAAATCATTTACCGACTGCGTAAGATGCAGGAATTGGGGGCCCATATTCCGAAAATCGCCGTAATGCCCCAAAGTGTTGGCGATTTACTTGTTTTATTGGATGCCACCCATACGATGAAAACAAAATATGCCGACCGGCCGTTCATAACGATGTCTATGTCGGGTACTGGTTTGGTCAGTCGATTAGCGGGTGCGGTGTTTGGATCTGCTTGTACCTTTGGGGCTGGAAAAGAAGCATCTGCTCCGGGACAAATACCGGTGAGCCAATTAAGAAGTGTACTGGAAATCATTGATCAAAATATTTAATCCGTCGAATTTCTTCCAAGAAGGAATTTATATAAACTTATCAATTTAAACCAGGGGGAATCAACATGGAAAATCTAGCACGAATTAACGGGAAAACGGAATTAGTCGGTTTACTTGCAACGCCTATCGGACATTCTTTATCACCTGCCATGCATAATATGGCTTTTGATCAATTGGGATTGAATTGCGCTTATTTAGCTTTTGAGGTAGGAAATGAAAAGCTTGAAGATGCTGTGAAAGGAATGCGCGCGTTAAACGTAAAAGGGTTTAACGTTTCCATGCCGAACAAAATGAAAATCCTTCCATATCTTGATGAATTGGCAGACAGCGCCAAATTCTCAGGAGCTGTTAATACGGTTGTCAATGTTGATGGGAAATTCGTCGGTCACAGCACTGATGGAATGGGTTATACCCGTAACCTGAAAGAACATGGTATAGACATTAAAGGAAAGAAAATGACGCTTATCGGTTCGGGCGGGGCTGCCACTCCTATTGCGATTCAATCTGCATTGGAAGGCATAGCTGAAATCAGCATTTTTGCTCGTGATGATGCATTCTTCCCGCATGCAGAGGAGAATGTACGTATCATCAATGAGGATATGAAGCATTTAAACGTGAAAGCTAACGTATATCCTCTTGAAAATGTTGAACAATTAAGGGCTGAAATATTAAGTAGTGATATTTTGGCAAATGGTACGGGCGTTGGTATGAAACCACTTGAAGGGTTAAGCGTGATTCAAGATGAATCCATGTTACGTCCTGATCTAATCGTAACCGACGTTGTATACATCCCGCGTAAATCGAAATTGATGGAACAAACTGAAGCTGCTGGCGCTACTGCCATTAATGGCCTCGGAATGATGCTTTGGCAGGGTGCATTGGCCTTTGAACTATGGACCGGACAACAGATGCCAGTCGAATATATCAAAGAGCAATTGTTTGCAGAATAAGGAGCTTTCACTTTGGGATCGACCTCCATTTATCGTAATAGGGTTTGATACTTGAGGTAAACCTCGGAGCTAAGAAATACAGGGAGTGATCCTTGTATTTCTTAGCATTTTTTTTTGAAAGTGGTTTTTCAGTTAAATGGATAACATATAGGGGAGAATTAAATACATTCAATTTTTTAGAATTTTAGGGGAGTAAGAACATTGTGATTTATTATAGGGGTGTAATAATGAAAAAGTATAAAGCGGCATCGGGCATGTACATTAACTATTTTCTACTAGGAATGGTAAATATAATCCTTGCCTCAAACATGTCCTCGCTAACCGAACAATGGAATACGGATTCCACAGGCATCAGTTATCTCATTGCCGCGATAGGGGTTGGGAGATTACTTACTTATGGGCTCTCGGGAGTGCTGTCAGATAAATTCGGCAGGAAGCCATTAATCATAACCTCTTCGTTCCTGATGGGAGTTTTTTTGCTTGGGATTCCGTTTTCCCCCACATACGAAATCGCGTTTGTGTTTGCGTTGCTTGCAGGGGTTTCCAACTCAGCCATGGATGCTGGTACCTATCCGGCGTTAACGGAAATGTTTCCTGAATCGGCTGGGTCAGCGAGTGTCATGGTAAAGGCTTTTGGCTCACTTGGTGCTACGATATTGCCATTCATCATCTTGTTTCTATCCAACAATCATTTATTTTATGGCTTTGCCTTTTTAATTCCTGCTGCGATCTATTTCGTTAACTTGCTTCTTATACTTTCAGCTTCCTTTACGAAAAATAAATCGGATGCTGCCAGTGATGAAGATGATTTCGAAAGGAGCCGATTTATAACCGAGCCTGAATTCTGGAGGGAGGGCTTGGCCTTGATCATTATCGGCTTTACATCGACTGCATTATTTACCGTTTCACAAATCTGGCTACCGAGTTTCGGTCACGAAGTCGCAGGAATGTCCCATGCAGGGTCGATAAAATTATTGAGTTATTATAGTGTAGGATCTCTCGTTTCCGTCTTGCTATTGTCCATATTATTAAACAAATGGATCAAGCCTGTGACAGTGATCTTACTTTACCCAATGATAACGTTACTTACAGTCATCACCATCTTAACGGTTCATTCACCTACCGTCCTAAGCATCACCTCATTTTTTCTTGGCGCCTCAACAGCGGGGATTTTTCAATTAACCATTGCCATAATGACTGAACTATTCTGGAGGAAAAAAGGAACCGTCACAGGTATCGTCGCAACAGCTTCCAGTTTGGCAAGCGTCATTCTGCCGATTGCAACAGGGTTAATTGCCAAGGGCGGGGATATATCACATATTTTTTTCTTCGATTGTTTTATTGCGACACTAGGAATCCTTGCTGCCGCCTTCGTTAATTATCGTTATAAAAAATTGACAAAGCATGAGATGATCAGCAGCCATGGGTAATGTTTGGTGAATCGATCGTTGAAAACCCTATGTCCCAAAAGGAAGGGTATGCTAATGGCAGCAACTATATTATTATAGTAAGAACATGATAATCATATATACAATAAAAATACATTCAAGATGGTGATGGAACTATGAAGCAATCCAAAAAAGCCCGAGTCACATTGCAACAGGTTGCGAAGCATGCAGGCGTGTCCACTTCCACCGCATCCCTTATCGTTCGTAATAATCCAAGGATATCCGATGCGACACGGAAAAAGGTTTTAAAATCAATGCAGGAATTGGGCTATGTATATGACAGAGTTGCCGCAAATCTACGGTCTCAAAGTTCTGATACTGTAGGGATTATTATTACTGACATTTCTAACACCTTTTTTTCAGAATTCTTGATCGGTGTTCACGACGCATTGGATGAAGTCGGTTATACGGTGTTACTGGGGACCACATTCGATTCGGTCACCAAGCAAGACCATCTCCTATCAACCATGCTGGAACATAGGGTCGGAGGATTGATTCTTTGTCCCGTCTCGGAAAGCACACAAGAAACAGTTGAGCGATTAAATGACATTGACACGCCAATGGTCCTTGCCGTTAGAGAATTGCCTGGAGTGAATAGCGATTATGTCGGGATCAATTATCCAGAAGGTGCCCGAATTGCCGTTGATCACCTTATTAAGAAGGGACATAAAAGAATTGCACTGCTTGGAGGGATCAGGGAATCTTCTACTTGGATCGAGAGAATGGAGGGGTATAGTGAAGCCCTTTCAAGTGCGGGTCTGGAAGTGGATGAATCGCTAATG
Source organism: Peribacillus simplex (assembly GCF_001542915.1). Classification (GTDB taxonomy): domain Bacteria; phylum Bacillota; class Bacilli; order Bacillales; family DSM-1321; genus Peribacillus; species Peribacillus simplex_B. The sequence continues at coordinate 2,146 of NZ_LNNH01000042.1, read as the reverse complement.
ATAGATAGTGCACCTACACGCGAGGGTGGACTGGAGGCTGTTTTGAAAGTGCTTGAAAATCCCGAACCTCCAACTTCCATTTTTTGCTTTAGCGATTTAATCGCCTTCGGTGTCATGCAAGGATTAAGGATGAAAGGATATACTCCTGGAAAAGATATGGATATCATAGGGTTCGATAATGTTCCAGTAGCAGAGATCTATCATCCTCCTTTAACGACCATTTCCTCATTTCCTAGACGTACGGGAAAAGAGGCAGCGAACCTTTTGTACCAGCAAATGGAACAAATTAAACGTGAGCAGCAGCGGATCATATTAACTCCCGAATTGATTATCAGGGAGTCTTCCTAATAAAGAATAATGAAAAGATGATTAGCTTACAGGGGATGGTAAACTGCCGCTGTATCCTTTTCATCTGATCTATCATTCTTATTTAATTTGGATGGGATTTACTTTAGCGGTTCATAAATATCCCAGGCCACTTTTAGCGAATCGACTATAAAATCAGCCACTTCGTCTACATCAAGGTCATTCGTATTCACTTTTGAGTGATGATAGGAGTATATTTCCTGCCTGGTGTAAAAAAGTTCTTCGATTTCTTCGAGGGTGCGGCTTTGTAGAACCGGTCTGCTATCAATCAGCAATCCAATTCTCTCTTTCCAATAGTCCCAAGATAAATCGAGGTAAAAGACAATGCAATTGGATAAACAAATATTCCTTATATCCTCTTGTAAAAAGGCCCCTCCGCCGACGGAAATTATTTTCAGTTGTTGTTTACTAAAGCTTTCTATCATGCTTTTTTCTTTTTCGCGAAAAACTTTTTCCCCAAACTCCTTGAAAATTTCTGTAGTGGGCATATTGAATTCCTTTTCAATCTCCCGATCTATATCCACAAAGTCCCTATATAACTTCTGTGCAACCTTTTGGCCGATCGTTGTTTTTCCAACTCCCATAAAGCCGATAAAAACGATACTCTGCATCCTCAAAGGTGTGTTTTTATTAATCATTTATAAATCCCTCTCCCAACTATTTTATAATGATTAAAAGCCTATCCTGAAATTTTTAAAATAAATTTATTATAGTACAAGAAAGTAAAATTGTAAAAAATATTTTTTAATATTTGGACAAAGAAAAGGCTGGGCTATATCGTTGTTAATCCTGGAATTGATGCTTGGAAATCATATAACAGAAGGAAGTTGCTTTTGGCTTTGGGGTGAATATATTAGAATAAATGAATGACAAAGAAATTATATGAAAACTTGTTGACTTTAAGGAACAAAAGGGATAATATAAATAAGCAACACATCAACAACTTCATCAGCTTTTGGTAAAGCACTAAAAGGAATAATAACTATTGACTTCTTAGTATGAAAATGATAAGATGAAATGGTCGCTGAGAAACACA
>NZ_LNNH01000042.1:0-734 GCF_001542915.1 Peribacillus simplex | reverse complement strand
ACATGTGGAGCTGACTGATACTAATAGATCGAGGACTTAACCAACGCTTTAAAAAATGAAATGCCTTCTTATTATCTAGTTTTGAAGGAACAACGTTCCTCATATGTTTGGTGGCGATAGCGAAGAGGTCACACCCGTTCCCATTCCGAACACGGCAGTTAAGCTCTTCAGCGCCGATGGTAGTTGGGGGTCTCCCCCTGTGAGAGTAGGACGCCGCCAAGCCATTTCAAGATCAGCCATCCGGCTGGTCTTTTTTTGCGCCATTATTTGTTCGTTTTTTGGGGGAAAAGGGAAAACAACTGATAATTCGTCCTTCAATTGAAATAAATCGACCCGGACAGCCAATAATTCGACCCCTAAACCTAATCATGCTATTTCGAGGACATTTAGCATGTGAATTATTTATTATGATATGTATTGACTTTAAGCTGAAATAGGATTAATATAAATAAGCACCACGTAAGACAAACGAAAATTTCATCGCTTTTGGTAGATTACTAAAAGAAATAATAACTATTGACTTCTTACTATGAAAATGATAAGATGAAATGGTCGCTGAGAAACAAGGCGATTTAAAATAAGTTAAAAACTTCGCAGAAGTTGACAACTAATCAATAGCGTGTTATGATGAATAAACAAGCCGTCGAAACGGACGATTTGTGAAATTGCTCTTTGAAAACTGAACAAAACAAAGCGCCAACGTTAAATTTTAAGTGAGCACACACTATCAAAAA
>NZ_LNNH01000041.1 GCF_001542915.1 Peribacillus simplex | reverse complement strand
GAGGCTCCCCGACCGCCCGCGGAAAGCGAGTGCCTGGAGTGGAAATCAACGTCTAAATTGTACAGGCCATAAAAATAGACAAACTCGATTTCTATCGAGTTTGTCTACAGTCTGAGCAGGATTCCATAGAGAATCCTGCTTTTTTTGGCATACCGAACAAAATTATCTTCATTCAAGAATGAATAAATGGCTTCTAGGCAAACAAAAAAGCAGCCTCATGCTCCCCGTTGACCATCGTGGCTTAGGTTATGATCGCATTTTCCCTTTCAGTCTTTTTGGCTCCTCTTGCGGAAGTATTTATTTATCGTTCGACGGTTAGAATATACTATTGGTTTCCAAAAAAATTAACCGACTCATGATTGCATTAGAATGCATACACCCTTTCAACCAACTTCTTTTGTCCATTATTGTACAGCTCAATATGGTTTGTTTCATGAATAAACCTAATTATCATCGGGAAGGGGGATAGACATGGATAAACATTCGGTTTCGGCTGAAAAAGGCGCCTACATAAGCATTGCCGCTTACATATTCTTGTCCGCTCTTAAATTGTCGTTTGGCCATTTCGGTGAATCCAAAGGACTCTGGGCAGATGGTTTAAATAATACGACCGACATTATCGCCTCGATTGCCGTATTGATTGGTTTGAAAATTTCAAAGAGACCGCCAGATGATAATCATTCATACGGCCATTTAAGGGCGGAAACCATAGCATCGTTAGTCGCTGCCTTCATCATGATAACCGTGGGCCTGCAGGTTGTATACAGTGCTGTGGAATCCTTCTTCCAGCCAGATTCGACGACCGTCCCGAATATGCTGACCGCTTATGTCGCACTTTTCTCTGCTCTCTTCATGTACGGAATTTATCGTTACAATTTGGTTTTAAGTAAGAAAATCAACAGCTCCTCCATTTATGCCGTTGCACAGGATAACCGTTCCGATGCCCTTGTCAGTGTCGGTGCGTTTATAGGAATACTCGGTTCCAAGCTTGGAATTCCTTGGTTGGATGCCATAGCCGCTGCAGTCGTGGGTATCATCATCTGCAAAACGGCATGGGGCATTTTCCGGGATGCCTCCATTTCTTTAACCGATGGATTCGACGAACAGCTGCTGCAAAAGATTGGTCACACCATTATATTGACAGAAGGCGTTAAAGGCATGAGTGAAATTAAGGCACGCATGCATGGAAGTGAAATCCTGCTCGAAACCACCGTGCTCGTTGATCCTCTTTTGACCGTCATCCAAGGTCACGATATTACTGTTAATATCGAAGAAAACCTTTTTAAAGAATTTAATATCCAGCATGCAATCGTTCACATCGAACCATTTGCCATTAACAGGAAAGGAGACCGTCAGTAACTTTACGGACTCCCTTTTTTTATTTTCATCCTTGTAATAACTGTAATAAAACCAGCACAAAAAGAGGTATTCTTTTATTGATTGACGAATTACTAACCCATTGACACATGTCTAAACACCATTAATCTGTTATCATAAACACATCATGTAATTATTTTGATATTTTGTAATTTTTATTGAAGAAAATAAATTTCTGGGTCAAAAGTAAATTCATTTTCCTACAGTATGGAGGGCAAAATGGTATCTAATCGAGAAATGACCATTCACTTTTTATCTTCTCAAAAGAGCACTATCCTTTCTAAATGGAAAGATGAACTGCTGCATTTACCGGATGGATATGTAGGTTACTTCAAGCGGGAAGTGGAAAACGTTTTCAGTTTATTGATGGATCAACTTGAAAAATCGAATACGGACATGGGAGATATACTGAGGGTAATCGGTGAAAAAATTGCAACTGACCGAGTCAATAAGCAGTTGAATATGGAAGTTTTCTTTTCCTCTGTAACCATCGGAAGGTCTATCTTCATTGAACACGTTTTAATTTCCAGGATGCCTATGGAAGAAGGATCCGCTCTCATTAAGCAAATCAACGTTTACTTCGATCAACTCATTCAGTTTGCATCATCCCATTATACCGATTTGAAAACGAAGGAACTGGACGAACGCTATCAATTCATAAGCCCTAACCATAAAGACCGTTTGACACTTTTAGGCCAAATGACCTCAAGTTTTGTCCATGAATTCCGCAATCCTCTGACTTCCATCATGGGATTCATACAATTGCTACAAGCAGAACAACCTGAAATCAAATATCTTGATATCATTTCCAAGGAGTTGGATCAGCTCAATTACCGGATTACCCAATTCCTCAATATGTCCAAAAAGGAAACATCGGGATCGCCGACAGAACTATTTTCGATCTCCCGACTGGTTAACGAGGTAATTGAATTTTTATATCCCAGCATTTTGGAAGTCAACGCTTCGATTACATGTAACGTTGCCGATGATGCCGTCATTTCAGGTTCTGAAGAGGAATTTCGCCAAGTGTTATTGAATATCATTTTAAATGCCTTGGATGTAGTGACTGGGATGCCTTCCCCATCCATTTATATTTCCGGCTCTGAATCACCCCCTGGCATCCTTACCTTGAATATTTCCAACAATGGTCCGAAGATACCGGAAGAGGTCCTGCCGAATATTTTTGAACCTTTCATCACCACAAAAAAAAGGGGGACGGGGCTGGGGCTATTCGTCTGTAAAGAAATCGTTTTGAAACATAAAGGAACCTTATCATGTCATTCAACCGATTTCCTGACGACCTTTTCAATACAGCTGCAAACTAAATAATGAATAAATATCCTGATTTCCTTGGATTTTCAGTGTGAAATTTTTGACTGAATGGCCTCCGTTTACTTATACTATTAGGAAGGTTCCGCTACTGATCGAGGTGAATGACGCTATAGATCGAAAATTCTCATATGGAATAAACCGATATTTATTTTTCATCTGCCATTTATAAAAGTTAATCATTTCATTTATTATTGGTTTTGGGAGGTGACTGGGATAATTAGGTCGTCCGGCATCAACGGCGATTCAATGGAATCCCTCACTATTTGGACATATTAAGTTTGTTATTAGTCATTATTTTAATCGCTTTAACTGCCTTTTTTGTAGCTTCCGAATTTTCGATCATCAGGGTTCGCAGCTCAAGGCTCGACCAATTGATTGAAGAAGGAAACAAAAAAGCCATGGCGGCCAAGAAAGTTACATCCGATCTTGATGAATACCTTTCCGCGACACAGCTCGGCATTACAGTGACTGCCCTTGGATTGGGGTGGCTGGGACAACCGACTGTCCTCACATTGGTAGGACCTTTATTCAATGCCTTACATTTCCCACAGGAAGTCACAAGCATTCTGACATTTATCATTTCATTTTCCCTGATAACATTCCTGAATGTCGTTGTTGGTGAATTGGCACCGAAGACCGTCGCCATTCAAAAGGCGGAACAAGTGGCCTTGGCTATTGCCGGCCCGCTGATTTTTTTCCATAAGATTGCCTTCCCCTTCATTTGGGTATTGAATCACTCCTCTCGCTTCGTTGTAGGATTATTTGGCTTCAAGCCTGCGTCCGAAAGTGAAATAGCCCATACCGAGGAAGAATTGCGCTTCATCCTTTCCGATAGTTATAAAAGCGGAGAGATTAACCAATCGGAATTCAAATATGTAAGCAATATCTTTGAATTCGATGACCGTGTTGCCAAAGAAATCATGGTCCCAAGGACAGAAATCATGACCATTTCGAAAGATGAAACGGTACAGGAATTCGTCGATGTGGCAAAGTTGGAGAAGTACACACGATATCCTGTTGTCGAAGGTGATAAAGACCATGTCATCGGCTTGGTGAATTTGAAAGAGGTTTTCTCGGACCTTATTCGTAATCCGGAAATCCAAGTCAAGGCGATTGAAAATTACTCACGTCCGATCATTCGGGTCATGGAAAATATACCTATTCATGATCTGCTGTTGAAAATGCAAAAAGAACGCATCCATATGGCTATTTTGATGGATGAATACGGCGGTACCTCCGGCCTTGTCACAGTCGAGGATATCCTCGAGGAAATCGTTGGGGAAATCAGGGATGAATTCGATATCGATGAAGTCGCCTCCATCCGGAAAATCAAGGATGGGCACTATATTTTAGACTCGAAGCTTCTTGTCAAGGAAGTGAATGATCTACTTGGCATTCACTTGGAAGAAGACGATGTCGATACCATCGGCGGATGGGTGCTTACGGAAAATTATGATGTGAATGTAGGGGACATCATGGAAAAGGACGGATTTTGCTTCAAGGTGATTGAAATGGAAGATCACGCCATTCGTTCCATAGAAGTGACAAAAAAGGTCGTTAAGCTTCCTCTCGAGGAAGACCTTCCCCAAAGATAGATGAAAAAACAGCCCCGTAAACAACGAGGCTGTTTTTTTGTATTCATTTATCAGAAAACCGACCTATTTTTTTAACCAATACGACCGGGGGAGGACTCTTCCTTTTCCATATGATATAAAGCATGATGAAAACAAAGGAAAAACCTGCTGCCGGAATTAGATATGGCGCAGTGATTTCCCTGACTTGCTGCCAATTATCACCGAGGATTTTTCCTAAGGATAAAAACAAAATGGTCCAGGGTATGACTGCCGCAATCGTATAGAAGATGAATTTCCATACGGACATCCTGGCTATTCCTGCCGGGATGGAAATGGCATGGCGGACAACCGGGATGAATCGAGCCGTGAAAATGACCCCTACCCCATAACGTTGAAACCAACGTTCGGACATAAAAATATGCTTTTCCTTTATTAAAATATATTTTCCATACTTCAACAAAAAAGGCCGTCCGCCATAGTAACCAGCCCAATAAAGAAATAGCTGGGCCATCGTCCCGCCTGCTACCCCTGCAAGGACGGCTCCCCAAAAATTCATTTTTCCTAGGCCCACCAAATATCCGCCGTATCCGAGAACAAGCTCACTCGGGATGACTTCGACCATCAGCCCCAATAATATGCCCATATACCCCATTCCGGCAAACCAATTCAATATCGTCATTATAAGCTGTGATACCATTCAATCGGACTCCCCTTAACACCAATTTCAAAATGTTTGTCCTTATATCCTATTCGGGACACAGCGTTCTATTCGGTTTTTCATATTCTGCCCTATACTCGGTACCGCCTAGATTATTGCACAAAAAAAAGACCAGCAAATATGTGCTCCGGTCTCTCATTGCATCAATATTCCTTTAGCCTCCGTTTTTCGGACGAATTGCGAAAAAGCAGCTGTGGTGAGTAAGGATGAATCCGTTTGCGAAACATTGTTGAAAATCTCCTGCCGTGATTTCGTTTTTTCAATATGAATCCCGAGATCCTTATACTTATTGATGATTCGGTTCTTCATGCTCACCTCACCCTTTCTGCTGTACTGTATCGTATCGTTATTCTTTACCTTCCCATTTTAATAATGGGTAAAACCTATTAAATCGATTTAAGCTAAAAAACCATGTTATCCTTATTCATTTTTTTATTCATTTTTCAATTCACTTGAATGGTTTGCAACTGGTGTTCGTGGACCTCATCTTTCTCGACATGCACCTGCACTTTATAGGTACCCGGTTCAACGAATGACACCTTATTTTGATAGCTCCCATTTCCTTCGTCCTCAGCCTTGGTGAATTGACTTTCTTCGCTGCCATCCTTCCATACCTCGAAATTCACGTCTGCATTTGTCAGCGGTTTCCCATCCAATTCTACGCTCGCGGCAAAGGTCGAGCTGCTGCCAGCCTTTACAGGGTTGCTTTGGAACTCAATCGATACATCCGTACTGGGATGAGCCGTTGCACTTTCATCCTCATGTTCTGGGATGACAACTTCTTTTTCAGGCATCACATGAAGGCCCTTGGCCGTTACATGGGCAATAACAATATATTTCCCTTGCTCCGTAAACGTATGCATCACTTGATACTTGCCGCTCCCCGTATTTTTCGAATCCAACATTTCCCTTTTGTCTTGTCCGGACTTTCTCACTTCAAATAACACCTCATCAGCTTCATTCACTAAGCGGCTTCCTTGTTTCACTGTCGTTTCAAGAATGACTTCCTTTCCTTTATCCAAACTCCCTTTAATCGCGATCGATGCTTCCATGGAATCCGGAACGGCACTGTTCACTTCTTTATCCTCTTGCATTTCTGCCTGTTGACAGCCAGCCAGCATAATTAACAACGCGGAGCACATATAGATTTTTTTCATTCGTATTTCCCCTTACCGGTTATTGGACTAAAACTCCGTCCTATTCATATTGCCCATCCTTTCCTTTTTTCAGATTTTTATACGTAAATTAACATCAAGCCGTTCGCATCACGGTGACTGAAGTCAGCATGGCTACTGCAATGATCGTTAAAAATGAATATAAAAAGACGGAAGTCCCTACAACACTCAACCCGAAAAGCAGAACACATCCATCAATGAAGAAAATCAGCAAACCAACATTCAGTCCGCTCTTCCTCGAAAGGATCTGTGCCAGCATATCCGTTCCGCCTGTAGAGGTTCCATACCGAAGCATCAAGCCAATTCCGAGCCCGATCAACGCTCCCCCGATTACAGCACTAACATAAATCGGTAAATGCCAACCGGTGATGGCATCCGAAAAAATATCGATGCATAAAGAAGAAAATAACAACCCATGCAGGCTGTTCAGAAATAGCTTTTTCTCAAAGTACCAAGCATATATATATAATGGAATACTGCTGAGGATTACCCCCAACCCTGTTGGAAGTCCGATATAGTAATGAAAAATCAGGCCAATCCCGATCATGCCTCCATCCAATAAATGATAGGGTATCAGAAAGAAGTTGATACCCACCCCTACAAGCATGCTGCCGGCAAGAACCGCCGCAATCCTTTCCATCATTTTCATCAATGTCCCCCTTTTATACGCCATAAAACCTGTCCTTCTTCTAAGAATATGATTATACAGTCCAAATAATAATGAAAACTGCAATTATTTATGAATCAGCCCATTAATTTTCAGAATATTCCATCATATAATACAATAAAGTAGAGAAAACAGCCAAAAACGGCTAATTATTAGCTCAAATTGACTCTTTACAAGCAATTTACCTGATTTAAGGAGCAGTAAGCTGTTTGACTGAATGATGTTCTCTTTCTATAATGAAAGTATTTAAATTAATTAATTGAGGTGATTTGATGGGGCATTAAAGAATGTTCGTTTTGACGGACGGACGCTGCTTTGCGTAACGGACATGTGCATACTTTTGATAAATGGATGCAAGCCATTATGCAGGAATTCTTCTATTTCCCGTCTGCGCATCGCTTATCGGCATACACTATAATTCTCTTCAAGCTATGTACGACCGGTCCCAAAATATTTGGCAAGACAAAAAAAATATACTTGTATATTTTAAAAATGTAGGAGGTGGACTCCTTATTCGTCTCGGAGACGATGTAAGGGAGACTATTTGGACATATTAAACTTGGTAATTATTGCCATTTTAATTGCTTTAACAGCATTTTTTGTTGCTACGGAGTTTGCGATCGTTAAAGTGAGAAGCACGAGGGTCGATCAATTAATTGAAGAAGGAAATCCGAATGCTCTTTCAGCAAGGAAGGTCATATCCAACCTGGATGAATACCTTTCGACTTGCCAGCTCGGCATTACCGTAACGGCCTTAGGGCTCGGGTTCCTTGGAGAACCGACGGTTGAAAACATTTTGCGACCACTTTTGAATCAATTAAACCTTCAATCTGCTTCACATGTACTCTCAGTTGCGATTGCCTTTTCTTCCATAACGTTCATACATGTAGTCGTTGGGGAACTGGCACCGAAAACATTGGCGATTCAAAAAGCGGAGCAGGTCACGTTATTGGTTTCCAAACCTTTAATAGGCTTTAACAAAATCATGTACCCTTTCATCTGGGTACTGAATGGTTCTGCAAGGGCTCTGACCAAAATGCTAGGATTAAAAGCGGTTTCTGAACATGATTTGGCTCATACAGAAGAAGAGCTGCGTATCATTGTTTCCGAAAGCTATAAAAGTGGCGAAATTAACCAATCTGAGTTTAAATACGTGAATAAGATCTTTGAATTCGATGATCGGATTGCAAAAGAAATCATGGTTCCACGTACTGAAATTGCAACGATATCCAAGGATGATACGATCGAACAGTTTTTCACGGTCATGGCGGAAGACAACTTCACCCGTTATCCTGTCATCGATGGCGATAAAGATCACGTCATCGGAATGGTCAATATCAAGGAACTATTCACTGAAATGATAGACAAGAGCAATCATGCGGCTGCATCGATCAACAGATATGTTCGTCCGATCATCCGCGTCATCGATAGCATCCCGATTCACGATTTACTTTTAAAAATGCAAAAGGAACGTATCCACATGGCTATCCTCATGGATGAATACGGCGGTACATCAGGTTTGGTAACCGTTGAAGATATCCTCGAAGAAATCGTTGGCGATATCCGTGATGAATTCGACCTGGATGAAGTGCCCGACGTACGCAAATTAAAAGAAGATCATTATATTATCGATGCGAAGGTATTGGTCAGCGAAGTGAATGATTTACTTGGTTTGGATATAAATGATGAAGACATCGATACGATGGGCGGCTGGATCCTTACCGAGAATTACGAGGCAAAGCAAGGTGATGTCTTAACTTTTGGACCTTATAATTTTAGGATAAAAGAAATGGAAGATCACCATATTCGTTATATTGAAATATATAAACCAGCAAAAATAGTAAGCGAAGTAAAAGAATTTCCAATGATTTCGCAAACCGAAATCGTATCATAAAAATACCCCCCGTGCCTCATCTTGTTGAGGCACGGGGGGTATTTTCGTTTCATTGGTACATGAAATGATAAACAGCATATTATAAACAAAATAAACCCCCATCAAGATTGAATGAGTACAACGAGTATAGTTCAACCTTTATTGTTTCATACTGTTAGAAAAGCAATATTTATGAAGGAGTGAAGAATTATGAAACTAATAACCATTTGCCAGCACTGCAAAGGGAAAGGTAAAACCCGCTATCTTCAATTCTTTTCCCGGGATTGCTCTCATTGCCATGGCCAAGGCAGGGCAATAAAAGATATGTCCGATATTAGAAACCACGCCAAAAATCTTTAACCATTGTTTCATAATTTAAAGTTGGATTTGATGACACCTGCTTTCTTTAACGTATCATAAACGATGAGCAGCGAAGGACCAAGAAAAAGCCCGACGAAGCCAAGCATTTTAAAACCTAAATAAAGGCTTATCAATGAAGCCAATGGGGACAACCCCATATTTGCGGAATAGATTTTTGGTTCGATCGTCCTTCTTACGATTGTTATGACCAGGAACAGGATAACCAGGCCAATCCCTAAATGATGATTTCCTTGTGCCCAAACGATGGCTGCCCAAGGAACGAGAACAGATCCCGTACCCAATATGGGGAGAATGTCCACGACAACAATTAACAGAGCCAAAGGGATTGCATATTTCACATTTAACAACCATAGCCCCCCATATGCCATGATGAACGTAATTAGACTCAAAAGGACCTGTGCTTTGATGAAGCCAATTGCTGCATTGCTTAAATCTTGATAAACTAGCGATATTTTTTGAAAAGTGGAAGTCTTTAAGTATTGGACTCCCTTTTTCCTTAACTTAGGCAATTCCAAACTGATCAAGAATAAAGCGATTAAATAAATGAGCAAATCAATGAATAAACCCGGAATTAGCGTAACGAACTGGACCATATCCTGAACAAAGCCCTCCGTGAAACCCTCAAGTGCCTTGACGCCCTTTTCCATCGTTTGTTCCACAGATTGGATGAGATTTGGCGGAAGCGTTTGGGAATATTGTTCCCATTGCCTTATGACAGGCAATATCGCCGTCAAATACATTTGACGTATCAATTCAGGAAATTCCTCTGAATAGACCATGATTTTTTTGATTAAAACCGAGAAGGAAAAATAGGTGATGCCAAGCAAACTGCCTACATATAAAACGAATGAAATCAAGACGGCCCATAATCGATGCAGCTTTGCCGTTTCACTAATCATCCGGACCAATCCATCCAAAAGAATCGCAGTGAGTAACGCCAAGATCAAAGCCCATGAATAAGGAATAATGAATATTATGCCCAAGAGGATAATCCCCCTCCAAAACCAGCGAAAAAAATCAGCAACATTCACTGAGCAAACCCTCCTTGCTCTTTCTTGTTCTCTCTATATTTATGAAACGGGGTCACATATATTTCGCATACACGTTTTATTTTCTTAATTTAGGGAAAAAGAGTTACAAAGAGATGGAGGGATTGACTGTGGATAACAAAGATAAGGAAAAGTATCTTGAAGAGCGTAACGATAAATCCAAGGCATTCAAAGAAAATCAAGAAAAGCAGCTGGAACGTGACCAAGTCGTCATGCCCATCGAAGATTTACCCATCGATGAAATTAAATATGAACGACAGGAAGAACGAAATAAAAAGGAAACGAAGCATCGCTCCACGAGCGAAAAGTTTTAAACCAAAACCAGCCGATCACAGGCTGGTTTTGGTTTATGCTCCCAAGAGCACAATCATCATCTTCCTGAGGCAGCCTACCTCTTCTGGAGCCTTACATTTCTTGCAGAAAAGAAATCCAGGCCCCTGCGAAGCACTTGTAATGACCCCCAAGCCCATTTCGCCGACCGAGCCAGCAAAAAAATAATATTCGCCCGCATTTTTTCCAGTTTTCACTTCGTTAAGCTCCATTTTGTCATGATTCAGGAGATTGGACTTCCATCAAATTCAATTCCACCGCCATTCTCGTCCCCCGTTCGTGTTTTTATTCCAAAAATAAACATTGACTGAAATGAATGATTCTTTACAATAGACTTTTAAGAATTAAAGAATATAATGGATTGGTCGACCATTATAAAGGAGAATCATATGAACCCTACTCAATTATTTCATCAATATTTACAAGTTTCCCGATCATTAGTCAGCAAAATGAATGAGCAAATCACAGCCCTTGAAATTTATCATAATCAGTGGACAATCTTGAATTATTTAAAGAATTGTGGATATTCCACCATACCCGATATTTGCAATTACTTGGATGTAGATAGTGTCATCATCACCCGTTCGGTCAACAGCATGGAACAAAATAATATGATTAAGCAAGTTCCAGGAAAAGATGAACAGGAAAAAAGAATCGAACTGACTCCCCGGGGCAAGGAAGTACATACTAAATGCCTTAAAATTGCAGAAAAGATTGAAGGAAAAGCCTTGGAGGGGATCACGGAAGAAGAACAGGAGTTATTTTTTCAGACCGTCCTTAAAATTCTCAATAATATAAGAAATTGAAATCACCGTCTATTCGTAAGTTATCTTTCTAAGATGCATGAAACCATTGCCAAGCCTTTTTCCAAACTCGGATTGCTTCTATGAAGGATAAATCGAAGCCATGCTCCATCCCCCGGCATGCAGCGATTCAATTAGTATTGATTCACTGCTGGCTGCTGTTGTTTACGTTTACCAACACGTGTCAGCGATGATGCAAGCTCACTTCAACTTGCATGCTGCAGCATTTTACGAAAAATCGTATTTATTTTTTATTCAGATGGCGTTTTTCATGACCATTTCCCATAAAAAGACAGACAGTTCCCAGAATTATTCCGGAAACCGTCTGTTTCTATCCGTTAACCCTCTACTGATCAAAGCACCTGGGTTCTTTGGATACTCCATAGTAACTGAAAGTTTTTCAAAAAGTTGCGGAGCTAGCTGTGTCGTCCAGTTGCATCTCCCTTGCAAGGATGGAATGGATTTTAGCAGCAAGACGGAATTCCACGCGTCAATTTTCTCAACCATGTTATCCTTCCTTTTTGAACGAGTCGGACCTATCGGTATCTAGATAGGCTCATGTTTTCTGGTCCCTCCTCCTTCGTCGTATCCAAAATGGCCGTTCACAAAATGTTTCGTGACAAGCGAACCATATCACGGCACTGAATTCCATTTTCATACAACGCCTCGGAATAATGTTTAGTAAAAAAGTCTCGATCGACGCCAACTATTCTGAATCCGCATTTTTGGTATAAAGCAAGCTGTCCAATACTCGAATTCCCTGTGCCGATTTCCATCAATTTATACCCTTGCTCCCTTGCGTAGCCAATGGCATGCCCAATCAATTGTCTCCCAATTCCTTTTCCATGATGCTTTTCATCCACTGCGATATTTTTTATCTCCATCATATCCGTTCCTTTTTGCAGCAAAACATACACGCCGAGGATTTGCTTGTCTCGCTCTGCAACAAAGCATATCCCTTTACCCAAGTAATCCTCTACCATTTCCTTTGATGGATCTGCCAAAAGCAACAGGTGCAGCGGCGGGGACTCACCGATGAATAACTGCCTTATCTCCATCTCCATCCACTCCTCCCCATTTTAGCTCTTCCATTAGAAGCTCGACCAATTCAGCGGCAGGAATTTCCCTGCTAAGCTTATACCCTTGTCCTGCCCATAAAGCCATCAATTCAGGATTGCCTTTCTGCCCTGCCGCTTTCCTCATTTGCTTGGTCATGTGATGGACAGATGGATAGGCGGCTGGTGCAGCGTGATCATTCACCTCCATAAAGTGGTTCACCAACCCGCGTGCCCTCCTGCCGCTAAAAGCCCGGGTAACTGCAGTTCGGTTAAATCGCGGATCATTGAGTGCTGCCTTATGGACTGGACTTGCCCCGCTTTCTGGGCAGCGAAGGAATGCCGTCCCCAATTGTGCCGCCATTGCTCCCGCAGCGAGCACCGCAGCGATATCCTTCCCATGCATCAATCCTCCCGCAGCAATGAGCGGCAAGTTCAGTTCATTTTCAATCATCCTTATTAATACCAACAGGCCATAATCGTCTTCTGTCCTGTTTTCAAAGCTGGCTCGATGCCCCCCTGCCTCCATCCCTTGCACACATAAAACGTCGGCACCGGCATCTGCCGCTTTTTTTGCTTCCTGAAGGTTGGTTACGGTCACGGCAATGAGGGCACCAGTGCCTTGAAGGTTCCTTAATACACGGGATTCAGGACACCCAAAGGTAAAACTGATGAAATCGACCTTGATTTCTTTCAATACAGCCAATTTATTTACCCAATCATCATCATCACCGGCTCCGTAGCCGACGGTGGCGCCCACACTTCTGGCAGCATTTTCGATTCTTGAACGGTAGGCGGCCACTGCTGTTTCATCAATTGCTTCGTTTCCCGGTACAAAAACATTCACGCCAAAAGGAAACTCCGTCAAACGACGGGTTTGCTCTATCTCATCTTTCATCTCTTTTGCAGTCTTATAACCACCTGCTAAAAATCCCAGCCCTCCCGCATTGGATACAGCAGCTGCAAGCTTTGGAGTCGATGCCCCTCCTGCCATAGGCGCTTGAATGATGGGATATCTCAATAAATCTTTGAACATTCCACACAACTCCTTTTGATTTTCATTCATGCTCTTATCATTTTTACGTTTTCTTGGTATAATGATTGTCTGTAAGAGATAAGTGTCTAAATGATCACCCTTTATATCTTGCAAATATAAAACATAGGTGGTAAAAAAAATGGAAACAAAACCATATAGAGTATTACTTTATTATTTATATGTACCTATCGAGAATCACGAAGAATTCGCAGTCGAGCATCTTGCGGCCTGTAAAGCTCTTGAATTAAAAGGCAGGATCCTCGTGGCAACGGAAGGAATCAACGGGACTGTTTCAGGTACGGTTGAACAAACCAATCAATATATGGACATGATGAAAAGCGATTCCCGCTTTGCCGATATCGTGTTTAAAATAGATGAAGCCGATGGCCACGCATTCAAGAAAATGCATGTTCGTCCGCGTAATGAGCTTGTCACCCTCCGCTTGGAAGATGACATTAACCCGAACCGGACGACGGGCCGCTACTTGAGCCCAAAGGAATTTTTCGAGCAAATGCAAGCTGAAGATACGATTGTCCTTGATGCCAGAAATGACTATGAGTTTGATTTAGGCCATTTCAGGGGGGCTATCAAGCCCGATATCACGAATTTCCGTGAACTTCCGGATTGGGTCCGCGAAAATAAACAAATGTTTGAAGGCAAAAAAATCCTGACGTATTGTACAGGCGGCATCCGTTGTGAAAAATTCTCCGGCTGGCTTGTCGAAGAAGGCTTTGAGGATGTCGGTCAGCTGCATGGCGGAATCGCGACATACGGAAAGGACCCTGAAGTCCAAGGTGACCTTTGGGATGGTCAAATGTACGTATTCGATGAAAGAATCGCCGTTCCCATCAATCAAAAAGAACATGTCATCGTCGGACGTGATATTTATTCAGGTGAACCGTGTGAGCGATATGTCAATTGTGCCAATCCTGAATGCAACAAGAAAATCCTTTGCAGTGAAGAAAACGAGCACAAACATATGCGCAGCTGTTCCCACGAATGCCGTGTGCACCCGCGTAACCGCTATATAGTCGAACATGGTCTTTCTGAAGAAGAAGTCGCTGAGAGATTGCAGCGGATCGAAGACGACCTTGCTGCAAAATGATTCATCGAACCCGAACTTGTGGACATTGGTCCCGATTCGGGTTCTTTTTATGCTGAAACCGACCATTTTCCAGTGAGTTTGCTTTTTGGAATGGGGCGTTTCACTAGTTGGTTTCGCGCCTTAACCGTGAAATTTTTATCCTGCTAGTCCATGCCATTTTGCTCCGAAAATTATTCGCCAAAATCAAACCTATGTTCTCGATCATCTCAACTTATTGGATTCTCTAAAATTTTTTCTCCTTAAATTGTCCCTGCACTTCCTCTTTTACTTCTATATCAATATAGGAAAAACCTTCTTTAAACATAAAAGAAAAAACTGAATAAAAATCAAAAAGCTTCGGAATGGGAACATTCCGAAGCCCTATTGCCTGCACCTTGCTTCAATGATGGTTATTTTTCTTCCGCGCTTACAATTATCCCGCAAGCTTGTCTATCGCCAGCATCTCCCGTTTTCAACGTATCTTCATCAGGGCCTTCTTGTCCATTGGCTTCATAGCGGTCTGGAATATTGGCAAAGTTGTCTGGGTTTGCATGAACGATGACTGCCAGCTCTTCCTTCTTCAATTGGTCGATCGACATGTTATCCAGCGTTGCCGTAAATTTTGCCGTGCCGTCCTCTTTTACAAATAAAGGAGGCATATCGCCCGCATGATGGGAGTGCGTTTCATCAGTTGGATTGAAGTGCCCTCCAGCTGTAGTGAATGGACCATCCTTAGCCTCTGCTTCGCAAATCGCATTTTCATGAATATGAAAGCCGTGGTAGCCTGGTTCAAGCCCTTCCAAAGCTGTCTGGATCAAAACTGCATTCCCTTCTTCGGTAAAATTCACGGTGCCAAGTGTTTTCCCTTCCACATCCTTAACTTCCGCCTTCACCTGTGGATCCGCGTCCGTTTGGGTTCCTTGTCCTATCGTATTCATGTCCTCGACATTTTTGTCACCCTGATTGGAATCATTCGCTGCATTGCAGCCATAAAGTAAAAAGGCAGCACACATGGGCAGCACAAGCTTTCGTTTATAGTTCATGATCATTCCCTCTCTTTCCGTTATCCATCTATCCTAATGTTTTCCACTAATATGGAAGAATAAACAGAAAGAGGGTGAAATGGTAAAATAGATTAAAATGGTGAAGGTAAATGCCTTACTAACTTCTCAGGCAAGACTTGGACATCCTAGGCTGATTGGCTCATCCATCACAAAGGGATGACGCCAAAGGCAATGGCTGCGATGGTCATGACGATGGTTGTCCCAAACGCCCACTTAAACAGGAATTTTTGGTGATCGGAAAAATCCACACCAACAAGGCCAATCAATATGAAGGTTGCAGGCACCAGCGGAGATAATGGGAACCCTGTGGTCGAATGCCCCAGCAAAGCGGCCCTTCCTATTTCTGCAGGTGCAATGCCAAAGTTCGATGCCGTTTCACTGATGATCGGCAAAATGCCAAAATAATAAGCATCAGGTGAAAAAATGAATCCCATCGGCAGGCTTGTAAGCGCCACAACGAGCGGCAGATGTGCCCCTAGCCAATCCGGAATGACTGTTACGATGGTAGCAGCCATCGAGTCCATCATCTTTGTTTCCGTGAATACCCCCGTAAAAATCCCTGCAGCAAAAATGAGTGTGCAAATCAGCACGAAACTATTGGCATGACTTAGTAGTCTTTCCTGCTGTTCTTTCGGATTCGGGAAGTTAACGAATAAAGCAACGGCAAATGCCGAAGCAAATAAAACTTGGATTGGAAGCACTTCCATCACCAACATGACCATCAGTAATATCGTCAACAGCCAGTTAAACCAAAATAACTTGGCTTGTTTTCCGGATCCGGTTTCGACGGCAGCGGCCTGTTCACTCATTCCAGGCGGCAGGTTCGTCTCCAACATACTGACCCCCAACCTCTCCCTTTCCTTTTTACCGAGGATATATGCTGAAAAAAGCGTCCATAATAATCCGCAAATCATGACGGGAATGAGCGGAATGAATAAATCCGATACTTCAACCTGAAGGCTGGCTGCCGCTCTGACCAAGGGCCCTCCCCAAGGTATCATATTCATGACACCCGCTCCTAAGCCGACGACACAGGCCAAGACAAGTCTATTCATCCCCAGTTTCAGATAAAGCGGCAGCATGGCCGAAACGCTGATCATGAAGGTAGAAGAACCGTCTCCATCCAGGCCTACCAATACCGTAATGATGGCCGTTGCCATGACAACTTTTAGCGGATCTCCTTTTACATAGCTCAAGATTTTCCCAATCATGGGCTGAAACAATCCAACGTCAATCATCAAACCAAAATATAATATGGCAAAAACGATCATCACCGCTGTTGGTGCCACCTTTAGTATCCCTGCCACCATCATATCTCCCATCTCGGAGGCAAAACCGCCTATCAAACCAAAGGCGATTGCCGTGAAGATAAAAGCCACGACGACCGATAATCGCTTTGTGATGACCAAGACAAGGAACGTAACAATCATGCAAAACCCCAGAATAGTTAACAATTTAAAACCCCTTCCACCAAATTTTAATTTTCTGAAAAATTAAACATTTTAAAATTATAACATCCGTTCATTCATTACAAAACCTGTTTTTCTGTACAAAAAGCAAAATCATTTAATAAATTAGTTAAATTCTGTATACTATTATTTAGGAACCCGAAGTATTTTCTGAGGAAAGAAGTGTTGAGTGTAAAATGAAACAACATCAAATAGCTAAACGAAACTTGTCCATCATGTGGTTCGCCAACTTCTTCATCGGCGGCAGCATGACGATGGTTCTTCCATTCATTTCTTTATACATTGGTACATTCGGCAATTATTCGACACAATATATCCAGCATTGGTCAGGGTGGACATTCGGAATCACCTTTGTGACTGCTTTTTTATTTTCTCCGGTTTGGGGACGAATTGGCGATCGGTATGGCAGAAAGAAAATCTTGATCGCCTGTGCCTTCGGGATGGGACTGTCCATTTTCTTGATGGGATTCGTTGAAAATGTTTGGCAGCTATTCATTTTAAGGATGTTCACCGGGATATTCACTGGCTTCATTTCAATGTCACAGGCCTTCATTTCGACCCAGACTCCGAAAGAAATTGCTGGCCGCGTACTCGGGACGCTGCAAACGGGGAATATAACTGGCTCGCTTTTCGGTCCATTGCTTGGAGGCATCCTTGCCGACACCGTCGGCTACTCCACTGCCTTTAAGTTCACCTCGATCACCATTTTCATTTCTGGCCTTCTTGTCATTGCAACGAAGGAATACCAAATGGAACGGCAGCAGGGAACAAAATCGAGCTACACAAGCAGGGAGGTTCTCTCTCATATCCTGCGCAACCCAATTCTCGTCAATATCATGCTCATTTCAACACTTGTTCAAGTTGCCCACTTCAGCATCCAGCCGATTCTTTCTTTGTACGTCGGCGAGCTGCACGGGACTTCGAATCTAGGATTTTATTCTGGGATCGCCTTTTCCGCGGCAGGACTGGGAAATCTACTGATGGCGCGTCATTGGGGCAAAATAGGCGACAGGCACGGTCATGTGAAAATCCTTGTGCTGCTACTTTTTCTGACAGCACTCGTTTACTTGCCCGGCGCTTTCATCGATCAGTTTTGGCAGCTCGTTTTTGTCCGATTCCTATTAGGCATAGCCATAGGCGGCATCATCCCGGTAAGGATCGCGTATATCCGCCAGGAAGCGCCCGTATCCATGCAAGGGGAAGTACTCGGATACAATACAAGTCTTCGTTTTTTAGGCAATATCATCGGACCTGCAATGGGCGGAATGGTCGCTGGCTTCTATGGATTCTCCGCTGTTTTCATCACGACCAGCACATTGCTCCTTATCGCCGGACTGATCCTTTATTTCGCGATGCACCGTAACCCAGAGTTGGCCCGTTCCCACTAATGCTTACTATAAGCGCCTGCTTCCCAACTAAAGTGGACTTTATAATGAAAACTACTCCACTTTAAGAAGATGCTGCCTGTATTTTTCAGGCAGCATCTTCTTTCAGTTTGTAGACAAAAGGGGTTCGGAATTAAAAAATTCCGAACCCCTTTTGAAATTCCTTTGAAATTTTGATCAAAGGTTACGAGATTTGGGCTCTTCG
>NZ_LNNH01000040.1 GCF_001542915.1 Peribacillus simplex | reverse complement strand
TGCAAATAGCGTGGATCCGGTCGTTGATGCCAGGGCTGTCATCATGAAAAATGAAATGCTTGTTGCACTGCTACTTGATGACTACAGCCAAGCTGGGGAAATCAAAGAAACAGTGAAACAAAAAATCGGACCGTTATCTCAAGGAAGGACCTTATATGTAACCACCGATGAAGGGGTCTATTACCGGACGATGACACTGGATAACAATCTTCGTGATGGCGATACAAGGGACTTGATCATTCAGGATGCGAATGATATGTTCGATAATCTTAATATTCATGAAAATCACTTGAAATGATGCATGGGCTGACCGCGATTGTGGGGTCAGTCTTTTTGATTTTTTCTGGTTAATAAACGTTGTTTGGGGTCAAACTACTTAAAAAGTAAACGCCTTAAGAGGTGAGTATATTGACTAAACAACTAAGGATTCAATTATTCCTGACCCTTTTAATCATGCCTTTTTGCTTAACCGTTTTTGCGGAAGAATCTGTGCAAAAGGAAAATGACCCGATCGAAAGGAAGGTCATTCTCCAGCGTATGTACTTGGATGGTGAACTGAGCGAGGAGAAATTGACCGAAACAATTTGGTCGATGGAGGATTTTTGGTCCAAATATGAAGGCTGGAAAGTGGTCGACCAAAATGAAGAACAGATCGTTCTTAAGAAAATTGAAAATGATATCTCGCCGCTATTGAAAGCGAATGGTTATCTCGGGATGCGGGAGGATGGAACGTTGTCCATTTTTATCGGAAGGCCTGAGCATGCCAAAATCATTCATACTTTTTACCAATTGGATGTTGGGAAACTTGAAGTTTATAAGCAGGAGGAATTGCAAAAGGGGATTCCGATCATGAATAAAGACCAATATAAACAGCTCATAAAAGAATACGAACCTTATTCGTTAAACTAGGCTGGGATTCTCCGCCTTCAGACAGTAGGCAACCTCGATAATAGTTTATGGAGGTTGCCTACTGTCTTTTTTTAGTTTTGACAATATTATTTCAATCAACTCAGCGTGAACCCGACCCAAATTCGATGCAAGGCCGAAAATGGCGGTACCTGCCCCAACCACTTTGCACATCAGTTTCAACATATAAAAAGAACGCCTTGAGGTGTTTGTAGCCTCAGCCAGATGCTTTCACTCGACTTTGTTTTAAAGGGCGGTCGCAGCATTCGTAGATCTTGTGAAAGACTTTGCTGTTTATGAAATAACTTTCTATGAACAACCATCCGTTTTATGATAAAATGAGAGGTACAGCAAAATCAGGGAGAGAATTAATTTGTATGATTATATAAAAGGCAGGGTCGATTATATCGGACCTGAATACATAGTCGTGGAAAATGGGGGGATCGGATATCAAGTGATGACGCCGAATCCTTTTATTTTTTCCGCCCAATATCAGAAGGATATCCAAGTTTTTTTGTATCACTATGTGCGTGAAGATTTGGTTGCCTTATATGGCTTTCAGAATCGTCAAGAAAAGGCTTTATTCACGAAGCTATTGAATGTAACCGGAATCGGGCCGAAGGGGGCACTTGCCATACTGGCGTCAGGTCAGGTCGATCAGGTGGTGCAGGCGATCGAAAATGAAGATGAATCGTTTTTGGTGAAATTCCCGGGAGTCGGTAAGAAAACGGCAAGACAGATGATTCTGGATTTAAAAGGGAAATTGGAGAACATCATACCGGATGCGTTTCCAAGCTTGTTCAACGAAGGCGTCACGGCTGCTTCCAGCCCAAATGGTTACACGGAGGAATTGGATGAAGCGATGCTTGCCTTGAAGGCACTTGGTTATTCGGAAAAGGAAATTCAAAAGGTTGCCAAGAAATTGCAGACGGAAGATATGACGACCGAACAATATATTAAGAAAGCATTGCAATTGATGCTAAGATAAGGAGTGGCGCAATGGAGGAGAGAATATTCAATCAGGAAGCCGATTTGAACGAACTGTCCTTTGAACAAAGCCTGCGGCCGCAAAACTTAAAGCAATATATTGGACAGGATAAAGTGAAAGCCAACTTGGGTGTATATATCGAAGCGGCAAGGATGCGGGAAGAAACGCTCGACCATGTCCTTTTATACGGGCCGCCTGGCCTGGGGAAAACGACGCTTGCGGTCATCATCGCTAACGAAATGGGTGTCAACATCCGCACGACTTCCGGACCCGCCATCGAGCGGCCGGGAGATTTGGCGGCCATTTTGAGTGCGCTTGAACCCGGTGATGTGCTATTCATAGATGAGATTCACCGTCTGCCCCGTGTGGTCGAGGAAGTGCTGTATCCGGCGATGGAGGATTTCTGTCTCGATATCGTGGTCGGCAAAGGCCCGGAGGCACGCTCGATCAGGATCGACCTGCCGCCGTTCACACTCGTGGGGGCAACGACTCGTGCCGGTTCATTGTCTGCACCGCTTAGGGACCGTTTTGGTGTTTTGAGCCGACTTGAATATTATACGGAAAACCATCTGACGGATATCATCATTCGTACCTCCAGAATCATGGATACGGAAATGGATGATCAGGCAGCTGCAGAGCTTGCGAGAAGATCGCGGGGCACCCCGAGGATTGCCAACCGGCTTTTACGGAGGGTCAGGGATTTCGCCCAGGTTCGGGGAGATGGCACGATAACGGCAGGGCTTGCCGATTATGCACTCGAATTAATGCAGGTGGACCGTTTAGGACTCGATCATATTGACCATAAATTACTTAAAGGGATCATCGAAAAATTCCGCGGCGGGCCCGTTGGTCTGGAGACGATTGCCGCCACGATTGGCGAGGAAGCACATACGATCGAAGATGTGTATGAGCCCTATCTGCTGCAGGTCGGTTTTCTTCAGCGTACCCCAAGGGGACGTATCGCCACACAGCTCGTTTACGAGCACTTCGGGATTGTGATGCCTGAATGATGAATCTACCTAAAATGGTGATGATACTCGGCGTAATCATATTCGTGATCGGTTTTGCGATGAAGTATATCCATCTTGGCAGGCTGCCGGGAGATATCTTCCTCAAAAAAGGCAATACGACGTTTTATTTTCCGATCGTGACATCGATCATCGTCAGTATCGTGTTGTCCGCTATATTTTATTTGATTGGCCGTTTTAAATAATGATTACAGCTTGATAGACAGGTAAGGAAGTGGAATAGATGAAATTGGATATGTTTGATTTTCATTTACCGGAGGAACTGATTGCCCAAGTTCCTTTGGAAGATAGGGAAGCTAGTCGGTTGATGGTGCTGGACAAGGAATCGGGCAAGATCGAGCATGATGTCTTCAGCCATATCACTGAATATATCAAACCGGGAGATTGCCTTGTGTTGAATGATACGAGGGTGCTGCCGGCACGACTATATGGAAGCAAGGAAGAAACGGGTGCAAAGGTAGAAGTTTTACTGCTCAAGCAAGAGCATGATGATGTTTGGGAAACCCTTGTAAAGCCCGCCAAACGTATAAAAGAAGGTTCGACAATCGTCTTTGGTGATGGTAAGCTAAGTGCCGTTTGTACAGGTGTACTTGAGCATGGAGGCCGTATCCTGGAGTTTCAATATGAAGGTATTTTTTATGAAATACTGGATAAGCTCGGGGAAATGCCGCTGCCTCCGTATATTAAGGAGCAGCTTGACGATCAGGATCGATATCAAACGGTCTACGCGCGTGAACGTGGATCGGCAGCCGCCCCGACGGCCGGGCTGCACTTTACCGAGCAGTTGCTCGAGAAGCTGAAAGCGATGGGTGTTCATATCGCCTTCATCACGCTTCATGTCGGGCTTGGCACGTTCCGTCCCGTCAGTGTGGACCATATCGACAGCCATGAAATGCATTCCGAATTTTATCAAATGACGGAAGGCACGGCGCGTTTGCTTAATGAAGTGAAAGGAAACGGCGGGAGAATCATTACGGTCGGTACAACGTCCACAAGGACATTGGAGACGATCGCGTCCGGTAATGATGGGGTCTTCAAGGAGGCTAGTGGCTGGACGAGCATCTTCATTTACCCTGGTTATGAGTTTAAGGGGATCGATGCGATGATTACGAACTTCCATTTACCGAAATCGACTTTAATCATGCTTATTTCTGCCTTGGCTGGCAGGGAGCATGTCCTTCATGCCTATGAAACGGCAGTGGAAGAAAAATACAGGTTCTTTAGTTTTGGAGATGCAATGTTAATTAAGTAATATAAGAGTGATAAGCTCTTGAAGGGAGTTATTGCGTTGACAGCAATACGATATGAGTTAATCAAAACATGTAAACAGACAGGGGCACGGCTGGGCCGGGTCCATACGCCTCATGGTTCATTTGAAACGCCGGCGTTCATGCCGGTAGGGACGCTTGCTACTGTCAAAACGATGTCCCCGGAAGATCTGAAACAGATGGGGGCAGGCATCATCCTCAGCAATACGTACCATCTATGGCTGCGTCCTGGGCATGAGATCATCAAGGAAGCCGGTGGATTGCATAAGTTCATGAACTGGGATCGGGCGATTTTGACGGATTCCGGTGGCTTCCAAGTCTTCAGTTTGAGCGAGTTCCGCAAAATTGAGGAAGAGGGCGTACATTTCAGGAACCATCTCAATGGCGATAAACTATTTTTATCTCCTGAAAAGGCGATGGAAATCCAAAATGCACTTGGCTCCGATATCATGATGGCATTTGATGAATGTCCGCCATTCCCGGCAACCGAGGAGTATATGAAGAAGTCGGTGGAACGGACATCACGCTGGGCTGAACGCTGCTTGAATGCCCATGAGCGTCCGAACGACCAAGGGCTGTTCGGGATCGTTCAAGGCGGGGAGTTCGAAAACCTTCGTAAACAAAGTGCAAAAGACCTTGTTTCACTCGATTTTCCGGGTTATGCTATTGGAGGGCTATCCGTCGGGGAACCGAAGGATATCATGAACCGCGTACTGGAGTTTACAAGTCCGTTGCTGCCAACCAATAAACCGCGTTACCTGATGGGCGTAGGCTCGCCGGATTCCTTGATCGATGGGGCCATCCGCGGTGTCGACATGTTTGACTGTGTATTGCCGACGCGAATCGCGCGTAACGGTACACTGATGACAAGCAATGGCCGCCTAGTCGTGAAAAATGCAAAGTATGCACGCGACTTTGGACCTATCGACGAAAATTGCGATTGTCATGTCTGCAAGAATTATAGCCGGGCATATATCCGCCATTTGATTAAATGTGAAGAAACTTTTGGGATTCGTCTAACGACTTATCATAACCTGCATTTTCTGTTAAACTTGATGGAACAGGTCAGACAAGCCATTCGAGAAGATCGTCTTGGAGACTTTAGGGAAGAGTTTTTCGAGCAGTATGGTTTCAATAAACCGAATGCGAGAAACTTCTAATTCCATAAATATTTTAATGAGCGAAAGGAGTGAATCTACAAATGGCAATAACTCAAATACTTCCATTAATTTTAATGTTCGTATTGTTCTATTTCTTATTGATCCGTCCGCAGCAAAAACGCCAAAAGGCTACACAAAGCATGCAAAGCAGCTTGAAAAAAGGTGATAAGGTTGCAACGATCGGCGGCATGCACGGAACAATCGATGCAATCGATGAATTGCAAATCGTCATAAAGTCACCAGATGGTACTAAATTGACATTCGACCGTGCTGCAATCCGTGAAATTACGGAAAGTGCACCAAATAAAGAAGTATCGATTTAATAATGAAAACTGGCCCGTGTGGCCGGTTCCGACTGTAGACAAACTCGATGAAAATGGAGTTTGTCTACAGTCTTTTTGTTGTATTTGAACGTTAATTTCCACTGGAGGCACTGGCATATCCCGGTGGAGGCTCGGCTCAACATTATAGGGAAATAAATTAGCCAGTGTTTTTGAGGTTTAAGCATAAAGCGTTGCAAACACGCGCTTATCAGCGGGCGTTCAGGGAAGCCTCCTCGGCGCGATTTTCCTCAACAAATGAAAACCGGGC
This sequence comes from Peribacillus simplex, assembly GCF_001542915.1. GTDB lineage: Bacteria > Bacillota > Bacilli > Bacillales > DSM-1321 > Peribacillus > Peribacillus simplex_B. The sequence continues at coordinate 106,241 of NZ_LNNH01000040.1, read as the reverse complement.
AAGGATGCCCGGTTTCGTTTGTTTTTTTAATGGGTGCGTGAGTCGGAGCTCATATTGACCCCAAGTACGCCGCCCATCATGGCCGTGATGACGAAACAGCCATAATAGATCCATTGCTTGATGGTGAAGAGTGCGTCATGACCCAAGTATTGAAAAAGGAACACGATCAACAGATAGAGCAAGCCGGTGCTGCCGCCTAAGAATAGACCTTGCTTTTTCCCTTTGCCTCCTGAAATGAATCCACCAATGAACAGCGATAAAAAGGAAACGATCATGACCACGTATGTCAGGGATGATTCCGTCAATGAAGTGAAACGAAGAAGGATGGAAACGATCAAACTTGCAATCATCGCTATGGCAAAGATGGAGCCTACGCCATAAATTACGGCGACACTCATTTTTTTAGTTTCGATGGGTATTCCTCCTTTTTAAAGGCTGATACGTTTTAGCCTGTTTATGTGTTTGTACAAGCATATTCCCCGCACGGAGCCTTTAGACCAGGTTTAAGCAGCTTCCGCGAAATTCGAAAAGATTATAGAGTAATTTTTCAATTTCCAAGCCATGCTATGGATGAAGGATGTGTTAGTGAAGTGGATACCTATCTGGCTATTATTTTTAGAACGACGGTGATCTATCTAGTCATCTTATTCCTTTTCCGGATGATGGGTAAGCGGGAGGTCGGGGAGCTGAGCATTCTTGATTTAGTGGTATCCATCATGATAGGGGACATAGCAGTCCTATCCTTTGAAGATTTGGATAAACCATTTTTTCAGCAAATCACCCCGATGTTCGTTCTCGCTTTCATCCAGATCATATTGGCGTTCATATCATTAAAAAGCATCAGGTTTCGGAACATCGTCGACGGTACACCTCAGATCATCATCAATCAAGGGAAAATAGATGAAAAGGCGATGCGTAAGCAACGATATAATTTTGATGATTTATTGACCCAGCTGCGAGAACAAGGAATCAATGATCTGAATGAAGTGCAATTCGCCATTCTCGAATCGTCAGGAAAACTTTCGGTCATTAAAAACACCCAAGGCAAAAGGACGAAAACGAAGGAAACGCCATATCCCCTTATCATTGATGGGAAGATACAGGAAAATAATCTTTATAAAATTGGCAAAAATCAATTTTGGCTTCGACATCAGCTGAAAAAACATGGTGAATCGAAAATCCAGGAGATTTCGATTTGTGGGTACATAGATGGCCAATTTTACATCGATAAAAATGAAACGAAGAAATGAACCGAAGCCTTTTAATGCTTCGGTTCATATTATTTCCAGGCGAACTTCGATAAAAAGCCGCCTACCTTAGGAATCCGGATCAAATCCGCTTTTTTTATGCTGCCGGTCATGAGCAGGGAAAAGGTGAAAAGCAGGATCACGACCGTTACGGACAGCAGCAGCCTTGGTACGAGGGGCTGTGCCGAGAGCGGGGCTTGATACAGATAATAGCCGCCCCAGCCAGAGATTAAAGCAAGAATTAAAGCAGATATATAGCTCCGGAAATGCAACGTGAAGGGGACGACCTTCAGCACGGTGGAAAAATGCAGGAAGGTGACGAGCATCGAACCGACAGCTATACCTACTGCGGCCCCCATGATCCCGAAGCTTTCCTTTGATGCGAGGAGCCAGATCACACCGATTTTGAGAATGTTACCCGCCAGGCTGTTGAACATGGCCGCTTTTGCAAGGTCCAATGCTTGAAGCATGGACTGCAGCGGGAACTGGAAGTAAAAGAGAATGAAGAAAGGTGCCAGGAATTTAATGAAAACGGCGGCATGTGATGAGCCGTACATGACTTGCAGGATCGGTTCGGCAAAGATGAACAAAATGACGACGGCTAAGCAGCCTGTGATAAATGTGATTTTCAGGGCCTGCTGCAGCCTGTGTTCAACGAGCAGGAAGTTCCCGGTCGTCCGTGCCTCACTGACTGCCGGTACAAGGGCAGTCGCCAATGATGATGTAATGAACGAAGGCAGCATGAGCAGTGGCAGCGCATATCCTGTCAGTTCACCGTATTGGCTCGTGGCTGCGGCTGCGGTGACACCGGCAAGGGCCAAGCTCTGCGCCACCACGATCGGCTCGAAAAACCATGAAAGCGAGCCGATCATCCTGCTTCCGGTGGAAGGAAGCGCAATCCCCATCAATTCCGTGAACGTCCCCTTACCAGACTTCACATTTTTGAAAAAATTCTTCCTGAACTTAAAATGCTTCTTTAGCTTGAAGCTAGTCAAAAGGTAAATGAGGGAGACGAGCTCACCGATTATCGAGGCGAACATCGCTCCGGCTGCCGCATATTCAATCCCATAGGGCAAAAAGGCCTTCGTCAGGACGGCGATGAAGGTGATGCGCGCCACCTGTTCGATCACTTGCGAGAAAGCGAAGGGCTTCATATTTTGCTTGCCTTGGAAATACCCGCGCAGTACCGATGATATCGCGATGATCGGTACGATTGGCGCTATCGCCATCAGGGGCCAGACCGTTCGTGGATCAGTGAATAAGTATTCTGAGAGAACGGGTGCGAACAACAGCATCGCAGGAGTGAAAATCATCGATAGAGCAAAGGTGCAGGCCAAAGAGACGACGAGGATCTTTTTGATTTTCCGTTCGTCACCCCGGGCATTGGCTTCGGCCACAAACTTGGATATGGCGATCGGCAGCCCCAATTGGGTAATGTTCACGACGAGAAAAAGGGTCGGTAAAGCCATCATATATAAACCAACGCCTTCTTCGCCGATGAAGCGGGCGATGACAATGCGGTTAATGAACCCAAGAACTCTTGTAATCAGGCTTGCGATTAATAATATCAGCGTCCCTTTTAAAAATTTAGACATTGAACTCCCTCCCTGCCTTCTCAAAAAAGCGGTTATGCTATACAATTATCTATATGCTTGTACTTGGACAAAGCATGACAAAAGTGTTTGTTTGCGTTCTGGCAACTGATTGGAGCCCTTTTAAGAAAATGCGCAATCGATAGAGAACATTTTTACTGGAGGCAAAGTGATGGCGAAAATGAATCATCCCTATGAAAGCTATTATGTAAAGGTACGTCCATTCTTGAAGAGCAAGCGCGAGGAATTTCAAATGGTCGGATTGAATGCCGTTACAGAGGAGGATATCTGGGGAACCTTAACGAAAAACAAATGGAAGCGCCCGCAGGAAAACATTCATCTTCACGAGCTTGTCGCCGATATCGTGACATTTTCGAGCAACCAGTTCATGAACTTCCAAATGGTCGAAGCATATAAATCGCCAAACTTATTTGAGCCGCTATCCGAGGAGGAATTGAAAGAACTTTTAAAGCAATGACGCAAAGATATACTTAAATTGACAGCTGTTTATAAATGACTCATAATAGATATGGTTATGCTTTTTTTTGGAAAAAAAGCATGGGTAGCTGTGTCTTTTTTTCAGGAAGCAAGGGAAATGCAGGTAGCATATAAACAAAATAAATGACAGGTTTTTAAACTTCAGGAACAGGCGGATTATAGAAAGGGGCCTACTACATAATGGTAAAAAGAAGCAGGATCGTTGCGTTTTTTCTGATCGTTCTTTTGATTTTCGCAGCGATGGGAACGACTTCAAAAGGAATCCTAAAGGATATCAAGCTGGGACTTGATCTTCAAGGCGGTTTTGAAGTGTTATATGAAGTGAAGCCGCTGTCTGGGGAAAAGATCACCCCGGAGGTTTTACGGGCTACAGTAAGCTCACTTGAGCGTCGTGTCAATGTTTTGGGTGTTAGTGAACCTAATATTCAAATCGAAGGGAAAGACCGGATCAGGGTTCAATTGGCCGGGGTTAAAGACCAAAATAACGCTCGTGAAATCCTTTCGACACAAGCTAAATTATCCTTTCGGGATTATAACGATAAGGAAATGATGACCGGTGCCGACCTTAAGGAAGGCGGCGCGAAACAAACTTTCCAGGATAATAAACCGGTCGTTGAAGTCACATTGAAAGATGTGAACAAGTTTAAAGAAATCACGCAAAAAATTTCATCGATGCCAGTACCTACGAATGTTCTTGCCATCTGGCTGGATTTCGAGGAAGGCAAAGATTCCATCAAGGATAAAGCTTCACAAGACAATATGATATCCGCTCCTGCTGTCAGTGAAGTTTTCAATACGAAAAAGGTATACATTACAGGGCAATTCACGGTTGAAGAGGCGAAAGAGCTTGCAGACCTCCTTGATGCCGGTGCACTGCCTGTCGACTTGAAGGAAAAATACTCCACGTCTGTCGGAGCCCAATTTGGTGCAGGCGCACTGAACGATACGATTTTTGCCGGCATCATCGGGATTGCACTCATTTTCATCTTCATGCTCGTTTATTACCGCTTCCCGGGATTCATTGCAGTCGTCACACTGAGCGTCTATATCTTCCTGACGCTGCTGGTCTTCGAGTGGATGAACGCAGTCCTTACTCTTCCAGGTATAGCGGCATTGGTGCTCGGGGTCGGGATGGCCGTCGATGCCAATATCATAACCTATGAGCGGATCAGGGATGAACTGAAGCTTGGCCGTACTGTAAAAGCGGCTTATAAAGAAGGTACGAAAAACTCGCTTAGCACGATCATGGATGCGAACTTGACGACCTTGCTTGCTGCAGCCGTCCTGTTCTATTACGGGACAAGCTCGGTTAAAGGGTTTGCGACGACCTTGATCATCTCGATTTTAATGAGCTTCATCACTGCCGTTTATGGTACGCGTCTATTCATGAGCCTGTGGGTGAAAAGCGGGTTCCTCGACAAACGCACATCATGGTTTGGCGTGAAGAAGAAATATATTCATAACCTAAACGAGAAGATCAATTTAATGTCATTGCCGACACGCTTCGATAAAATCGACTTCGTCAAACATCGGAAGGCTTTTTATGGCATTTCGATCGGGATTACGATTATCGGGATCATCTTCCTGTTCGTTTTCCGCTTGAATCTGGGAATCGACTTCACAAGCGGAACCCGCATTGAAGTTGCATCTAAGGATGTCCTGACGACTCAACAGGTCGAAACGGAAATGGGCAAGGCCGGCATTGATGTCAATGATATCAAGGATGTCAGACTTGCTGGAAAAGAAAACAAAAATGCTGTCGTCCGGACGGTTGGTGTTCTTGATAAGCAGGAAATCGCTGTTTTGAAGGATCATTTCAAGAAGGATTACGGGGCAGAGCCGAATGTGAGCACCGTATCACCGACGGTAGGGAAAGAGCTTGCGAAAAATGCCATCTTTGCCTTGGCGATCGCCTCACTCGGTATCATCTTGTATGTATCGATACGGTTTGAATGGCGAATGGCTGTACCGGCCGTCGTCGCACTCGTTCATGATGCGTTCTTCATCGTTACGATTTTTAGCTTGCTTCGCCTTGAGGTGGATATCACCTTCATTGCTGCGGTTCTGACAATCGTCGGTTATTCCATCAATGATACGATCGTTACGTTTGACCGGATTCGGGAAAACCTGCGTTTCAGCCGTAAAATCAAAACCGTCGAAGAGCTTGAGGATATCGTGAACATCAGTATCAGGCAAACGCTGACGAGATCGATCAATACAGTGCTGACGGTACTCGTTACGGTTATCGCCTTGATGATTTTCGGCAGTGAAGCCATCAGGAACTTTTCGATTGCCCTGTTCATCGGGTTGATATGCGGCGTGTATTCATCGCTATTGATCGCTTCCCAATTCTGGCTTGATCTTAAAATCAGGGAATTGAAGAAGAAAGGTCCGCTGAATACGGCAAAAGAAAAGAAAAAAAGCCTTGAAGGGCAAGTTTAATAAGAGCGGGAAGGCTGGCATCATGCCAGCCTTCTTTTTTTATGGCTATTATCGCATACTTTGTCGCGTTCCGCCGGTCCCGCCTTCGTCCCGCAATCTGCTCCAATCAAAAGGAAAACGTTTCGTTTTAAAAACAACCATCTTCACGAAAAGTGCTTTCTTTATAAATCATGAAGATCCCTTGGATTTAAAATAAAATTGAAACCAGCATACTCGTTTTGTATAATAAGTAAATTGAGGGGTGAATTCATGTTAAAGCCAAAAACGCGGTGGAACTTGCGAACTGCCGATGAAAACAAAGTTGCTATACTAGCGGAAGAGCTTCATATCACACCTTTGGTTGCAGCCCTGCTTGTGAATCGAGGCCTGGATACGATCGATAGTGCCCGATCCTTTTTATTTGTAAAAAATCAAACTTTCCATGACCCATTTTTATTGAAAGATATGGATAAAGCCGTATATAGAATAAGAGAAGCGATTCAAAACGGAGAAAAAATAAGGATATTCGGTGATTATGATGCGGATGGAGTGACATCGACCACCGTGATGTTGACGACGCTGATGAGGATGGGAGCCGATGTGGACTTTTATATTCCGAACCGGTTTACGGAGGGCTATGGCCCGAATCCGATGGCGTTCCGCCTGGCGGCTGAGCAAGGAGTGAAGGTATTGATCACCGTCGATACCGGAATTTCGGCAGTCGCCGAAGCGGACCTTGCCGGCGAGCTTGGCATGGACTATATCCTGACCGATCATCATGAACCGGGACCTGTACTGCCCAAGGCATTGGCCATCATCCATCCTAAACTGGAAGAGGGTTCCTATCCTTTTAAAGACCTTGCCGGAGTGGGCGTCGCCTTTAAGCTGGCGCACGCTTTGCTTGGAGAACTGCCTGAGGATTTGCTTGAAATAGCGGCAATCGGTACCATTGCCGATTTAGTGCCTTTAAAAGGGGAGAACCGCCTCATCGCAGCAAAAGGAATTGAGCAGCTGCGTTTGACTGGCCGACCGGGGCTTGTTGCCTTAATGAAAGTGGCGAATGTCCAACAGGAAGCCTTGAATGAGGAATCGATCGGCTTTGCCATGGCTCCTAGGATCAATGCAGTCGGACGGCTTGGCGATGCCGACCCGGCTGTCGATCTATTGATGGCGGCAAACCTTGCGGAAGCGATGGAGCTTGCCAATGAAATCAATGATATCAATAAAGAACGGCAAGCCATGGTCGCTACGATGGCGGAAGAAGCGATCAAGGAAGTCGAGGAAAACTTCCCGCTGGAGTCCAATGGTGTGCTCATCATCGGAAGAGAAGGCTGGAATGCAGGAGTGGTGGGGATCGTCGCCTCCAAACTTGTTGAACGCTTTTACCGTCCCACGATAGTTTTGAGCTATGACCGGGAAAAGGGATTGGCCAAAGGTTCAGCACGGAGCATCGCCGGATTCGATCTTTTCGAAAGCCTTTCATCCTGCCGGGAATTGCTGCCCCATTTTGGCGGACATCCGATGGCAGCCGGAATGACGTTGAAAATGGACGATGTTCAGGAGCTTAGGGACCGCATGAACGTGATCGCGAAGGAACAGCTAACGGAGGAGGACTTCACGCCCATTACTGACCTGGATGGAGCGACGGCCTTGGCAGACGTTTCAATTCAAACGATCCAGGAGATGAGCTTGCTTGCGCCATTTGGGGTGACGAATCCGAAGCCGAGGATTTTGATAGATTCCGTACAGCTTTCAAGCGTCCGCAAAATTGGCGCGAACCAAAATCATTTGAAAGTTCAGCTTGAAGATGGGGACAATCACAAACTGGATGGCGTAGGGTTCGGGCTCGGCCATTTTGTCGATGAAATAGCGCCGCACGCCGAGGTTTCGGTAATTGGGGAGCTATCCATCAATGAATGGAATAATATGAAGAAGCCGCAGATCTTCGTCCAGGATATCTCGGTGGATCATTGGCAGTTATTCGATTATCGCGGGAAGGGGCAGGCGGAAAAATGGCTGGTGGACATTCCCGCTCAAAACCGGAAAATCGTCATGTTCTCGGAGGATATTTATGCGAGGTATCCCTTTTTACAAAATCATCCCGATCTCGTTCATATCAAGAACGGGGAGGATGCCGATGAACTCGATTGCTTCGAGGCGCATGTGGTATTCATGGACATGCCGCCGTTAAGGGATGTACTGAAACGGGTGATAGCCAATAAGAAGCCATCGCGTATTTATGCCCACTTCTCCCATGATCAGGACCATTTCTTAAGTACGATGCCGACAAGGGATCATTTTAAATGGTTTTATGCCTTCCTGGCTAAAAAGGGGCCGCTCGATGTGAAACGGTATGGTGATGACCTGGCGAAATATCGCGGATGGTCCAGAGATACGGTCGATTTCATTTCAAAGGTGTTTTTTGAGCTGGATTTTGTTACAATAGAGAATGGGTTAATTATGCTCACAACCAATGCGAAAAAACGCGATCTCAGTGAATCTGAATCGTTCATAAGAAAGAAAGAGCAATTTGAGCTTGAACAAGAGCTTGTTTATTCTTCCTATCAGCAATTATTCGATTGGTTCAATCTTTATTTAGTTCATGAGGCAACAGACCTTGAGGAGGAAACAAAGCAATGGATTTAAAGCAATATGTAACAATTGTACAAGACTGGCCAAAACCGGGTGTTATCTTCAAAGATATTACGACATTAATGGATAACGGCGGCGCTTATAAATACGCAACAGATCAAATTGTCGAATATGCACGCGATAAGCAAATTGATTTAGTGGTGGGACCGGAAGCACGCGGATTCATCATCGGGTGTCCAGTCGCTTACTCATTGGAAGTGGGATTTGCACCAGTGAGGAAAGAAGGAAAGCTTCCACGTGAAACGATCAAAGTGGAATACGGCCTCGAGTATGGAACGGATGTATTGACGATCCATAAAGATGCGATCAAACCGGGACAACGTGTTTTGATCACCGACGATTTACTTGCCACGGGCGGTACAATCGAGGCGACGATCAAATTGGTCGAGGAGCTTGGCGGAATTGTAGCCGGGATTGCATTCCTTATCGAATTGACTGATTTGGACGGTAAAGATAAATTAGATGGCTATGATGTTTTGACATTGATGAGCTTTTAATAAAAGAAGGGCACTCTGACCAGGGTGCTCTTTTCTGTTTTACGCATGATTTCACTGGATTTTGTCGAATTTCCAGTGAAAAAATGCAGGATTCTAAATAAAATACTCGTTTATCTCTTTACATCCTTGTCTTTTTTTTCGATAATAGTAATATTAAAGAGTTTTCTGCTAATAAGTTATTTGCACTTGTATCCGTTTTTAGCGGATTTATTTTTTTCGCAAAAATTGTCACGTTTTGCAGAATAAAGGGAAGTGCTACCAATCATACTCAATCCGGATCATATCCGGTGGCAGTTAAAGTGGGGTTAAGGTGATTAAATGGCAAATGATCAAATATTGACTGCCGAGCAGGTTGTGGAACGGGCCAGCTTATATCTTCAGCCGGAAGAAGCTGAATTTATTCATAGAGCGTTTAAGTATGCAGAGTTTGCTCACCGAGAACAATTCCGTAAATCGGGAGAGCCGTATATCATTCATCCAATCCAAGTCGCGGGCATTCTCGCTGATCTTGAGATGGATCCGGCAACCATTGCGGCAGGTTTTTTACATGATGTTGTTGAAGACACGGAGGTCACCCTGAAGGATATCGAGGAAAATTTCAGTCCTGAAGTTGCCATGCTCGTGGATGGCGTGACCAAGTTAGGGAAAATCAAGTATAAATCACAGCAGGAGCAGCAGGCGGAGAACCATCGTAAAATGTTCGTGGCGATGGCCCAGGATATTCGCGTCATCTTGATCAAGCTTGCGGACAGGCTGCATAATATGCGGACATTGAAGCATCTGCCGCAGGAAAAGCAAAGACGGATCTCGAACGAGACGTTGGAAATCTTTGCGCCGCTCGCGCATCGTCTTGGTATCAGTACGATTAAATGGGAACTGGAAGATACGGCCTTAAGATATTTGAACCCTCAGCAATATTACCGAATCGTCAACCTGATGAAGAAAAAGCGGGCAGAACGTGAAATGTACCTGGAAGAAGTCATTGATGAAGTGCGTAAAAACGTGGAGGAAGTCCATATCAAGGCTGACCTTTCCGGCAGGCCGAAACATATATACAGCATCTATCGCAAAATGGCCCTGCAAAACAAGCAGTTCAGCGAAATTTACGATTTGCTGGCTGTTCGGATCGTCGTCCACAGCATAAAGGATTGCTATGCCGTCCTAGGAATCATCCATACGTGCTGGAAGCCGATGCCTGGCCGGTTCAAGGACTATATCGCCATGCCTAAGCCGAATATGTACCAATCGCTTCACACGACCGTGATCGGACCGAAAGGCGATCCGTTGGAAGTCCAGATCCGCACATCGGATATGCATCGCATTGCCGAATTCGGGGTTGCAGCGCATTGGGCCTATAAAGAAGGCAAAGATGTGGGTGAACAGCCTTCACTAGAAGAGAAATTAACATGGTTCAGGGAAATACTCGAGTTCCAAGATGACGCGACCAATGCCGAGGAATTCATGGAATCCCTTAAGATTGACCTTTTTTCCGATATGGTATTCATTTTCACGCCAAAGGGCGATGTTATCGAACTGCCAGCCGGATCGAACCCGATCGACTTTGCATACCGGATCCACTCCGAAATCGGAAACAAAACGATTGGTGCCAAGGTGAACGGGAAAATGGTGCCGTTGGATTATAAACTCAAGACGGGCGACATCATTGAAATCTTAACGTCCAAGCATTCATATGGTCCAAGTCAGGACTGGCTAAAACTTACCCAAACATCTCAAGCGAAAAACAAGATCCGCCAGTTTTTCAAAAAACAGCGCCGCGAAGAAAATATCGAAAAAGGCAAAGAGCTTGTTGAAAAAGAGATCAAGGATATGGAGTTCGAACTTAAGGAAATCCTGACTCCCGAAAACATTAAGCGTGTTGCTGATAAATTCAACTTCCTGAATGAGGAAGATATGTATGCAGCAGTAGGGTATAACGGAATCACTGCCCTTCAAGTAGTCAACCGCCTCACCGAAAAGTGGCGGAAGCAGAAAATGGTCGAGCAGGAGGCGGATATTTCAGAGGCAGTGGCCGATCTGAAAACATTCTCCAATTCCTCTAAAAAACGCGACTCGGGTGTACAGGTACCGGGGATCGATAACCTGCTTATCCGCTTATCCCGCTGCTGCAATCCAGTTCCTGGTGATGAGATCGTCGGTTATATCACCAAAGGCCGGGGTGTCTCGGTCCATAGGCAGGACTGTCCGAACCTGGAAAGCGGGGATTCCGATCATCGCCTCGTCCCAGTTGAATGGGAAAGCACGATCAACGAGCGGAAGGAATATATCGTCGAAATTGAAATCAGCGGATATGACCGCCGCGGATTATTGAACGAAGTGCTGCAGGCGGTCAATGAAACGAAGACGAACATTTCAGCGGTTTCCGGTAAATCGGACAGAAATAAAGTGGCGACCATTCATATGTCGATTTACATCCATAACATTGCCCACCTGCAGAAGGTCGTCGACCGTATAAAACAAATCTCGGATGTCTATTCCGTTAGAAGGATCATGAACTAAGGAGTTTTCATGCCATGCGTGTAGTTTTACAACGTGCCAAAGCGGCGAAAGTCGTTGTGGCAGACCAAATAATCGGTCAAATTGACAGCGGGCTCGTCCTGTTGGTTGGCATCACCCATGATGATACCATCGAGGATGCCGCCTATTTGGCCGATAAGATTGTCCATCTTCGCATATTCGAAGACGAAAATGAAAAGATGAACCATTCCTTATTGGATGTGGGAGGTTCGATTTTATCCGTTTCTCAATTCACCTTGTATGGCGATTGCCGTAAAGGCCGCCGCCCGAACTTCATGGATGCCGCCCGTCCAGAAGCGGCGAATGAATTATATGAAGCATTTAACGGGATGCTCCGTAAAAAAGGCGTCCATACGGAAACCGGTCAATTTGGTGCCATGATGGATGTCCAGCTTACGAATGATGGACCCGTAACATTAATATTGGAAAGTAAAAAATAACCTGCCGCGGCAGGTTATTTTTGTTTGGGGCAGAAAACTGTCATGGAGCTCATTTGAAATACCGCGCCAATCCATTATAGATGGCGGAGGTGATTCCTTCTTGGTATTCATTCGAAGTTATTGTCAATTCTTCGACTGGATTGCTTAGGTAGCCTAATTCAATCAGCGTTGCCACTCGTTTGTTCTCACGGATGACATGATAATTTCCGTATCTTGATCCGCGATTGTTCACCTGCATGGTTGAACCGAATGAATGGGCCAGTGCAGAGGCCAAGCCCTGCTGATAGTCATGATAATAATATGTGGTGATGCCGCTTGTGATTTGGTCCATGGTGCTATCGTAATGGAGGCTGATGAAGGCATCCGCGTCATGGATATGTGAAGTGCCCACCCGGGAAGACAGTGGCACATAGGTATTCCCGCTTCTCGTCAGGATCACTTTAGCGCCAGCCGCCTGAAGTTTGTCCCGCAGCAGCTCGGCCGTCCGTATCGTCAGGTTTTTCTCAAGCGTGCCTCCGACCCCGATCGTACCGCTATCCCTTCCGCCATGACCTGGATCGATGACGATCGTTTTACCCTTTATATATGTTTCGACGCCCGGTCGTTGAATCTGTTCGGAATTACCCTCAAGCGTCACGATCCAGCCGGCAACATACGCTGTTTTCCCACCCTTTACTTTAATGGAGTACCAGTCGCCCTCCATGCCGATGACAGGGAATGTTTCCCCTGCATTGGCCTGTCTGACTATCCCTGCGTTCCCATTGGGAGAAGACCTCAATATGGTTCCATCATGGATGATGGTAATCTTGTTTCCCTCTATATGGAGCTTCTTTTTCTTTGGTTCTTCCACATGCTCTTTTTCTAAGTACCAGCTCACGACCCAGCCCTTTTGGCCATTGGAAAGCTGGATCTGTGTCATTTTTCCTTTGGTTTTCAATATGGAATAGGTTTCATCCTTGTTCACCGAGCCGATGATCTTAGCGCTGAGGGAGGCATCCTTCCTTACATGCAAACGGGAAGCGGTCACCCTGGCTGTGTCTGCAGCCGGAGCCATTGCCGTTTTCGCTTTATCCTCGCTCATCTGTAGGTAAGATACCGCCACCCAGCCCTGACCGCCTTGAAAATCGATTTCCGCCCAATCATTTTTGATCCGGTGAACGGTCACGGAGGTGTTTTTATTCAGCTTTCCAAGTGTTGAGCCGCTTTTCGAAGCCTCGGAACGGACATTAAGCCGGTCGACCAGGGTGACTCCGGTTTTAACGGATTCCTTGGCTGATTCCTGTTTATTGTTATCATCGTTCTTCACGGTACTTCCGGATGCTGCTTCGATCTTAAGGTAGTCAGAAGAAACCCAGCCATCAAAATCCGCGGTTTTGATCTTTATCCAATTTTGGTTCTTTTCGATAATGTCGACTGCGGTTCCCCTCGTTAAGGAACCGACCGTTTGAAACGTTGTGCCAGGTCCTGTACGGACACGGACGGAGCTGCCCGTTATCGTTCCTTGTCCGGAACCTTTTTTTGCAAAGGCGGTTCCCGATTTCCTTTCCACTAACCAGTTGGCAACCCAACCCGTTTCATTCGAGTCGATCCGGATTTCAAACCAGTCACCTTCCTCTTTAATGATGGGGTATGATTCCCCTTTTGCCAGTTTTTTGACGATGGGGAAACTGAGGCCAGCTCCTTCCCGGACATTGACCACTTTACTCGTCACGGTTATTTCCCCTTCTTCTTTTCCGAATGCGTGATTGACGGGTACTATCGCTGCCATGATCAACAAAAGGATCAGGCTGAATAAACCCGGTTTCTTCTTCATAAGTTGTCTCTCCCTTTTCATGTCCTTATGTATGTATTCTCGTCCAATAAAAATTTCCCTCTTTCCCAGTGCAAAAAACATTTTTTTTAGGAAAGAATAAACCCTATAGAGATATAGGAGGGAACCAAATGAAATTCAGCGAAAAAGATCAAACGAGTTTGAGCGGAGGCAATCAAGTGTTAGGTGTCGATTTCCACGATTTTATCCAGAAGGAACAAAGTGCGAACCTGGTTGAATTGGCATCCGAGTTTGGAGTCAATGTCCGGACGGTCAAAAACCTGAAAAAACGTTTGAACCAATAAAATGCGATGAAATCCTAAAGCCTGCCTTGACATTTGTAGTTAACGTCCGTATGATTATAAAATATCAGACTTATAACTGCAACAACCAATGATGGAGAAGAGTAATTAAGAAACACATGAAAAGAGAGGAAATGCCTTGGCTGAAAGCATTCCGCATGATGACTTAACGAAAGAACCCTCCGTAGGCTTCACTCCGAACGGATTTTCTTAATAGGAGCTGGACGTATAACAGGCGTTAACTGTTTTTAAGCGGAGGCACTGATTTTTTTAGTGCTTCAACTAGGGTGGCACCACGGGATATCCAACTCTCGTCCCTTGTAACGGAACAGTTACAAGGGGCGGGAGTTTTTTGTTTGGAAAAAATCGGTATAGCGCCAGATCAGGGAGGGCGTTTTGCTTTTAAGGAGGAAACATATATGTCTATTCAGATTCCTAGAGGTACACAGGATTTATTGCCAGGACAAACGGAAATTTGGCAGTATATCGAAAAGACAGCGCGTGAGATTTGTCACCGCTATCAATATAAAGAAATCCGCACACCGATTTTCGAGCACACGGAATTGTTTTTACGCGGTGTCGGCGATACGACCGATATCGTCCAAAAAGAGATGTATTCATTTCAAGACCGAGGCGAGAGGAATTTGACCCTTCGTCCCGAAGGCACTGCATCGGTTGTCCGTTCATACATCGAGAACAAGATGTTTGGATGGGCGAATCAACCGGTCAAGCTTTATTATATCGGGCCGATGTTCCGTTATGAACGTCCGCAGGCAGGTCGATTCCGCCAGTTCGTCCAATTCGGGATCGAAGCTTTAGGCAGTAAAGATCCAGGCATCGATGCAGAGGTGCTATCTCTTGCGATGAGCCTCTACAAGGAGCTTGGGTTGAAAAAGCTGAAACTTGTGATCAACAGCCTTGGAGATAAGGAAAGCCGGATTGCCCACCGAAATGCGTTAATCCAACATTTTCAACCTCGCATTGGCGAGTTTTGCGGTGACTGTCAAAGCCGTCTGGAAAAAAATCCATTAAGGATCCTGGATTGTAAAAAAGACCATGATCACGAATTGATGAAGACGGCGCCATCCATCATTGACTATTTGAATGATGAATCCCGTATTTATTTTGAAAAAGTGAAACAGCACTTGACGGATTTGGAAATCGACTTCGTCGAAGATCCGACACTGGTTCGCGGCTTGGATTATTATAACCATACCGCGTTTGAAATCATGAGTGATGCAGAAGGCTTTGGCGCCATTACAACACTTTGTGGAGGCGGACGGTATAATGGGCTGTCTGAAGAACTCGGCGGGCCGGAAACTCCGGGAATCGGCTTTGCACTCAGCATCGAACGCCTGATTGCAGCCTTACAAGCAGAAAACATCGAACTGCCGATCAAAAAGGGAATTGATTGTTATCTTGTTTCATTGGGTGAATCAGCCAAAGATTATACCGTCAAGCTTGCCCATCAATTGCGCAGTGCCGGTTTCACTGTCGAAAAGGACTATCAAGACCGTAAAGTGAAAGCTCAATTCAAATCGGCCGACCGCCTGGAAGCGAGATATGTGGCGACACTCGGTGATGATGAATTGGCCAATAATAAAATCAATGTAAAGTTCATGGAAACGGGAGAACAAGTCCAGGTGGATCTTGCCACATTCGTTGAACAATTCAAAAAGCTACAGGCTTAAGGGGGAAATACCATGTTTGGCAGAACATACTTCAATGGAGAAGTAACAGAAGCAGCTATTGGTGAAAAAGTAACATTAAAGGGTTGGGTACAAAAACGACGCGATTTGGGCGGAGTCATCTTCATCGACCTTCGTGACAGAAGCGGTGTCGTGCAAGTCGTTTTCAATCCTGATATTTCGGCAGCAGCCTTGGCCACTGCGGAAAAAATCCGTAATGAATATGTCCTTGATATCCAAGGCACAGTCATCAAGCGTGATGAAGCCAACATCAACCCGAATGTAACAACCGGGACCGTCGAAGTTCAAGCCGAAAGCGTAACGATATTAAATGAAGCAAAAACCCCTCCTTTCATCATTGATGAGAGAACGGATGTTTCAGAAGATATCCGCTTGAAATACCGTTATTTGGACCTGCGTCGTCCGGCCATGTTCGAAACGTTGAAAATGCGTAACCAAACAACAAAGGCGATCCGCGATTATTTGGACGGCGAAGGCTTCCTTGATATCGAAACACCTATCTTAACGAAAAGCACACCGGAAGGGGCACGCGATTATTTAGTGCCTAGCCGTGTACACGAAGGCGAATTCTATGCACTTCCACAGTCACCGCAAATCTTCAAGCAGCTATTGATGGTATCCGGCTTCGAACGTTATTATCAAATTGCCCGCTGCTTCCGTGATGAAGATTTACGTGCTGACAGACAGCCCGAATTCACCCAAATCGATATCGAAACAAGCTTCATGAGCCAAGAAGATATCATTAACACGGCAGAAAACATGATGGCGAAAGTGATGAAGGATGTAAAAGGACTGGACGTGGCCCTGCCATTCCCTAGAATGACCTACAATGAAGCGATGGGCCGTTATGGTTCCGACAAACCGGATACACGTTTCGGGATGGAACTTAAAGACGTATCCGAAATCGTCAAAGACAGCGACTTTAAAGTATTCACTGGCGCCGTTGCAAGCGGCGGGCAAGTTAAAGCGATCGTCGTCAAGGACGGAAACGCCGACTATTCACGTAAAGATATCGATGCATTGGCTGAATTTGCCGCCATCTACGGCGCAAAAGGCTTGGCCTGGCTGAAAGTGGAAGCAGACGGCGTAAAAGGACCCATCGCCAAATTCTTCGCTGAAGACCAGCAGCAATTAGTTTCTGCATTGGAAGCGGAAGTGGGCGATTTAATCTTATTCGTCGCAGACAAGAAGGGAATCGTCGCCGATGCACTTGGAGCGCTTCGCAACAAGCTCGGCAAAGAAAGAGGCCTGATCGATCAAAGCAAATTCAACTTCCTTTGGGTAACCGATTGGCCACTATTCGAATATGACGAAGAAGAAGGACGCTACTATGCCGCACACCATCCATTCACGATGCCATTCCGCGAAGACATGGACAAACTGGAATCAGATCCGGCAAGCGTCCGTGCCCAAGCATATGACCTCGTCTTGAACGGCTATGAGCTTGGCGGTGGATCACTGCGTATCTTTGAACGTGACGTCCAGGAAAAAATGTTCAAAGTGCTTGGGTTCACAGAAGAAGAAGCGAACGCACAATTCGGCTTCCTGATGGATGCCTTCGAATACGGCACGCCTCCGCATGGCGGAATCGCCCTTGGACTCGACCGCATGGTCATGCTGCTTGCAGGCCGCACGAATCTGCGTGACACCATCGCGTTCCCGAAAACCGCAAGCGCAAGCGACCTGCTCGTTGACGCCCCGAGTGCCGTAAGCGACAAGCAACTGGCTGAACTAAGCCTAAGACTGGCCGCCTTAAAGAAATAAAAGTATGGAAAAAATATGAAAAAATACCTAGATGCTTTCTCTTGAAACGGAACAAAGCATTATGATATGATGTTTTCAACAAGTAAGAGTCCTGATGTGTTCGTTCTTTAACCTATAAGTTTTGACCGAACACTTATAGTTACCGGGAGCACTAGTTTCCTGGCCGCGTACATGCCTCCCCTCGAGGAGGACTTACAAACGCGAGGAACCGAGCACCCACCTGCGGAGAGCGGGTTCAAAACAAAGGCGTAAACGGCACAATTGGGACTCTTATACATCACAAAGCAACTCATGTTCATAACATGGGTTTTTTTGTGCGCTCAAAAACGAATAAACAGCCGCAATTCACGAATAAAGTCGCCAAATTCACGAATAAAGTCGCCAAATTCACGAATAAACAGCCGCAATTCGCGAGTAAAACTGCAAAACTCAAGAGAAAAGCCTTTCTACCTACTATTAAAATGCATTTCACTAGTAATAGGACAAATAAAGCACGGAATTTCAGCTTCCTTGGAGGAATATCTACTATCAAAAAAGAAAATAAAGGAGAAGGAGTGATGTATAAATGCGAAAACAATGTGAAAAGCCCATTAAAATGCTTCAGCTGGAGGCTTTGATGACAAGGCTGCCAGCAAATCATCCTAAACAGGAAAAGATACACAATGATTTCAGGAAGATCCGTACAGGGGATAGCGGCGAGCGGATTATTGGAAATGAGTTAAATAGTCTTTCGGAAGACTATCACGTTTTACACGATTTGAGATTATGCCACGAAGGAAGCCGTTTTTTTCAAATCGATTACCTTATAATTTCCAAGAATTACTGCCTCATCATTGAAGTGAAAAATTTTACGGGAATGCTCAATTTTGATCGTACCTACCATCAATTGATTCAGACGAAAGATGGACATGAACAAGCTTTTCTGGATCCACTCATCCAAGTCGAAGTGCAAAAAACACGGTTAAATAAATGGCTTGCTGTTCATAATTTTCCTCCGCTGCCGATTGAAACACTTGTTGCCAATGCCAACCCGAATACAATCATCAGGACTACCCCCGGTTTTACCCCCATTCTCAAGAAAATCACAGGAAAAGAAATGCTAATCTCCAAAATTCTGGCCTTAAGAGAAAGGTATTCTTCTCAGCACTTAACTCAAAGGCAGCACAATAAGCTATCCAAGACGATCTTGGAAAAAAATACTCCATATTATCCTGATATACTCCAATTGTATCAAGTTGATGAAAAAGATTTGCTCAAAAGCGTTCAATGTCCAGACTGTTCTGCACTTCAAATGCAATATTACTGGGGAAAATGGTCATGCCGCCACTGTTCTTACATCTCCAAAGATGCCCACATCCAAACTCTACGTGATTACGCCCTTCTTATCAATTCCGCCATAACAAATAAACAAGCCCGTCAATTTTTACAGGTGGATTCAATCGATATCATGCAACGACTGCTATCCGCAATGGAATTACCCTACTCTGGTAAACGTAGAAACAGGGTTTATAACCTTGATGGGTTATTACAAAAATAAAGCCACGAGCCCAATTCACGAGTAAGACTCAAACTCACGAATAAAATCCCGAAATTCTCAAGCAAAACCCACCAAACTCACGAGTAATTCGCCAATTTCGTCCAAGAGCGCTGCAGCGGTCACCAAAAAGCTGGAATTATCGTTAAATATGCCCCATTTAAGTAACATTCCATCCTGTAATTTCGTAAATTATAGTAAGGTTGAAAAATCATAAGCCATGGAAGGAAAGTTGTGAGGGCTTTGAGAGACTTATTGAATGCTAAACGGAAAGAGATGCTGCAGCTAGTGGAGCAGCTGGTGAATATCGATAGCGGATCTTATACAAAAAAGGGCATAGATGAAATTGGCTTGATATTGAAGGCGAAGTTTGAAGGTTTGGATTTTATTGTGGATATCGTGAAGCAAAAGGATTATGGGAATCAGCTGGTCATTCAGCATCGTGAAGCGGTTCAGCCTCATATTTTGGTTGTCGCGCATATGGATACGGTTTTTCCTGAGGGGACGGCGCTGAAGCGTCCTTTCAAAGTAAAGGGAAATCGGGCTTTTGGGCCGGGTGTGGCTGATATGAAGGCGAGCTTGGTCGAGATCTTTTATGCGATCCTTTGCTTGAAGCAGACGGGGCAGACAGGCTATAAGCATGTTCAAATCATTTTGAACAGTGATGAGGAGATTGGTTCTCCGTCGTCATCTTCCCTCATAGCTGAAAAGGCGGCGAAAAAGAAGTATGCGTTGGTTCTCGAACCGGCAAGGGTGGATGGGTCTTTGGTCACGGCGAGACGAGGCTGCGGCCAATTCAAGTTAGATATAGCCGGAGTGGCGGCCCATTCGGGGATCGAGCCTGAAAAGGGAAGAAGTGCCATTGAGGAATTGGCGCATAAGATCATTGACTTACATCAATTGAATGATCGGAAGAAGGGGATCAGCATCAATGTCGGCATGATCGAGGGGGGCTCTGCGGTGAATACCATCGCTTCTCATGCGGCCGGTTTTGTCGATGTACGGATCACGGAAAAAAGGCAGGAAGATGTCATTCTTAAGCAAATGAAAAAAATTTGTGCCAAGTCATACATTCCAGGAACGAAAACGACATTGACCGGGAAAATGGATCGGTCTCCGATGGAAAAGACCGAGAAAACGAATATGCTTTTGGAGACCATTCGCCAAGCGGGGAAGGAGATCGGCATCCATATCACCGATACGGCCACGGGCGGCGGTTCGGATGCTTCCTTTACGGCCGAGTTGGGTATACCGACAGTGGATGGGCTGGGACCGATTGGCGGGAACGCTCACAGTGAAGAAGAATATCTGGAAATACCGAGCCTGGCAGAACGGACTTTGCTGCTGGCGACCGTCATTCAAAAATTATCAAAAATGAACTAGAAAACTAATTCCGATTGGACTGCTCATATTTCGCTTGTCATTAATGATGTTTATGATATATTGTTAATTGGGAAGCTAAATAAGAACAGAATTTATTGGAGTTGAATATATATGCTGCATCAGTTTTCACGTAATGAATTAGCAATTGGCAAGGAAGGCATTGATTTACTGAAAAACACGACCGTGGCTGTCCTAGGGGTAGGCGGTGTAGGGTCTTTTTCAGCTGAAGCATTGGCCCGTACCGGGATCGGCCGTATCATTCTAGTGGATAAGGACGATGTCGACATCACCAATGTAAACAGGCAGATTCATGCTCTTTTATCTACAGTCGGCCAACCGAAGGCGGAATTGATGAAAAATCGCATTCAAGACATCAATCCAGACTGCGAAGTGATCGCCCTGAAAATGTTTTATACAGAAGAAACGTTTGAAGAGTTTTTCAGTTATGGCCTCGATTATGTCATTGATGCCTCCGATACGGTGATATATAAGATGCATGTGATGAAGGAGTGCCTGAAGCGGAATATCAAGGTGATTTCAAGCATGGGGGCCGCTAACAAAATGGACCCGACACGTTTTCAAATTGCCGATATTTCCAAAACGCATACCGACCCGCTTGCAAAGGTCATCCGTACAAGATTGCGTAAAGAGGGCATCACAAAGGGAATTCCGGTTGTTTTCTCCGACGAAAGTCCGATCGTCATTCGTGAGGATGTTCGCAAAGAAGTCGGCAATGACGAAGCAAAAATCCGTAAAGCCCAAATGCCGCCGTCCTCGAATGCATTCGTGCCATCCGTAGCTGGATTGATTGCAGCCAGCTGGGTGATCAATGATCTACTAAAAGAAGTGGACGTCCGACGTGTAAACGATTGATGAGCTTCAAAACTGACTTTAGCAGAGTCAGTTTTTTTGTGCATGGAAATAGTAGATATTCCCTTTAAATAACTTTTTTATCCAGATCATATAGACGGGGTCGAAAGAATGAGATAAACTGTTTTCAGAATATTATTTTTATTCAGATATTCTATTGATCTGAAAGAACATACCAAACAAGGGGGTTTCAAATGAAGAAGAAGAAGCTAGCAGGAGTGTTTCTATCACTTTCATTGGTTGCTGGGGTGCTCGCAGGTTGCGGCGACTCGAAAACCAGCAGTTCAAGCGGAGGTTCATCCAATTCGGGTGACACGATTAAAATCGGAGCCAACCTTGAGCTGTCAGGAGGTACGGCATCATTCGGCCAATCGGCTGCAGATGGTTTGAAACTGGCCATCGCTGAAATTAATAAAGAGGGCATCAACGGAAAAAAACTGAAAATCGTCAAGGTTGATAATAAATCCGATGCGGCAGAAGCGACAAGCGGCTCGATTAAACTTGTCAGTCAGGACAAGGTAGTGGCTGTGGTCGGTTCGGCTACAAGCACGAACACATTGGCACAGGTTCAGGTCGCGCAGGATAATAAGGTTCCTTTAATCACACCGACGGCAACAAACCCCGACATCACCAATAAAGCTGGAAAAGTAAATGATTATGTGTTCAGGACGTGCTTCATCGATCCGTTTCAAGGAACGGTTGCAGCCAATTTCGCTTCTGACGAAGTAGGGGCGAAGACAGCTGCGATCTATGTGGATAGCGCAAGTGACTATTCCAAAGGGTTGGCCGCTGCCTTTAAAGAGGCGTTCACTGCCAAAGGTGGCAAAATCGTAGCGGAAGAGGCCTATGTCACAAAAGATACGGATTTCCGCTCGACATTGACACGTATTAAATCGGCCAAGCCAGAGTTCGTCTTCCTTCCTGGTTATTATGAAGAAGTCGGATTGATCTTGAAGCAGGCCCGGGAAAATGGCATAGACCTTCCTTTCATGGGCGGAGATGGCTGGGATTCACCGAAGGTCGTTGAAATTGCCGGCGCCGACGCTTTGAAAAATACGTATATCACCAATCACTATTCACCAGAAGATGAAGATGCAAAAATCCAGGATTTCGTTGCCGCCTTCAAAAAGGAGTACAATAAAACACCGGATGCCTTTGCCGCGCTTGGCTATGATACTGGATACTATCTGGCGGATGCCATCAAAAGGTCTGGCGATGCATCACCAGAAAAAATCAGGAAAGCATTGGAAGATGTCAAGGATCTTCAATTAGTTTCAGGTACACTGAACCTCGATAAAAATCATGATCCCATCAAATCGGCCACCATCCTGGAATACGTGGATGGCAAACAAACATTCAAGACAAAAATCAATCCATAATCTACTTGGATAGGGGGACAGGCTCCCCCTATTTTATATTCACTTAAACTACACTAACCAGTGAAGAGAGGACACTGAACCGCCAGAGGGCGGTTTTTTTGCGGGATTTTTTCTAGAATGTATATGCAAAATCTATAAGGCGGCTAAAAGAAGATTAGAAGTTTCATGCAGTATTTTATACATCCAAGATAGTATAATTCAATTTTGAAATAGGAATTAAGACTAAATTGGAAGGGATATACTGGGTTTAATTCCCTATCGACGTGCAATTATATTGGGAAAAATGTAAGTAAAAGGGAGAAAATGATAGGGGAGTGAATAAAATATTTTGGGTAAAAAAGGCAGAAATTACGATATTAATATAACTTAATTATCTGTTTTTTCTGATAAATATAAGAATTTTCTTAATACTTTAAATATAGGGATATAAAATCGACACCTTATGGTCTATGAAAAATATCCTATTTAACGAAATTTTCTCACTATTATTGTATAGACGGAATGAAAATTATGCGGTAAACTATTTTTCGAAATATTAATTTAATTTTAAACATTTCATCTAATCAAAAATTTCTGAGGCGTCATGAATAATTATTCATGCATCAGAGCTCTGATTACAAAATGGGGGGATTATTTATGAAGAAGAAAAAACTAGCAGGTGCATTTCTTTCTCTAACACTTGCGGCAGGCATGCTAGCGGGTTGCGGCGGCTCTGGTTCATCAGATAAATCGAGCGGGGACGGTGATACGATCAAGATCGGTGTCAACCTTGAATTATCAGGCGGTGTAGCCTCTTATGGCCAATCGATTGCCGAAGGCCTTGAGCTGGCGACAGAGGAAATCAATAAAGAAGGCATTGACGGTAAAAAAATCAAACTTATCAAAGTCGATAATAAATCCGAAGCATCCGAAGCAACAAGCGGGGCAATCAAGCTTACCTCACAAGATAAGGTGGCGGCGATCGTAGGTGCGGCGACAAGCACGAACTCGATTGCACAGGTGCAAATTGCACAGGATAATAAAGTCCCGGTCATCTCGCCTTCAGGTACAAGCCCGGAAATCACTTTCAGCAAAGATAAATTGAACGACTACATCTTCAGGACAAGCTTCATCGATCCGTTCCAAGGAACGGTTGCTGCGAATTTCGCGTCCAAAGAAATCAAAGCGAAAAGTGCAGCCATCTATATCGACAGCGCAAGCGATTATTCAAAAGGATTAGCGGCAGCCTTTAAAGAGCAATTCGAAAAAAATGGCGGAAAGATCGTCGCAGAGGAAGCCTACATTGCAAAGGATACCGATTTCCGCTCCACATTGACTCGCCTGAAATCAGCGAAACCGGATTTCATCTTCCTTCCTGGTTACTATGAGGAAGCTGGCTTGATCGTGAAACAGGCACGGGAAACTGGACTGGATGTTCCGTTCATGGGCGGCGACGGCTGGGATTCCCCTAAGCTAGTGGAAATTGCCGGTGCAAAGGCGTTGAATAAAACGTACATCACGAACCACTATTCTTCAGGAGATCCTGATGAGAAAATTCAGAATTTTGTGTCTGCATTCAAGGCGAAATACAAAGATAAATCTCCGGATGCCTTTAACGCACTTGGCTATGACACAGGATATTTCCTAGCGGATGCAATCAAGCGTGCTGGTTCAGCGGAACCGACAAAGATCAAAGAAGCGCTGGAAAAAACGAAAAATCTTCAGCTTGTAACTGGTACCTTTACATTGGATGAAAAACATAATCCGATCAAATCAGCTACCATCCTTGAATTCAAAGACGGAAAACAAGTATTCAACACAAAAATCAATCCTTAATACCGAAAAAAAGTCCAACCCTTCGCCGGCCCTTCTTCCATAAGAAGGCGCTGGCGAATTCTCATTTTTCCAGAATACCAGGTTGCTGAAACTTCCATGAGTGGAATGAAAGAGTCTGGACGATCATTATAAAATTAGATTTTTCAAGGAGAGTCGAACATGGAATTGATACAGCAGTTAATAAACGGGGTTTCATTAGGAAGCATTTATGCCCTTATCGCTCTCGGTTATACGATGGTTTACGGGATTGTAAAATTGATTAACTTTGCACATGGTGATGTCTTCATGGTTGGTTCATTCGTAGGGTTTTATTCGATAACGGTTCTGGATCTGTCATTCGTGCCGGCTTTGTTAATTGCGATGACGGTCTGTGCACTCTTTGGAGTATTGATCGAGCGCATTGCCTACAAGCCATTGCGTAACGCAACACGGATCGCCGCACTCATCACGGCAATCGGGGTTTCCCTGTTGATCGAATATGGCTTCATCTATGTCCGCGGCGCACAACCGGAAGCCTATCCGAATGATGTATTGCCGACTGATAAGTTCGATATTTTTGGAGTATCGATCAATAGCCAATCGATATTGATCTTTGGAGTCGCTGTCGTTTTAATGATCATTCTTCAAATCATCGTCCATAAAACCAAAATCGGCAAGGCGATGCGTGCCGTTTCCTTCGATGCGGATGCTGCCAAGCTGATGGGGATAAATGTTAATAACACGATCTCTGCCACCTTTGCAATCGGTTCCGCATTAGCTGGGGCAGCTGGTGTCATTTTCGGGATTTATTATATTAAGATCGAGCCGCTTATGGGTGTGCTTCCTGGACTTAAGGCTTTTGTCGCCGCCGTACTTGGCGGGATCGGGATCATTCCGGGTGCGATGGTCGGGGGATTATTGCTTGGTGTCATCGAGGCCTTGGTCAGTGCCGCAGGTTACTCATTATGGCGTGATGCGGTAGCTTTCGTCGTACTGATTCTTATCTTGATTTTCATGCCACAAGGCTTATTCGGTAAAAACAAAAAAGAAAAAGTATAGGGGAGACAAAGCAATGACTACAATTAAGCGAGCAAAAGGTTTTTGGCTCTCGATTTCATTATCATTGATCTTTTTCGCCATCATACAGGTGTTGATCGGCGGCGGATCGCTCAATCCTTTTTATCAAAATACGCTCATGTTCATCGGGATCAATATCATTCTGGCAGCAAGCCTGCACTTGATCATCGGGATAACGGGGCAGTTTTCCATCGGGCATGCAGGATTCCTTGCAGTCGGGGCATACGCTTCAGCCGTCATGACGATGAAGTTGAACATGCCATTCACGCTAGCGTTGATAGTCGGCGGTTTGACAGCGGCGCTTGCCGGCCTGATCATCGGAATCCCAAGCTTGCGTCTAAAAGGTGACTACCTGGCGATAGCGACCCTCGGCTTTGGTGAAATCGTCCGGATCGTGCTTTTGAACATCGATTATGTTGGCGGTGCGAGCGGCATGCAGGTTTCCCATTTGACGACTTGGCCGTGGGTATTCGCTTCCGTCCTTGTGACGGTCATCGTCATCAGGAACTTCACGAGCTCGACACATGGAAGGGCTTGCATATCGATCCGTGAGGACGAGACGGCCGCCGACTCGATGGGGATCAATACGACCTATTACAAAGTTGTCGCGTTTGCGATCGGTGCATTTTTCGCCGGCATCGCCGGAGCGCTTTATGCCCATAACTTCTATATCATCCAGCCATCGAACTTCGGGTTCCTGAAGTCATTCGATATCTTGATCCTAGTCGTGCTTGGCGGACTTGGAAGCTTGTCAGGAGCAGTGTTGGCTGCCGTATTACTTACTGTGGTCACGACATTCCTCCAGGATTATCCGGAAACGCGGATGATCATTTACAGTCTTGTGCTTATCGTCATGATGATTTATCGTCCGCAAGGTTTAATGGGGACGAAAGAAATAACTTCCATGTTCAAACGTAAAGGAGGCAGCAGCCATGAAAACAAAAACACCGCTGCTTAAGGTCGATTCGGTCGGAATTCAATTCGGGGGGCTTAAGGCCGTTTCCGATGTAAACGTCGAGCTATACCCAGGTGAATTGGTTGGCTTGATCGGACCGAATGGTGCTGGGAAAACCACTTTCTTCAACCTGTTGACAGGGGTTTACGTCCCGACCGAAGGAACGATTTCCTTGGAAGGGGAGGACTTGAAAAAACGGCCGCCCTATAAAATCACGCAAAAGGGTATCAGCAGGACCTTTCAAAACATTCGCTTGTTCAGTGAGCTATCCGTCATCGATAATGTAAAGGTTGCCTATCATTCCCTTTCGAAGCATAGCATTTTAAGCTCGATTCTCCGCATGCCGATCCATTTTAAAGGGGAGAAGGAGATGGATGAGAAGGCGATTGAGTTCCTGAAAATCTTCAACCTTGATCAATATAAAGACGAGAAGGCGAAGAACCTGCCATATGGCAAACAAAGACGATTGGAAATCGCACGAGCGCTTGCCGCCAATCCGAAACTGCTTTTGCTCGATGAACCGGCAGCGGGCATGAACCCTCAAGAAACGCATGAGCTGATGAACTTGATCGCCCTCATCCGTGAGAAATTCGATTTGACCGTCTTATTGATCGAGCATGATATGCCGCTTGTCATGGGAGTTTGCGAACGCATATACGTACTGGATCATGGACAGCTGATCGCTCAAGGGCGGCCTGAGGAAATCCGCAACAACCCGAAAGTCATCGAGGCCTATCTGGGCGAGGAGGTTTCATAATGCTGAATATCGAGGACATTAACGTCTATTACGGAAACATTCAAGCCTTGAAGGGAGTCTCGCTTTCCATCAACGAAGGTGAAATCGTGACGTTGATCGGTGCGAACGGTGCCGGCAAAAGTACGATGCTGAAAACCGTTTCCGGATTATTAAAACCAAAGCAAGGCAAGATCTTATATGAAGGGCAGTCGATCGGCGGAAAGGCTGCGCAATCGATCGTGAAAATGGGCATCTCCCATGTTCCCGAAGGCCGCCGTGTCTTTGCTAACATGTCCGTTGAAGAAAATCTTCAGCTTGGCGCCTATTTACGCAAGGATAAGGCAGGCATCAAGCAGGATATGGAGAAGGTTTATGAATTATTCCCGCGTTTACTTGAACGCCTGAAGCAGCAATCCGGAACGCTTTCCGGAGGGGAACAGCAAATGCTCGCAATGGGCAGGGCGCTGATGGCCAAGCCCCGGCTGCTTCTATTGGACGAGCCATCGATGGGACTTGCTCCATTATTGGTGAAACAAATCTTTCATATAATAGAAGAAATCAATAAGACGGGAACGACGATCCTGCTTGTCGAGCAAAATGCCAACTTGGCCCTATCCATCGCTGACAGAGCCTATGTGGTCGAAACGGGTCGGATTGTCCTATCTGGTAAATCAGAGGAACTGACAGCAAGTGAAGAAATCAAGAATGCCTATTTAGGCGGACATTAAACCGCTCATGGCGTTCTCATACTGTAGGTAAACTCGTTAAGTTTTGGAGTTTACCTACAGTTTTTTTGATGTTTTGTTCTGTGAGCGTTGCATTACACTTTGCGTAAGAACAAAGATGGAGTTTCCATTGCCTATAGATTTGAAGATTTTTACCATGACCGTTGCATTACACTTCAGGCACTCATCTTTCCAGAGGCGGTCCGTGAGCCTCCTCGGCCTTCAGCCTGCGGTGTCTCACGTAGACGCGCAATTCCTAAGCGGTAGTGTCGTTGCCTTCCGTTGCATTCCACTTTGCGTGATAATGAAGCTAGAATTCAGAGTACATATAGTTTTAAGTATGTACATCAAACTTTGCATTCCACTGCAGGCACTCATCTTTCCAGAGGTGGTCGGTGAGCCTCCTTGGCTTTTAGCCTGCGGTGTCTCACGTAGACAGGCATTTCCTAAGCGGTAGTGTCGTTGCCTTCCGTTGTCCTCTAAGACTGGTCAATAAGACGACCATTTTTATCTATTTATACATCTTCAGTTTTCGAGATTTCACAAGGGGAAATAAGGATGATTCCAAAACAAGTTGTTTACTGGATAAAAAGGTTAGTAAAACGATATCTTCCGTTATACAATCTAGTTAGGGATAATGGTAGAGTGAGATCTTGAGTGACCGACATCGATATTTATTCTTAATCATATTTTTTTGGAGTGATTTCATGTACAAATTTATTCAGGCGGTATTGCCGGTTGCCTTGCTGTTCATGTTCCTGCCACATAATCAGCAAGAGGCTGCAGCGGCAGAGGTGGCTCCGAAAGCGGATGGTGTCATCGTCAAATATAAAGAGACGGATGATGAGCCGATCAATGAGCTGATCGAAAAGGTCGAGGTTCCAAAAGGACAAACGACCGACAAGCTGATCGAAAAGCTTGAGAAACGGAAGAATGTCGAGTATGCCGAACCGAACTATCTGTTCAAGAAGATGGAAATACCGAACGATCCAGCTTACCTAGACCAGTGGCATCATAAACATCTTGGAACGGAAGCGGCCTGGGTAAAATCGATGGGCTCGAAGGAGATGATCGTGGCGATCATCGACGATGGAATCGATCGCAAACACCCGGATTTGACAGGGAAAATTGTCAACGCCTATGATACGGTCCGTAACCGGAAGAATATCTTGCCGGAAGGCCAGCACGGGACACATATCGCCGGAATCATTGCCGGAAGTGCAAACAATAACATCGGCGGAGCGGGTGTTGCACCTAATGTAAAGCTGATGCCAATTAACGTTTTTGAAGGTGATTATGCCGATACGGCCGATATCATCAAGGCGATACATTATGCGATTGAGAAAAAAGCGAAGATTATCAATATGAGTCTTGGAGTCAACATGTATTCGGAGGCGTTGAATAAAGCCGTACAGGAAGCAGCGAAAAAAGGCATCTTGATTGCCGCGGCTGCCGGCAATGAAGGCGATATGGGGAAAAAGGTGCAGCGGGTATACCCAGCTGCATACAGTAACGTCATTTCCGTTGCGGCCACGGACGAAAAGGACAAGCGCCCCTATTATTCCAATTACGATTCAACCGTGGATATTGCAGCCCCTGGAGATGAGATCCTTTCAACCTTGCCACATGGTAAATATGGCTGGATGAGCGGAACATCGATGGCCACGCCCATGGTGGCGGGGGTAGCGGCCCTCATTTGGTCCAATGAGCCTAAGCTCAACAAAACGGAGGTTGAATATCGCCTCTATGATTCAGCGAAGGATCTGGGCACGAAAGGGAAGGACATCTACTATGGAAACGGGAGGGTCAATGCCAAAAAGGCACTTGAGATGAAGACGCTGACCAGGCCGAGCGTCAAAAAGATTTCCGATAAGGACATCAAGATCACTGGGAGCATCCCAGCCGATTTCCATACGGGAACCGTCTCGATCTATACCGATAAGAAGCAGCTGGCCACATTGAAGATCAACGGCGAGAAGGTATTTACGGCGCCGATTGCCAAACAAACAGCCGGGACCGTGATCTCTACGAGGGTCACCGATCCCTCGGGAAATAAAAGTGTGCCCGTTTCATTCAAAGTCGAAGATAAAACGGCACCAATTAAACCGTCAGTCAATACGGTAGGTGACAATACGGTAAAAGTAACAGGCAAAGCCGAAGCGGGCTCTTCCGTCACGGTCAAAAACCGCAGCACTGCCCTCGGCAAAGCAAATGCCAACAACGGAGGCACCTTCACCGTAACGCTGTCAAAAAAACAAAAAGCCGGTACCGTCCTCACGATTGCTGCAACGGATAAAGCTGGCAATACAAGCCCGGTCAAAACCATGACCGTCGCAGACAAAACCGCACCTGGTAAACCGACGGTCGACAAGGTCACGACAAAAACGACGATCGTCACAGGCAAAGCCGAAGCCAATTCCACTGTATCCATCAAGGTATCAGGGAAAGTGATCGGCTCGGCAACCGCAACGAATAAAGGCACCTTCTCGGTGAGGATCCCGAAACAAAAAGCAGGGAAGAACCTCTATGTTTCCGCTAAAGACAAAGCGAGAAATGTAAGTGAAGCAAGAAAAGTCACGGTTAAAAAGTAAGGCAAATACAGAAAACAGCCTCCCAATCTACAATGTGGGGGCTGTTTTTGCATCAATCCTTATTGCCATACATCAATTCCGTGCTCCGGCTGTATAACTCAATGATATTGCCAAAAGGATCTTCACAATAAATTAATGGTACGGCTTGTTCTTCCAAGTATTCCACAGATCGCTTCGCCTTTTACCGCCGGATTGCGCAATCTCATCGGCGAGTCTTTCAATATCATCCGAAATTAAGCAAATATGAAAAAAGCCCTGATACTCATCACGTTTACTCGGCGGCATCCTCGGCTCCTGGAATTCAAAAAGCTCGATTCCCACCTGATTATCCGCCATCAAATGAGCATTGCGCATTTTTTTGACATGATTGCCAAGAAGATCGTTCGTCATATTCGGCTTGTCCTCGGCACTGGCATCAAACGAATACGGACCCGCCAATAACTTGAATCCCAACACCTGTTCATACCACGAAATCGCAGCATCCAAATCAGGCACAGCCAAACCGATGTGCGTAATTGCTGTCATATCCATCACCTCTGGTAATAAAATACCCTTTTAAGCCGGGAGACAAACGGTACTTTAGGCAACAAAAAAAGAAGCAATAGCCAATACTGCTTCTTTGATAACATATATCGACCTCACGAAATCGTTTAAATTTCACCCTCTTCAAGCCTCCTATTATACTCCACTTTACTGATTAACCCTTTTGCATTACAGGTAAGGCAATCCGTATAAATATCGTAGGCACCTGTACCTGCACAAACATGGCATTTCACATGAGTTTCCGGAATATCCTTATGCATGAATGAAAAAACCTTTTCAATATACTGCAGAATAATCATATCCAAAACTCCTTTTTTTTCTATCATACTACGAAAAAGCGAGAAGGAAGCCGGGTATACGATAACATTACGGAAACTTCATATAGGCATTACATTGTTTACATAGTGTTAAAGAATGATTCCTATTCATGGGATTTGTCGAGGGATGTCAGAATTCATTGGAAAAACATTCTTTATAACGTATTATATGTAAGTTATAATGAACAAGAGAAAATAAGAGAAAAGTATGGGATCGTATCCCATGTCAATTCTAGTGCATAAACGGAGGTAAAGATGAGGAAGTATGGGTTAATCATTATCGCGATCATTTCCTTAGCCGTGCTGGCTTATGGTCAAATCCAATGGAAAAACAAAAGCCAGGCAGCAGGGGTGGAGGCTAGAGAAGCGGAAGCAAAACTTAAACAAAAGGAAAAAGAAGAAAGAGAAGCTTTGATACAGGGTTTAAAACCGGAAAATAATCAACAGCAGCCGTTATTGGATTATTTACGGTATCGGTCGCTTACGCAAGATAAGGTCATTGTCTCCTTAGTGGGCAGTAACGGGACTGCAGGAACTGGAGCAAGTATCTCTGCCAAAACCTGGACAGCGCGTCTGGAGAAGAGTCTGCGTGCCGATCTTGATGAGGCTAAAACATTGCGTTTTATGAATCATGGTCATGAAGGGTATTCAACAGAAGATTTGCTGGAAGGTAAGAAAATCGAAGAAGTCATAAAAGATAATCCTGATTTGGTTATTTTTGAAACCTCGCTGATTAACAATCATTATCAATCAATTAGCCTGCAACAGACGGAAAAAGATCTGGAAAACATTATGGCAAAATGGCAAAAAGAACTGCCAAATGCAAAGATTTTAATGCTTTCCCCGAACCCGGTCGCAAGTAGTGAAATGAAAAATAGCTTAGGGTTGAGTTATCTGGATTATATGAAGGCTTCCGAGAATGTCATCGAAAAGAATCGATGGACGTATTTGAATAGCAAGACAGGTATGGAAAAGAAGCTAGAGGAACAGAATCTGAGATTGGCTGATATATTAACCAATGATAACATCCATCCGAATGACCGAGGGCATCAGATATGGTTTGAGGTGCTGCAGGACTATTTTAAGCAAAAACAGGACATGTAGTGTAAAAAGGGGGGTGAGTGGCTTAAGCTACTTCCCCCCCTTTTCACTGAGCTAACAAAAGAAAGCGATACCAAGAATGCTTAAACCAATCATTTGCGATCCTGGATAAATTCGCGCATTTCCTCTTTCGATATTCCAGAACCCATAATTTCCTGCATGATTTGCATCCACTCTTCATCCATATTTTTGTCTCCTTGTTCATACAGTAAAGCATCAACCTTAATGCCTAGAATTTTTGCTATTTTTTCCAAAACTAAAATAGTGGGGTTTGTTTGAAGGTTTCTTTCCAGAGAGCTTATATAGGATTTGGCAACGCCCGATTTTGTGGAGAGTTCACTAATTGACATTTTCCTTTCTTCCCTAAGCGACTTGACTCGGTAACCTATCATATTGACCACACCTAACCATTTCTATGAATATAAACTATTACTTTCAGTTTACACAGTTTGTCTCCATTAATAATGATAACTAGGCCCTAAAAACTTGACGCAATTTAGTCGATAAATGCTTTTTCTTCGTTTCATGGGCATTTAGTTTTAGGTGAATTCATCCAATGTCGGTGAAGAAGCACAGCAAGTATTGGGTAAATAGGTATAATTTATATAAATAGAAACCCTTTTACCATGCGGCTTTTCCAGCTGTTATGGCTTTGTAAGGACACAATTAGAAAAAAATTCCTTTGAATGGAGGATATTTTTAGGTTAGAATCATCTAAGCGCTAGAAAAGTATTCATTGATTGTAAGATTCATGAAAATTTCCTTGATAATACATAAAAATAGGTAATATTATGTGTTATAATGCAATAGGTCATTTTTAACATATTAGGAGGATGAAATGGAAGAAACGATTAGTATTGCAGATATTTTCAAAACATTAAAGAAGCGTTGGAAG
This sequence comes from Peribacillus simplex, assembly GCF_001542915.1. Taxonomy (GTDB): domain Bacteria; phylum Bacillota; class Bacilli; order Bacillales; family DSM-1321; genus Peribacillus; species Peribacillus simplex_B. The sequence continues at coordinate 72,874 of NZ_LNNH01000040.1, read as the reverse complement.
CTCATCATGCTGCTGACATTAGTTGCCGCTTTAATTAGTGGAGCAATATCTTATTTCTTATTAACCCCGGTTTACCAATCTTCGACACAGATTCTCGTTAATCAGAAGCAATCCGAGAATCAATTGGACTCGACTCAAATACGATCCAATATTGACATGATCAATACATACAGTGTAATCATAAAAAGCCCGGCGATTTTGGAGAAGGTCATTGATGACCTTGAGCTGGACCAAAGCGTAGAGCAACTTAGTGAAAAAATCACGATCAACAGCCAACAAAATTCGCAGGTGTTTTCGTTAACGGTTCAGAATGGCAATCCATCGCAAGCAGTGGAGATTGCCAACACGATTTCTGAGACGTTCCAAAAGGAAATCAAGAATATCATGAACGTCGACAATGTGAGTGTACTGGCCAAAGCCGAAATCAAAGAGAATCCAACACCTGTGAAACCTAATCCAGTATTGAATATAGCGATTGCGGTGGTGGTCGGTTTGATGGCTGGTGTTGGCTTGGCATTCCTGCTCGAGTTCATGGACAATACGATCAAGGATGAGAAGGATATCGAGACACTCCTGGAACTGCCTCTACTTGGCTCGATTCAAAAGATTTCAAACGTACATAATAAAGGCTAAGCTGGACGAAAGGAAGCGGAATTTTTGAGAAGTAAAGATAAAAAACAGGTGAATTTGATTGCACAAAATAATCCTAAATCACCGATCACTGAGCAATATCGATTAATTCGAACAAATATTCAATTTGCCTCCGTGGATGAAGACATACAAACCATTGTGGTAACCTCAGCTGAGCCTAATGATGGGAAATCCACGACATCCGCGAACCTCGCGATTGTGCTTGCTCAAGAGGAGAAAAAAGTCCTGCTTGTGGATGCCGACTTAAGAAAACCGTCCGTCCATTATGCGTTCAGTCTTAGTAACATACAGGGACTTACAAGTGTATTAACGAAGAAAATGAGCATCGAAAAAGCGGTCATGAAGACGGCTGTGCCTAATCTGGAAATTTTGACAAGCGGACCCATTCCCCCAAACCCTTCGGAATTATTGAATTCAAGAGCGATAGAAGCAACCATTCATCATCTGAAAGAAATGTATGATTATATCATTTTTGATACACCGCCGGTTCTGGTTGTACCTGATTCGCAAATTGTCGCCAATAAATGTGATGGCGTCATCATGGTCGTCTCAAGCGGGAAGACGAACAAACAAAGTGCCGTGAAGGCGAAGGAGCTTTTAACGAAAGCTAATACAACCGTGCTTGGTGTCGTCTTGAATGGCGTGGAAACGGATAACAGCAATTATTATTACTATCAATCTTAATTGAATAAGACAAAGTTCGACAAATTAACACCCTGTTTAATGGAAGATTTATATGCTACTATTAATCAGGGTAATAATTACTATTTTTCTAGAGTGGGTATATAGACCTGTTCGTTATAAAGGAGTGTTATAGATTGATTGATATACATTGTCACATTCTCCCGGGGGTTGATGATGGATCCATAGACGTGGATACAAGCATGAATATGGCAAGAATGGCCGTGGAATCTGGAATCACGCATGTATATGCCACGCCGCATCACTTAAATGAGAAATATGTGAATGTGAAGCGTGACATCACTGCCAGTGTTGTGAAATTAAACGAGAGTTTTCAACAGGCCACTATTCCCCTTACCGTTCATCTCGGACAGGAAGTAAGAATACACCGAGATCTGTTCAATTCATTTGAAAAGGAAGAAATCCTGACACTGGACGACAAGGGAAGGCATATGCTGCTGGAGCTTCCGTCGGGACGTGTTCCTACATACACACAAGATGTGATTTATGAGCTTTTGCTGAGAGGGATAACCCCGATCATTGTACACCCGGAACGAAATAAGGAATTGATTGAAAATCCTAAATTATTATTTGAATTGGTTCAAGAGGGCGCTTTAACGCAAATCACCTCTGGAAGCATGATCGGGAACTTCGGGAAGAGCATTCAATCGTTTTCTAAGAAAATCATTGAACATAATCTGGCTCATTTTATGGCAACCGATGCCCATAATATAGGCTCAAGGGGCTTCACATTACAAGAGGCATACGAAACCATCTCAAAAATGCATGGAACCGAACGGACCTTTTATTTTAAAGAAAACGCTCAACTGCTCATGAAGGGACTAAGTCCAGCTGTTGAAAAGCCACTGCCATTTAAAAAGAAAATATTAGGTATTTTTTAATAGGTATAGTGTGCTAGAAAATGCTAGAGACAAAGGGTACCTATTCTGCAATGCAAATTTTTTTATAGTGCTATCTTGTGAAAAAGAACACAATGTTAGGATGCTTTATTTATAAGCGAAGGTAAATGTAAATTTATTAAAGGGGGAAATGTAGTTGGCCTACCGAAAACGACTGACACTATTGGCTCTATTGGATTCCTTAATCGTATTATCGGCCATTTATGTAAGTTATTTGTTCTTGTATCCTTATTTGGAAATATTTAAATTACCAACGCTCTTGGTCACTTCAGTCTCTCTATTAATTAGCCATCATTTTTTTGCTTCCATTTATAAACTGTATAAGAATGCCTGGGAATATGCGAGCATCCGCGAGTTAGTATCGATTGTCAAAGCCGTGAGCTTATCGATTATCACGGTTATCGCCATTCAAATCATCGTTTTTCAAGATGTATATGTACGAGCCATGGCGCTGACATGGATGCTGCATATCATTCTCATTGGCGGTTCCCGGTTCTCGTGGAGAATGCTTCGGAACCGTCTGATACATAATCAAAAGGAAACCAAGAACACGTTGATCATCGGTGCCGGATCGGCGGGGACGATGGCTGTAAGGCAGCTTCTTACTAATCATGATATCGAACTGAAGCCAGTGGCATTCATTGATGATGATCCGAAAAAAGAAAAATTGGATATTTTGGGAATACCCGTTGTCGGTAACTCTAAACATATTCCAGAAATGGTGGAAAAATATCAAATCGATAATATTGTCATTGCGATTCCTTCATTAAGCAAGAAAGAATTGAAGGTCATTTTTGATGAGTGTGTAAAAACAAGTGCGAAAACTCAAATTATTCCGATGATTGAAGATATTATGTTAGGGAAAGTAGCCGTTAACCAATTTAAAGAGGTCGAAGTAGAAGATTTATTGGGCAGGGAACCGGTTGAACTGGATATAACGAGTATATCCCAGTATGTAACTGGCAAGACGATTTTGGTTACAGGGGCTGGTGGCTCGATTGGTTCAGAAATCTGTCGGCAAATATGCCGTTTCTCACCTGGTCAACTGATCCTCTTAGGACACGGCGAGAATAGTATCTATCAAATTGATATGGAATTGAAAAAGTTATATGCCAATCAAATGGAAATTATCCCTGTCATTGCAGATATTCAGGACCGGGAGAGAATTTTTGAGGTGATGGAGACCCATCGACCTGATGTCGTTTACCATGCGGCAGCACATAAACATGTTCCTCTTATGGAATACAACCCACGTGAAGCTGTAAAGAATAATGTTTTTGGAACAAAGAATGTTGCAGAAGCGGCAGATACGTTTGGTGTAGGGGCGTTTGTGATGATTTCTTCCGATAAGGCCGTTAACCCAACAAATGTCATGGGTTCGACTAAGCGGATTGCAGAAATGATCATCCAGCAGCTCGCTAAAAATAGCTCAACAAAATTCGTTGCCGTTCGCTTCGGAAATGTTTTGGGCAGCAGAGGAAGCGTCATCCCGTTATTTAAAAAACAAATTCAAGCCGGCGGCCCAGTAACGGTCACCCATCCAGATATGACCAGGTATTTCATGACCATACCGGAAGCATCCAGATTAGTCATCCAGGCAAGCTCTTTGGCTCGGGGCGGAGAAATCTTTGTCCTTGATATGGGTGAACCTGTAAAAATTGTGGAATTAGCAACAAACCTTATCCAATTATCCGGTTATTCGATAGAGGATATTGGGATTGAATTCTCAGGAATTAGACCTGGCGAAAAGATGTATGAAGAACTATTAGGGGACAAAGAGGTTCATAGTGAAGCCGTGTTCCCGAAAATCTTTATTGGAAAAGCGGTATTGGAGCAAGAAGAGGAAATCCAGTATCTATTAAACGCCTATGATGATTTTTCCATATCAGAACTTAAAGAATTTGTTATAAATTTAGCAAATCGAAGAAGAAATAAAACATACTCAGCAGTGAAATAGCAAAAGGAGGACGAATAAGTGAGGAAAATTACAAAAGCCATCATTCCTGCAGCAGGCCTAGGGACTAGGTTTTTGCCTGCCACCAAAGCGATGCCAAAGGAAATGCTGCCAATCGTTGATAAACCAACGATCCAGTACATTGTCGAGGAAGCTGTTGCTTCAGGAATAGAGGATATAATCATCGTAACTGGAAAAGGAAAACGGGCGATTGAGGATCATTTTGATTACGCCCCGGAGCTTGAACAAAATTTAATGGAAAAAGGAAAAGTAGAGTTGCTTCATAAAGTACAATACTCCACGAACCTTGCGAATATCCATTACATCAGACAAAAGGAACCAAAAGGGTTAGGTCACGCTGTATGGTGTGCACGTAAATTCATTGGCGACGAACCATTTGCCGTCCTTTTAGGTGATGATATTGTCGAAAGCCAAACGCCTTGCTTAAAGCAATTAATAAACCGGTTTGAGGGAACGAATAACTCCATCATTGGAGTTCAAACAGTACCCAATGAAGAAACGAACCGCTACGGAATCATAGATCCAGCATTTCAAGATGGACGACTATATCAAGTTGAAAACTTTGTCGAAAAGCCAGCCTTAGGAACGGCACCTTCCAATTTAGCCATCATGGGTAGATATATCCTGACTCCGGAAATTTTCGACATACTTGATCAGCAGGAAGCTGGCGCAGGCGGGGAAATTCAGCTAACGGACGCAATTCAACAGTTAAACCAGACCCAGCAAGTTTTTGCTTATGATTTTGAAGGAAAACGATTTGATGTTGGGGAGAAGCTAGGGTTTGTCAAAACCACGTTGGAATTTGCCCTTCAGAACGAAGAAATCAAAGATGATTTGATTGAGTTTTTGGAACAAATGGTTAAGGATATTTCCTTAGAAAAGATTAATGCGTAGGAATCTTAATGTTTTGTGAAATATGCTCCATACTGTTTTACCAGAATTAACAGGTGAAACAGTACGGGATAATACCTAACAGATTTTACTCGGTTACTTTTTAACCATCTTAACCCTATTTCAATATTGGCTAAGCGGAGAAATAACTTGTTGCAAAATACCTACATATAAAGTGACTCATTGTAGAAAGGAAGTTATATAGAATGAAGGATCGATTATTCCTATCATCACCACATATGAGTGATGAAGGTTATGAAATGGAATTTATAAAGGAAGCTTTTGATACGAACTGGATTGCTCCTCTTGGAGAAAACGTGAATCAATTTGAAGTTGAATTGGCAAACAAGGTAGGAAGTAAGGCTGCTGCAGCCTTATCTTCAGGGACAGCGGCAATCCATTTAGCTCTTAAAGCAGCCGGAGTTGAAGAAGGGGATATTGTATTTTGTCCTACCTTAACATTTTCAGCAACGGTCAATCCGGTTATTTATCAAAAAGCTATTCCTGTTTTTATAGATAGTGATTACGAGACTTGGAATATGTGTCCCAAAGCTTTGGAAGAAGCCTTTGTAAAATATCCAGAAGTGAAAGCCGTAATTGTCGTGCATCTTTACGGATTATCTGCCGATATGGATAAGATCATGGAGATTTGCAAAAATTATAAGGTAGCGGTAATTGAAGATGCTGCTGAGAGCTTAGGTACATATTATAAAGGGAAGCATACTGGAACCTTTGGTGATTATGGGATTTTCTCTTTTAATGGAAATAAGATTATCACTACTTCTGGTGGTGGAATGCTAGTTTCCAATAATGAAGAGCGTATTGCAAAGACGAGATTTTGGGCGACTCAGAGTAGGGATCAAGCAAGGCACTATCAGCATAGTGAATTAGGATTTAATTACCGAATGAGCAATGTAGTTGCTGGAATTGGCAGAGGACAGCTAAAGGTATTAGATCAAAGAGTTGAGAAGAAAAACTATATCTTGGAATTTTATAAAAGAGAACTTGGTGAACTTGAAGGTGTTGAGTTCATGCCTAGTAATGAGTGGGACAAACCGAATTATTGGTTAAGTTCCATGACTTTAAATGGTAATGTTAGACCGATTGATATTATGGAGGCTCTTGAAAAAGAAAATATTGAATCAAGACCAGTGTGGAAGCCTATGCATCTGCAGCCGTTTTTTGAAAAATATGACTTTGTCGGGACAGATGTATCGGAAAAATTGTTTGAAAATGGCATTTGTTTGCCTTCTGATACGAAGCTAACGGAAGATGATTTGGAGAGAGTAGTAGAGGTTATCAAAGGGTTGTGGGAAAGATAATGAAATCTTCTAAAGGTGGTATGTATAGAAGATTTATAAAAAGAGCAATGGATTTCGTCCTATCATTGCTAGCAATTGTAATTTTAAGTCCAATCTTTTTAACGGTTGCTTTGCTTGTAAGAGTAAAACTTGGGGGTCCGGTGCTGTTTAAACAAAGAAGGCCTGGTCTTAATGAGAATATTTTTATCATGTATAAATTTAGAACCATGACCGATGAAAGAGATGAACATGGTGAATTACTTCCTGATAATATCAGGTTGACTAAATTTGGAGAAATATTGCGTTCTACGTCCCTCGATGAACTTCCAGAACTATTAAATATTCTTAAAGGTGATATGTCGATAGTAGGTCCTAGACCATTGCTAGTACAATATCTGTCACTTTACAATGAGCAACAACGTCGTCGCCATGAGGTTAGACCTGGATTGTCTGGTTTGGCGCAGGTGAACGGTAGAAATGCTATTAGTTGGGAAGATAAACTAAATCTCGATGTAGAGTATGTAGATCATGTAAGCTTCAATGGAGATTGGAAGATTATTTTTCTAACTATAAAAAAGGTTATTGTTAGGGAAGGTATTAATTCAGAAGTAGCTGCAACGATGGAGCCATTTAAGGGAACCAATCAAAAAAAGGAAAGAATAGAATCATGAAAAATAATCTACTCATAATCGGAGCTAGTGGCCACGGAAAAGTTGTGGCGGACATCGCTTTTAAAATGAATAAATGGAACAGTATTGCTTTTTTAGATGATGATCAAACGCTTTACTCATCAATGGGGAAATCTATAATTGGGAAATCTTCAGATGCCAAAACATATATTAATTACTATGACATATTTGTAGGGATAGGGAATAATACCATCCGTGAAAAACTGCAGGAAGAACTAGAAGCTTTAGGTGCAAGTATACCCATTCTTATTCACCCTAATGCTGTTATTGGTGATCAAGTAGAACTTGAATCTGGGACAGTAGTTATGGCTGGAGCAATTATTAATTGCTGCACCAAAATAGGAAAAGGATGCATTATAAATACTGGTACTACGATAGATCACGACAATTCAATAGGAGATTACGCTCATATATCACCTGGTGCGCACTTAGCTGGTACAGTTAAAGTTGGACAGAGGTCCTGGTTAGGTATTGGAAGCATAGTTAGTAACAATGTGAAAATTACCAGTGGGTGTAAAGTCGGTGCAGGTGCTGTAGTAGTTAAGGATATTACTGAGGCTGGAACATATGTTGGAGTCCCGGTGAGGAGAGTAAAAAAATGAAGATTTTGCAGATAGTAAAAACAAATGAAGGTGCAAATTGGGCTTTTACACAGGCTCAATGGCTCTTTAATAATGGTGTCGATATAATAACTGTTTTACCCTCCATAAACGGTGGTATGGCTGAGAAATATAAAAGGGAAGGTATGGATATTGTACAAGGCGATTTTTCGCTTCCTATTACTAAACCTTGGGAAATTTTTGGTAGAGTAAGAGAAATAAATAACCTTGTAAAAGAATTTAAACCTGATATCATTCATTGTCATTTTGTTACAAATATAATGATGGTGAGATTGGCTTTAAGAAACTCAAACATACCACGAGTGTTTCAAGTGCCTGGCCCCTTACACCTAGAGAGTAAATTCTTTAGAAAAGCAGAGATAATGTTGGCTAATGATATAGATTATTGGGCAGGTGCCTGTAAAAAAACATGTGAGATGTATCTTGAATCTGGGATACATCAGAGCAAAATTTATTTAGCTTACTACGGCGGATATGGCGGTAAAACGGTAGATGAATATCAAGACAGTGAAAATAAGCTGCACATAGAATATGATATACCGGAAGATAAAATTTTGGTTGGCATGGTTAGTTATTTTTATAAGCCCAAAACCCATTTATTACAAAGAAGAGGGTTAAAGGGACATGAAGACTTTATAGATGCAATTGCATTAGCACGTGAAAAAAACCCTTCGATTATTGGTGTAATAATTGGTGATTCATGGGGAAATGCTCAGAGGTATGTTGAAAAGGTAAAAAACTATGCTGAAAAGAATTGCAAAGGTGGAGTACTTTTCACAGGATTTAGAAAAGATCTAAAGGACATATATAAAGAACTGGATGTAGTTATACATCCTTCACACAGTGAGAATTTAGGCGGTGCTGCGGAGAGTCTAGCAGCAGGAGTGCCAACAGTTACAACTAATGTTGGAGGATTCCCAGATATTGTGCTTAATGGAGAAACAGGGTATACGGTAAAGCCAAAATGTCCCACAGAGATAGCAGAAGCCATTGTTAAATTGATTGATAATCCTGAATTAGCAATACATATGGCAAATAGCGGTAGAAGAGAGATAAGGAAATTACTAAGTATAGAGAATACAGCTAATAACATTCTGTCAATTTATAAAGAAATTAGTGTTAGTAACGAACAATATTTATTTAAAAGGGGATAAATTGATGAAAGGGTTATTTTGTTATGACGGTCCAATTAGTTGTGATGAACATGGTAACTATTTTGGAACTGTTTTGAATAATCAAGTCTTTAGAAGATATTTTGCTATTGTTGATTCACTTGACATCGCTATAAGAGTTGAAAATGGTACGCCGCAAAATAATAAAACATCACAGATTACATTAGAAAATATTAATATTATAAACGTACCTAATATTGCTTCTATTAAAGGGCTAATTAACAGAAAAGAAGCTAATCAGATTCTGGAAAGCAGTATGAAAAATGCAGATATAATTTTTATTCGATTACCAAGCTTTATAGGAAATGTTGCTGTTAAATTAGCTGAAAAACTAAATAAACCTTATCTTATTGAAATGGTTGGGTGTCCGTGGGATTCGTTATGGAATCATAGTATTAAAGGGAAAATAATTGCTCCATATATGTGGAGTGCAACGAAATCAAATATAAAGAAGGCAAAGTATGTAGTCTATGTAACTAATTCATTTTTGCAAAATAGATACCCTACAAAAGGAAAGTCCGTAAATTGTTCCAACGTTGAGTTACCCCAAACGGATAATGCAATTTTGGAAAAACGTTTAAATAAAATACATAAGCCTAAAGAAAAAATAGTTATTGGGACAGCGGCTGCTTTAAATGTACGATATAAAGGACAACAATATATAATTGAAGCAATTTCCAAGCTAAAGAATGAAGGGATTCATTGTGAATACCAGTTGGTGGGTTGGGGGGATTCTTCGTATCTTAGAGAAAAAGCAGAGGAATTCGGGGTTGTAGATCAGGTTAAATTTATTGGAACACTACCTCATGAACAAGTTTTTTCTTGGATTGATAAAATTGATATATATGCTCAGCCAAGTAAGCAAGAAGGGTTACCTAGGGCACTCATTGAAGCAATGAATAGGGGGTGTCCTGCAATAGGGGCGAGCTCCGGTGGCATACCGGAACTTCTTGAAGAAGAATATGTTTTTAGTAAGGGACGAAAAAACATAGATGAAATTTGTAAAATACTTAAGAACTATAGTACAGAAAAAATGAAAGAACAGGCAAAAAGAAACTTTTCGGAGTCAAAACAATACAACAAAGAATTAATACAGAAGCGACGAGAATCATTGTTTTTTGAGTTAATGAAGAATATTTAATATGTAATCCTGCTGTTATTTGTTAAAAAAATTATTACTATAATGATTAAGAGAGAGATGGTTATTGTTGTATGAAAATAAATTTAATATAAAAAAAACCAAAGTTGCTTTTTTATCGGCTAAGATGTCTCTGGGTGGGGCAGAAAGAGTTATTTCAAACCTTGTAAACGCTCTGACTAGTGAAGTGGAAGTACATACGCTTTTACTATATGACCAGACAAAGAATGATTATCCTTTAAAAGGTAAGGTTGTATCACTTGGTGATAATGAAAAACGTAATAGAATTACAGAGATCCCCTATTATTGTTCTAAAATTAAAGAATATGTGGAGTCTAACGAAATTGACTGCGTAATTAGTTTTATGGAATATCCGAATCTATTAAATATGTTAACTCCCGTAAAAGTAAAAAAGGTAGTCTCAGTACGTAACTTTATGTCCGAAAAATGGAAAAATAAAAAAGGTGTTTTTTGGAAAACTAGTTTCAGATTATTATATCGTAAAGCAGCTGCAGTAGTTTGCCCAACACAAATAATTGCAAAAGATATGGAAGATAACTATAACGTTCCACAAAAAAAATTGAAATTAATTTATAATCCATATGAAATTGAGAAATTATCTAAAACCATGTTGGAGGTTGTAGATGAAGAATATAATAATTGGTTTAACGGGACTACAATTATTACGATGGGAAACTTAAGCTTTGCGAAAGGACATTGTCATTTAATTCGTTCATTTGCTACGGTAAAAAAGCATATCCCTAACGCTAAATTGGTTATTTTGGGTGAGGGGCAATATAGAAGTAGGTTAATCCAGCTCACCAAAGATTTAGAAATCTCAGACGATGTACTATTCCTAGGTTTTCAAAGTAATCCACACAAATTTATAAAACAGTCAAATATATATGTTCTTTCGTCATATTACGAAGGTTTTCCCAATGCTTTAGCTGAGGCAATGATTTGTGGCTTACCTGTTATCTCAACAGATTGTAAATCTGGTCCAAGAGAAATTCTTGCTCCAGAGACAGAAATCAATTCCTTAGTAAGTGCGGTTGAGTATGCTGAGTATGGAGTGTTATTTCCTGTTTTTAAAGCAGAGTGCTTTGATGCTAAAGAGGAACTTTCTGTAGAAGAACTTTATTTGTCTAAAGCAATCATTAATTTAATGGGAAATAGGGAGTTATACGAAAACTACAAAAGTAAGTCAAATGTTAGAGTTTTAGATTTTCATATTAAAAATATTATAAACAAATGGTTAGAGTTAATAAATGATTGAGTATTTATTTAGAGGTTTTTTTATGAATAGTTATTTAAGTAAGGAAGATTTGTGAACGATTGTTGTAACTCAAAAATACGATTAACATTCTCATGTATTATTCATTATTAAAGTCATATAAGGTTCCCTCAAATTTCGGCTTTATCAACGATTATTTAATAATATAATAGAAGTATAGCTAATGCTAGAAGCTTCAAAAAATGTTAAAGCTACTAAAACAATAAAACAAAACACATAAAAAGTTCCTGTAGAGAAAGGATTAGAGATTCTATAGGTCAATGTTTAAAGGTTAATTATATTGTGAAAGGAATGTGCCTGATTTTGCAGTACGGAATTCAACATTACAGCCTTAGAGAAATGAATGTAAAACTGTTAACAGTTTTTGTTACAGTTTTATTTTTCTTATTATATATTGTTTCATTTCAATATATTGATATAAATCCAGGAGTTGATTATCACAAATTTCAGTATATCCTTAGCGTATTAGGTATTGTGCTAGGAGGATTTGTGATCACTTCATGGTATCGATTAACTAATAAGCTTTTTTCATTATATACAATTTTTATGTTATTTTTATTTTTGTTTAATTATGGGCACAGTTTGATGTGGGCTTTAGGAATTCATCAGGATGGTGAAATAGGCCAGACAACTCTTTTTGCATTTGGATTGCCAAGTTCAGCTGATATCGTTAAAACTCAAATGATTGTTCTTATTGGAATTCTAACATTTCATTGTGGGGCTGTATTCTGCATTAAACCCAAATCAACAATAAAGGAATCTTTGTCAGATATTAATATTCAAAACAGGAATAGAAGTTTGAATTCCATATATGATGTTTGTTTAATTCTAAGTATATTGGTAATACCAATAACCTTTTATAACTCTTTTCAAAATTTAAGTGTAGCTTTGCGTTATGGTTATAGCTCACTCTATTATGGCGATTATGCTAATAATGGAATTTCCCTTTTTATTTTAATTAGTATGATGTTTTTCCCATGTTTGGTAGGTCTTCTATTAGGAAGTAATTACAAAAAAAATGTGAAAAATACAGTATACTTTATTTTTGGAATGTATGTATTGATTGGAATAATAACAGGCGATCGCGGAGAGTGGATATATAAATTACTTATATTGGTTTGGATGAGTCATACTATTAATCGAAAATTGACATTTAAATATATAATTAAATATTTAATATTGGGTATTGTTTTTCTTTATTTGATTTCTGCTATTGTATCACTAAGAAATACAGGTATAACTTTTGATGGATTTATAGAAAGTTTGTCATCAGAGAATAATTTTTTAATTTCAACAGTATTTGAAATGGGACACTCAATGAGACCAACACTGGTATTAGTGAAAGGTGGATGGGATATTTTCCCTTATGGGAACACTTATGTCTTTGCTTTGCTAGGAATAATATCAGAAAGAGTGATTTCTATTTTCGATATCCCTTATATAACACTTTCCAGTTGGTTTTCGCAAACGTATTTGGGAATTTCATATGGTGCTGGCTTTTCAATTATTGCAGAAGCACTGCTCAATTTTGGCCCCTTTGTAGCACCATTAATTTTATTACTTTTAGGTTATATTATTACTTCCGCTATTTATGTGGAAACTGTTAATTTTAAGGAAGATCCTTTAAGGATATTTTTTGCAGTCACGACTGCATCTGTGTGCATTTCTATCGTTAGGAATACAATACAAGGAACTTTAAAGAGTTGGTTTTATACCACTGTAATTATATATTTATTAGTTTTATTATATAGAAGTTTTAAATATAGCTATAGGAGATAGTTAGGTTTTATGGAGTCTAAAAATAATTTACAGCGGATTACCTGGTATATCTACCAATACGAAAATTCATTTGAGAAAGGGAAATAAAATGGATGCTTTTCTAAAAAGTTTTATTAAAAAAAATGAATTTGCTATTAATATAAATACTAAAATAAAGGGGTTATATTATAAATTCTTTATTACAGATACTGATTTAATTAAGAAAAAATTTAGAGAAAGAGTAGGTAGAGAAGTTGAACTTAAAAACCCTAATAAATACAATGATAAATTACAATGGTTAAAGTTTAATTGGAATAATCCTTTAGCTACGATTTGTGCTGATAAATATGAAGTTCGAGAGTTTGTGACGGAAAGAGTTGGAGAATCTTATCTGAATGAACTTTATGGGGTGTTTGAATCTGTAGATGAAATTAATATAGATAACTTGCCAAATTCATTTGTATTAAAAGGAACACATGGTTCGGGATTTAATATTGTTTGTAAAGATAAGTCTAAGATGAATTGGAATAAAGAATATAAAAAGATGAAAAGATGGTTGAAAACCAATTATTATCTGCAGAATCGCGAATGGGTTTATAAAGATATAAAACCCAGAATTATATGTGAAAAATATATTACACAAGGAGAAGAAGCCGAACTACGAGATTATCGTTTCTTTTGTTTTAATGGGGAACCAAAATTTATTACTGTAGATTTTAGTATTACTGACAAGGAAAAAACAAGAAGAAATCTATATGATTTAGAATGGAATTTGATGAAACAAGAAATATCATATCCAAAGGAACTTACAATTAAAGTAGAAAAACCTAACAAATTAAATGAAATGATTTATTTAAGTAAAAAACTTTCTTCCAGTTTTCCTCATGCTAGAGTTGACTTTTATTATATTAATGAAGAAGTAATATTTGGTGAGATAACATTTTTTCATCAAAGTGGTATGGGGGAAATTAGACCTGTAGAATTTGAAGAAGAAATGGGTAACTGGTTACAATTACCTGACCTAGAATCCAATTAATTATATTAAAAGAAACTGAATTAAGATGTAGTTGGGGACACGTTAATATTGACACCATTATATGAGGAGTAATATATTTTGAAAGAAAATCCAATAAATAATAAGATTCTTAATGCTGCAAAATGGTCATCGATAACAGAAATAGCTGCCAAATTAGTTATGCCTCTTACCAATATGGTTTTAGCTAGGCTTATTGCTCCTGAAGCTTTTGGTGTTGTAGCTACTGTAACCATGATTACGAGCTTCGCAGATATGTTTACTGACGCTGGCTTTCAAAAATATTTGGTACAACGTGAGTTTAAAGGCGAACGTGAAAAACATAGATATGCAAACGTAGCATTCTTAACAAATTTTGTCTTATCAATATTAATATGGGGTATCATTATTATTTTTAGTGAACATATAGCTGTCTTAGTAGGTAATCCAGGATTAGGGATTGTTATTGCTGTTGCCTGTGTCCAACTACCAATTACAGCTTTTTCGAGTATACAGATGGCTTTATATAGGCGTGATTTTGACTTTAAAACTCTATTTTTGGTTCGAATGATTTCTCTATTTATACCGGTTTTTGTAACAATACCGTTAGCTTTTTTAGGAGTAAGCTATTGGTCACTAATTATAGGTACCATTTTTATGCAAATATCAAATGCTGTTATACTTACTATTAAGTCAAAATGGAAGCCAAAGTGGTTCTTTGATGTGCGAATATTAAAAAATATGTTGTCTTTTAGCATATGGTCAATGATTGAAGCATTTTCAATATGGTTAACAACATGGGTCGATGCATTTATTATTGCAAGTTTACTTAGTGAATATTTCTTAGGAATATATAAAACATCCACCACAATGGTTAATGCACTTATGGCCCTAGTAACAGCATCAACAGTTCCAGTTTTATTTTCAGCTTTATCTCGATTACAAAATGATTCTGAAGAGTTTAATAGAGTGTTTTTAAAGATTCAGAGGGTTGTATCAATAATTGTTTTTCCTTTAGGTATCGGTGTTTACCTTTATAGTGATCTGGCAACTCAAATACTTTTAGGTAATCAGTGGAATGAAGCAAGTGATGTAATTGGCATATGGGCATTAACAAGTTCATTAATGATAGTATTTGGGAATTTTTGTAGTGAAGTGTATCGAGCAAAAGGGAGACCTAAATTATCATTTTTAGCACAAGTTTTACATTTAGTAGTTTTGATTCCGGTTTGTATTATTAGTTCTAAATATGGGTTTTGGGTGTTAGTATATGCTCGATCGTGGATACGAATGGAGTTTATTTTAGTTCATTTTGTTATAATGAAGTTTGTAATTGGGTTCCCGTTATTAAATATTTTTAGAAATATATTCCCTACTGCTGTTTCAGCAATAATCATGGGAGTAACTGGTTACACATTACAAAAATTAAATGAAGGAATACTATGGGAACTATGCTCTATCATGATATGTATATTATTTTATTTTGGGTTATTATCTCTTTTTCCATATATACGAAAAGAAATGATTGGAATAGGAAAGAAATTATTACCTAATAGAGTAGTGATAAAGAAATAAAGGGTATTGTTGAACTTTAAAAGTTGAAATAAATTTTTTATGAAAACTTTTAAGATAAAAAGTTTATTTTTTTAATAAAAACTACTTAGAAGGAAGGCGTCACCATGTACAAAATAGCAGTAGCAGGAACCGGCTATGTCGGTTTAGTGGCAGGTGTGTGTTTTGCCGAAGTGGGGCATCAAGTGACCTGTGTGGATATAGATGAAAATAAAGTGAACGTCATGAAGTCTGGGGTTTCTCCTATTTATGAAGCGGATTTGGAAGAATTGATGCAGAAGAATTATGCGGCTGGCAGGATTGATTATACAACTGATTATACATCAGCCTATAAGGAAGCTGATGCGATCTTTATCGGTGTTGGTACGCCAGAGCAGCCTGATGGTTCTGCCAATCTTTCTTATATTGCAACTGTTGCGAGGCAGATTGCTGAATCGGTGGTAAAGGACTGCTTAGTCGTTGTGAAATCAACGGTACCAGTGGGAACGAATGATAAAGTCGAGCAGTTTATTCAAGACTTTTTAGTTCATGATGTAAAAGTTGAAGTCGTATCGAACCCGGAATTCTTGGCTCAAGGTTCTGCTGTGCATGATACACTTCATGCCGAACGGATCATCATCGGTACGGAAAGTAAATGGGCAGAAGAGCTGATGCAGAATATTTATGAGCCATTTCATTTACCTGTTGTTTCCGTCAATAGAAGATCGGCCGAAATGATCAAGTATGCCTCGAATGATTTTCTTGCCCTTAAAATTTCATATATGAATGATATCGCCAATCTTTGTGAACTTGTTGGTGCGGATATTCAGGATGTAGCTAGAGGGATGAGCTTCGATAATCGTATCGGAAGCAAGTTTTTAAATGCGGGTATTGGTTATGGCGGTTCATGTTTTCCTAAGGATACAAAAGCATTGGAGTACCTGGCAAGACAAAACGGTTATGAGCTCAAAACGGTCAAAGCTGCCATCGATGTGAACAAGGACCAAAAGACGATGCTATATAAAAAAGCTAGGAAAAGACTGATTACCTTTAATGGTCTTAAGGTAGCCGTGCTAGGATTGACTTTTAAGCCTGGTACGGATGATTTAAGAGAAGCTGCATCTCTGGAGAACGTGCCATTATTATTGGAGCAAGGTGCCGATATTTATGCTTTTGATCCTGTTGGGGCAGAGAATTTTGCTAGAGTGTATCCAGAAGGCAAGAATGGCAAAGGCAGTATTACCTATGTTGCTAATATTGAACATGCCTTAGAAGGAGCGAATGTTTGCTTTATTTTTACTGAATGGGGAGAAGTGAGAGCATTAACGCCAGAAACATATAAAAAGACGATGAGGACTCCATTAGTATATGATGGAAGAAATATCTATAATGTTGAAGAAATGCAGGAATCAGGGATAGAGTATCACTCCATTGGAAGAAAGCCTGCAAGAAGAGAAGCTATAAAGGAGGCGAAACATGTTGAATTACAAATCCCTAGATCCTAGTAAAACATATCTAATCACTGGAGCGGCTGGTTTCATCGGTTTTTTCTTATCAAGGAAACTATTGGAACAAGGCTGTAATGTGATTGGTGTTGATAATATCAATGATTACTATGATGTGAAGCTTAAATATGCTCGATTGGAGCAGCTAAAACCTTATGAAACGTTTACCTTCATTAAGGGTGATATTTCTGACAAAGCAACCATCACTAATATTTTCGAAGAGTATAAACCAAATATTGTCGTTAATCTGGCTGCCCAAGCGGGAGTCCGATACTCGATTGAAAATCCGGATGTTTACATTCAAAGTAATATCATTGGGTTTTACAATATCCTTGAAGCCTGCAGGCACTATCCTGTGGATCATCTTGTCTATGCATCATCGAGTTCTGTTTATGGCGCTAATAAAAAGGTTCCATTTGAAGAAACGGATTTTGTCGATAATCCGGTATCGCTTTATGCATCAACTAAGAAATCAAATGAATTGATGGCCCATACATATAGTCATCTATATAATATTCCTGCGACAGGCCTCCGTTTCTTTACGGTTTATGGCCCAATGGGACGACCGGATATGGCTTATTTTGGATTTACTGATAAGTATTTTGCTGGTGAACCCATTAAGATCTTTAATAATGGTGATTTTGAAAATGATTTATATAGAGACTTTACCTTCATTGATGATATTGTTGAGGGAATTGAGCGGCTTCTTTCCAATCCATCAGTTGAAGAAAAAGCTGTTCCTCACAAAGTATTTAATATTGGCAACAACAATCCTGAAAAGTTGATGGCTTTCATTGGAGCTTTGGAGAAATGTTTAAGTAATGCTCTAGGTAAAGAGGTAGAATTTGATAAGGTCTTCGAACCGATCAAACCGGGAGACGTACCTGCGACATATGCTTCCACTGATTTGCTGCAGAAGGCTGTTGGATTTAAGCCGGAAACTTCGATAGAAGAGGGATTGCAAAAGTTCGTTGATTGGTATGTGGACTATTACCTTAAAAAGTAACAACCGATAAAAAAAAATCGTGATGAGTATTATTTTTGTACAGCATGATATCGCTGAAAATTAATCAAGACAAAGAGTTTTTGAAACCTCTTTGTCTTTTTGTTAACTCGGATGAGTCGTGTTTCTTCTATTATATATACCTCATGTTTAACACACATTCTTCTTTAGATGTCTTCAGTCATAATTAGAAATGTTACAAGTATTATGCACAATATTGATGAGAAGAATCTAATCTCCATAAGAGTATTCTTGACAGTACCTTTAATAAGTATTCGAACAATAAAAAAAGGGATGTGTTTCATGAAAAAAATCATCGTTTTTGCCTTCTGTTTGTTGTTACTCGTTTTCTTCATTTTTCAGCAGAAACATTCTCCATCGAACCACAAAGAAAAGATCTACGTTGAAGATTTTAACGGGGCTACTGATTCCTCTAAGATTCAGGCTGCCCTTGATCATGCGCATAAAAATAAGCTAAAGACGGTCATGCTGGATGATCGGGAGTATACGATTTCATCACCGATCAAAGTTAGGAAAGGCGTTAAGCTGCTTTTCGGATACGGCACGAAGTGGATTGTTGAGGGGAACTTCAGGGTGCTTGAGCTTGAGCAGAATGCTTCCATAGAGGGTGCTTATGTAGTGATCAACGATGCTGACTTTAATTCTGAGGTCATTTATTTAGATGGGAAATATAAGTACTATAATACGTGGAACAAAACAGAAGTGAAGGATGTCACTATCATTAATTGGTCCGAGAGTCATCAGGGTACTGGGCTATCTTTATATGCTGGTGGTAAGGAACATGAGATTTCATTCGTGAATTTTGAAGATGTCAAGGTTACAGGGATGAAGACCGGAGTAAAGCTAATGGCAGAAGCACCATCTTCCGGTAAGGCCTGGGTGAATGCCAATCGGTTTGTGAATCTATCGTTAGAGGATTGTGTCAATATGATTGACATTATTAGTAGCTCTACCGTCCCGAATGAGGTCAGTGGTAACCAATTTACGAACTTACAGATACAGCCTTCAGGCAAAACGAAGCGTATTTTGAAGGTAAGTGGGCAATACAATAAGTTTGAAGGAATGATTTGGGATTTGGACAAAATCACGATGCAAAACGAAGTCATGGAACTTACAGCTAATAGCATGAACACTAGCTTTGATATGCCGTCACTGCCTCTGGACAGGATTACTGACAAAGGTCAGGCCAATATGTTGAATCAATAATGAACGTAAAAAGGGTGATTGGCTAAAAAGATAGGCACACACCCCGTACTTTCAGTTGGAGAATGAACTGGTCTTATTGCTCCTTATCTATGGGATGAACTTCCTCATTGGATGACGAGTATATATGCCAGTTTTTTATTTTTATTAGTCATAGCTTTGAGGTGATGATTTGGCCTTGATCATTAATAGTCACTTTCCACTTCGTTCCGTTTGGTGAAGTCATCGTCACGGCTTTCCCTTTTTGCAGTTCCAGATCTCCATATAATGTGCCGCCTGAAGTCGGCAGCCATGCTGCACCCTGCTGAAGCGATGATCTTGCGAAGATCCGGTTAATCCGGAATCGTTTGTGCTCTTGTGTATACCCGCTTAAGGTCAGTTTGATTTTATAGAGCGTTTCTGCTCTTGTTTCTGAAATAACGGTGTTACCGGCATTGAATGGGAGGTTTTTGGCAACGGTCCATGGTCCATTCAAGCTTTGTTGATATTCGATCAATACGCGGCTGGGACTTTCATTCCACCCAAAATAAATCCCAAAGCAATTTAGCATGTTAATGGGCTGTTTCGAAAAATCCAACTCTATCACAACCGGCTGGGAACTGGGAACATCCAGGTAATTGACACTTTGTTCATCGAATAAATTGAAACAATTGTTGATATTTCCTCCGTAAGGGGCTTTTCCAGAAAGCTGGCGGACAGCGTGACGAACGTTTGCCTGAACTAAAATATCGTCCTGATTCCCGACCAGATGGGCTTTACCGAGCGCAAGAGGCGGGGATATTTGGAGGGATTCTTCATGAGGAGATGTGCAACGATTGTATTGGCCGCGGTCAAGAATCGATGTCGCTACCTGATTGGAATCGAGGTAATTGTGATGGGAGTCGGCGGAGAATTCAATGACGATAGGAGGATCTTCCATACGATACGTATCCCAGATGACGCCTTCAAATAGATTATAAGCGCCTGAGCATCGAATGACTTTTTTTGTTTGTTTTCGGCATTGGACTTGAATATCAGTAAAGGTGTTTCCCGAAATTTCGTATGGTAAATCGCTGCTTCCTACAATCTCGATCCCGTACTGGCAGCCATCTATAAAAATCGACTGGAAGGAGTTGGCATTAATCCAGCAAGGGGTATCTACATTTGACAGTTTTTCGGTTTTTAGATAGATAGCTGTTTGGAAGTTAGTGATTTGGAGGGAGCTTACCTTAAAGAAGCTGATGAAATCCCATGCTTTTTTACAGGATAAATGGATGGCTATACCTTGGTACGTTGCTGTTCGGTTTATCAAATTGATGTTGGAAATGGCTGTATGATTATGGATTTCGATTTGTTGCTCTCCCGATAAAAAAATGACGGATGAATTAAAACTCTTATCCACCACTTCAATTGTCCCGCCTGAGATGGCTGCATCCTTTTGGAGTTCAAAAACCTGGAAATTACCTTTTACACGTAATGTTATGGTAGGATCCAATTCAAGGTGTACATTCGACTTGATGACAATGGGAGAGGCTAAGGTATATTGCTTCGTCCCTGTAATGACAACTTTTGAATAATGATTATCTACACAATAGTCAATCGCTGCTTGAATGGCGGCTGAATTGTCCGCTAGATCAGGATTGGCGCCAAAACAATCAATATTGGCAACATTCCTGTTTTGGCAATCTTCAGAGAGGTTGAGTGGGTCTGCCATGTATAACACTCCTTATATGGTAATGTTATATAGTATATGTTTGTCCAAAAAGGATGTATAGGTATAAAAAACAAAAACAAACGAGAGCATCGTTTGTTTTTTATCATTGATACGTTTTAAGTGTAGAATGAATCATATTCGAGAGGGAGAAGGATTCCTCGACCTTTTCTCGTGCTTTGCTTCCCAAGCGTTGTCTTAAGTCCTCATCACCCTGAAGAGATTGGATCTGTTTAGCAAATTCCCGTTCTGAATGATGTGGAATGAGAATTCCGGTTTCATGGTCCACGATCGCTTCTTTAATCCCGCCTACATCCACTGACATCATCGGCGTTCCTGCCGCCATTGCCTCCAGCACGACCATTGGGAAGACTTCTCTGATCGAAGTTAAAAGAAGTAAGTCCATCTTGCATATAAATTCATACGGATTGGAGGCATTGCCTAGGAGCATCACTTTGTGGTGTAGCTTTAAGTCTTTAATCAGCTTTTCCACAAATTCTCGTTCAGGTCCATCTCCAGCGATATAAAACATCACGTTAGGTACCTCTTTTAACTCATTTACGATTTTTAAGAAAAGCTCATGATTCTTCTCTTTTGATAAGCGGGCTAGAATTCCGACATTGAACGTTTTTTTAGGCTGAATCTGTTTGAATGAAAAGTGTTCAACATCCACTCCGTTATAAATCGTTCGAATAAGATCTTTATTTACACCTAAACGAAGCAAGTTTTCTTTTTCAAAATGACTAATGGCGATAATTTGCTCAACATGCTGATTTAGCACGTTTTTAAAGAGTGAAGGCATCTTTTTTTCCAGGATGGTTACATTATGCTTGGTATACACAAGTTTGATATTTCTTCTGGTCAATTTCTTGATGGCAATGGAGTAAAGCAGCATGCGCAAACTATTGGCATGAATGACATCAATTTGTTTTTGGCTAACTTGTTTCCTTAATAGGGTAAGATTGGCGACATGATTCTTTAAGCTTAACGGAATGAAGTGTTGTTTGTGCTGGATGTGCTTGTACAATTCACCAGTGGCGGCAGCAGAGTAAAATGTCATGTTTTTATCTTGGAGATGGTTTTCCAATTTGCAAAAATACATCTCAGCTCCGCCTGTTATGAGTTTATCGGTAAGTAACAGGACATTGTTCATATTCATTTTCCCCCATTTTGTATAGAGACAGGCTGTAACCCTCTGCTTTTGTTATAGGCGTTATAGGCATATTTGGTGAAATAAAAGTTTGCTTCTATTATATTCAATTTTTCCTGGACCCTTAACAGTTTCCAATATCGATAGGCGGCCTTCCATTTATTTCTTGAAGTCGAGTTACTCACGATCCGATATCTGGATAGAATTCTTGGTAAGCCATGCGCTTGATATCCATTTCGCAGCAGCAACAGCCATAAAGCAGTATCCTCAGGCTGGATATCCGGCATTTCAATCTGCTTGATTTGCCTTCTATCCAACATAACGGTTAAACAACCAATCGTCGTATTTCCAATCAGATGTTTATAATCCACCGTAATCGGTGCCTTTACTTCGATAGCAAGTGAATGTCCTCGTTCATCTATTAAAGAATAAGAGGTGAAGGAAAAAGCAAGATTGCCGCTTTTCATGAATTCGACTTGTTCGTCCAATTTAGTAGGGAGCCATAAATCATCACTATCGAGAAAGGCAATATAAGCTCCTTGTGCTTCTTTAATGGCTATATTTCTAGCACGGGCCGCACCGACATTATTAGCCAGAGGGATAAGTCTGATCCGTGAATCCATAGCCTCATAGGATTTAATGACCTGAACCGAATCATCCTGTGAGTGGTCATCCACGATGATCATTTCCCAGTTAGGGTAGGTTTGATCCAGGACGGTTTCGATGGTTTCCTTGATATAGGCCGAGCAGTTATACGAGGGTGTTATCACGGAAACTAAAGGACTGTCATCCTTTGTATTGAAAATCATTATAATCCACCTCTTTTCTCTCATTTACGGAAATATATTTTAATGTTAGTGCTAAAAAGAAAAAAAATGCTTCATTGATCATAAGTGAAAGGGACATCATCTGTATCAAGAAGGCAAACAGGGTAAGCACAATGAACGGTTTTTCTTTATGTAGTTTAGTCTTGAATAAGGTGATGATGAGCATCAATAAAAAAGACAGGTAAAAAAGAAAACCGATGATTCCGGATTCTACTAAAACTTCGAGATATGTGTTGTGGACATAAAGCTTTTCATTATGCTCGAAGGCGTAATAATCGGAAAAGTTAAAAGCACCAATACCGAAAAGGGGATTTGACATGAAGTAGGTAAGTGCCTGCTCCCATAACTCAAATCGGCCGCTTCCTCCATCGGTTGAAAAGTCATCAACACGACTCGTGATGATGTCATTAACATCTATGTGTATCAATGATGCAGCGATATACATCACGGATATACATATAAAGGAAAAAACTATCATTTTGATCTTTTTTGACAAATTAGCTAACATCATGTACAAAAACACCACAAGGACAAGAGCTAAAATACCGCCTCTTGAAAAAGTCAGGAGGGAAGTGACCATGCATAGGATGAATCCGACTGAATGCTTGAATCCCTTTAAATGAGTCAAATAAAAGGAGAAAAATAGAGTGTTGAAAAAAATGTAGATGTTTGGATCATCAAGCAAACCAATTAATCTTGGATAATCCCGGTCCAATAATAAACCATAGGATGTAATCTCAACACCCGTCGGGAACCTTCCTGTCACTTGTATTCCGATGATATATAATAATAGGCTGATGATGTTGAAGATGATTCCTACATTTGAAATGGAGCTTTCAATGGCACTTATCGATGTTAACTCCAGTACATACCTCATGATGAAATAACAGCCGATAACAAGTATCACTCCCAAGATGACGCGAATGCTAGATTCAGGATACTGCGAAAAAGCGCCGCTCAGGCAATAGGTGAAATAAAATAATAGCAACAGGATTTCATAATGATATAGGGTATGGAAATAAAAATCCCGAAAATGAATGCAGAAAAAAATCGCTAAAAAAATCATGTAAATCTTTAATGAAAAACCGATGGAGATATTGTATTTACTTAGCGTAATAAAAAATAACAAGAGAAAGACTGACCACATGGAGGTGTTTTTATTAATTAGCAATCTTTCCATTCTCTTTTTGTCTCCCATCTTGTACATGTTTGGAATTGTGTTTCTTTTTTATGAAGCCTGTGATTAAATGCTTGATCTGTTTATCAAGCAGCAAAATGGCGGCTGTTACCATCATGATGGTGGAAATCATGGCTATAAAAGGATGCTTTGATAATGAGTAGTGCATCAGGCTAAAGCTAATCGTAAAGAAGGAACCATATGGCAGGATGACCTTGGCGATGACCGTTTTCTTCTCTGGATAAGCAATGACATAGCCAATGAACGAGACAATCTCCATTGTTAAAACGGCAAAGGCTGCACCGGCGACCGCATAGTTGATGCTCATATAATAGAAGGAAAGCAACCCGATCGTAATGGTAAAAAACTGAACAATCGTACGTCTGTTTTGTAGGCCTCTTGTAGTGAGACCGTCAGCGATGGCGATGTTAAAGCCTTGCAGAACGATGATGAAGGCCAATATTTTTAAAGGCTGAACCGCAGAGCCCCACTCGGCACCAAATAAAAGGGTGACGAGATACGCAGCCAAGTAGAATAAGGAAATCGTCATGCACATGCCGATGTATGACATGATTTTCATTTGCAGGATATTTAATCTTGTGTGTTCGCCCAGTTCCCCACGATTGTATTGTTTAAACAAAAGCGGAAAGAAAGCGCCTGCAATGACCCCTGGTATTTGGTATAAAGCGGATGGAATCCGATAGGCTACTGCAAATAGACCAACAAGCGTTAAAGGCAAGGTCTTTTCCAACACCAACGGACCCAATTGCGGGATTAGCATAATGAATAATCCACTGATTAAAAACGGACTAAGGTTCGTTAATAATTGTCTTTCAAAAGAAGTTCTCCAATTCATTTCCGCTTTCTTCAGCAGTAAATACAGGCTGTAAAGTCCACCGGATAAATAAGAAAATCCATATAAAAAGGCTGCTGTATGGACATCCACCTGTAAGCCCATACTAACTGCTGTTGAAATGATCAAAGCGACGGACGAGAAGATTTTAATGGATGCTATGAATTGCATCCTCTCAATCAATTGGAAATAGGTAATTCCGATACTTTGCATGGCCAAGCCAATGACCATCGGAATCATCAAGCTGTAAATCATATACAAAACGTCTTGTTCTTGATAGAGAATTCCGATTCCGAAGGAGAACACAATAAAGGTTAAGAGTAAGCAGACAATCCGAATTTTCATATAGGAAGAAAATGTTCTTCCTAAGTTTTCCAGCTTCGTTCCTTCACGCAGAAATGTATTACTTACTCCGAGATCTGTAAAAAAGTTCATGACCATGGCAAGAGCTAAAGCCACACTAAAAATTCCATAGTTCTTTGAGTTAAAATAATTGGCTAATAAAATGAGAGTCGCAGCATTTAATACATTTGAAAGAATGGTGCTGTAAAATAAATGGACAATATTGATGAATATGGAGTTTTTCTTTGTATTCACTTGTTTCGCTCCCCATTCACGACGATAAAGTCTTTGGCTTGAGTAAATGTGAAGGTGAATCAAGTATGGTTGTAGGTAAAGAATGCTGTTTCTGATTTAGGTAAAATTCATATGTGCTGGCAAGGCCTGTTTCAAGCGAATGAACGGGCTCCCAACCTAATTTCTGGATCGTCATTTTATTGCAAAGTAAGCTTTCTTTGATATCTCCATTTTTCGCTGGTTTATAAATTGGAGATATAGGATGACTGCCAAATGATTGAATGATGGAAAATAATTGATTGATGCTTGTACTGGTGGTTGATGAGATATTGAAGGTTCCGCTTCCTTCAGATTCCAACGCTTTCACATTGGCATCAGCTACATCTTTTACATAGATGAAATCCCTCGTTTGATTGCCATCCCCATATATATAAGGCCGTTCATTATTAATCACTAAATTAGTGAAGATTGATATGACGCCGCCTTCTCCAGTGGCTGTCTGTCTTGGACCATACACATTACTGTACCGAAGATTCACATAGTTTACATCATAAAGCTCCTTAGCAAGCTTTAGGTAATCCTCTGCCGTTTTTTTTGAAGCGCCATAAGGAGATAATGGAGAAGTAAGATGTGATAAAGTGATTGGCATAACATCGGAATTTCCATATACGGCCGCGGATGAAGCAAACACGACCTTTTTTACGGAATACTTGTGGGATAGTTTAGCTATGTTAATCGTTCCCATGATATTGATCCGTGCATCATTCGTAATATCCGATATGGATTTTTGTACACTAACCTGGGCAGCTTGGTGGATGACAAAGTCAGGCCTGAAAGTATCCATCGCATTTTCAAGGGAGACTTCATCTTCAACATTTCCAAAGAAGGGAGTGACCTTGGATTGTACATTCCCGATGGAACCGGTGGATAGATTGTCATATACAGCCACTTCATAATTTTTACGCATTAATGCATCGACAATATGAGAGCCGATAAACCCAAAGCCCCCGGTTACTAGTACCTTATTCATTTTCATTGCCCCTTTTAATAGATTATCTAGCTCCATTACCCGTAAAGACGATAGTCAGTGTTCGTAAAAAAATCTTGATCTCCATAGTAAATGAGCGATGTTGGATATAATACAGGTCGAAATTCAGCTTCTCTTTCGGGGTTAAATCGTACCCCCCATTCACCTGCGCCCATCCTGTTATGCCAGGCTTCACATATAAACGGCTCTTAAAGCCAGGCAAAAACGTTTCGAATTCTCTATAAAAGT
The DNA here is from genome assembly GCF_001542915.1 of Peribacillus simplex. Taxonomy (GTDB): domain Bacteria; phylum Bacillota; class Bacilli; order Bacillales; family DSM-1321; genus Peribacillus; species Peribacillus simplex_B. Next base: position 45,940 of record NZ_LNNH01000040.1, on the reverse strand, counting down.
ATTCTCTTTCAGGCCTTGGTCCGATGAGTGACATATCTCCTTTTAAAACATTAATTAACTGAGGAATCTCATCAATCCGGGTCTTTCGTATAAATGCTCCTATTCTCGTAACTCGAGGATCGTTTTGACTTGCCCATGTAGGGCCATTTTTTTCGGCGTCGATGCCCATGGAACGTAATTTAATGATATTGAAAGGCTTCCCATCAAGCCCAAGCCGCTGCTGATAAAAAAAAGGCGAGCCAGTCGAATCAAGAGGGATGAGAATGCAAAATAAAGCTAAAACAGGTGTCAAAAGCAGCAACATCAAAAACGAGATGATAAAATCCATGGCGCGCTTTATATGAAAATATGATGATGTCGATAGTGGCTTCAGTAGAATTTCTTCTTGTCTATCGACTCTTACTTTGGAATCCAATGGTTATCCTCCTTGATTTATGAAATGATCATTGATCCTGAAAGTTCAAGATGTGCCCTCTCAAATTGCATTTTCACACCTGCAATTTTTTCTAATTTATCTCTTCCTTCTTGTATCGCTAAAATGATGCCATCACAATATTTAGCTACGATATTTGCATCAGGTTTATCTAAATTATCTGATGTGTGAAATAAAATGATATCAAAATTTTCCTTCCATTCCGCTATCAAAGATGGGAGGGTTTCCAATGTTAATAAGGCTGTTGGCTCATAAAGGACATCACTTGTCGGAAGACAAAATAAAGTTCCTTTTATATGTATAGCCTGGTTATTATGTGGTGCTTCATTTAAAAGCAAGTTGGTGAAACCAAACGAATTATCGATATTAAACACTTGATGCAGCGAAGGTTGGCGCAGATTAGCGTCAACTACCAGCACTCGTTTTCGCTGTTCAGAAAAGGCGAGTGCCAAGTATGCAGTAGCATTTGCTATATTTTGTGATTGTGAGATAGAAGTAATCATCAATACGGAATTATCTTTTTGAAGTTTGGACTGAATATTATTGCATATAGAATAAAATTGGTCTTTATTGATTACATCATTTAGATAAAAGGATTGTTTTCTTGTGAACTTAATACTCACCAAATTCACCTCTTTTCGCGGAAGGTAAAGTTTTATAGGATGATTTACGTTTTCGGTTAGTCTTTTTATCATTTAAATTTAACCTTCCTAATATGGGAATACCAAGTCGCTCAAGTTCCCTATCAGTGTAGGTAGAGTCATCGAAGTGTTCTCTAAGAAGGGCCAATCCCATTCCAGCAAAAATACCTATTACGATAGAAATGGCGATAATGAATTTCGGTTTTGGGAAAAGAAGCTCTGCTTGTCCCATTTCATTATCATTGAGAATACTGATTTGCTTTACACGTGTAATGTCCTTGAATTTGGAGATGGATTGCATCGCGACTGTTTGAGCAATCGCTTTAGCCGTTTCCGGGTCCGAATCCTTGACGGAGATCGTAATGATTTGTGAATTATCACGATTAGTAATGGATATTTGTTTAAGTAAATCATAGCTGGAAGCCTTAAGCGCCAATTCTTTTTTTACGCCTATCATGATTTGCGGACTTTTAATAATATCCATATATGAAAGGGCAAGTTGTCTATTCTCTTGAACTTTATTAATGGAAGTTTCCTTTTCATCCATGCTTAATGATCCTGCCAGCACTTGCGTTGAGTATTGATAAGTTGGTTTCATAATATACAGGGATGAAAAAATAATGAAGCCAGTGATACAAATTGCAGTGAGTATAATGATCAGCAGTCGTTTTTTTATAATTCGCATAAAATCTTTAATTTTCAATTTTTCATTCATTGAGTTCACCACTTTTTAGAAATAGTCAGAAAATCCATAAGTTTAAAGATTGAACAAATGTTTTCTGTAAATATTGGTAGTTGGAAAGCGTTAAGTTGTTACCCGACTTTGCGCTTTAACTCTATTGTTTTTTCAATAGAGTCTATTCGTTTCGTCTTCGTAAAATAAGAACCGAGCTTCATGGATGGTTTTTCTATGAATAGATAAGCCGCTGAAGAGAGTAAAATAGAAAAGATGAACGAACATACCAATAGTAAAATGATAGGCAACTTACTGTAAAATAGGTACATGAATGAGAATAAGGAAACGAGATGATATAAATATAAGCTATATGAAATTTTACCTAGAAAAGTAAGTGGACTAGATCTTAATAGCCTGGAAACTTTTTGGGAAGATACACTTATGGTGATAAAAATACAAACACCACATGAGACCACATAATCCCTAAAAATATAATTGTTCAAAAAATCCATTTCACCAATAATCCCTTCGTACATAAAACAGATAATTGCGACAATTAACCATACCATTTTTATCTTTTTTTTCATATTCGAAGCATAGGCAAAAAGTTCAAGTCGGTATTTTGCTAATATAGCTCCCATTAAAAAAAGAGTACAGTAATGAAAGCTAAGAAGAACGCTGGTAATACTTAAACCAGAACCAAACACATATAGAATTAAAGTAGTTAATGCACTTAAACCAAAAAGCAAAAATAATGAGTATATGAGCTTTTTTCTTATAAATAAAAAGATTAGAACAGGAAATATAATGGAAATTCTCATTTCGTGAACAAGTGACCAGATTACATTGTTATAGGCATCTGTATTATATTGTCCAATAAATAAAAAATGTTGTATTAATAAAGTAGGAGAATCCAGTGTTTTCCATGATTTATCAAACCATGTGCTTACAAAAGGCAATCCAGTATCGCTTAAGAGCATTTTTGCCGATATAGCCATGCTTATTGCAAATAGATATGGTAAATAAATTCGAAACACCCGTTTTATTACGTATGTAGAATAGTCAAATTTTGCACTATTAATTGATAAATACAAAACAAAACCACTCAATACAAAAAATAGAATGACAGACTCATTTCCACTGCTGAAAATAAGGCGAAGAGGAGTTTCCTTGAAAAAGTAAACCATGTATGGACTGTTTTCATCATATTGATAATTTGCATAAGATGGGTAAACCATCAAATAATGTCCAATTAACACCATGAGTGCGGCTAAACCTCTTAATGAGTCGAATTCCTCATATCTACTAGTCATATCCTCCTCCATACGAACCGTTTTTTTATAATATAGCATTTGTTCTCAATAAAGTATAGTTAGTTCTTTAAAACAGACAAAATTAGACAAAAAAAACATAAATCTATTTATAATATCTTTTCTTTTGCATTAGCTTCCTGTTAATAAAATACCAACTTTAATTCCTAATAATCGAAAGAATGTTGGAAATAAAACAGAATTTTTTTTTGTTCCAATATACCTAGAACACCGACCGATCAAAGAGGTGCTGGACTGTGGATATGCAAGCCGGGTCATGAAAAAGTTAGGTGAAGGGAAAATTTTATAAAAAGAAATAGTCCTAATGGCTGAGGAAAGTTCACGAATAAATAAGGCGGTAACGAGCAAAGATAATGGAACCAATTGACATCGTAATGTAATAGTGATAAGTTTTTTTTATTGATTCGTTATAAAGAACAAACCGTTCTTAAACAAAAAAAGATAAATTGACTCTATAAAAATATAGCTGTGAAAAAGGTAAATATCCGTTTGTATTTTTATCCATATTCAAAACAAGAAAACTCGATTAATGATTTAGAAAAGAAAGGATGAATTTTTATGCCTTTATACCAAATGAGAGAAGTATGGACACCTTTAAAATTAGTTGGAGTAAAGTTTTATAAAACAGATGATGGAAGCATTTTTATGAAAGTGTTTAATAAACGCCGTAGAAAGTTAAAGTGATACATAGTGATAATCCCCCTTAGATCTTAGTTTAATATCTTTTAATTAAGATAGTAGATCAAGTGCTTGTTATGGATCAGGGAGAAATAATACAGGTGGGTGAATATAACCAGTTAGCGAAGGAAAAGAGAGGAATGTTCAGCCATTTATTAGGCATTCAAATGGAATCCAGTGTATAAGGTTTAAAAACATATATAAAATGAAAGAAAGTCAGGGCACAGCCATAAAAATGGTTTGTGATACTGGCTTTTTTTAGGTGGGATTATTGAATTACTAGATAATAAGTAAAATTAATTAGTGTGAAAAATATTTTTTTGAAATAGTAAAATGAGCAAATTAAAGCAAGTACCTTTCTATTTCGTATATAAAGAAAGCTTATTTTATCAGGGTTTCGCATCCGAATGTCACTATTTGATGAAAAATGACGAAAAAAAACGAATAGTATTATGAACGATTATTATATTTTAAAGTATAATTAACATTACAATAGTGTTAAGTAATTAAAGGTTTATAAAAGCGTAATGCATTACCAATAGTATAAGGAGATTCATAAAATTTTGAGAAAAGCAAACCTATTGAAAGGTAGGGACGCAAAACTACAGATCTAAGGCTAATGCTAAGATGGCTGTGTTGCCACAAGTTGGGCGGGAATTGTCATGAAGGCAAGCAATGAAGTAGAAGAATGGGTCAGTTTAATGATAGAAGCGAGAAATGCTGGATTATCCATTGAAGATGTGCAAGTTTTTATTATGGAAAACGGAACGAGAGAAAAACAGTATATAATGGTATAGCAATTTTGGGGAGGACTGTTATGCAGTCTTTTTTTTTTAGGTTCCGATTTTTGGGATACTTGACGGGAGATTTCATTCGAAGTAATCGGCTGCGAATGTAAGCGAAACTACTTATCCAAAAAAAATAGGTAATAATACCTTAAAATTTTTTCGCCGTGTGCCGATACTATATATATAGATTAAGCAAAGGGACTTCGCGGAGGGCGATGTCAGTTAGCTGCCATCAAAATTAAAGGAGATTATTTGATGACAAAAAACAAATTCATTACGTTCGAGGAAGTTTATGAAAAGAAACAGAGAAGAAAGAAGCTGTTTATCGGGTCTTATGTTGCTATTATGTTGGTTTTAATTTCAGTCATGACTTATTTTCTAGGTCAATCATAATTGGGGAATGTTGGGGCTGAGGAATCGGTCCTTTTTTTGTTTTGAATATACTAGAGGAAATAGTTAATAATGGAATATTTACAGTAATTTAACTTGCCATAACCCACCAAATATGTGATTATCAAATAAATGAGCTATATTCCTTATATTTCAATAATAGGAATGGGGAAACAGTAGGAGACGGCGGCTCGACTATATGGGAGTGGGAGTTTGGAATGGAATTTTTAGAAATCTTAAAGGATACATACGCAAAAGGGGAGTTTGGCGAGGATATTACCATAACGGAGCTGGTGGAGGAGCTTAAGGGAAAATTAAGTGCAATCATCGAGGATTCTGATCGTTGATAATCCAAAAATACCTATTCCCCATCCTGTTCGTGCTTTGGGCGATGGTGATTTTCTTTTTTTCGTCGCAGACGTATGAGGAGCAGAGCATTACGCCTTTTTTGGCGCAGTTCAATACGCCGTATTGGTATGATCGGTTGGAGGGCCTATCATTCATGTATGGCGGGGTTGAGGTGAGTGCCCATACGGCGGGGGTTAATGGGTTTCTGGAGTTTTTCATTCGGAAGGGGGCCCATCTTTTTATCTTTTTCGTGTTTGGGTTGTTGACGTTGGGTGTTTGGCGCAGTTTTGTAAAGCATGCTGTTCTGGCGTTTGCAGGGGCTTTGGTTTGTGTCCTGCTTTATGCGAGTGCCGATGAGCTGCATCAAATGCTTACTGGCGGGCGGACTCCCTTACTGCAGGATGTGGTGCTTGATACGTTTGGCGGTTTGCTGGGCATTTTTTGCTTTCTAATGTTTAACCGTTGGAGAAGGCGTCGAACGTGAAGAAATATGTCTGATACCGATACATATAGGGAAGGAGCATGTCCAACAACATGCTTCTTTTTTTGTCATGTAGCTGAAAATGGCGAATGGCGTTTGCGGTTTGAATGGGATTCCTCTCCTTTTTCGGGCATCAGAGCATGTTCATTGAAAAAAGAGAGGGGATGCCTATGGGGAAGGAAGGGGATTCATTCCTCATGAGACATATTTCATTCTCGAGCGATCACTGATGGCTTTCAGAATGAACATTTTGTCCTGTTTGCTTAGCATAGCCCAGCTGCCTGCTTTGATTTTCATAACATTACACTCCTTTTGTTTGGAATCATTTATCATAGGCGATGAATGGCGGTTGATGGGTTCCGGGTCCAGAGATTAATAGAGTCGTTTGGTGAAAGGGGCAGGGGGAAGTTGGTTTTTTATTGGCTCATACTAGATTATACCGTCTTTTACCGTCTAATAAACAACAAAAATTCCAACAAATCTCTACAATTGACGTCCATTTTTTGTCAGAATATTGGACAGGCAAAAAGAAAAAGCTGTCAGAATGCGGGTTCCGGCAGCTCTTTCTTTTTGCTTATTTGATGTCCAATTGTTCTTTTAATTCAGATCGGACCATTTCTTTTTCTTCATCCGACACGATATTATAGTAGATTCCGTCGATTTTCTTACCATCGCCAGGAATGGTTGATTGGGTAATGCTTTTGCTTGCGTCCCGGTAGTGCTTCTGGATATCCATCATGTCATCGAACGTCAAATTCGTCTGGATGTTTTTGCTTAGGGCATCGAAGACATCATCATATTTTGTCAAAGATGAGACGCTTGCGCCTTCTTTAATGACGGCTTCGATGATGGCACGTTGTCTCGATTGACGGCCATAGTCGCCATTCGGATCGTCATGTCTCATTCGTGCATAGGCCAGCGCTTCTTTTCCATTAAGGTTGATGCTTCCCTTCGCGAAATGGACGCCCTCGTATGTGAAGTCCAAGTCGTTTTGTACCGTTACGCCGCCGACGGCATCAACGATATCCTTGAAGCCTTCCATATTGATCTTCATATAATAGTCGATCGGGATGTCGAGGAAGTTCTCGACGGTATCCATCGACATTTTTGCGCCGCCGAATGCAAAGGCGTGATTGATTTTATCCTGTGTTCCATGGCCGACGATCTCGGTCCGTGTATCACGGGGGATGCTTAGCATTTTAACGGATTTTTTCTGAGGATTGACGGTCAAAACGATCATCGTATCCGAGCGGCCTTTGTCGCCATCACGTTCATCGACCCCAAGCATGAGCATCGAGAAAGGCTCCCGATCGGATAGGGCAAGGTCCTTCGTTCGTTTGTCCGTATTGCGGTCTATGGGCGTATGCATCGAATCAACGGTTTTATTTAGGGAATTCCAGACGGAGTAGGCAAAAGCGCCTCCTGCTAATATGAAAAGTAGGACAATTATCCCGACTACCTTCAGCCAAGTCCGTTTCTTTTTTTTCTTTTTTTCGTGTCTCATAGATTACTTCCTTCCTCTTTTTGTTGCCACATTCTCTATTATATTTAATTTTTCGCGAAAATAATAGTATAATTTACTATTTTATCATAGCTTTTCCATTTTTTGGTGTATCGGTGTGCGAGATGAATAGAACGGTAGTGAAGAAGGTGGAATGTGAAATTGTTTAAAGGTTTAGTCCAAAAGGAGTGGTTGGTGGGAATATCGACGCTGTTTCCAATGTTTCTTCTAAAACGGCAGGTCGGTCTATTGATTTTCATGCACTGCAGTGATTTGGAGTTTTTTCATGTTGAAACAAAAAAAGCTTGATGAGGTGAATGGTGTGTAGGAATATATAACTAGTGATATTATACTATCGTTTTTAAAATGAAGGGGTAAGGTGTGCGAATGAGAGAGCTGAGAAAAGGTGTAATTGGATTTGGGGTGTTCATTCTTCTCCTGACATGGGGTGTCGGTGCTGAGGTTCAAGGCTCTACCTTGAATGAAGGCGCAACTATTAAAGTAAATGCAATCAACAAAGGAGCATTAGCCAGCAGTAAGGACAAGAAGGTCTATAAGGCTGCATTGCCGGAGGCTGGAGTTGTGACGTTATCGATTAAGCGTAATGCCAAGGCTTCCTGGGAAGGTATCATCCAAAACGGTAAAGGATTCAACTATACATACATGTATACGAGCAGTCAAAATGGCAGTTCGGATTTCGAGGAGGTGCAAGTCGGGCTTCCGAAAGGGACGTATTATATCACGATTGGTGATAATGGGGGGGCTTCCAGGGTTCCGTTTCAATTTTCGGTAAAGTACACGAAGGATCACCATTTTGAAAAAGAGGCGAATGATACGGTAGCCGCAGCCAATGGCATTCACCTGAATGAGACATACAAAGGGGTGATCAGTACATCCGATGATCATGATGCATTCAAGTTCACCGTTCCGCAAAGCGGCAATGTGGTAATGTCAGTTAAAAAAAGAGCGGGGACGAATTGGCACGGTGTGATTCAGGATCGATCAGGTAAGAAGGTGGGTGAGATATATACGAGCGAAAAGCAGGCCGTCACCTCTTACTTGAAAAAGGGCAGCTATTCCTTAATCATGGACAACGCTGAAGAAACGATCGATGTTCCATACGCGTTCGCGATTTCTGATACCTCGCCTTCATTAAGGTCAGCCCTTATCGGAGTGTCCAATGAAGCGGGAAAGACGGATGTTATGAAGCTGAGCGGACTGAAAAAGGGAACCATCATCAAAGTGTATGACGTGAAGAGCAGAGGGAAAGTATTAGTGAAGGCGACAGCAACGGAAGCGTCATTGAAGGTAAAGGTGAAGCAGCTTGGGAAGAAAGCGGGGAATGTCTACGTTTCGGCCACACAGCCGCCATTGAGGGAAAGCGACCTTGTCGCTCGATCCTATCAAGGTGAAATCTCGCCTTCCTTGAAAAAAAGCCAGGTGAAGGTAACGAATGGTAAAGGAAAAGCCGACCTCGTTAAAGTGGGCAGCCTGTCTAAAGGGGATGTCATCAAGATTTACAGTGTCAATGGAGCCGTTTTGGCTAAGACCACCTCCAAAGGGAAACGGGCGAATGTGTCGATGAAGCAGCTTGGGAAAAAAGCAGGCAAGCTGTCTGTGTCGGTGACCAAGCATCGGCAAAGGGAAAGCGCCCGTGTGACAATAACGTTCGGTAAGGAAAAATGATTCAATGAATGATGGATGAAATACTGAGATTTTCATGGTTTGGACTTAGTCCGTTGTTTTCCATTCAGCTTAAAAAACGATTTCGCCTATGATGGATGATAGGGATTTTGTATAAGCAAGAAATGGCGCTTATATCCATACACAGGACTCCGGGAGAAAAATCCCGGAGTTTTTCCGTAAAAAGAAGGGCGCTTTTTAGAATGATGAATAGACTGGAAAAAGGGATGCTTCATATGATATTTCTGGGCGTTCGACGATTTACTGCAAAATGGGTGATTGGAAGAGTCCGTAATAGAAACAAGGCGCATATATATGCAGTACGGATATCACTAAAGTATAAATAACTATTGGAGGCTAAAGGAAAAATGGCAGAGACTGTTAGTTTACCGTACCTTGAAGCTTTAAAGGGAAAATTTGTGAGGGTATATAAAGGCGGCCCAGAATCTAGAGAAGGCAGGCTTGTAGAAGTCCGGAGTGATTACATCGTTCTTCATACGGAAGAAAATCAACTCGTATATTACGCCATCGAGCATTTGAAGATCGTCGTCGAAAATGCGAAGAAGGCGCTTGATTTATGTCCGATCAATGATGGGGAAATTGTATATCCGGGAACTTTTTTAGGGGCACTGGAAACATTAAGGGATAGCTGCATCCAAGTGAATGGCGGCGGTCCGACTTCAAAAGTTGGCCGGGTTGTCGATGTGAAAGAAGAATTCTTGGTTCTATCCACGGAGAAAGAAGGGTTGGTTTTATTCCCGATTTCCCATATCAAAAGTGTGACGGTCGTGGAATTTGCGTGCCGTGAGATCCCATCTCAAGACCTATATGACGGTATCGATTCACTTAATGGCATTCTTTCAAGATTGATCCACAACTGGGTATCCGTAAGTGCAGGCGGCCCTGAGCGGGTTGAGGGAATCCTGATTGAAGTGGCTGAAGCGTACATCGTTGTTGTGCATAATGAAGAATTATTTTATGTGACAACGGAACATATCCAATTCATCGCTTTATCGGTTAGGATAGTTGAAACATGTTGTGAAAGCTCAAGCAGTTCTTCTTGTGAGAGCTCATCAAGCAGCTCATCATGTGAGAGCTCATCCAGCAGCTCATCATGTGAAAGCTCATCAAGCAGCTCATCTTGTGAAAGCTCATCAAGCAGTATCGTTTTTGAGAGCTCATCCAGCAGCTCATCAGATGAAAGTTCATCCAGCAGTTCGTCAGAAGAGAGCTCATCCAGCAGCTCATCCAATGAGAGCTCAGGCAGAGGTCAGAGACGTGTCCGCTCAAATGCATTCAAGCAAATATGGCTTGAGAATTTGATTAAAGCAGCTAATCAAAACACCAAGTAAAAGGGAAGACCAAACAGGCACAGCAACCAAATGGAGTTGTTGTGCCTTCTTATTGCAATTGGACACGCTCTTTTTTGAGTTGTTTGATTTTCTGGAAACGAGCTCGGACTTCATCATCCTGCATACAGGAAAGCTCTAGGCGAAAGGGATGCTTGTTGAAATACTGCTCAAAAAATATGGTTTGTGGCTTCATGGGATTGATGAACAACTATCTCATCTGTTACTCATCTGTTTGTAAAACGATGTTCATCCTGAAGGAGCTATGAAGTGGTTTCGGTTTGTAATGACCATTCTGCTTATAAATATTGAGATCGCACATTGGGGGAAAAGGTGAAAAAGATTTCCAATCAAACGGTGGCGGCAGGCTTGTGGCTCCATCCGAAACATATTGGATTTTCAAGGGCGGTCAAAGGTAAGCTCATTGAAATGATGGCGGCCGAGGGGGAGGCGTTTTTGTCGATATGAGGTATGTATATGGCTTTCACTTTCCAATGAAAGAACTCCGGGTCTAAGACTGATCCGGAGTCATTTCTTTTTCTCGATATTTTCATAGACGGAGGCAAGGGCTTGTTCGAATTTCCCGCTCTTTTTCGGCTTGTAATATTTCTTGCTGCGCAGTTTGTTTGGCAAGTATTGCTGCTTCACCCAGCCATTTTCGTAGTCATGCGGATAAAGGTAACCGATGCCGCGACCGAGCTCAGCGGCCCCTTTGTAATGGGCATCCTTAAGGTGATCAGGTACATCTCCGCTATGACCGCTGCGGATGTCGGAAAGAGCCGAATCGATCGCGGTGATGGCCGTGTTCGATTTGGGTGAAAGGCATAGCTCGATCACCGAGTTGGCAAGCGGAATACGGGCTTCAGGAAACCCGAGCCGTTCTGCGGCTTCGACTGCCGCGAGGGCCCTGGGACCAGCCTGAGGATTGGCAAGACCGATGTCTTCGTAGGCTATGACAACCATTCGGCGGGCAATGCTGACAAGATCGCCGGCTTCGACCAAGCGCCCCAAATAATGTAGAGCTGCATTCACATCACTGCCGCGAATCGATTTTTGGAAAGCTGACAGGACGTCATAATGAGCATCTCCATCCTTATCATGTGAGAAGCTTTTTTTCTGCATGCACTCCTCGGCAATATGTACATCTATCTTGATCGTACCGGATTCATCAGGTTCGGTGGAAATGACGGCAAGCTCCAGAGCATTTAGCGCACTTCGCACATCTCCGTTCGAAGCAGTTGCGAAATGGGTAAGGGCTTCAAGGCCGACTTCCGTATTATATGCACCGAGCCCGCGCTCCTCATCATGAAGTGCCCGTTCCAAGGCTTTGATTAAATCAACGGTCTCCAACGATTTTAATTCGAAAATCTGACACCGGCTGCGGATTGCCGGATTGATGGCATGATAAGGGTTGCTCGTCGTTGCACCAATCAAGGTGATCATGCCGTTTTCCAGATAAGGCAAAAGGAAATCCTGTTTCGCCTTATCGAGCCGATGAACCTCATCCAGCAGCAGGATCACCTTGCCGGACATTTTTGCCTCGGCTACGACAATCTCCATATCTTTCTTGTTATTGGTCACGGCATTAAGCGTCCGGAAGGCAAACTTCGTACTCCCGGCAATCGCGCTTGCAATCGATGTCTTCCCAATTCCCGGAGGACCATACAGGATCATCGAGGAAAGCTGCTTGGCTTTAACCATTCTCGCGATTATTTTCCCTTCACCAACCAGATGCTCCTGCCCGATGATCTCATCAATCGATCGAGGCCGCATCCTGTAAGCCAACGGTTTAATATTCATTGCGCACCTCTCCTTTTTATATAAGGTATCACAAGTCATGGGTGAAATGCGCTGATTATGCTGTTCGTGACAGTAAAAATCATATTTAATCCTCCCATTACGAAGGCTGATTCGTCCCAAGTAGGAAAAAATCGACCATCCAGCGCGCTAATTCGTCCTTGCCAGAAATAAAACGGCCTTCCAGAAAAACTTAATTTGTCCTAGCTTTCTATAAGAGAATGTAATAGATAAACTCTGCCTTTGGTATGCCCGGAATGTTTCAGTTTCAATGAAGTTAGTAAATTTTTTGCGCTTGATGGAGAATGGAGTTGAAGGAAGTTTCGCAATTCGCTGTTGGTAATGGAAGGTTTTACGAGATATACATAATCTAAAAGTGCGGAAATATGAGCATCATGGGAAGTATCCAGACATGTACGGCAAATCCACTTTCCATGCCGCTCCATGGAATATGCCTGACACTTTTGACAGAAGACACCAGTTTGAAGGGCGGAGCTTGGTATTCCATACGTTTCTAAAGGTTTAGGAATAAAAGCAGTATGCCCATCAAGCCATACATTCGATAAACGTTTTATAGCTCTTCTTGAAAGGATCTCTTCGGTATGCTTATTATTTAATTCCGCAATTTGCTGAAGAATACGATCCTTGCGTATTACTTTTCCACTAATCTCTTTATTGGCCGCACGAATGATAGTTGAAGAATTGGCACTGACTACGAGGGTTTCAACTGGAAGGTTATTGATCTTTCTTGTTTTTAACCAGTCTAACAGGTGCTTGCGCTGCATGCTCACCTGCAATATTGGATCGTCAAAAGCTTCGGTTGTTCCATCTGGATTTATACGGATAAGTTGATTGAATGTGTTGTCAAAAAACATTTCACCAGCGATGTTTTTAACTTCAACGATCAAGAGGAAGAAGGGTGTGAGGATGAGGATGTCCATTTGGAACGGAAAAGGTGAACCGCTTAGTCGGAGGTCATGAAAGAGTAAATAGCCTTTTTGAGGAAGGGCTTTGAGTAAATTGAAGACTCTGTATTCGCCTTTGTAGCCTGCCCGGATTTTTTTGATGTCTTCGTTTATTGCTGGCTGCCTTTCATGCCCAGGAGGTAAACGCCTCATCAGGGATTCTAGCATGTTGATCTTTAAAGGCATTTTGCAATCTTTAATGATCATTGTAATCACTCCTTTTAGATTTAAGTAAAGTATTCTCCATTAATAAATGAGTTTCCTGTAATCTGGAGAAATAAATGAATCATAAAATCAAACTTCCCTTTAATCCGTCCGTTCAAGGGAAAAACCGACCCAGCGAGCGGGAAATTCGTCTGTCGTGATAATTGGTCCTTTCTCTTTTCCGACCTTTCCAATTAGGATAATTTGTAAAATTGGAGGTGGTTGAATGCATTTCTGGCGGGAATATGCTATAATTTCATAAGAATTTAGAAACGGATAAATAATTTGAGGTGTATTATATGAAGATATCTACAAAAGGTCGTTATGGTTTAACGATCATGATCGAGCTTGCGAAACATTATGGAGAAGGTCCGAAGAGTTTGAAATCGATTGCGCAGACGCATAATTTGTCCGAGCATTACTTGGAGCAGCTGATTGCGCCGCTTCGTAATGCGGGGTTGGTGAAGAGTGTGCGTGGTGCTTATGGCGGGTATGTCTTGTCTAAGGATCCTCAGGAGATTACTTCGGGTGATGTTATACGCGTATTGGAAGGGCCGATCACTCCGGTTGAAGGAATCGAGGAGGAAGAGCCGGTGAAGCGCCAGCTTTGGATTCGCATCAGGGATGCCGTGAAGGATGTATTGGATAATACGACGCTGATGGATTTGGCGAATTACAAGGATACGGGTGAAATCGATTCTTATATGTACTATATTTAAGTGATCAGCGATGCGCCTATTTTGTAGGCGCTTGCGTTTTTTTAATGGAGGGGACAAGAAAGTGGAGAGAATATATTTAGATCATGCGGCGACTTCACCGATGCATCCAAATGTAATCGATAGGATGATGACCGTCATGAGCCATGACTTTGGTAATCCTTCGAGCATTCATGCTTTCGGTCGGGAGGCGCGTCATGTTTTGGATGAGGCACGTTCAAGCATTGCCAAAAGCATCGGTGCCGGACGGAATGAAATCATTTTCACGAGCGGTGGAACAGAGGCGGATAATACGGCCATCCTTGGGGTTGCGAACGCCTATAAAGAAAAAGGGAAGCACATCATCACGACGGAAATTGAGCATCATGCGGTTTTGCATACTTGCCAATATCTTGAGAAGTCTGGCTTTGAACTCACTTATTTGCCTGTGAATGAAGCGGGGCTTATTTCCGTTGCCGATTTAAAGGCGGCTTTGCGCGAGGATACGATTTTGGTTTCGATCATGTTTGGCAACAATGAGGTCGGGTCGGTCCAGCCGATTGCCGAAATTGGGCAGCTGCTTAAAGGACATCCGGCCATTTATCATACGGATGCGGTTCAAGCATATGGTTTGATGTCCATTGACGTTCATGAGTTGGGCGTGGATTTACTGAGTGTATCAGCTCATAAGATTAACGGTCCGAAGGGAATCGGCTTTCTATATATCCGTGAAGGGTTGAAGCTGAGTCCGCATCTTTATGGCGGGGAGCAAGAACGCAAACGCCGGGCGGGCACGGAGAGTGTGCCGGCCATTGCTGGTTTTTCAGAAGCCGTGTTGATCGCACAAAATACGATGGAACGTAAGTCTGCGGAATACAGGCGCTTTAAAGACGTATTGCTTGCCGTCTTCGATGGGGCGGATGTACAATATGAAATTAACGGATCTAGCGAACATTCGCTGCCGCATGTGCTGAATGTAAGTTTTCCCGGCACGAATGTTGAATCGATGCTCGTCAACCTGGACTTGGCAGGTGTTGCGGTGTCAAGCGGTTCCGCTTGTACGGCAGGGTCCATCGAGCCCTCGCATGTACTTGTCGCAATGTTCGGCAAGGATTCAGAGCGGACGAAAAATTCGATTCGCTTCAGCTTCGGTTTGCACAACACGGAAGATGTTGTCAGGTCTGCGGCCGAAACGACCGTGAAAATCATTAACAGATTAGTGGGAAGGTAATCCTTCCTTTAAAATAAAAGAGGTGACAGGATGAATAAAGCACCACAGGATACCCGCGTCGTCGTAGGTATGTCAGGAGGCGTGGATTCCTCTGTGTCAGCCCTGCTGTTGAAGAATCAAGGCTATGATGTGGTCGGGATCTTCATGAAGAATTGGGATGATACGGATGAAAACGGAGTTTGTACGGCAACGGAGGATTACAATGACGTCATTGCCGTTTGTAATCAAATCGGCATCCCCTATTACGCAGTCAATTTCGAAAAGCAATATTGGGACAAAGTGTTCACTTATTTCTTGGATGAATATAAAGCGGGCCGTACCCCGAATCCGGATGTCATGTGCAATAAGGAAATCAAGTTCAAGGCATTTCTTGAGCATGCGGTAAGCCTTGGAGCGGACTATGTGGCCACAGGGCATTATGCGCAGGTCGAATATCGTGACGGAGAATACAAAATGCTTCGCGGTGTCGATAATAATAAAGATCAAACGTACTTCTTGAATCAGCTTACGCAAGAACAATTGCAAAAAGTCATGTTTCCACTCGGGCATATCGATAAAAAAGAAGTCCGTGAAATGGCGAAAGAAGCGGGGCTTGCAACGGCAACGAAAAAAGATTCGACTGGGATATGTTTCATCGGCGAACGCAATTTCAAGGAGTTTTTAGGCAATTACCTTCCTGCCCAACCAGGTGATATGGTCACGATGGACGGCAAGGTCATGGGCAAGCATGATGGGTTGATGTATTACACGATCGGTCAGCGTCACGGCCTTGGGATCGGCGGCAGCGGCGATCCTTGGTTTGTTGCGGGAAAAGACTTGAAGCGTAACGTTTTATATGTGTGCCAAGGCTTTGATAATGATGTGCTGTACTCCAATTCTCTTCTTGCCGTGAACGTCAGCTGGGTGGCTCAGCATATTCCTGCAGGGGAATTTACCTGTACGGCAAAATTCAGGTACCGTCAAGAGGATAGCGGTGTAAAAGTGAAGGTCTTGGAAAATGGTGATGTCGAGGTCATCTTTGACGAGCCTGTCCGTGCAATCACACCAGGACAAGCGGTCGTATTTTATGATGGTGAAGTATGCCTTGGCGGCGGTACGATCGATGAAGTATTTAAAAAAGGTGAAAAACTGACTTACGTAGGGTAAAATAAGCATGTCCCCAGCTGTGTTTGCGGTTGGGGACTTCTTTTGGATTGCGGGGGTGGCCCGCCTGAAATGGACCGCTGGCTTATGCTATACTTTTTATTATGAAAATGGAGTGTGAATGAATATGGATAAAAATCAACAAGGCATCGAATTTATGCAACAAGGAAAATACGAGGAAGCGGCGAAGGTCTTCAATGAGGCCATCGAGGAAAATCCGAATGAGCCTGTTGCCTATATAAACTTTGGAAATGTACTGACTGCAGTGGGTGAAACGGATAAAGCGGTCAAGTTTTACAAAAAGGCGATAGAGCTGGATGAAAACGCAGCTGCAGCATATTATTCATTAGGAAACTTATATTATGAAACCGATTCTAAATTAGTTGAGGCGAAGGACATGTTTGAGAAAGCAATTCGATTGGGATTGGATAACAGTGATGCATACTTCATGCTTGGATTGACTTTGATGGCATTGGAACAGCCTAAATTGGCCATGCCTTATTTACAGAGAACGGTGGAGCTGAGCCCGGAGGATGTTGATGCGAGATTCCAATATGCGCTATGCCTTGCGAATGCTGAACTGTATGATGAGTTGATCAATCAGCTGAATATAGTAGTGGAACAGGATCCAGGCCATGCCGATGCGTATTATAATTTGGGTGTCGCGTTTGCCGGATATAAGGAAGATGCGCAGGCGGCGATCGCTTACTTTGATAAGGCGCTGGAAGCACAGCCTGACCATATGCTGGCAGGGCACGGTAAAAAACTGATGGAAGAAATGAATGCCGAGTAAATAGAAGGCATATGCATGGAAAAGGTGGGGAGTAGCGTTGAGCCAGCAAGATTCGTTGGATTTGTTTGCAGAAGAGAAAATGTTCATGAAGGGTAGCCATTTGGTGACGATCTTTCATAATGAAGAAAATATGTACTCGGTTGTAAGAATTCGCGTGCATGAAACGAATCTGAGTTATGAAGAGAAGGAAGCAGTCGTAACCGGTTATTTTCCAAGGATGCATGAGGATGAGATTTATATTTTTTATGGGGCCTTGAAGGAACATCCGCGTTTTGGCCTTCAATTTCATGTTGAGCATTTTCGCAAGGATTTGCCTCAATCCAAGGAAGGCATCGTCAGTTATTTGTCCGGTGACCTGTTTAAAGGGATTGGGAAAAAAACAGCCGAAAGCATTGTTGATACGCTAGGGGAAAAGGCAATTTCCAAGATTCTGGCTCAGCCATCGTTACTTGATGATATTCCGAAGCTATCTGGTGAAAAAGCGAAAGGCCTCTATGATACGTTAGTTGAGCATCAAGGCCTGGAGCAGGTGATGATTGCCCTTAATCAATATGGCTTCGGTCCGCAGCTCTCGATGAAGATTTATCAAATGTATAAGCAGGATACGATTTCCATGGTCCAGGGCAATCCGTATAAGCTTGTGGAGGATATTGAAGGGATTGGTTTTGGTCGGGCGGATGAACTTGGGCATCAGCTTGGCATTTCCGGCAGCCACCCCGATCGGATCAAGGCTGCTTGCTTGTATACGCTGGAATCCCAGTGCCTTCAGGACGGAAATATCTACATCGAAGCCGAGCAGCTATTGGAAGCGGTAAAAAAGCTGCTGGAGGAAAATAAGCGGGATCGGATCGAGTTCACGAACATTTCCTCGGAAATAATCGAATTGACGGAAGACGGAAAAATCGTTGTCGAAGATCAACGGATTTATCCGCCATCCTTATTTTATTCCGAAAAGGGAATCGTGATGAACATCAAGCGGCTTCTCGACCAAACCGAGTATGAAGACCAATTTCCGGAATCGGAATTTTTGCTTGCGCTTGGCGAGCTGGAGGAGCGGCTTGGTGTCTCCTATGCTTCAGCCCAAAAGGAAGCGATTCAGACAGCCCTGCAATCACCCATGTTAATCTTGACGGGGGGGCCGGGTACCGGTAAGACGACGGTCATCAAGGGAATCGTCGAGCTTTATGCCGAGCTGCATGGGGTATCAATGGACTTGAATGATTATAAAAAAGAAGGAAGCGATCCATTCCCATTCGTCCTTGCGGCTCCCACTGGGCGTGCGGCGAAGCGTATGGCTGAATCGACCGGTCTTCCCGCCGTCACGATTCACCGTTTGCTGGGATGGAATGGGAGTGAAGGCTTTTCGCATGATGAGGATAATCAGCTGGACGGGCGGATCGTGATCATCGATGAGGTATCCATGGTGGATACGTGGCTCGCCCATCAATTATTCAAAGCTCTGCCGGAAAATGTCCAGGTGATATTGGTTGGCGATGAAGATCAACTGCCATCGGTCGGTCCTGGACAGGTTCTGAAGGACTTGCTTGCATCGAATTGTGTACCTACTGTCAGTCTTGAGCATATTTATCGTCAAGCGGATGGTTCTTCAATCATTGAATTGGCCCATGATATCAAAAAAGGAAGGCTGCCAGATGATGTGACGAAGCAGCAAGAAGATCGCTCGTTCATTCGCTGCCAGACGGGCCAAATCGCCCAGGTTATCGAGAAGGTGGTCGCAAATGCCCGGACGAAGGGCTTCACGGCCAAGGATATACAGGTGTTGGCACCCATGTACAGAGGACCTGCCGGCATCGATGCCTTGAATAAAATGCTTCAGGAAGTGTTCAATGGCAATATCGATGAAAAGCGGCGGGAAATCAAATTTGGCGATGTGATTTACAGGACGGGAGATAAGGTGCTGCAGCTGGTGAACCAGCCTGAGGAAGGGGTCTTTAACGGTGATATGGGAGAAATCGTATCGATATTGTTCGCTAAGGAAAATACCGATCATGTCGATAAAGTCATCATATCGTTCGAGGGGATCGAAGTGACCTACACGAAGCAGGATCTGAATCAGATTACACATGCGTATTGCTGCTCCATCCACAAGTCGCAGGGAAGTGAGTTTCCCATCGTCATTTTGCCAGTGGTGAAAAGCTATTATCGGATGCTCCGACGCAATTTATTGTATACCGCGATCACCCGCAGCAAGAATTTCCTGATTCTTTGCGGGGAAGAAGAAGCATTCCGTCTCGGGATCGAACGGAATGATGAAATGCGCCGGAAAACGACACTGCGTGAAAAGCTGCGCGAGGTTTTGAGCGAAGAGGATGCTCCGGTTGAAAAGGGCATGGTGCGTGAGCAGGAGGCAAGCTATCTGGATATCCTCAGGCATGCCGACCCGATGATGGGGATGGAGAATGTTACTCCTTATGATTTTATGTAACATGTTTTGTTCATCAAATTGCTGAATTTTGTTTTATGATCATAGTTTTGGTGGAATGACTATAAAATATAACTTGTATATGAAAGAGCAGGGGGGGATCAGATTGAAAAAAGGATGGATAATAGGGATAGTCGTTGTCGTTTTACTAGTGATATATGGGGCAACCTCATACAACGGCCTTGTCAGTGCCAATGAAGACGTCGACAATAAGTGGTCACAGGTGGATAATCAATTGAAGCGGAGAGCGGATTTGATTCCGAACCTCGTCGAAACGGTAAAGGGATATGCGAAGCACGAAACGGAAGCCATTAAAGCGGTGAGTGATGCCCGCTCCAAGCTGGCAGGTGCCAATTCCAAGGAAGGTGCGATCCAAGCCGATCAAGAGCTGAGCGGGGCTTTAAGCCGCCTTTTAGTTGTCGTCGAGAATTATCCGGATTTAAAGGCCAATGAGAACTTCAAGGGACTCATGGACAGCCTGGAGGGGACGGAGAATCGTCTGACGGTGGCCCGTAAAGACTATAATGATGAAGTCACCACTTATAATAAGACGATTAAACGCTTTCCGAAGAATTTGATGGCGGGCGCGTTCGGTTTCGAGACAAAGCCGTATTTTGAAGTGACCGATCAAGAAAAAGAAACGCCAAAGGTTGATTTCGGGAGCGATAAATAATGAAAAGACTCGCTGTGTTTGCGCTATTCTTCATTTTCACATTACAATTTGCAAACGTAGTCGCAGCACAACCGAACATCCCGAAACCAGTTGGGGATATCTATGTCCAGGATTTTGCCGGAGTGCTGGATGATCAGGAAAAATCGGAACTGATCGAACTTGGGAAACGCTTGGATGACGCTACGAAAGCACAGATTGCCGTATTGACCGTGGATTCGATGGAAGGATCCGAAATCGATGAGTACTCGGTCGACGCATTTAGATCATTCAAGCTTGGCGATGCCGAGCTGAACAACGGCGTCCTCATCGTGCTTGCCAAGGAAGAACAGAAAATCCGCATCGAAGTGGGGTACGGTCTGGAAGGGGCCATAACCGATATAAGAACGGGACAGATTTTGGATAATGTTGCCATTCCGGAGCTGAAAAAAGGGAATTATGATGCTGCACTGACTGAAACGTATAAGGCCGTCTATAACGATGTCACGAAAGAATATCAATTGGGCGAAGAGTTTCATCAAGATCTTTCCGTCCAGCCGGAGCCAGATACCTTTCAGCCATCCGGTTTACAGATAGTTCTCTTTATCATCGTCATCATCATCGTTTTCATCCTCGATGCCAAATTTTTTAAAGGATTTTTCCTTCAAACGCTCCTTAATATCCTCTTGATATTCATCAGCCGCGGAGGCGGTGGCGGAGGAGGCCGCGGCGGCGGCCCACGCGGAGGAGGCGGAGGGAGTTCCGGTGGCGGAGGCTCGAGCAGAGGGTGGTAAAATGAAATGACCGGGCCTAGCGACACCCCGAACAATTTGGGGTGCTTTTTTTTATGCCGTGGCATCAACGGTATGTGTAACAATCGACAATGGAAAACCTTTCAGCACATCTATTTTCATGATGAAAGAAATAATAAAAATGTTCGGAAAGGCGGGATGACCTTGCGGACGTTTTCTTTATTGAAAGGGATGCCGGTTTTTACGCTTAGAGGAGAACGTATCGGCACCGTCCATGATTTAACGATTTCAGAATCGGGTCAGGTAACCGGCATGGTCATTCATCAGCAAGCATTGTTCAAGAGGGCCTTCCACTTGCAATTGGCCGATATATCATCTTATGGACAAGACGGGATCGTCATCAAGCTCAACGATACAACCACGAGGAAAATGCCTGCGGATTCCATTTGCCTGACAAAGGACGAACTATTGGGGCGGATGCTTTTTTCGGAAATGGGTGAGGAGCTTGGTTTACTGCAGGATGTATATTTCAAGGAACAAATGGGCACGATTATAGCGTATGAAACAACGGATGGGTTTTTCTCGGAGTCGACAGTGATCCAATCAAAACAGCCGCCTACGTTTGGGAAGGATACCATCATTGTTTCAGTTAATGAACAGTGAGGTGTCCATTTTGGAAATTAAATGCCCGAATTGCCGCAGTAAAGATGTAGGGAAAATAGGCGTAAACCAATATTATTGTTGGAATTGTTTTATTGAGATGACCTTATCCGAAGGGATCATTAATACGCACCAGGTCGAGGAAGATGGAAGTTTAAGCTCATTGGACGATTTGTTTGAAGAAAATGACCGCCGCTTCAGTATGTGATAATCGGAAGAGGTGTTTGAAATGGCTAGACGTTCACGCAATAGTGTTATGAACTTCGGTTCGGACATGTTGAATTCAAAGAGGCTCAAACGGAGCATGAAGAAAATCCGTAAAAGATTAAAGTCAATATTATAACGTGTGGCTTTGGTGTCCTTTTCACAGGACACTCTTTTTTATGTATGAAAACCGGCTGCCTTTCGAAGAATAAACGAGCGGGAGGTGTTCGGAAGTGAGTATTCGTGTAAAATGGTTTTATCGCCTCGGGTTTTTATTGCTCTTATTCTTCGTCATATATATCTTCATGAAACTCCAACCCTTGTGGGGACCGGTTGTCACTGTATGCGTGACAGTCCTGATCCCTTTTTTGATCGGTGCGTTCATCAGTTACTTGCTGCATCCGGTAGTCGAATATTTAAATGAGAAAGGGATGCGCCGCTGGCTTTCGATTACGATCATCTATTTAGTATTTTTCGGGGGAATCGGCTTTGCCGTGTATAAAGGAATACCGGTGATTGTCAGTCAGGTACGGGAGCTTTCGGAAAGCGTGCCGGAATTGGTCGAACAATACCGGAGCCGGATCGACAAGCTCAATCATCAAACCGCAGCCTGGCCGTTCGGAATTCATGAAAGGGTGGAAGAAGGCATCCTTCTATTCGAGGGCTGGTTGAAGCGTATGCCTGAAAAAGCGATGGGTTATGCCGTGAAAATGATCGACTTCATCGTCCTGATTGCCTTGATTCCATTCATCGCCTTTTATATCCTGAAGGATTTCACCGCCTTGAAAAAAATGGCCTGGTATATGACCCCGAAAAAATGGCGCAAGCAGGGGCGGGCCTTCGTCCGTGATGTCGATGCATCGCTTGGCAGTTACATTCGAGGGCAAATCATCGTCTGTGCCGTGATCGGCTTGTTATCCTCGCTGCTTTTTTGGATCGTCGGAATGGATTATCCGCTGCTATTGGGCGCAATCATCGGGATAACGAACGTCATACCGTACTTCGGCCCGATCATCGGCGCCATTCCCGCCGTGATCATCGCTGCGACGATATCGGTGAAAATGGTGGTGATCATTGCGGTCATCGTACTCGTCCTTCAATTTCTCGAGGGAAATGTCCTGTCCCCGCTAATTGTCGGAAAAAGTCTGCATATGCATCCGCTTTTCATCATGCTGGCATTATTGGCCGGTGGCGAAATCGGCGGCATCACGGGGATGGTCCTGTCCATTCCGATTCTGGCTGTGCTGAAAGTTTTTGTATTGCACGCGCGCGTTCACTTTAGAAAGAAGCCGCCGCTTATTGACAAATAAAAGTCTTGTGAATATAATCCATTACATAAGATAATTCGTTGAAGGATGAAGTATGCTGAAGTCCACCAAGAAGAGAGGGGTCCCCTAGGCTGAGAGGGATTGCCAGGTGAAGAGCGGCAGAAAGCTAGTCCCGAGAGCAGCTAATACCTGCCGTCATGCCGCGTTAAGGCTTTTATGAAGGTGATGGGCATAGGATTTTCCTGCGTCCGTAATCAGGGTGGTACCGCGAGTTGACTCTCGTCCCTGTTTTTGGGATGGGGGTTTTTTGTGTGCTCAAAAATTACATAATCATTTTTAAAGGAGGATATATATATGAAGTATTTAACTGGTGCTCAAATCCGCCAAATGTATTTAGATTTTTTTAGTGAAAAAGGCCATAACATCGAACCGAGTGCGTCTTTGGTTCCTCATGAAGATCCATCATTGCTTTGGATCAACTCCGGGGTGGCGACGTTAAAGAAATATTTCGATGGACGGGTGATTCCCGAAAATCCGCGGATCACGAATGCACAAAAGGCGATTCGTACAAACGATATTGAAAACGTCGGGAAGACGGCACGTCACCATACGTTTTTCGAAATGCTGGGCAACTTCTCGATTGGCGAATACTTCAAAGAAGAAGCCATCACATGGGCATGGGAGTTTTTGACTGATGAAAAATGGATTGGGTTCGACAAAGATAAATTAGCCGTGACCATCCATCCTGAAGATGATGAAGCATTTGAACTTTGGAATAAAAAAATCGGTGTTCCTGCTGAAAGGATCATTCGCCTTGAAGAAAACTTCTGGGATATCGGTGAAGGTCCAAGCGGTCCCAACACAGAGATTTTCTACGATCGCGGACCTGCATACGGGGATGATCCGAATGATCCGGAATTATATCCTGGCGGGGAAAACGAACGTCATCTAGAAGTCTGGAATCTTGTGTTTTCTCAATTCAACCATAATCCGGACGGTTCTTATACACCGCTTCCGAAGAAAAACATCGATACGGGCATGGGTCTCGAGCGTATGGCTTCCGTCGTTCAAGATGTGGCCACGAACTATGATACCGATCTATTCATGCCAATCATCCGCGCTGTGGAAGAAATCGCCGATGTGAAATATGGTGTCGACACAGAAAAGGATGTTGCCTTCAAGGTCATCGCCGATCATATCCGTACGGTGGCATTCGCAGTTGGTGACGGAGCTCTTCCATCCAACGAAGGCCGTGGATATGTATTGCGCCGCTTGCTCCGCAGGGCGGTTCGATATGCGAAGCAAATCAACATCAATCGTCCATTCATGTTCGAGCTGGTGACTGTCGTTGGTGAAATCATGAAAGACTTCTACCCTGAGGTCCTCAATAATAAGGATTTCATTGCAAAAGTAATCAAGAATGAAGAGGAACGCTTCCATGAAACCCTTCATGATGGATTGGCCATCCTTTCCGAGGTCATTAAAAAGGAAAAGGAAAAGGGGAACTCGACCATTCCTGGCAGTGATGCTTTCCGTCTATATGACACATATGGCTTCCCGATCGAGTTAACGGAAGAATATGCCGAGGAAGAGGGCATGACGGTCGATCAAGCTGGATTCGAAAAAGAAATGGATGCCCAGCGTGAACGTGCACGGTCAGCACGCCAAGATGTGGATTCGATGCAAATCCAAGGCGGAGTGTTGGGAGATATTAAGGTCGAAAGTGAATTTGTCGGTTATGATCAAGTTGCGGTCGATGCCAAGGTTGCGGCCATCATAAAAAATGGCGAACTTGTAACAGAGGTACAGGAAGGTGAGGACGTGCAGGTCATTCTGGACAAAACTCCTTTCTACGCGGAAAGCGGCGGACAAATAGCGGATAAAGGCACGATGGCAAGTGAATCCGTGAAAATGGAAGTCCATGATGTTCAAAAGGCGCCAAATGGTCAAAACCTGCACCGGGTAACGGTCGTTGCCGGCACTTTACTGACAGATTCCGATATCGTAGCTGCGGTCAATCAAGAAAACCGCATCCATATCACTAAAAACCATACAGCGACACATCTGTTGCATCAGGCGTTAAAAGACGTTCTCGGTACACATGTCAATCAGGCTGGTTCACTCGTACAAGCTGAGCGCCTTCGCTTCGACTTCTCTCATTTCGGACAGATAACGGCCGAAGAAATAGAGCGCATCGAAACGATCGTAAATGAAAAAATCTGGCAAAGCCTGCAGGTGAATACCGACTACAAAAATATTGAAGAAGCAAAAGCGATGGGCGCGATGGCCTTGTTTGGCGAAAAATACGGCAAGATTGTCCGTGTCGTTCAAATCGGCGATTATAGCCTTGAGCTATGCGGGGGTGTACATGTCCCGAATACCGCGGTGATCGGGCTGTTCAAAATCGTTTCCGAAAGCGGAATCGGTGCAGGCACGCGCCGGATCGAAGCGGTTACGGGTGCCGGTGCGTACCAATTGATGACAGATCAAATCGGCATCTTGAAAGAGGCATCAGCTAAATTGAAAACGAATTTGAAGGATGTCCCTTCAAGAATTGAAACGGTCTTGGCTGAGGTGAAGGACCTTCAACGTGAAAATGAAAGCTTGACTGCCAAATTAAGCAATATTGAAGCAGGAAGCCTCGTTTCTAACGTGAAAGAAATCAATGGGGTACAAGTATTGGTGGCCAAGGTTCAAGCTACGGACATGAATAACCTGCGGGCCATGGCGGATGATTTGAAACAAAAGCTTGATTCTGTCATTATCGTATTGGGATCGGCCCAAGGTGATAAAGTCAATTTGATAGCAGGTGTCACGAAAGATTATATCGATCGCGGTTTCCATGCAGGCAAATTGATCAAAGAAGTGGCTTCCCGCTGCGGCGGCGGCGGCGGCGGACGTCCGGATATGGCCCAAGCCGGCGGAAAAGACCCGGGAAAATTGGATGCAGCACTTAATTTTGTTGAAGAATGGGTCTTAACGATTTCATAATCCATGAAAAGTGTTGTACAATGTAGGTAATAGTGGATTCTGGACGCTGAGGAGAGGTGCATGTCAATGAGTTCGTTTGATAAAACGATGAAATTTAATTTTCCCGAAGAACCATTCGAAAGAGATGTACAAGAAGTATTGTCTCAAGTGTATGTTGCACTTCAGGAAAAAGGGTATAATCCGATCAACCAAATCGTCGGTTATCTATTATCTGGTGACCCGGCTTACATCCCGCGCCATATGGATGCTCGAAACATCATCCGTAAGCTTGAACGCGACGAAATCATCGAAGAATTGGTCAAGTCGTATCTTAAGAAACATCGAGAGGAATACTAATGCGCACAATGGGGCTTGACTTAGGTTCAAAAACCATCGGCGTCGCCGTAAGCGACGCGATGGGCTGGACTGCACAAGGTTTGGAAACGATCAAAATTAACGAAGCTGGAAATGACTTCGGCTTTAAACGTCTCAATGAAATTATAAAAGAGCATGAAGTTTCTAAAATCGTCCTAGGTTTACCTAAAAATATGAACGGGACTGTAGGACCGCGAGGCGAAATCAGCCAAGATTTCGCTAAGCGATTAGAAAGAAAATTCAAGCTGCCGGTGTTTCTCTGGGATGAACGGTTGACAACTATGGCGGCTGAACGTGTCCTTCTTGAGGCGGACGTGAGCCGAAGCAAACGTAAGAAAGTCATTGATAAAATGGCTGCTGTCATGATCCTGCAAGGTTTCTTGGACAGACAAACAAATTCAATATGAGGTGAATGCAAATGGAACACGGCGAAAACAACATTACAGTAGTAGATGAAAACGGAAACGAGCAGCTTTGCGAAATCCTTTTCACATTCGATTCAGATAAATTCAACAAATCTTATGTCCTTTACTATCCGATGTCTGCAGAAGATGAAGAGGAAGAGATTGAAATCCACGCTTCTTCATTCGTACCGAGCGAAGATAATAAAGATGGTGAGCTTACTCCGATCGAAACCGAAGAAGAGTGGGATCTAGTCGAAGAAATGTTAAATACATTCCTTGACCAGGAAGAAGCCGAAGAAGAAGAATAAACAAACGAAAAAACTGACCTGGTTTTTAATGTATCCTTTGTAAAGGACCTTTAAATAAAACCAGGACCTGAAGGAGATGCTGCCTGTATGTTAGGCGGCATCTTTTTTTTGCGGTTTTCTACCCCTCCAGGCCTTGGCGCTGAGCCCCTCGGCAAGAGTTTTTCCTTGATAAAACGGGTGATAGTATCATTATTTCGCGTATTCACAGATGTCATGCCAGTATATAAAGTAACTTATCGGATGCTTCATGGGCAAATAGGCAGCTGTTTTCTTAGAGGTTATGCACTTGACCCGCGAGTTTGGTGCTGGACTCGCCAAATTGGCAACACAATCATATTGGTTTTAATGCTTTTTCATTTATGTACCAATGAGAAGCTTATCTTTTCTCAGCGAACAAAAGGATAAAAGTCGCTAAAGGACCTAAAAATAAAGAGAGCAAGAACCAATTCAACGCCGTTCTATTTTTACCTTGAGCGAGTCCTGCATTTATGAGTGCCAACGTCCCCCACCCGACAAAATAAGAATTATCCAATTCCTTTACACCGCCTTCCCTTTCATTTAAATATGATCCTAACTAAGATTATTCCGTTTCGGGGATGATATGTCTACCATAAAAGTGGAAATTCGTATAACCCTCATTCAAATGGAGCTGAAATCATATCACTATTTTCCTGGTTAAAAACTCCCGGGATTGACAAAACTAGTGCGATTTTGCCATAAATAGATGAATTATGAAGGTAGTTTCACAAAAAACATGTAATTTTTTGTTGGTTTTAGTATAATGTTCGAAGCAAAGTCTAATTAGAGAAAGCATCATCTAGAAGCCATTCTGTAGTTGGTGTGAGTTTGCAGGGGGAATGAAAATGGATGAAAAAGATCATAATTTATCTAAAAAGGAACATATTCAAATGAAATTGTTGGAACGGCAAGGAGAAGCCAGGCTTGTTCGTAAGATCATCATGATTACGATAGCTTCGCTTATTTTACTAATCGGGATTGTCGGTCTCGTGGGCTTCTTATATATTAATTCGGCCATGAAACCCGTCGACCCTGACGATGATACCATCAAGAAAGTGAAAATCCCGATCGGTTCTTCCGTGAACGGAATTTCTACATTGCTTGAAGAGCAGGGAATCATCAAGGACGCACGCGTATTCAAATACTATATTAAATTCCGCAATGAATCCGGATTCCAGGCAGGTGAGTATAAATTATCACCTTCCATGCCGATTGAAGATATCGTCACAAGCATCAAAACCGGGAAACTGATGAAAGAAGCGGCATTGAAGATTACGATCCCCGAAGGGAAGCAGCTCGTCCAAATTGCCGATATCATTGCCGTAAAGACGGGACAAGAACCAAAAAAAGTCTTTAAGGAATTGAATGATAAGAAATTCGTTAAGTCCATGCAGGAACAATTCCCGGAGCTATTGACTTCGGAAATCGAAAATGAAAAGGTTTTATATCCGCTCGAAGGGTATCTTTTCCCGGCAACCTATGATTTCTATGAGGAAAAACCAAACTTGGAATCGATCGTTGTCGAGATGCTGAAAAAAACCGATGAAACGCTTCAGGCATATAAACCGCAGATGGAAAAAGATGATTATTCCGTGCACGAGATGCTGACCTTCGCTTCGCTTGTGGAAGAAGAAGCGACGGCGCAAGTCGATCGGGGAAAAATTGCCTCCGTCTTCTACAACCGTATCAAGGAGGATATGCCGCTTCAAACGGATCCCACCGTGCTGTATGCAAAGGGGTCCCATAAAAGCCGGGTGTATTATAAAGACCTGGATGTGAAGTCCCCATATAATACGTATAAGAATAAAGGGCTGCCGCCAGGACCGATTGCCAATGCTGGAACGACATCGATCGAAGCGGCATTGAAACCCGAAAAAACGGATTTCCTATACTTCTTGGCCACACCGGAAGGAGAAGTCCTATACTCCAAAAACCTGGAGGACCATAATCTTAAAAAGGCAGAGCATATTTCCAATAAATAAAAGCACAGCAACGAAGGGGGAGAGATATTACTTTCCCCTTGTTTTTATGATAGAATAGTACAAGTGAATTTTCGGACCGGTTTTAGCGGTGATCAGTGACTCGGCGAATGCCGGGTTTTATTTTGAAAGATAAGGAAATGCAGCTCATCAAGCATATTTGCTTCAGCCCATGGTGATAACTTGCAGGCATTCGAACCTGGCTTGTACGGCATGGACTGGCTAAGTGCTTTCGTTTTTCTTATCATTGGAGGAAACATCTTGAACGGAAAAATAGAACAATATCTTCATTCCTTGATTCCGGAGCGTACGGGGCTGATCAAGGAGATGGAAGATTTCGCATTGGAAAATAATGTGCCGATCATGGAGCCGGAAGGCATTGAGGTACTGCTTCAGATATTAAGGCTCCATCAGCCGCAGGCAATATTGGAGGTCGGATCGGCAATCGGCTATTCCGCCATAAGGATGGCCGAAACGCTGCCAGGAGCCAAAATCGTGACGCTTGAACGCAATGAAGCTCGTATTGGGCAGGCAAGGGCCAACATCGAGAAAGCTGGACTGAATAATAGAATCGCCCTCATTGAAGGGGATGCGCTTGAGGCAGGGCCGAAAGTAGCCGAACACGGACCATTCGATATCATCTTCGTTGATGCCGCCAAGGGGCAGTATAAGCGATTCTTTGAACTGTTTGAACCATTCCTTGCCGAAGCTGGAGTAATCATTACTGATAATGTATTATTTAAAGGCTTGGTCGCAGAAAACATCGAAGACATGGAAATGACGAGACGTAAGCGAGCTCTCATCAAAAAAATCAGGGACTTTAACATGTGGTTGCATGACCATCCTCATTTCGATACCGTAATATTGCCGATTGGCGATGGTGTAGCCATAAGTAAACATAGAGGTGACAAAAATGAAAAAGCCTGAATTACTCGTGACCCCGACAAGTGTCAATCACATCGCGGAGCTTATTGAAGCTGGCGCTGACGCATTCGTCATTGGCGAGCAGCGTTACGCTCTTAGGCTGGCAGGGGAATTCACAGTTGAGGATGTCAAGAAAGCGATAGAGATGGCCCATGCTGCAGGCAAGAAGGTGTATGTGTCCATGAACGCCATCTTTCATAATGAAAAGGTGGACGAGCTTGAAGACTACGTCACCTTCCTTAAAGAAGCCGGTGCAGACCGGATCGTGTTCGGTGATCCGGCAGTCTTGATGGCAGTCCGTGCCGTTGCCCCCGATATGCCGTTGCACTGGAATACGGAGATGACGGTGACGAACTGGTACACCTGTAATTATTGGGGGAAACGCGGTGCAGTCCGTGCTCTCGCTGCCCGTGAAATAAGCTTGGACGAGATAATCGAAATGAAGGAAAATGCCGAGGTAGAACTTGAAGTGCAGGTACACGGCATGACTTGCATATTCCAGTCCAAGCGTACGCTTCTCGGAAATTACTTTGAATACCAAGGCAAGGAATTGGCAGTGGAAAACCGTCAGGAAAGCAGAAATATGTTCTTGCATGATAAGGAACGAGAAAACAAATATCCGATTTATGAAGATGAAAATGGTACACATATCATGAGCCCGAACGATATGTGCATGATTGATGAACTGCAGGAATTGATTGAGGCGGAAATCGATTCATTAAAAATCGAAGGATTGCTGCAAACCCCTGAATATATTACGGAAATGACAAAGTTATACCGGGAAGCGATAGACTTATGTGCAGAGGAGCCCGACCGGTATGAAGAGTTGAAAATGGATCTTTACGAAAAAGTCAAAGCGATCCAGCCGGTTAGCCGGGAGTTGGATACAGGATTCTTCTTCAAAGAGTCGGTTTATTAAGAAAAGGGTACGAGAAAGAGGAGGAATAGCCTTGAATGCTATTGCTGATAAAATTTCCAGGATCGTGGATGGAAAAAGAGTCATTGTAAAAAAACCTGAATTGCTGGCCCCGGCTGGCAACTTGGAAAAACTAAAAATAGCGGTCCATTATGGCGCAGATGCCGTTTTCATTGGCGGACAGGAATATGGCCTTCGTTCCAATGCCGGAAATTTTACGTTTGAGGAAATGACCGAAGGCGTCGAGTTCGCGAAGAAGTATGGTGCGAAAGTATATGTAACGACTAATATCTTCGCGCATAATGAAAATATCGATGGTCTTGAAGAATACTTGGAAGGCCTTCAGGAGGCTGGCGTTCATGGAATCATCGTCGCCGATCCCCTGATCATCGAGACGTGCAAAAGAGTCGCCCCGAAAGTGGAAATCCATTTGAGCACACAGCAATCCCTTTCGAACTGGAAGGCTGTCCAGTATTGGAAAGAAGAGGGCTTGGAGCGTGTCGTGCTGGCCCGTGAGACAAGTGCCGCAGAGATCCGTGAAATGAAGGAAAAGGTCGATATTGAAATCGAAGCCTTCGTTCATGGTGCGATGTGCATTGCTTATTCAGGACGCTGCACGCTTTCGAATCATATGACGGCTCGCGATTCAAACCGCGGCGGCTGTTGCCAGTCATGCCGTTGGGATTACGATTTATATGAGCTGGATCAAGACGGGGAAAAGCCTTTATTCGAAAAAGAAGATGCTCCATTCGCCATGAGCCCGAAAGACCTAAAGCTGATTGAATCCTTGCCAGGCATGATCGAAATCGGCATTGATAGCCTAAAAGTCGAAGGAAGAATGAAATCGATTCATTATATTGCGACTGTAATCAGCGTCTATCGAAAGGTCATTGATGCTTATTGTGCCGATCCCGATCATTTCACGATCAAGCAGGAATGGCTGGAAGAGCTTGATAAGTGTGCGAATCGTGAGACGGCATCATCCTTCATGGAAGGGGAAATTCCTGGGTATAAACAGCAAATGTTCGGGAATCATACCGTAAAGACTCGCTTCGACTTCGCTGGATTGGTGCTCGATTACGACGAGGAAACGAAAATCGCGACCATGCAGCAGCGTAATTTCTTCAAGCCTGGAGATGAAGTCGAGTTTTTTGGGCCGGAAATCGAAAACTTCACGCAAAAAATCGGAACGATCTGGGATGAGTCAGGCAACGAGCTGGAGGCAGCTCGCCATCCGCTTCAAATTGTCCGCATTCAGGTAGATGATCGAGTATATGTGAACAATATGATGCGGAAGGAGAATTGACATGACAAGAAAAAAACCAGTGGTCATCGGAGTTACAGGAGGGTCGGGATCAGGTAAAACAAGTGTTACCCGTTCCATTTTTGAATTCTTTCAAGGACACTCGATCTTGATGCTCGAACAAGATTATTACTATAAAGATCAAAGCCATCTGCCGTTTGAAGAGCGGTTGAAAACGAATTATGATCATCCGCTGGCATTTGATAATGATTTGCTTATCGATCACATTAACGCGTTGCTGCGCTATGAAACGATAGAGAAACCCGTTTATGATTATTCGATCCATACTCGTTCCGAGGAGGTCATCGCCGTTGAACCGCAGGATGTCATCATCCTTGAGGGGATTTTGGTGCTGGAGGATGAACGTCTCCGTGATTTGATGGACATGAAGCTATATGTGGACACGGATGCGGACCTGCGAATCCTCCGGAGGATGACCCGTGACATTAAAGAACGCGGCCGTTCCATAGAATCGGTCATCGATCAATATATCAGTGTCGTCCGCCCGATGCACAACCAGTTCATCGAACCGACGAAACGCTATGCCGACATCATCATTCCTGAAGGCGGACAGAACCATGTTGCGATTGACTTGATGGTGACTAAAATTCAAACAATCCTTGAACAAAAGTCTTTTTTGTAATAACATAGCATAAATAATGATAGGTGCCATTTTCCTCCGTTTTTGAAAGAATCCCATTTATTTAGGGGGAAATACTGGACAAATGTTGGAAAACGCAATACTCTATTCTTGATACAGAATGAACCGGCTGCTAACTGCAGTCGGTTCATATACTAAAGAACGGTTGTTTCTTAGTATCGGTTGTGCGTGCTTTTTAAGTCGCGCACTAATATAGTTTGACTCGAGATTTTAGAGTTAAGTCCTGTATAGTACATAAACTTGGCATAAAGAATTTGAAGGAGTGAAGGGTTTTGGCAATTGAAAAAGAATATCCAATGACTAAAGAAGGTAAGTTAAAACTTGAACAAGAACTGGAACAATTAAAAACGGTTAAACGGAAAGAAGTAGTGGAGAGAATCAAGATCGCCCGCAGTTTTGGTGACCTTTCCGAGAACTCCGAGTACGATTCGGCAAAAGAGGAGCAAGCTTTCGTTGAAGGCCGTATCACAACGATTGAAAACATGATCCGCAATGCGAAAATCATCGAAGGCGATGATTCGAATACAGATACCGTTTCACTTGGGAAGACGGTAACATTCGTTGAACTTCCTAATGGTGACGAAGAGACCTATTCCATCGTTGGTAGCGTTGAAGCGGATCCATTCGAAGGAAAGATCTCCAATGATTCCCCGATCGCGAAAAGCCTAATGGGCAAAAGAGTCGGTGACAAGGTATCGATCATGACACCTGGCGGCGAAATGAGCGTCAAAATCGTATCCATCAGCTGATCCACTTACAGATTAAAGAGGATGTCCATATGGGCCTCCTCTTTTTTGCGGGAAAAAATGTTGCGGCAAAGTTGTTCATAATTGTTTAAAAATTCGCACCTCGTCAACAATGTTTACGAGGTGTATTTTATGAAAAAGAAACGATTGAGGTTGCTGGCTATTTTTTTGACCACTTGCATGCTGATACTCATAGGCAGGCTTGTTTACATTCAGCTTGTATCGACAGAATCTTTTTCAAAGCATGATGTGAACCTGATAGAAGCAAGCGTGGAGCAGCGTTCCCAAATATTGAAGATTGATGATGGACGCGGAAAGTTTTATGACAGGAATGGGGAGCCGCTTGCTCATGAAGAAATCCCCACGCTCGTGCTGTTTCCATTTCTGAAAAAAATGACATGGCCTATAGATGAGATTGCTTCGATTATCGGCAGATCGGAAAGTGAGCTGAAACGGGCAATCGAACAAGCGGATGAACCATTCATATTCGGCGGGGATGACCCGATCGAGTTGACGGCGAGCCAATCGAAGGCGATCAATCAATTGAAGATACCCGGCGTCTTTGCCGTGAACGAAAAGCTGTATCACAATCAAACACCCGCAGCGCAATTGATCGGCACGACGAATATATCGGATGCTGAGAAGAAAAAACGTTATCCGGACTTGAATTTGTCCCCCGAAACGAAAATCGGCAATACAGGACTGCAAAGGACCTTTGATGAGTTTTTGCTTTCGGCAGGGGAATCGAAGCTCGTTTTTCATGTGGACGCAAGCGGCGGCCCGATGTTTGGTGTCGATGTTAAATACGTGGAACCGGCCAACCCCTTGTATCCTGTGAAGGTCGTGACGACGATCGATAAACAAATACAGGAAAAGGCGGAAAAGCTGGTTGATGAACGCGGCATAAAAAAAGGCGGACTCGTGCTGATCGATATTAAAAAAAGTGAAATCGTCGCGATGGTATCGCGTCCGGCCCTAAATATTAAAGACCCGAATGGAGCAGGAGCAGTCAATATGATGCTGACTCAAAAAACGCCAGGGTCCGTCTTTAAAACGGTCACGGCCGCAGCCGCCATCGATCATAAGGCGGCGAGTCCCTCCAGGACATTCAATTGTAACTTGACGATTGATGGAAGGACGGATAAGCAGAGGGAATTGGGGATGCTGAATTTTGAAAGCAGCTTTGCCCAAAGCTGTAACAGGACATTCGCCGAATTGTCACAGGAAATTGCCGAGAAGGATCCTGACTTTCTGGAAAACTATGCGAAGAAGTTAGGGTTGATAGGTGAAACGGGCTGGAAAGGTGATGTATATCATACGAAAGTCACTCAGTTGTACCATGAACAAACCGGAAAGGTCTGGCACGACGATGATTTAAAGAAAGATCCCAAGATGATTGCCAAAACCGCCATCGGCCAGCAAGACGTCCAAACGACACCCCTGGCGATAGCGAACATGATGGCCACGATCGCCCGCGGCGGCAAGAAGGAACAAGTCAAAGCCGTTTCCAAGGTTGAATTCAACAATAGTACGACTGTGGTCGACTTTAAGAATCAAAGCATGGGAGGGGAGACACTTTCTCCGTATACGTCGATGAAGATGCAGCAGCTCCTAAGGAAGGTTGTGACCGAAGAAAAAGGGACCGGTGCTTCCTTGAGAGATTTGCCTGTGGAGGTTGCGGGTAAATCAGGAACAGCTCAGACGAATATAGAAAAAGGGGAGCTCAATAAATGGTTTGCTGGCTACTTCCCTTATAAAAATCCCGAATATGCGCTCGTTGCCGTGAATTTTGAAACGAAGGAGAATAGCTCCAGCATGACGCCGCTTTTTTCAGATATTGTAAAAGTTATATACGCCAAGGACCAGGACTGATACGAGATATGACGAAAAGTGTAGGAAACCCTTCCCTTCTATCTGTCGCTGAATCATGTTAAAATGGGGGCAGTAATGAAATGGTAAGGGAGGAATGGACCTTGGGCTCACGATTCAATCAGCGAGATCAAAAAAGAAAAGTAAATAAAATATACAATATCGCAATAACCATCGTTTCCATTTTAATCGTCATTGTCGCCATCACCATTTTCTTAAGTGATGGGGGTACAGAAGCTAATCCAACCACGACGGAACCGAAGCAAATTACCGATAAAGATAAGGGCAAAGTGGACAAGCCTGCTGGGAAAGTGGAAGAAAAAGATTCAGAGAAGGAAGCGGACGAAGATCTTAATGCAACGGAGGAAGAGGAAGAAAAGGCAACAGAGGATGAAGAAGCTTCGGATAAAGCGGGAGATGCCGAGCTTGTGGAAGTGGAAGGAAGCGGAGATGGCAATGTTGCGGCCACCTATAAGAGTGAGGGCTGGAAACCAGTCGGGACCGAGCAATCCGGTGAGCATACGACAAGCTTTCAAAAGGGCTCTGTCGACTGGAATGAAATGAGTAAAGCCATTGCGCTCGGAGCTGGGATCGATCAAGGCGGCATGAGGCTATGGTGGCTTCAAAACGGCGGTTCGCCCAACACGGCCATCGGTACCGTATCTGAAGGGGATAATCCAAAAACCTATCGGGTCCATATTGAATGGGTCGACGGCTCTGGATGGAAACCTGTAAAAGTCGAAGAATTGAAGGTTAATGATAAACGCAAATAGTCCCAAACTAGTAAGCCCCCGGAAGGAACACTCCTCCCGGGGGCTTTTTGCTTGGTCATTTTTTTGCCTTGAAATGAACGACAGCACTATAAAAACGTCTGCCTTCCTCGCTTACATACATTTGATGTGAGACCGAATGAACCTGGAGCATGATCGCTTTATTGATTTCGATTTGCGCCTGGATTTTTTCTTCGAGATTCTTGATGCTTTCTGCCTCGAAAAACTCTATTTTATCTTCGAATAAATTTAAGTCGAGCTGAAAATTCATTAAGACTTCCCTCCAACATAGTAGATAATGCTAGTTTAACACACCATTTTAGCCGAATCTAAAACGGAATGAGGGTTTGCCTAAAAAAACGGCACGGTTTTTCATATTATTTCATATTATACTTATAGGTTTTATTGTATTATAATAAAAGAGTGCTTAGGCAAATCTTTGCTGCATGGTGAATTTGCCTAAATAAACAGCACTGTTTTGTGTTTAATTCATATTATACTTATAGGCTTTATTATATTATAATAAAAAGGTGATAAAAAATGGGCAGAGAATTTTTGGATTTATTTGAGGAATGGTCGAAATCGTATGATGATACTGTCGGTGGACACGATATTGAATATCAAGAGGTATTTAAACACTATGATAGGATCTTGGATAGCGTGACGAATCGGGCTCATGGCCATGTTTTGGAGTTCGGAGTGGGCACCGGGAATTTAACGGAGAGGTTATTGAAAAAAGGCCTTAAGGTTACGGGAATCGAGCCTTCACCTGCAATGAGGGAAATTGCGATCGGGAAGCTTGGCAATGTAACGCATATAGCCGATGGCGATTTCATGGATTTCCCGGAGCCGGAAAGTGTGGATTCAATCGTCAGTACGTATGCATTTCATCATTTAACGGATGAAGAAAAAGAAAAAGCGATAGCCAGCTATGGAAAGTTACTGAATACTGGTGGTAAAATAGTGTTTGCGGATACGATGTATCAATCAAAGGAAGCGCATGAAAAAGCGATTTCCGATGCAAAGCAGGCAGGCTTTCATAATTTGGCGAACGATTTGCAAACGGAATATTATACAACCATTCCTTTTTTGGAAAGTGTTCTTGAAGAGCATGGGTATTCTGTGAACTTCGAGCGCTGCAATCAATTTGTCTGGATTATGGAGGCGGAAAAATTATAGGAAGAGGTTTTTTACTAATGAAAGTAGCCATAATCGGAGCAATGGAAGAAGAAGTTACGATTTTACGTGATAAATTGGAAGGTTTGGAGCAGGTGACCATTGCCGGTTCCGAATTCAATACAGGAAAACTGGACGGTGTCGAGGTCATATTGCTTAAATCCGGCATCGGTAAAGTGAATGCCGCTATGTCAACGGCGGTGCTCTTGGAAAAATTCAAACCGGATGCGATCATCAATACGGGTTCTGCCGGCGGATATCATCCCGCACTTAACGTAGGGGATGTTGTCATTTCTACCGAAGTTCGCCACCATGATGTCGATGTAACTGTTTTTGGATATGAGTATGGCCAGGTTCCTCAGCTGCCGGCTGCCTTCATTCCGGATGAGAAGCTTTTTGCCCTTGCAGAAGAAGCGGCAAAGGAAATCCAGGATATACAAGTGGCGAAAGGATTGATCGTAACGGGGGATTCGTTCATGAATGATCCTGTCAGGGTTGAATTCGTCAGAGGCAAATTCTCGGATCTATATGCCGTGGAAATGGAAGCGGCAGCGATTGCACAGGTGGCCTACCAATTCCAAACACCATTTGTCATCATACGTTCCCTTTCGGACATCGCAGGTAAGGAGTCCAATATTTCCTTTGATAAATTCCTGGAAACGGCGGCGCTTCATTCAGCTGATCTGATCGTGAAAATGGTTGAGAAAATGAAATGAATGAGCAGTGATCAGCGTGAGATTCTCCGCTGATTACTCTTTGGTTTCATTACTCACTAAATTGGTAGGGAAACTATGAAAGGATGTACGAATATGAAGGTCTTTCAAAACATACATGAGTTGGTCGGAAAGACGCCGCTGATGGAGATCACCCATTTCCCGCTTCCTGATGACGTCCGCATCTTTGCCAAACTGGAATACTTCAATCCGGGAGGCAGTGTGAAGGACCGTCTCGGCCAGGAGCTTTTGGCACAGGCGTTGCAGACAGGGAAAGTGAAAAAGGGCGGGACCATCATCGAACCGACAGCCGGGAACACCGGGATTGGACTGGCGCTTGCGGCGATAAACAGTGGAGTCGATGTGATATTTTGTGTGCCAGAGAAATTCAGTGCCGAGAAGCAGGAATTGATGCGCGCTCTTGGAGCAAAAGTGGTCCAGACCCCGACTGAGGAAGGAATGACAGGAGCGATTGCCAAGGCGAAGGCCTTGCTTGCCGAAATTCCCGGGTCATATTGTCCCGAGCAATTTGCCAACCCAGCCAATCCCGATGCCTATTATAAAACGCTGGGACCTGAAATTTGGGATCAGATGGATGGAAGAGTCGATGTATTTGTTGCCGGTGCCGGGACGGGTGGGACTTTCATGGGCACATCGCGTTATTTAAAAGAAAAAAAGGCTGCTGTCAAAACGGTCATTGTCGAACCAGAAGGGTCGATATTGAACGGAGGCGAAGCGGGACCCCATAAAACAGAGGGCATAGGAATGGAATTCTTACCAGCTTATATGGATGAATCGTACTTTGATCAAATTCATACGATAAGCGATCGGCAAGCGTTCGATATGGTCAAGGAATTGGCTATGAAGGAAGGCCTGTTGGTCGGCAGTTCTTCCGGCTCGGCATTTGCTGCGGCCATGGATGAAGCGGCCAAGGCTTCCCCAGGGACGAATATTGTCGTTGTATTCCCCGATTCCAGTGAACGTTACTTAAGCAAGAAAATTTATCAGGGAGGTATGTAAAATGAGAAAGAAAACACAATTGATCCACGGTGGCATTTTTGGAGATGAAGCAACTGGTGCCGTCTCGGTGCCAATCTATCAAGTAAGCACTTATAAACAGGATGGTCCGGGGGATCATCGCGGATATGAGTATTCCCGTACAGGCAATCCTACCCGCCATGCGCTTGAGGAATTGATCAAGGATCTTGAAGAAGGAAAAAGAGGATTCGCCTTTGGCTCCGGGATGGCAGCGATGACCGCCGTCATGATGCTGCTGAGCAGCGGAGATCATGTCCTGATGACCGATGATGTTTATGGGGGTTCTTTCCGGGTGATGACGAAGGTGCT
This sequence comes from Peribacillus simplex, assembly GCF_001542915.1. Lineage (GTDB taxonomy): Bacteria > Bacillota > Bacilli > Bacillales > DSM-1321 > Peribacillus > Peribacillus simplex_B. The sequence continues at coordinate 6,358 of NZ_LNNH01000040.1, read as the reverse complement.
GAATCGCTTTGGAATCGAAGCTTCATTCGTCAATACGAGTGATATCGATTCGATTCAAAACGAAATCAGGGACAATACGAAAGCGTTGTTCATCGAAACCCCGACGAATCCATTACTGAAGATCACGGATCTGGAAGCCGTAGCAAAAATAGCGAAGGCAAACGGGATCCTGACGATCGTCGATAATACCTTCAGCACGCCATACTGGCAGAATCCGCTTACGCTTGGTGCGGATATCGTCCTGCATAGCGCTACGAAGTACCTGGGGGGTCACAGCGATGTTGTAGCGGGCCTTGTCGTGGTGAATGATGAAAAAATCGGCAATGACCTTCACTTCATCCAAAACTCTACAGGGGGCGTGCTAGGGCCTCAAGATTCATGGTTGCTGATGCGAGGCATTAAAACGCTGGGAATCCGGATGGAAGAACATGAAAAAAACACTTCCCGGATCGTTGAGTACTTATCCGCCCATGAAGGCGTTTCGAAAATCTATTATCCAGGTCTGGAAAGCCATCCAAATCACGAAATAGCGAAAAAACAATCACGTGGCTTCGGCGGCATGGTTTCATTCGATGTCGGCAGTGCCGAAAAAGCCGCAACCGTCTTGAATAAGGTGAAATACTTCACGCTGGCTGAAAGTCTTGGAGCAGTGGAGAGCCTAATTTCCGTGCCGGCTTTGATGACGCATGCTTCCATTCCGGCAGAACGCCGTGCCGAGCTTGGAATAACCGACGGGCTCATTCGCATATCCGTAGGCCTGGAGGACGCGGAAGACTTATTGGAAGACTTGGAGCAAGCACTAAAGGGGTAAAAGGGGACCATTCCGCATTTTAAGCTGACTGCCATTATTTACTTTCTGTCATTTGGAATAAATATGGTAGAATGAGATATCGATAACTTAACAGCTTGAAAGAAGGTGGAATGGCATGAAAAAACGTACAAACCAAACGGCGGCAATGCTTAATTCGAAAATGGCCGATTTTAAACAATTTGGAATCACTTTGCTATGTGTGGGTTCGTTTTTCTATTTAGGAACCATCCTTCCCTCTGGCGGCAAAACGATGATTGACACATATGCCTATATGGGAGCGACGATCATGTTCCTTGGCGTATCCATATTATTTTTCCGTTTATCCAATAAATACAAAAAGATCTTGGCAGAAATGGATGACCAGGATACTTTACAACAATAGAATCAGGATACAGGCTGCAGGCAAACTCGGGCGTAATGGGAGTTTGCCTGCAGCTTTTTTGTTTCTTGAATATTTTTCCCTGACCCTGCATGAACACGAAGTTAGTTTCTGAGCCCGTCGTATCGGAGGATTTGGACTGGGGGGCGAGTAACGCGCCGAAATGGTGAAAGATAGCGGTAACTATACGGAGAATCCTGACCGGATTCGAGAGTAACCCATGAAATTGACGAGAAACGGCTCCCATTGCCTGTGAAAAGGGCAATTTTTATGAGAATTCACCTCAAATTCGATGTAAACTCCTTCAAACCCGCGAGTAGCTTGTACCTTAGCCCGTTTCATTGCTCTGCAGGCACTCCCTATCCAGAGGGATCCGTTAGCCTCTTTGGCGCACGCGCCTGCGGGGCCTCCCTTAGCCGCGTATTTCCTAAGCGGAAGGCCACACACACCTTCCATTCCAGTGTGCCTGAAGCCTATATGAGCACCCTCCTTGCCGATAGTATTGGGACTTGGGCCGTTTCATTGACCTGCACGGGCTGAATTTTTGAGCGGTCAAGGTGGGGCTGTTTAATTTCGAAATCAACAGCATGGGGATTTGTCATTCCTATTGCCTTCACTTTCTATAAATTCTGTTTGAAAATGGGTAAAAAGAAAGAATTTTTAAAAAAATAGGCAAAAGCCGTTTACAAATTTCGAAATTGTGGATATACTTACCAAGTAATAAAAAATATTCCAAGGGAGGTCGAAGAAAATGAATTTGTATCTATATGGAGTCGTCACTAATCAAATTGGCTTGACTTATTCAATTGACAATCAAATACCATTCGACCTGTGCCACGCGGAATATTTCTAAAGCAAATGGGCTTTATTAATCATTCAAACATAGCGGCCGCAGGGAGAAGTCTTTTATCCTGCGGCCTTTTTATATTTTTTTTGAAAAAGCTGCAGGAGGACATAACTTTCTGCGGCCTTTTTATGCCTTTTTGCGGGGCCGCACCCTAAAAGGAGGTGATACTTATGACACTGAATATGCTTTTTTTCACAATTACGATCAAAATGAAAAAAATGACTGCCGAGGAATGCATGCAGCAGGAGAGAATCAATAAAATTCGTGAAGAACATTTAGACAAAGCGATGAAGCATCGTCCTTTTTTCTAAGACAGATGAGGTTTGGTTTCCCAAAAATTCAATGAAAGGTGGAGGTTAATATGATGAACTTAGTCTATGTAAAGGGAGCAAAGCGTTGCTGGTGGCAGGAGAAGGATACCGGCTAACGGACTTTGCCCATAACGGATCCCAGTCGGAAAATCGCTCAGGTGAAAAGGAAAAAACTCGGCCAAATGCCGAGTTTTTTCCTTTTAGCAGCACGAACTTTGTCCGCCATATCCATATCCCGGGAACCAGCAGAACCCGAAGATAAGCAATACAATCAACAGCACTATAAACAGGCCATAACCGTATCCGTAACCGCCGCCATAATTTGGCGGCGGAGCCGGATACCCATAGTTGCCGCAACCGTATGGTCCATAGTTATATCCCATTCCAAGACACCCCCTTTCCTTAAAAATTCACTTGTATTATATGATTGAATGGTTTTGTCCGATTGGGAATTCATCCATTGGCGATACAAACATTTCATCCTTTCATGATTTCTTTTATCGGGACAGACACGAACAAGCCCACTCCTGCATAGGTATGAATGAGGGGACCAAAGAAACGGGGGATGAAACCAATGCCCGGAATACTTACAGTTGTCGGATATATCATCAAAGAATTTTACTTATTTGTTTCCTATGTAAAAAACAATGCTTTTCCCCAGCCTTTATCATCTCAGGATGAAAAGAAATATCTGAAGCTCATGAGTGAGGGGGATGGGGATGCCCGTAACATCTTAATCGAGCATAACCTCAGGCTTGTTGCCCATATTGTCAAGAAATTCGAGAACACGGGCGAAGATACGGAGGATTTGATTTCGATCGGGACGATTGGTCTGATAAAAGCGATTGAAAGTTATTCGGATGGGAAAGGTACAAAGCTCGCTACGTATGCGGCGAGATGTATCGAGAATGAAATCCTGATGCATTTACGCGCCACAAAGAAAACGAAAAAGGATATTTCCTTGCATGATCCAATTGGCCAGGATAAAGAGGGAAATGAAATCAGTTTAATCGATGTACTGAAATCGGAATCTGAAGATGTCATCGATACGATCCAGCTTAATATGGAAATTGAAAAGGTGAAAAAATATATTGATATATTGGATGAACGGGAAAAGGAGGTCATTGTAGGCAGGTTCGGGCTGGACTTGAAAAAGGAAAAAACCCAACGGGAAATCGCCAAAGAGCTAGGGATTTCCCGCAGTTATGTATCAAGGATCGAGAAACGCGCGTTAATGAAGATGTTCCATGAATTTTACAGGGCGGAAAAAGAGAAGGAAAAGAAGGCTAAAGGTTAAACGCAAAGGCTATTTCCGCATAATGCGGTTTGGGTGGATTCCCCGCGATGCTCGCTTCGCTTGGGCGGGCGGTGAGTCCGCAACTCCGCTTTAAAAAATATCAATCTTTACGAAAAGAACCAACGTAAAAAAAGAGTGCCGGCACATTTCCCGGCACTCTTTTTGCTTTAGTATTTACTTCTGATCATATCAGCGAATGCATGATAAATCTCGATTCCCTGAAATAGGAACAGACGTGATGCGGTTAAAGAAAAGATCCCTATCATAATAAAACGAAACAACATATGAATCACTCCTCGATTTTATTTTTTATAAAATGTCGGAGTGGGCGGCTACGTTATTCGCCTGGAAAAACACGGGACTGAGATACCTTTGTCGCAGATTTGTATGGAAATAAAGAAAACTTAAAATCGAAAATTCAACTAACAGAATTATGATGATCGCCTGCAACGAACTTAAGGCAGGCATGAGAGGCACTTTTTTATCGGCCTTATCCCAATGGTGAACATCGGTATGTTCTTCAAGGGCTAGCTGTTGTGCATGCTGATGGAACTGCGCGGGCACGGTCCATAAAAGGAGTATGATGGCAGACAGCTGGATGATGAATTTCATATGAACCACCCCTTTCTTGAAGAATATATTCATCATAACACTATTTTAATCTTAGATATAGAAAAATGTTTTAAAAAATACTGAAAATTCGTTTTAGTTAGAAAAATGCAGGCTAAACCCCTATAATGAACTTATTGATAAAAGGGGGCATGCAAAATGGGATATTCTTTAACATGGGATTTGGACATTTTTTTTAAAGGAGGAAGCTCTTCCATAGAGTTCCTGAATTTTTTGGATGAAATCAAGGATGAGGTGCAGGAGCTCGACTTGCTTATAAGTACTATCAAACCAGAAGAAAATGATGAAGGCCCATTGATCGAGGCATTCGACCTATTGAAAAACACCAATATGAAGTCCACGCAGGCAGGCGCCTTCATCGGATGCCTGGAAGCTCAAAACTCGCAGGATAAAAAGGCAGGGCAGCTGCGGATCAAACAAATGAAAATCGTTGCATCGCTCAAAATGGCTATCAGCAAGCTTGATGAAAAGCTGATCCAGCTTGATGATTCGTTTTTTCAAAGCATGCTCGGCAAAGAACCGTTGGATGAAGTGAAATTCGTGTTGAATGAACGTCGCGAGAGGGCTAAGGAAAGGCTCTCGGTGAAGGAAGAGGCATTGATTACGCAATTGTCCTTGGACGGATTCGAAGGCTGGAGCCAAATGTATGATACGATCGTCGGTTCCATGACCATTCCGTATAAAGGGGACAAGCTGTCGGTAGGACAAGCGGCGAATAAATTTTCCGAGCCAGATCAAGAGGCGAGAAAAGAATTGTTAGCTGCATGGGAACAGGCTTGGGAAGAAAAAAGTGATCTTTTTGCCCGGACGTTGAACCATCTTGCTGGATTTCGTCTCAGTGTGAATGAAAAAAGGGGCTGGGATGATATTTTGAAAGAGCCGCTTGAAATCGGGAGGATGAAAAAAGAAACCCTCGAGAGCATGTGGGATGTCATTGCCGATCATAAGGAGCCGTTGGTGAGGTTTTTACAAAGGAAAGCGGAGTTACTGGATATGGATAAATTGAGTTGGGCCGATCTGGATGCGCCGCTCGCGGTGACCGCGGAGTCCAAAGTGATGGATTATCAAGAAGGCGCGGATTTCATCGTGCAGCAATTCTCTAAATTCGGCACGGAGTTAGCTAGCTTCACTCAAAAAGCCTTCGATGACAGCTGGATTGAAGCGGAGGACAGGCCTGGTAAGAGGCCTGGCGGGTTTTGTACGGGGTTCCCATTAAGCAAGCAGTCCAGGATATTCATGACATATTCAGGTACACCCTCGAATGTATCGACATTGGCCCATGAATTGGGGCATGCGTTCCATTCTTATGCCATGAGGGATATCCATCCGTTGAATCGATCATATGCGATGAACGTGGCTGAAACAGCCTCTACCTTTGCTGAAATGGTCGTTTCCGATGCTGCTGTGAAGGAAGCGGGCAGTGAGGAAGAAAAGCTGGTTCAATTAGAAGATAAAATTCAGCGTTCGGTGGCATTGTTAATGAATATTCATGCCCGCTTTTTATTCGAGACCAAATTTTATGAGGAGAGGAAACAGGGCTATGTCAGTGCTGAACGATTGAATGAACTGATGCTTGACGCCCAAAAAGACGCCTATGGGGACGCCTTAAGTGATTATCATCCAACGTTCTGGGCTTCAAAGCTTCATTTCTATATTACGGGTGTACCATTTTATAATTTCCCGTACACATTCGGATACTTGTTCTCCTTGGGGATCTATGCGAATGCCCTGAAGGAACCTGCAGGATTCGAAGAAAAATATATCGCTTTATTAAAGGATACCGGTTCGATGAAAGTCGAGGATTTGGCGAAGAAGCATTTGGGTGTCGACTTGACGACACGTGATTTCTGGGAAGAAGCGGTTCTTGCCTGCATGGACGATGTCGAGGAATTCATGAACCTGACCGATCCGCTTGTCAAAAAAGCATAGGGGAGCTTTCAGGGTGAATAGGAACAAAAAGGCGGATGTCCGGTTTAGGACATCCGCTCAGACTGTAGACAAACTCGATGAAAATCGAGTTTGTCTATTTTTATGGCCTGTACAATTTAGACGTTGATTTCCACTCCAGGCACTCGCTTTCCGC
>NZ_LNNH01000039.1:106061-106158 GCF_001542915.1 Peribacillus simplex | reverse complement strand
TAAAAGGTAAGACAAAGTTGATTGGAACGGAAGGTACGAGACTCCTGCGGGAAAAGCGCGTCTAGGGGAGACCCCGCAGGCAAAGCCGAGGAGGCTC